>JALNJK010000001.1 GCA_023268355.1 Candidatus Terraquivivens tengchongensis
CCTCGCAAGCATCGTAGAGAGGTTTGAGTTTGGTTTAATAGATGACAACATAACGGTCCCGCTTGTCGGTTTCGTATCCTTGCTACTCCTCACAGGTCCTATGAAAATTATATAGAAAATTACGGCTAAGCAAAACGTTTGCGAGCTATGTTGCACCAGAATCAAGGAGGTCAACATGGGCGATTGTGCCGGTGGATTTGAATGAGGTTGTGGTCCATTCATCCAAAATACTTGGACGTGAAAGGTTTGGTCGCACTTTGGAGGGAGGGGCTCTTAGCGAAGAAGGTTTTAGAGGGGTGCACTCGGGGTTATGCAAATCACCCTCAGCTTGAGAGATTTAAGATGTATAAGAACCCGGTGGAGCTAATAAACGCATATCTATATCAGGTTTATCTTGAAGCAAGTCGCAGAAACTACAAGTTCGACCTGTCAAAGATAAGGCCCATAATCTTGTTGGGAGAGATAACTATCACTAGAGGGCAACTTGAGTTCGAGTTTATGCACTTGCTGATTAAGCTTAAGAAGAGAGATAGGAAAAAATTTGGTGAGTTGAAAAATTTATCGACCGACGAATTGGAGGCTAATCCTGTATTTAGAGTGGTAGACGGTGGAATTGAACCATGGGAAAGAACTAAAAAATTCTCTATAACGGATCAGAATAATGCCAGCAATTACGAAAATCGTACGATATTGCCTTAATAATGAAGTTTATAACACAGTGCTTTTAAGTTTTTGGAAAAAATTGGAGGCGAGATGATGGATTCAAGGTATCTGAATTCAAAGTCCACGACTTGGACGTCCCTTCGAGTTAGAGATCCAGCAGCCACTTCCGGAATGTGTCCTCTCTGCATCGATGAATGCCCGGTTATCTGCGAAATATCCCTCTCGGCTTTTAGGGGAAGAGAAGCGCTATATCCGGCTCCTTTCCTCTTCGGACATGCTACGGCCGGTGCAGTCAAGGATTACGGCCTTGATTGGAGTCACTTTAACTTCCACTGCGAAGTTCGAGGAGCTGAAGGGATTGTGCCCGACCCTGATAGTGCGTTATTCCCAAACGTTGACGTGGAGGCGAAGGTCGGCGGAATAAAGCTAAAGATGCCAGTAATCACCGGAGCCTTAGGCTCGACAGATGTTGCCGCTACATATTGGAGGAGCATTGCAGCCGGTGCTGCCTTGTCCGGCATAGTTGTTACAATAGGTGAGAACGTTGGAGGCATGGATCCAAATGCCGTGATTAGCGGTGGGAAGATTACAAAATCACCAGCTCTCGAAGAGAGAGTTAAGGCATATAGGGAGTTCTGGGATGGGAAGTACGGCGGCATAGCTCTCCAAACAAATGTCGAGGATGAGAGACTCGGAGTGGACATTTATGGCATAAGCAAACTCGAGGTTAACATAATCGAGAGAAAGTGGGGACAAGGAGCCAAGGCAATCGGCGGAGAGGTCAGAGTCTTCAACCTGGAAAAGGCCTTAATGTTGAAGAAAAGAGGCTACCTTGTCATACCGGATCCGGAGGATCCAGCAGTCCAAGAGGCATTCAAGAACGGCCAAATACACAGTTTTGAGAGGCACAGTAGGGTTGGGATGGCAACAAAAGAAGAGTTCTTAGAAGGCATAGATAAACTAAGAGAAGCCGGAGCGAAGTACATAAGCCTGAAGACCGGAGCCTATAGGCCTGCGGCGACAGCTTACACACTTAAGCTTGCATCTGAGGCAAAAATAGATTATATAACCTTCGACGGATGCGAGGGCGGAACCGGGATGAGCCCAGTCCCAATGATGGATGAGATGGGAATCCCAACTGTCTACTTGGAAGCGTTGGTCCTAAAATGCGCACAAATCTTGAGCAAGAAGGGTAGGTACGTCCCAGACATAGTTATGGCCGGAGGTTTCATCAATGAAACGCAGATATTGAAGGCAATAGCCTTGAGCAACTTCGGTGACCAACCATACGTTAAGGCCGTGGTAATAGGTAGAGCAATGCTAACTGCTGCGATGAAGGCAGAATACTTTGCAAGATTAGCTAAGGAGGAGAAAATCCCAGAAAGCTTCACGAAATACTATGGCAAAACTCCTGAAAAATTCTTCGCAGCATTACCAGAATTGAAAAATGTTGTCCAAGACGTATCTAAGATTCCATGTGGAGCCTTAGGTGTCTATAGTTATTTGGAGAGGATTAAGATCGGGATGCAGCAACTTCTCGCTGGTTTGAGAAAATTCAAGCTATACCTGATATCAAGAAATGATATCTTTGCGTTGAGCGAGAGGGCGGCAAAAGCTACTGGGATACCGCTTGCAGAAGAATCCGGAGTAGATGAGATTGAGGCAATACTGCTAGATGATTGAACCCTGAGATGAGTTTATACAGAGTCAAGTAAAATTCACCAATATTTTTTAAGTTTTGACATAAACTATGCCGCGATTTTTGCTCTGAGACCGATTATTCTGCACAAGTCACTCATTACATAAGGTCAGTCTGCCCGTCGAGTATCATAAATCAACTCGGACGTTGCTCATCATCCCACATCATTATTGAGGGCCAGGTTTATATAAGCATAAAAAATTTAGGAACTTGTTAAAAACGCATCTCTAAGGCTTCGTTATCACCGTCTTTGTCAAGGTTATAATCTCCGTTACTTTAGAATTTTCCACATCAACCTTCACAAACGTTCTCGCTGAATCTTTGCTTAACACTACGATAGCTCCGGTTGCCTTCATCGTGACACTGCCATCATCCCCGACTATGGCTTTCACTATGGGTCTTACACCAATAACGCTGTACCCATCGTTTAGCAGGTTTTGCACATCCTTGTCGCTTTTGGCTATGCTGAGTACTTTGTCTTTAAACCCCTCGCTAACCTCGAAGAATCCAAAGCATCCTTGTCCGCGCATCATCTTATGCGGCCATCCGTTCGGTACAATTCCTAGGTTTCCGTTGTTCCATGCTGGAGGATTGTTCTGTTCGATGAAAAGAGATGCGGCGCTGACGGTTGGGTATGTCACTATTATCGCAACCGCTACGGCTATGGTAGCTATACTCAGCGAGGCGATCAGCATCTTCTTCCTATCCACACTTTTCACCTCCACTTTCGCCAAGCTAACGGCCCGTTCGAATTAAAGCGTTTTCCAAAATTAACTCCAATTCATTTCCAAATTCAGAAATGGGGAGCATGTTTATAATCAGGATGATGTAAGCTTCAACCAAAGCTGGATTGCATAAATGTCAGGTGAAGCACACCCTCTGAAGTATTTGCTCGGCTGGTTGATTGCAGGCACGAGAGGCGGATTGACGAGAGCGAAGATACTCATGACATTAAAAGAAGCTCCGCAGAATGCGAACCAGCTGGCGAATAGGCTCAAAATGGACTACAGAACGATAAGGCACCACCTTGAGGTCCTCGAAAGGAACAACTTGGTAGTGTCTACGGGAGAAGGTTATGGTACTACGTATTTTTTATCCCCTGTTATGGAGGAGAATTATGCCTTGTTTGAAGAGATTGTGAGGAAAATTTGGAAAAAGTAGAAAAGGGGGTGATGCAAGTGAATGATAAAATGAGCCAAAGATCTACGGCTTGGTTATTATTCATACTTCTGCCAATTCTTGTGATAGCTGTAATGTTGATTATTATGTGGATGGCATCTACGCTTTGGTATTTCCAGCTTGCATGGCGTCCTAGATTTCATCTGTACGTCATCCCAGGAGACATAGAGTTTTTCTACATAGCGAAGACTGTTGTCTCAACTGTCAACATAGCTCTTTTAATCTTCTTGCTGATAGTGTACGTTGACATATACAGAAAAACTAGGTCTGAGTTTACTGTCGGGCTGATAATATTTTCGGTAATCTTGTTCCTATACGCCCTTACCTCTAACCCTTTGATAATGTGGGCTTGCGGGTTTAGGCCGTTCGGTCTGGGACCGTTTGCATTGTTGCCCGACCTATTCACATTTGCGGCACTCGTCGTTCTTTTGTACATCAGCATCAAATATTAACAAAATGCCCATTTAGAATTATGATTTAGTTAAACCAAGCATTTGCATTATACCCATGCTCGCCCTAATTGATAATTAAGTATTGATTGGTACTCGTTCTTAGAGTATATAGAGTAATTAGTTCAGCATGCTGGAAAAAATTTCTGCGGTGCTGAACTAATTCGGGATAAAAAAGCGATCCCGTCTTAAGCTTATATACTGTGCTAATTCTTTCTTTTAGAATAAAATGGATCGACCCTGGTACAGGTTCTACCCCGAAGGCGTACCTAGGTCTATAGATTATCCAGAGATGCCGCTTCATGGTCTGTTGGAGCGCTCCGCCTCGGCCTATCCGGAAAAGATCGCGGTCGTTTCTGGCGAGAATGGGTATAGGTTGACGTATCGTGAGCTGAACGAATTAGCATCCCGCTTCGCAAATGTGCTGATCAGCATGGATGCGGCCAGGGGTGATAGGGTTGCGCTTTTCTTACCTAACATACCGCAGTTCTTGATAGCATACTATGGTGCGCTTAAGGCTGGTTGTGTGGTGACAACCATAAGCCCGCTGGCACGTGAGAACACGTTGCTCTTCCAGCTTAACGACTCTGAGGCTGAGAGCTTGGTCGTTTACGAGCCTTTACTTCCTACATTTCTTAAGGTTGCATCTTCAACAAAAGTTAAGAGAATATTCGTAACAGGTGGTGACACAAACAAACCGCCCCAGCTCCCAGAAGGAAATTACCATTGGTTTGACGTGGTGTTATCGAAATACTCTCCGGAACCACCAAAAGTCGAGATAAATCCGAAGAGGGATCTTGCCTGTCTCCAGTATACTGGAGGAACGACGGGTACACCCAAAGGGGCAATGCTAACGCACTTCAACATGGTATCGAATGCTATAGCGTTCTCGGTCTGGACAAGATGTAGACCTGCAAAAGAAGTCTTTCTAACGGTGCTACCACTCTCCCATATATTCGGGATGACGACATCGATGAATGCGCCAATCTATACTGTTGGAACGATCGTTCTACTTCAAAAGTTTGACGTAAAGAAAGTTTTGGAGACAATTCAGAGTTATGGTGTAACAGTTTTTTGTGGCGTGCCGACGATGTATGCGCTTATAGTTGCATCACCTGAGGTGCAATCTTATAACCTCAGGTCAATAAGATGTTGTATATCTGGCGGCTCTCCACTCCCACCGGAAGTTCAGAGAAAATTCATCCAGCTTACAGGTGGCGTACTCGTGGAAGGCTACGGTCTAACAGAGTGCTCACCTGGAACGCATACAAACCCGGTTGACCCCAGCATGAAATCCGTCAAGATAGGCTCCATCGGCTTACCCTGGCCTGATGTAGATGCAAGGATAGTTGACCTTGAGACTGGAAGCAAGACGTTACCTCCCGGAGAGATAGGCGAGCTTGTCATAAAGGGGCCGCAGGTCATGCTAGGCTACTGGAAGAGGCCCGAAGAGACTAGGGAGGTGCTGAGGGACGGCTGGCTATACACGGGCGACGTGGCAAAGATGGACGAAGACGGATACTTCTACATCGTCGACAGGAAGAAGGACCTCATCAAACATAAAGGCTATTCAGTATACCCGAGGGAGGTCGAAGATGTCATATACGAACATCCAGCCGTGAAGCTTTGCGCGGTCGTTGGCAAGCCCGACCCGGTTGCGGGTGAGGTGCCAAAAGCATTTGTTGTGTTGAAGGACGGAGCCCAGCTGACGGCGGACGAGCTGATCAACTTCCTGAAGGAAAGACTGGAGCCGTACAAGCTTGTGAGGGAGGTGGAGTTCAGAAAGGAGCTGCCTCTGACGTCTGCGGGTAAGGTTCATAGAAGGCTTTTGAGGGAAGAGGAGCTCAGCAAAGCATCAAAGTAATGCCTCAAAAAATTGGATTGGTGTTAAATTTTCTCGAGTAGCAGCTCCGACATCCCCGGGAACTTTCTCAGCTTAGATGGTGGTTTTGGATAGGCTTTGCTACTATGGATGAGCCTAAGTTCCGCCATGAGTTTGGCGAGCT
The DNA here is from genome assembly GCA_023268355.1 of Candidatus Terraquivivens tengchongensis. GTDB lineage: Archaea > Thermoproteota > Nitrososphaeria_A > Caldarchaeales > Wolframiiraptoraceae > Terraquivivens > Terraquivivens tengchongensis. The sequence goes on from JALNJK010000001.1 coordinate 5,997, forward strand.
TTATCGATACCGGTACCGGGTCTATGACCGGTACGCCTACAACTTCCTGAACGTCTTTTGCCATACCTACCATCCCTGTACATCCTAAGATTATCACATCAGCACCATCTTCCTTTATCGCAATCTTTGATTCCTCGACCAACTTCTCCTTAACTAACTCTCTCTTCGTATCCAACTCGAGCACAGGCACCTCCACGGACCTTACCGATGCAAGGTTTTGTATGAAACCATATTCTCTGGCCTTTCTCCAAAAAAGTGGGACCACGTTCTCTAAGATAGTGATCACCGAGAACCTATCACCGAGCATCGACGCCATCGCCATCGTAGCTTGACACGGACCGATCACGGGTATTCTCACGATTTCCTTTGCAGCATTCAGGGCTATATCTCCCATACAATCCAGGAACACGGCATCGAAACCATTAACCTCAGCTTCCTTAACCTTCTCCAGAACCCAAGGCGATGCTATCCTGTCATCAAATTCTGACTCAATAGAGGCCGGCCCTTGTTCTAAGCTGACCAAGCTCACCTCAAGGTTTTCATCTCGGATTTGCTCGATTTCTCTTCGCGTAACTTCCTCCAAAGCAGGATTCTTCAATATGGGAAGAACTACTAGGATCCTTACTTTTCGCATATACTTGTAAACAAAAAAGTAGGATAAAAGGTGTTTTGGGTCTTTACAGTATTGTGGTTCCGATTTTAGAGGAGCTTTTCTATGGGTATGTATTCGCCAGTATAGCCCAGCTCGGCGAGGACTGGACGGAACACGGCAAGCCCCTCGGGCGTCCTCCACTTTTCGTAAGCCTTTATTCCTATCACGGCAACCTCTAAACCTTCTTTTATATCAGCGTTGGTTAAGGGCCGTCCGTCCGTCGTCATCCAGCATATTAAGTCGGGCGATATTGCTATGGGTTTTCCTGCCCTCCAGGCTATCATGTTCTCGTTCTTATAGTCTACACGTATGTCTGCGACGTAGACCCTTCCATAGTCAAAGCCTCCCTTGGTTTCGACTTCCTTCTTAGTAACCTTCCCCCTGGCGATCTCAAAACCGTTCGTGACTTCCACTACAGCCTTGACGGGGTCTTTACCCTTATCCCTCGCCTCCCTAATGGCCCTGCCCACCTTTTCGGCCATCGTGTAGGTTCCGCTTATTACTGCCTTCTTCATCTGCCAGCCTGCCATGGGGTGACATGCAATGCCGGCTTGCATGCCAAAAGCCACGGTTATGCCCCTAGCCATCTTTTCGGCCATCGGAGCGTCTACGGGGTAAAGGATAGCCGAATTCCCGTGAGCATCTGCCAGCGTAACTGGGGCTAAAGGCACGTTTTGCACGTAGAACATCGTCATCTCCAGCTGTGGTATGGCCCTTCCTACCCCATCTCCGTCGATTGCCGGAACACCGCTTGCCGCAGCAGCATGGAGCGGAGTTATTGAGTTAAAGCCTCCGGTTTCAATCGCAATAATATAATCCATCTTCCTGCCAACTACCTGTTCCAACAATCTGAGGGCAGGTATGTCCTCGTTTTTCCACCCTCTTTTAAGCAATACTTCCGGAGCACCCATGCCCGCCACGACCGCTACCATACAATAGTCCGGCACTTCCTCCGGGCTTACCATCCGAACTCCTTCACTAATTTCCAGTATGCTCTTAACGAGTTGCATTCCGTTCTCAGGAGAACCGCCACCACCAGCACCAAGTAGAGTGGCTCCGTATACAATATCCTTTAGCTCTTTTTCCTTTAAGATTCTCATTTTAAATTCCTCCGACGGGCAAAACGAAAGAAGATGCGCTTATAAGTTTTTCGTGCGATGAATGGATTGTAAAACGCATAACAAGAAATCCTCGGAAATCGTGCTAAAATTTGTAAAAATATAAGTATAAGTAGTTAATAAAGAAGGTGCGGTGCCACTATGGGCAAGGCCTTAGAAACCAAAGAGCTCGTGAAATGGTATGGAAAAGAGGTTTTAGCACTCAATAAGGTAACGTTTGACGTAGATGCGGGGGACTTCTTCGTCATAATCGGTCCTAGCGGATGCGGTAAGAGTACCCTCTTGAAAATCATCGCAGGTATACTGGATTACGACTCCGGGAAGCTTTACATAAACGGCGTAGATATGAAAAACGTTCCATCGTACAAGAGGGACGTTTCAATGATGTTGGAGAACTATGCCCTCTTCCCCCACATGAACGTCTTCGATAACGTAGCATTCGGTCTTAGGATGCTAGGAAAGGACAAATCGGAAATAGAGAAAGAGGTAAAGGAAGCTCTGAAGCTAGTCGGTTTAGCTGGATTGGAGAAGAGGATGCCGCTCGAGCTGAGCGGTGGGCAGAGACAAAGGGTTGCGCTGGCAAGGGCGCTTGTCATCAACCCGAGCATCCTTCTACTCGATGAACCACTCAGCCATGTGGACTATAGGCTACAAAGAAAGCTAATGGAGGACCTTAAGGAAATTCACAGGAAAGTAGGTAACACTTTCATCTTGACGACCCACGTCCAGGAACATGCGCTCAGCCTTGCAGATACCGTTATGGTCATGAACACGGGTGTAATAGAACAGATCGGAAAGCCTGAAGAAGTCTACAACAACCCTGCCACGGTCTTTGCCGCAAGGTTCGTCGGTGAAATAAACCTATTCTCAGCACAAATCAAGTCTTGGGATGGCGAATTGTGTTATCTTAACACCGAGATAGGCGAGCTCAAGGCAAATCCCAAAAACAAGAATGCTTTACCGTCCGGCGACAAGGTAGCATATGCGGTAAGACCTGAACGCGTAAAGATAGGAGAAGAGGCCAGGCTATGCGACAACAAAATAGAGGCGAAACTCGTCAGCTATTACTACTTTGGTCATTATATGGAGTATGTGTTCCAAGCAGGCGGTAATACAAAGATAAAGGTCTCGGTTCCCACCGAGAAGGTAGGCAACCTCACGCTTGGGTCCACATACCTCCTAGGATGGAGCGCAAAGGATGCTCTGTTAATAGAGAAGCCGTGCATGATAGAAGGGCTGGACATAGAAGAAGTGATATACGGAAAGTAGGTGTGCGGCTTGAGTGCCCCTCAGCTGAAGATGGGTTTGATCGATAGGGTTGCCAAGTACTCTCGCTACCTATTGCTCCTTCCAGGATTTGTACTCTTGCTACTTTTTTTGCTGATACCTCTTAGCATGATAGTAGGCATAAGCTTTTTTGAAAGGTTTACGATCGCAGGTCCTGAGACTTTCACGCTGAAGAACTACATTGCATTCTTTACATCGCCGCAAATGCCGACAATACTGTTAAACACGTTCGGGATGTCCTTGCTTGCATGTTTTATATCGTTCGTGCTCGGTTATCCTATGGCTTACTTTCTGGTGTTTAGGGTTAAGAGTGCGCGCGCAAGGTTTTTCATAGTCAGCTTGTTGCTCGTACCCTTCCTGATTGACTGGAGCGTCCGTGTTGTTGCTTGGCTACCGATACTTGGAGAGAGCGGTATAATCAACTATGCCCTCATGTCTTTAGGTGTGATCAAAGAGCCCTTAGAGTTGTTATTCGGACGTAGCGCCCTGCTCATAATCTGGCCTCAGACCTACCTACTTTGGATGATATTCCCATCGTATCTTGCGTTGACGAGAATAGACCCTGACATAATAAATGCGGCCAAAGTGCTAAAGGCTCCGCCGCACCGTGTCTTCCTTGACGTAACTTTCAGGTTATCGCTTCCCGGCGTTGTGATGGGCTTCATATTCGTCTTCGTAAGCGCCTTAGGAGACTACATAACGCCAGCCTTGTGGGCCGGAGGTATACAGACGCTTGGTCTATCGGTAGCGAACTATGCCGCTAACTTCGTGTGGCCTTACGCCGCCGCGCTTTCGACAATTTTGGTGGTAATAGCGCTACTCGTGCTTTACGTGCTTCTAAAGGTGGTTGATATAAAGAAGTTAGTGTATTAGCGAGGTGTTGGGAATGGGATGGGGAGATAGGTTAGCAAAAGTTTACATCGCGTTGATCATACTCTTCATATACCTTCCTGTATTCTTCATGATAGCTCTGTCCTTCAAGAGCGGTGCTAAAGTAAGCTTCCCCATAGAGGGCCTTACGCTAGACTGGTACATAAAACCACCGACAGGTTATGAGTATTCCGCATACATCTCGATAATGCACGACAAGAACTTCTTCACGGCCTTGAACAACTCGCTATTCGTATCGATCGTCACTGCGTTGCTGACATGCCTCTTGGTTACCACGACTGCTTTAGCTCTTAGAAAGAGAATCGTGGGTAGGGACTTGCTATTCTACTTGTTCATCTTGGGCTTCATAGTTCCCGGCGTTGCGCTTGGCTTAGGTGTAACTTTCATGTTCAGGCTTTTCGGCATCGAATCATCCCTCTTAGCTGTTGCGGCTATTCTTACGGTTTACACGGTGCCCTTCGGCCTCATACTCATGATGTCAAGGTTTGACCCTGAACTAGCCACATACGAGTACGCAGCTAGCGTATTAAAAGCAAGTCCCCTCAGCGTATTCAGACGCATAACGTTGCCTTTGATAATATTCGAGGTCATATCGGCAGCTATAATAGGCTTCCTACTCTCATGGGGCGAAGTAATCAGAACACAATTCGTCATGAAAGGTACGGGCACCTTAGCAACTTACATCAAAAACGAGCTTTCGATAAACCCGATAACCCCTAAGTGGTTTGCAGCCGGCACGATCATCGCGATAGTGGCCTTTATAGGCTTAGCAATATTCGCCTACATAATGTCCAGAAGAGTTCGTTAAACGAAACTCAAACTCATATTATGAATAATTCTTCGTAAAAAAATTTAAATATGTCTTGTAAAAAAGTAATCAATAATGTCGGAAAAAGTATCTAGAAGGAAATTCCTAGCCGCTGTTGGAGGAGTTGCTGCCGCTGCTGTTGTCGGTGGTTTAGCATGGTACCTCTATACAAGCGCTCCACCAGCTCCGACAATTACGAAACCATCGAAGATTAGGTACTCAACACATCCGTTCTACTTCCCGCCCGACGCTGAGAAAGAGTACGAGAAGTTAACAGGCATCGACGTAGAAACCACTTACTTAGACTTCTTTGTTATGACCCAGAAACAACTGGCCAACCCTGCTGCATGGGACGTGGCAGCCTCTGGAAGGTACAGACCCATCATAGCCGAGGGACTAGCAAGAGCTATACCTGTTGAGAAGGTGCCTAGGTGGAGAGCGGACAAGGTCTTGGACATGTTCTACCATGTCGAGAAGTACTTCAAGCCAGCTCAAGCAGAGAGGTTCAACTACCTGCTCTGGAAGGAGCCTGGAAAGACCCTTGTAGCAGTTCCAGTCATGTGGAACTTTGACTCCGTAACGTACCTCCCTGAGTTCGTGCCTTACGAGGAGCGTGGCGGTACTAAAAGGACGTTGGCTTATTCAGAACTTTGGAACCCGGAGTGGAAAGGAAGGACCGGAATGCAGGACGAAGGTTTTACGGTATTTAGCGAGACTGCAAACTACTTGGAAGCAACCGAGCAGATGACGTTTTCAGGTGCTATAACTAATCTAACTCCGGAGGAAGTCGATAAAGTTTTCAACTATCTTCTACCATACGTTAAGCAGGGCTTCATAAAGACTTTCTGGTTCTCCTATGGAGATATAGTTACGCTGTTTTCAACTAGGGAGGTATGGCTAGCCAGTACTTGGCAGCCGGTGTGCTTCGATACGAGAAAGGCTGGAACGCCCGCATACTACGCAGCGTTACAGCATGGACCATTCTTCTGGTATAACTCCGGCTATGTCTCTTCTCTAGTCTCACCTGAGGTTGCAGAAGAGTGCATAAAGCTACTCAACTGGCACCTCGAGCTTTACACGCAGATGCTTTACACTAAACAAGGATATCCGACGCCCGCTTGGGCTTGGGAGGATTATAAGAATGCCATGGGAGACGAGTTCTACGGTTGGTTCTACGAGGGCAAGAGCACTTACTTGCCGATAGATGAAGTGATGAAAGTCATATGGCCTGATAAGCCGGAGTTTGCTACGCTACCAGAAAGATTACAGAATGCACTATTCCTACCTGACGTATACTTCAAGCACTTCTGGACAGGTGAGCCACCCAGAACGGGCACGCCGCATCCGAGGGGCAACCTCAGGGACCTCGGCTCTGTCGAGGATAAACAAAAAATGACGAGATACTTCCTATCGCCGGACCTTCCCGACAACAACGACTACTACGTTAAAAAGTTCGAGGAGTTAAAGGCTGCACTTCCGGTGTAAAATAATTCCAAACATTTTTATTTTAACTCCTATTCTAATGTCTCAAGACCGTATTCTTTCTTAAGCTCCCTCAATTTTTCTGGAGAAGTCCCTTTAATCCTTTTTACATAATAATATTCAGACTCTGATAACTTTCTACCGGTTATTATTCCATCTATTCTCAGGATGGTGTATGCAAGCTCGAAGGCAGTCTTAATGGCCTGTTGCTTAACAGCAGACAACTCGTATAAGCCTAGCTCTTTAGCACTCGCAACACCACATTCATAATTAACACATGCATCGATTTTTCCAGATACGTGCTCTGACTTCAGCTTGCTTAACACCTCCACAAAATCTTGACCTAGGTTTTTAGACAAAATCGATACTACGTCCTCGAACGCGTCCGCTACAGATTTAATGACCAACTGCCTCTTGTCTGGAATGCTCTCAGCATACTCTTTAAGGCGTAGCGACAACTCTATCTCGAAGGCACCGCCACCATAGACAACCTTACAACACTCTCTAACAAGGGAGAATATCGGAAGGGAGTGCTTGAGACTCCTCTCCACGTCACTTTGTAATAAGTTCGTTACGCCCCTAAGCAGAATGCTAACGCTTCTAGGCTTCTTACATTCGTGGATGAGTATCGTTTTCTTCCCATCAAACTCAACTTCCTCTACGATTCCTGCCCAGCCAATGTCTGACTCTTCTAGGAGCATCACTTTTGTCGGCAGCGCGTTAACTGCTCTAGCTATCAACTCAACTTCTGGGTGCGGAAGTCCGTATATAGCACCAATTCCTGCCTTTGCTAATTGTTCAATAGCCATGGGGTTTGCTCCTTTCTCGATAACCACGAAGTCAACATTCAGATCGATGATTTTTTTAACCAAGTCGGATACGTATGCATTTTTATTGTCTAGCAGCTCCTTTAATCCTACATCACCAAGTTCCAAGGAATAGTTTAGTTGGCGTCCAATTTTTTCATGTACTCGCAGTTCATCTTTGAGTACGGCAACCCTCGCGGCCTTTATCTTTTTCGGCATGTCTGGATGTGCCATTTCTTTGAAAACGGCAACACCATCTAAAACTAACGATTCATCGAGTGTTCCGCTCTCGACAGCTTTAACGTCAACTACTTTGTCCACGTCAACAGACATTAACTCATCTATTCCGACAATTTCCACCACCTTGTGTAAAATACTCGCAAACTTATGCCGAACGTGTTCAGGCAGTCTATTCAGTATGCTCGTTTCTATAACCGACATCAACATCTTTTCGCGTTGAGATGAAACGTCGATTGACAGCCGTTCCACTGTTTGTAGGGTTTGGTTGAGCGCTTCTAGGAGCCCGTCAAGTATTGTTGATACGCTAACCCCTTTTAGCATAAGCTCCTGACATCTTTCTAAAATCTTACCGCTTAAGATGACGGTATACACAGCACCGTCGCCCACAGTCTTGGACACCGCCAAACCAGCGCCTGCCATGAGCTGGGCTATTGGATGTGCTAATCCTGCTTTCATCAGAATAGTCCTAATATCGCTTGCCAAATACTTTAGACCACCCTCGTCTATTATCAACTTATTCATTCTAAACGGTCCATAAAGTCCTGAGACGAACTCCGTCATCCATCGGACGGCAGAAAATTTTTCGAATTGAGCATCTTCTCCCAACTTCAGCTCAGAACCTATGCTGAGCACGGACGCTGGTTTACCGTCAACGTATATTGTAGGTTCTGGCACGGATTCATGCGACAGAGGCAGCATTCTTTGGTCAACCTTAGCCAGCTTAGCGTAACCTCTGTCGAGCTTTTCCAAGAGCAATCTTTGGGAAATGGTTGGTGCAAAATCCCTGCCTCTGAACCTGTGGGCGGATGTAGACATCTTTTTAACCAAACTCAGACATTCATATATAAAATTTCGCTAAGGTCATCATAACATTAAAAATTTGTAAAATGTCCGCAAAACGTTCATATTGATATAGCGTAAAGAAGGTTTGCGCTATTTATACAACTTATCGCGTGTTGCAACATCAAATAAGTTACGAAAAGTTCACTTCAATTAGATATATGTGCAACAATAGCGTTATATGGAAAAAATGTTGATAAATGCGCAAGGGATGATAATAAAAGGGACTCATGGTTTGTATGCCTCTTATACTTTGTTAAAAATACTAGATCAATCTCTTAGCAAGGTAGTTGGGGATGCAGAACATGAAAAACTCTGAGATGACTTCCTGAGGTTGTAAGAGGTGAGGATGATATGTCAGGTCAGAATTTTAAAAAGGATGATGTGTGGAGTCTAGCTGACGAGTGGGGGCCAGAGAAAGTCATACAGGTTTACGACCCGCATACGAAGATGCAGGGCGTCTTGGTAATCGACAACACGGCCATGGGTCCAGGAAAAGGTGGAATAAGGTTCCAGCCGACTGTAACGCCCCAAGAGGTTTTTCTACTCGCAAGGGTTATGACTTGGAAATGTGCTATAGCTGGGCTACCGTTTGGTGGAGCAAAAGGAGGCATTAGGGGCAATCCTCTAGAAGTTGATAGAGTAGCTTGGGTTAGAGCGTTTGCAAAGGCCATTAAACCATACGTTCCGCTGCAATACATAGCTGCTACGGATATGGGAACGACGGAGATGGATATGGCTATATTTGCACATGAGATAGGTGACATGAAAGCATGCACCGGTAAGCCTACGGAGTTAGGAGGCATACCGCATGAACTCGGTACCACGGGCTACGGTGTAGCAATCGCAACAGACTTGTCAGTCAAGATTCTGGATAAGTTAAACATATTGAATATAGAACCGAAGGAGGCTAGGGTTGCCATACAGGGATTCGGTAACGTGGGTTCATTTACGGCAAAGTTCCTCGACGAGATGGGATACAAAGTTGTTGCTATAAACGACGCCTCAGCCTGTATATGCGACCCAAACGGTTTGGATATACCGAAGATAATGGAAGAGCTAAAGCTCTTAAGAACAAAAATGAAAGCTCCTATGCTCAATGATTTGAAGACCGGTTTAAAAGAACCTAGGGACAAAATATTTGAGAAAGAAGTTGATATATTCATACCTGCCGCGGCCTCTTACACGATAAATGAGCAAGCAGCATACAGTCTTATCTCATCTAAAGTGAAGATGGTCGTTGAGGCTGCAAACATACCGACGACGAAAGAAGCAGAAAGAATATTGTGGGAAAACGGTGTATGGATAATGCCTGACTTTCTTGTGAACGCAGGCGGTGTCATCGGTTCTTATGTTGAATATATAGGCGGAACCGAGATGCAGGCATTTGAGCTAATCAAGTATAAGATAACTACCAATGTAAAGAGGGTCTTGATAGAGTCAGTACATTCAAACCACCCGCCTAGGAGTGTTGCCGAAGAGGTAGCAAAGAGAAGAGTCAAAAAGGCAATGCTGTTGAGAGAGGGTGCCATAGACGTAGCCACGGAGGCATACGCTCGTGAAGATCTGGAGGAATATATGTGGAGGATCGAGGATTTGTAAATTCTTACGATAACTATTTATGTTTTGCTGAATTTCTATTAAACATGACGTCAAACATATCTTTTCTATCTTACGTAATGAAACAGTTTGATGAAGCGGCGCAGACCATAGGCCTAAGCCAAGACTTGTGCGATGTTTTGAAGAAGCCTGAGCGTAGCATCATAGTATCCTTGCCTTGTAGAATGGACAACGGCGAGCTCAAGGTTTTTACAGGATACAGGGTTCAACACAATTCAGCGAGGGGGCCGTACAAAGGCGGTATAAGGTATCATCCAGACGTAACTTTGGAGGAAGTCACGGCACTGGCCATGCTGATGACTTGGAAGTGTGCAGTGGTTGACATACCATTCGGTGGTGCAAAAGGAGGGGTAAAGTGCGATCCGAAAAACATGAGCCAGGCGGAGCTCGAAAGGCTCACTAGAAAATATACGATGGCGATTGCAAACGTCATAGGTCCCTATTTGGACATACCTGCCCCTGACGTCTACACGGACGCACAGACTATGGCCTGGATAATGGACACTTATAGCAAGATAAAAAACGAACCAGCACCTGCCGTTGTAACTGGTAAGCCCATCACTTTAGGTGGAAGTGAGGGTAGAAATGAGGCAACAGGGATGGGCGTAGCCATTCTCACAAGGGAGGTCAGCAAGTATTTGGGGAAACCGCTGAAGGGTGCTAGGGTAGTCGTGCAGGGGTTCGGTAATGTAGGCTACATATCGGCTAAGCTGCTCCAAGAGATGGGTTGTAGGATCATAGCCGTAAGTGACTCAAAGGGTGGCATATGTTCTAACGAACAACTCGACGTCGAAAAAGTTTTAAACCATAAAAAGATGACAGGCTCCGTTATAAACTACGAAAAGGCCAAGAACATAACGAACGAGGAGCTTCTAGAATTAGAGTGCGACTTCCTAATACCTGCCGCCATCGAGAACGTGATAACGTCAAAGAATGCAGACAGGATTAAGGCATCAGCCGTAATAGAAGCGGCCAACGGACCGACAACTCCCGAGGCCGATAGGATATTGTTCGAAAAAGGAATACTCATCGTACCGGACATCCTAGCCAGCGCTGGCGGTGTGACTGTCAGCTACTTCGAGTGGGTTCAAAACCTTACACGTACCAAGTGGTCCATAGAAGAGGTTAGGGCGAACTTAGAGAGGAAAATGGTGAAAGCGTTTGACGAGGTTATGAAGTTCGCCAAAGAGTATAAAACGAATACACGGCTGACGGCTATGGTCGTCGCGGTGAAAAGGGTTGCGGAAGCGGTAAAGTCTTTAGGTAGCTGGCCTTAACCAAGGTAAGATCATGCTAACGCTAGATACCCTTAGAATAGTCCTGATACTGGTGATGATGTGCTATGCGTCCTATAGCGATTTGAGGTTCAGGGAGGTTAGCGACAAACTATGGGTGGTTTTTGGTTCTATCGGCGCGCTCATAACGGCGTACGACCTCGTGACTACAGGACTACCTAGCTACACTTTTTTATGTCTAATTTCAATAGGTGTAAGCGCCGCCATATCCTTCGGTCTATATTATGCTAGGCTTTATGGCGGAGCTGATGCAAAAGCTTTGACCGTGATCTCAGTGATAATGCCCATATACTGGCCGACAGCTGCCATACATCCCTTTACGGCAATCTATTCCCTCATGAACGGTTTGCTGATATCCGCTGCTTTACCGATAAGCTTTGCAGTCTATAACCTTATACGCATACTCAAGGGCGACAAGATATTCGAGGGGCTAGAGTATGAACCTATCTCGAGGAAAGCTTTGGCGTGCTTCATTGGAACGTTATGCGACGATGCGAAGGCTAAAAAGTTCTGGATGCCGATGGAGGGTGTTTTTGATGGTAAGCGCAGATTTACGTTCAACATTTTTGTCGACATTGAGCCGCAAGTTGATAGGGATAGAGCATGGCTCACACCGGGCGTACCTTTACTGGTCTTTATAACCGGCGGCTTCGTAGTCTCTGTATTCTATGGTGACATATTGGGCATAATATTCCACAGGTTGTTTGGTGTTTAAACGTATAACTCTACCATTAGCATCTCTAAAGCCGCTGCTGTAAGCAATAAACCAGCTACTGCCAAAATTATTAACGGAAGCGCTTTAACCTCTGACCTGAGCCTTTTCTTAAAAGCGGCGTAGATTATTAGCAACCCCTCGGACGTAGCCAGCCCGTATCCTAAGAATTCTAAGATGCCGTAAGGCGACAATATGGCAAACCCCACGAGGTATATGGAGGGTATGCTTGACTGAAGCGAGTAGGCCGCGAAGACTATCCCTGTTGAGTAGATGATGTACCCGCCAATGAAAGTGCCGACTGCTGGAATAAACATCAGCAAAGCTATCTGAAAATTGTTAAAGAAGATCTTCCAGACGTCTATATCGCGAAGCAACTCGTTAACCTGTTGAATAACCTCCTCACTCTCCTCCCGAGTTAAGGTCGCAAAAGATCCAAGTAGGAGAATGATCATCAGCGCTATTGTAGTAATAGCGACTAGAATCGTTCTACGCTTAATTGTGATTGAACCGATCATCAATGTTTAACCCCAAACCTACTTGCAACTTGCTCGAGTAGCTTCGTGTTGCTCACGATACCTTCCCTCATAGATTTTATCCTATCAACCCTCACGGGGTCAACCCCCCTCATGATTGCCGCGTAGAAGCTCATGTAGTCGCATATAACCATAGTAGAGAAGATTTTGGTAACCTCATCCCCTTCGTCGCTTTCTATCCTCGATACCGTGATACCGAATCGCTCCCTTAGGTCAGCTTCCATCTTATCCAGCGCCTCCTTGACGGCTGGATACTCGTCTTTACACCTTAGCATAACGGCCGCCAAGCATCTAGCCACCTCTGGACTCCACCCTTCTATATCATTATGTAAGATCTCCGGTAAACATTGACTCACCGCCAGCATCTTAGCATTCTCGTTTAACTGGCACTTTAAACGGTAACCAACCGAAGACAGGGGTCCATGAGAGTATATGAATGCTGTTTTATCGTATATGCGACTCGCAACCTGCTTTGCTACGTTTGACTCCAGCCCTATATGAACTTCCACTGACGCTTGCGCACGCTTCGCCCTTTCAACAGCATTCCTTAATTCGTCGGTAGACATCTTTATGATGCCAACACCCGTCAAGACAGAAATGGCAGCACCGAGCATGTGAGGGACGGCCATTCGTGGCAACAGACCGGCTTTAATCTCGACGACCGGTATTCCTAACTTCTTGCAAACTCTTCCCATTAAGCCGCCTGATGTAATAGCGAACATTGACAAGCCAGCATCGTAAGCCTTAACCATAGCGGACAATGTCTCGGCGGTATTGCCTGAGTAACTGACGACAACGACCAGCGCGCCCTTCGTTAGATATGGAGGAAAGGAGTAGTCCTTATGGCAGATGATCGGCAGGTTCCTGCGCTTTGCTGTGATATCCGATAAGAGGTCGCCGACTATCCCGGAGCCGCCAACCCCTAAGAAAACCACGGAGCTTACATCATGACGTAATTTGAGCGAAATGGCCTCAGCAGACTCCATGCCTTCCAAGAAGCCATCCGGTTCCGTCCTCAGCTGGGCTAGGAATTCCCTCAACTCGGGTTTTTCATATAGGCTAAGCTCATCTAGCTTCATTGTTCGGCAGTTCCACCTAATGCTACTATTTTTTCCTTTAGCTCTTGCACAACCTGCTCCATTTCCTTCTCGATTCTCTCGGACGATTTAGCGGTCGCCGTTATATGCAGCTCTATTATAGATACACCAGATTCTCTGCCTTTTGGATGCGATTTTATATAAACCTCAGGGTGCTTTGACATCGCCTCTTTTATCACCGGAGCCAACGCAGACTCTATGACATCCTTTGCGATCAACACTCTCTCGGTTGTGTATACGCGCTTTATCGATTTTTGAATTATCGGTAACAGTTCATTTTCGAAAATGTCCATCAGCTCTGCCGGAACACCAGGTAGGCAAGCTATCCTTTGGCGGCCGAATTTTATGAGCACACCTGGTGCAGTACCTACACGGTTCCGTAAGGGAATGGCGCCTGCAGGGAGCTCGGCCATCTTCCTCCGCTCCGGTGTAATGTCGAGGCTCTTGAGGATGCCGCGCTCGAACATCTCCTTGTATTTTTCCAAGAGCATTTGGTAGGCCTGCTTGTTCAACTTTAGCGGCCTCTTTATAGCCTTAGCAACACCGTTCAGCGTCATATCATCAAAGGTAGGTCCAAGACCGCCACTCGTTATTATCCACTCCGTACCCCTTTTCAGTGCCTCCCTCACGGCCGAGGAGATCTCAGACAAATCATCTCTAACATCCGTAATCCTCCTGACAAATCCACCGATCTCTGTAATCTTTTTAGCCAACCAGTTTGCATTCGTGTTAACAACTTTGCCTATCAGCAACTCATTTCCGACACATATTATCTCGAAAGTGGTTTGCTTATGTTTGGTCCTATGCGTCAACTATCAGCACCAAGGTATGCTTATCGACTCATGCCTTAAAACTTTTCTTAAACTTGTCGGATAGCAAAATTCATATAGAAACATTGGTCAATTTTGAATTGCGGCCTGGGATGTCGAGCTACCGTACGATTAAGATGCCCGACCATATATTAATTGTTGAAACCAAGAAGGCGTTCGCTGAACTCTCACAAAGAAACCTTGATGAGGTCGCCAAAAAATGTTCCGTCGCATACATACCTCCCCGTGAGTTGAACATGAAGGGCAGGTTCATAATAACTTTCCTTAACAGGACCTACTCGCTCGAGGTTTCAGAAGAACGTGTCGTTGACTTGTTGACCGACAAACTTGCACCTACAATCGTCCAGTATATAATCCTCAAATACCTTGTAACTGGTGATGGTACGCCGCTAGGAACAACATGGGTAAACTACAAGGATATCGCTGGCGCAGTTCCATACATCAGAGAGTTTGAAGACTTCGTTCTAAAGCGATTAGCTAAGAAGTTCGGTAACATGGTGGATGCATACGAATATGCTTGCAAGATGCTTGGTGGAAAACGAGAAAAATTGGGAGGTGTGAGTTTTTCTTTCGTGATGCTTCCAAGGGTTCGAATTCTTTGCCAACTTTGGGCTGCTGAGAAACAAGAGTACATACCAGCGGTGGCTAACATTTCATTCAGCGCAAATTCTGACAGGTTCCTTCCAGCCCGTGAGCTTGGAATGGCATCGCTACTGTTAGTAGATATGTTAGAAAAGGAAGCGAATAAATACGCGCAATCTGAACGTCGTTAGAATTTATCAGCTACGTCTTTAATTTTCAAAACTTCTTCCTCGACATACCCTCTGGCATTTATTACCCTTGCCATGATGAAGAGGAACGTGGAAAGCCTATTCAAGTATGCAAGAAGCGTTTTACTTACGTTGAAACTAGTTTTTAACGATACGGCTCTCCTTTCGAGCCTTCGGGCAACACCCCTCGCCATATGCAGTACTAAACTACTCATAGCTCCATAAGGTATTATGAATCCCGTTACCTCATGCACCTCTGACTCGTAACGCTTGATTAAGTTCTCAAGCTCCTTTAACATATCGTCGCTAACTGTCTTTTTATATGCTGGCGTTCCGATAGAAGCTACCTCAACGCCCACAACATACAGTGACCTTTGTATGCTCAATAGAACATCCTTCACGTCTTGGTATCCGGTTAAAGTTCTGGCAAGACCTATGATAGCGTTCAACTCGTCGAGCGCTCCCAAAACTTCAACCCTTGGATCGTCCTTTGGAACCCTTACTCCTCCTAAAAGCCCGGTAGTTCCATCGTCACCGCTACCGTATTTCAATCCTACCCTCAACCTTTTTACAGGTGATTTTTAGGGTATGGGTAGGCCCTTATATGCCTTGTCTAACAAAAGTATCGGATGAACGACTTTTTTGCCGGTAAAACGCTCTATCTGCATCTTGCAGAGGCTGCACTCTGTAACGACAAAATCTGCGCCCGATTTAGATATTGCCATGACAAGCGGCTCAGCGATTGCTTTACTTATCTCATACCCTTCGTAACCTTTCTTCATACCCCACGTACCGCCCATGCCGCAGCAACCGTAATCGATGAACTCAGCATCTATGCCGAGCATTTCCAAAAATTTCAAGACAGGCCTATCCTTGCTCAAGTGCCTGGAATGGCACGGAAGATGGTAAACGGCCTTGACACCGTTATATCGCTTAAAGCTTAGGTCGAGCATGCCGCTCTCCAGCATCCTTAAAAGGTAGCCAAATAACTCATAACTCCTCTCCGCCACCTCTTGGACCTCTTTTGTTGTTCCGAGTAACTTAGGATAGACAAATCTGAGGCAGTAGATGGCCGTCGGCTCCGCAGAAACTATGTCGTAACCTTTAGACACGTACTCGTACATTTGCTTTACGTTGTACTCCGCCAGCTTCTTCGCATCGTCTAGGAGACCATAAAGGAATGAGGGCATGCCGCTGCCTTTCTGGGGTGGCATGACAACGTTGAAACCATTTTTCTGGAGTACGTTGACGGTAGCCAATCCTACGTCCACGTCAATGTAGTAGGCCATGCTGTCCGCGAAGTATGCAACCTTTCTGTCGCTTTCTGCACGTGGAACGAGCACGCCGTCCAACAGCTCACGTAAAGTCTTCCCTGAGAACTTCGGAAGGTTTACCCTTCTATCTATGCCGATGAGTTTTTCTAATATCCACTTCGCCATACTCGTACCAAGTAAGAAATTTGACACGGGTGCTGTGTTGCTTGCTAGCTTTACAAGGCTCTCATATCCAGCAAGCCTTCTGTCCACCCAACGATAACCATTACGCTCCCCATACCTCCGCTTTATCTCAGAGATCATAGTCGGCATGTCTATACCAATCGGACATGTTTCCCGACATAATCCACAAGATATGCAGAGTGGTGCATAGCTCGCCGCATTCTCGAGACCATGCGATATGTACGTCCAGGGTATGCCTGTGGGTCCGCTGTAGATATAGCCGAAGACGTGGCCGCCTAAAACTCTGTAAGTTGGGCATACGTTGAAGCATGCAGAGCACCTTATACATTTCAACGCCTCGGACATTACCGTGTCTTGGAGCGCGCTAAGCCTTCCGTTGTCCAACAAAACCAGATGGAACTCCCGTTCAACAAACCCACCGTCCAGTGATGGTGTTTCAGAGCCTGAGTTCAATATTGTAACGTACGTGGCCATGTTCTGTCCGGTGGCACTTTTCGGCAAAACATTTAGTATCTTCAAGGCATCTTCCCAAGTTCTGACAAGTTTCTCGACACCCACGATAGCAACATGAATACGTGGAAGCGCTGTAACGAGCCTACCGTTCCCTTCGTTTGTCACGAGCACCAGGCTTCCAGTCTCTGCAACCACGAAGTTCCCGCCCGTTATCCCCATGTCTGCTGTGAGGAACTTCTCTCTGAGGAATGCACGTACAAATTTCGTGACCTCTTTTGGGTCTGCTGGCAGTCTTACCCCCAATCTGTCTTCTATGAGCTTGGATATTTCGTACCTTGAAAGGTGTATAGCCGGTGCCGTCAGATGCGACGGCTTCTGTCCAGCTAACTGAACCAACCATTCGCCCAGATCTGTCTCTATCACCTCGAAACCTTCGGCCACGAGCCTCTTGTTCAGCTCTATCTCCTCCGTCGTCATGGACTTCGCCTTAACGATTCTTTTAACGCCCCTTGTCTTTGCTACGTTGACAACATACTCGCACGCATCTTTGGCAGTTTTAGCGAAGTAAAAACCGCAACCGTTTTCTTCGAGCTTGTCCTTAAGCATCTTGATACTTTCGTTGAGTGAGCTTAGCGATGCCTGCCTTATGTTTCTTAACTCAGCCAATTCCTTCTCACTGTATCCTGCCATGGCAGCGTCTCTTTTGTCCCTCATACACAACATTGAGGTCCTTAGGTTCTCGATCTGACTCTTGTTCTTCAGCGCCTCTGAAACCTCAGCGATTAAGTTTCTACCCTTCACTCAACGCACCTCCTAAGATTATGACGTGAAGTTCACAAGGTCCATGGACGCCCAACACTATCTCGAGCTCTATGTCAGCTGTCCTGCTCGGTCCGGTGATCACGGATACCGTGCGCTTACTTGTACCCTGCATCTTTCTAAGCCATTCGGCAAGATCCAAGAAGCTATCAAGTATGTTTTCCCTTGGAAGTATTGCGACGTGGATCGGCGGTAAGCAGGATAAGAGCCTCGCCGCATCGTTTTCGCTCGTTATGATGAGCGAGCCGGTCTCGGCGACTGCTAAGTCGGCACCCGTTATGCCTATATCGGCTCTTTCAAGGAGTTTACGAAGGTCCCGTCTATCGACATCGTTTATATCAAAGTAGGATATGCCCATCGATGTTATGGCCTTTGAGAGTTCAGAAGACAGCATGCGCTCCAGACCGTATGCGAGCACCATCTTTGCCCCTTTTTCCCTTACGAAATCTGAAAGATGTTTAACGACTTGTGTACGTGTTTCAAGAAGTTCGGCGGTCGCTCCTAGCTTTTCCAATTCGGATATGAACCTTTTTAGCACGTCAGAATCTGCTTTCATGAGTTTACATCCCAGGCTTTCTGCTCAAAATAATACTATTCCATATCCGCTCCTTTTATACTTGAATTTGAAGAATTCACAACTACTCGACACAAGCCTTATCCTTGTGTCTTCAGAAATAGGTCTTCGATCTCGAGGATGTTTTCAACTTTGAAGTCCACGTCCTTTGGGGTTATGCCTTTTCCTACGATGACTGTCCTAATGCCGAGCTCCTTCGCAGGCTTCAAGTCGACGTCGTAGCGGTCGCCGACGTATACGGCCTCTTCAGCGGTTATGCCCGCAAGTCCTAGAATCTTCAGGTAGCCGTCAGGGGAAGGTTTCGGTTCTGCATCGTCACTCGTGACCATTATATCAAACATCGAGGGGTTTATCCCAAGGGCCCCGAGCACCTTAAGGGCAAGCGCTCTACCGGAATTTGTGTGTGCTGCAAGTTTGAATCCGGCCTCCTTGAGCTTTCCCAGCAAAGCCTTGACATCTTTCGCCTCCCTTATGTACTTTGAGGGGTTTGCCCTTCTAGCAAGCTCTTCATAAAACTCCTTCAGGTTTATCCCGAGCTTTATCAAGCACCAGCTTATGCTCGGAGTTTCCTTCCTCAAAGCCCTGAGCTTGGCTTTAACCTCCTCGGTGCTACAGCCAAGTTTCTCAGCAAGCAGCTCCACGATCTCTTTATGGAGTTCCCTCTCGTAATCGTCGCTTCTGTAGAGCGTTCCGTCTATATCGAAAACTATCAGCTTTTGCTTGGGCATGTTGTCACTACCTTATTTTGTTTGAACTATCATCTCGATCTCTACCGGAGCACCCCTCGGTAACTCTATGACACCAACCGCGACCCTCGAATGCTTCCCTCTCTCACCGAACACTTGTATTAAGAGGTCTGAAGCGCCGTTGACGACCTTCGGCTGCTCACTAAAACCTTCCGCCGAAGCCACGTAACCAACTAGCTTCACAATCCTCCTCACTTTTTCGAGACTACCGAGTGAGGATTTTATGATAGAAAGGGCATTCAACGCAGCAACTCTAGCCGCCTCGTATCCCTGCTCCACTGTAACCTCTCTGCCCAGCTTGCCAGCGTACAGCAGCCTGTCGTTTACTAGTGGTATGACGCCACTCACGAAGAGCAGCTTGCCCACCCTTACGCTCGGAACGTACGATGCGATGGGTTTGGGTGGTTCCGGTAGCGAATAACCCAATTCTTTTAGCTTATCCTCA
Source organism: Candidatus Terraquivivens tengchongensis (assembly GCA_023268355.1). Taxonomy (GTDB): domain Archaea; phylum Thermoproteota; class Nitrososphaeria_A; order Caldarchaeales; family Wolframiiraptoraceae; genus Terraquivivens; species Terraquivivens tengchongensis. The sequence goes on from JALNJK010000001.1 coordinate 25,475, forward strand.
TAACTAAGCTTCGTCAACCCTACCACGTATAAAAGAAAAGAGGTTAGACTCAGCTATAAAACTCTAGCCTCTAACCCTTAAAGGTCTTGGCAATGAGCTTGCTTAACTCGACCAGCCTGCACGAAAAGCCCCACTCGTTGTCGTACCATGCGAGGATCTTTACTAACCTGCCGCCCACGACCATCGTGCTTAGCCCGTCAACTATTGCTGAATGACTGTCTCCGATTATATCGACGGAGACTATGGGCTCCTCCGTGTATGCCATTATGCCCTTAAGCCTACCCTCAGCAGCCTCTTTCAGAGCGGCGTTCACCTCCTCTTTTGTAACGTCTCTTTTAAACAACACCACTAGGTCGTTTATAGAACCGTTGGGAACAGGGACCCTCAAAGCCAGTCCGTCCAACTTTCCTTTCATTATGGGTATTACGTCTCCTATAGCTCTGGCAGCACCCGTCGTTGTGGGTATTATGGAGAGGCATGCAGCCCTTGCCCTTCTCAAATCTCTGTGGGGCAGGTCGAGCAACCTTTGGTCGTTTGTATAAGCATGACACGTGGTCATGAGTCCATACTCGACGCCAAATTTTTCATCCAACACCTTAACTATTGGCGCTAGGCAGTTGGTCGTACAGGATGCCATGCTTATGATGTTATGTTTTGCTGGGTCGTAAGCATGCTCATTTACACCTAAAACCAATGTGATGTCCGGATCTTTCGCCGGAGCCGATACTATGACCTTTTTTGCACCGGCCCTAATGTGCTTCTCAGCGCCCGCCCTATCCGTGAAGAGTCCTGTGGACTCCAGCACGAGCTCCACGCCCAACTCCTTCCACGGAAGCCTTTCCGGGTCTTTTTCAGAGTAAACCTTAATCCTCTTACCGGATACGAGTATCGCATCGTCTTCGGCCTTAACCTCAGCATCGAATTTTCCAAAAACGGAGTCGTACTTGAGTAGATGAGCCAATGTCCTTGAATCGGTTATATCGTTCACTGCTACGATTTCTATCAAATTTGAAAATTCTTTGTCCTTAAGCGCTGCCCTAAAGAATCCGCGCCCTATTCTACCAAAACCGTTTATACCCATCTTGATGGTCATATTGATACGCCCCATAAAACTGGACGTCGCTCTACTTAAAAGCTCTCCATTTTTCTGTCGCCCTCTTCAGCGCCTCAAACAGCGGCAACTTCTTGCCCGCCAAGAACTTGATTAGAGCGCCACCAGCTGAAGTTACGTGGGTAATTTTGTCCCTTAGGCCAAACAACTCAAGCGCCGTTAATGTGTGGGCTCCGCTTGCGATGGATAAAGCCTTCGAATTAGCAAGCTCTGTAAATAACGTTTTAGTACCTATGTCAAAGTTCTTCTTCTCGTAGGCACCCGGCGGCCCGCTCACGATGACGGTTCCAGAATTCCTGATAACTTCTGCATACTTTGATACGGTCTTCATCCCTATGTCCAACACGGGCTTTTCAGAATTAAACTGGGAGATCGTGAGCTCCTTCCTTTTACCGTCCACCTCGATCGCAAAATCTTCGGGAAGAACGAGAGCTTCCGCAAAATCCGAGAGAAGTTTTTCTGCTTTCTTAACATACTTCTCTTCATCCTTAATGCCAGTCGGCACGTCCAAATCCTTGGCCGCCTTCAAGAAGATAACGCCGAGTAGTCCGCAGGGTAGAATTTTATCAACCCTGTGGCTGTTCATTATGGCTTCTAATGACTCGAGTCTATCGGAGACCTTTGCACCTCCCAAAACCAGCGTTATAGGTGGTTTTAGTTTCTGTAGGACGGATACGAGCGATCTTACTTCTTGCGTAAGCAGCCTTCCGGCACATGTTGGTAAAACTTCAACAAACCCCACGATTGATGGGTTAGCTCTATGAGCCGCCGGAAAAGCATCAAGAATACATACATCGAAGTAATCTTTAAGTGTCTTAATCATGTGGGTTTTTGACGCCTCTTCTATGCTAAACTCAAAGTTTTCTTCTGCGACGAACCTTAGATTATCCAAAACGAGAACATCTCCCTGTTTCAGGTTTTTTATCGCTTCCCTCGCCGCCGGCCCGATAACGTCATCTATGAACCTCACGTTCCTTCCGACGTAACCTTTTAGAATTTCTGCGTGCTCTCTAAGCGATACAAAGTCATAACTCCCGACTCTACCTTGATGCGAACCTACGACGACCTTCGAGCTTGATAGCTCCCTTATAGTCATTGCCGCCTCCCTTATTCTTATTGTATTGAGCAGATGACCGGTGTTTGGGTCTACGGGCGAATTTATGTCCGCTCTGAGGAATACCGTCTTTCCCGTTAGGTCTAAGTCATCCATTGTAAGAAACTCAACATAGTATGGTAGATGTTCGCCTGTCATGTTTCAACTCTAAACTTAAAAATATTTAATTTTTCTTATCATTGAAAAAATTTATAATTCGGACGTCGGCACTGGGTAGTAATACTCTCCCATTGCCTTTTGTTGCCTGTCCAACCTAGAGTCAGGTTTGTTTGCCCTTGGCCTAAATGTCTGGTGGTCTCTCCTGAAAGTGACACCCATCTCTTTTAGAAAAGCGTTGAACCCTGACCTAAGATCCATGGGCTTGCTGGCACGTCCGTTGATACCAGGCTCGCCCGAGAAGACCATTAGTCTGCTCGATGCAAAGTCCAACACCATGAGGTCGTGTTCGACGAGGAAGGTGTAGGCCTTCCTTTCACGTGTTATCCTCTTTAACAACTTTGCAATTGTATATCTTTCCTCAACGTCCAAGTAGGCGCTCGGCTCGTCTATCAGGTAAATTTCGGCATCCTTTGAAAGAGCCTCCGCTATCGCAACCTTCTGAAGCTCGCCACCACTCAGCTCTTTAACTTCCCTTTCAAGTAGCTTGTGCAAACCTAACGGTCTAATCAGCTCTGACTGGTAAAGGTCGGTATCGAACTTGCTCCCGGCCGCCTCCCTAAGAACGGCTTCAACATTCTCGTCCTTTACCTCTGGGTACTGGGGCTTGTAGCTTATCGTCCTGTAAGGCAGTTGAAACTCTCTGTCCGCCTTTTCGATACCTGCCAATATCTTTATGAATGTTGTCTTGCCTATACCGTTCGGACCAACTATACCGATTACCTCGCCCGGATATATGCACCCCTCCTCGACCTCCAGCTTAAAGACATCATAGGTTTTCGTCATGCTGGGCCAGCAAAGCGTCAAATAACCTTCTTCATAAGTTTCCGTTGGAGGCTTTAACTGGAACGATATTCTTTCGCTTCTAAACCTTACGTTCTCGTCTGGTATGTATCCTTCTATGAATATGTTTATGCCCTCCCTAACACCGTAAGGGCCTGCGACGATACCGTATACTCCGGGTTCGCCATAAAACACGAAGATCTTGTCCGATGTGTAATCGAGAACAGCGAGGTCGTGGTCGGATACGAGAACCATACCCTCATGTGATGCATCTCTAATTGCCGAGGCGGCTCTGAACCTTTGCTTGATGTCGAGAAAACTTGTCGGCTCGTCTAAGATGAAAGTATTAGCATCCTTCGCAAGACAAGCCGCTATCGCAAGACGTTGGAGCTCACCACCACTAAGCACAGAAACATCCCTGTCCAACAGGTTACGGAGCTCCAGTATGTCTACTAGCTTGTTAACACGTTCTTCGGGCCCCATCTTTGATAAAATCGTACCCACTTTACCCTTAACGACCTTTGGTATCATATCGATGTATTGCGGCTTATACGAGATTTTCACGTTACCGTTGGCAAGCTTCGTCAAGTAATCCTGTATCAATGAACCCCTGAACACTTTAGCAACTTCGTGTAAAGATGCCTCTCCATCAAGCTTGCCCAGATTAGGAACGATTCGGCCCGCAAGTATCTGTAACGCAGTGGTTTTGCCTATGCCGTTCTTTCCTATTATGCCGACGACCTTCCCCTGCTCCAGGTACGGAAGCCTGTAAAGCCTGAATGAATTCACGCCGTATTGATGCGTTAGGTCCTTACCGAGTTCTTCACTTAGGTTAACTATCGTGATGGCCTTGAAGGGGCATTTCTTAACGCAGTTGTGGACTACAAGCCCTGCTACGTTGTATGTCTCGTCGTCCTTGACCTCCAAGTTCATTACCAAGTAATCCTTTACACACTCAACACTCACTGAGTCTATTGGATGTAGTTGGTAACCCTGCGATGATATGCTTTCTCTGCCGTCACCAATCGAAATCACGTACTCGTTGGCAACCTTGTTTATTGACAGCGGTAAGCCGACCCTAGCCCCCATCAACTTTAAGATGTATGCGTCGTTCGTTGAGTTGCATGGGATCTCACGACAACCCTTGGCTTCCATGAATCCCGAGATGAAACCCCTTAAGAAGTCTAAAGGTGCCGATAGAAGGCTCGCCGGCACCCTCTTAGAATCTTCAGAATCCCCGAGAAGGCTGCGGAGCAGGTTGGCCAGCGACTCTGAGCTGACGGCGAACGAGTTTGAACCCTCCCGTATTGTTTTCACGCCAAAACATTTCTCCAGAAATCCTTCGGCCTTCTTAGTCAACCCCTCTTCATCGAACCTAAATACGATTTTTCCATGCTCCAAGGTTCCTCTAGCAAGGTAGTAGCCGAATACCATGCCGAGCTCAAACGTTAACTGAAGGGATAACAATTGAGCCGATCCATCCGAGGCGGTAACGATAGGCTCTTCTAAACCACAGTCGCCCATGATTATCGGAACACAAAGATAATCACCTTCTTTCAGCTCAGGCGGGGTTTTCCACGTAAACGTAAAATCGTTCTCTTCTCGACCTTTCGAGGCGACGAGTAGCGGATGTTCCTCGGTTAGCGTTACCACGTCCGGTATGCCGCGAACCCTTACCTTATAAAGGGGCCCAGTATACAGCCTGACGCTTTTCGAGATAACTGTCTTAAACCTTCCTTTATGGGTGAGTACCATATTGCCCGCTCTTATTTCCTTAATGGGCTTTAAGCCAGCATCTGTTATCACTGGTGCGTTCGGGTCGAGGCATATGCCGCACCCGATACACAGTATTTCGTTTATTACTGGAAATCCCTTATCGCCGAGCTTGATCGCCTCTATCTTGTTTCTCACGGGTGGGCAGAACGATATGCAAGGCTGGCCGCATTTTGTCGGCTGGCAGAAATCATAATCTATAACCGCGACCCTAGGCAATACCGACCCACCTACGGATACAAATCCAAGTACCTAAACACGGCTTTTTACTGAACAGAAGCCAATAGGTCCTTGGTATAATTTAAGTATTGGCGTTCCCAGCAAGCGAGACTTGACCCTGCTTAATTTCTGACTTTAAAAATTCCACGAGCAACCTAACGCCGACGCCCGTAGCACCCTTCGGTATGTAACTCTTCTCAGGTGACGATTCTTGGGTCCATGCAGTCCCCGCTATGTCTATATGGGCCCAGGGTATGTTACTATCCACGAAGTTCATCAAGAAGGCCGCCGCGGTTATCGCGCCAGCAGGTCTACCGCCGACGTTCTTCATATCTGCCACATCGCTCTTTATCTGCTCGAAGTACTCTTTCCAGAGCGGAAGCCTCCAAAGCCTCTCTCCGGTCTTTTCTCCTGCCTTTATAAGCCTATCAGCCAACCCATCGTTGTTGCTGAATAAACCGCTCGCATGCGTTCCGAGGGCTATGACGCAGGCACCAGTTAGCGTTGCCAGATCTATTATCGCTTTTGGTTTCATCTCGGACGCATAAGCAAGAGCATCTGCAAGTATGAGCCTACCCTCTGCATCTGTGCTTATGATTTCTGCCGTCTTTCCGTTTCTAAACTTAATAATGTCTCCAGGCTTAAGCGCATTACCACTCGGCAGGTTTTCGACGACCGGCACTATGCCTATCAACCTTATGGGAAGTTTAAGCTCGGCTACTGCCTTCATGAGCGCTATGACTGCGGCCGCGCCAGATTTATCGTACTTCATTTCTTCCATCTTTTCCGACGGTTTTATGGATATGCCACCGCTGTCGAACACTACTCCCTTCCCTACAACTGCGTAGGTATCGCCACCCCCGTCATACTTCATGACTATCAAGACTGGCGGGTTGGAGCTGCCTTTTCCGACGCTAACTATGCCTTTCATGCCCATCCTCTCAAGAACCTCCATCTCGAAGACCTTGGTAGAGAAGCCGCTCGCCATACCGACCTCGGTCGCTATCTCCGCCATCCTTTTGGGCGGGATGTCGCTGCTCGGCATGTTTGCTATGTCCCTCGCAAGCTTTACGGCCTCCGAGACTATGGTGGCCTCCCGTGCCGCAGCGTCGCACATGCCTTTCATATCTGAGTCCACTACGAGCCTGACGAGCTCCGGATACTTGCCATCCTCGACCTTTGACTTGTACTTGTCAAATTTGTAAAAAGCCAGACTTATCGCCTCGACGACGCTTGCAGTTATCTCGGGAGCGGTATAGGGAGGTATGCTGAGTATGGGCACAGCTACGCTCCTGCTACCTAGCTCCTTGACCTTCAGGGCCGCATAACCATGAGCTTGTCTTATAGCCTCTAGACTAAAATCCTGCTTGCTTCCCAGACCCAATAGCAGAAAGCAACGGATCGAGCCTGCCGATTTTGGATATACTGGTAACACTTGACCAAGTTTAGCCTTAAAACCACCCGTCCCGATAGGTGGTGCTACCTCTTCTTTGATACTCTCGGGTAGTGTAAGTATGGCCTCCGGAACTTCAGTAGTCTCAAAGAACTGGATGATAAGAGAATCTGCTTCTACATCCTCTAAATTTGTCGAAGTTACTTCAAATCTCATCGTTTTTAATCAAAAGTTAGTAGTTTAATAACTTTTAATCAGAACCTTAACGCGAGGATAGCAGGAAAAGAAAGCGCTAAACCAAACATCAGACCCAAACTTTAAAGCTCCACTTTATAACATTAGCCCCGTCAAGCTACTCCCTGTTTTTACAGGAAGGATGGATAAACTTCGGATATTGCGTGTTCTAATAGAGGGAGAGATTGGCAGCTCACTCCCAGACTATGAGCGTGGTAGTCGACCTAATTCTTTGGATGTGTCTTATCCTGGATATCATCGTCCTAAGTTTCTCATGGTCCTCAGCCTCTATTCTGACCACTATGTCGTAAACTCCGTATACCCTACAAGCCTCCTTTACATTGGTTATTTGTTTTAGCTCAGCTAATGTTTCGTCCTCGTATCCGGGCTCCACAGTCAGTAATACATAGGCTATCTGCATACCACGTTTAGCACAAAATACTTAGTATAAAAATCTTGCTTAACATTACCCGCATAATACGGGGGACTGCCTACTCGGAATCTGCTTTATGCGCGTTTAAAGGAAGGTTTATGATAGGCTAACCACCAGGTCGGGTGGTATGGCTAGACTGATTGCAGGTTTCATCATTGGTATGGCGACGCTTACCTTAGCGTCTGTCGTCTTGTTTACGGGTCATAGCCCATCATGGCCAGAGCCCGAGAATTTCCAGCTTTTAGTACTCTCGTTGCTGCTTCAGGCATACACAGCACTCTTGCTACCTCTATCCACGGGTTTTATAAGCAGTAGTGAGGGTCTGGTGTGTTTCATGATATGGGCGGTCGCATCCGCACTCGCCGGATTAGTAGCTGGAAAACTCTCTTCCTCCGTAAAGCTATCGTTGTTAATGCCTTCGTCCATTATCTTATCATGGCTTGGCTTGACGGGCGTGGTTTTTGCGGATGTTTATGGCCCTCAATTTTGGTTGGTTAAGGTGAACACGTTCATAGAAAACCTCATACCGCCCCAACCGCTCAACCTTATGGTACCGTATCTAGTGGTCTTGGCATTTTCAAGCGTATTTGGGTTCCTGTCGTCAACTCTCTTAACACGCAAAGAGACAGCAGTCGTCTGAAGACCTAATCTACAAAAAAAAGTAAAAATATTAAGGGGCGGCTTTAGGGTTTTAACGTCTCTAAGATTCTTTAAGTCAAGTTATCCCCCTTCAGGGGCGGGAGCTTCTGGTGCCTTCTCCTCCTCGGTCTTCTTAGCCTTTTTCTTCTTCGTCTTTGTCTTTGCTTTTGTCTTCTTAGCCTTCTTCTTTGGCATACTTATTCACAATCTTTATACAAATTTATTGTTATAAAAATTTTTCGAATTTTGTAACAATACAGCGACACGTTAAAGTAAAGCGCTGAAGTTGTTATGCTAGGTAATCTTTTTAAGTGATTTAGAATTTGGATGCTCGAAGTCAGTTGTCGCAGGTTGACATATCAGAGTTTAAAAGGTTCGACATTAGGGTGGGCCTGGTTGAACATGCGGAAAGGGTGGTCGGGACCGACAGACTTATAAAATTACTCGTCAATTTCGGCTCCTTCAAGAAAAGGGCAATAACCGGCCTTGGTCACATATACGAACCAGAGCACTTCATCAATAAGAAGTTCGTGTTCTTGGTGAACCTCAAGCCAAAGACCGTTAGGGGCGAGGTATCCGAATGCATGATATTAGCGGCTGCCGAGTCGGAAGACATCATAGCGCCGATAATTCCCGAAAGGGATGTAAAGGAGGGGTCCCAAGTATTATAGGCTTTGCCGGAACGTTCAAAGCATGCCTTAAACATTAGAGGAGGTGTCTAAATTGGCCAGAAGGTTACACGTTGCCGAAGCCTTCGAAGCGCCGGAGAATGAGGAAGCTGAGCTATTTGGTTGGGTCAGGAACAAGCGGGTGCATGGAGGGTTGGTTTTTCTGGAGCTTAGGGACTCCACAGGAACAATACAGGTTACAGTGAAGCGTGGATTTGCCGAGGAGGATAGCTTTAAGGAAGCCCTGGACGTTACAAGGGAATCGTCGGTCGTAATAACAGGTATCATAAAAAAGGACCCGAGGGCGCCAGGTGGAACTGAAATACACTGCAGGTCATTCAAGGTCATAGGTAAATCAATAGCTGAGTTTCCCATAAAGCCCGGTGCCAGCGTTAAGTTCTTACTAGACAATAGACACCTGCACCTCAGGAGTCCCAAGGTTACCGCAGTAATGAAGATACGCTCCTTGCTGACCGGACTCATCCACGAATGGTTTAGGAAGAACGGGTTTACCGAGATCCACTGTCCTACGTTCATAACGGCCGCCGTCGAGGGCGGTGCTACGCTTTTTAAGGTAGATTACTTTGGCAGGAACGTCTACTTGACCCAGAGCGTCCAATTCTATCAAGAGGCGGCAATATTCGGATTAGAGAAGGTTTACACGATACAGCCTAGCTTTAGGGCCGAGCTCAGCAGGACTAGAAGGCACCTGACCGAGTTTTGGCACGTTGAGGCCGAGATGGCCAACGCGACGCTAGAAGACATGATGGCAGTTGTTGAGAGACTTGTCGGCGACACTGTTAAGGCGCTAGCGGAGTCTGCTGGACCCTACCTCAAGATTTTAGGGAAGAGTATAAACCCCTCGGTCGCGGAACCTCCATACCCCAGAATAAAATATGCCGAAGCTCTAGAAATTCTAAGGAGGAAGGGTTTCAACATAGAATGGGGACAAGATTTTGGGGCAGACGAAGAAAGGGAGCTGTCTAAGGAATTCAACAAGCCCTTTTTCGTCACCCATTACCCCAAAGAGGCAAAGGCCTTCTACCATATGCCTGACCCATCAGATCCGAGGGTCACGCTCAGCGCTGACCTTTTAGCACCCGGAGGTTATGGTGAGATAGTTGGCGGAGGTCAAAGGATTCATGATTACGAGCTACTTGTCCAGCGAATCAAAGAGGCTGGTCTTAACCCCTCAGACTATGAATGGTACTTGGATTTAAGAAAGTACGGGTCAATACCGCATAGCGGCTTCGGTCTCGGCTTAGAGAGGATGCTTTGGTGGCTGCTCGGCATGGTGCACATCAGGAGCGTAACGCTATTTCCAAGGACGCCCGCAAGGGTTTATCCATGAATGAGGTATACCTGCCTTCGGAGGATACTTTCTTACTAATGGATGCCATTAAGGATGTGCCCTATGTTAAAAAGGCGGTGGAAGTAGGTTCTGGTAGTGGTCTGGTCTCTGCAATGTTGACATATAAGTCCGATTATGTGATAGCTACGGACATAGATCTGAACTCATGTTATGCTACGCTAAAACGACTCCGTAAACACGGTCAAAGGACCAACACCGATGTGGTTTGTTGCAACCTCCTCTCACCATTCAGGGAAGGTTCTGGTTTTGACCTCATCGTTTTTAACCCTCCGTACCTTCCCGACGAATGCTTAAAGGACGCTTCAGTATTCGGTGGTAAACATGGTGTGGAAATATCGATAGAGTTCTTAAACCAAGCCCGTCACGTGCTTTCACGTTCCGGTAGGGTCCTGTTGGTAGTTTCGAGCGTTTCCGATTTAGGAAAGTTGTGGAGGGCAGCCTCAAGGCTAAAACTCGACCACAAAATGCTCAAATCCGTTAGGCTGTTCTTCGAAGAAATAAGTGTGGTAGAATTTAAGAAAAGCGCATAAATAAAAGGTTAGTAACGGAAAACTAACCAGTTACCGTCAAGCGTTAAAACTCTTCTTCTTCCTCAAACTCTTCCTCTTCGAATTCTTCCTCCTCTTCAAACTCTTCTTCCTCAAATTCCTCCTCAAACTCTTCTTCGAATTCCTCCTCTTCTTCAACTGATAATATACCCGGATAGACCATATTAACCCACCGTATTGAAAACTACGACCACATCTTGTTTTTAAGGTTTGCGGACGTTCTCTGAGGCATACAAGCTCACATATATTCGCTATTTTACCGTCTTAATGTTCAAAATTTTATCCCGCCTGAAGATATATTTAAATCATTATCAAGATTGCCGTAAATAACAAGGCGATCATGTTGGACAAAGAAAAACGGAGTCCCTTTTTCACCCGTCGCACATGTGAAGTTTTAGGTGTTTGAGAATGTTGTGGTACGAGGGTCTGGTACTAATAGCTCTTGGTTTCGGGATAGGCGGATTGGGGACGCTGATAGGAATAGGTGGCGGAGCGTATCTTGTTCCAACTCTGATATTGCTATACGGCTTCGAGCCTAAAGTGGCTGTCGGGACGAGCTTGTTTTTCGTTTTCTTAAACGTTCTTTCCGGAAGCATTTCATACTTGAGGTTAAGAAGGGTCGATGTTAGGCTTGGACTCATACTCACGATTCCTACGATTCCAGGCGCGATCTTAGGTGCGTATTCGGCAGGATATCTTGGGTCCTTCACGTTTAGGTTAATCTTTGCGGCCCTTTTGGTTTGGGCATCGCTTTACCTTCTACTCAAACATACAGGTCAGTCCAGCACCGTAAAGACTGGAGGATATGGAAGGAAGATAGTCGATTCCAATGGCAAGGTCTACATATATTCTGTTAACGTGCCCTTAGGACTCGTAACGAGCTTCATAGCAGGTTTTGCATCCAGCATCTTCGGTATTGGCGGTGGCGTGCTACACGTCCCCATCATGATACACGTACTCGACATACCTGTCCACGTTGCAACTGCCACATCGCATTTTATACTCGTGTTCACAACGCTATTCGGCTCCCTTACACATTCCGCGTTAAACAACATATGCTTTGAGTATGCCGTTCTCTTAGGCTTAGGTGGCATATTTGGTGCCCAAGTGGGTGCGCGTATATCCAACCGTATAGGCGACGTGAAGATCAAGAGGTTACTAGGTCTTACGCTCTTACTCGTCGCTATAAGATTGGTGCTGCAGTTCTAATAAGTGTGGCGATCACACCTTTCGAATTTTACTGCATGAATTCTTCAATATAATAGCAAAATGGGGGCGGCCGGATTCGAACCGGCGGTCTCCGGGTCTCTGCATCCGACTCGTTTCATGAGATCTGGAGCCCGGCGCCGTAGACCTTGCTCCCCGGAGAATGCCGCTCCTCTGGGCCACGCCCCCTGAATAAGCTTTTTACTTCAGCACATTTATAAATTGTTTTTGTGGTATCAACGATAAAACTAATAATTTTCGACCCTGCTTTTTATGGTGGCCTCGGTAGCCTAGCTGGTGGGGCGCCGGCTTGGTAAGCCGGCGGTCGCGGGTTCGAATCCCGCCCGAGGCTCTTATTCCTACAACCCTTAGACACATGAGACCATATGCTGTTTAGAGGAGGCTTGTGCCCATAATGGTGAGTCACTGGCTCTGCGATTCTATGGACTTCTCCTCAGAGTTTCTTCATTCTTTAGCAAGCATCCTTGAACACTATATTAGCGAAGTTTTGGTCAGAGCTTAAAGCCAATTTTAGAATCAGTTTGGCGATTCGGTGGCCTATTTTTTGGCGACTATTAGAATTAACATGGTCAGGTTTATCATCCTTTCCTTCAGGAATTTAAAACGCTTTAGCAAATTCATTAGTTTCTTCCTGTTAAACCTGTTTAAATGGAGTTTTCCCCAAACCCTGCCGGCTCCCAAGTATTTCCAAAAACCCCACAACACTTTGTAAATGGGAGACCCCTCATTAGGAACTGTTAGTACTAACAATCCATTTGGTCTTAAAACTCTATGAATTTCATCAACAAAATTTTTCGGCGAAAAAGAATGCTCCAAAACTTCCAAGGACGTGACTACATCAAAAGCATCGGAACGAAATGGTAGATTTTCTCCAACACATTTCACGAAACTGCAGAGGTCATCCTTTAGCTTTATGTTCGCATAAGCGATGTGAGGGGACGACGGATCTACACCTACAACCTCACTTTTTAAAGTCTTTAGCATGAGCCTTATGAAAGTACCGCCGTTGCAACCTAAGTCGAGGACCAAAGGTTGATGATTGAGTGTGAGGTTTTGAATGAGTTCTTTCAGAGCAGATCTATAACGATTGCTATGATAAGTTCTGAGGAACAAATTCCTTGAGTGCAAAACATTGTCATAGTAGCTTGGGCTTACATTATATTTTTCTAGGAGAAAAAGGAAGTTACGTTGTAAATGCGACAGTGTATGATGACTTTGTTGGACTTCTGGACCACGATTCATGTATTATGTCACTAAACCATCAACCTCAGGTTTGACACTTCTTAAATAAATAAGTTTACGGTGAGGATTGTTTTTAACGATGGGATTAAAAGGGACAAGCGTCTAGGATGTTCGAGAAAGCGGATATTCGATTCCTAGTTGATGATGTTGCTATCTATCTGGAGATTTTTGGTAACAGATAATAAGTATCCCTACCACATTTTAGGTAAAGTAGAGGTCCTATGAGCGTTTCAACGTTCAAGCACGTCTTTGGACCCGTAAGGTCTAGAAGATTAGGCAGGAGCTTGGGTGTTAACAACGTGCCATACAAAACCTGCACTTATTCTTGTATATATTGTCAGCTTGGCAGGACAACGAACCTTACGGTGGAAAGGAGGACTTTTTATAGCCTAGAAAGCACGGTGTCCGAGGTTTCTGAGTTTATCGGCAGTGTAAGTGAGGATGTGGATTACGTGACGTTCGTCCCTGATGGAGAACCCCTTCTGGACATAAACATAGGCCGAGAGATCTTTGAGATTAAGAATAGGGTGCCTAAGCCCGTAGCCGTGCTTACTAACGCCTCACTATTGTTTCGAGAGGATGCCAGAGAAGATCTCCTTAATGCGGACTTCGTCTCCGTAAAGATAGATGTGCTCAAGGAGGGTACATGGAAGATTGTCAACAGACCGCATCCGGACCTAAAGCTTACTGACATACTTGAAGGCGTTGAGGAGTTTGCTAAGATATTCAAAGGTAAGCTAACCACGGAAACTATGCTCGTAAATGACTTTAACACGAACTTGGATGAGCTAAGAGTCATCGCAAGCTTCATCCGAAGCCTTAACCCATGGAAGGTCTACGTGGCAATTCCGGTGAGACCTCCTGCGGAGGCATACGTCAAGCCGCCAACACCGGAGAAGCTTGTAGAGATATACGCGCTCTTTTCCGACAAGCTTGGCGAGGATAGGGTAGAGCTGCTCAACTTGCCGGAGCCTCCTGAATTTTATGTTTACGGAGACCCCGAAAATTGGCTCTTAAACTTAGTATCGGTACACCCGATGAGGCTAAGCCACGCGCTAATAGTACTCGAAAAGACTGTAAAGGACCCTGAAAGCTTCATACGCAGGCTTGCGGAGAGGTGTGAGATAAGCTTGGTCAACTTCGCTGGTGAGGAATTCATCGTGAGGAGATTTTCCCGATAAAATTGTTATAACGCAGAGGTTTCCCTTCTTATTCTTATAACGTGAGGGGTCGCATCCTTTGGGCTCCAGACGCTTAAATGGATGGATAGCTCTAATCTTAGCATTAGCGGTTTCTTCATACGCGCTTTCTTATGTTATCCACTTCCCAGATATTCCAGGGAACATTTACTCCGACATCGTGTCCTTCTATTTTCGCGATCCTCTAATCAAAGATGTTAAGATTCCATACATTGAATTAGATTTTGAGTATCCTCCACTCGCCGGATTAATGGTATATCTCGCAGCGGTCATAGGAAGAGGTGAGCTCGTGCCTTATTATATTGCGATATCTACAATGCTATTCGTGTTCTATATTGTATTAGTTCTCACTGTCACGATGATACTACTCGAAAGGTCATGCTCAAAACTTTACCTCTTCATCTTCCTCATATTCGCTCCGAGCATTATCGTATATGGTAATTACAATTTTGATATAGCATTTACTGCACTACTCATGTTATCCATATGGATATTTGAGAAAGGGAAGCTAAGAACCTCTGCTCTGCTATTTTCAGCGGCAATGTTGACAAAACTCGTGAATGTTATATTGCTTCCCTTTTTACTGTTAAGGATTCAAGGCTGGAAGAGAAGGGCATATTACCTCTTATATGCTATTCTACCTTTTACCATAGTGAACTTAGTCTTATTATTCCTGAACCCGAAATTTATCGATGGTACGTATTTCTATCATGCAAGGTGGGGATTAGAGAATGCATGGTATGTTTACCTTTTCCCTTCACCGGATTCGTGGAATGCCGCGAAGATATTCGGTGCGTTGCTGATGGCATATGGTCTCATTAAAGTATACTTATGCGAAGTCAGAGATATCTATCTCGAGTCATTCATGCTACTCTCAGTTTTTCTCCTAGCAAGTTATATCTTCACACCACAGATGGTTATTTTCATCCTACCGTTCCTAGCAATTTTAAACTATTTCCCTACGGCCTTCATCGCGTTCGAGCCTGCAAACGTCGGAATAATACTTACTTGGTTTCTGGCTGAGAACCCTATCGCTCCGGGTAGTATGCCACAAAACCTGGCGTTAATTAGAGCCATAGCGCTTTTCTTTATGCTAATCGAGGTTTACTTCAGATATCGAGGAACTAGAAGTTTTAGAGAATATTTCATGCCGACTGTCAAGCAGGCAATCCAAACAACAGAAGCAAATCCGAATACCATTCGGGTTTCACAGGAAAGAACACCAGGAACCACACCACCTGAACAAGTGTTGCGGCATAAAGCACGTATTCAAATTTCCTGTCATCAATGAATATCGTGGGTAAACCCATGGCTATCACGGGAACAGTCATGCAAAAATAGAATGGATAAACCCATCTATGAAACACATAAGCTAGGGGGAAGTAAACGAGATAATTTGTAGCGAACCATAAGGTGACGAATATCTCCATTTTTGGAAAATCACCACTTCGTAACTTCAGATACGTAAAGTAAAGTAAAGAAACGATAACAAGCCAACCCGTCCACCAAAGCGGTGTCTGCATGACGTAATATGCTATTGGATGATATTTCTTGCTATTAACGATCACCTCGACAACGTAAAGGGGTGATCTTGGAAATTGCATCATCGGTAAAATCCATGTTAGGGGCATATCGACCTTATACATTTCCTGCGGATCAAAGGTAAGTATCGTATGGTAGTTCCACATGAATGCGAGGTGCTCAAATGGTGTTTTATAAGCGCCATAGGCATAATCATAGATAGCTAGACCAACGATCATTATAACAGCCGCCGTAAATACTACGAGCTCGACTATTCTAATCCACTTTCGTAAGGCGAATCTTAAGTCCTTTTTCGATTCATGTACATTCTTGAAAAATATGTAAAGCATGAGGCTGATGACGATGAGGAATGCGGATACCTTTGAGAGTAATGCGAGCCCAAGACTAATGCCCGATGCAATGAACCTATGCCTAAGCAAGAATAGAGTACCTAAGAGGGAAAACATCAGGGCCGGGGCATCAAGTATCGCTATAGAGCCTATGTTAAATGACGTGACATCGAATCCGAAAAGAATGGAGGCGATTATGGATAACTTTCTACTGCCTGACAACTCATATGCGATTAAACCGACGAGATAAACGCACGCGGCACCGCATAATGTTATGAACGTCCTCCAACCATATGGATTATCACCAAAAATCAGTATCCCGAGCATGATCAATGCCTTGGATAGTGGTGGGTGTTCGTTGTTCGCTGCTTGTCCAATAAGCATTTTTCTAGCTGCTGGAACATAATGCGCTTCATCGAAAACAAAGCCACAACCACCTGTCTCAGGTAGTCGGTCAATACATTCTTCTGCCGGTAAATCTGGCCATGGGTGAGGTATTATTAAAAGCTTGAAGACTGTTATGACGACGGTTATCGCTATTAACCAAAACCTCAGCTTTTTAAACGATCTTAAGAGCGATCTCCATATATCCATCTAATTAAAGGGTATTACGCTTGATTATAATATTTGCTCTTAAGTCCCAATCACCGTCAAAAAATCACATATCAACTTGCTCCAGTTTAAAATAATGCTAAAGGGACTTCTTCTGTCCTAATTTTTAGCAAAATTTATATACAATAGGCAATAGTTAACGCATAGCATTGTTTAAAAAGTGCAAGAGAACAAAATTAAAGAATAAAGGTCTAACAGTAATAGAGGTAACGATAATAGCCTCGATTACGCTTGTTCTTGGACTGTTTTTATTAGGGATCTCTACAGGATTATTTTTTAACACCACGCTGGACTTGACCAAAGAGACCGATAAGGGCGTGCAAAAGCTTAGGGGTCTATTACTCATAGAGGCCATAAACTATACTTTGACAGATAACGTAGAGCGCGCATTAGTAGTTGTTAGAAACATTGCTAAGCAGCCTATCGATCTAACGGTTACGAAAATAGACTTGTACTCTGTTTCGAGAAACGAGGCAAGTGGTGAAACTATCTATAAGTATCAAGGTAGTATACCTCGAACAACTTTTGGAAATCTTTCAAAGTTAGGCATTGGAAAAAGTGAGACTCTGGAAGCTCCTACATGTCCGGGATGCAGAATGGGAACCGAGCTAATCTATAGGGTGTGGTATGTTCCATCTAGCCTATACGATGAGAAGGATCCGTTCAAGTATGTTAGCGAGATGACCTATACACAGGCTAGCATCATTAAGCCGGTAGGCGAAGCAGCACCGCTTGCATGCCCCTTACCGCAAGACTGGGTTTTGGTAGATAAGGTTGATCCTATTACGATCGTAGAACTCGGTGAAATGCATCCCGTAAATAAGGTTTACATAAAACCTGCCTTTGCATCTTACGCAACGTATCTTGATGTGTTTGTATCGGTTCAAGAAGTTGGTGGGGGTAGAGGAGGGTACGGTTTTGGTAGAATACCTGTGCCTGCATACAACGACATCCCGATATCAGGAGAATATGCCGGAGCAAGAGCGCCGTTTACAATCACGATAAGCTCCGATTGGTCCATGATCCCAGGTGTGTGGTATTTTGACGGACTATACGGAGAGATTCACGTAAGCGGAATTACTCTGTTGTGGTTAGAAAGGGGTCGTGTCGTTTATTCTGTGATGGTCGAACTTGGTGCAGGGAGTAGCGGAAATTACGAGGTTTTGGTAACGTTAAAAGATTGTAATCTTAATGTGGTTGCTAAAGGCTCTTCTATAGTTAAGGTTCTTGAAGGTATGCGTAGCATAACAACGTTCATTGATTTGGATAGAATGGTAAGATTTGATCAAGTATACGTCGTTGAAACAAGCATCAGGAAGCTTTCTTAGGAGGTGGAAAGGACGAGGAAAAAAGCTCAGAGTAATTTGCTTACAATCACAATAATAACGGCTATGGTGATAGGGGTAGGTCTTGCTCTATTCAGTTTAATTTCCAGCTATTCGGAGGTTTCCAGGTTAAAGTCATCAGAGGAGGTCACTAACGAAATTCTTGTTCTTCGATCCGCAATATCGGCGGATTATGTGTTTGGCGGAAATGCTTATATAAGGAATACTGGAAAGGAGCCTGTTGTAATATTTAGACTGATCGTTTTGAATAATGGGACGCTCGTCTGGGATTCTGGAATAAAGAAAATAATAGAACTTGGCGTAGGTGAGGTTGATAAAGTAACGTATGAGTGTCCTTCTTGTAGGGATTCTGACCCGATCGTTTTACAGGTACATTACATCCCGAGTAAGCTTTACGATCCATCCAACCCTGAGTTAATTAATCCAACATCAAATGTTGTGCTCTTCAGAGTGGAGTCGTTTCCGGTTGAACGTGTTAGCCTGGGCTCGGAAGGTATTTGTCCCGTTTCATCAAATTGGATTTGGTCAGATTTTGTTGACCCTATAGAGGAAGGTATAGGTGGCGAGCTTTCTAACCTTCTTAAGATAAGGCTTTCAAAAGCCTCTGTGTCAAAAGATGTTGAATTACAAATAACAATTAAAGATGAATATGGAAATTTAGCAGAGGGAAGTAAGACTTTACCGAGCATGTCAAACGTGGACGAAACGGTTGAATTACAATCAAGTAATGTATTGAAATATCCTGTCGAGATTACATTAAGCATAAAGGACCAAGGATGGAACATAATGCCTGAAAAATGGTATTTCGGTAGAGAAGAAACGTCTTATGTAGACCTAGTTAAGATCTTATGGGATTCCCTTAGTTATAGAGTGATAGGTGTTTTCGTAAAGGCATACCATGACGATAGCGGGACTTATAAAGTAACGGTAAACATGTACGACTGTTATGGTGATCTGATCGCCTACGGAAGTAGCGAAAAGGAAGTTGAAGCTTACATATGGGAGGAATATAACATAGCACTAAGCTCGAACCCAATAATCACCGATGTTTATTTCGTTGAAATAAATATTGTTGACGTTTCCCCATTGGTTACGGTAACGAAAACTATTACTGAAACTGTAACGACAACGACGACACGTACCTTTACGAGCACTGTAACCGTACCGCTTACTACACAAACAATCACTAGCACAATAACGTCAACATCTACGAGATGGACTACGATTGCGACTAGAACTCTTACAACCACCGTTACAAGGACGACTACTGTTTATTCGCCCACAACAACGAGGACGAGAACTGTTACCGTAACCTTACCAACGACCACTAGAACTACTACGGCAACTATTACAAGCACTATAGGAACGACTGTAGCGACTAAGACTGTTACGAGCACGGTAACCTCTAGCTCTACTGTCGCAACTACAACCCAGACCACGACGATTACTCTTGGATCAACAACCACGAAAACAGAGATAAAAACAGAGATAGTAACTGTAACAGCAACGACGACAAGAGGGTCATCTACAGTGAGTAGCTCCGAACATAATGCTTTTAATGCGATAACTTTAGCGCTCGTCGTGCCTGTAATATTCTCCTCAGTTTTACGAGTTTTTAGGAACGGAGGGCGGAAGGTGTGAGCTCCCAATTATCTAAGTTAAGGTTACTTATCCTAATAGTGGCGGCAATCGTGTTATTAGTTGGTATAACAAGTTTGATGGAGTCAGCCTACTCTGGTCGGACGACAACAGTAACCACAACTACGACTACAACCGCTACGATAACCGAAGATACGACGACCACTGTTACCACGAAGCAGGGCACAATCTCTACCACAACCACTACGACCAGAATCACGACCGTTACGTCACCTACGACCCGTACAGTAACAAGTACTGGAACAATTACGAGTACGCTTACGCGCACCACGACAACTACGAGAACTATTACAACTACGATAACGTATGGTACGAGAACTATAACTACTAGCATAACTACTACAACTACATCACCAGTTACAGCGACCACGACAACCTATACCACGACTAAAACCCCGGTAACCATGACCACAACCACGACAAAGACAAGTACGACCCTAGTTACTACAACCACTACTATTACAGTCACGGTCACGAAGACGGTGGCGCAAGGTGACTAGCCCTAAAATCCGTCGGAGAGGTATATCCGCGATCATAGGCACAGCGATAGCACTAAGCATAGTCTTCATAGTGTTGGTGCCACTATTCTTGTATATGCAAAGCCTTCAATCAATATTTATGCAAGAGGCCAGCAGACGCTTACAATATGAGTTAGAAAGACTTAACGAACGTCTTGAAGTTTATATTTCAATGAGTAAGGATCTGGACTCGTACGGAAGGAGGCAATTATACCTCATAGCACATAATCCAGGAGTACTTTCAGTAGAAGTCCCTGCAATATATTTAGAAAGTAAGGTCGAAGGATTAAAGAAAATGGAGCTTCCTATAGAAGGAGGTGGCGGAGAGGGATATCTAACAATATCGCCTGGGCAGAAGCTCACTAAACGTCTAGAGTTCTACTTTAAACCAAACATCGACGATGAGGTTAGAGTCAAAATCATTTCGCGTAGAGGGAACAACTTCGCCTCAGAAAACTCGATCGGGCCCGTGAGGCTACCATACATGTTAATCGTAACGGTCGAGAATATGTTTATTGGATACAAGTATAAGGTCGAGGTCGAAGTCTCGGATAGAGATAGATATGGAAACGTAAACGAATATGGATGCGTATTATCAGCTTTACAAGAAAGAAGCGCAAGCGGTTGTAATACGCTAGATGAATATGTTATAGTCCCACAGACCCCATCTGGTGGAGCAGGGGTTGCATTCTTTATGGTAGCTCCTGGAAGCTATATAGTTAGACTAAAAGTCGAGAGCCCTGAAGGCAGTGAAAGCGTGTTTGGGTCTTATGGACCATTTGATGTTATCGATGATACCAATATCAGGATCGTCGGTCCTACTCTTCCAACTCCTCTAAAGATTCCTCTAAGGGTACAAACATCATACACTAACGTGATCTCAATACTTGAGAGGAACGGAATGAGCATAACCATACCCTATATAATATCATTAGGAAACCAATCTGAGCCTTTGAGAAGGGTAAAGATATCCATAGGGGCCGATTGTATTGGATGCATTATAGATGAGCAAAGTGTTTGGGAAATAACGCTCACGAGGATGCATCCTGGAGAATCCTACGTAAATCACGTCGAGCTCGTAGTTACGGACGATGAAAAACCTGGAGGGGTAATTAAATTCAAGATCAATGTGATCGAGGCGGTAGGAGAATTTTCAGGAAAAATCTACACGAGCATTGCTGGCGATTTTGAATCACCGGAAGCGAACGGTATGATAACATTATGCAAAGTTGATAGTGATGGTTATCTTCATTGTCCTACCTAAAAAGAGATACGCTGGATTCAAAGCCTATCTGGCTCAGACGGTCCTAGATGCTTTCGTCATAGTGTAGCCGTGCACGTTCAACAAAATTATAAATGCTCTTTTCCTACACAACTTATGATTATGAAAATAGGAGTGGTCATTCCCATCAGGGTAGGTGGATCCTTAAGCGAAGAGACGAAAAAATCGCTGGACAGCATTCAAAATCACGTCAGCATCGTAAAGATCATATACGGAAAAAACGTTTCCAGACAGCGGAACATTGGTGTTAAAGAAATAGCAGACAGTGTGGACGTCATAGCCCTACTTGATGACGATGTGAGCTTCGAACCTGAGACCTTCATGGACCTCGTAAGTATGGCCTATGAGAGCTCGATGATAGTTCACAGCGATGCGAGCTGGTTCTTCAGACCGGAGGTTTACGCGAAGGTTGGCGGCTTTGACGAGAGGTTCGTAAGGGTTTACGAGGAGGATACGGATTTTAACGAGAGGGCTAGGAGGCTCGGACTATTCTTAAGAGCGGATGGTGTAAAGCATCCAAAGAAGGTGCCGACCTTTAGGAAGCTTTTCCTGATGAGGTTCAATAAAGCATTCTACATGCTTAAGAATGAGCGGAGCCTTAAAGAATGGCTGAGACAGCTTAGCATGCCGTTCAGAGTTAAGCATCCTTTGCGCTTTCTAGCCCACCTGTGTTTTTACATAGGCATAATCTATTATGCCTTGGTTATCGCAATATCTGGACGCGATAGGAACTTTATTTCTTGACGTAGAATTAGTTCAGCATCTACGAAATTTTTTCCTCAGCTGCTGAACTAATTACTCTATATACTTCCCTAAAGGTCATGGGCTTATAAGAACGTCTGTCCAGCAGGCTACGACCTAATGATGTAAACGTTATTTTACCCAAATTATCCACTCACTAAACAAAAATGGTCTTAGCCTATCCTACAAACACGGGATACAGCCGATCGAGAAGAATGGATGCGGGATATGAAATTCTACCGGTAAATTGGTGCGGGGGGTGGGATTTGAACCCACGAACCCCTACGGGACAGGGTCCTAAGCCCTGCGCCGTTGACCAGGCTTGGCAACCCCCGCCTCTCTTTCGGAGATTTAAAGGTCCAAATTAAGGCTTTTTATAAAAAGCCTCCGGCTATGAAGGATGCCAGGGCTATAAGCATCCATACCAAGGATTGGTTTTTTACATTTATAGCGTTCTCTTTGCTCGGCGACCTGATTATCGAGATCGACGAGTAGATGAAGCCAGCATCGCATACGAGCACAATGGGTATGTACAAGAACGAGACGTATCCTAGGATGTAAGGTAGTGGGCTAAGACAAACTGCTGAAACGTAGAGGGCCGCGCCGAGAATGGCCGCACTCCTCTCGCCCATGCTCCTAGCTACTGACCTCACGCCCCTGAGCGCATCGCCCTCGACGTCGGATATTCCCTTGATGACCTCCCTTCCAGTGTTCGCTAAGAAAGCCAGCAAAGCGAAGATGAACACTTTTGCTCCGACCGTACCATCGCTCATAAGAGAACCGTAGATGAACGGTGCCACGACGTTAAAACTTACCAGCATGTTTCCGGGTAGACCGCTCGTCTTGACCAAAGAGTTGTATAAGATAGCTGAGGCGTACGCCAGCGTAGCGAAGGCTAAACAGATATATGAGGTAAAGGCGGCGGCCACCAAACCTAAGGCTCCTAGAACGAAGGAAAAGATGACGGCACTTTTCGGCGATACGGCGCCTGAAGGTATCGGTCTACTCGGCGAGTTTACGGCATCGACGTGCCTGTCAAAGTAGTCGTTTATCGCCATGGAGCTTCCGTTGAGGGAGAATGCAGTTACGAAAGCCAGGGGTGCTTGAGATGCTGTCATGAACCTGCTTTCCGAGAATAGCACACCAACGAGTACTGCTATGAACATCATTATTCCGTTTTGCGGCCTTGTTAACTTAACGTACGCTACGAGCTTGTTGGAGCCACACTTTCTAGACATTCCTCAGGTCTACCTGGCTTGCCAGATAATACACGATCTCGTTCCTTCTGTCAACGACGGAAATCACCATCTCTTTCTTGAGGGCTCTGCAGACGGATAGCAGGTGCTTGATCTTGCTGAGCTTAATGCTTTTACCTTCGCTCAAGGGAGCTATCAAATACTTTGCCGCCTCCTTCTGGAACTCGCCCCTTTCGAACACTCTAAAGATGAGGTCAGGGCTAAAACCTTCCTTGACTGTGTAGCGTCTGTTTCTTAAATCCCTATAGATCACGTAGTCCCTCCACAATGTCTCGTTCTTACTCTCAAGAGCACATAGGAGCTCGTTAAACGACATCTCAGAATTCCCCGAGACAACCGATGCCATCTTGCCTTCGAGCAGGTAAAGCCCCTCCACATCGCTATAGACAATTATTCCGTTCTCCTTATCAAGCTGACCATAACCCTTAGACAGAAAGGCTAAAGACTGTTCCGATACTTCTGTGTAAATCTTCTCACCATCAAAGCGCAGCTTAAGCTTAACGAAAGGCACTTCTTCAGGAGACATGCTCCAATCGTCACCTCTTAGGAAGCTTCAGGATTCTATACCAAAGATCATCTACCGCTACTTGATTATTCCTACTATTAAGCCTATGAGGAGACCGGCGGTCAGCATGGGGTAAGTCTTCAAGATGTTGATGAAACTTTTCGCAACGCTCTCTAAGGATGTTATAATACCGACGATTTCGCCGGAACTAGGTAGCACGAAACCTGCTATCGTTATGCCGACGATACTAAGTATGATTATGGCTACCAGTATCAAGAGCGCACCCTTTAAAACTTTGGTAGCACCGAAGCCTATTAGGAAACCTACTGCGAACAGGATGATGTTGGGTATCAGCACGGCGTAATCTATCATGGATAAAATACTGAACCCCTCCCACATATATTTTATGAAGGGAAACATCTTTTTTATATCGGCCTGATTGACAAGAATGGGTTGTGGTATGGCTAAGCCGAAGCTCCACTGGCTTGAGAGGCTTATCCTTCGGACGCTTCTAGAGAAGGATAGGCCCATGGAATACGGTGAGGTTGCCGATGCGATATCAAAGGACGAGGGCGCCGTGGCTAAGGCCTCGCTCTGGCTCAGGGAGAAAGGGCTGGTTGAAGTAAAAGAGACATCCGTAAAGATGGCCAAGCTAGGTACGACAGGAATAGAGTATCTCAAGATCGGCCTTCCAGAAAGGAGACTCGTGAACGTCCTGAAAAACGCCGGAGGTTGTATGAGTGTAAGCGAGCTCGAGAATGAACAGCTCTTGCAAGGCGAGCTGGCGGTCGCGATAATGTGGGCGAAAAAGAAGGGGTGGGTGACCATCGAGGACCAAGATGGCTCTAGGATCGTTAAAATCGTTGGCGACGTGCCAGAGGTCACAGCAGAGGAGGAATTGTTGGAAAAGCTTGGGAAGGGTGATGTAAGGGTTGACATCCTACCGCCGAAGCTTTTGGATGCTTGTCTCGAGCTTTCTAATAGGCCGAGGGTTGTGGAGTTGTACGAGGAGAGAAAGTACACGATGGTTTTGACCGAGCTGGCACGCAGCATACCGTCAGAAGATCTGGAGTTGGAGCGACCCGTTGTTACAAAGTTGACGCCTGAGCTACTGATAACCGGCAAGTGGCGTGATCTTGAGCTAAGCCCCTTTGACATACGTGCTCCAACGAAACCGGTTTTTGTGGCAAAGCGCCACCCCCTCACAACGCTCATTAAGCTGATAAAGGATGTCTTCGTAGAGCTCGGCTTCGAGGAGATAAAGGGACCGCTTGTCGAGCTCGCATTCTGGAACTTTGACGCATTGTTCCAGCCTCAGGACCATCCGGCAAGGGAGATGCACGACACCTTTTACCTAGCATACCCCAGCGTCGGCAGACTTCCAGAAAAGTTCGTCGAACCCGTGAAGCAGTCGCATGAGTTCGGCGGTGATACCGGCTCTAGGGGTTGGAGGTATAAGTGGAGTGAACAAGAGGCCAGAAAACTAGTCCTCAGAACGCATACAACCGCGACCACCATCAGGCATCTTGCATACCGCAACGAGCCGCCCATCAAAGCATTCTCGGTCGACAGAATATACAGGAACGAAAAGGTGGACTGGAAGCACCTCGCCGAGTTCCACCAGGTAGAAGGAATAATAATGGATAGGAAGGCGACGTTCAGGGAGTTGATGGGCCTCATAAAGGAATTCTGCAGCAGAATAGGCCTTAAGGAGATAATATTCAGACCGTCCTACTTCCCTTACACGGAACCGTCGGCGGAAGTTATAGTTTACATGCCCGAGAAACGCGAGTGGTTAGAGCTCTTCGGGATGGGCATATTCAGGCCGGAGGTTACCGCTCCGTTGGGCGTCAAGTATCCAGTGCTGGCATGGGGTGGCGGTTTAGAAAGGTTAGCGATGGCGTTATTCAAGCTCGATGATATAAGGACACTATACGCCAACGACCTCAACTGGATAAGGGATATGGTCAGGGTCTACGTGGACCTAAAAAGCGGAAGATTATAAAATACGTTGAAACTCTGAAAGGGTTGTGACGTAAGTAGTATGGTAAAACTCAGCAGTTTCAATCTGTTAGCATTCGGAATAAACCTCACGTTAATTCCCTTAATGCTTTACGCCATATTTTCTATCGCAGGTTATTTTAATATCAGTGCTTGGAATTTCGTTCTGATGTTTCTTCCAGCGTTTGTCTTAGATTATGTTAGGGCTATCGGCAAATCCGTTATACTGCCATTCTATGAACTCTTCAGGAAGCCTCCGCGACCTGCATACACTCCAACGATAAGTGTCATAATACCTGCCCACAACGAAGAGAGGACGATAGCAGCCTGCATAGCTTCTGTCCTTGAAAACGACTATAAGTTTAAAGAGGTTATAGTCGTGGACGACGGCTCCACTGACGGCACGTACGTCGTTGCATCGAAGTTTAGGGAGCGGATAAAGCTTCTCTCAAGACCTAAAGGTGGAATTAAGACGTACGCATTAAACTACGGATTAGGTTTTGCGAAAGGCGAGCTTATAGTGACCGTTGATGCCGACACAATAATTTCGAGAGATGCCCTCAGTAAGATCGCCGCGTACTTTTCCAACCCGAGGATACTTGCCGCAAGTGGAAACTTGAGAGTGATCAACGAGAACAAGAACCTGCTAACAATGTTACAGTCTTATGAATACGTGATAGCGTTCGACATAGGCAGGAGGTTACAGGCGTTGTTCAGAACGTTGCTCATAATACCAGGTGCGAAGTCTATCATAAGAAAGCGCATTCTAGAAGCCATCGGAGGGTTCGACCCAGTCCTTGGTGAAGATTTCGACCTTACGCTAAAGGTTCACAAGATAAGGGGCAGGGTTATCTTCATATCTGATTGTTATGCATTCACTGAAGTTCCCGAAACCTGGCGCTCATGGTTCAAACAGAGGGAAAGGTGGCACAGGAGTCAAATCAGGGTCTTGATAAGACATAGGAACATCTTCTTTAGAAGAATGTTCGGAACACCCGGTATATTGGGCGCACCAGACATGGTCCTGATGGATATGCTAGCGGTCATCATCCGGCCAACATGGTTCGCATTCTTCATGTACGCACAAAGCATCGTGGTTTTCGGATTGTTGTTGATGCTGTTTTACCTAATAATAGAGTTGCATACAGTTTTAAGCGCACTTTCTGTAATCGAATTTCCATCGGACTTGAAGAACGCGTACTTGTTACCTTTGGTTCCTCTGTTCTACAGGCCAGTGTACAGCATTGTCAGATTCTATGCTTACGTAGCTGAGTTAATTAAACCAAGCATAAAATGGTGATTCAGCACATTAGAAACTTTAACTTTTTATGACGTCCTCTATCGCAAGGGTAAGCTTTTCCACCAATGCGTCGGCACCCTCCGCTTCCACTATCGTTATATCATAATATTTTGCTAATGCTTTTGCCTTTTCAGTCGCAATCGGGACGGCCGCGAGTATTGCGTTCTTTACTCCAGTGTCAATAATTTTTGCGTAGAGTGTGAGCACATGCACATCGTCAACTACATCCATGTGAATATCTACAACAACCTCTGGGGCTTCACGCAAACCATGTTCATACTGCCATAAACCTAATGTAAAGGTGTGCTCGACACCCGACTTGCCCCTGATTTTATAGTCTTTCTTTGCAACCCAGCCGAGTGCATGAACTCTCTGGATAATGGGTGTTAGGTTAAAAGTAACCTTTGCCAAAAGCTCGCGCTTGCTATGATCTAAAGTGTATGTGCTGACCTCCACATACCTTGTCTCATCTATACTCTGCAGCTCTCCGCATGTCCAGCATTTGAGTGAAATGATCGGGTTTTGTGCTATGTTACCGCAATCGTTGCAGACGTACTGTACACCGGGCTTTATGTAATCCACACCTAAAGCCCTGAGCCTCTTTTTACATTTCAGGCATACGTAGTCATGCTCGGCAAATACCGACTCTAAATTTGCATACCCACACGTCAGATGCTGGATAACCATCCCTTTTCTTAAGTTTAAAGAATTGCAATTTGGACAACGGTGCATTATCTTGAACGATGCACCGTTGCATCTTCTACAAAGCGTCACATTCTCTTTCTGCTCTTTTAGAAGAAACCCTTCTTTATGTAGCGCCTCAAGCGTAGGCTGCACATCGCTCTTCAAATCAGCTTCAGCATCTGGATAGGTTATGCCGAGCTTTGGGTCGATATTCGCTGATAATTCTTTGATAATACCATCTCTCATCTTCTGAAGTAACATGCGCACATTATGCTTCCTCGTTACAGAGTGCTCGTCACTCATTTTGTTCTTCAAGTATCCGTTGTTAAAAATTTTGATTATAAATACTTTTTTTAAACTTAAATATTTTTAAGGAACGAATCGGTAGTGATTCGATGTGCCGTAAATTTAGAACGTATAGGTGGACTGATGAATGCCGATACTCAACCTGAAGCTGGAAAGGTTTTTCGATTTACTGGAACAAAAGCTCGATAAGGATGAATTAATCGGTGCTCTAACGGGCATCGGTGTCGCCATTGAGGAGCTGGGAGCGGACTACGTTAAGGTGGAGTACAACCCGAACAGGCCGGACTTTTCGAGCCCTGCAGGTCTTGCAAGGGCGATAAAGGGTATTCTTGGGATAGAGACTGGCGTTCCTAGGTTTCGTACGCTCCCTCCCAAGACATTCGTAAAGGTGGATAAGAGTGTCAAAGCGGTTAGGCCTTGGGTCGTGGCAGCCTACGTTGAAGGTCTTAACCTGTCGGCAGAAGACATCGAGGAACTGATAGCCATGCAAGAGGACCTACACTGGGTCGTGGGAAGAAATAGGAGGAAAGTGGCCATAGGCTTGCACAACGCCAGCGCCATAAAACCGCCAATAATCTACAAGGCGGTAAAAGGTGATGAGATAAGCTTCGTACCGCTCAAGAGCTTTAGAAGGATGACGCCACAGGAGATAGTCGAACAACATGAGGTTGGCCGTAAGTATGGCCACATAGTCGCTGGAACAGGCTTGTTCCCGGTCATCATGGATTCGCGTGGGGAAGTACTTTCGTTACCACCCATAATAAACGCAGCACTGACCGAGCTGACGGAAGGCACGAACACGCTCTTCATAGACGTAACTGGCACAGACCTAGAGGCCGTAAGCGGTGCTTTAAACA
This sequence comes from Candidatus Terraquivivens tengchongensis, assembly GCA_023268355.1. Lineage (GTDB taxonomy): Archaea > Thermoproteota > Nitrososphaeria_A > Caldarchaeales > Wolframiiraptoraceae > Terraquivivens > Terraquivivens tengchongensis. The sequence goes on from JALNJK010000001.1 coordinate 54,524, forward strand.
TACTGACGACGGCACTTGCAGACATCGGCGGAAGGATCAGACAGGTGAGGATAATTTATGATGGCATGAAAATGACGACACCGGACCTAAGGACGAAGGTTTGGAAGCTTAAGCTAAGCTATGCCAACGATTTACTCGGCCTGAACATTCCCATGAAGGAGGCCATGAGAGCCTTGAGAAAGTCAAGGGTCGGCGTTAAGAAGGTCAAGGGCGATACGATATTCGCTGAGGTGCCTGCATATCGGCTCGACATCATGCATCCGGTTGACCTAGTTGAGGAAATAGCCATAGGTCTCGGATATAAAAACTTACAACCAGTCGTACCTAAGACGTTAGGTTTCGGTAAACATCATCCCGACACGAATTTTGAGGATGTATGCAAGGAAATCATGTTTGGACTCGGCTTCACGGAGGTCGTAAACTTCACGCTTTCCAACAGCACGAGGGACTATCGTTGGATGAAGGTCGAGCCACAGAATCCTGTGAGGATTCTCAACCCCGTCTCGGCCGAGTATGACATACTCAGGACGTGGCTCATTCCGAGTTTGCTTTACAATTTGACCATGAACAAGCACAGTCCTTACCCGCATAGACTTTTTGAGATAGGTGATGTGCTGGTGATTGACGAGTCTTCCGATGAGGGTGTTAGGAGGGAGGCTAGATTAGCGTTCGTAAGCTCCCATGCAGACACATCGTTCTCAGAGGTTAAATCCGTTACAGAAGAATTCCTGAGAAGCCTCGGCTTAAGGGAATGGACTCTGAGAGAGGCCGAGCATGCCAGCTTCATCGAGGGAAGAGTCGCAGAGGTGGAGGTAGGCGGTGTTAAGATAGGGATAATGGGCGAGATAAGTCCAGAAGTATTGGAGGCTTTCGGAATAACTATGCCCGTGAGCGCAGTTGAGATAGAGTTGCAGAAAGTTCGCAGTTTACTCAATAAGCTACAATAACAGTTTTTAAGTACGTCCTGCCATTTTATTGTTGCCCCACCATGCCTTGAGCCGCACCGAGGAAGGGTTGCCGCCCTGCTCTATGGGGTGCGGTGTTCGTGGTGGGGCAAAAGTCCGATACACTATTTTTAAATATTCATGTAGTAGGTGCGTAGGCTTAGAAGGGAAGGTGCTGGCTTGGACGTCGAGACAAGGATAGAGTTGATCACTAGAGCGCCGACCGAAGAGGTAATAACGCTTCAGGAATTAAGGCAACTCCTCGAGACGAACGACAAGCCTGTCGCTTACGATGGGTTCGAGCCGAGCGGCCTCGCCCATATACCTTTTGCTGTGCTGAGGGCAATAAAGCTGAAGGATATGCTGGATGCTGGTTGCAGGTTCAAGCTATTGCTTGCCGATTGGCATGCGATGGTAAACAAGAAGATGGGCGGCGACTTGGAGAAGATAAGAAAGGTCGGCGAATATCTGATAGAGGTTTGGAAAGCCTCGGGCATAGACATTAATAGGGTGGAGATCGTTTGGGCCAATGATGTCGCGGCCGATAAAGAATACTGGAAGCTAGTCATAAGCGTGGCAAAAGAGGCTACGCTCAAGAGGTTCCTTAGATGTCTTCCTATAATGGGTAGGCAAGAGGGTGAGCTTCAGGAAGCTGCTCAACTCTTCTATCCAGCCATGCAGGTTGCTGATATATTCTATCTTGGAGTTGACATATGCCAGCTTGGCCTTGACCAGAGAAGGGCTAATATACTCGCAAGGGAAATCGCACCAAAGCTCGGACTACCAAAACCCGTAGCGGTCCACCATCATATGCTCATGGGTTTGGCGGGACCTGTGGGAGCAAAAGGTCTTGACGACGATTCTGAGATAGACATGCAGATAAGCTCGAAGATGAGCAAAAGTGTGCCCGAGACCAGCATATACGTGCACGACACTAGGGAAGTTTTAGAGGAAAAGGTGATGAAGGCTTATTGCCCGCCGAAGGACACAAAGTCCAACCCCATGATAGAGTATTGCAAGTACATAATCTTCCCGAAGCTTGGAAGGCTGTACATAGAAAGGCCGCAAAAGTATGGCGGAGATGTGCTCTACGAGAATTTTGAAGACCTGAAGAAAGATTATGAACTTGGCCGCATCCACCCATTAGACTTAAAAAGAGCGGTTGTGGATGCACTTGACAAAATACTTGAGCCGATAAGGGTGTACTTCGAAAACAACAAGAGAGCTAAGGAGCTTTTCGAAACGATCTCAAGCTATGAGATTACTAGATGATTGCTCACTTGGAATTTTGAACCGTTCATCGACTATTTTGAGTTTTACATTTGGATGAGGATTGATGTTAAGCAAAATGCCGAAGGGTTTAAAAGTAGCCGACCTTGACATTCAGACTAAGAACGGTTCTTCATGAGAGGGGGTGGGACGGACCACTCCTTCACTTCAAGGGAGGTGATTCGGGTGAAGGAGTTGGGGCGGCACTTAATAGCTGAACTGTACGGATGCGATACCTCAGTCCTCGGAGATCTTGAGGCTCTGAGGACGACCTTACTCGAGGCTGCAGAAGCCTCGGGGGCTAAAGTTCTCGGAGAGTTTTTTAAAAAGTTTCCACGTGGGGGCGGCGTGACCGGTATCTTAGCTATCGCGGAGTCTCACATCTCGATACACACATGGCCAGAATACGGCTACGCTGCCGTCGACCTATTCACGTGCGGAGACCGTGTAGACCCATGGAGGGCGTACGAGGTTATTTATAGAAAAATGAAACCGAGTCGTGCACATGTCAAGGAACTCAAGCGTGGACTCATAGAGGTTGAGGAGGTTTGGCAGAGGGTGGAAGAGTAAACTGGAGGCTTCTGCTAGAGTGGCAGACGCCAACTTCGGCTGTACTTCATATGATCAAGCGCGTCATATACAGTGGCAGGACGAAGTACCAGGAAGTCGACATAGTGGATACCTACGACTTTGGTCTATGCTTAGTGCTAGACGGCAAGGTGCAGTCGTCGAGTGCGGATGAGAAGATCTACCACGAATCTTTGGTCCATCCTGCGATGCTCACGCATCCAAAACCTTCGCGGGTCTTGATAATAGGCGGCGGTGAGGGAGCAACGCTCAGGGAAGTCCTAAAACATAGGACGGTCGAGAAAGCCGTAATGGTTGATTTAGACGAGGAGGTTGTCCAGCTTTGTAAAAAGTATCTGCCGGAATTTCACATGAATTCCTTTGACGACCCGAGGGTAGAGATAGTGTTCGAGGACGGGAGGAAGTATGTCGAGCGGCTTCCTGATGGTTCGTTCGACGTGGCAATAATTGATGTGACAGACCCTATAGAGGGTGGGCCTTCTTATCTTCTGTACACTACGGAATTTTACCGGACGTTGGCCAGGAAGTTGAGCAATGACGGTGTATTCGCGACACAAGCCACGTCCACATACTACAGCAGGAATTGCTTCGCGGCCATCTACAAGACCGCAGCATACACGTTTCCTGTCGCTAGGGCATGGCATGCCTTCGTCCCATCATATGCGTCAGAGTGGGGCTTCGTCCTAGGCTCAAAAGTAGCCGACCCCCTCAGCCTTACTCCTGAAGAGGTCGGGCGCAGGTTGAAAGAGAGGGGGGTTAACAACCTCGAATTCTACTCGCCAGACGTTCACCAGAGAATCTTTGCAGTACCGCCCTATCTGGCCCGGGCTTTCGAGGTTGCTAAGCCAATAACGGATTCCAGTCCTGTTTTCATGCCGGCCTAGCAACAATTACGCCCTTGTGTTTTGAAAGGTCTCTAACACATAACTCTTAAATATTGGATGGTATATCCATCCATCTATGTCGAGTGCGTTGGCCCGCTTATCGGATAAAATATGGGGCGGAAAGACAATCGATGAAATCTTATCAAAGAGGTTTAAGCTGTTCGTCCTGTTTGGAATTCTCTTCACGGGGTCGTTCTGGGCGTATAGGGTTGTTGCTGGGATAGAGCTTCTGCCCAACTTAGAATGGGTTATACCGACGCTTGTAACGGTCGGCTCTTTCTCACTTCCCTTAGGAGGGAACGTGTTTTGGAGGTCGCTCAACAGGTACTTCGGCATCTTAGCGCTTGCCAGCGTGATAGCTTTCGACCTGATCCTTTTCGGCCCCGGTCTTTGGCACGTCTGGGTCTTCAAGTGGTCAGGATTCGTCTTCGCCTGGCTCCTCGGCATGCGGAGCAAGCTTTACATGTTCGACAGATACAAGAGGCTGCTCGGTAGCACCCTTCTTACGACGGCAATAGCAATCCTAATCTTCGATTTCTGGACGGGCGTCATAGGTTGTGGTCTATGGATCGGGTCCTTTTGGCTGTCCTTCATCGGCCAGATACCTTTCACCCTATACCACCTTGCTTCGTTGATATTCATTCCGCCGCTCGTAGCACTCGCCAAGTTGTTAGTGAAGGTTAAGGTTCCGGTAGCTGTCGCAGTGCGTTCCGGTCTAAGAGTTTCTTTGGGCGAAAGTTGGAGGTGAACGTCTTGGTTAGGAAAGAATTCCAAGCGATAATAATCGCGTTCGTTGTTTTGAGCCTTGCGTTAGTGTACGTGGGTTACCAGGTTTACGATCTACAGGCACAGTTAGCCGAACAGACAAAGAAAACAGATACACTTATCGAGACGCTGGTCACACGTATAGACGAGCTTAAAGGACTAATACTCAAAGTCGAAGTCACCATAGATAATGGTAGCGTGAAGGAAACGGAGACTATCTGGTTAACAAAAGGAGCAACTGCCCTTGAGGCTCTGAGGAGGGTGGCGGTCGTGGAGACGAAATACTTTGCAGGGCTTGGAGAGTTCATAGAATCCATAGACGGGTTGAAGAATAATCCAGAAGCCGGTAAGTACTGGATGTGGTACATCTGGAACGAAGAAAAGCTAGAATGGGAATATGCACCGGTCGGCGCTGACAGCTACAAGCTGAGGGACGGAGATAAGATAATGTTCAGATACGAGGTTCCAGCTTGGTAAGCCTAAAATACGTAGCGTTCTTTAAGTAATAGCTTTAAGCCTGGAACGCAGAGTAGCGCCTAGGTTTGACGGGGAACATCATAGGTGAAAGGTTCGTCGTCGTAAGCTTCGGCGAGAGTCATGGAAAGTGCGTCGGAGCGGTAATCGACGGTTGCCCAGCGGGCTTGGAGCTTTCAGAGGCTGACATTCAAAGCGAGCTCGACCTAAGGAGGCCAGGCGTATCCAGAGTCGCGTCACCTAGGGCAGAAGAGGATAGAGTCGAAATACTCTCGGGCATATTCGAGGGCAGGACGACGGGCTCACCCATCTGCATGCTTGTATGGAATAGGGACATCGATTCAGAGCCATACAGGATGTTCGTGAATAGACCAAGACCTGGGCATGCGGACTACGTTGCTCGTGTGAAATACGGCGGTTTTGCAGATTGGCGGGGTAGTGGAAGGTTCTCTGGCAGGATTACTGCAGGCCTGGTCATGGCCGGAGCGGTCGCAAAGAAGTTGTTATCGAAAACGCTAGGTGTAGAGATCATGGCATACGCTTTGGAGATAGGTGGTATAAGGGCTAAGAACTTTACGTTGGATGATATCAGGAGCAAGAGGTACAACAATGAGGTCAGATGTCCGGACGAGGCCGCCGCTAACGAGATGATTAAGAGGATAAACGAGGTTAAGGAGCAGGGCGATAGCCTCGGCGGCATAGTCGAGTGTCAGGTGCTTGGGCTGCCAGTAGGGCTAGGAGAGCCCATATTCTCGGCACTGGATTCTGACCTAAGCAAAGCACTCTTTGCAATACCTGCGGTTAAGGGTGTAGAGTTCGGCGCGGGCTTTGCTGCTGCTAGGCTACTAGGCTCGCAGAACAACGATCCATACACCATCGTGGACGGAAAGGTCGTGACCGTTACGAACAACGCTGGCGGTGTACTCGGCGGAATATCCACGGGCATGCCGCTAGTCGTTAGAGTGGCTTTCAAGCCGCCCTCATCGATAGCCAAGAAGCAGACGACTGTGGACCTCAGCAGCATGAAAGAGACAGAGATCGAAGTAAAGGGCAGACATGACCCAACAGTTGTTCCTAGGGCTGTACCCGTTGTAGAGGCGGTCGTTGCAATCGTGCTGGCGGACCATGCCATAAGGGCAGCCTTAATACCGCCCGTTTTGAGAGGTTAGCAGAAAAGAATGCATGAGAATAAAAAAGACATCAGGTGTCCTAGGTGCGGGTATGAGTTAGTAATCCCCCTCAAACTAGGAGATAGCAAGGTCGAAGTCGTATGGGATGTCTGGTGTCCGCGTTGTGGCCATCTGTGGGCTTTGAGGCAACCCCTTAGGGTTGAAGATATCCCTTAGATTACTATAAAGAATTAATCGCAGTATGTTTCATAATTTCTTGAGACATGCAGGCCCCTCGAGAAGTAAATCCAAGAGCTTTCTTGAGCAGAATAAAGAACACGTCGAGGGGAATTAAAGTGCGGAGCGCGATAATCAGAATGTTAAAAGAGCGTAAGGTTGTGTCAACGGCACAAATCGCAAAAGAGATAGGTCTGACACCATCGGCTGTAAGGAGGCACCTCAAGAATATGGATGCTGAGGGCATAGTCAAAACTCTAAGGGGCAAGGGCAAGGTTCTATGGACGCTCACAGGTCTAGGCCAGCAGGCCATAGATGAGATTTAAAGCGGCCAGAGCCTGGCGGCGACCAGAATTACGACGACCACCACAGCGGCAAAAATGATCACGACCTCTGGTCTGATCTTGAAACCTTTAGACTCCTCACCAAAAAACGCTAACAGTCCTGCCATCGTAGCCGGCATCGGCGCCTCTCTGCGTCTTTTCTTGGAGCTCACGCTGGATTTTATACCCTTGGCTGTATTTTAATTTTGCTAAGCCCGCCCCTCTTCGTAAGCGAGCGGTACAAAGGTTCCGACAGATTCGAGAGCCATAGCCGCGAAGCCCCTCCTCTCCAGTTCTTTAGCGAGGCGCTTACTGTAACCATGCGTCGTGTAGACCCTCTTTGGCGCGCACGCCTCGACATGGCTTATCAGCCCCTTAAAATCGGCGTGGCTGCTCAGCGGGAATGTAGCGTCGTAAAATTCAAATCTATATCTAAGTGCCCAACCGGTCGCGGTCGCCCATTTCACCTTTCTGTCAACCAGAATGTCGCTCCTGTGGTTGCTTACATACACACATTCACCGGTCCTTAAGACTTCTTTGCCAGCAGTTGTGCTTTTATGAAAATACGAAAGCTCTAAGCCAAATTTCTTATAGACTTCACACACCCTTGCGACAGCGTCGTTCACGACGACAGGTATGCCCAAGTACTCGTTAACCAGTTTTATAAGCTCTTGAGACTTTCCGACAAGGTATGCTTTGAACGCCGGAATATTTCCGTCCTTCAGACATTCGCAAATCCACTTCACGATCTTGGAGTATATCGCTTCCCTGTCGGGGAACACGAGGCTAGGGTCACCGTATGTCGCTTCCAAAATCATGAAATCAACGTTTACGGGTTTTGCTGCTTTAGTAACGAGCGTATTGTAAACGTTTATGTCTCCGCTGAAGAGCAGCGTACTGCCATCGCACTCGACCACGTATTGACATGAGCCCAGTATATGACCAGCATTCACGGCAGTCAACCTCGCAGACTTTACGTCCAACGTTTTCCCGAACTCTAAGGTACGCGCACTCCGCCTAAGGTATCCTACAGCCCTTAGGAGCTCGTAGGTTTCAGGACTCATTAGTATGTTGGACTCGTTTATCATCACAGCATGGTCCGCATGCGCATGCGTTATGCATCTCAAAGAGACGTCTAAACGATCACCAGCCTTGTCGAATGCCAGCATCGCATCTTTACACGCGACGAGTGCACCGCCTTCGTGGTATACCCTCATGCCTACAGCTCAGCACCGTCCTTTTGAACAAACTTGAGGGGACGGTATAAAACCTTTAACTCTGCTGCTTAGCCGCTTTATAGGGTTTGGATAAAAAAGATAGATTAATTTAACGTCTTGTTCTCGGAATAGATGCCGGTTTAGGGCGGGCGTGGTCTTGACGAGTAACGGAATTTCAGCCATGGCTTCGAGGTATAGGTTGCTATTCAGGATGCCAAGCCCAAAGGTCGTTATGGTATCCATAGCGTTGTTGTCGTTGCTAACGGCGCTACTCATATCTTTACGCGTTGGTGCGCCGAGTTTGGCGTTATACATCTACCTGCTGTTGTTATCATCGTCTTTTGGAATAAACATATTGTTTAAGAAAACTCTGCTAAAATACGAACCCATATTTTCACTCAACAGGCTCAACACGTTGTCGTTTGTCCAGATTATACTCCTGTCCTCGGCTACTTTGATAGGATTCCTAATATCGCTTGTTACGAACGATAGCTGGCATATGGTTGTTCTAGTGTACGTTGGACTACACGTATCAACCTTTTTGACCTCTTCGACCCTCTTATCTCTTAGATTCAAAAACCTTTCCTTACTTTATGTCTTCTTACCAACGCTCATACAAGCGGCAGGCATAGCATTCATTTTGGGGTTCCACATCAATATAGTAGCGTTACTCGTATTAGCATCTTACGGCCTTAGTATCGCGTTCTCGGCGCTCACACTATTCATGATGGATGTTTTCGGTAAAATCTTGGGACAATCGCCCCTTAAGCTCCTTAGGGGTTTTGTCCTCAGCATGCTTGAAGGTGATGCCTCCTACCTTGAGGGGATATTGTATAAAATCGGTAAGGCGGCTGATATAATCGTAGACGCGATAATCTTTAGGGATAAGAGGGAAAAAACCCACATTCTATCCATCGTTATCCCTCGCTTCCACCCTGGACCCGTAAGGTCGATAGGAGGCAGTATCGCGCCATACATCATAGAAAGAACGTTTGCCACCTCTGGCTTAGAAGCAATAGTCCTTAAAGGTTTGGCTGGACACGAAATGGACATAGCGTCACGTGAAGACGTTCAAAGGTTAGCCAAGCAAGTACTCGACTCTTCGCTCAAAGCCTTAAAGGAGGACAACTTTAGTGGAATAGTCTTGAAACCTATGACGATAACGTCTGGCAAGGCATCAGCAAACGTTTTTGCCTTTGATGGTGTAAAGGTTGCCATAGTGAGCCTGCATCCTAACCCTATGGAGGACTTATTGCCCAGCATAATGCCACAAGAATCCGACAGAATGGTCGTCGTAGATGCGCACAACTCCTTTGCGGATAATGGTGATAACCAATTCAACTCGGATGTCCATGACGTTGAAGATTTGATGAAGAAAGTAGCATCTATCCCCTTGGGTGAGGTCCGCAAAGATTTCTCCATAGGTTATGCAAGGGTTGTTCCGAATGAATATGGATTGAACGACGGCCTAGGCCCCGGTGGAATATCGTGTTGGGTGATAGGTGTCGATGGTGAAGAATTTGCCTATGTCGTTGTGGACGGCAATAATGCTTTGCCGCAGGTGAGGTCTTTGGTGCAAGATGTACTGCTCAAGGAGGGTGCGTCGGGTAGCGAGTTGTTGACAACGGATACGCACCTCGTTTGCGCTATAAGTCTGGGTGGAAGGGGCTATCATCCGGTCGGCGAGGTACTGACGCCGGAGACCGTTGCAGAGTATGCAAGGAGTTTGTACAAACAGGCGAGGGCTGCTATGAGACCGGCCGAGGTGCATTTCCAAAGGTTGATGGTGAAAGACATTAGGGTATTTTCGGAAAGTGTAATAAACTACATGGCAAAGAGCACGATAAGGTCTTTTAGGATTTTTGTCATAGGAATGCTGTCAGGTATCGCAATTTCGACATTAATGTTGCTAATGTTTATATAAGTATACGTTACGTTTTTATTCGATATTCTTGACAAACCCCTCAGAAGGTGCGTTCATGTCACAGACCACGAAGCCTGGGTTGATACTCGTAGGTAGCAAGCCTACGATAAGGTACGTGACGGCCTGCATAACGCTCTTCAACAGAGGGTCCGAAGTGGTTGTGCTAAGGGCCAGGGGTAAAAACATAAACAACTGCCTAGAAGCCATCAGGCTTTTACGTAACGGCTTCTTGAAGAACCTAAGGATTTCTGACATAAAAATAGGTAGCGATGAATACGAAATGCCTGACGGACGAAAGAAATTCGTGAGCTACATTGAGATTTTCTTAACTAAAGGCTAGAAAGATAATCTTAATATTTTCAGCACCTGTCAGCCTAACATTTAAATTCAGCCTTGCTGAATGGTCTTGAGTACTCAAGAGTGATGACTTTTGAAGGTGCCGGCAACTATCCGCACATACTGCCCCAAGTGCAACACGCATACGCAGCATACTGTATCGCTTTACAAAAAGGGCAAAGAGAGGAGTTTGGCAATAGGTGCTAGGAGGCATCAAAGGGAGCTGAAGGGTTATGGTGGACAGAAATACCCCATCCAACGTGAGAAGGCTAAGACGACTGAACGCAAGACCCTCGTTCTTAAGTGTCAGGTTTGCGGCTTCCAAGTTTTTAGGGGCGGAATAAGGCTGAAGAAGTTAGAGATCGTGAGGTGATGGTATTTGGTCGGGGAAGCTGACTGGAGTAAGCTCATACCCAAGCCTACCTCAAGATTCTTGCTAGTAAGCTGCGACGAATGTAACAACAAACAAATAGTGTTCGAACATGCCAAGACCGTTGTAAGATGCAAGGTTTGTAACTCGATTTTAGCGAAGCCAAGGGGCGGAAAGGCTCAGATAATCGGAAAGGTGCTTGACGTTTATGAATGAAAAAAAGTTGCCCGAAATAGGCGAGATAGTTATCGGAACCGTGAAGAGGGTTGACAAGTTTGGTGCTTACATCACGCTAGATGAGTATGAGAATGCTGATGCGTTCATACATGTTTCTGAGATCTCGTTAAGATGGGTAAGGAACATCAGGGATTATCTTAGAGAGGGACAGAAAGCGGTATTCAAAGTACTGCGCTCCGACCCGACCACAATGCAGGTTGACCTATCTCTGAGGAGAGTTTCAAAAAGGGAGAAGATAGAGAAATTACTTTGGTGGAAGAAGAAGCAAAAAGTCAAAAGAGTAATAAAGCTTTTAGCAGAGAAGACTGGGCTCAACAGAGCGGAGCTCGAGAAAAGTCTTCTCGAGCCTGTAAAGGGGAACGAGATTGAACTTTACGATATCTTTGAGAAGCTGTCGAAGGATGAAACAATCCCTGATTTTTTAAAGAACCTATCAGAGGATGCTCTTAAGGTTCTGAAGGAAATCGTGAAGCAGGAGATAAAGAGGAAGAGCGTAGTAAAGAAGGGCATCCTTACGCTTTACTGCCAATCCGGGAATGGGGTTGTAGTTATCAGGAATGCGGTTAAGGAAGCCATGTCGCTTGCAAATAAGGACCAGAGCGTGACGATAACGGTTATAGGTCCTCCTAGGTACCTTCTCAAGGTGGAGGCAGAAGATGATGAAACGTCCGAGAAGTTATTAAATCAAGCTGCAGAAAAATGTATAGAGTACGTAGTTAGCAAAGGAGGAAAAGGAGAGTTCAGGAAGAGTTGACAAAAATATGGAAGTGCACAATATGTGGTAGGTACACGCTCTCAAACGAGAGGTGTCCGTCATGCGGTGGGCCTGTAAAAACCCCGCATCCACCAAACATTAATCTTCAAGATAAGTATATCAATACTATAGTGAAGTTAAGGAGGGAAATGAGGTGGAAACAAACGTAGTACTCGAGAAGGCTGTAGACCTTAAGGGCGCATATGCGATAGAGATAGCACCCTCGCCTGGTGCCGCTGGTTTAATAGCAGGCGCCTTCTTGATAGATGCACTAAAGGCTGAGAAGGTTGGTGAAGTTTTATCGCCGCACTTCCCCCAAGTAAGCCTCGTCAACGAGGATGGCATAGCGTTTCCGTCACGCATAGACCTGCATCTTTACGTTAACAAGGAAACGGGTCTAAAGCTTTTGTTTATGGTTAGGAACTTTCCCGTGGAGAGCGGCGACGGTAGCTATTTGGCGGCTAAAAAGGTCTATGAGTTTTTAAAGACAAATGGCGTCGAGGCTCTTTACTGCTTGGGAAGTGGAAGGATTAGTGGGAATGGTGAAGTTTTTATTTCGACCACAAAGTTGGAGCACGCTAAGGAACTCTTGAATGCGGGCGCAAAAATGGCACCCAACCAAGACATCCTTCCGATAGATAGGCTAACGTCCTTTCTTCTGCTCTTCTTTGCAAGGGATGGAAAGAAAGCGTGTTTACTCTTATCAGACTCACCATCTTACATACCCGACCCTAGCGCCGCCAAAAGGTTGTTAGAAATACTCCTTAAGTCATTAAAAATGGAGCTGGACCTGAGCAAATTGGATGAGGACATAAAGAGGTACCAGCAACTACTTGAAGGTCTTGAAAAAAGCGTACTCGGTCAAACCGAGCCAGCCCGCGAAGAGAGACCAACGAGAGAGCCATTCTACATAGGATAAATGATTTATTTTTTAGCGTTCATTGCTGGACTTAAACTTGCCTAGCTCATTCTTTAATAGGTCTCTTACCGCCATGCGCATCACAGCACTTCTACTCGGATACATGCCCTTCCTAACAAGCTCGTCCATGCCCTCTATCAGGGCCTCCGGCATCTTGACAGATATCAGCTTCATGCCTTTTTTCTCACGTGGTTTAATATCTTTTTCCATACATTATCTTCCTCCACTTTTCAATCAGTATAATTCGCGTCATCGTTAAGAATACTTGAATATAAGCTTCATCAGACACGAGCAACATGGGCGACACCAAACTACCAGATGAGCATTTTAGAGATATATATTTTCCTTTTCAGTGTTGTTTGAAAAGAAATGGTCCACGGACATGAGGATTTAGCAAAAATTATAAAAGCATGTTTGGCATCGTCGGGTATTCGCCCCTCAGACGAGGAACTTTTAAAGCTCTCTCACGATTTAAATAACGTTCTTAAAATTTCTAAGACTTTTGACGAAATCCTATCGCACGAAGAAGAACCCGCGATCTTTTTCTTGTTAAGGGTTGAAGGACGATGAGGAAGCGTGACCTTCTCCACCTTTCCATAAAAGAAATCTCAGAAGCCATAAAGACCGGTGAAATTTCGCCCGTAGAATTGATAACATCCGTCATAGAGAGGATTAAGCATTTAAATGGTTTGTTAAACGCCTACATTTCCGTATTCGAGCAGTCCGCCGTTGAGGAGGCCGCAAGGGCAGAGGCTGAGATACGTGCTGGAAGATGGCTGGGCCCGCTACACGGTGTGCCGCTATCGCTCAAAGATGTATTTTATATAAAGGATACGATAACGACAGCTGGCTCGCCCATCCTTAAAGGCTTCACACCAAAGCATGAAGCGACCGTCGTGAAAAGATTGCGTGAAGCAGGCGCCATTTTCGTAGGCAAGACGAATCTACACGAGTTTGCCTACGGTGTTACAAACGTCAACCCGCACTTTGGTGCAACGAAAAACCCTTGGAATCTGGACAGGATTGCGGGCGGTAGTAGCGGTGGCTCTGCGGCAGCCGTGGCTGCCGGTATGTGTTTTGCATCGCTGGGCACGGATACTGGCGGCTCGACCAGAATACCGGCAGCGCTCTGCGGCATCATAGGCTTTAAGCCTACATACGGTCTAGTGAGCAAGCACGGTGTCTTTCCGCTCGCATGGTCCTTAGACCATGTTGGGATATTAGCGAGAAGTATTTGGGACGTAGGGATTTTGCTGGAGACGATTGCAGGACCTGACCCGGCAGACGTCACGACGTTTGCATCCAAACCCTTTGAGGCAAAACAAATCAGCAGTCTCGACGTTAAAAGGCTGAAGGTCGGTGTACCGAGCGACAAATTCCTAGAACCACTCCAAGATGACATCAAAAGACTTTTCTGGAATTCGTTGAAAAAGCTGGAGGACGAAGGTTGGCAGATACGCGAGCTCGACTTTAAACGCTTTGAGCAAGTGTCTGCATGCAGGTACATAATTCTGCTGACAGAAGCCGCCTCTTTACATGCGCATTGGCTCGAAAGGAATCCTGAGCTTTACAGTGAGGAGCTAAGGCATAGGCTGATGCTGGGTTTGCTGGTCCCCTCAGACGTTTACCTGAAGGCTCAAAGGGCCAGGAAGGTACTCATCAGGGAGTTCTTGGAAGCGATGAACGGCCTAGACCTTGTAGCCTGTCCAACAACGTCCGTGACGGCTCCGATGATAGGCGAGGAAAGAGTCTTGGTAAACGGTACAGAGTTAAGTGTAAGGCTTGCTTTGCTGAGATTAACTGAACCATTCAACGCGCTTGCGCTTCCAGCGATATCCGTTCCTTGCGGCATGTCGAAAGATAACTTGCCGGTAGGCCTGCAGCTAGTGTCCAAACCCTTCCGTGACGACTTGCTACTTGCAGCAGCTTTAGCCTATGAGGAAATAACCGGCAACGGATACAAAATGCCACCGCTATAGCTTTACGCTAACTATTGGACATGCTATGGGTAGTATGTCCTTGACTGTTAGCAACCCTGGCTTTGCCTCCATAACCCTCCGCACGGAGTTTACTACAATGGCCGCGGTTGCGATATCTCCAGGCGTGCCTGTGCTACACTTCCATGTAAGATTGGGCTCGCCGTATATTTTGACCTCTTCGTAATCCTGCTCACCAACGGCAGCGATTAGCCTTAACCTAATAAACTCCACACCGTCAAGGTATCCGATACCATGACCTATTATGCCCCTCACGTGCAATTCATCAATTTGCACATCACCCATGGAGATTTTTTCATTTGCTAATATAGGCACAGTCGTCTCGGTAACTTCCTGAAGTTTTACACCAATTATGCTGGCCATCAAGAATATGGATTCTGAAAAGCCAACGTGGCATGTTATGTCGCCAGAGAGCAACTTCTTCCTGAACTCTTCTTGAGACAGTCCTAATCCTATCTTCTTCTGGAAGGACTTTCTTCTTTTGCTTGCATCTAGCGACCTCGTGACCTCTATTCTGCTGATCTTTACGCAAGGTGCGGTAAGCAACGAGGGTAGAAGGTCCATAAGGAAGCCAGGGTTGATGCCAAGGCCTACGACGCTTACTCCATGTTCCTTTGCTTCCCTATCAAGCTTAGCCGCCAACTCCGGATACCTATAGTACGGATACGCCAGCGTCTCGCAGGTTGATATCACGTCGGCGCGATGGGCGATTGACAGCGATATTTGATCGTACACCTTATCAAGATAACTCCCAGTAGCGTGGAACACCACATCGGGTTTTGCATCTTTGAGTATGGCCTCTGCATTGGACTCGACCTTTATGCCCATGAGCTTATTTAATCCCAAAACCTGACCTACGTCCTTACCTACTATGCCTGGCGAAACGTCTATCGCTCCCACCAACTCGTAGCCGTGCTTCGTTAGTGCAACCGAAGCTATCAGCGACCCTATCGGACCTAGGCCATATGAGACAAACCTCACCATATCGACTACGAGTGTTTTATCAAAAGCTCACCTATAAATCGTTATAGGTTAACTAAAGCGCTTTCTTGACCTTCCCAAGCCCAGCGGGCTCCAAATTGAACACGATGGTCTTAAGCACGGTCATCTCGTCAATACTATAACCTATGCCCTCCCTACCTATGCCCGAGTCCTTCACACCGCCAAATGGGAAGAATCCGACACCATGCCTGGGCATATCGTTTATCGTAACCTCTCCGACCTGTAACCTCTTTGCAACCTTCCACATTCTGTAAAAGTTGTTCGTGAATACACAAGAGTCAAGCCCGTACCTTGACTTGTATGATATTTCTATCGCTTCGTCCTCGTTCTCTATCCTGACGATTGGTATGACTGGGCCAAAAGTTTCCTCCCATACTATCCTAGCATCTAGCGGAACGTAGTCGAGAACAGTCGGCTCAAAGTAGCATCCCCAGTACCTTCCGCCCCTAAGTAGCTTGGCTCCTTTGTCTATAGCATCCTTCACCAAACCATGAACATACTCTACAGCCTTTCTGTTGATCATGGGACCTATCATGACGTCCGGGTCCCTTGGGTCCCCAAACTTCCAACCATCCACTTCTCTTAACACCTTTTCAATAAAAGCATCCGCGACACTCCTTTGGACCAAAACTACGCTTATCGCGTCGCACCTTTGCCCCGCATTCTTCAATGAACCCTCAACGCACTTCTTTGCTGCAAGGTCTAAGTCCGCATCGTCGAGAACTATCGCAAGCGCCTTTCCGCCCAACTCGAGGTGCATCGGCTTTATCGTTGACGCCTTGTAAAGCTCTTTCCCAGTACTCGTGCTACCTGTAAAGGAAACTAAGCGGACCTTCTCGCTGGACGCTAATATACTGGCAATCTTCCCCGGACCCGTAACTACGTTCAGACAACCGCGTGGCAATCCTGCCTCTTCGAGTATCCTAGCAAAAAGCAGCTGGCTTAGCGGGTCGTCGCTAGCAGGCTTGACCACCACAGAGTTGCCCGATAGGAGTGCAGGTATAATCTTCGCCGCGGGTATGTAAAGCGGGTAGTTGAACGGGCCTATCGCGCCGACTACGCCGACGGGTTCGTGGATCACCAAGGCTATCTTTCCCACAGTGTCTTCCGACCAATCACCTGGTATGTATTCACCGAATATCTTCCTCGCCTCCTCCATCGTAAGCCGCATCCTGTCAATCGTTGCCTTCACTTCACCTAGCGCATCCCTCTTGGGCTTTCCAGCCTCGAGCACTAACGTCTCAACAAAATCCTGGGCCCTTTCCTTCATGAGCTCTACCGCCAGATGGAATATCTCTATCCTGCTGATTGCGGCAATGTCCCTTATCCTTCTCTGGTTTTCTTTTGCTATGTCTATCGCCAGCTCCATGTCTTTCTCTCCAGCTTTCTGCGCCCTTGCAACTACGCTGTCGTCGATCGGTGTATCTATATCGAACGTCTCGTTCGTCGAGGCCTTAACCCATTTACCGTCCAAAAACATTTTAAAGACCGGTATACCGTCAGGCCCTACATCATAAATTTCGTCGAAGAATTTGCCGAGCCTCAACTTAGGCGTCCCGTACTCTAGCCTCGGCCCCACGAAGGACAGACAAATTCACCCTATCAGAATAAAGTTCGCAGGATATATTAAAAAGCTTTGGCTCACTTGTTTTAGAGAGGCTTATATAGGTTTTAAGGATTAGCAATTTTGTGAAAGAAGGTAAGTATGTTGCGGCCGTTGATCAGGGGACAACCGGTACTAGGTGCATGATCTTTGACGTTGAGAGCAACATAATAGGGTGGGTTTACGAGGAGCATAGGCAGATATACCCGATGCCTGGATGGGTTGAGCACGACCCCATCGAGATATGGGAGAAAACATGTTATGTGGTCTCCGAGACATTAAAGCGTTCTGGCGTAGACCCTAAGGAGATAGCGGCGATCGGTGTCACGAACCAGCGTGAGACGACCGTAGTTTGGGACCCTAAGACTGGAAAGCCTCTAGCGAACGCAATAGTCTGGCAGGATACTAGGACAAAGGACATCTGCGAGTGGTTAAGAAGGGAAAACTACGAGGAAACGCTGATACACCCAAGGACTGGTGTCTTTTCCTTCACATACTTCTCCGGCCCGAAGATCAAGTGGCTCCTTGAAAACGTACCGGGCCTGATGGAGAAAGCCAAGAAGGGCGAGGTAAAGTTTGGGACGATAGATTCCTGGCTCATCTGGAACCTAACGGGCGGACCAAACGGTGGCGTACACGTAACCGATTACACGAACGCCTCTAGGACTATGCTGATGGACATAAAGAAGCTCGAGTGGTGCGAAGAAATACTTGAGCTCCTAAGAATACCTGATGCCATCCTGCCCGAGATAAGACCGTCTTCTGATAAGTCGATCTATGGTTACACTAAACCTGATGGCCCATTCGGCGCAGAGATACCCGTTTGCGGCGACCTCGGAGACCAGCAGGCAGCGCTGGTGGGTCAAGTCTGCTTTGATGAAGGGATGGCGAAGAACACTTACGGCACCGGTTGTTTCTTGCTGCAAAACATAGGCACGAAACCCAAACTCTCCAAGCACGGCTTGCTGACGACGGCAGCATACAGTATGGAGCCTGGTAAGTGCACCTATGCACTCGAGGGCTCTATAGCCGTGACGGGTGCGGCGATACAATGGTTAAGGGACAATCTGAAGATAATAAGCTCAGCCCCCGAGACTGAAGCGATAGCAAGGTCCGTGGAGCATGAAGGGTCAGGCGGCGTTTACTTCGTACCGGCTTTTAGCGGGCTTTTTGCACCGTACTGGGACCTAGATGCTAGGGGCATCATAGTGGGCCTGACAAGGTTCACAAGAAGGGAGCACATAGTTCACGCGACGCTAGAAAGCATATGCTATCAAACGAGGGATGTGCTCGAGTCCATAATGTCTGACACCGGTAGCAGATTGACGGAGCTTAAGGTGGACGGAGGTGCGGCAGTCAACGACTATCTGATGCAGCTTCAATCGGACATAATCGGTACCAAAGTCATAAGGCCCAAGATTACCGAGACTACATCGCTAGGTTGCGTTTATGCTGCGGGTCTCGCGATCGGCTTTTGGAAAAACTTCGATGAGCTGAAAAAACTCTGGAAAGTTGATAAGGTGTTCCAGCCGAGATGGTCCGAAGAGAAAAGGGAAAAAATGTATATCGGATGGAAGGCAGCAGTAAACCGTGCCAAAGGCTGGCTTAAGGACATCAGCGTTATGTGATGCTTCTTGGGAAGATATGATGTAATAGTAATAGGTGGCGGCGTAACTGGCTTAGCGGTCACGTACGACCTAGCATCGAGAGGCCTCAAGCCGTTGCTACTCGAAAGGAACGATATGATGAGCGGCACGTCTGGGAAGTATCATGGACTCCTTCACAGCGGTGCAAGGTATGCCGTTAACGACCCCGAAGCAGCTTACGAGTGTGCGGTTGAGAACAAGATAATAAAGGAAATCGCAGGGCACTGCGTAGAGGACACTGGTGGGTATTTTGTCCTGTTAGACGAGGAGGAATATTACGATGAGTTCAAGAAAGGGTGCAAAGAGAACAAAATACCGATAAAGGATGTAGATGTTGATGAAGCCCTGAAGGAGGAACCGAACCTCAATCCAAACATTAAGGCGGTCGTCGAGGTTCAGGATGCGGTCCTATATGCTTACAAGTTCGCCGTCAGCTTAGGCCTAGCCGCTAAGATGAACGGTGCTGACATGCGAGCATACAACGAAGTTATCGGGTTGCTAAGGAAAGGCGGACGTGTCGTTGGCGTAAAGGTCTTGGATAAAATCAACAACAGAGTGTATGAGGAGGGGGCTGAGGTAATTATCGTAACGGCAGGACCTTGGTCGGAAAAAATCCTGAACATGACAGGCATAAGGAACATCAAGATGATTCTAACGGCTGGCACGATGGCCGTTGTCCCGTATAGACTATCCAAGAGGGTCATCAACAAGATGAGGGTTCCATCCGACGGTGACATAGTTGTGCCGTACGGTAACAATTCTATAGTCGGTACGACTGCATACGTGATAGAGGACCCCGACAACTACACAATACCGCAGGAAGATGCTGAGTTCCTCATGGAGGAGGGTAGCGTCATATTCCCCGCGATCAAAAAAATAGGGTTTTCCAGAATGTACTCGTCCGTCAGGCCTCTGATATCCATGGGTGAGGAGATTGATACGAGGAAGATATCTAGACGTTATGAGATATACGACCATGAGGAGCTGCACGGCGTAGAAGGGTTGCTTAGCGCTATAGGCGGCAAGTTAACGACGGCGCGTGCCATGGCAGAAGCGATATCCGACCTCGCATGTAAGAAGCTTGGTGTTAAGAAGGCGTGCAAGACAAAGGAGACGAAGCTCCCAAACCCGCTCGAGGCTTTAAGCGCCGAGCATCTGAAAACGAAGGGAAGTCCTGAGAGTCTCGTCAGAAGAGTTTTTGAGAAAAAAGGAACGATAGACGAAGAATTGCTGATAAATGCTCTTTACATATTAATCGCATCCTCTTTATGGTGATGCATATTGATAAAAATCTCAGACAAGTTTGTGGTTAAAGCGAAGCTCGAGGACGTTTGGTCCATTGTGAGTAACATGCCGGAGGTTGTGTCATGCTTCCCAAACGTGCAGAAGATCGAGACGCTAAGCGACGGTAGCGTGAAGGTTACGTTCAGGGTTGACGTCTCCGGTGCCGAAGATAAGAGTCTAACTTCATATCTTTCCAGAATTACCGGGAAGATGGACGTAAGATACACAGAACTCAACCCGATGGAATCTTTGAACGTGAACGCCAAAGGCTCTATCGCAGGCACAAAGGTTTTTGTAAACCTATCAGTCAGCCTATCGAGCCTTCCAGACGGTTCTACGCAGGTTGCTTACGACGTGGAGGCTGATGCGGGTATGCTGGCGAAACTATTCGGCATGGGTCTCATACAGAAGATCATCGAGAG
Organism: Candidatus Terraquivivens tengchongensis; assembly: GCA_023268355.1. Lineage (GTDB taxonomy): Archaea > Thermoproteota > Nitrososphaeria_A > Caldarchaeales > Wolframiiraptoraceae > Terraquivivens > Terraquivivens tengchongensis. Next base: position 74,828 of record JALNJK010000001.1, read on the forward strand.
CAACGCCTCAGCATTCGTGCAAAAATTCAGGAGAATACTCGAGAAAAGCGGGTAGGCTTGCTTGTTAACGGACCTGACGGTTTTGCTAACTAAACGGCTGAGACCCGTCGGGAAGCTATCATCACATGAGAGCTCTGCCGCTGTCGTGCTGATACTACTTCCAAGCAACAACGGTATCGAAATACTCTTCGTGAAACGCAAAGACGACCCTAACGATCCATGGTCGGGTCAAGTTGCGCTGCCTGGAGGTCGTTGGAACCCTTCGGATAATTCTATACTAGAGACCGCAATCAGAGAGACGTTCGAGGAGGTTGGAATACTGCTCGACGCTAAAAGCATGGTGCTAGGCGCTTTGCCGGACGTGAGGTCTTTCAGAGACCCTGCTATGCTGGTAACACCTTTCGTCGCCCTTCTGGAAGAAAGACAGCCGGTCAAGCTCTCTCCAGAGCTTTCAAGCTACTTCTGGGCACCGATCAAGGACTTAAGAGAGGCTGAAGTCGAAGTCAACTTACGGGACGGCGAAACGAAAGCCGTTAAGGCATACGTTTACGGAGAACATGTGATATGGGGATTAACAGCGCGTATACTCGAATCGTTTCTAAAAATTTTAGAAGGTTGAAGATGTTCTAATCGCTTAGACATGTGCTAGAATTTTGTACAAATATACGTGCGTATATTTCAAAAATTTGGAAGACGAAAAGGATATCTCCGAGACCTTCGCCGCCTCTGCGGAATGATGAAAATAACGAAGAGGGGAGCGATCGCGCTGTTTTTGGTTGTGCTGGAGGCTATGCTTATCTGCATAATAATCTATGCCGCGCTGATGTAACGCTAAAATACTCGGAACGAAAGGTCTTATGCTGATGAACTGGATGACTGTTATCGGTCTAATTCTGCTCTTCTTGGGCGTACTCATAGTGCTGGTCGCAATAGGTTTTCTGAGAAGCTTGGGTGGTAGTGGAAAGACGCGCTTCGGTGGTGTAATCATGCTAGGGCCAATACCGATAATCTTCGGCGATAGAAGCTTTACTAGCATTCTCTTAATCGTTGCCGCGGTGTTTATGATAATGTTCGTAGTGCTTACGTTCGTTCTTTAGCATTTTGGGAAGTGTGTAGCGGAGGTGCGCTTCGTGGAAGATTCTATGAAACAAAATCCCTTGAATGTCTTCGTGTTGCTTGCGGTAGGTATAGCCTTGATCTTCCTTGCTGTGTTTTTGATAATCGTAGGCATGTTATCGACCCTACCGGTAGACGTGAAGGGTGGCGCCTTTTTCTTGATAGGTCCTTTTCCACTTGTGCTGACGTTCGATAACCCTGCATCTTGGCTGATAGTTGTACTGCCCGTTTTGCTCATCCTAGTTCCTCTGCTACTCATCATGATTTGGCTAAGGCATGGTAGCATGGAGCAAGCAAAGACCGAGGAATAAGGATATGGTGACTAGACGTCGCTTCATTGTTATATCGTCTTTGGTGATTGCCGGAGCATGCCTGTCCATAGGTTATGTAACGACAAAGGAGCTCGAGGTAACGCGCCTGAACCTCGGCCTAGGTAGGAAAATAGCTTTCTTAACAGACTTACACATCCACGAAATCGACGACGTTAAGGAGAAGGTTTTAAACATCGTAGCGAACGAGCAGCCCGATGCCATTCTTTTGGGAGGAGATACCGTGGACGCTTTAACCTTCAACATGGACGTCGTAAAAAAGTACGTTTCGATGCTGGAAGCGAATGAAAAGTTTGCTGTCATGGGAAACCATGAGTACTGGAGCGGCAAGGCTGAAGAGCTTGCAGGAATTTTGAAGGACAACGGTTTCATCCTCCTCAAGGATACGTTCGCCCAAGCATCATTCGGAAGGATATGCGGTCTCGACTGGAGGGAAGATAGAAAGTATCCAGAGCTCAGGTTTGATGGTCTGGTGATCGTGCACGACCCGAACGCTGCTCTGAGCATATCGGGCGCTCGCACCATCCTAGCAGGACATACGCACGGAGGTGTGGTTATAGCCGGCCAGACTATCTACTCAAACTCTGTTTATGTGAGGGGGTTGTACAGGCTCAAGGATGATGGCATACTTTACGTTTCAAGAGGTTTGGGTCAAATGTTTCCATTTAGGTACACCTCGTCCCTGGAACTCGTGATCGCCGAATAGATGTGCCAGACAAGGCTTAAATTGTAGCCGGGCTAGATAGAATGTGGAAGGAGGTTAAGGAACTGCGATTCTGTCCGGATTGTGGCGGAACGATGTTCTACGACAGGGAAACTAGGCAATATGTGTGCAACAGCTGCGGTGTTTCTTACACAATACAGGAGCTTGTGATGATAAAGGAGAAGAAGATGAGCTTCAAAGAGGAGCAGGAAAGGAAGAAGCGACAAAAAGAAGAGTATCTTGAATGGTGGCTTAGCAAGAAGAAATAACATGCGCTGACTTTACTCATGAATTGTTGTTATGACGTCATCCGCCGGGCTAACGTCCTTAGGCTTCCAGAAAGGCTCCCTTAAATAAACGGCTTTAACGAATAATCTTTCGAGCTCCTCGTCCGAGGCACCATTCCTCATCGGTGTCAAAAAATCCACGTGATTATCGTCTCTCATCAAGCATGGTTTAAACTTTCCATCATGTGTTATCCTGATCCTTGAATCGTTCATACAGAAGTCGCAATTCCTCATGGGCCTTACGACCTCAACCCAAACGTTTTCTGGTAGAAGGTACTGCCGCCTCATCTGCAGTTTACGCGTTACGCATTTTATTGCCCTCTTTTTCAAAGCTTCCTCAACAGGTCCTAGGTTGTAGTAATATTTTTGGAAAAACTCAGCGTCCGATGCACCGCCTTCATGAACAAGCTCTATCAGCTGAAGTATGCAGTTCTCGTGTCCTAGGTTTTTTACGAACTTTATCATATCATCGATTTCATCCTCGTTAACACCCCTCATGACCACAACGTTCAGCTTCACAACATCCATGCCAGCATTCAACGCGGCTTTTATCGCCTCGATCGTGTACTGCAACCTCTTTCCACCGTCGGCTGGTCCCGTACCGACTATCCAGCAAAATTTCTGCGGGTTTATGCTGTGTAGACTAATGTTTACCCTACTTAAGCCAGCCTCCCGCAACCTTTTTGCAAGCTGCGGAAGCCTTGTGCCGTTCGTCGTCATGGATATGTCTTTGAACCCGAGGTTGTGCAACCTTTCGATTATCTCGACTATGTCGTTCCTTAACATCGGCTCGCCACCGGTCAGCTTAACGCTATTTATGCCGAACTTCTTCAGAACCTTCATTATCCTCTCTATCTCTTCCGGTGTCATCATGGTCTCCACATCTTCGTAAACTCCTTCCATGTGGCAAAAGATGCACCTGAAGTTGCACTTAGTACTCGGTGTGAGTGATATCCTGACGCCGTTTATAGGTCTGCTGTACCTATCAAACAGCTGCGTGCTTAGTCACCCTTTTACAAGGGATATCGTAAACAAATTTTTTGTTTTGGTGACATATAAATACTATGCCGTCTGGCTTAAGTATCGTGTTCTTGTGTTTTCCTAACTACTCTTGAATGATTTTTTCCACAGTTTTCAGTAGCTCGTGCACCCTTTCCGAGTAGGGTGCTCCGCCCTGCCCCATGTCCGGTCTTCCTCCGCCCCTCCCTCCGAGTGCCGACGAAACCCTCGACGCAATTTGGCCCGCATTTATTCCCACCTTTATGGCGACTTCGTTCACCATCGTTAAGACCCTAATGGATTCTGTTCCAGCTAAGAGTATAGCCACGGCAGGTCCGGAGATTTTATTGAGCGCTTCGACTGCCAGCGATATCAGATAATCCACGTCATCTATCTCCTCGTAACTTTTGATCACGGATATCCCATTGACAACCTCAGCATTAGACACGAGCTCAACCGCCCTCTTCTTCGCATAGAGCTCCATGGTTTTCTTGGCAGTCTTTCTAACATTCCTCAACTCCGTCAATAGCTCCTCGACCTTCTTGTGCAAATCCGAAGCGGGCACGCCTAGAACCTCTGCAACCTTTCGTACAGTTCTCTCCTGCTCCTGTATGTACGGCAGGGCTGAAGGTCCTGCCGCGAAGATAAGGCGCTCTACACCGTCTTGTATCCTTTCAGTCTTTATTATCTTTATGAGGCCCACGTCTTCCGTGTTTGTGCAGTGTAGGCCGCCGCATGCTTGTGCATCCCAATTAGGGATCTCAACGACCCTTATCACCGCGGAAGGAACCTCGCCCCCTTGATAAAGACGGAAGCCGTATAGTCTTTCGGCCTCGTTCCTGTCCATCATACGGACATTGATAGGGATTCTCTTCTGGACTATCTCGTTTGCCAGAGATTCAATCCTTTCAACTTCGTCTGCAGTCAGCCTCTTGTGGTGGGATATGTCGAGCCTTGCCTTGTCCGGCTCTTTTTTGGCACCAGCCTGCCATACATGCTTTCCCAGAACCTGCCTCGCGGCGCTCAGCAGTATGTGCGTTGCCGTATGGTGCCTCATTATCTTCAACCTTCTTTCTATATCAACCTCGCCGACTACGTGCTCACCCTCAGCCAGCTTCGCTCCCGAAACTTTGTGTACGATGACGCCGTTCACGAGTTGCGTGTCAACAACCTTGCACTCGCCAGTGCTGAAGCGGAGAATGCCGGTATCGCCAACCTGGCCGCCGCTCTCGGCGTAGAATAGTGTTCTATCTAGGATAACGTAGTCGCCAGAGACCCGTAAAACTTTCGCCTCGAACCTCGCCTCGAACGGAAAATCGTAGAAGAGCTTAATCGTCGGGCTCAAACCCTGGGTTATTGTTTCTAAACCTTTCTCTATACCGACAACGGTCGGCGCTTCCTGAAGATGCCTGGATGCAACGTACTCGTAAAAGTTTTCAGGAACTTCAACCTTAAGCTTCAGCTTCTGGGATACGTTCTCAACTATCTCTGGCGTTATGCCCCTTTCATCGTAAACCTTTACGAGAAACTCTAACGGGACAACGTCTGAGCGCTTTTTTAAGCTCGCTAGTTCCCTCTCGACGTACGCCGTCCCCTTTTCTATCGTCTCCTCAAACTTCGAAACCTCAGTCATTACTATGTCCAGCACTTCGTCACGCATCTCCGACAGATGAGGGAAGTCTGCTGACCAGTATTCGATCTGCATATTGATCAGGTCCAGTAGCTTGTCCTTGTGACCTATCGCCTGAAGGACCCTGTATGCCTTCCTGATCAGTAGTCTTGCCAAGTATCCCGATTTAACGTTCGAGGGCACTATACCTTCGGATAGTATGAAGGAGATAGATTTTGTGTAGTCGAGCGAGGCGAAGAACCTCTCCAACGGTACTATCAGTTTCTCTATTGTCTCGATCGGTATGCCCGAGAGCTTAGAGATCTTTCTCCGAACCTCGGCTATGCTCGTTCCTTCCTTTGGCGTTACGATAGCAGTGTAGGGCGAGTAAGCATCGAGTATGTTCTCATCAGGTTCTTCGACGCCGAGCATGTTCATTATCTTCTTGTAAAGCTCGCCATAAATCACCTTGAAGGAGCTATGCGTTCCTTGGCTAAACCACGCATACCTTTCGATGCCATAACCAGTGTCCACAGTCTTTATCGGAATCTCGACAAGTTCGTTGTCTATCGTCTTGTAATGCATAAACACGAGCGTCGCCAGCTCCAACCCCTCTGAAATGGTCTCGAAGCAGGGGCCCGCGTTTCCGCCACCATACCATGCTGATTCCTTGTAAGTTATGCTCTCCGGCTTTATGCCGAGTTCTTTTGTCGCAAACTCGTGGTGATACTCGACCGTCGTATCCTTCCAGTAAACTTCCTTATCGGGGTAGTTGAAGGCATGCGCTCCACCCATCTCAAATATCGTTAGGTGCCTGCCGAACGTAAGTCCGACCTTATCTATGTCGACGAGCCTTATGCACGGTTGGCTCACGACGAGAGGGTTAGCAGGCGGCGGTGCTATGCCCGAGGTGACCCATGGCTGGAAATCCACGATACTCGCTGAGACGAGGTATAAATCGGTCCTCCACCTAGGCACGACTGGATAGGGCTTTACGATCTTGTGGCCCTTTCTCTCGAAAAACCTCAGGAATTTTTCACGTGCGTCCCTTAACGTTAGTCTCTCTTTAGTCAGTCTTTTCCCTATGAAGGTATAGGGCACGCACGGCGATTCTCCACAGACATCCCTATTCGCGTCGAGTGTCCAAAAGTATTCTCCACATACAGGACATTTCTTCCTAACGAAACCGTTATACAGAAAAAATTCTAGTCGATACGCCTCCGGCGAAAACCTCATGAAGTTTAGCACCCTTCAAGGGTTTCAGCCGAAGAGCGCGCTCAGGCCAGCCAGTGCCTCCTCTTCTTCCTTCTTCTTCGCTTCCTCCTTCTTTTCCTCTTTTGGCTTAGCCTCTGGCTGGGCTGATGCAGCAGGAGCAGCGGTAGCCGTCGCTACGAAAGGTGCTGCCGCGGCGCTCTTCAAGACTTCATCTATGTTTATCTCCGAGAGAGCCGCCACGAGGGCTTTCACCCTGCCATCGTCTGGTTGTATGCCTGCCGCAGACAGGATGCTCTTTATTCCCTCTTCGTTCACGGGCTTTCCTGCCTTATGAAGGAGGAGAGCAGCGTATATGTACTCCATATCTTCCTAACCCACCTGAAACCTCTAAAAAGGGCTGGCTCTTAAACCTTTATCGTTTTAGGGAACTGCCCTTGATGAGCTAACGTTTCCAGCAAACAGGATATCGCTCTCCAAAAGGAATTAGTTCAGCACCCGCGGAAATTTTTTCTCGTGCATGCTGAACTAATTTCGGTATAAAACTGGGATGCCGCCTACTGTATCACTTAAAAAGGAAGCACCCACTCGGCACCCTAAGTTTAAATTTTTCTGTTAAGCTCGTATTTTTAGTAGCCCGGTCGTCTAGCGGCCAAACGCTGGTCAGATGGGCTAGGGATCGCGGGCTTTGGATCCGCCGCGCGGAGAAGAACCCCGCGGACGCCGGTTCGAATCCGGCCCGGGCTACTACCTTTCTTCCTTTCTGTTGACCTCTTCGTTTATCCTTTCAGCCATTACGTGGTTCCTGCAGAAGACGAGTACCTTTTTTACGCCCTCGACCTTCAAGGATATGGTCTTCAGCGCCATGGCGTAGCTGTATGCCATGGGGCTGTAGGGGCTGCTTGGCACGAACTCTATCTGTATGACCCCCTCTTCAACTTCCTTAACGCTGAGCATTGCTTGGCTTTCAACTATGCTCAAGCCCGTGGCCGGGTCCCTGAAGCTGCGTAGCTTCTCTCTGACCTTTTCTGCGAGCGACAAGATACAACATCTGTCCGGGAACGGCCAAATAAATGTTTCAGCTTAAGGTGCCGGTCTGAACAGGAACAGGAGCAGTAATGCGACTATCATGACCACGTAGATTATCAGCATCATCCTCCTGCTCTTCTTCTCCTTCTCCCTGCTAAGCTCGAGCTTTTCTTTACAATCCGGAGAGCATGTCTGTTCATCAGGCGGGATCGCTTTACCACATATAACGCAGTGGCGGTGGTCAACTATCTTCGGTTTCTCTTTCTTTTGTTGACTCAATCAACTGCACCATCGCATTTTTACACGTGTTTTGTTTTAAGTACTTTTGCTTTTATACCTCTCCTCCAAATATACGTTACCACGCTCATGGTATCCCAAGAGCAGAATATATGAACGTTTCGTCCATTAGCGGTTATATTCTAGACGGGCACCGTCAGATTTGATGGAGGTAATCAGGGTCGGCACATCGGGCTACACTTACTACTGGAACGAGGGCCGACCCACACCTTTCGAGTGGTATGTCAGCCAAGGTTTCAAGACGGTCGAGATAAACGCCTCGTTCTACAGGTTTCCGAGCAAGTATTGGACGGTCGCATGGCTCAAGGCGCCTAAGGACTTCGACTTCAGCATAAAAGTCCACAGGTCCATCACGCATAGAAGTAGGCTGGGAGAGGCTGCGGTGCAGCTATGGCCAAAGTTTGTGAAACCCCTTGAGAACCTTCTCGATAAGATAACCTTCTTCCTATTCCAGATGCCCCCGAGCTTTGCTGCTAGCCAGGCGAACCTTGAGAGGTTAGCCCAGTTCTTCAGAAGGATAGAGCTACCGTGCATCGCCGTCGTCGAGTTTAGGCATGAATCTTGGTGGAAGAAGGTAGGTGAGGTTGAGTCCTTTGGCCTCGTGTTCTGCTCGGTTGATTCGCCGGACTTACCGAGAGATGTGCTTGCTACAAACGACGTAGTTTACTTGAGGCTACATGGAAGGGAAACTTGGTACGCGTATGTGTACACAGAGCCAGAATTGGTGGAGATTGTAAAAAAGCTCAAAGAATTAAGAGCATCAAAGAAGTACGTGTACCTGAACAACGACCATGGTATGCTACCTAACGGTAAGCTCCTCATGAAGTTGCTGGGATGTTAAAAACGACTCTCTCATAACATCCTATGTTGTCTCCAGCCCTTGCCCAAAGTATCAACACGTTCTCCGCTACCAAGTCCTTCTCCGTCCTCACGTCCACATCAATTATTTTGGCACCAAGCGGAAAAACCCAATAAACCTCGTAATCGTATTCTGTAACCTCCTCCTCGTAAAAACACTCGTAGACGTTCGTGCCCGCCTTGAGGTTTGTCTTGAACTGAATGAAGAACGTTATACATGGCAGGTTTTCAGAGCCCCTGAAATCTAATGTAGCGGTCAGGACTTCAGGTCTGCAATTTTCGCCGTTGACCTTTACAACCTCGTCATCAAGCAGGGACTGCATGTTCCAGATAAGCCTACTCATCTCCATGTAATATCGTTCCTCGTCCTTAAGCAAGGAATGGTAGAAGCCAGCTGGGTCATGGTAGTCGAAGCTGAGTATTTGGTTAAACACACCGTCCGTTGATACAAGCATGAATTCATGCGCATGCAACGGCCTCACGGCTTCCGAAGCATGCTCTTCCATCCTAAACCCCTTCTAGTGTCAAATGCTTAGGGTAGTTAAGGATTTAAGAGGAACCTGTTTTTCTAAAAGACTAGGCCTATCGGTGGTGGTGATATGTTCTGGCTCTTACCAGTATCGGCCTCCATCATATCGCTCTGCGCGGCCTTGGCTTTTACTGCATGGATACTTAAACAGAGTCCGGGAAACGAGACTATGCGTAATATATCAAGCGCGGTTAAGACTGGGGCCCTTGCATTCATTAAAAGAGAGTACACGACGATTCTACCGATTGCGATAGCCTTAGCGGTCGTTATAGGTTTTGCAGCAGGATACACAAATGCCATAGCGTTCGCTGTCGGAGCAGCGCTATCTGCGGTAGCCGGAGTGATCGCGATACTGACGACGGTCAGTGCGGCACCGAGGGCAGCAAACGCAACCGAAAAGGGCCTTGGCTACACACTTTCCGTTGCTTACAGGGGAGGTGCTGTGGCCGGCTTAACAATAACGGCGGCAGCCCTCATAGCCGTTACGGTGCTCTATACGCTCTATCCGAACCCGATAGCGATAGCAGGTGTTGGTGTCGGTGCCAGCTTGATAGCGCTCTTCATAAGAATTGGTGGTGGAATCTACACAAAAGCAGCGGACTTGGGCGCTGACTTGGTCGGGAAGGTGGAAGCGGGAATACCAGAAGACGATCCCAGAAACCCGGCCGTGATAGCAGACAACGTTGGCGACAACATAGGCGACGCGGCCGGTATGGGAAGCGACATCTACGAATCGTATATTGTGACGATGCTGGCGGCGATGCTTTTGGGTTCGCTCATAGGCGGTGTAGAACTCGTCGTGTTTCCGCTAATGATAGGAGCGGCCGGCCTCTTTGCATCGCTGATCGGTACCTTGACTGTCACGTCGAGGAACGTCACGTCTCCCATGAGACCTTTGACGCTATCCTTCACGGTCGCCGCTCTGATAACAGTTATCCTAAACTTCTTCATTTCGACATCCACATTCGGCTGGAACGAGACAGCGTACGTCCTCTTCGTATCCACGTTACTTGGTGCTATAATAGTTCCCATAATACAGAAGATAACCGACTACTACACCAGCTACAACTACAGGCCGGTCCGGGATGTTGCTGAGTCGACGAAGGTAGGTCACTCAGCTAACATACTCACGGGCATAGCTATTGGTTTGAGGTCTACGTTCCCGATGGCCATAGTAATAGTCGTATTCATGGCAATATCGTACTTCTTAACATCTACTATAACAGGTAAGCCCCTCATGGGCATCTACTCGACCGCTATAACGACCGCCGCTATGCTGTCGCTAAGTGGCATAGTCCTGAGCATAGACAGCTTCGGACCGATCAGCGACAACGCTGGTGGCATAGTCGAGATGAGCGGTCTTGGTGAGGATAACAGGAAGATAACTGACCAGCTCGATGCTGTTGGCAACACCACAAAAGCAACTACAAAAGGCTTCGCCATAGCCAGCGCCGCTCTTGCAGCCATAGCCCTCATCCAAGCATTCCAGCATGAAGTCTGGACTCTTGCTTCCACTCCAGGGAACTTGTTGTACGGAAAGGAATTCGTCTACACGCTGACGAACCCGGCCCTGATAATTGGCCTCCTCATCGGAGCTCTCTTGCCGTTCTACATCTCGAGCTACCTCTTAAGGAGCGTCAGCGTGGTTGCATCATCAATCGTCGAAGAAGTCAGGAGACAGTTCAGGGAGATTAAGGGCATACTCGATGGAAAGGCAAAACCGGACTACGCGAGGTGTATAGACATAGCGACGAGGGAATCTCTCAGGCAGTTGTTCACACCAGCGCTCATAGTCATAGTGGCGCCGATAATAGTCGGACTCGTTTTGGGTCCTGTGGCTGTTGCAGGCCTATTAACGGGCTCCGTTGTATCAGGACTCTACCTTGCGTACCATATGGCCAACTCAGGCGCAGCCTGGGATAACGCCAAGAAGTATTTAGAGGTTCTTGGTCTAAAGAAAACGCCCCAACACGCTGTTGCGGTCGCTGGAGACCTAGTTGGCGACCCATACAAGGATACTGCTGGTCCTGCGTTAAACACCGTGATAAAGCTACTCAACACGGTCTCGATAGTCTTCGTCCCAATATTCGTAGGTCTTCTCGTACTCTGAGCAAACTTTACATTTTTTATGGGTTCGAATAACGCGATAGCGCCTCTGTACAAAACCTCCATATCTTGTCGCCGACGTAGTGTAGGTTCACCACGACCTTCCCTCTTTCAGCCTTCATCACGTTCTCCGAACTCTCTAAAGCCTTGCCGATTGCTATCGATTTTCTGTGTCTTTCGTCTCTAATGACGACTAGCTCACCCTCATTAAACTTGCCCTCGAGCGCTACTATGCCAGGCCTCATAACATCCGCACCGTTAACGATATGCGGTACGGCTCCCATGTCAACTATCATGCTCGGTATGCTGTCGAGTACATTCTTGTTAAGAGGCTCAACTAGGATGGGCAGTAATGCGTCGTCAACCTTTGCAAATGCCGCCAGCCCCTCTAGAATGTAAAGGGTAATTTTTTCGTTCTTTACTTCCCTGACAACGGTTTTTGGGCTTAGGTCAAGCTTCAGGTTAGGAAATTCCGAGCTGATACGTGCAACGATTTCCTGTTTTTCTCTCTTATTGAGTAACCTTACCTGCATCCTTCGAGCTAAGGTTCACGCTCGGCTAAAACTTTTCTCTTTAGCAAGCCAAGGTATATAACTTCGCAAACTTTAGGTGCTGACGAAGGAAAGGCTGTCTTAAATGACGGTAGATGTGCCCAAAGAGTTGCCGATGGTTAAGTTGGAGTATGTCGTTGCCGAGCTGGAAAGGGTTAAGGCTAAGAAGGTTTTGGTGCAGGCGCCCCAAGGCCTTAAGGGCGTTGCTCTTCAGCTGTCCGAGGAGTTAAGTCGCCGCGGCTTTGACGTTATGATATCCGGAGGTCCGTGCTGGGGTGGTTGTGACTTGGCCCTAAACGAGGCTGCGGCAGTGTCGGCGGATGCTATAGTGCACCTTGGCCATACAAAGTTCGTGAAACAATCGACCATACCAACGATATACCTCGAGTGTAGGTACGAGCATAACGTAGACGTTGAACAGCTGGTTATGAAGTCTGTCCATCTTTTGAGGCCTGCAAAGAAGATTGGCTTGGGCATGACGCTCCAATGGTTGAACCTGCTAGAACGCGTTAAGCAGACCCTCGAAAATCATGGTTTCTCAGTGCTTTACGGACAACATGAAAATGGGCGGCTTTACCCTTCACAGGTGATAGGGTGCGATTACACCACCATAAAGAGCGTTGAAAGTAAAGTCGAGAAGTTTCTTATAGTAGGAAGTTTTTTTCACGGGCTAGGCCTCTCCATGATAACTGATAGATGCGTCGTGGTTGCAGATCCGGAGACTATGCATGTCGAGGACATGACCCAAATTACAAGAAAAGTACTGATGCAAAGGTATGCACAGATATGTGCGTTCAGGAATTCAAGAAGGGTCGGCGTCATACTTTGCACAAAACCTGGGCAGAAAAGGGAGGGCCTAGCAGCATCCATCGTCTCTGCTTTAAGGAAGGCTGGGAAGGATGCATACGTGCTTGTTTTGAACGAAGTGGACGAGAGGTTTTTGCCGGATGAAGTCTTCGACGCTTACGTGAATACGGCATGTCCGCGCATTAGCATAGATGACCATGCTAAGTTCAAGAAACCGATTCTGTTACCGAGCGAGCTTATGGTTGCCTTAAACTTAAGTTCATGGGAAGAACTCATCTATAGTTACGAGTATTTCAGGTGGTGTATGCGAAATGATTGAGGAAAAACAGCAGATAGCATTACCGGGTGAGAAGTTGTGCGTATTGGAGGAATTTTTATCTGGTAAAGGAACGAAAGTTTCAGCAGACGGTGTAGTATTCGCAACAGTGGTCGGTAGGGTCAAATTCGATAGGAAGAAGCGTGAGGTTCAGGTAGAGGCCATAAAGGAACCTGATAACATAGCGGTCGGTGACGTCGTCCTGGGCGAGATAAAGGAGCTCCAGAGCAAGTCTGCCGTAATCAAAATTATAGGCAAGAACGGTAGGCTTCTAAAACACCACCGCACCGCGGTCCTTTTGACAAAACTGGGAAGCAAAGAATCCTTGGGACATCATGTGAGCGTAGGTGATATAATACTCGCCAAAGTAACCAGCATAATCTCGGGACTAATCAATGTTTCTATATGGGAACCAGGTTTTGGTGTGCTCCAGGCGATATGTGACAATTGCGGGGCAACAATGACGAGCGTCAAAAAGGATAAGTATAACGTGTACTGTCCAAAATGCAGAAAGTTCGATACGAGAAAAATGATTATCCATCGTGGGAGTGAAAAAAGTTTGTCTAATTGGTTGGGGTTGGCAACATGAAGCTGAGCGTGATTAAAGAAAGGGATGATTACATTGAACTTATAGTTAAAGACGAAGACCAATCAGTATTGGATGCATTAAGCGAAATCCTTCAAAAAATGCAGGGTGTGGAATATGCCGGTCAAGTTTTACTTCATCCATTAACGGGCGAAATAAGGTTCATAGTTAAGACAAAGTCTCAAGAATTAAAGGTGAGAGATGCCATATTGAAGGCTTTGGAAGAGCTTGCGGATATGACGGAGAGGTTAAGGCTGTATGTTGAGGGACTTTAAAGGCTTTCAGAAAATTAATAAAAGAGTGCCTCGCATGGATGTGTGCCTAACGGCGCGCAGTTGCAAAGGTGGTTAATGATGGAATTCTGCCCGAACTGCGGAAAGGTCCTGTCCCTCGTGAAGAAGTCAGATGCCGTTGTACTCGTATGCAAGAAGTGTGGTTTCGAAAAGAGTATGGAAAAAGCCGTGACCCAGGTATCATCGAAGAAAAAATCGAAAGTTTTAACAATTGAAAAAGAGACCCCGGACGAGGAGGTATTGCCTACAATAGATGCCTTGTGTCCCGAATGCGGAAATAACAAGGCTTACTGGTGGACTGTGCAAACGAGGTCTGCTGATGAGCCGATGACAACCTTCCTTAGGTGTACACGTTGCAAGCATACATGGAGAGAATACGGTTAAACCAAAAGTAGGCATTTTTTCTTACTGCCTGGCGGTAGCAGGATTTTTTTCCAGAGCTGTTCTTTTGCCATGATGCTGAACAGACCCGTTACAAATGCCCCCCTCTTCTGAAGCATGTTGACCGCAGAGTTGACTAAAGAGTCCGAATTTAGGAAGGAAGATATCATGAGAACGCTATCCTTATTCGACACTGTGTTTTTCGGTAACCATAGCTTGAATTTCTCGACGAAACCTGGAATCTTGTACGTCAATGTTATGGTCTCATCATCGTCCCAAAGTGGTCTTTCACTCAACAGCAGTATCTTCCTATCGGTAGTGATCGCCGAGACAGTTGATAACGGAATGCTATGCACGTCTAGGGGCATTATGGCCGTTAACTTACTACCTGAGAATTCATTCACTATGAAGAAGTTGATAAGTTTAAGCATGTTTGGGTTCGATACGACCTCGTAAACGTTCGCGCTATCCTCGCTTATCAAAACCTTCTCTTTGATGAGCTCCGCTATATCTACGAGCGATATGACTTTTTCGATGATCTTCTTTACATTCTGGGACCGTGGTACTGTTTTGTTTTTTATGTAGCGGTTAAGAGTAGGAGTCGGTAGCCCGGTTATTTCGGATAACGTTTTGTAGTCGTATTTTTGTTTAAGAAGTTTGAGTAAATCAAGCGCCACGGTTTCCATACCGTGCATGAGCGATGTACTTTTTACAAACGTTCTAACCATCTTTCGACTTTAAAACCATCTGCTGACTACATGATAAAGCTTTTTTCTCACGATCTTCTGTGGTAAAATTCTTGTGCGCATCGAGTATTATCAATAGGTTGTTTTGGAGATTGCAAAAGACTTTAAGGTAGTAATCCTAAGTTCTCTAAAGGGCCCGTAGCCTAGAATGGACAGGGCGTCGAGCAAAAACGCGCAAGCCTTCGGAGCCGGAGGTCGCGGGTTCAAGTCCCGCCGGGCCCGCATCCAACATGAAAAACTTATCATGGGTATTTGTCCAATGCTTTTCATGGAAGTGAAAATCGTCGGCATAGATTTGGCCGGCTCAGAGAATAGACCAACTGGTTTCTGCACGATGACAGAAGACCTCGCCGCAAGAACTAGCATCGTTTACAAGGACCATGAGATCCTCGAGCTCATCAAGAAAGAAACGCCGAGGATAGTCGCCATAGACGCACCGCTTAGTCTGCCGCGTGGAAGAACGTCCCTTGAAACAAGAGAACCGTACCATTTGAGGGAATGCGACCGCGATCTCCTGAAGATGGGAATAAAGTTTTTCCCAATTACGCTCGGACCGATGAGAAAGCTGACGGAAAGGGGCATGAGGCTTAAGTCCATCATTGAACGTCTTGGTTTTGAAGTAATCGAGGTATATCCTGGAGGTGCTCAGGACGTCTTGCGAATACCGAGAAAGCATGTTAGCCTTGAAGGCCTGCTCCGTGGTCTTAGAAGGCTCGGCATTAAGGGATTAAAACACGGCATGAGCGGTGATGAATTGGATGCGGTCACGTGTGCGCTGGTAGGTTATCTCTATCTAAAGGGAGATTATGTAGCCTTGGGCGATGAAGAAGAGGGAACGATAATAATGCCCAAATCTAAGAATGTAAGGCATGCATTGCGATTTGCAAGAAGAGAGCGAGAATAACGATATTCAGACACTATAAAAACATATCGTTCTGCAGAAGGTTATGGATAATAAATCGGTCTGTCTATATTAGATCGCCTTGGAGACAATATTCGCTGAGCGCTTAGTAAAGGTTTATGGTAACGGCTTCTATGCCCTAAAGGGCATTACGCTTACTGTTAACTCTGGAACAGTATTCAGCCTTCTTGGTAGAAACGGTGCGGGAAAGACGACTTTTTTGAGGATAATGACGACCCAGCTCTTACCGACGAGCGGAACTGGAAAGGTTTTGGGATACGACGTCGTTGAAGAGGCGGATGAGGTAAGGAAGAGGATAGCCGTTGTACCTCAAGAGTCTAAGCCCATGTACCTTCTTACTGTTAAAGAGCATGTAAAGTATTATTTGATGATGAGAGGCTTCTCGATGCTCGAGGCATCCGAGAAGACGCGCAAGGTTTTAGATGATCTCGGCCTCAAGGAATATGCCGACACGCTTTGCATGAAGCTCTCAGGTGGGCTGAAGAGGAAAGTACTCGTGGCGATGGCCGTCGCTACGGAGGCCGACGTTATCTTCCTTGATGAACCGACTACAGGTCTTGACCCGATAGCTAGAAGGCTTGTTTGGGACGTCATAAACAGGGCTGCGATGTCGGGCCGAACAATCTTCTTAACGACGCACAACATGGATGAGGTCGAGGCGGTCGCAGACGAGTTTGCTTTGATCAACGACGGCGAGCTCGTAGCCCAAGGTTATGTGGATGAGGTGCAACGCATGCTTCCGTACAAGATGAGGGCAGAAGTTCAGGTTACCGCATCAAGTCCGGAAGAACTATCGGAATTCGGCGAGGTTATCACGATAGGTAGAAGGTTAATCATCTATCCGAGAGACGAAGAGGATTCTAGAAGGCTTTATGACTACTGCGCGGCAAAAGGTCTGAAGTTATCGGTTTCACCGGTTGGTGTTGAGGATGTGTTCATCAGGAAGGTGATCGCCCATGGAGTTTATGAAGAACGCTAGGGCCATATTTGCACTCGTTATGCTCAACGGCATTAAGCCTGTCATGAGGAGCCCTCTCTGGCTTATCGTTATGCTCTCTTACCCTTTAATACTCGTCTTCTTCATCAACATCTTCGCGGAGTATGCAGTAGTGGATGCCCTTGTGGGCGGACTTATTTCGCTCGTCGTGATGAGCGGCATAGCAATCCAAGCAGACATAGTCTGGTATAAAGTTGAGCTCAAGTTCCAAGACATGGTGGTGGCATCGCCGGTTTCACCAACAATCTACATGGTTGGCATAGCGATCTCCGAACTCGTATACAGCTCTCCGGCAATAGCCCTCTTCTTAGTACTCATGGCCCTAAAGGGGATTTTGAGCATCTCGAGCATCCCGATGCTTATGCTATCCATGCTGTTATGCTGGCTCTCGGCCCTCTCCCTAGGTTTTTACCTCTCGACACGCATCTCAGACATCAGGCATATATGGGCGCTTGAGAGTCTGCTCTCGATAGTGCTCAGCATGCTCCCACCGATATACTATCCTATGAGCCTCCTACCAGAATGGGGCCAGATAGTATCTATGTTTGTCCCAACCACACATGCTGCGCTACTGATGAAAGAGGCAGTCGGCATAATATCGCTCATGGAGCATCAGAGGCTGATGAGCTTGGCGGTTCTTCTTATATGGACAATTGCGCTTATGCTTTTGGCAAAAAGAAAGTCTGTCTGGAGAGAACCATGAATAGTTTAAATCCAAAATTTACATGAATAGACAGCCAGGAGTTGGATGTAAGGGTCCTTGACGTATTCGCTGGCGGTGGAGGGTTCAGCATAGGGTTCGGCGAAACGGTTAAGGCGGCTATAGAGAATCACCCGCATGTTGTCAAGACATACGCGCATAACTTTCCATGGGTCTGCCTTTTTCCAGAAGACGTGAAGAGGGTTAGCGGGAGAAAAATCTTAGAGGCCGTTGGTGAGGTGGATGTGGTTATAGGCGGACCACCATGCGAACCATTTACGAGCATGAACAGAAAAAGGAAAAAAGACCCGCTGGACAGGTTGATGTCCGACGCCCAGGGTAGGTTAGTGCTTGAGTTTATCCGCCTGGTTAATGAACTCAAGCCGAAGATATACGTAATGGAGAACGTGCCCGAGCTGGTCGAGGAACCGCTCGGAGACGTCCTGAAAGAGCTTTTCAAGAGAATAGGTTACGATGCACACTTCAACTTCCTAGAAGCTCAGCGCTATGGTGTACCTTCCAGAAGATATAGGGTCTTCATCTCTAACGTAAAGATCGACTTATGCGGGATGGAGGAGAAAGCCAAGTGCGTTGAAGAGACCTTGAAGGGACTTCCACCTCTTGGAGAAGCGCCAAATCATAACCTCGTCAAGGTCGGTGTCGTTAGGCAAAGGAAGATAGCGGGTCTGAGGTGGGGCGAGGCCCTTTTCAGCTTTAGAGATTCTTTGAACCGGGTACATAGGAATTGGGTGAGGTTGCATCCAAAGAAGCTCGCTCCCACGATTCACGGCAAATCTAGATTCATCCATCCGTACGAAGACAGGCTGTTGACGGTGAGGGAGCAGGCGCGCTTGATGAGCTTTCCGGACAACCACGTATTCTATGGCGGAATAGATAGTCAGTTCGATCAGGTTGGCGAGGCCGTTCCGCCGCTCCTTGCAAAGAAGATAGCCCAATGCGCATTCATAAAATTGAATGAAATCTAGCACTTGTAACCATCGTTTTTTGGCCTGCTTCATGCATCAAGGAAACATTAGAGCACAAAAATCTTATATATCCAATACACCTCCAAAAAATTTGAGGAGAATTTTATGGCGTTTAAGGCGAAAGAAACAGCGGTAGTTATGATAGAGTTTCAGAACGATTTTTGTAAGCCTGGCTTTCCGCTTTACCCTGGTGTTGAGCAGATATTGAAAGAGTACAAGGTAATCGAGAACGCTGTAGAGCTTGCTAAGGGTGCTAGGGAGAAAGGGGCTCTTGTCATAGGTTGCCCGATTACCTTCGAGCCGGATTATAAGGACTTAGGTCAGGAATTCGGTATAAAGGCTAACGTCAAGAAGGGTGGAACGTTCAGAAAAGGAACGAAGGGTGCCGAGTTCATAGATGAGTTGAAGCCGTATGTAGATATCTATGTTGAGGGAAAGAGGGGCCTGGACGGATTCCATGGAACAAACCTCGACGCAATACTCAGGTATAACGGAATCAAGAATGTTGCAATATGCGGCTTCTTAACAAACGTTTGTGTTGAGTCTACGGCTAGGACGGCGTACGACCTGAACTACCATGTGATAATAATCAAGAATTGCACTGCGGCGCTATCTTGGGAGGAGCAGAGGTACGCAGAGACAAAGCTCTTTCCCTTGATAGCTGAAGTGATGACGCATAAGGAGTTCCTGGAGAAGATCGTGTAACTTCCCTTTTATTTTTTGATCATCATGTAGAGGAGAATGCAGAAAATGTAAAGTCAGGTTTAACATTTATAGGGTCTGGTGAAGCTCTTGATTGTAATTTTAAAACTTATTAGCGGTTATTAAGAAGTGTAGTTTAATCTTACACGTTGGGACAAATTATTAAAATGAGGGTTCACACAGCTCTCAGCAATTAATTTATCAATAGTTGATTCCATATAACCTCTCTTTCTACACCACCAGAGAAAATTAAAGTAGATTTAGCGAATTATAAAGTGATTTTTCACGGCATCATTCGGTAGGAGAAAACAATAATAATTTGCTAAATACTATCTAAAAAGGGGCTTAAAGTGCACAATGATAACGTTACTACGATTAATGAGTTAAAAGTTTTAGTTGAAAATTTTGTTAAAGCCAGAAAGTGGGAAAAGTTTCACACTCCTAGAAATCTTGCCGAATCCATTTGTATAGAAGCCGCCGAGCTATTAGAGATATTTCAATGGAACTTGGAAAATGAATCAATAAATGACCCAATCACTTTAGATAAAATAAAGGAAGAATTAGCTGATGTACTCATTTATTGTATAAGCATGGCTAACAATGTGAAGATAGATATAGCCACTTCCATAGTAGATAAAATTAGGAAAAACGAGGAGAAATATCCTCTTGAAAGATCTGATGAATTCTTTAAAAGGTGATGGTGAAAAGATATGGAGATATTTTTAGCAACAGCATCAAAATCTAAATCCCGGAAAAACTTGCAGGACACGGTCATTAAAGGTGTTAAGATCACAAAAATACAAGGTTTAGTCACGAGTAATATTCTCGAGAAGCTTAAATCAATATATAATGATGGAAAAGCAAGAATTTGGGGCTTTATTGAAGGAAAAAATAACGATAGATTTTGGAATATGATGGCTGAAGATGATATAATCCTTTTCAATACTGATAAAGAAAGTTACGGAGTAATCTCTAAGGTTTTAACGAAAGAAAAAAACACTTCTCTTGCTAAGGAATTATGGGAACCTGATGAAAGAACCAAGAAATATTATGATAGGATAATTTATCTTAAGGATGTGCGACTAATTAATGCGCCAATATCAAAGATTAATAAGGTGTTAGGCTATAAGGAAGATTTTCGTCCTTCCCATAATGTAGCATTTATCCATGTTAATAAAGAGAGAATAATCTCTGCGGAATCAAAATATGGTTTACCATTTATTGAGATTCTAAAAAAGGAATTGGGCATATCAGAAGAAATCCCGCCAGAAGCAGGTCCACAAATGATTAAAGAAATTTTAGACAAGATTTGTAAGCAAGAACCAGAATTTTCCGACATCTTAAAAATTTCATTAGCTTGCCTAATTGCAGGTAAAAATATTGTTTTTTATGGCCCTCCTGGAACAAGTAAAACATATTTAGCAAAAAGAATTTGCGAGGCAATTTGTGGTGAACAAGGCTTTAGACTTGAAACTGCTAATGCTGAGTGGACTAATTTTGATATAATTGGAGGACCGGTTTCTGTACAAGAAAAAATGTTTCTAAAAAAAGGGATAGTACTTGAAGCTATAGAAAGATGTGAAAAGAGAATAAATAATGAGGATAGACCTTACTGGCTAATAATAGATGAACTGAATAGAGCGAACCTAGATTTAGCATTTGGTACAATCTTCACTCAACTCGATATTGATCATAGAGATCAGCCTATTAAGCTTCCTTGGAATTTGCCTGATATTGAGGGGGAGATCACGTATAGTATGCCTCTCTCCTTTAGAATATTGGCAACAATGAATACATATGATCGAGCTCTTCTTTTTTCTCTTGGATACGCTTTTATGCGCAGATTTGCCTTTATTCCAGTCAGGTCTCTCTTAAAAGAAGAAAGTAAAGAGAAGGGAGAATTAATTCTGTCTTCTGATGAAATAAAAAGTGAAATAAATGAGATGATGAAAAAAGAAAGGATCAATAAACTCAAAGAGATAATATTTTCAGCCGTTTACAAGCATTTTTCCAATAAAAAAGGTAAAGATAGGGCTTGTATCTTTGACTTTGAGATAGAGGACGAGGACAAGCTGAGCCAGATATTTAACAAAGATCTTAAAATAGATAATATAGGATTACTGGATATACTTCTCTTCATCGCAAGTAAAATAACCAGTGCAGGTTTAATTGAGATCGGTCACGCAATTATTTTTGACACTGCAAAATTTCTGGCAGCTTTCTATCTTCTTTCACAATTATTGCAGGAAAAAATTGATGCGCGTCTTCTTCTTGAGGAAACTATTTGCAGTTTCTTATTACCTCAATTGGAATATTTTATGCCTAAGTTAAGAAAGGGGAAGGTTTTTGGAGAGGAAAAGTATGAGAAAGCTTGGAGAGAGGTCCTTGACATCTTTAGGAAATTAAATCTAAAATCAACACTAAAAAGATTGGAAGAAATAGAGGAAGAATTCAAAGTGATGGGCTAAAGATGGTTGAATACAGAGAGCTATATACTTGGAATGATTACCATAGAAATTGTGAGGAACTTAAAGGTATGAATTGGAATGAATTATCAAGATGTGTTCGCTTTATTCACGAATTTGAGAAAATAATTCCTATCGAATATAGGGAGAAGATAGAAGAGGAATTGCCAACTGTAACTGACAATACTTTTAATCCAGGAGGATGGGTTGGTACTTATCCAGTTGGAGATATCTGTTTACGCGTTGTCCCTAAACCTGAACTGTTATCAAAAGAACAATTTAAAGAGATCATGAATGAACTTATAGGATGGTTAGAATATGTTGGTCCTTTTCTTGAAAACTTTCTAAAATTTTGTTCTTACGAGCCAATCTTCAATCTTTTGCTTTGCGAAGCTTACAGTAGATACTTAGTAGAGTACACCGAGATAGCTCTTTCCCATTTTATTCCACGAGAGATATCTTTTCGAGAATACATTAGCTATGAACTTAGAGGTAAACCATTATGGAATAAAATAGTTTTTCTGAGAGCCAGAGATCCGAATATCTTAACTTATAATAAAATTGAATTTATCCTTGAAACGCTTCTAAATCTTTTACTTGTCAGATTTCATGCAGATCTACTTAAAGAAATGAAACGTTTAGTTGAGACGCTAGCTTATAGAGAAGAAAGTGTTCCTGAAGCACTACAGGGATGGAGAAATTATATGCTTTATCATGAAGATTTTATAAGCAGTCCTTTATGGAGCGCTTTGCTTGGGAAGAGTATGGAAATTGACTTTGAATCTTTCGAGATTTTAGAGAGAACTAGGCGGATGGCAAAAGATATGTGGAGCGAAGTAGTCGATCTCTGGGAGTCGTATAGAGCCAAAAAAGCTTTATTCTCAGGTTTTGGAAATAGGTTTGATAATGCTATAAAGCCGTTAAGTAAAGTGTATGAGCTTTGGTGCTTCAAAAAACTATGTGATCTCTTCGGAATCGACCGGAGAAGCATAAGGGAATTTCCATTTAAAGGAGAATTTAAGTTTGCTGACAAAATGTTAAGGCTCTATTATAATACTAAGGAAGGATTATCAAAATATAGCGGAATAATGAGAAAAATTCCCGGTGTTTCACCCGGTATTCCTGATTTTGTATTAGAAGATACGGAAGAGAAAAAGATAGTTTGCATAATGGACGCAAAATGTAAAAGCGAACTAAAAACGGAGGATATAAATCGCTTCCTTGCCTATATGCTCGATTATATATACCCTTGTAATGATAAAATGACTGGATTAATATTTTATATTTCTAGAGAAGAAAAAATTATGTCAGTAGAAGTAAAAAATGTGAGAATTTACCTTATTCCGCTAATCCCTCCCTTCTATCCACAAATGATTAGTGAGATTAAATTTATAATTGAAAAATCCCTTTCTTGACCATATAAATCCTTGAAAATTTAACTACCCTCTTCTTTCCCAGAATAGGATATTTCCCCTAAACTTTATTCCCCTTGTTTTGTCACAGAAGGTTTTTACTGGGCATTGACCACATTTTCTGCCCGTACATAATTTCGAGCCAATATTCCACATCGGCTCATCAAGTTTCCATGGTGAAGCACCAAACTTTTTAGCTGCTGTACGCCACACCTCCTGTATTATACTTTTTAGAGGGTCGTCATTACAGCATCCTTGGAACTTTTCACCGAGAAATCTTAATACTCCTGTATAAATTGTAAAACGAGCTACTTGTTTATCTACTGGGATGTCAAGATCATTTAAATTTGAAACTTTAAATAATCCAGTTTCGCCCATAGCTCGGATATAAAAATTAGCCAGTTTAGAACCTCTAAGATATGGAAAATCATTCAGTTTATCTTTAATCTCTTCTACTGTTAGTGGCTGTACTGTAATGTTTCGTGGGTCTCCGTCATACTTCTCAATTAGAATTTTTGATATTTTCTTCCATGTTTTAGCAGCGGATTTAGGGTATCTAGCACCAAGCCTGCGAAGAAAAACACTTAAGGATCTTTCACTAACAGCTAAAATCTTTCTAGGAGTAAATCTTTCGGGATAAAGCTCGTAAGCTCCTCTTGCCTTTCGCCATAGCTTTTCAGCACCCGTCATATAATCAATTGAAATAACATAAGTTAGGTAAAGAGCATGCTCACGACTACCTGCAATAAGATTACGCGGAAGATTATACTCTGGCATGGAGACAAGTGGATGACCTTGTTTGTGAAGATCGAGTAAGATCTCAGCTATTTTCTCAGCCTTTTCCTCATTAATCTCAAATTCGCCAATAATCTTTCTCATATCCACTCTCTATTTAATTTCTCGTTTGAATCCTACATTCACAATCATTTCCCATTCTTTAGCTTTACTTTTTGAGTGGGACATTATCTGTATTCTAGTAGGCGCAGCATGCCTACTAGGCGTCCGCGTAGTTCTCTCGATAAAGTATTTTAAAATCCTTAACGGAATAATTTCCATCACTAGTTCTTGCCCCTTAATATATTCCTCTATATGATCCCATCCTCTTTGTTCGCATAAGGATATATCGTTATGAAGTATTTTTCGCTATCTTAACAACAGATAATTCTTCCATGGTTAATCTTTTAACGATTATGTCTATTAATTTTTTAGAAAACGCTCTTGTTATATGTTAGCAAGGAGGTTTTCCGTTTTTAGTTATTTTCAGAAGAGGGGTTTAAGAAATTAGGCTTTTCCTTTAGATCTTTTATTGAATGTAATGGATGTAACATAGTTTAAGAATATAGAACTACGGCTATTTGTGAAATGTGATAAATTTAACGCTGACTGTTAATTTTTGTTCTTTGATTTTCTTTATGATTTCTATGTATTTCATGATTTCGTCTAGGTTTAGCTTTTTAATGCGATGTAAAGTAACGTAGAGGAAGCGTTGCTCCTTATCGCTATAGGGTTTTAGGTATGCTTCGAGAACCTTTCTTTCCCTGTCAGTTAGTAGCCTAGTTCTAACCATGATTTTTCTCCCCTAGATTATTTTATGTTCCTTGAATGCTTCGAGAACATCGTATAGCGCTACTGTATCGTAGATTTCAGTTGTCTTTATTGAGGCGTGACCTAATATGGTCTGTATTATTCTTAATGGTACTCCTTTTAGAAAGAAGAGGAATCGTGGATAAATATTTTCGGCAAATATGAGGATGACCCTGAACCATTCATCAAAGCGCTATGGAAATATGCAGAAAAGCTAAAGGAGATAGAAAAAGAAGAAAAAAGGATTGAAGAAAAAATTAAAGAGGGGAAGGTTAAGCGCATCTCCGCTTCCTCAAAAGATTAGGAGTGGTGATAAATTGGAAACCTTTGTATGCAAAGGTAAACGGATGAAACGTAAGAATGTGGTTATTACGCTTGATCCCGAAATTGTGGAGAAGGCGAAGAAATTAGGCTTAAACATTTCTAAGGTTTGTGAAAATGCTCTAGTTCAGGCAGTAAACTCCTTAGAAACCGTATTTAGCGAAAAGGGAGGTAACCTAGGAACCATAGGTTCCCGGTTGGAGCCCCGGGCGGGATTCGAACCCGCGACCACCGGCTTACAAGGCCGGCGCTATACCGGGCTTAGCTACCGGGGCCCCTTCTACGGTTTTATGGACGCCAAATAATAATTTTACTCTATCTCCTTGTACATTACAATTGCATCTTCGTCGTGATAATAGCGGTTTATCCTTCCCTTCTCGACGAAGCCCATGCTCAAATAAAATTTCCTGGCGACGGTATTTGACTCCCTGACCTCAAGCCAAACCTCATTCACTCCAGACCCTTTTACATAAGATATTGCAGCCTCCATCAATGCCCTTCCTATTCCCATACGCCTGAAGCCTTGCTCCACCGCCAGGTTTAGAATGTGGCCAACCTTCTTTCCGTCACGCTCTTCGACGTCAAACACGACGTAGCCCACAAGTTTTTCGTTAACCAAGGCTACTTTAATGCTCCCAGGGTTTTTCGTGTGAAGATACGTAAACACGTAACAGGGCCATGGGTCCTTGAAGGATTCTTTCTCGATCCTGCAGACGTCCTCTATATCGGACGGTCTGAATGCTCTTATAACTATCTTCATGCTACATCATCCAATATTTTCAAGCTGATTGGTTAAACGTTTTTCCACACACGGGACATCTGGACCATCGAACCATGGTACACCGTCAATTAGTTCAGCACACCGGAAATTTTTTCCTCACATGCTGAACTAATTCTCACAACGTAGCGGAGGCATATTTCCATTTGTTATTTTAATAAAGTTTACGACAAAAAGTCTTGGAGGATAAAACACTGGACGTCTGGGATGCTTTTTCTCGTAAAATGAAGAAGTATGGGCGAGCCATTTTTACCTGTGATAATGAGCTGAGTTTATCTCGGTCTGTAATACTTATTAAATTATAGCAGTGATGTATTACACTATACGTGAATATCGCGAGCTTTCGCGTTGATAAAAAGCTTAAGGCTAGGATGGGTAGGCTTCGACACATAAACTGGAGCGAGTTGTTAAGAAGATACGTCGAACCTGTCGTGGAGCAAGAGGAGAATAAGTTGAGACCCGCTGGAGGAGGAAAAGATTCTCGTACTTGATGCAAGCGTAGTGGTGAAATGGTTCAATATGATTAAGACCCATTTAACAAACGTAAAGCATCTCTCTGAAGCAAGCCCATAACTTTCTAATTATGAGCTCAGAACTTCTTTCACATAATTTTCCCGCAAGACTATGTTTGACTCGGAGAAAAATCGTGCTTTGTCAGCGCATATAAGGATGAATAGAACGTGCTAAAAGATCAAAGTGTAAAACGTTAACGTCCCTAGGTGTTTCGGGGGCGTGTGGCCCATAGTCCTCCTTCTGTTTTAGGCGGGATTTGTCTAATCGGTGCCTGAGGTCTCGCCGGGGCAGGCTCAAAGACCTCTTGCCTTTCCCGCGCGGGCCGCCCGTTCCACCCAATCCCGACGCCTCGTCAGCGGCTTCCTACCGCATCAAACTCATCTGGCATCGGGAGGTCTCGTTTCTGGTGCGTTGCCAGGGGTCTCCCCCTACGCCTCGCGGCGTCGCGCGCCCCTACTTGGGGGAGGAACTTCCTCGGGAGTTCCCCGAGACCCGCCCAGCCACTCGCCCCATAATAAGAAGCGCACACCTCCCTTATCAATCTTCTACAGAAAGTTGCTCCTTTACGAGTTGCTGCCCACGAACGAGCTGCTTGTTTGGTACGGCTACGTAAGAAGTTCGATGAGGAACGACAAGACAAAGGACGGCATGCTTACACAACGATAAAACTCCAGCAATTTTTAATAGGAATCTGCCTTACGTTGATTTGAATGAACGAAGAGGATTCTAGTTCTGGCGAGTTTCCCCTTGTCCTCCTTCTTTGCGATTCTAAACCATTCTCTATAGTCAGGTACTTCGAGCACGCTCTGTATGAGGTGGCTAACGTAATTCCTGTCTACCTTGACGTTCACGAGTGGTTCATAAAGAAGCTCTCGATACCGTCCTTGCTCTACAAGCTCCTGAACCTGAGGTTCTCAAGAGTAAAGCCCATACCAAGAGAGCCCGACATAGTCCTTATGGTGGAGCCTCCTATCAAACGCCCTTATGACCTCGGAAAATTCAGGAACTCAATCAAGGTATTCTACGCCTTGGACCCGCACACCTCGAACGCCATGCAGGCCTACAGGAAATGCGAGCTTTGGAATTATGACTTCGTCTTCGTAGGGCAGAAGGACTACATCTGGATGTTCAAGGAGATGGGCTGCGACAAAGTCTTTTGGCTGCCTTACGCATACGATCCTAGGATATTCAGAGAAATACCAGGACTCCAAATGGTATACGACGTTACTTTCTTGGGCTATATGAACGAGGAGAGGAGACACATGCTGGATGCTTTAAAGAAGAGGTTTAAGATGTTCACTACGGACAGCGGAAAGTTTGCGTTTATGCATGATGCATCCTCAGTATATTCAAAGTCAAAGATCGTGTTGCAGATCTCCAACAACAAGACGCTCGGATCCAGAATATTCGAGGCGATGGGCTGCAGGAGGATGGTGCTGGCAGATAGGATAAAGAACGGTTTAGAGGATATATTTAAAGAGGGTACCCACATAGCGCTGTACTCTGATCTGGACGAACTCATAGAATTAATAAAATATTACTTGGAGGACGAAGGTAGAAGGGAACTCTTGGCCAATAACGGTTACAGGCTTGTGAGAGCCTCGCACACCTACAAGCATAGGGTCATCACGATGATGGAGAGTCTCGGCATAAAGCTGCCGCAAAGTTTTACATGAATTTTACACAAGGAACGGTTGCCGGTTAAAATATCTTGTCGCTAGCTGCTGAAAAGCCTTATTAATAACTCTCGAGAATCAAGTAATTGCTGAAGTGTTGTATGAGAGCTTCCGGTCTCTTGACCGGTTGCTCGATGCGGGAGTAAGTTAAGCTTACTATGACCGCGCTCAGAGGCTTGGAGACGTCGCTAGCTGGGCGGCGTGGAACACCTAGGCCAGACTACGCCAGCCGGTGGATAACTCGGCTTGGGCGCCGAGGAAGGGCGTGGCAAGCTGCGATAAGCCCCGGGTAGCCGCATGCAGGCATCGATCCGGGGATGCCCGAATGGGATTTCCTGTAGCCGGCTGCGAAAGCGGTCGGCTACGTACCGCGCAAAGCGCGGTACGGGAACCCCCCGAACGGAAACATCCAAGTAGGGGGAGGAAAAGAAACCAAAACGGGATTCCCTGAGTAACGGCGAGTGAAAGGGGAGGAGCCCAAACCGAATCCCTGCGGGTGACCGCAGGGAGATGTAGGGTTATGGACCGGTCGCCCACTTAGCCCGCTGAGCCGAAGCGACCTGGAATGGTCCGCCGTAGAGGGTGACAGCCCCGTAGGCGAAGGCGGGCTAAGGGAAGGACCGGTATCCAGAGTACCGTACCTCGGATATGGTGCGGGAAGTTGGGAGCCATCGGCTTCCAAGGCTAAATACGTCCCAAGACCGATAGCGCACCAGTACCGTGAGGGAAAGTTGAAAAGAACCCCGGAAGGGGTGTGAAAAGCGCTTGAAACCGGCTGGTAACAGACGAGTGCGGCCCAAAAGGGAACTCCACCCGAAGGCTCTCTTTCTGGGAGCCGAGGGTGGATACCAGGGTCGCACACTCCGTCTTGAAACACGGGCCGGGGAGTTCATGGTCATGGCGAGCTTAAGCGCTTACCAAGGCGCGTAGGCGTAGGGAAACCGACATGCCCGCAACCAGGGTTTATCCCCTGGTGAGGGGCGGGGTCCGAAAGGGCCTGGAGTCATGGCCATGAGACTAGAAACCGGGCGATCTAGCCCTGGGCAGGGCGAAGCCGGGCGAAAGCCCGGTCGAGGCCCGAAGGGGTCTTGACGTGCAATTCGGTCCTCTGACCCGGGGCTAGGGGCGAAAAACCAATCTAGCCCGGTGATAGCTAGTTCCCTCCGAAGTGAGTTGCAGCTCAGCCTCCGGCGAGGCAGCCCAGGGGGTAGAGCACCGATAGGGGGGTAAGGGTCCGAAAGGGCCCGCCTTCCTTTCGAACTCCGAATACCTGGGCGCCGTAGACCCGGGGAGTGGGGTGTAGGGGGTAAGCTCCTACGCCGAGAGGGGAACAACCCAGACCTGGGGTTAAGGCCCCTAAGTGCCCGCTAAGTGACAAACCAAAGGGCGTCTCCAGCCTAAGACAGCGGGGCCGTAGGCTTAGAAGCAGCCATCGGCTAAGAAGTGCGTAACAGCTTACCCGCCGAGGCTGGGGGCCCCGAAAATTGACGGGTCTAAGCGGGCCGCCGAAACCCCGGTCCACCAAGCACTTGCTTGGTGGAGGTAGGAGGGCGTGGCGGTTGGGCAGAAGCCGGGCCGTGAGGTCCGGTGGACCGGCCGCCAATGTAGATCCCGGTGGTAGTAACAGCGAAGAGGGGTGAGAATCCCCTCCGCCGAAGGGGCAAGGGTCTCCTGGCAATGCGTCGTCAGCCAGGAGTAAGCCGGTCCTAAGGCCGACCTTAACCGGGTAGGCCGAAAGGGAAACCGGTTAAGATTCCGGTGCCTCCGGGATACGTGCGGCGACGCAAGCCCAGCCTCCGACGCTTCGGGGTAGGCCGAGCCGGGCCGTAGCCCGGTCTAACCGTATAAGCCTGGGGAGTGCCGTAAAGGCGAGAACCAGGTGAAAGCGGGAATGGCCGCCCGTATGGGCGGTTCGGCTGATCCCTGGAGCCCGTGAAAAGGGGGCTGGGAAGGATTCCCGGAGACCGTGCCGAGAACCGACACAGGTGCCCCTAGGTGAGAAGCCTAAGGCGTATCGGGTCACTCCGGGGTGAGGGAACTCGGCAAATTGGCCCCGTACCTTCGGTAGAAGGGGTGCCTGCGGCCTTGGCGGAGACGCTGGGGCCGCAGGTCGCAGTGACTAGGGGGTCCCGACTGTTTAATAAAAACATAGGAAGCCGCAAGACCGAAAGGTTTTGAACGGCTTCTGAATCCTGGCCAGTGGGGGTACCTGAAACCCGGGTCCAACCGGGCTAAGGGCCCCTAAACGCCGGGAGTAACTCTGACTCTCTTAAGGTAGCCAAATGCCTTGTCGGGTAAGTTCCGACGTGCATGAATGGATCAACGAGGGCCCCACTGTCCCCACCCGGAGCCCGGTGAACCCACGTAACGTGGGCGAACAGTCCACGAGCCCCCAGCGGGGAAAGAAGACCCTGTGGAGGTTTACTGCAGCCTGTTGCTGGGATGCGGTCGAAGGCACAGAGCGTAGGCGGGAGCCGTCGATCCCAGCTTCTCCGGGAGCTGGGGGAGGCGCCGATGTAACACCGCCTGCCTTTGGCTGCATCCCTTACCGGGGCCTGGTGCCCTGGGACAACGGCAGGTGGGCAGTTCGGCTGGGGCGGCACCCCCTTGAAAAGATATCGAGGGGGCCCAAAGGTCGGCTTAGGCGGGACAGAAACCCGCCGTTAAGTGCAAGGGCAAAAGCCGGCCTGACTGGACCCTTGAACGCAAGGGGTCCAGAGGCGAAAGCCGGGCCTAGCGATCCTTCAACTCCCACCGATGGGGGTTGGAGGTGACAGAAAACTTACCCCAGGGATAACAGGCTCGTCGCGGGCGAGAGTTCCCATCGACCCCGCGGCTTGGTACCTCGATGTCGGCTCTTCCCATCCTGGCCGTGCAGCAGCGGCCAAGGGTGCGGCTGTTCGCCGATTAAAGGGGAACGTGAGCTGGGTTTAGACCGTCGTGAGACAGATCGGATTTTACCTGCTGGGGGTGCTGGCTGCCTGAGGGGAAGGTGCTCCCAGTACGAGAGGAACGGAGCGCCGGGGCCAACGGTTTACCGGTTGTCCTACAGGGCAGAGCCGGGCAGCTGCGCCCCTGCGGATAAGGGCTGAAAGCATCTAAGCCCGAAGCCGCTCCCGAAAATAGGCAGCCACTCCGGAGCTTAGGGCCTGGCAACAGGCCTGTGCTCCGGACGAGAGCCCCCGTAGAAGACGGGCTTGATGGGGTGGGGGTGTACGGGCGGAGGCTTTGGCCGGACGCCCTCAGCCCGCCACTCCCAAAAGCTCGAGTGGCCTAGGAAAGCCATGCCGTCCAGGCGAAAATGTCTCCTGCCTTTGGGCGCGGATTACAAAATATATGTAGACTATGCGTTCACTTCTGCGCCAGAATTCCACTTTTAACTTGTTTAGGAGAAATCAGCAGGGTATTCTCTCAAAAAATTCTCTGATTTTATTGGCTAAAGATTTACCTCATTTCGACGATTTGTCGCATGCTTTCTTCTGTTGGTGGATCATTAACCTCCAACGTGCCTATTTTCACATTCGTACCTCCTAAAAGTTTGGCTGCTATGGATGGTTATGCCTACCAAAGTTCGATCAGTGCCCTAATTTTTCCGAACACCTTTTCTATCTCTGATGTGAAGTTGCTGAACGGGTGGATGACCAGTGTGGCATATTGCCTTCTAAAGCACTTTAGGACGTGGATGCAGTCATTCGTTAACGAGAGTACGTATTCATCGATCGCATGCTTTGTGAAGTTACCATCAAAATTGTTGAGGCCCAGCCTTCTAGCGATATAAGACTTGGCCGCCTCATTCAGTCCGTCAACGATGACGGGCGTGTAGATTGCCGCGAACCTTTCATTTGAGAGCGAAAAGTATTCTTTAAGTTTACTCCTCTTGTACACGTAAAATAACGTCGCATTAAAAAGCTCAGCTATACGGGCCGAAGCTTTCTCGATTTTTTCACAACCCAAGTACATAACACCGTCGTATGCTCGCCTGATGGTCTTGGCATGTTCTTCCATCAACTTTATGGAATTCTTGCATACTTCATGCGGAGACAGATATGCAGGGTTTCCCGGTACAAGGCAGGGTTGTATATTGTCATAACTTTGGGCCATATCGATAAAGTCTTTAACCCTTCTCTCCACATCGGAGCGCCTAACAGATATCGTGACCACTAATGTAACGTCACGTTGTCCCTCAAGCAGGATAGAAAGGTCAGGAAAATTTGGGTCCGTGTTGGACCACTCGGCATCGATAAAATGCTCTCTAATACCGATTGAGCCGAGCAATTTGTTTATTTCATACAACAAAGCTAAAGCCCTGTCGGCACGGGATGATAATTGTGAGGGCTTAGTAGCTTTTGCCAGTCGGAAGTCCCTCACCTATTCGGAACCAATTCACCTCTCACCGCTAGGTTTTATTCTAGAGATTTTTATTGCTGATATAAAAAAATTTAAACTGAAAAAATATTGGTGTGTAGGTAATTTAACTTACTTCAAACCTAGGAGCTTCTTCAGTTCTGTTATGTGTTCCTGCTCATCCATTATGACGTGCCTAACCTCGTGCTCCAGTTTAAAGTACTCATACGGCAAGTTTTCCTTTTCTTGCACTATCTTCTTGAGAATTTCAGTATAAAAATCTACCGCATGCTTCTCGTCTTTTAAGTTCACTTCTAAGATTTCTTGTATAGTCTTAGCGGTTTTTGTCTCAGCTATTCCTGTGGAAGGCACGCCGCCCAGATAATCGCCTATAAGCGTCCTGAACATTTCCTGATGCTTTGCCTCGTCACTGGCTATCTCTTTCAACCTCTCTATTATGGGCTCGCTGTTTAAACCGTCTACGATCTCCGCATGGCTTAGGTACTGCACATATGCAGCATGTTCTAACTCGAGAGCTTTGTTAAGCAATTTTATTAGTTCTTCTTTCGCTTTAGATGACATGTTTAATAAATTTAAACTAAGAAGTATTTAATTCTTTTGGAAAATTTAATGCATGTTTTACCAATATTTAAAATAGCAAAACCAATCAGGATGTTTGAGAAGGGCCGGGTCGTTGCATGTTCGAAGTTATAGCCAAAGACCTCCTCGGAAGGATAGGTAGGATAGAGACAAAATCTGGAAGGTTTGAGACCCCAGCATTCCTACCCGTAATAAACCCCGTGAGTCAGGTAATCCCTGCAAGCTATATCTCTGAGAGGTTCGGGTGCAAGGCTGTAATAACGAACGCCTACATAATTTACAGGAGGTTAAGGAAAGAAGGCATAGAGAAAGGTGTACACAACGTCATATCATTCAACGGCGTAGTTATGACGGACTCTGGCGGATACCAGATGCTCGAGTATGGTGACGTAGCTGTCACACCTAAGGAAATCGCGTCGTTCCAAGAAGCAATAGGTAGCGACATGGCCGTACCGCTCGATGTACCGACAGGACTCGTAAGTTATGAGAAAGCTAAGGAGAGCGTGGAGAAGACTTTGGCAAATGTTACAGAGACACTCGAGATGTTGAACGAGGGTAAGCGGGCTTTATGGGCGGCACCGATACAGGGCGGTGCGCACCTCCAGCTGCTAGAGTACTGTGCATCGAAGTTGGTAGGAATGCCCTTTGATTTCTTCGCCCTTGGAAGTCCCACGCCGCTCATGGAGGGCTATATGTTCACCAAGCTTTTTAAGATGATAGCGGCTGTTAAACGTATCATCCCATCAGAAAAACCACTTCATCTATTCGGTGCTGGTCATCCTATGCTCATGCCGTTTGCTGTGGCGATGGGCTGCGACACTTTTGACTCTGCAAGTTACTACCTGTATGCAAAAGAGGGAAGGTACATGAGCTACTCGGGAACGCTGAGGCTCTCGATGCTGGATTACTTCCCGTGCGAGTGCGAGGTCTGCTCAAAGTACTCTCCAGAAGAGCTAAGGTCGTTGCCGGACGACGAAAGGGTTAAGCTTCTATCCCTTCATAATCTGAGCGTTTGCTTCCGCGAAGTTATGGAGATAAAGCAGGCGATTAAGGACGGAAGGTTAATGGAGCTCCTCGAGATAAGGGCCAGGTCTCATCCTAGACTCTACGCAGCTTTTAAGGCGATGCTTTCTGACAAAAAACTCATAGAGTTGATGGAACTCCATACACCTATATCGAAGCGGAGGGGCATGAACCTCTTCGACAAGCTCAGCCTGCTGAGACCAGAAGTCAGCAGGACTAGAGGCAGGTTGATGGCATACGTACCAGCTAAGAAGTCTGACACGATAGTTTTGATATCCCAAATAGGAGGAAAGCACAGGAGTGTGGAGGCCGCTGAACGCATGGTTAAGGAGAAGCTCCCCGAGGTCGCTGGAAAAGCCTCTTACGGTTTCTTTTTAAACCCATACGGCGTCGTCCCTGCAGAGCTCAAGTTTGTCTACCCATTCTCACAAACGAACTTTAGCATCTCCTTGCTGATGGATGCTAAAGAAAACATAGCCGACGTTACCGTAAATTACATAGTAGGGCACGGTTATGCGCACGTTGTTATACTGAATACTCAGAATCCATCGTTGAAAGAATTCACAATGCTCGTCAAATCTAAGCTGGAAGAAAAAGGAATAAAGGTGAGTGTACTCTAATTAGCGTTGTTCTATCATACGGCTGATAGGGTTTCCGTACGTATTGTAATATGCGATTTCCTCGAGCGCTTTTCGCTTTTTCTTACCCTTTCTTGCGGGCTTTACTGGATAACCAAACGGTGCTACGGTTATTAGCTTCCATTCCTTTGGAACATTGAGTATTTGTTTAACTTTTTCCTCATCAAAGTTCGTTATCCAACAGGAGCCAACACCGAGAGACCATGCAACCAGCATCATGTCCTCCATAGCCCTGGCACCGTCAACCTCAGGGAGCTTTGCATTCTCCATAAACAGCGCAATGGCAAACGCAGCATTTGCTATGTGAGCCCCTGTCGGAGTCGTTTTACTCAACAAAGATAGCCTGTCCTTATCATCGACGACTATAAAGCGCCACGGTTGTGTGTTCTTGGAGCTGTGTGCGAGACGTCCTGCCTCCAGAATCTTGATTATTATGTCCTTAGGAACCTTATCCGGTCTAAACTCTCTTACGGCCAGGTTTGTCCTTATAGCCTCCATAACCTCCATGGTTTCAACCAAAGATGCTGTACATTGTCTTGGATTTAAAGACTAACTTCTCGGAAACATTTATGAATCACGTTAGAATGAAGATGTTAGGAAGATAAGGTTGCCCATATGTTGTATGGACTCTCTGAGGAACGGTGTCGATTATGGAGATAACTTTTCTGGGCTCTGTAGGCGAAGTAGGAAAGTCAGCGATACTCGTAAAGACTGACAGAGCACGGATTCTACTAGACTACGGCATTAAGCCAAACGACGAGCCAGAGTTCCCCGCTCACATAGCGCCCAAGGACCTAGACGCTGTTATAATCACTCACGCCCATCTGGACCATTCCGGAGCCGCACCGCTACTTTACATGGATGAAGGACCGAAGCTATACTCCACGAGCATGTCCCTTGAAACATGTGAGATACTCCTAGAGGACTTTCTCAGGTTGTCCGGTTACTACGTCCCGTACGAATATCTGGAGGTGGAATACATGCTTGGGAGGGCAAGGAGGGTTTACTACAGGGAGCCGGTAAGGATCAAAGACGTCGAAATAGAGTTACTGGATGCCGGTCACATACCGGGAAGCGCTCAAGTCGTGGTAAATGCCGACAAGCGCCTCCTCTTCACAGGCGATATTAACCCCATAAAAACTAGACTGCTGAACGGTGCTGACATCAGCCAGACCGATGTGGACGCCGTCATAACGGAGTCCACGTATGCTAAAGAGGCTCATCACGACAGGCAGGAACTTGAAAAACGATTCATCGAAGAATGCAACAGAGTGGTTGAAGATGGTGGCATAGTTTTAGTGCCTGCATTCTCGGTAGGCCGTTCACAAGAAATCTTATGCATCTTGGTAGCTCGAAACTTTAAACATACGATTTCGACGGACGGTATGGCGGTCAAGCTACTGGACCTGTATCTAAGAGGCAGAGAATTCATAGCAAATTATGATCTTCTCGAAAAAGTTAGAAAAAGAGTCAACATCGTCAGCGGCAAAAGGGAAAGGAAAAGGGTTCTTGAGCAACCTGGAGTCATAGTCTGTCCAGCTGGCATGCTCAAGGGCGGGCCCGCAGCCTATTACGCTCAACACATAGCTAACGACGAATCCTCAGCAATATTCTTGGTTAGCTATCAAATACCAGGAACGCCGGGGGCTTTGCTGGTTTCCGAGAAGAAATTGATGAGCAACGGTAAGGAAATGCCCGTTAAGGCTAGGGTTGAGCACTTCTTGTTCTCAAGCCATGCTGGTCAAAAGGAACTTCAGGCTTTACTAAGGTCTTTTAATCCTGGAACAAAAATCTTCACAGTTCATGGCGATGGAGATAGTTGTGAGGTTCTTGCCAATTGGGCTAGAGAGGAGTGTTCATTAGATGCTATTGCACCATCGTTGGGGATGACCTACGAAGTCTAGCTGGTCGCTGGCACTCATTAAGCTTTCATTCATGACATCGATTGGATGGGAAAGTTGCAGATGAAGGTATGCGAAGTTTGGAAATCAATTTACAGTAGCTACATATAGAATTCTTCGAGGGCATGCCGCATCTCTCGCACTCTCTTAGAGCTGGCACCTCGAAGTGCTTTTCGAGAATCGGTAAGAAGCGTTTTAAATGGGTCTTGAACAAGAGATGTTTGAAGTTTGGAATCTCTTCCTCGACCTTCATCAGCAGCTTCTTCCTCTTCATCATCCTCGAGCCCTTTACCAACGGACATTTGTTATCTACGTACTCCGTATGCGTGGATAAAACATAGTAAAGGTTTTCCTGCTCGGTCATCTCTATCAATGGTTTTATCTTCTTAACGATTTTTGGGTGCGTGCTGGGAAGAACGGGTTTATTTCTTACTAAATCATCTAGGGCCCCGTTAATGTAGTGATTGAACAGGAGCTCAACCGTGTCGTCAAGATTGTGGCCTGTGGCTATAGCATCCAAATCATTCTCGAGCGCAATCTTGTTCAATAAGTACCTCTTAACTACTCCGCAGATCCCACATATTCTCCGGCCGAGTTTCGACGTTACAAAATCTTTAAGCGAATACCCCTCGGCATTTCTTAGGTCGTACACTATACACTCTATGGAATTCTTCTGGCAAAACCTCTGAACCAACGTCTGGCATGTATCGGAATATCCAGGTATCCCAAGGTTCAGATGTATTACCACGAAATTGATGCTTGGAAAAATGTTCAAAAGAGACTTGAGCAAAGCCATGCTGTCTTTTCCTCCGGAAACGGCAACTCCTAAATTTTTGACACCACTGAGCATCCTGTACTTCAGTACTGTCTTCTTAACCTTCTTCTCGTAGTATTCAATAAAGCAAGAGTGACAGAGACTTTTCTTTATAATATCCAACCGGTAAAGCGGCTCCGCCTCAGCCTTACATTTGCTACATCTGAGCATTCCACAGTCAGCTAAGGAACAAAAATATTTGAACCTATTTCCGCCTTTGGAGATTTTACTCATAACATCGTTCCACCAGGCGGGACTACTCTAGGATTTTATAAGATAGGAGTTCTTGGTATTCTGGGTTTACTTTTCCGTATTTGTCTCTAATAGTTCTACCAACTTTGTACCATTCGTGGATTATTTTTAGCCATAGCTCGCTACTCATTAACTGTTTTGTCACGTATTCTTTTAATTGTTTTTCCCGTCTGATTGCTCTTTGACGATGGTCAAAGCTTATGAGACCTACGTTTTTCAAGTATTGGATTATACGGCCTACTTGGTAGCGGTCGAATGAATGCTCTATACTTCTTTCCAAGTCTTCTAAGAGGGTGTCGACTGTTATTTCGTCTTCTGGGTGTAGGCAGATGATTGCTATGACGTTTTGGATGAGCTTTGTAGTCTTAGTGAGGTATATGCCAATCTTCTTAGGGGGGATAAGAATTTGTTCTAAACGGTAGCCATACTTTCTGTAAAACCAGCTTTTGATCATTTCGGCTACTGCCATATATGTTCCGAGGATTGCAATCAAGAATACGAAGAAGGCTGCTGGAGGTTTTACAAATCTGAAGATTGTTCCTAATGGTGTGTATGGAAGTATCAATGCGAATGTTATTATTGCTATATTACTAAGGAGCAATAATTGACTTGGTTTGCTTTTCCAGAAGGGCGTCTTATTTGTTCTAATGACAAAGATTACAAGAGTTTGCGATGTTAAAGATTCGATGAACCAAGCTGTTTGGAACAGCGGTTCAGAGGCTTTAAAGATGAAAAGCATTATAAAGAATGTTAGGAAGTCGAAAAGAGAGCTGACGGGCCCAAGGCACACCATGAACCGTCTAATGAATTGTATGTCCCATCTTTTGGGTTTTTCAACATATTCTTGGTCAACTTCGTCTGTAGGTATTGTTAATTGTGAAAAGTCATAAAGTAAGTTATTGAGCAGTATTTGTATGGGTAGCATCGGTAAAAAAGGCAGAAACAGAGATGCTCCTGCTACACTGAACATATTTCCAAAGTTTGAGCTCACACCCATCATGATATACTTCATGGTGTTACCGAAGGTTTTCCTACCTTCTAAGACTCCATCATGAAGTACTCTCAAATCGTTTTGCAAAAGAATTATATCCGCAGATTCTTTCGCAACGTCAACAGCATTTTCTACAGATATACCAACATCCGCCGTTCTTAACGAAGGTGCATCATTTATTCCATCCCCTAAGAATCCAACAACGTGTCCGTTGTTTTTTAAAGCGTTTATTATTCTGTCTTTTTGGGCTGGCGTAAGTCTGCAGAATACGTTGACCTCTTCAACGATCCTTGCGAGGGCGTCATCGCGTATGTGGGCGATTTCGCCTCCAGTGACAATCCCTTTTATGTCAAAACCTAACTGCTCACAAACCTTCCTTGTTACCAGTTCATTGTCTCCTGTGAGGATTTTTAACTCTATGTTGGCATTTTTCAGAAGCTGTAAAGCCCCCCTCGCCGTTTCTTTTGGTGGGTCAAGGAAGGCTATGAAGCCCAAGAACACCATTTCTTCTTCGTCGTTTGCCGTGTAAACAGGTTTATCCTCCCTTAAACGCTTATAGGCTACGGCCAAAACCCTATAACCTTCAGCACTAAGCTCCGCATATTTTTGCTCTATTTTTCTGCGTATTTCATCCGTTATGTCGGCTATAACTTCTTTCACCTCGTAATAAGAGCAGATTTTAACAACTTCTTCAGGGGCCCCTTTAGTTATCATAAACCGCTGATTCTGACGTTCAACAACTATTGATAGACGTTTACGGATGAAATCAAAAGGAACTTCGTCAACTTTCTTATAATCCTTAACATCCACATCTCTAAATCTTAATATGGCTTCGTCTAGTGGGCTTTTGAGCCCGGTCTGATAGTAACTATTAAGGTAGGAATAGAGTAGAACTTTATCACTTCTGTTGCCGTTAAAGTCTACGTACAAGACAAGTTTTATACGATTTTCTGTTAATGTTCCAGTTTTGTCCGTGCATAGAATATCCATGCTTCCAAAATTTTGTATGGATGCTAGGCGTTTTACAATTACACCTTTTTTAGCCATCGCCACAGCTCCTTTAGAGAGATTCACTGAAATTATCATTGGTAGAAGCTCCGGCGTTAAACCTACAGCTAAGGCCACAGCGAAAAGAAGTGAATCAAGCACGTTTCGCATTCGAAGGGCATTAATGAAAAACACAAACATGACCAACAAAAAAATTACTTGTATTATCATATAACCAAAACTTCGAATACCTTTTTGGAACTCCGTTTCCGGCTCCCTTTCCACAAGCCTCTTTGCAATCTTACCATACTCTGTTAAACTACCGGTCTTAACAACAACGGCGGTTGCTGTTCCGCTCACAACCGAAGTTCCCATAAAAAGATAGTTGCTCCACTCCGTTATCAAAGGGCTGTAAGATTTCAGTTGTAAACTGACCTTCTCAACGGGAAAGGATTCTCCAGTCAACGCAGATTGATCCACGAACAGATCTTTTGCACTTATAACTCGGGCGTCTGCAGGTACAATATCGCCTGCTGAAAGAAATATTATGTCTCCAGGGACTATCTCTGCAAGCTTAACTTCTCTTTTAACTCCATCCCTCAAAACTGTGGCAGTTGTCGCTACCCTCTGTTTCAGCATCTCAGCAGACCTTTCAGCCTTAGATTCTTGATAAAAGTCCAATACTACGCTAAACATCACTATAGTTGATATGATAGCTGTGTTCACAACTTCTCCTAAAAAGCCGGAAATGAGTCCAGCGATAAGAAGTATTATTATCAACGGGCTTTTGAAATGAGAAAAGAAATTAAGGATGGCCGTTCTCTTCTTTTTCCTAATAAGCTCATTAGAACCAAAAAATTTAAGACGTATGTTTACCTCCTCAGAAGAAAGTCCATTCATTGAAGACTTCAAGCGTGAAAGGAGCTCATCAACAGGCAAAGTTAAAACTTTTTCAACATTCGGTAGAGTCCAACCTAAACTTTCATTAACGCCTGAACCTTTCACCCTCTGAACCTCGCTATCCGTTTTCGCAAACAACCTCCAAAGTTGAGCTCTTTTTGTCTTAGAACCAAATCAATTCTATAAATCTTTTATCATTCCATTTCAGGCTGGTAGGGCGTTTCCCTTTTACCACAGCTTTCATATTTAGCGTACTACATTTAGGACGTCCATAACGATAAGTATGGGTCGGTGATTTGTTATTTTTCAGAGGTACTAGTGCGGCCGCCGGGATTTGAACCCGGGACCTTGGGGCTTGCCCCTTGCGACGGGGCCCCCACGTCCTACCAGCCTAGACTACGGCCGCGGCATGCTTGGACAACACACGTTGATAATATTATAGGATAGAAAGGAATAAATGTTACGGAAACGGGTTTGGTAACATTAATTAATCCGGAATGAAGTGTGGCGTTAGAAAAGGAATGCTCGAGACAGACGTCATTTTCGAGAAGGAATTAGAGGATTTCTATTCAGAAGATATTGTATTAATAGAGGGTCTGCCAGGTGTTGGCTTAGTGGCAAAGGTCGCTGTCTCTTACCTCTTAACCAAGCTTAACTTGAAAAGGGTATGCCGGCTATACTCGCCTTATTTTCCGAGTGTTGGTTTCATAAGGGATGGTAGGCTTGTGTTCAGCTTTAGCGATATCTATCTTGCAAAGTCGCCCAGACCTATGCTACTACTCTACGGGAACGCACAACCCATGACCAGTTATGGACAGTATGAGTTCTGCGAGAAGGTCTTGGATATTGCACAAAGGTTTGGATGTAAATTCGTCGTAACGCTAGGAGGTTATGGCAGGGAATTAGTATCGGATAAAAGGATGGTTTTCTGCTCATCAACAGACAGAAATGTGCTCGAAAGATGGATTAAGAAAATTGGTGGTCTAAGGTACTCAGGACAAATAATAGGGGTGGCAGGTCTGCTGGTTACGCTGGCAAGCATGAGAAACATGAGCGGCCTTTCAATACTTGTAGAGACTAACGGGCTGGCGCCG
This sequence comes from Candidatus Terraquivivens tengchongensis, assembly GCA_023268355.1. Lineage (GTDB taxonomy): Archaea > Thermoproteota > Nitrososphaeria_A > Caldarchaeales > Wolframiiraptoraceae > Terraquivivens > Terraquivivens tengchongensis. The sequence continues at coordinate 116,182 of JALNJK010000001.1, forward strand.
GACTTCTTCGGAGCTATGCGTGCTATAGAATCCCTGAACAAGCTTCTAGACATCAACATCCGACCAAAGGACTTAGAAGAGCTTTCCAGTGCTTATGCGTTTGCAGAGATAGAATATGAGCGCCTCTAGCGAATTGGACGAACGTTGCTAAGCACGAACCTTAGCCTCAATCATTTTGTCTCTTCTTTGATGAATTCTTCAAAGACCTTTTGGACACGCTCAGCAGCAGGTCCAGACCCTTCGACCACGCCGCTCCTTGTTACCCTGATCCTATCCATGACGAGTATGACGTCTGCCTCCTTGATGTATTTGACCATGTTCGGGAAAACACGGTTAAGTCTCTCTGCAAGCTTCTGCATGTCTATTCCGGCCTCCATAGTCTCTATCATCAATATGTTGTTACCGGATAGGAACACCTTCGGAATTACGTTGCCACCTTCGTTTTTTACATCCGCGAGCCATATGCTATAGTCTGAAGGGTTGTATGCTAAGAGCTTTCCCTCCAGCTTTATGCCCTGAACCGTTGATACCCTGACGACCTTATCTATGAGTGCCGCAAACTCGTCAGAGAATCTCTTAGATGCTAATGCCATGAGCCCAACCTCTCCAATTTTATTTGCTAAAGCTTAGATAAAAGCATAAAATGCAGGAATGACTTTGTAATGAGGCTTCTTACCCAAAATCATTCCTCCTCATCTTCATCCGCCTTGATTTTTGATTTTGTTGATTTACCTATTAAGGCGTCAAGCGGTTGCTTGATTACTATACCAAAATCAGATTGTATGTCGAATGTGTATATTGTGGGGTCCATTTGTGACCATCGCATCTTTCTCACGTACAACGTCCTGACAAGTCTGCCGTCGAGCCTCGTTATGCCCATCACTATCACGCCTGAAGCGAGGAATTCCTCGTAACCGAATCTGCTTAATCCAGCAGAGCCCGTAGGTATGTCGGTGATGAGCAGAGTTGTAGCGTTGCAAACTTCCTCCAAATACGTTATGACTTCCCTCAGATACTCTCTAACATAAAATTCCTCTTTAGCTCCCATGGCAAGGGCCGAGACGGGGTCCAGAACGATCCTTGATATAGGTCCGCCCCTGGTCACCTTTCTAATTGCCTCGATGAATGCCTTGCTCTCCTTTCCATACTTCCTAACCTCGGCTGCTTCGAGCCTTATCTCGAACGGATAGAAAAGGCCGCTCTTAACATAAGGCCAAAAGTTCCAGCCTAATGTTTCAGCACCCGTGAGGACGTTACCAACCCTCTCATCCAACGATACGTAAACACATGGCTCATTACGCAATAACCCATCTCTCAAAAACTGTAGGGCGAGTATGGTCTTACCAGCACCAGTCTCGCCGGTGATAAGATAGGTCCGTCCTTGGATGAAGCCGCCTCCTAGCATCTTGTCGAGTTTTGATACACCTGTCGAAACTCTTTGCAACAAAAGCAGTCGGTATATCAGGCTACACTCGTCTTATAAATATTCTACTGCTTGATCAAAGAGGTAAAGATATCCCTGATAAGCTCTAGGTTGGGTGCGACGTCTAAGAGTTCTAAGCCCTTGATCAACTCTGGGTTCGGGTCTTTCAACATGTTCCCCGTGCAAATACAGACGATAGTTTCGTTAGCATCAATCTCTCCGCTATCTATGAGTTTTTTGGTACCGGCTACCGATGCCGCTGCAGCAGGCTCCACGCCGATCCCCTCAAGGCTAGCCAGCATTCTTTGGGCCTCAATTATCTCAGCATCCGAGACCTTCGCGACAAGGCCGTCGGACTCTTTCACGGCCAACAGTGCCTTTTTCCAGTTTACCGGTCTCCCTATTCTTATGGCTGATGCTATGGTGTTAGGCATCTCAACGGGTCTTAACGTATCGTACCCTTCCCTTACTAAATCGACGAATGGTGATGCACCCTCAGCCTGTATGCCAACCATCGATGGCGTACCATCCGTAAGGCCTACTGTCTCCATTTCCTTGAACCCTTTCCAAGCTGCCGCTATGTTTCCGCAGTTCCCTACAGGAAGTGCTACGTATCCCGGTACTTTACCAAGCTGGTCTATTATTTCAAAGGCCACAGTTTTCTGCCCCTCAAGCCTCCACGGATTTATCGAGTTAAGCAGGTACGCTCCCACCTCCTCGACAACCTTCCATACTAAGCTCAAAGCCTCATCAAAAGTCCCGTCCAATCTAACCACTTTGGCACCGTACAACATGGCCTGAAACAGCTTGCCAATAGCGACGATTTGCTTCGGCACAATTACGATGCAAGGAATTCCAGCTCTAGCAGAGTATGCCGCAAGCGACGCAGCAGTATTGCCCGTCGATGCGCATACAACGCCCTTAACTCTAAGTTTTAACGCTTTTGTTATACCGATGCACATCCCTCTGTCCTTAAAGCTACCCGTGGGGTTCATACCCTCGTACTTGATGTAAACATCTTTAGCTCCCATCCACTTGCCAAGCTTCTCGCATTTATAGAGAGGCGTCCCACCCTCGTCCAGCGATATTATGTTGTTACTATCTTCGAACGGAAGCAATTCAAAGTATCTCCAAACATTAAGCTTCCTAGACCTAAACTTATCCCAAGAAATATTATCCAAACTCCTGAGGTCTATGTGAACTTCCAACAGGCCACCGCAATCGCATTTGTACTTTATAACGTCCGCATCATAAATTGAATGACATTCTATACATTCCTGCCAAACTTTTTTCATAACTTTTCACATCCAACCTCAGTATTACTTACATTCACGAGATTGCTAAATAACGAAACTGGTTGGAGGCTCACCGTCAGTTTCACTTTATCGCCATCCTTAAGACCATGCTTCTCCCTAAGGTTATGCGGTGCCACAACTTCTATCACGGATGTATCATGATGGGTTCTTTCTATGAAGAGTATAGCGCACTCATCTTCATCGTTAAAGAGCGCTTTTATGCACTTAGCACTACCATAACTTCTCTTCTCGTCCTTGAAGCCCTCTATTACTATATTAGCGACTTTTTCTAACAACATTCTTCCTTCTATAGCCGCACTCGATAAAAGCTTTATGTTAAGCGTACCCAAGAATGGCTCAAAACCTAGCTTCTCTTTAATTTGGTTGTAGTAGCCCGACAGGCTGATGTAGTAAGCACCCTCACCAAGACCAGAAAATACTCTGCCCTCCAAAGTTATTTTTACGGGTCGCTCGAATATCCCCTTCAGCCTAACGTGCAAGTCAATCAATTCGTTCATTCCCTTTTCCGTTAATTTCACGTAAGTCTCCTTTCCGACAATTCTCCGTGTTATATAACCTTCCTTTTCTAGCTGAATGAGCAGTCTGGATGCTGTTTGTTGCGAAATGCTGAGTTGTTTCGCAAGCATTGACGTAGTTATTCTAACCTCATGGGCAAAGGCATCGTTCTCTGCCAAGAATATCAGTATGCTCTCTTTTCCCTTTAGTAGCTTCATACAGGGTACCGACCTAAAGGATTAACGCATTTTTCCTTAACATGTATGATGTTTTCATAGATTTATGGTTTCGTTAATCATCAGGCCCTTTTCAGTAAAAATAAGTATATCTATACCGTTCCCGCTTGCCGCATCTCTGGCTATTGACGCTTTAATCGCCTTTATGGATAAGTCATAAAGCTCCTTTGGTGTCATGTCCTGTCTATATTCACTCTCAACAACCCCTATCGCTATCTCAGCGCCAGAACCTACAACGGCATAATCATCCTCTATCATGGAGCCTAACGGGTCTAATACTATAATGTGTGAACCATCTTCATCAAACCCTCCGACCACACTCTCTGTTAAGTAAGGGAAAAACCTGCTACTGAATAGATAGGTGGAGAGAACCTTGGCCACGGTCTGAACTCTTGGCTCGATACGGTTCTCGATCCTGTAGAGATTTACCGCAGCCGTCGCATCCCTTATGAGCATCTGCATATCGGCGACAAACCCTGCACATGCCGCCCCTATCTTTGGAGTTATCTGGAATACCTTTCTTACAGATTTGCTTATGACGAAGTAACCGTATGAAAGCCTCTTTTCAGAGGCTAAAGCGACCGCGCTCTTGCTTCTGATACCCAGTGTTGTCGCACCTGGGTACGGAAACTGAATACTCAAATTCCGTTCACCGGCTTTCTTTGTTTAATCGTATTTAAGCGACATACTTAAATATTCACCATCTCATAAGGTTTTCCTTTTTTCACGTTAATGACACCGATTCGCTTAATGGATTACTGAAGTTAAATAGTGGGATTAACAACTCGTTAAACGAGGGATGGAGAAGCTCATTCGCTTTTACGAGTTCCCGTCTCTAAAAGAGCCATATCTAGTCGCTGGCTTCTATGGCTGGTCCGACGGTGGAAAAGTATCAAGCACGACGCTACTTTACTTGCTGTCCAAACTTCCATCAAAACTTTTTGCCGAAATGAATCCAGAACCTTTTTACGATTTTACGGTAAGAAGACCTTATGTTTCTTACAAGTCGGGCATGATGACCAGCTATCTCATGCCAAAAAACGAGTTTTGGTACGTTAAGGAGGTAGGCAGTCGCTCGCTTGTGCTGTTCCTCGGTGAGGAACCCAACTTAAACTGGATGAAGTACGTTAGGGTCATAATGCATGTGATCAAAAAATTTGGAATAAAGAGGGTTTACACGATAGGTGGTTTATTGGATAGGATACCACATACTGTTGAGCCCATGATAAGCTTCTTTATTAACAATGAAAACCTTAGAAAAGATGTATGGATGCTTGGTGGAGAATTCACAAACTATGAAGGACCCAGTAGTATTCACAGCCTCATACTATATGCGTGCATGAAAGAAGGTATAGAGGCTATGAGCATATGGGGGCACTCGCCTATTTATCTTCCATTTCCGGACGTCCAGACCACTTACCACATAATAAAGAAACTCGTGGACTATCTTAACATAGAGCTTGACCTCAGTGGTCTCGAGGCTGAGAGTAAGGACTTCAGGACTAGGCTTGACATTGAACTACAGAGCCAGCCAGAGTTAAGGAGGTTGGTCTTAGAGCTGGAGGACGAGTACTACAAGACACGAAGAAGGCTTGGATATATATCTTAAAAGTGTGAGCGGCTTTGCATGCGGAAAATGTTGTCGAGCTTGATGGCTCCATAGGTGAGGGTGGAGGTCAGGTACTGAGGACTGCTGTAACGCTTTCTGCTATAATGCTGAAACCCATTAGGATATACAACATTAGGGCCAAGAGGTCACCTCCAGGGCTTAGACCACAACACCTGACTGCTGTGAAGGCAGTGGCATGGTTAGCGGACGCTGAGGTTAAGGGATTGAGCGTAGGTTCCAGCGAGGTATTTTTCGTACCAAAAAGATTGAAGGGTGGAAAGACGACATTCGATGCAGGGACTGCCGGTAGTACTACATTAATTTTACAGTCACTGATGCCTGCCATGGCCTTTGCGGAAGAAAGGATAGAAGCTGAGATAAGGGGAGGAACTAACAACCCCATGGCGCCCACGTTCGAGTATCTTTCTTATGTGCTTCTGCCAGTGCTTAGAGAGATGGGTTGCAACTTCTCGCTCGAGCTGATAAGGCGCGGCTTTTATCCGAGGGGTCAGGGAATAATCAGGATCAAGTCGGAGCCCGTAGACTATCTCAGACCGATTAGGCTGACAGAATTTTCAGGTGTAGAGAAAATATCGGGAATTAGCTATAGTTGTAGATTGCCGGGCCACATAGCCGAGCGCATGGCTAAGAGCGCATTAAAGTTTTTGAATGAGAACGGTTATAAGAACACGGATATATTGCTGGAAATATTGCAGCCTGACGCACCGAAGTGTTCCATTGACCCCGGTTGCGGTATCATACTATTCGCTAAGACGAGGGACGGCCGTATAATCTCGTCGGACAGTCTTGGAAGATTAGGTGTTCCTGCTGAGAAAGTGGGCGAAGAAGCGGCAGCAGACTTAGTAAAGCAATTAAACGCTAAAGCACCTGTTGATAAACACCTGGGCGACCAGCTCGTTGTATGGGTAGCTATAGCAAAAGGTTACTCAGAGTACAAAGTTACAGAATTAACACAACATGCGCTTACGAGCATAGAGGTATGTAAAAGGCTGACAGGTGCAGAGTTTGTGGTTGATGGTGCGCTTGGCGAGCCCGGCATAATACGTTGTAAGGGCATAAGTTTAACACGAAAAGGTTGAAGTCGCTCGCTTTAAGTTCGAAACTTTGCGGCTCTGTTGGCTATGAGTGCAGAGAGGATGCCTGCTGGAACACCACCGTCTATGTTCACCACGCCTATACCAAGCGAGCACGATTGGAGCATCGCCATCAACGCAGTCTTGCCTTTACCGCCATAACCGTAACCAGACGAGGTAGGTACGGCGATTATCGGTACGTCTACGAGACTTCCGACAACTGTCGGAAGAGCTCCCTCCCTTCCTGCTACGACCACTATTACATCAACGTCCCATTCCAACAGTTCTTTAAGAGGTTCAAAGAGCCTATGGATGCCGGCTGCTCCAACGTCGTAAAATGATTTTACCATACAACCCATCTCTTCGGCAACTACTCTTACCTCCTCAGCTACTGGAATGTCGTGAGTCCCAGCCGTTAGTATACCGACCCTTCCGCCAGTGCTGGGTTTATGGTAGTCTTTATCCCTTACGACAAGAATTCCGGCCAGCTCATTATATTGAGATTCGCAATCTTTTGGTAGACGTGATGCTAGACCCTCATATCTTCTCTTCTGGAGTCTGGTTACTATAGTCCTTCTATCTCTCTTTAATAATGCATGTATTATCTCCAAAAGTTGCTCGTCCGTTTTTCCTTCGGCGAGTATGAGTTCTGGTATGCCTCTCCTCAACTCTCTACCAATGTCTAGCTTTGCAAAGTTTGACACTTCCTGAACGGCGAGAAGCTTTATGAGTTTTTCAGCATCCTCGATGCTCAGTTGACCCTTAGAAAGTCTGGTGAGTATCTCACGCAGGTTCATGTAAGATTTTCTATAAAAGCATGTTTATCCGTCTTTCGTAGAGATTCAAGGAAACTTCCCGTTCTGTACCCTTCCAAGTCCAACGTCACGAAGGTAAAGCCGAGGCTCTTAATATAGGTCGCTATCCTATCCATGAGGTTTGTGTCAAACATTAGATACCTTTCGTCCTTACCGACCTCTATCCTAACGATGTCTCCGTGAACCCTAACACGGAGGACCCTCGGGTTAACATGCGTCCTTATGAATTCCTCGGCCATGGCGACCTTTTTCAGGAGCTCGGCGGTTATCGGGTGACCATATGCTATCCTTGAGGCAAGACATGGCGAGGAAGGTTTCGGTGCCGTGGGAAGGCCGAGCAGTCTTGAGATTTCCCTCACAAGTTCCTTTCCTATGCCCAGCTCGGCCAAAGGACTCCTAACGTTATACTTTCTAGCAGCCTCGATACCTGGTCTAAAATCCTTTAGGTCGTCAAAGTTCGTTCCGTCTACTATCTGTTCAACGCCTAGGCTGGCGGCAAGCTCTGAGAGCTTATTGTACAATTCCTCCTTACAAAAATAACATCTATCGGGCATATTCCTTACATATTCCGGCCTGGCTGTTTCATTCGTGTTCACAAAAAACTGCTTAATGCCTATAAGCTTGGCAATTTCGACCGCCTCTTTTAGCTCCCATTCCGGGAGTGATGGTGAACGAGCCGTGGCCGCGTAAGCCTTGTCACCTAATGCCATGTATGCAACCTTGGCAACTAGTGTGCTATCAACACCTCCCGAGAAGGCGACCAACACGTTGTTGAACTTCTTAAACCATGCTATGAGTTCCGAAAGTTTTGAGTTCGCATCTTCCATGTGCGTCATTTTTAACAGATTCTGGGTTAAAAAGCTTTTAAAGGTTACAACTCATGCAGAACTATTTCACGAAAAACTTTTTGTTATCATGTAACTTCTAATGCTTTGTGCCAGGGCTGGGGAAGGATTGGTGGAGAGTCGTAAAGACACTCGACAGACTTTCATGCTTTTACGATGAACTAAACTCCGTGATCTCACTCGGTAGGGATAAAGAGCTCAGAAGGATTACGGCCAGGAATTTAGGAAATGTAAGCGGTGTGGTGTTAGATGCCGGTGCGGGCAACGGTGCCATGACGAGGGCATTACTTGCCGAGAATCCAAACGTGAAGCTCGTCATCATGTTAGATTTCTTGCCGGAAATGCTGAAGAAAGCTAACGTCGAGGATTCGGTTTGCGAGAGACTCGTCGGAGTGTTTGAGGCGATACCGTTGAGGGATGGCTCGGTAGATGGTGTTGTCATGGCATTTTCCTTACGCGATGCTTATGATATGAGCGCTGCGCTGCAGAATATCAAGAGAGTCATGAAGAACTGCGGAAGGCTCTCAATCTTGGAGCTCAGCAAACCAGACAACGCGTTCAAGCGCCTCCTCGTCGCACTATATTGGAGATTAATTTCGCCCATGCTGGCTTTTATGAGGTTAGGAAGAAAAGGTCTGTTGGCATACGAAATATACATAACCTATAAGAAGATGCCGGAGAACAGAGCATTCATCAAATTAATGAGGGCTTTTTTCGAAAGTGTGAATGTTAAGAAGAAGATGCTGGATGGTGTAATATTGGTGAGCGCATTGCATAGTTAAATATACCTGCCAGCTATTTGTTAATGGTCTTTCTTGAGGAGAGCGTTATTCATAGGCAGGTTCCAGCCAATACATATAGGTCACGTCGAGGCAATAAAGCACATACTATCCGAGAATGACGAACTCATAATTGTGGTGGGAAGTGCACAGTATAGCCACACATTCGATAATCCATTCACAGCTGGCGAGAGAATAGAAATGGTAAGGATGGCTTTGGAGGAAGCGGGTGTAGATCTTAGGAGGGTTCTTATAATACCGGTGCCCGACGTAGGTTCCCACTCTATATGGGTTGCGCATGTTAAATCACTAGCACCAAGTTTTCAAACAGTATACACCAATAACCCGTTGGTAACACAACTGTTTAAGGAAGCAGGTTACGAAGTGAAACCAATTAATATGTTCAGGAGAGATGAACTCATAGCGACAAGGATAAGAAAGATGATGGTGGGAGATGAGGAATGGAGGGCGCTTGTACCAAAGTCTGTGGCACAGTTCATCGAGAAGGTAGAAGGCGTGAAACGGCTTAAGATGGTCGTCAGTACGGACTCTCCTGTTCACGCCTAATGCGTATCCTTTCGCCGACCTTGGCGCCGATAATCTCCGCAGCACTCCCCATGTTAACGGCAATTTCTAGGAAGCCAGTGCCCCCGAATAAAATTAGCATGGAGCCAACGGGCACCTCTCCATAAGTTTTACATAAAGGAAGTATGTAATGCCTACCGCACAATTCGACTTCGTATTTTTCAGCTATGGGTCCTAGCAACATAAGAGACTCCTTAGATACGTTGGTTATGATGTTACCAAACTTATCTATATGCATCAACTCCGCACATAACCAATAATCCTCGATTGTCGGCTCAAAATACTCAACCCTCATCATGTGTTTAATTTTCTTTCCCAGCCTCGCTGGTTTAACACCAATCGCAAGCTTAGCGGCTACGTATGCAAACACATCCCTTCCATGAAATGTCTCACAAGTTCTTGGTGGAATTTTTAATTCGTCTATCTCATATATACTCATGATGCCGGCCGCACTTACTGCGGGCCACATAAGGCCAGTATCTGGACCTACAAAGGTATGTCCGGACTTCGTGACAACGATTATCCCTTTCCTTTCTGTTCCAACTTTCGGATCAACCACACATACATGAATCGTGCCCTTTGGAAAGTGCTTCGTAGCCGTTAGAAGGATGAATGCCCCGCGCTTTTCGTCAAAGCTCGGTATTGCATGCGTTATATCGACTATTTGCGCGTCACGAGCAATGGAAAGTATCTTTGCCTTAACCTCTGCAACGTATGGGTCCTCCAAACCATAGTCCGTAGTTAACGTTATAATTGGTCTCTTTCTCACAAGCGGAGAAAAATCGAACCCTTCGATAAAGTTTTCCCGATTTGATTTAATAGAAGGCGTTACATAAGAACTATAGGAAGCTAGAAGATGAACGATTTCCGATACAAGCAGGTAATCGTGGTAAGGACAGACCTTGGCATGAGCGTCGGTAAGCTTGCGGCCCAAGTAGGACATGCTGCCGTTTCGGCCGTGGAAGAGTGCAGGAGGCTTAAGCCTAAGTGGTTGGATGAATGGATGAAAGAGGGACAGAAGAAGGTCGTAGTCAAGGTGAGATCTAGGGACGAGCTCGAGGAGCTAAAGAAGAAGGCTGATATGCTCGGCATACCGAATGCTATCATATCCGATGCTGGTCTGACCGAGTTGGAGCCCGGAACTGTGACAACGCTTGGAATAGGTCCGGCCCCTTCCGAACTGGTTGATAAGGTTACAGGCAATTTACCTCTACTATGAGCTAATCGGGTGAATATAGTGATATTAAATAAGCTCCAGCCAAAAGACATCGAGCGCTTTATCGGCATAGAAGGTTACGCAACAAAGTCGGAAGGCATTGGAGGTGTGATTAAGGAAAGACCGGACGACTTCATGGTATGGGAGGTTTTGAAGGATGGAAGCGATGCGAAAAGGATGTTCGAAACGGGTTTTTCTACCGAGAAGTATGGAAAATTCTTGTTATGTGTCTTGCATAAAGTTGATGTCGATACGATATCGGCGATATCCCTAGTAGCTAGGTTGTTAGGCATTAAACAAGGAGATGTGAGCATTTGCGGAATAAAGGACAGAAGAGCGTATTCGTGGCAGTTCATTACAGTGCCCAACAGCAGTGCGCTAATCTTGAACGAGGCTATCCAGCTAGCAGAACGTGTGTGGTTACGCCGAATATCCATGAGGGGCTCTAAGCTTTCGTCCGTTGAGCTACACAGAAACATGTTCGAAATCAAGATTTCGAATTTGCGACTCGATAGCCATTCAGCGACCGCTCTAATAGAAAGAACTATCGATGAGTTGAAGCTGAAGGGCGTACCAAACTTTTTTGGACATCAAAGGTTTGGAGCGTCCAGACCGATAACGCACATCATCGGGAAGCTGATAATAAAGGGCATGCTTAGGGAGGCAGTTGAGGCGTTCATCACGGAGTGGACACCGTTCGAGCCGAAGGCTGTAAGGGAAGCAAGGATGAAGCTTGCCGAATCTTGGAATCCTGAAGATGTTCTCAAGTATCTACCGAAGCACCTCTCTTATGAACGAGCCGTGGCAGAATATCTGAAAAATAATACGCAAGACTATGCTGGTGCACTCAGAAGGTTGCCTTTGAGGCTTAGGAAGTTATTCGTGGAGGCATACTCATCATACATTTTCAATAAATGTTTATCAAAGTTATTGACAAAAAATTCCGAGCTATTGGTGCCGGAAGTTGGAGATTTGGTCGTTGAACTTGACGCTCATGGCTCGCCAATCCGTAGGCCTTCCCTCTTACATCCTGGTGCCCTATCGCGAGCGACGTTCCTTGCTAGGGCTGGTAAATTGTCCACCCTCCTTCCAGTACCGGGATATAGGGTCATGCTACCGAATAATGAGAAGAGAAACATCTTAGAAGAAGTTCTGGAAGAAGAGGGTGTGGAGTTGGATGATTTTGTATCTAAGGCCCTACCAGAAGCAGCAACTACAGGTAGCTATAGGTCGGTTGTTATACCTTCTTGGGAATTCAAAATCTCTAACGTAAGGGAAGGGTACGTATGGGTTAGCCTATCCCTCCCAAGCGGATGTTATGCCACATCCTTATTAAGGGAGCTTATGAAACCTAGGAGCGCTCTTTGCTTCGAAGGCCACTTAGATAAATACCCGGCTTAAGTCTGAATTAAGGGTGGTGCTGGAGGGGTCTCTGTGGGAGAAGTGATACAGGAGGGGTCTAGGGTTTTACTGTTGACAGAACGAAAGAAACGATACCTTGTTAAGGTTAAGCCCGGGGTAAAGTTTCACACCAGCGAGGGATACGTAGACCTATCTGAACTTATAGGTAAAAGGTACGGTACAAGGCTCACGAGCAACACGGGCTCCGTTTGGTTTGCTTTGAAGCCTACGATTGTGGATATAGTTATGAAGATGCCAAGGCCAACGCAGATAGTCTACCCTAAAGACCTAGGTACCATCATAATCCTCGGGAATATTAAACCGGGTTCTAGGGTGCTTGAGGCCGGAACTGGCAGCGGAGTCCTAACAGCTGTTATAGCATCCTACGTCATGCCTAACGGTATAGTCTATAGCTATGACATCTCAGAAGAGTATTTAGAGAATGCTAGAAAGCAGCTTGAGGAGTTAGGCCTGTTACCATATGTAAAACTAAAGCGAGGCGACGTTATCGCGACGATAGAAGAAAGGGATTTAGATACGGTAGTTTTAGACATACCAACACCTTGGCTGGCAGTACCGAATGCCTATAAAGCATTATCTGATGGAGGTGTTTTTGTATCATTAAGTCCCACGATCGAGCAAGTCGTGGAGACCGTTGATGCGCTTAACTCGAACGGCTTCGTTGACATCACCACCATAGAGCTATTAATGAGGACGCTAAGGGTTAAGAAAGGAATGACTAGACCTGACCATATAATGAGAGCACACACAGCCTATATCACGATAGCCAAGAAGGTCTGCCGCGATTCCTCGGATTATTGAGATGTCTTTTCTTGTCCTTCTCCTTCACTCGGTGTGGTGGTTTCTGTTGCCGGTTTTTCCTCTGTAGTTGGAGGAACTTCTTCGGCTGGCGCGGGTGCTACCTTCTTTACCCTCCTTTTAGCTGGCCCCCTCTTCTTGGCTTTTTTCTTTGCGGCCTTTCCCCTCTTCTTTCCTACTCTTTTTCTCTTAGCCATACGCTTTCCCTATACGCTTTCTCACAACTCCTTAATATTTATTTTGGATGAATGTTTGTCCTAGTATACAACGAGTGGGTGAATGTTTTGAGAAGCATTGTCTTGAAAAGTCTCATAACTGTTACGCTTACGATGTTGATAGGTTTATCTGTAGTGTTTAGCTACATTACTGAAAAATTATTGAATGCATCACCACCTATGGGCACGATTGTGGCTACTATAGTGCTGGTCATAAGTACGGTTGCAGCTCTTGCAGTATTTTGGAAAGATAAAACTATGCAGTGATGCCTTTTTGTTGCAGTAGGAATTCTATTAGGTTTGCTAATTCTTTGGCACACTCAATAGCATGTTGAAACGGGTATTGTTGGGGATAATAGTACTTAAGGATCTTCAGATAACATTTTGCTTCGTTTGCCGCCGCTATAGCAAACATTTTACTGATGCTTTGGTGCTCTTCTATAGCCTCTATGCTATCTAATCCCCTCTTTCGTATGGTCTCTTGGTCCATTTCTCTCCTTGCGAGTATGTCTTCGGGTCTGAATTCTAAAAACACTATCAAGTCAATATTTAATGCCCTAACAACTTCAGGTGGCAAACCTGAATAATATCCGTAAGGTGTGCTTATAGCAGCATGCGTATCTATGATGACAACACCGTCGCCCCGCGTTGCTATGGCCTCCGCGGCATGAAGCTGAAGGTTTCTATAATCCATAAGAGCGAGCTTTTTCCTCATCTCGTCCCTGTCCGTTACACCAAAGCGTTTGGAAGCTTCCTCGAGCATGACGTCGCCGAAATTTATGACAGAAACCGATGGCATAATTTCTTTGAGCTTTTTAAGGATCGTAGTCTTCCCAGCACCCGGTACAGCAACAACGACTATTACTGCTTTGACCATAGGTAGGCCACGACGGAGTCAGCGCTTAATATCAGAACTGCATCTCTAGTTGTTTTTCTAGCCTCTGTTTTTGGGCTAAGTACTCATCCTCTTTAAGCTCGCCGATTTTGTATCTCAGCTCTAGCTTATTGAGCTCGTGCTTTATCTTTCTATGCTGTTCCATCAGAACGTTCAAGCTTTCGAGCACGCTACTTAAGTCATTCACTATGAGGTTGATGAGTTCATCGCTTAGTTTGAGGCTTTTTCCGGAACTTTTGATCCTCTCTATTCTTGAGCGAACTGATTCTTCGAATGCTGGCAGATCTGCAAGCCTCACGTCGAAGGGGTTCTGTAAAAGCCCGAGCTTAGGTCTTAACTTTGAGAGCTCCTTGTCTATCTCCAGTTTTGACATGATGTATTGTCTATCTGGTATCTCACCGACTTCATGTCTAACCTTAAGTTGGTTAAGCTTCGTCGTCAGCTCACCTATCCTCTCCTCTATCTTTATTTTTTCCTCCTGCAGCTTGTTTTCAAGCGTCTCGATCCTATTATGGTATTCTCTGTACACTTCCTCGAAGATGTCCACGTCGGCACCACCCTCCAAGAATATGTCTAAGAGTTTGAACCGCCATTTGTGGAGGTTGGCGATTTGCTCGATAAGCTTTCTTTCTTCAGCCATTTCTTCAGGTTTGGGAGCTTCTATGCTTGGTGCTTGTGGAGCAGCTTGTACTTCAACTACAGTCTCCAGCTCCTTTCCGCAGTACATGCAGAACTTCCCTTTGATTGTTGACTTGCCGCAATGTGGACACGTAACTCTCTCTACACCGCTCATAAGACTCACGATTTTCTGCTCAAATCGGTATTTTTATAACTTAAAACTTTTTTTATACTAAGGATTGAACCAGCTTACCGACGTACAAATCACGTATTTTTCCGGTAATTTCTCGGGCTTTTCTGAGTTTATTTTTCATTTAAAAAGCAAAATAAAAGGATTTTAGTGCCCAGAAAGGTTATTATAGGGGAAATAAGCTGTATTTTTTACAAAGAGGGTTGTTCATGGTTCAGAGTGAGCTCTCTACGGCTCCAATTCACAGAATAATAAAAAAGGCAGGTGCTGCCAGGGTAAGCGAGGAGGCGGCCGAAGAACTTAGACGCGTGCTGGAAGAGGTCGGCCTCGCTGTCGCGAAGGAAGCGTTAGGTCTGGCAAGCTATGCTGGTAGAAGAACGGTCAAACGTGAGGATATAGAAAGGGCTGCAAGGACGTTACTTAAGGGGATTTTCGCACCATAGGGTTTAAGGAAAGATCTGGCTCCCTAGTGTTTGACTCTCTGATTGATCTTAAAACTTAAGTTTAAGGAATCGATAAACGATAAGAAGCCATGTACTGCATGAACATCAAAGTTTCTAAAGTCGTCTTTTTTATTTTGCTGTTCTTGCTTTTCCAGCCAATAGTCTTTGCCGAGAATTCCTACGCCGTTAAGGATGTAACTTTAACGGTTTTTGCGGATGGTGTTGTCCGGGTCAGCGCAGCAATTTCAGTCAACGAAGATGAGGCAACGATTACCCTCCCGCTTTTATCCTCACAAGAACACGTGTTCAATGTGGTTGTCTTTGATGAAAACACGGTGCCGCTTGATTACGAATTTGGGGAGGGGAACATAACGATTTACTCTCTTGGTGCCAGCAATGTCTTGCTAGAATACGATACGGATGCTTTGACGCGTAAGGAGGCAGGACTGTGGACCCTGACAATTAGCACGCCTTTTGAGCTAAAAGTGGTGTTTCCCGAAAATTCTGTGTTGATGTACATGAACGCACCTCCATCAGTTATAAGCTCTGATGGAGGTAAGCTAAAGCTCACCCTTTACCCTGGGGATTGGGAGATAAGTTATGAGTTACTTTACCAAAGAACAACGACCCACATAGTAACCCAAACGGTAATACAGACTACGGTCCAAACAAAAACCCAGACGACCCAACCTGTTGAAGTTATGCCCACGTCAGCTTATTATGCGCTGGTTGTATGTGCCATAATAACGATCGCAGTCGGACTAGTGTTAATTAAACATAGAAAAAGGTTCAAGGGTCTCAAAACAGAGGAGGCAGAAATTGTACGTTTCTTGAAGGAAAATAACGGAAGAGCATTGGAGGCGGAATTAAGGGAAGCTTTCCCAAACATTCCTAGGACGACCATGTGGAGGCTCATTAAGAGGTTAGAAAAGAAAGGAATTCTCAGGGTTAGAAAAGTCGGGCTCCAGAACGTAGTAGAGCTAGCTTGATAAAAAATTATGGTAAAGCGAACTCGGCTACGGCTTCAACTGTCTGCCCACTTTGCTCGTAAATCCCTTGCACGTGGACCCTGTACTCTCCTGCTTGGGGTTGATTAAGCCTCACCATAATGTGCTCGGTCTGCCCAGGTTCAAGAAAAACTATTACTTGAGCAGACATTGGTGAATAGTAAAGTTCCCATGCTCCACCCTCACCCTTTCGCTCTATAGTTAAACCGTAGACAGAATTTGGAAATTGAAGCCTTACGTCTCCAGTGTTCTTTATCACGACGTCCAGAAAGACCCACCTAAGGTTGCCAGTGACCCTCTTTTCAGCAATCTCGACACTTAGCGCCGGTGTACCTCCGGATTCTGACGGAGTAGAAGGAGTTGACCAGGCCTTTCTTTCGAGCTTCTTGAGTCCATTCGCTAAGGACATCAATTGACCCATCAAACCTTTGGCATTTTTCGGTCCAACGGACTTGATGGCTTCCTTTAGACGTTGTGCGTTCTCCCGAAATTCATTTGCATTTTTAAGTCCCGTTTCGCTTAAAAGTTCTCTAACATCCACACCCGTCGCCTGCAATTTGCCGATTAGTGCATCGTACCTTTCTTGGAGCCTTTCCATGAAACGCTCCATCTTGTTGGGTACGGCCTCTTCAGCCATCGACTTTAGTGCTTGGCAAATGAGCCTGTTGGCTTCAGCAATCCTGTGGGCGACCTCCGATACTTTCCCCTCCTGAAGAAGTCCTATGATCTCATCCTCATTCAGAAGATTTTCGGCAGTCTCTAGCGTCGCTTGGATCTCGGACAAAGATTTCTTTAATCGTTCGATTCTTTCTAGGGTTCGGTTGGCCGCTACTAGCAACCCCTGAGCCTTAATGAATTCCTCCTCAATTTCAGCTTGTTCGAGGACCGATGCCAATATCATGCGCGCTTCTCGAAACCTCTCCATCGCATTTATGGCTAAGCGCACGGCGTCACCGTAATTCTGCTCCCGAATCGCCACCTTAGCTTGACTGAGTAGAGCGTTTCCTTCCTCGTAAAGTCTTTCAACCTTCGTTATGTTGATACCAGCCGCTTTTTCCTTAACCTCGTTTAAAATATATTCAATACGGAGAGAGGCTTTTTTCGCTATTCCGATAAGAGCCTCGGCTTTTTCAACCTCACCTAGCGGAGTTGCAGCGGCAACAGGGGATATCGGGAGTTGGACAAATACTACAACGAACGCTAGCATCATGCTTATCAGGAGAACTTGGACCTTTCTTTTCATGTCCGTTTCACTGCATAAAACCTCAATGTAGCATTTAGATAAGGGATATTATGAAACGCCGCGTTTCAACCAGTTGAAACGCTATGGAGGGAACGTAGCAAATCTATATATAATTAAGCAAAAATTAATATAAATAATATGTATATACATTTAACTTATGGAAGGTAAAGAGAGAAAAGAAGGACGTTTTGTCATAGAGATCGACCACGAGACGCTTAACATAAAGGTGTTACAGCTACCAAAACCTATAGCAAGCATCAAAGAGTATCTTGAGGATGAAAAACTGGCGGGACAAGCAATACACGTACAGACCTTTAAAGTCCCCTCTTACTCTGAAGATTGGGAAGAGGTAGAGATGCTTATCCACGAAAAGAACTTTAAGGTGTTGGAGTGGGTTATAGGCGACAAAAAAGACCTGCTTTTAGCCGAACGTACTGCCTGAGGACAAAGCTCTATTACGACTGCGTCCTATTTGATAAAAAAGTGCTCCGGCCGGGATTTGAACCCGGGTCACCGGCTCGAAAGGCCGGTATACTTGACCGGTCTATACTACCGGAGCACATCGTGTTTGCTATTTACCGTAACCTCTAGGCGGGATAAAGACCGATGCGCTTAATAACTTTACCTTTTTAGAAAATGGCGCAATAAGCAAAAACGGAGGTTTGTCCCCATGCTTCATGGGGACAAAAAAATTAAGGTAAAGGGATTCTTGCGTCTTCTTCTACTTTCTGACCTCGATCGTGTAATTGCTCATTATACCCCTGAACCCTAGCCTGTTGTAAAACCTAATGGCTATCTCATTCAGCGTAGGAAACTCTGCGGTTATCATATCCACCCTGTTTTTTAACTTCTCGATTATAACCTCTATAAGTCGTTTCCCAAGCCCGTTTCGTCTAAACTCTGGAAGGACATATAGCTCTCTTATCCTGCCTTCTATCCTTGGCTCGTAGAATATTCTGTCCACAATATCTGCTTTTATGACGCCTACGATCTTTCCCTTCCGCTCAGCGACCACGATGACGGATTCGTCAGAAACCAAAGCAGACTCGACGTACTTCTTGGCATGTATGGCTATGTCGTCCCTAGTCTTAAACAACGGGTCAAACTCTTCGTTTAATCTTTTTAACCTTATGACAAGTTCCACGATACCATTGGTGTCCTCAGGCTTTGCATCTCTGATCTCTATTTCCTGTATGCCTCCCATTATAATTAACCCCTAACCCTCATTCTGGCGGTGGCGGTATAAACCCTTTTTCCATCAGGAGCTTTGTCTGATCCCTGGCGATCTTTATTTTCCTATAAGCTTCCTCGTAGACCTCATCCCTGCTCTTCTTTATACGCGCAACGCCCAATTCTATCGCTTTCATCGCTACAACAGTTGCCTCTCTCGGATAGACCTCCCAGTCTTCCATGGTCGGTAGAATGTACTCCTCGCTCAGACCTTTTTCCTCTGCTACCCTCGCCAACTCAATTGCTGCTGCTAAGCACATCTCATCCGTAATCGTGTAAGCCCTGACATCCAAAGCTCCCCTGAATATTCCTGGGAAACCTAAGGAGTTGTTCACTTGGTTCGGGAAATCAGACCTTCCGGTCGCCACTATCTTGGCTCCTGCCTCCTTTGCCTCCCAAGGCCATATCTCAGGTATTGGGTTAGCACACGCAAAAACTATGCTATCATCAGCCATCGCGGTGATCCATTCTTTCTTTATGACACCTGGGCCTGGTCTGGACATCGCTATGCACACATCAGCACCTTTTAACCCCTCTGGTATGCCTCCAACAACTCTATCCTTATTCGTTTTTATTGCCATCTCATACTTCCACTTATCCTGGAACTGAAGTTTGTCAACGTCTTCTCTCTCCGCGTGGAGTACACCCTTAGAATCAACTAGCCTCAAGTTTCCGGCTGGCACGCCGTATGCTATGAGAAGTCTGGCTATCGCGATGTTGGCAGCACCTGCTCCTATCAACGTCACAATAACATCGCTAATGCGCTTTCCTACGAATTTTACGGCATTTATAAATGCGGCAACGGTAACTGTCGCCGTGCCCTGTTGGTCGTCATGCCATACTGGAATACGCATCTCCTGTCGAAGCCTCTCGAGTATATAGAAACATTTCGGCTTTTCAATATCCTCGAGATTTATGCCACCAAAGGAAGGTTCTAGTGCTTTGACAATTTCTATTATTTTTTCTGCATCTTTGGTTGCTAGTGCTATGGGAAAAGCATCGATACCTCCAAGGTACTTAAACAATAGTGCTTTTCCTTCCATAACAGGTAATCCAGCCTCAGGGCCGATATCGCCTAGACCTAGGATTCTGGTCCCGTCCGTTACTATGGCTACAGTGTTAGCCCTATTTGTATACTCGAAAACTAAGTCTACGTTCTTCTGTATAGCTTTACACGGTTCAGCTACACCAGGCGTGTACCAGATCGCAAAATCATCATAAGACCTGACAGGACACTTCAGGGCAATCTGTATCTTGCCCTTATAGAAGGGGTGGTACTTCATCGCTAAAGTGGAAGGATGACTTGCTTTCTCCTCAAGAGACGTCATATCGCAGTAACATACGAATGAATATATAATCTTTTTCTCTTTTACACTTTTGGGCACTTATAATTATTAAATGTTCGGACCGTTTACTTTTAATGCTTTTAGCTTGAATTTTACCAACGTTTAGCAACCGGGTGTGGGCTCATGAACATAATTATCGCTGGCTTCGGCACAGTTGGGCAAAGCTTTGTCCAGCTATTGATGAGTCATAGGGAGTTTTTAAAGAAAGCCTACGGGCTGGTCATAAAGGTTGTGGCAATTGTTGACAGTAAGGGTGCTGCCGTCTCCCAAAGAGGGTTGGACTTAAATCTGGTTATGAGATGTAAAAGAGAATATGGCACAGTCGCAAAAGCGGCATCCGTAGGTTATGAAATGAACCTCCTTGAAGTTATTCGGAGCGTTGAGGCGGACACCCTCATCGAAGCGACCCACACGAATCTTATAAATGGTGAACCCGGTATGACACATATCCTCAATGCGCTACAGCTCGGTCTTAACGTCATTACGGTAAACAAAGGTCCACTCGCACTTGCCATGCCGATGTTAAAGGAGATAGCTGAACATAAAAAGCTCGCGTTAAAGTTTAGCGGAACTGTTGGAGGAGGATTACCTGTTTTAGCGTTCGCAAAAGAGTGTGCCAAGGGCGATAGAGTGGTCAAAGTAGAGGGCGTATTGAACGGAACGACGAACTACATACTCACGAGGATGGAGGATGGGCTAAGGTTTGATGAAGCTTTAGTAGAAGCACAGGAGAAAGGTTACGCAGAACGTGACCCAACGCTTGATGTAAGCGGCATGGATACTGCCTGTAAACTCGTCATACTAGCCAACGAAGTTCTGGGAAAGAGGGTGACGCTTAGGGATGTAAAGGTTGAAGGTATAGCAGGCATCAAACCTGAAGACATCAAAATGGCAAAAGGTACGGGAAAAACTGTTAGGTTGATAGGTGTGGCTGATGAATCAGAGGTCTTCGTGAAACCATTAATCATAGATCAATCTGACCCGCTTGCGGTTAAGTATACCTACAACGCCATCACGCTGACCCTCGAGAATTCTGGTAGACACACGATAACAGGTAAAGGTGCAGGCGGAAGGGAGACAGCAACCGCTATAATAAGGGACCTCATCTCTATAAAGGAACACCTTCTTGTAACGTAAAAATTATTTAAACGATTATATTCAACCCCTTTTCTCGGATTTTTGCCTTGAAACTGGTAATGAAGTTCGGCGGTACGTCGCTTGGCGATGGTAAAAGAATAAGGCATGTGGCTAGTCTGATAAGGAGATACTCTGAAGAAAATGAATTGGTTGTGGTTGCCTCAGCGATGTCAAACGTTACGGATGAGTTAATCAAGCTCACTTCTATCGCAGAAAGTGGTAGGGAAAATGAAGTTGATGAACTCTTAGAAAGACTTAGCTCTCAACACGAAGATGCAATAGGGGACGCTATTAAAGATGAGAAAATATCTGCAGAAGTATGGCGATATATACAAAGAGACTTAGATGGTTTAAGAAGGGCAGTCAAAGGTGTGTGCTATATCATGGAGGCAACGCCAAGGACGAGGGATCTCATACTTTCATTTGGTGAAAGACTTTCCACAAGGATTCTGTGGGGTGCCATGTTAGATTTTGGTATGCCTGCTGTATATTTAACAGGCAAGGATGCGGGTATAGTCACAGACTCGAACTTCGGAGAAGCCGTACCGCTCATCGAGACAACCTACTTGAATCTATCCTCTAAGTTAGGTAACCTCATATCTGAAGGAAAAATACCGGTGGTAACAGGATTTATAGCTGCGGATACTCATGGTGTGATCACGACACTCGGTAGGGGCGGCTCAGATTATACTGCCACGTTGATAGGAAGCGCAATAAATGCTGATGAGATATGGCTTTGGAGCGACGTCGATGGTTTGATGACTGCTAATCCCAAGATCGTTCCGAATGCTAAGGTCCTTCCGGAAATTTCGTACGCTGAAGCTATAGAGATGGCTATGTTTGGTGCAAAAGGATTACATCCTAGAGCATTTGAGCCGACAATTGAGAAGGGCATACCCGTTAGGATAAGGAATACGTTCAACCCAGAGAAACCTGGAACCCTCATAAAGAAATCTAGGGTTGTATCTGGTGATGTTGTCAAAGCAGTGCTTTTAGTCGAGAACGTTGGTATGGTATCTGTTAGGGGTACGAGTATTGTAGGAAGACCTGGGACTGCGGCGAAGATTTTGGACGCAATAGCAAGACGTTCAATCAATATCATGATGATTTCACAGAGCGTATCAGAGTCTAGCATATCCTTTATCGTGAAAAGGGATGTGTTGGAAAAAGCTATAGCAGCGATCGAAACATCGCTCTTAAGCTCTGGCATTGCAAAGGATGTCGAGGTTGACGATGACGTAGCGGTCGTTGCTGTCGTTGGAGAAGGAATGAAAGGCACGCCTGGCATAGCGGCCAGAGTCTTCAAAGCTGTTGCCAGCAAGGGCATAAACATAAAGATGATTTCTCAGGGTGCATCTGAACTTAACATTTCGTTTGTCGTGAGAGTGGCCGAAGCCGTAGACGCAGTTAGGGCAGTGCATGATGAATTCAAGTTAGGAATAGAAAACTAAATGATTTTTGAGGTTTAAAATAATAAAAAGAAGGAGGTTTTCTGAGGGTTATTTTACACTATTACGCCTCCTGGGAATATCATCAGGAGGAATGTCATTATTCCTGACCAGATGCAGACGACGCCGCCGAACTTTGGTGCCTTACCGTGCGTTGCCAAGTAAAAACCAAGGGCTGCCAGTGCGTATGTCAACAGGGCTATTTGTATGATGGTTGCATTTAGATCGTAGACGCCACCAATCAGGTAGTGGAAGATTCCCATGAATATGAACTGGTAGATGGCTACAATGAGAGCCAGGTTGCCTACGTACCTACCATCCCATCCGGCATATGTAACGATGACGGTAGCCAGCCAAAGGTTGGCGTACATGAGCGGCGTTATGCTGAAGAGCTGTGTCAAAGCTACACCTATAGGGCCTGCGGTAACAGGATCGACGGCTGCAGGGGAAGCTGTAATCTGGTGTATGGCCATTATGAACAGCGACAAAAATGCAGATAGAGCGCCTATCGTCGCGACAGTCTTTCCTGGATCAGGTGCACCCTCCTTTAATGGTTTTGCTTCAAATCCAAGGAGATATAGGCCGTACGCGAAGAGGCCGAAGGTCAGCCCCATCATACCGAACGCAACAGGTGCTAGACCCATGCATTTTCACCTTATTCGGTATTTTTTAGATTGTCTGTTTTAGGTAATTAAGCTTTTCGGATGACGTTCTGAATTTTTAAAACTTTTTAAAAATTAGAATCTACAAAACTTCAACACTTTAGAAGACTAAAAAATAAATAATGAATGTATGCGTTTTAGTATTAACGCGGTACGTACTTGCCTATGTCGTAAGGTGTCCAGACTGCTTCGTATGGAACTCTCGGTACTTGCGATGCAATCCTCTTGCCCATCTCGTCCGCTGCCTTCATCGAGTAGAATATGTGCTCAACAGGATCTACTATGTTCTTGTACGGACCGACCTCTTTAGCGCACATGTTCATGTAGAATTCAGTGTGAATGGTGGAACCTGGGTCTAGCGTGGCCTTCTCAGCAGCCTTCCATAACATCTCGTCCGTCGGCTCTCCAGGCTTGAATCCCATCTCTTCGAACGTCAGCGGCAGTCCTACTTTGTGACCCCATGTTGCATACTCAAGTATTTCACTCATTGGTGCATCCTCTGATATTAGCTGTACGAAACCTCCCCAGAATACTAGCTCTCCATGTGTCGGAAACTTCTCAGGCGGAATGTATTTCTCTATCACCGTCAATCCGTAGTAAACACCATGCGCTGCACCTAGTCCTGCGCTCTCAAACCCTAATCCACTGAACAATATGTTCGTCTCTATTATTGCCTCTAACTGCGGAGAAACAACCTTCCTTCTTATGGCATCCATCGCGGCCTCTCCGTATAACTTCAGTCTCTCCCACTGGTTCTCGCAGATCAGGAATGCTAGGTCTGGACCTGCACCAAGCCACTCTGGCTTTATGGCCAAGTTCTTAGCACCAGTTCTATAACATGCTCTTCCTTCGAACTTCTTTGATGCGGCGTCACCCATACCAGAAGCTAACCACCTTGCTGGTGATTCTGAGATTACCTTGGAGTCTACTAGGACAAGGGCTGGGTTGAGGTTGAAGAACAACACTTCCTTAAATATATGGTCTGGAGTATATACAACAGATAGTGCACTAGTGGGCGCATCGGTAGCGGCTATAGTTGGTACTATTATCGTTTCACCGCCAAGCCTGTCTGCGACGATCTTACCAGTATCTAGACACTTGCCGCCTCCTACTGCGATTACTCCGTCGCAGCCGTTTTCCCTTCCTATCTTCGTCAACCTCTCTACTTCTGGTTCACAGCACTCTGGACCGTATGGAACGTTTTCACCGAATACAACTTCAACGAATTTGATGCCTTCCTTTTCCAGACCTGCTTGGAACCCTACCTTCCTGCATGCCTCAAGGGCCCTTTTGCCACCCACGACTAACGGTTTTTTTACGTATATCTTCGTGAGCTTTCCGGCAATCTTCATAGCACCAGGTCCCATGACGAACCTTCTCGGGAATATCATCATCTTCATACCTGGCAACATTTTTACATCACGAAATTACGGTTAAGACCAATTAGGTAAATAAAATTTTCGGACATGAAAACACTAATATTGTCCAAAAAGCAGGTTATTATTGATGAACCTAAAGGTTGCCCAAACGCTTAGGAAAATAGTTGGCGAGGACAACGTTCTTGAGTTATTAGAAGACATACTTCCTTATACGCTAGATGCCTCAATAATTTACAGAGGTGTGCCGACATGCGTTGTCAGACCACACTCGACAGAGGAGATTTCAGAAATAGTAAAGTTTGCTAACGAACAGAGGATACCCGTAATACCCAGGGGTGCAGGAACGAACTTCGTAGGCGCAGTTGTCCCCTCGAATGGCGGTATAGTCATAGACCTCACCGGTATGAACAGGATAATTGAAATCAACCCGGCAAACCTGACGTGCACCGTCGAGGCAGGTGTGGTGCATGCTAAACTGGAGAGTGAGCTTGCAAAATATGGCCTTTACTGGCCACCCGACCCAGGTAGTAGCGATGCTTGCACTATGGGCGGCGTCATAGCGATGAACGCCGGCGGCATGAGGGCGCTAAAGTATGGTACAACTCGGGACTGGGTGCTTAGCCTTAAGGTTGTATTGCCCAACGGTGAGGTTATAAAGACTGGAAGCAAGACGTTTAAAGGTAATGCTGGTTACGACCTCACAAGACTATTCGTTGGTTCTGAAGGAACACTCGGGATAATAACTGAGGCCACGCTTAAGCTCAGACCTATCCCTGAGGCTGAAAACAGAATATCCGCTTACTTTGACAGCATAGAAAAAGCAGGAGCGGCTGTATCAAAAATATACATGGCGGGTATAGTCCCGGCTGCTATGGAGCTAATGGATAGGGGCATAATAACCGCGGTTAGTAAGTGGCTTGGTAAAAAATTCCCTGACATGGATGCGTACTTAATCGTAAGCGTTGACGGCTTGCGAAGCGAAGTTGAAACGCTGTCAAATAAGGTAGAGCAAGTTCTGAAAGAATCTGGTGCCTCGCAGGTGTTAAGGGCAACTACAAAAGAAGAATTCGATGAAATATGGTTGATCAGGAGCGAAGGTGCTACAGCATTGCCGAACATAACTGGTAAGATGAACGTCACACATGACGTATGCGTACCTATAAACAAGCTACCGGAGGCGTTTAAGACAATCAGAGAGATCTGCAATAAGTATGGCATACCTGTGGCTATAGTATCACACGCAGGTGACGGGAATGTACATGCTATCTTCTCCGTGAATCTACAAGATCCAGAAGAAAGTGCAAGGGCAAAGAAGGCCCATGATGAGATGTGCAGATACATAATCAAAATCGGTGGAACGATATCGGGTGAACATGGTATAGGTATAGACAAGGCGGAGCTATTGGTGGAGGAAGTTGGACCCGTTGTGATGGAACTCATGAGAGCTATAAAGAGAGTGTTCGATCCAAACAATATAATGAACCCAGGCAAGATGGGATTATAGACATGAAAGACAAAAACTTTAACACTTTAATAAAAAAGTTGCAGTTTTGCGAACACTGTGGTTTCTGCCGTTCCGTCTGTCCTTTTTTGGAAGCCTCTAATATGGAAGAGTCTGTCGGTCCGAGGGGCAGGAAGACGCTCTTCTTATCGTTGTTTGAGAACAAGGTACAACCAACGCCCAGACTAGCCCAAAAATTCTACATGTGTGGTGTCTGCAGAGCATGCGCGGTAAAATGCCCACAAGGTATCGACATCTCAGAGGTATCAGTTCATGCCAGGCACAAGATCATAAAAGCAAGCGCGCTTAATCCATTCATGAAGAAAGTTGCAGACAGTTTGGTTAAAGAGGTTAAGAATGGCGATATATTTGGCGCGGCTGCTACAAAAGCAAAGTGGGCGGAAAACATTAACATGTCCAACAATTCAGATACTGTTTTCTTCGCTAGCTGTATGGATACGTCAATGGCTTATGGCGAACTTCTGGTAGATGTTCTCGAGAAATTTGGGTGGGCCGAAAATACTCTGATGTCCTTAAGCGGACTTGCCCAAAAACCTGGTATTAACATGTTATTTGATAAGTTTCTTGCAAGAAAGAGCGATTTCTATAGAAAAAGCCTGGTTAATACAGTAAAGCTGTTAAATAAACTAAACGTAAGGTTCTCATACTTAGGAAGCGAGGAGCCATGTTGCGGTGCAGCCCTCCACACTTACGGCTTACTTGACGAATTCGCGGAACATGCAAAAAACGTCTACAAAATATTCAAAGAAAAAGGTGTTAGAAGATTAATAGTTCATAATCCGATATGTGGTGGTGTTTTCAAAGCCGAATATCCATCCTATGTTGATGGTTGGGACATCGAAGTCAAACACGTGATAGAGGTTGTTGCCGAGGCTATAGAAAACAATGGTATAAACCTTCGGCTTCCTGAACCTGCTAAGGTCGTCTTTCATGACCCGTGCTATCTTGCAAGGTTCATGGATGTGGTAAATGAACCAAGGGTTGTGCTAAAGGCAATAGAAAACCTAGAGCTTATAGAGCCCCCAAACAGTAAACGCGAGACAAAGTGTTGTGGAGGAGGTGGTGTTGAGTTGATTTATAGAGATGTTGCAACCAGAGCGGCGGTAAACCGTGTGTCTGAACTTAACGCAGGAAATCCAGATATAATATCCTCGTGCTGTCCCGTTTGTGCCCTTATGATAAAGAAAGGTATAAAGAACCTTAAACTTAACGTCAAGTACATAGATATCGTAGACCTTGTAACAGATTCGTTAAGCATGACTTAGTAATTTGTTTAAAAAAGCTTAAATTTTTTACCCAACCCTCTCTCTTTTGCCATTTTGTAAACTACGTTGGCAACCACTATGTCTTCGCATCCAAGCCCCGTCAATACGCACAGTATCTTCTCATCATCCGAGACTCTGCCTTTCTTTCTTTTAGTCAATATCTCGCCCAATTCTGCATATATGTCCCCATTCGATATGAGCCCTTTCGCAAACCAATCAGCCAACGCACCTTCTGATTTTGTCTGTTCTCGAGTGTCAACTACTATTTTATCAAACCATTTCATGAGCTTTTCTCCTAATTCATTATATGTACCGAGCGAGCATATTAAATTAGCCGTATCAAGGGGGAGCTCTCCATCTAAAACGGGTACGCGAGATGACGTTACCGTAACGATTAAGTCCGTCCCCTCAACTGCTTCCTTAACGCTTTTACATGGAGTTATTTTCACATGAGGCATCTGGTTGGCATTTTTGAGGAATGACTCCATAGCATCCCCATCTATGTCAAATACTTTGACTTCGTCTAGCTTTATGACCTCATTTATGGCCATTAGTTGGAATTTAGCCTCATACCCCGTCCCGATTATTGAAAGACTCTTAGAACCCTTTCTAGCTAGCTCCCTTACAGCTAAACCAGTGGCGGCACCAGTTCTCATAGCGGTCAGCCAGTTTGCGGATATTATAGCTAACGGTACGAAGCTTTCTGGATCGTTTAAAATGATAATTCCAATAACATTTGGTAGACCTCTTTTGTTTCTGTTTTCCCAATTAGCGCCTATCCATTTTACGCCACACATGTCAATGTATTTAACATAAGCTGGCATGGCGTCTGCATCGCATTGGTGTCCACTAATCAGCCGCATATCCAAGAAGACCTTAGGTGGAGAAAGTACTTGTCCGTTGACGCGGGCTTTTAATACTTCTTCAACAAGACTCATACATTGTGACATTGTCAAGCCGATCGAGATGACGTCTTCCTCGGAAAGTAGCAGTACCTCAACTTCATTGAGCAATGAACCCCACCATTCTAGTCTGGCCTCAACTAGAGTTGCTAAAATATTAACCATTAGTTAATTTTTACGAGGTATCTATCTTATTTTTCCATACTTCTCAACCAACTTCGTAAGATCGCTTAACTTTTCAATAGGGGTTGCTATCCATAAGTCGCAACCTGGTGAAACAAAATCCACACCTTCGTTAATAACCTCAAGCACCCTCTCCTCCATCCTTTGATTATCTGCTAAGTATATATCCCAAAATGGTGACAGATTGCCAGCGACTGGGATTTTTTTGTTTGCCTCACTCAATGCTTTCGTCACAGACTTTACTGGAGTCTTATAGTCAAACACAATGGCTGAGGGGTTGCAGCTGATTATCTTGTCCAAAACTTGAATTATGTTTCCGCATATGTTTATAACAGTCGGCAATCTAGTCTCTTCGATTAACGCCTTATGGTATGACAAGACGAGCGAATCAAAAAAGCCCGGATTTAGGACATCTGGTGAGCCTTTTGGGTCATGAAGCGTTATTATATCAGCACCCCATTCTTCATAAAGATTAACCAATTCACGGTGAAGTCTAAAGGTTTCTTCTAGCATGCCTTTGACAGCGCCAGGAAATCTTCTCATCATTAGGTTTGTAGCTGAAGGGCCCAGAAGATATGTTGCAACCGTTGTCATGGGTGGGCTTACAATCACGTTAATAGGCACTTTACCTCCATACTCTTCCTTAAGCTTCTTAATGGCCTTTTGGATAATCGGCATCCTTCCTTTGTCTACCAAAGAATGTGGCACTACTATTTCGAAATACTGTTCTTCCGGCAAGAAGCTTACAGGTGTAGGTGAACCATCAACACGGTAGTTGAATTCTATACCCAACAGCTCCGCCTCAATTGATTGATCGAATGGAAGACTTATATTATCAAGACCGCAGTGTTTATGAGCTGCAGACGCTATACTAGCCATCTTCTCCGGATCTCTATAAATATCAACCCAATTTGTGTTATATACAGCCAAAAATTCCTTTGTTATAACGCTGGCAAAGTTTACGCAAGGAATCCTGTCTGGTGAACCTCTCTTAAATGTCTCCATTACTCTATCATATGGTAGCATGCTATAAACTCCCTTAGAAAATATAGAAAAATAAAAAAAGATAAAAAGATTGTTTTACTCCTTCCACGGATCTATTACGTGCTTTATGCCAACGCCTGCAAGCAAAGACTTAATGCCATCGGTTATGTCTTCAGCCAAGAGTCTGCGCCTATGAGTGATTATTTCATAGTATGGCTTTTTATCGAAAAGTCCTTTGTTGACTTGCTTGATGGCCTTATCACAAGTTGATAACGGATATGCCCAGCTTCCTACGAAGAAAAGTTCTCTGGCACAGATCTCGTGGGGGTCTATAGTGAACTTGCCGGCCGTGAATGCCGTGAACGCACCAACTTCGTCAAGTACACCCATGGGTCTTAGAATTTCGATAGCCTCTGGAATTACTACGTCAGCATTCTTCCCAGTGCAGTCTATTACAGCATCTACACCCCATCTGTCACCGAGTCTGGGTCTATCCATGCTTGTCGCAATCTCCTTGACGAACTTTATCCTCTCCTCTTTCGTAGTTTCTTTGACGTTAAGGACATAATCAGCACCTAACTTCTTAGCCATTTCCAGCCTGTGCTTATTGGGGTCAACTACAATCGCGATAGAGTTTGGAGCCGAGGTCTTAAGGGCAGTAAGTGCTGCGTTTCCAATGGCGCCTGCACCATATATCACAAATAGGTCGGCATCGGGGTTAGCCTCTTTCTCGGAGATGGACAACAACGTCAGCACTTTATCAACGGCCCTCAGGCCTACGATATAAGGTTCTACGACGACACCTTTTTCTGGTGTTATGTGCTTTGCAAGTTTCCAAATATGGGTACCGGGCTCGATGATGACATAACGACTCCATGCACCGTGGAACGGAACTTCGTCAAATCCATAGAAGAATGCACCGAGACACCACTGCTGCCACCCGTACATCGTCTCCCAGTCACACACGTAACAGTAGTGGTCCACGCCCCACCAGATTCTGTCGCCCTCTTGCGGCACCTCAGTGTGGTAAAACATTTTCTTGTCGGCTTCTTTGCCCTTCTTCTCTACCACGCCTACATACTCGTGTCCAAGGTATAGTGGATAACCTACCTTACCGGATATCCTATGCGGTCCGAAGCCTTTCTCGAAAACGTGGGCGTCCGTTCCGCAGATGCCAGTTAGCTCAACCCTGACAAGTATCTGGTCGTCCTTGAGTGTTGGCATAGAATGTTCAAGAATTTCAACCTTACCTGGCCATGTTCCAGCCATCTTAACTTTTTCTGGCATGAATACTCACACGATTTATTAAAAAACAGATGCTTGTATTTAACTTTTTCAACTTCACTTAGTATCGTAAACTTTCAACAACTATCTTCTTCAAAACATCTCTTTCAGGAGTAATAGGACTTAGCGATAGAAGCCGCTTATTCATGAGTGCGGCATCAACTAAAGTGTCTATGTCCCTTTCAGTTATACCTAATTCATGAAGCCCACTCGGGAGTCCTAAGGTTTTAATAAACTCCGACATGGCTTTATGAGCACAAGGATTTGCCCCTCCGCTCAAATAGTTTGCTATTATCGAGCACCTTTCTGGATAGAATGGTTCTAAAACCTTTAGCATGCCCGGTCCAAAAACTCCCGCTGCCACGCCATGTGGCAATTTCACGCCTTTGTCCATTACAATCGTAGAAAGAGAAAGTGCAAGAGCATGAGCCAAGTGTACGCCGGCGTTGCCAAAAGCGACGCCGGCTATAAACGCTGCAAGATGCATATTTGACCTAGCCTCTATGTCAAGACCGTTCGCATAAGCTTTCGGGAGATACTCTCCGATCAACAGAATTGCTTTTTCAGCGAGAAAGTCGGTTATAGGCATGGAACCTTGATACACAGGTCTAGTTGATGGGGACTGTGGTCTCTCTCTCGTGGTATATGGCTTCGCCAAGTATGCTTCTATTGCATGCATAAGCGCATCTATGCCCGTGCTGGCCGTTAGTTTTGGCGGCATGGACATGGTTAAGAGAGGATCTAGGATTGCTATCTTAGGTATCAAGCACTCATGCGTTATACCAAACTTTGACTTTTTTTCCACGAACGTTACTACAGCCGTTCCTGTAGTTTCGCTACCGGTCCCTGAAGTTGTGGGCACCGCTATCAAGAATTTTATGGGACCTGGAATCTGTAGCCCTTTACCGATCGGCGGTGCAAAGTAGTCAGTCAGTTCGGCAGGATGTGTAGTGTAAAGATCGATTAGCTTAGCAGTGTCTATAGAACTACCGCCGCCGATGGCCACGAAGCTGTCATATCCGCCTTTCTTGGCAAATTCTATCCCTTCCTGTATTGAAGTATCTGAAGGCTCGGGCTCAACATCATCCCAAACATCAGCCTCGATACCGTTTTGCTTAAACGATGAAACGGCGCGCTCAATATAATCTGTCTTTTTGCTTATGTAGTCGTCCGTTACGATTAGAGTCTTCTTTAGTTTTAGCTTGGAAAGGTCATAGCCCAGCTCATAAAGCGCACCAATACCGAACTTCACGTAGGGCATACGGAGCTCGAAAACAAGCTCCGTTATGTTAAACCCATTCATCACAACTTTTCTCATACAAATGTCCTTTTAAGTTTTTATCGTACGTATGGGTTAGGCATAAAGTGAGCAAATGGCGCTAAAGGTCTACGCAGAGGTCTATGGTTGTGCTGCTAACCAAGCTGACGGTGAAATAATTCTCGGCCTGCTAGAGGGAGCAGGCTTTAGAATAGTCAGCAATCCTGATGAAGCCGACTTAAACGTTCTCGTTACCTGTGCGATTAAAAAACCAACTTCCGACAGAATGCTCGAAAGAGCAAAGAAATTCCACGAAAGCGGAAAACCGCTCTTGATAGCAGGATGCATGGTTACAGCAGAATGGAAAGCGATAAGAAAGATAGCCCCTTCTGCTGTTTTTATTGGTCCGCGTGATATTTACAAGGTGGTTGAGGTTATCAGTAGCCGCATGAATTTGGAATGCTGTCGCACAGCTCTGAACATCAATAGCAAGTTGGGTTTGCGTAGATATAGAAGAAACAGAGTCGTAGGAATAGTGCCTGTGTCTGAAGGCTGTAGATGGGCAAGATGTACTTTCTGCATCGTCCCAATAGCAAGAGGGCCATTCTTCAGCTATCCAATGAGCGAAGTGGTGGATGAAGCCCGAAAGATGCTTGAGGATGGTTGCCGAGAAATATGGCTGACGAGTCAGGACATGGGTAGCTATGGTCTCGACTTTGGGAAGAACATGCTGCCTGACCTGATAAACGAAGTGGCGAGGCTACAGGGTACGTTCTTCATTAGGGTAGGCATGATGAATCCAATATACTTAAGCCCCATATTAGACGATTTAATCGCATCCTACCTAAATCCAAAAGTCTTCAAGTTCCTTCACCTGCCGTTGCAATCCGGCTCCGATAAGGTTCTAAGAGACATGGGCAGAGGATATACGCCCCAGCTTTTCAAGAAAATAGTAGAGAAGTTTAAAACATTGATTCCTGAGCTTACATTGGCAACGGATATAATCGTCGGGTACCCAACAGAGAGCGAAGAGGATTTCGAGATGAGTATAAAGGTGCTCAATGAGATAAAGCCCGATATAGTCAACATATCTAAATTCTATCCTAGACCCGGAACACCTGCAAATAAACTTCCACGACTCCCTTCAAGACTCGTTGATGAGAGAAGCAAGGTTATGACAGAAATCTGCAAGGAGTTATCAACAAAATCTAATGAAAGATGGATTGGCTGGTACGGTTTAGCCTTAGTCGATGAGGTAGGGAAATATGGTGAGATGGTATGTAGGAACGCGTCCTATAAGCCAATAGTGCTGGATACGAAACGAGATTTGCTTGGTAAGTTTGTTGAGGTTAGCGTTGTTGATGCCACTGCATATTGTCTATTTGGAAAACTCGAGAGTACTCTAAGTTAGGCTTAATAGTCTCGACATAATGGTTGTTCTTAGAACTTGTACGATGTTGCTTTAGTTCATTACGGCGAGATAGGAACGAAAGGTGCCAATAGACCTATCTTCGAGAATGTGCTAGTCGAAAATATAAAATGGGCATTGAAAAACAAGACGAATGATGTTTTACGTCTAAGAGGAAGGATACTAGCTAAGCTGGAGCCGGATGTAGATTCAGAAGAAATAAAGCAAGCCTTGGGAAAGGTTTTCGGAATAGCATGGTTTGCGCTAGCATACGAGAGCGAGCAGGACATCAATATAATGGTCAAAGATATTCTCAAAAGGCTTACGGAACATGGTATAAAGGCAAAAAGCTTCATGGTTCAGACGAAAAGGGCGGATAAGAGCTTTCCATACACGTCTCTTGAAGTCAACAAGATAATCGGCGCAAGAATACTCGAAAACACAGGGATGAGCGTCAACCTCGAAAATCCGGACGTCACAGTATTCATAGAACTTGCCAACGGGAAAGCTTACCTATATTTTGAAAAGGTAAAGGGACTCGGAGGTTTACCAGTTGGTGTGAGCGGAAGGGTCTTGAGTCTTCTATCAGGAGGGTTGGACTCGCCGGTTGCAGCTTGGTTGATGATGAAAAGAGGATGTCATGTTGACTTCCTCCATCTACATGCGCTAAGGGATGCGCAGGAAGTTCGAGGATCTAAGGTGTTCGAAATCTTTAGGTATTTGTCTTCTTTTTGTAAAGACTCAAAATTATTCGTTGCGCCTTTCTACAAATTCTTAGAGAGAGCTTTGAACGTGCCTACGAAGCTTGAGCTAGTTTTGTTCAGAAAGTTTATGCTTAAGCTAGCGGAGGCTTTAGCAAAACGTGAAGGTTATTTAGGCATAGTAACAGGCGATAGCATAGGGCAGGTCGCATCCCAGACACTTCGAAACATATGGTCCGCCCAAAGAGGGGTGGATTTACCAGTTTACAGACCTCTTTTGACCTACGATAAAGAAGAGATAATAAGGTTAGCTAAGCATATCGGCACTTATGAGTTATCCTTGAAGGAGTACAAAGATTGCTGTTCGATAATTACTAGACATCCTGAAACGTCATCTAAACCCGAAATCGTTCAAGAAATTTGGGATAAAGTTGGGTTAGAGAATGCAGTCATGGAAACGCTTAACCTTATCGAATCGTTAGAATAACGCTATGTTTTTAGAGGAGTACGAAGCAAATTTTAAAGGGCGGTATAGGGTGAAGGTAGCGCTTCTAGGAGGTACTGCTGGTCAAGGTTTTGGTCTTGCACTAAGGTTCTGCAAAGCGGGCATGGATGTTATCATAGGCTCTAGAAGCACGGAAAGGGCTTTGGAGACCGCAAAGAACATCAGAGCTGCGCTAGGCAACAACGTAAAAGTTGAAGGAATGTTGAATGAAGAAGCAGTAAAGGTAGCAGACGTTGTATTTCTTACTGTCCCGCTAGTAGGTCTGATACCGATTCTCAAATCTATTGCAAACGACGTGAACGGAAAAGTCGTGGTGTCCGCGGTTGTTCCGCTTGAGGCAGAGATAGGCGGAGCACTTAGACCCATACGTCTATGGTCGGGATCGGTCGCTGAGCTTGTTGCTGAAAGGTTAAAGAATTCTAAGATTGTAGCGGCATTTCACAATATTTCAGCCGATGCCTTAAACGACCTCGAAAAACCTGTTGAATGCGACGTCGTTGTCTGCAGCGACCACGAAGACGCTAAGCAGTTAGTTATGCAACTTGCGCAGAAGATAGAAGGTGTGAGAGCCATTGACGGCGGACCTTTGAGAAACTCGAGGTATGTTGAGGAGCTTACTGCGCTGCTAATCTTTTTAGACAAAAGATATTCTGTCAAATTCTCGGGCTTGCGCTTTACTGGGATTAAAATATAGAGCAACATATTTCAACAAGCAATGCAATCAGAACGGATATGGTTGATCCAAACATTTTCAGGGCATACGACATAAGAGGCGTTTTTGGCAAGGACATAAACGAAGAAGTTGCGACGTTATTGGGGAAGGTTTTTGGAACTTACATTGGCAACAAAGGCGAGACCCTCGCTGGTAGGGATGTCCGGCTTAGTGGAGAAGCATTGTGTAAGGCATTCAGCGAGGGGATGATGGATGCTGGATGTAATGTTTACGATGCTGGTATGATACCAACACCTGTCGCATACTTTGGGGTTGTAGCATTAAAGATGGATGGGGGTTTCCAAGTTACCGCATCACATAACCCGCCGGAGTGGAATGGTTTCAAGCTCATTCTCAATACTGGCGATACTGTGTCAGAAGGGTTTGGTATGGAAAAGATAAAAGATATGGCAACGAAAAATGAATTCAGGTTAGCAGAAAAGAAGGGTTGCTTGAAGAAAATTGACGTCCTACCAGTTTACGAGAACTTCTTGTTAGGAAGGTTTAAGCCAGAAAGAAAGGTAACCATAGCGCTTGATCTATCAAACGGTGCCGGATGCAATTTTGTTCCAAAACTTCTATCCAAAGCAGGTTGTAAAACGATTGCTATAAATGACGTGCCGGATGGAAATTTTCCGGGACACTTACCCGAGCCTACACAAGAAACATTGCAACACCTTTCGCATCTAGTTATCAGCTCCAAAGCTGACTTTGGTGTTGGTTTGGATGGTGATGCAGATAGGGCGGTCTTCGTTGATGACTTAGGTAGGATATTGCCAGGCGATGTTGCGCTTGCAGTATTTGTTACTAACTTGGATAAAAAGGGCAAGGTAGTTTACGATGTAAGCTGCTCATCCTTCCTAAAGAAGGTCATAGAGGATGCTGGTTGTGAGCCTATCGAGAGTAGGGTTGGTAGAGCTTTTGTGATGAGAAAGGTCAGAGAGACTGGTGCGGTAATCGGCGGAGAAAAGAGTAACCATATATACTTCTCGGATGTTTATGGTTTTGACGATGCGATATTTGCAATTTGTA
The DNA here is from genome assembly GCA_023268355.1 of Candidatus Terraquivivens tengchongensis. Classification (GTDB taxonomy): domain Archaea; phylum Thermoproteota; class Nitrososphaeria_A; order Caldarchaeales; family Wolframiiraptoraceae; genus Terraquivivens; species Terraquivivens tengchongensis. The sequence continues at coordinate 152,384 of JALNJK010000001.1, forward strand.
AAATGGCCGAGATAATCTCGAAAAGCGAAACTAAACTCTCGGAAATTGTTGATAAATTTCCGAGACTTCCATCCATACCTATAATATCATTCGACTGTCCAGATGAATACAAATCTATGGTCGTTAAGGAACTTGCAAAGTTTTTTGAATCCAAAGGATTCATCATTAACACAATTGATGGTATGAAGGCAACTTCTGAGGATGGTTGGGTTCTTATCAGGCCCTCAAACACTATGCCTCAGATAAAGATGACTGCCGAGGCTAAAACGGAAGAGAAGTTAAAAGAACTAGTTAAGCTGGCACAGGAAGTTATCAAGAAGAAAATAGAGGAGCTTTCAGGGAGATAAGTTTGATTTGAGTATTTTGGAAAGCTTCTACGAACTTATTGAGCTTCTTATCTCGTATGGTTATTTCGGCTCTTTTATCATATCCTTCATAGGGAGTCTCATACCTTTCTTACCTTTGCCTTATCTCTTCCCTATAGTGCTGTTGAGTATGAAGCTCGATCCATTCCTCGTAGGTGCATTATCGGGGCTAGGAGGTTCCTTAGGCAAAGTTACGTCATATATTATAGGGAGGTTTTGGAGAAGGTTTGCATCACAAAGTAGTAAGAAAAATCTCGATTTTTTCAGGTCCATCATCGGCAAGTACGGTGCGCTTACCGTCTTCCTATTCGCATTAACCCCATTACCTGACGACATAATTTACATACCTATGGGCATCATACATTATGGTTTTTTGAAGTTCATGCTAGCAAACTGCGCAGGTAAAGTCATCCTCGCAGTATTCGTTGCATACGTCGGTAGATACTATAAAGAGTTAATGGACGTATTCCTCGGCGAGTCTATGAACGCGTTATCGATATCCATTGCCGTAGTGATCATGATAGTCTTTTCTATCGTTTTGTTTAGAATGGATTGGCAGGAGTTCATAACGGTCTTCAGGCAGAAAGGATTAAGAGGTGTTTTGGTAAAACTACCGAGATTAATTGGCTTACGTAGAGAAGAAAACGTTTAAGCCCTCCTTAAATAATATCGTGGATGGTATGGATACCATAACATCAGAGGAGATGGCAGTTGCGGACGAGAATAGCGAGTACCTTGGTACACCAAGAATCCTTTTGATGGAGAATGCAGGCAAGGCCGTTGCTGACCACCTGAAAGAGCATTTTAAAGACTTGAAAGGCAAATTCGTAACAATCTTTTGCGGAACTGGCAACAACGGCGGGGATGGAATGGTTGCGGCCAGACACTTGGCAGGCTATGGATGCAGAGTCCTTGTAATATTCTTAGGAAGTCCGGATAAAATAAGAACATATGAAGCGAGCAAGAACTTTGTAGCGATTAGTTCCATGAAAACAACGATAGAGATGATTATTGTGAAAGACGTTACAACCTTAGAATTGTTAACCGATAGGATAGCAAATTCTGATGCTATCGTTGATGGTATATTTGGCACAGGTATTAAGGGAGAAGTCAGAGACCCTTGGTTGACTGCAATAAAGCAAATCAATGCGTTGGGCAAGTATATCGTGGCGATAGATGTACCTTCAGGTCTTGACCCGGATACGGGTGCCGTTGCGGGTACAGCGGTCAAGGCAAACACAACGATAACTTTCCACAGAATAAAACCAGGGCTTTTAACAGAGCGGGGTAAGATGCTGTCAGGTGAACTGATAGTCTCATCGATAGGCATGCCGCCGGAGGCCGAGTTAGTCGCAGGACCCGGTGACCTGAGGGCTGCGACGGCCTATGTAGGCAGAGATAGAGGAAAGCTCGGTGTTGCACTTGATGATGTATCAAACGATAACGTAATTCTTTTGCATGTATGTAGCCTGATGTGTAAGGAGGTCATAGTATTAGGTCAAGGCGTGCCTTATGAGCCCTACAAACGCAACGTAAGGCACGTGAACATGGAAGAGTTTATAGATTCTGCCAAAACATTCTCCACAGTCTTTCTTGAGGGAAAGGTTGGAAGAAATATTTTAACAAAGTTTGTCGGTTCAGGTGTTGAGGCCAGAATTTTCACGAATTCGTACGAACTTGCAAAATCGGCTAGAGAGCACTTTAAGACTGTGTTGGCTCTTCCATCAGAAGACGTCGTATCTTCAGGTCTATCCACACCGGATAAATTCAAAGATATAAAATCGATTATGGATGTTACAAAAGACCTAAGCAAAAAGCTCAGCATGCCGGTAGGCATAATGGCAGAAGTTGATGGCATAGCGGACGGAGACGTTGTGAAGGTCAATTGGCTTCTAGAGCCAATCCGTGAGCCAGTGTACAGGTACTTCTACTTTGCGATAACCTCGGCATTCCTGTCGTGGGGAGCGAGCGCTTTGAGGTCCCTTTCGGCAGCCAGCTTTGCCACAAGGAGTGTAATTGCTAAGTTATTGCAAGCAGGAGATATAGTAACCCCTGAGAATGTGTTCACAACCTTCAGAGCTCTTTTGAATGAAATGAAATTGTTGGGCGTTTTCCAAAATAATCCCTAGACCTCTACGTAGTAAGCCTAATCTTCTAACACAGTATCGTATGCCTTCAATATCTGCGGTATTTCATCTAATAGGTCGGTCGCGACTATATGGTAACCGAACTTGACGGTAGCCCTCTCGCCGGCTAAGCCATTTACTCTGGCGGCGGCCACAGCAGCCTCGATAGGTTTGGCACCCTTTGATAGGAAACCCGCCACGAGTCCAGAAAGCACGTCACCAGTTCCTCCAACCGTCATGGCAGATGTGCCCGTTCGGTTAAGCACTACTTCATTACCATCCGAGATTACGTCCACAGGTCCTTTTAGAAGTATTGTCAAGGAATACTCCGAGGCTTTCTCCTTAACGTGGACAGCCCGCTCCTCTACGCTTTTTGTAAGTTCAATACCAAAAAGCCTTTTGAACTCTCCTGCATGTGGTGTGAGGACTGCCCTTTTTTCCTTTACAACAGTGAGCACGTCCGGTATTAATGCCGCTGCATCCAGCACAACCGCTACGTCCCTTTCTAAGAGCTCCTTTAAAAGGTACGTCAGAGCATCAGCATCCTTCGGCACGAGTCCAGGACCCACTACAGCTGCATCAACTTCAGGGATAATCTTCTCAAGCCTTCTTATAGAGCCCTTCGTTAGTTTTAGATCTGGCAATGGTAGGACTATGAAGTTTGGTGATAGGGCTCTTATGGCTGTCGCTATCTTCTCTGGCACAGCAACGTACACCAGGTCTATACCGCACCTAAAAGACGCCATGGCTGCAAGGGCCGGAGCACCATGGTAGAGCCAACTTCCACCCACGACGAGTACTATGCCGTTCTCACCCTTCCTCGAATGCGTCCTCCTAGGCTTCATCGCGTTTTTGATATCCTCGTCTGACGATTCTCTGACTCGATCCAAACATTAACCTCCAAGATCTACAACATTACGGATAAATACATAGAAACATAAAAAGATTCGCGCCGAGGTGTCAAAGAACTCGGCGCATTATAGGGGGGTCTTTGGACTATATGCTCACTTGCTCTTCTTAGCTGGCTGCTCTGGAACGCTGACGAGTATCTCGATAGTACTGACGTTCCTCGGCTTACCGTCAGCACCTACCCTGCCTTCTTCTGTACCAATGTTGACTTTTTCTATGACGGCGTTTTGAACGAACCTTCTCCTAACGACCTCTACGATGTCGACGGCCTTACTTATAGCCCGTCCTCTTGCCTTCAGTAGTACCTTTTTACCTTCAGCAAGTGGCAGCGTGGTAGCGAGCACATAGTTCATCGTAGGTTTCTTTCCTACGAGAACGACGGCTTCCGTGCTACTCATACTCTCCACCTTCCTTACGTGGTTATCTGTGTAATTTTTCGGTAAATAAGCTTTTTTCTAAGACTCTAAGGTGTTTCGGAAGTGTTTTGACTCATCCATTCCTCGAAAGCTAACACAAGAAGGGGCAGGGCTACGGACATATCTAGGCAGACGTTCGCTATCATACCTTTTACCTTAACCTTTCCCCAAGATTTGGCCTCCTCCAGTCTCGCACCACTAAGTCCGCCGTGCTCTTCTCTATCAGTGGTTATTTGTATAGCATAGCTCAGCGGCCTGTCAGCCGCATTGACCGCCATCATCGTAAAGTGCTTTGGGGTACCGCCGCCAAGGAAGATAGCCCCTGTACGTTTCGAGGTCCATACTCTATCTACCAGCTTGCTTATATCTGAGAGTGTGTCTAGCTTCACCTTGCCACCGGTCCTAAACCTAATCTGGCTTCCGATTATCGAGTCTGCTAAGGCCGGACTGAATACTTCGACCCCTGATTCGTAGGATGCTCTTAAGAAAGATTTTTCATCCTCAATCCTTGAAGCCAGCATTTTAATTATGTCGGAGCTGGAGAAAGTGCCGTTTACATCTCTAAAAGTTTCATCTATGAATTTTTCTAACATAATGTAGGACTCTTTCATAATTCCTATGTTGTATATTCTATAAATCCCCATTTTTGCTAGCTTAACGTCGTCCATCTCTTCGCGTTCAAGCACGAAGTGTTTGCCACCTATCGCCTCTATAACATCATGCGTTATATTCGCACCAGTCGTTACTACAGTATTGACAAAGCCAAACCTTATCAGCTTCGTTATAAGAGGTCTCAAACCGGATGCAACAGCAGCACCAGCAACTCCAAGCAATGTGTGGCACTCGTTATCCAGAAACATATTCATCATTATCGAGAACGCTCTACCCAATTCCCTCGCTACCATACCAATTTCAGAGAATCTCTTTAAGAGCTCACAATATCCGATACTACAATCAGCATCAAATTGTTTAAGCACTTTCACATTGATCACTCAACCTGCTCTTTTAATGAAAAAGGCTTACCCTCTCTTAGAACCTTTTCGGGTATTTTCTCCTTCCACTTTCTCAGAAATTCGACATCTTCGTTAGGTTTCCTGAGCTCGTCGGGTAACAACCTAGGTATCTCCTCCTCTATCGGATACCATCTTCCACAACCACCGCATATTAGCATTCCGGACGATATTTCTTTCGTATAACATGATGCACAATCAGGATTCTGTATCTCAGATAGGTTGTTGTTGTGGTAGGCGCAATAAAGCTCGCATTTCCTTATGCTCTTCGGAGGTTGAAGACTTAGCTCGGTAAATACTAAAAGCGAGAGCGGAAACTTCTTACAAATTGGACACGCTAACAAGTCCATCAATCTGTATTTCAAAAATACTTCACCTGCCAGTCGGCAGAGCATTATAATTTTGAGGTTGGAACAAAAGGTTTTACGTTAAACAACCTAGAATACTCCTTCATTATACACCTGTCCCAGATAACTGTTATGCCAGCCTTTCGTAACTTCTCAGCTGCCTCCTTGTTGTATATGCCCTCCTGCATCCAGAATACCTTCACACCCTTTTTTATAGCATCCTCGGCTACTGGTGGTACATCCTCAGAGCGTCTGAATACATCAACTATATCAACATCTTCCTGAATCTCGAGAAGGCTCCTATAAGACTTCAATACTTGGTTTCCAACATTGATCTCGTCCACATTAGGGTTGACTGGTATTATCTTGTATCCATGTTTCATGAGGAACTTTGGAACATAATGACCCGGCTTACTTGGGTCCCTGCTCATACCAACTACGGCTACGACCTTATGTTTGGAAAGTATGCCCCTTATCTCCTCATCAGAAAGGCCGTCCTTTTCTTCAATCATATGAGTAAAAAAGTTAACCTTTGTCTTAAACTTTCTCTACACATAAAATCAAGTCGGGCTGTCAATGGTATGGCTTTTCATAACCATCTGGTTCACCTCTAGTACGCCGTAACGGACTTTACCGTCGGAACGTTCAATATCTTTCGGATAGCATCGCCTGAAGGATGTTTCTCGAGGACGAGAATCAGTCTAGGTTCAGGGAATAGATCAGGGTCCTCGGCGGAAGCCTGCCTTATCACTATGCCCTCCTCGGATAATATTGTGGCAATTTTTGCAAGTACGCCGACAGCAGAGGGGTCTGCCCTGATTTCAAGAACGGAATAACCTAGGATCTTTGCGATTGGCGATAATAAGGCTCCTGCAGGCCTCAGACCTGTAAAGATCTTTTTTAGAGTCTCGTCTGATAATAGGTATTCGACGGTCTTCCTTACAACCCTTCTATCAACACCAGCAGCTTTTGCAAGGGCAAGGTCTGCTATTTCTACAGGTCCCACGACTAAACTTCCTCGCTCTGTTATACCAATTCCGTGCTCTATCATGAGCCTGACTACCTTTATACGTGCAGGATATTCCTTAAGCTGTTCTAGAATGCTTTTCCACATCTCTCAATGACAATTTTTGTGCATAAAGGCCCCTTGTTTATAAGCTTTTAATTAAAAAGAGAAGTTTACGATATGATCAAGATGCAACTCTATGATAGGGCTCATGATATAGCAGCTTGCTGTCAACTTGCACTCCTCTTGGAGGTAAGTGCTTATCCTAAGCCAGGTCTCGTGCACAGAACTAGGGAATTCTATGAGACCAGTTTTGAGCACTTCCTGTCTTCAGCATCCTCTTTGTACTGGCCATTCTTCGAGGCTGCCATGATGGGCATAAGGCGAAAGGGCTCAGTTGGAGGTTTGGTAAAGCTTGCGGTGAGACGGATGCTGAGCTGGCAGCACGGCGGCAACACACACTTAGGCGCTCTTTTGTTGGTCATACCGATGGCGACTGCGGCTGGTATGGCTGACGATTTTCCCATTAGGCCGAGTAGGCTTAGGAAGGAGCTGAGAAACATTCTAAAAATGATGGGCCCCAAAGATACCGAGGAGATATTCCAGTCCATAGCTTATGTGATGCCAGGAGGTCTTGGGAAGGTTCCTTATCTGGATGTGAAGGATCAGAAAACCTATGAGGAGATTAGACGTAAAAAGATCACACCCATAATGGCGTTGAAGCGCTACGTAGATAGGGATATAGTAGCACATGAATGGGTGACAGGCTACAGTCTGACGTTCGGATTGGGGTACAAGGAGCTGAAGAATCAGATAACAAAGACAAAGAATTTGAACGAAGCCATTACTAACACGTTTTTGAAGATACTTGCCCAAAAACCAGACACGCTCATCATGAGGAGGGCCGGGATCCAAGTTGCTAGACTCGTATCAGCCATGGCGGCAAAAGCTATCAAGCTAGGAGGCATAAGTTCTGCAAAGGGAAGGAAGGAGGTCGAGAAAATGGATGAGCAGTTTAGAAAGAGTAGGTCCATGAGGCCCGGTGCAACAGCAGACCTTTTATGCTCGTCTTTAGCGGTCCTCTTGATGGAGGGCTTTAGACCTTAAAGTTCTTTTTCATGTATCTGAGAGCGTGATGATTATGTCCGAAACGTATACCGAGGGAGACCTTAAAAAGTTTATGGAAGCGAACCACGTAATCCCTCGTGTAGTCTACGAATGCATACTGACCACGAAAGCGGGTGATGAGGCTAACGCAGCACCTATGGGCGTCGTCTTTGAGGACGATGCTATGTTATTGAGACCATTCAAAAATACAAAAAGCTATAGATTATTGACACGTGCGCCATATGGTGTTATCAATTTTACTGACGATGTTGAAATATTTTACATAACTACTTTTGATACAAAAATCGGTTTTAACGAGCTCTTTACCTCATCTATTTCCGTTCCTGTACCATCGTTGACAAATGCTTATGCCAGACTAGAATTCGTCGTGGAGGGTTTAGTAAGCGAAGATGATGAGAGAGCGGTCTTCAGATGCAAAGTGCTCAAGGCTTTATGGAAAAGAAGAGAAGCAAAACCATATACAAGAGCTGAGTACGCAATCATCGAATCGCTTATCCATGCGACGAGGATAAAGTTCTTCTTAGAACGTGGTATGACGCAAGAGGCCATCCAGCTTGCACTATTTATCAAACATTACGACGCATTGATATCTAGGATAGCACCTAACACGATCTACTCATCCATAATGAATAAGCTAAAAGTATTAATTTCCAGCTGGAGTCCGTTCAACCTTCCTCCGAATTTTTTTGAATTCCAAGAAGATTAAGAGAACATTAACAATGATGAGAAGCACGAGGGTTATGCGACCATAAGGAGGGAATATCTCACCCTTCACGAAAAGTGATAAGTAGCCTAAGCCTGTCCAGTATGGTATCTTCATTCCAGTCCATTTCCCTACGATACAGCTTGGTGGAACAGGGCTCCAGGGATCTGACATAGAGTTTGCATCACCTTTGGTGATGAAACCTTCTTCCGTGACCCCTATGGCTCTATGCACTATAAGATAGCGTAGGTCATCGCAGTATGGGGGTTTAAAGAACACTATCACGTCCCCGTCCTTTGGGTCAGCCTTTATCTCGGAAGGCTGGACCGGTATGGTGATTATTATGTCTCCAACATGTATAACAGGCTCCATGCTTCCGCTTTTCACGACTAAGAATGGAAACGAGGAGCCAATAGTGCTCTGGGCTGCAGAGAATATACTAAGAGCTATCAGGAAAATTAAGAATGCGTAGAGGAAGTATTGGAATATGTGTTTTATGATTTTAAGTTGAACCATGCAGCTCACCTATAATCTTGGTAAACGCCCTCTTCGAACCCCTGCTCCTTCACTATCACGAACCTTTGGTCTACGCAACGTCTGTCTTCGTAGAATACTCCGCCCCTTGATAAATTTTTTCACATAAAAGAAGCTGACTAAAGCGATGAGACCTAAAGTTACACCGAGCACGATATAGGGTTCCACAATCTTCGGCATAAGATGTAGTATAACGACTTCGTTGTTAGCGTTGGCCTTGTAAGTTGAGTTGAGCACATAATCACCCATCCTGATCTGACAATTGTATGCGCCCTTAGCAAGGTATGTGGAGAACGTTCCGTCTGGGTTAGTGATTCCATATATGGGAGCACTCCCCTCTTTTGATAACGTTATTTCAGCACCCTCAATTGGTTCGCCCTTTATGTTCTTCAACTTGAGAACCGTTAAGTAGACTTCCGCGTCTAAAAGCATGTTGACCCTGTCATAAATTGAAAGATCTTTTCTGGAAACCTCAGTATCTTGGTAATAGGCGACGAAAGTGTAGTCCCCTCTTGGTAACCTTTTCGATATTTTGCCAGCCTTGTCCAATTCGAGTACCATCAACTCTTTCCCTCCGAGGTATACCTTAACGTAGCCGGAGGACATGGGCTCACCGTCCGCCATCCTATAGCTTAGCGTAACGGTGTAAACGTTTGACAGGAGTTCCACACGTTGTTCGTCGTATTGTAGCGCTGTACTGACCTCACCTGCAACAACGCCGTAAAGATAATGCTTGACCAAAAGCTGTGATGCTGGTATGTTTTCAATCCTTGCGGTACCTTCGGTTGTCAGGTTGGCTTTTAACTCATGGCTTCCAAATACAACAGAAACAACACCTTCATCTAGCGACACCTTATCGGCATCAAAGACTTTGATGATTACATCGTATACGCGCGTCTTCGATACCGTGCGCAAAACGCTAGATGTTACAGTAAAGGAATCGCTATAGATCTCAACACCGTATAGCTCGATTGATAAGCTACAAACCGTCTGAGGTATGTTTTTTATGATAACGATGCCCGAAGAGTTTGTTGCCCCCCTTAATATAGTATCACCAACTTTGACGGACACTTCTGCACCGTTGACAGGCGCTATGCCATCATAATCTAAAACTTCAAGCTTGAGGTTGTGAACATTGGTCTTGATAGTCATCTCACGGTCGTTATCAATCACCAAATCTTCGACAGTAGCCACATCAAAGCCCATGTACTTTACATGAAGGAAGTATCTTATCGGTATGAGTCCCGTCACAACGGCCAAACCTTTATCGTCAGAAGTTACATCACCTAGCAATTTTCCATCATAAGTTTTGATCGTAACAGTCGCTGGGACTCTGTCACCTTCAGAATTTACGAACGTCAAATTCAGTCTGTAGGTCTTTAACTTCATGCTGACCGTTTCTCTGTCAGAGCTAAAGCTAATCTCTCCTTTACCCACTGAGTATATCTCATAATGTATTTCGTATTTGTAAGTGGCGGGAGGTACGTCCCTGATAGTTGCCAGGCCCTGCTCCGTCATGGCCGTGACGGTGAAAACGTCACTTAGGCTGAGCGTTACCTTGACGTTATCCTTCAGCTTTTTACTGAAAAGTCCTTCTTCGCTAACCTGAACGAAAACGTCGTAGAATTTTGCGTTTATATTAAACGTGGCTGTCTGCTCATTTATGCTACAGTTCCCTTCATATACTTTGATGCCTGCAAAGCTCACAACCAAATTGTAATTTCTTGGATAGTATACATGACCCAGCCTTAGAATACCGTCTTTTGTGGTCACAACATCGCTATATGGTGTACCATCACGAAATAGCTGACCCTTAAGCTCGTAACTTTCGCCTTTAATAATCCTGTTACCTTTAGAATTGTAAACGGTTACGTTAACCATCTGGAGATGTGTATTCATGGTATGCGTTTTATCTCCCGTGACGCTTACTGTGTCGTTAGCCAGTATATCACCTTTATAGGTCGAAAGGACGATATAGTTTTCTGGAACCAAGAATTTCAGGAATGCTCTGCCATCAGAGCCGCTAGTCGCGCTAGCATAAACAGGATATGCTTTAGAACCGTTCCAAATCTTTACTTCAACGCCCTGGACTGGTTTTCCGTTCTTATCGTTTATCCTTACCGTTAGGTTATAGAGCATAGCCCTTACTTCAATACTTCTCGTATCATTGCCAAGGGGTTTTATCTCGTTGAAGACTTCTCTACCAGCATAAATCACTTTAACCCTATAATCCTGTCTCCATGGTAGGTTTTTGAACGTCACGACACCGTCGTTGCCTGTCTTGCTCTCGTTTCTCAGCGTGTCAACTTCTACTCTTACTATGGCGTTTGGGACGGGATTCTTACCGGAGTTATCGTACACTTTTATCCTCCAGTTCGATACGTCTACAGTAAACGTAACCGATCCTGAGCCTGACGCATTAAAATCAGTAACCCTATAAACAGAAAAGCCAAGATAAGCTATGTCTACCGTTTGTTTCGCATAAAGGTTGACGTTGGTAAACGATACCAGACCGTTAACATTAGTGGTGCCAGAAAATGTTCCGTTTATTGTTACTATCGCATTAGGAAGCGGGTTTCCGTCTTTAGTCTTGACAGTAATGCTTAATGTCCCATAGGAGGCGGATGCTGAAGGAAAATACAATAGTGTAACAACCAACAAAAGCGAAAGAACGACCAAGGATAGAAGCCAGGTACTGTACCTCATTTTACAAATTTTATAAGAAGAATACGCCTTTAAGCTTTTTTGAACTAAAGATATATGCGGGAGTATTAAGGGAATCTTGTGGTGCGTAAAATGGCTGTTTGGTCGTGTGAACTTTCTATAAAAACTAAGGGTGAGGGCGACGTAGTTGATATAACGGATATGGTAAGCTCAGCAGTAAGAGGTTCTGGAATATTGGATGGTATAGTGAACGTATTTGTTGTAGGCTCGACCGCGGCCGTGACAACGATAGAATATGAACCAGGCTTGGTCCGCGACGTATCGGACATCCTAGAGAAAATTGCGCCCAAAAATCATCCATACAAGCACCATGAAAGGTGGGGCGACTACAACGGTCACTCTCATGTAAGAGCGGCCTTGATAGGCCCGAGTATATCCGTTCCGCTGAGGGATGGAAAGCTAGTGCTAGGAACTTGGCAACAATTGGTCTTCTTAGAGTTGGACATCAGGCCTAGGGAGAGAAAGATCGTAGTGACGGTCGTGGGTGCGTAGAGCTATCTTTGGGATGAGGATATCGTGTCCAAGGCCCATCTTATAGAGCTTATGACCTCCCTCAGCCTTGTCTCGTCCCGATAATTTCTTACTATTATCTCCCTGACCTCGTCACCTTCATAAACTATGTCGTAGCTCAACTCCCTGCCAGGTTCTAATTTACCTGCGTCAACATTCTCCTTGTCAACCTTGACCATCGCATCTAAAACCTTCTTTATCAAGAAAGATGAGAAGGGTTTCATATCCGACGTTATACGTAATTCTGGATTAACCGTCAACCTAATCTCATCCGGTGTTACCGTTAGCATACCAAGCAGATTTCCAGATTTACCGCGAAGATTTCTTACCGCGCCCAACTCTTTTGGTTTTTCCTCTTTTTTCACAACTTCTACAACCTTCGGTTTCTCTTCCTTCTTGATGGTTTCTACAGTTTTGAAACTCTTCGTAGTCAGCTGTTCATCTACTATAGATACAAGCAGCCTTAGGCTCTCGATCTCATCTGAGAGTTCGCCGATCCTCCTTTCTAGGTAGCTTTTGACCATCGCCAGCTTCTTTAATTTTTCTTCGTCATCGAGCATACGGTCAAACACCTTCTACAGGTTTTTCAACTACCTTCTTCAATTGTCTCTCGTACATGGACATTATCTCCAAAGAGGTTGTTGCATCTTCTGGAGATTTGTCCAGCCTGAACCTGCCCGTGAAGCGTGGAAACCTGATAGCAAGACCAGCATCCTTCTTCAGTAGACCCCAGCAACAAGTATGAATGGGGCTGAGCGTGATCTCGTCACCTATTATCTCTAGAACCACAGCAGGCTTAAGCCATACGTCTGGTTGCATATTGGAATTGACCCTTGGAGGCTTATCTTTTGATATATAGGGCGACAACATCTCCGGTAACTTGGCTAAATCTTCATCCGTAAAGCCCGAGCCCACCTTACATACAGACTCAAAAACATCTTCCCTAGGGTTGTACGCCGCCATGAGCAACGCGCCGAATTTTCCCCTCCTTTTTCCTCTTCCATAGAAAGCTCCGACAACGACGAGGTCAACCGTATCACTCATCTTAGAAACGTAGGAACGCTTGTATTTAATCCAGAGCCAGCCTCTTGCACCTGCTTTATAGACGGACTCTGGGGATACAGATTTAACTATAGCACCTTCGCATCCATTCTCCACAGCTCTTAAGAAGAAAGCTTCTAGCTCCTCGGGATTTTCGACCAACTTGCTCTCAGTCAGCATGACCCCTTCATTAACCTCTATTATGCTTTCAAGTACCTTCCTTCTTTCTAGAAGCGGTTTAGACGTCAAATCCTGTCCGTCCACGTAAAGTACATCAAAGAAGAAGAGACTGACTGGATAATTCTCTATAGCCTTCTCAATATCGTACTTCCTCCTTCTATGCATCAGCTCTTGGAAGGGAAGCATGTCGCCTGTTTCTGGATCTATTGCGACGGCCTCGCATTCGACTATGGCCTCTTTCGCCTTTATACAACTCCTCGCGTAATTGACAACGTCAGGGTATTGTGAGGTTATGTTCTCCTGTCGCCTTGAGAAGATTATTATCTCGTCGCCCCGTTTGTGTATCTGCATCCTTTCACCATCGTATTTAAACTCCGCCAATCCCTTGCCATCCAGCTTCTCCAAAATTTCCTCAGCGGTTGAGAGCCTCTCCGCCAACATAGGCCTTATCGGGTTTCCAACTCTCATCTTAAATTCTTCTATAGCTTTCAACCCACCTTCCGCCGCCACCTTCGCAACAAGACCTATGTCGGAGCTTATGTTGTAAGCTCTTTCGAAAGCCTCCCTAACTTCCTTACTACCTCCATATGCTACAGCAAGCGCGTCCAGTATGGTCATATCTGCAATGCCTAACCTCATCGTGCCCGTTACCATCCTCATGATGTACTTTGCCTCTTTTGGTTGGGCAGAGCCAAGAATTCCAACAAGTATTTGGAGCTTCGTCTCTATAGCACCTTCTCCTGTCGTCTTCGCTATTTTTTCTAGTGATGAGTACACACGTTCGACAGTCAACGGTTCTGTGAACAAAGTTACTTGGGTCTTCGATGTAAGAAGTTTCTCAGCCGTTAACCCTATGTCACCCAGCTTTCCATAAAGCTCTTGTATCTTCTTCTCGGATGTACCGGTAACTGCTTTGAGTGCCCTGAGTGCTAACTTTTCTGCAACCCCAAGCTCTATGCCTACAAACGGTGGATAAATCTCACCTAAAGTCATGTAGACAACTTTGTCTATTATCTTGGTGTCTGTTTTCTTGAAGAGCTCTACAAGTATGTCTGTCATCTCCAACCTCTTCGTCGTGGCCTCAATCCTTTCGTAGAACTCGACAAGCTCCGAGAAGAGCATCCCACGCCATCATGTTTGATACTTAGACTCATAGATAAACCATTACCAAACCGCTCCACGTTTTAGGTCGCAGAGCATTCTAAGATACTACGTCTAAATTCTTCGTATAATTGCACCAGAATTTGAGGCCTTTGTAACTAGTACGATCCCCTTATCCGCAAGAACATCCCTTAATGCGGATGCGACCCTTTCTGCGGTCTTCATGGAATCAGTGAAACCGTATGCTGTGGGCCCCCATGAACTCTGACCCAAGCCAGCGGCACCGTTCTCTAGCATAGTTTTAATACAAAGATGCGTTAATTCGCTTGAGAATATACCTCCCTGAACGCTCGAGAAGTATGTACCAACAAGCTTTTGTATCTCGTTCAATGCCTCTCCAAATTCCCATACGTCCTCCTCCAATATGCCTGGAATTAACTTCATCAACACAAGTCTAGATATCCTATCAGCTATCCACTCAGGTTGTCTTCCGAGGTTCTTGAATGCTGTCTCTTCCTCTTCCTCGCTCAGCCCCCTGATACCAGAGGGTATTGCAAGCACTATGGGCCACTTCTCTGGGAAGTCTATCCTTGTAATAATCGGCGGAATTATTTTCCTGTCAGGGTTTATGCCACCATCGAGAATAAAGCCGCCATGCTTAAAGACTGCCGTTCCGATACCGGAACGAGTACCTCTTCCAAGCTTGATTGCTAATTCATCGACCGAAATTTTAATATCCAGAAGGTTTGCCAGCCCTGCCGCTATGCCCAGTAGCGTCTGGGTTCCAGAACCCAAGCCAACATGCCTTGGTATCTTCTCCATAACCTTTACGGCGAACCCATTTACCGTGCCTAATACCGACCTGGACCTTTCGGCGGCTTCTTTTAGGAATGCATCATATGGTTCGATCATAACATCAGGGAGTCCAAGCTCGAGGGTTGCTTCGAAGGACGGTTTTGAAATGGCGAGACCTATAGAACCATAGAGTCTGCCAAGGCTACCGCTAAGGTCTATCATGCCGAGATGAAGCCTAGAAGGCGTTTTTACGTAAACTCTCATTCCATGCTCACCGTTAAATCCCAGCTAAGTCTCCCTACTAAACGTCGAGTGGAGAAATGTACACCCCAGATATAAAGGACGAGCAGCCCGATGTGAGGTTGCATATACGGTTAGTCGGGATAGATGGTGTAAGAATACCTGCCGGCCAGGTAATGTTGGGAAATTTGAGGGTGATCATGACTGTGAGGTTCGGTGCATTCATAGATCTTCCGCCTGACCGTCGCGGCATACATGCATCTAGGAATTATGAGCCCATAGCGGAGGTAATAAAAGAATACGAGGGTAAGGTCTTCAAGTTAGAAGATATGGCGGCGGATATAGCTGTTTCTCTACTGAAGAAGCACGAGTATTCTAGAAGATCGTATGTGAAGGCAGACGCGACAGCATTCTACGAGACGAAAATGCCCCCAGAACATACCTCCTATGAGTCGTTTACCATACATGCCAAGAGCTATGCTACAAGGGAAGGAAGAGTTTTTTCGGTAAAAAAGATGGTGGGTGTAACAGTCATGGGCATGACTGCCTGTCCGTGCGCATTAGAATCGATCAAGGAAATATGCAAGGAGGAATTAGTGAATTTTTGTAAGGGAGATTTCGGTCAAATTGTAGATAAACTACCAATAGCAACCCATACGCAAAGATGTAGCGGCACGTTATTCATTGATGTGTCAGAAGACGAAGTTGACGTCATGGAGCTCGTCAGGATAGTTAATGAATCCATGAGTTCCACAACGCGTGAGCTACTAAAGAGGAATGATGAGGCTGATGTTGTTATGCGTGCTGTTAAGAGGGCACGGTTCATCGAAGATGTGGCAAGGTATATGGCAAGGGCAGCCTCAGAGTTAAAGATTGGAGACAGATGCACGATATTGGTGAGGGTAAGAAGTATGGAAAGCGTTCACGGGCACGATATGATGGCCTTCATTAAGACAACTGCTGGAGAAATTAGGAGAGCACTCGCTTCTCAAAAGCATAAATAGGTAACGCGCCAATCAAAATTACATGAAAAGATTTCATAATCCTTGGATAACTTTAGAGGAATGGTTAGAATGGTATCACAACATCGTTAAAGAGCTTCAATTCGATGAACTCGCAGACTTAGAGGCGTCTATGCTCCTTGATTCTATGCTAAAGGGGAAGGTTTTAGAGTTCACGCATATTGAGCGAATGCTTTCGGGCAAGATTTCCGTCGTATTCGGTGCTGGTCCTTCTGTTGAGGTTGACATTAAAAAGTTCGTCGAATTCCCCCAAAAAGATGATTTTGTAATCGTAGCTGCTGATGGTGCTACTACGGCACTACTCGAACATCATATAATTCCGGACATCATCGTTACAGACTTGGATGGGAATGTTGATGACTTGCTGAGGGCTCATGTGCAGGGCTCGATACTCGTGGTCCATGCACATGGTGATAACATTCCTCAGCTTAAAAACATCGTGCCACTATTACATGAGAGGGTTCTACCAACGACACAAATCGAACCTTTTGGTTGTTTATACAACTTCGGTGGCTTTACGGATGGTGATAGGGCAGTGTTTTTGAGCTCTTCTGTCAATGTCAAGGCCATCGTCCTGGCCGGAATGGATTTGGAAGGGGGAATAGGTTCCTTCTCAAAACCCCTCAGCATGCTAACGCATAAACAGTTGATAATGAAAAGAAAGAAACTAAAAATAGCAAAGGAGCTGCTCGAATGGTTGGCGACGAAAATACCGATACCGATGTACGACATAACGACCTATGGTGTGGGATTGCGGGGAACAATAAAGCTAGAGTCCTTTTATGAGCTTTCGTTGCATGAGCTGAGGTAGCCTGACCTAAAGGTATTTTTAGAACTTCACCAGTTATTCACCCGAAAAGAACATGGCTAGGATGCACTCAAGAAGGCGTGGAAAGTCGGATTCTGTGAGACCTATAAGTAAGCTTCCGCCAGCCTGGGTAAAGGCAACACCCGAAGAAGTTGAAAGTTTGGTCGTAGAGTACTATAAGCAGGGTTACAAGCCCAGCATGATAGGCGTCATATTAAGGGACAGCCATGGTATACCGCTCGTCAAGCAGATAACCGGGAAGACCATCAAGCAGATACTCAAGGAGAACAACCTCTACACCGGAATACCCGAGGATTTAGAGAATCTTTTGGCCAAAGTAGTTAGGATGAGAAAACACCTCGAGAGGTTCAAGTCGGACAGGGCAAACATCCATAGACTTCAGCTAATCGAGTCCAAACTAAGAAGGTTGGTTAATTATTATAAGAGGATAGGAGAATTGCCTCCAGAATGGGTGCCGCCGATAGAGGAGGTATCCTAGCATAAAATGAGTGATGCATACGAGCGGTTGCTTTCTTCGGTGGCATCCACAGCCGAGTTCATAGAAGAATGCATTAAAGAGGATAACCTTCTGTTACTAGTCTGCCATAACGACGCGGACGCTTTGTCAGCTTGCGGCATAATGGTAGGCTCATTATGGAGGAGTGATGCAAGATTTCTGGCAAGGTCTGTCAATAGGGTTGATGAATTTTTTCAGCAATTGGATGAAGGTTCGGCAGAGGCTGATTGCATAATATTCCTTGACCTAGGTAGCGGGTACGTGAAGGAGATATACAATAAGGTTGGCGAGAAGAAGGTCGTTATTATCGATCATCATCAGCCGCAGAGCTTTGACATCCCTAAGTGCTACGTCCATTTAAACCCCCATTTTGAAGGATTAGAAGGTGCTACGCATATAAGCGCCTCAGGCCTAGCTTACTTAGTCTCGAAGGCGCTTAGCGAAGATAACTATGTCTATTCTCCAATTGCCGTTGTAGGCGCTCTCGGCGACTTACAGGATAAAGATAGTCAGAGGAGGCTGGGAAGTGTCAACGCAAAGATAGTCGAGGAAGGTGTTGAGAAGGGCCTCATACAGGTTACAGAGGATTTAATACTCTTCGGCAGGAGTTTTAGGCCAATCCATGCAGCGCTTGCCAGCACCTCGAGCCCGTTCTTGCCAGGGCTAACCGGCAGGGAAGATGTATGTTACAGCTTAGTCACGTCGCTAGGTATAAAAGTAAAAGACGGCGATAGGTGGCGCGTGCTTGCCGACCTGACAGAAGAAGAGAAGTCGAAGCTTTACAACGGCATAATATCGTTCCTTACATCAAAAGGGCTACCGGCCAGCAACATCGCCAAGGAGTTAATCGGCGCAGTCTACGAACTGACGGAGGAGGACAGGTGGACGTATCTAAGGGATGCTAGGGAGTTTGCATGGCTCTTGAACGCTTGTGGTAAGACTGGTAATGCTTGGGTGGGGATAGCGATAGCTGCAGGTGTTAGGGGAAACCTGCTGGAAGAAGCACAAAAACTCTTAGAGGATTACAGGACTCAAATGGCAAAGAACATGGAGCTCCTCACCAGACCTGAGGCTATAACAAGCATGGAGCATACCTTGGTCTTCAACGGCGGAGATTTGATAGACGAAAGGCAGGTTAGCTCTCTAGCATCGCTCATCTCGTCTTCGGGAATGATACCACAAGACAAAGTCTTGATAGCTTGGGCAAGACACGGAGACAGGGTTAAAGTATCAGCCAGGGCTAACAGGTCGCTGGTTGAAAGGGGCATCAATTTAGGAGGCATACTTTCAGATGTAGCTAATGCTGTAGGTGGCAGGGGTGGAGGCCATAACGTAGCCGCTGGAGCCGATTTGCCTGCAACTGCACTCGAGCAATTCCTGAAGGAGGTGGACAAGAGGATTGGGTCTCAGCTCGGATCTTGAACCTATCAAAGCAAAGTTGGAGGTTATCTACGATTCTGAAGAGGAGGCAAACATTGTCCTATCTGCACTATTGCCAGATAACGTGCCGCTTCCTGAAGGTCTAAGACTCTCGATGTATGTCGAGGGGTGTAAGCTCGTTTCGGAGATTGAATGCAAAAGACCCATATCGTCACTTTTGAACACACTCGACGACATCCTATCTATGGCATCCCTTATAAAAAGGACTATCTTGGAAAGTAAGCGACTACAAAGCAAAGATTAATAAGTAAACCTTTCAGGGACAACGGACAGAGTGCGTATACAGAGGAGAGCCTAGTTGTCCAAAAAAGCAGGAGAAAAGACCAAGTATCTGGTAACGGTGTATGCACCGTCGTACTTCGGGGGACAGGAGATAGGCACGATACTCGCGACAGAAGACCCTAACCGAGTGATCGGTAGGGTAATAAGGACAGACCTGTATCAACTCACAGGCGATCCGTCCAAACATTATCTGCTATTATACTTCAAAATAATTGGCGTCAAGGATTCCTCCGCTTCGACAATATTTTACGGTCATGAGTACGGAAGGGAATTCTTAAGAAGCTTGGTCAGAAGGGGTAGCACAAAGATAGACGGCATTTTTGACGTCAAGACTAAAGACGGTTTCCACCTTAGGCTGACAGTTACGGCTTTCTCGGTGAATAGAATAAGGCGCGGTAAGGATAGGACTATAAGGCGCATAATGAAGGAAGTTGTGACCAAGGCTGGGGAGAGTTTAACGCTGGACCAACTTTCACAAGAGATGGTTTTGGGAAAGACAGCATCAGATATATTCAACCTGGCGAAGAAGATCACAGTATTGAGACATGTCGGCGTTGTCAAGTCTAAAGTCCTTAAGATTCCGGATTGGGTTTATTCCGGAGAAAAAGCGGAGGAGTTAAAGCAGGAGGTTTAAAAGCGCCATCTAAAATGTTAAATTTAATGATGAATGCTTTTTTCTTGAAGGCTTGCCTTGATTAGGAAGCCCTTAGATAGAAGAGAAGGTAGATTGATGGTAGCTAGACAAGCGGCCATGCTGTTGTATGAAGGCGTTGCATCTGAATACAAAGAGGCAAAGGAGGTCGCCGCTGAGAACCTTGGGATAAACACCATGCCAAGCAATTACGAAGTAGCGATGGAACTAAGAAAATATGCAGAGGAGGTCGAGGGAGCGGCATTCGCCGAGAGGCTTAGGTCGATGAGAGAAGATGCTTTAGAGGTTATGAAGGCCCTGTCAGCATTCGCTCCAAGGCTTGTGGGTAGCGTTTGGCGGGGCGTGCTTACCCCAAGGAGCGACATAGACATAGAAGTTTACACAGAGGATTTGAACACGGTAATCTCAAAGTTGGAGGGTGTTGTAAGCAAAGTGTTGAGTTGGGAAGAGATAAACCTCCCAGAGCAGACGAGACTCGGATCGCTTTATAGGATCAGGGCAAAATCAAAAAGAGGCTATGATTTAGAGATATTAGTTAAGGAGCCAGGAATGCTTAAAAAGCCCGCTAGATGTGAAATATTTGGAGACCTAAAGAAGGGCCTAAACATTAATGAGTTGGAGGAGCTACTCATGAAAGAGCCGGAAGGTCTCAGGGTTCCAAAGGGCAGGGTGAGAACAGGATAATGGGCGAGTTTGATATCGAAGAGTTTAAGAAAATGTTCCCAAACCTTTACAGGGAAATCATCCAGAAGAAGATGTGTGTAAGGATAGATGCTCAAAGAGATTCTGAGAAGAGGGCGGAGGAAGCGATGAATGTGTTGCATGGTGGCCTTCCAGGACCCGTTGACTACATAAGGCGTTGCGATACCGATGAGGAGGCCATAAAACTCGTTGACTACCTAGAGTCAAGGGGAGAAGTCACAAAAGAGGAGGCAGATAGGTTGAAGAGGCAAATAACGGAAATGGGCGTTAGGAGTTTTGGACCAAAGAAAGAACTGGGCTACTACTCAAAATTCATCCGTTAACCACGCTTCGTTGTTGCCACGATTGAAACGACATCCCTGCCCTTAAGCTGATATTTTTCTCCAAGCCTTAGTTTCGTCCTTACGTCTATTGCGTAGAGAAATCCTTTGCCGAGTTCGCTATGAATTTTGTAAGCTAGATCTCTTACAGTCGATCCCTTCGGCAGGAGGTATACATCGGGTAACACATTCCCATTCTTGTCGGAAAGCCTTTCAGCATCTTCAACGGGGTAGACGGGTATGTAACCGAGAACATCAAAGTAGGCCGTGTTGATGAGTTGCTGGACACCAGTGTTTCCCCACCGTGCTAATACGTGAGTCTCTATCATATCTAGTGCCTTCTTCTGCTGCGGCGTCAACCTTGAAGGGTCTAAGATTTTGAACGTTGCATCACCAGCCATGTAGTGCACAAGACCTCTTTCTGCGGCAATCCTTAGTATCCTCTCAGCTTCTGCGCTACAGGGTATAACTCTGTAACCAGCAGATCTCAACCTTTCAACACCTTTCTCGGCACCTTCTATGTCTATCTTGTTCGCGGCTACGATTATTGGTTTTGAAAGCGCTCGTAGCTCGCTTGCCAACTTGAATATGTCTTGTCTGTTAAACTTAGATGGTGCATAAGGATTAAGTCCCAAAGATTGTAGCGTCTGTTCAATATGGCTAGGCATGATGCCCAATCCTGAGAGCTTATTGGATAGCTCCTCGACCAGCGTGGACTGTTTGTTCTCGACCACCCTGCATATCCTGCTCCAATCCTTCTCTATTATTCCAGCAATCCAAAAGGACAGCTCCTCCTCAACTATTTTGACATCTTCTACAGGGTCGTGCGTTCCGGGCTCGACAGGCCTGCCATCTATATCCGTCGCACCGGCCGCATCGCATACCACTATAAGGGCGCTTGCCTGCCTTATATCATCCAAGAATTGTAGGCCCAATCCCTTTCCGATATGAGCGTCCTTTACTATTCCCGGACAGTCGATTACCTGGATCGGTATAAACCTCACACCGTTGATGCATAACGAGTTTTTTGGATTGTCCTTTACACCAAATTCTTTACAAACACATTCTATCCTGAGGTGTGTTATGCCGACGTTTGGCTTAGTTGTCGTGAATGGGTAATTGGCTATCTGCACAGGTACTAAGGTCATTGCGGAGAAGAGCGTGCTTTTGCCAGTGTTTGGCTTACCGACAATGCCCGCTAGCTCCAAACTTCACACCCTTTCAGAATCGAATACATTTAACGGTTATCCATGTTACTTTAAAACATTACTACATCATGCATTAGAGCCCTAGGACTGCGGATATTGTCATAAGCTCCGGACCCGTGGTCCTAGAACCCACAACAGCACCTAACGACGTGGCCACTATACCGCTTCTTACGAATGGTACACCGTCGTTTACAGTACATGGTTTACATGGAACCTTTAGTACGCTTCTTACGAGTTCTTCATCTTCTTCAGTGCATTCTATATGGATCACCGCACCAATGTTAGTAGCTACGGATATTGAACCGACATACGGTCTTCCTGCAAGCCTTGCTTGCACAACTTCTACATCCAACACGTCTCTAATTTTCGCAACCTCCTCCTTCGTGAATTCCGGGCTCACTATTGCGCCCTTGTCGTTTGCTAGTATCAAATTCCCGACCGCCGTCAACTTGCTGTTCAAAATGTCCACCCGTATGTTATCCAGTTCTTTTTTAATAGTATCGACTTCTTCATCAAACGCTATGGATGAAACGAGCATGCCGTTAGAGTTGCCGGTGAGAAGGGCACCTATCAAGTAGGTACCGCCTATTGTTGTGGGGATGACCTTTACGTTTAAAACCCTCGATATTGTCGCAATCTTCTTCTTCGTCAATTGAACAGGAACGATTGCATATTTATCAGATGCGAAAGAGAGGACGCCGACCTCGGCCGTCCCGAAGAAGTCCTCCATTATTATAGCCATTTCTGCCTCATTCCGTCCCCTCTTCCTTGGGCAGGGATATTGTCACGACACCATCCTCGTCCTTTTCCATGAGAACCCTTATCCTTCTCGGAGGTTTTTGTATGCTCCTTTCCCATATAAGCTCGTTTACCTCACCCGAAATCTTCACCTTATCTGACTTCATATGTCTTGCTGCAAAGTTCTTAAGCAAATTTATCGCCCTTTCCGCCCTCTTCTTTCTAGAGGTTTTCCATGCTTCCCTTAAGGGTACCGTGTATATTCTCGAGACGACGGCCTTGGCCATAGTAGAACACCGTTCTCTGCTATGAAAGGTTTTGAAGGGTGCCTATATTTAGGCTTAAAAATTAACAAGAGCCTATGGTTTTATCCTTGAAGCTCTCCAGTGCCTCCTTCTCGCATGCGTCCTAACTTTGCGTGCCGTTCTTAGCATAACCCACGAAGGCACTGGCCAGCTTCTCTTCATGGCCCTTGCCAACCTTTTCTTGAGGGGTAATGTCCTCGCCATGTCAGGTCAATCTTTGAACGACCCTCCATTATTTGTGCGTTGCGTCTATATCCTTTCTATCTTTGTTTCCCTCTTCTTCGGCAAAACCCTTTCCAGTATCGCCTTTACATCCTCGTCCGTGATAGGCGTTCTTACCCTACCTTCATTTACGAGCCTTATCAATAACTCTTCTACGGCACCGACCACTTCTGGCCTCACGAGCTTGAGATTAGCCAGTCTTTGGCGCGCCTCCGGTGTTAGTATCAACCTCATGGCAGCAGCCCTTTCTGCCTCCCTTTGCCTTCTTGCCTGCTCTTCCGCTATCTTTGCTTGGAGCTCTGCCATCTTTTGCTGCCTTATTCGTTCGAGCTCTTCGTCGTACGACATGGTTTTCACCCCTCTAGACTTCTGAATAAAATTTTCAGACGAGATAACTTAAACGTTGCTTTAAAATTTAGAATATCAAAAGCACCTCTAGCCCTTTAGGAGAACCCTTGTCGCCTCTTCGAGCAACTCCCTGCCCTTAGCGGTCACTACCCTGCCTTTCTTCCCTTCTTTCGTTATAAGGCCAGCCGCCTCCAACTGTTGAAGGGCCTTTCTGATAATACTGCCGCTGCCTTTCGCGAACGCCGGAGGTCTGTACCCCCTTCTATGCCTGCCACCGTACATAGTCCTAAGTCTGGAAACTCCTATCGGTCCTTTTAGGTAAATCTTTCGTAGGATTGCAGCACACCTGACGTACCACCAGTCTGGGTCGGATGGTGGCCTTTCCTTATGTACGCCGGTCTTAACGAAGGCGGCCCATGGAGGTGGCTTTACGAGTTGTGCCTCCTTCAAGTATGCGGCCACTTTCTTTATGAGCTTCTCTGGATTCACAGCCAATACCTGCAACATATCATACACCTTTCTCTTAAACTTTCACTAAGGCTTTTGAACGGCCGACCTTATGTGTTTTTCTTTGAAAGCAGGGTATCTTCTCATCCATCCGCATTTCAGACACCTCACAACGACATGCGTGCTCCTTCTGTCCCTAATCCTGACGGAGAACGAGCATGGTTCTAGAAACAGGTTACCACATTTTCTACAGAACATCAGTTTATATGGTTTTGGAATTTTCAGCCTAGCCCTTTGGGCTATCCTTCTGGCGATGGACACGGCCTCCCTTGCAGCTTCCGGGTCTGACTGTACGTAGGCTTTTGCGAACTCGAACAACCTTTCCACCCTATCACGCGCTATCGATTTGAGCAAACGGTTCTTCATGAACGCATCTTTACACCATTTGTTTTCTTTAATTAAAGTTATTGCCCTTCGTGAACAAAGGAACAAAAAGTTTTTCAGACATTCGAATAGATTATAGCATACCGGTTGGAAGGTCGTGGATTTTGTAAAACTAATCTTGGTTTTCGTGGAAGCGGCCCTCGAACTCGTCCCAAAAGAATGCTGGAACCATAGGGCAGTAGTATCTGATGCGAGAAGAAGGAATAAAAGACCAGATCAGCTGTTACTTGATAGGTCGTATCATCATGCAGCAATGAAGAACTTAGTTGATGCGCATAAACGGGGAAGGCCTGACATAGTGCATTTTTGCCTACTGACATCCTTGGGCTCTGTTCTTTCCAAGATGGGTCTTTTAGAAGTTTACGTACACACAAGAGACGATAAGCTGATTTGGGTAAATCCTGAGACGAGGTTGCCTAGGGTTTACGAAAGGTTTAAAGGCCTTATTGAGGCTTTATACGAACAGTACATCATAGAGTCGAACGGTAAGAAATTGCTCGAACTTAAGGACGGTACTTTAACAGATTTGCTGTCCACTTTAAGGCCTGACAAGGTGGTTCTCATGAGCGAAAAAGGCAATAGGCTGACAATGAAAGAACTCGGCATGTTGTTGACCTCTTACAAGAGACCCGCAGTTCTCGTAGGAGCTTTTCCAAGAGGCGAGTTTGAGGAACGGACGGTTAAGGTAGCCAACGCGATTGTACGTATTTATGACGAGTCTTTGGAAGCATGGACTGTTACATCTTATGTAATTTGTTCTTTGGAGCATATGCTTGGCTGCTGACAGTATGGGTTTATTTCCTAGAAGCCCAATGTAGTTTTATGATTAGCAGGAAAAGGCTGGCGGAACTAATAGACCACACAGACGTAAGGCCAACAGCCACGGACGCCGACATAAGGAGGCTCTGCGATGAAGCTATTAAGTATGGTTTTCGTGCAATATGTGTTCAGCCGTGCTTTGTGAAGTTAGCATCCAGATTGCTCGCCAACGACAGCAGAGTTAAGGTTTGTACCGTCGTAGGCTTTCCTTTTGGAACGAACGTCACAGATGTGAAGGTGTTCGAGGCGAAAAAGGCAATAGATGATGGCGCAGAAGAGCTAGATGTTGTAATGAACATAAGCATGGTAAAGTCTGGAAACTACGCTTACGTTGAGGAGGAATTGAATAGGCTCATGGATGTTGCGGCAGGCACCGTCATCAAGCTAATAATCGAGACAGGGTACCTGACAGTCGAAGAGATGGGCAAGATATGTGACATCGCCGTAAGGGCTGGAGTGGATTATGTGAAGACATGTACGGGCTTTGGACCTAGGGGCGTATCTTTAGAGGATGTGGAATTGATAAAAAAGCTCACAAAGGGTAAAGTGGGCATAAAGGCCTCAGGAGGTATAAGAACCTACGAGCAGGCGATTTCGTTGATTAACGCAGGTGCCACGATTCTTGGAACGAGCCATAGCTTGAAAGTACTGGAGGGTGCACCATTAGAGTAATGCAAGTTGGTTGCGGCGGCCGGGATTCGAACCCGGGATTTCAGGCTTGGAAGGCTTACGCCGAATGCTCGACTGCGTCCTAGTCCAGACTAGACCACCGCCGCAGTTAATACAAAACCCATATTACCCTTCATCATTTAAAAATTTCATGAGACGTTAATAAAGGCTTAAACACCGAACTGATTAGAAAACATTTAGCCAGTATTAAAGTCTTAAATATCCCTGCTACCTCAGTTATCCAATAAAGGAAGGGGAAGTGTGCATTTTTGAAAGTTAGTTCGGCTGTTTCCAAAACCGTCTCTATTTTGATAGCGGTTGTAATTGTAATCCTCGTGATAGCAGGCATAGCTTACTACATGGCTGCACCCGTTACAACCCCCACGCCTTCACCCACCACCATAACTACACCCACAAGCCCTGTTACGGTCACAACCGAAACCATGACGACACCAACGCAAACTATGACGACGCAGACACAAATTACAACAACAGAGGCTACGCAAACTCGGACTGAAGCGACTACTACAACGACACTTACAAGTCCTACCATGACCACAGTTACGACGACACAGACACAAACCCGAACCGAAACGACGACAACCGTTACCACGCCGAGTATCAGCCCGATAGTCAACCTAAGAACAGGATCTTATGCAAAGTACCTTCAGAAGGCTTACACGGAAGAGGGGGTACTTGAAGCGGAGGCGTACATAACGTTCCGTGTTGAGGGGGAGGAGACATACAATAACGTGAACTGCTTGCTTCTATCAACAACTGTAGAAACCCAAAAGGACAACGTTATGATGAAAAGTATCATCACGTGGTGGTTATCTAAACAAGATCTAAAGATGGTACATGGCAAGATGCAGATTTATTATAACAATATGCTAGTGTATGAAAGTGAGTTCTCACCTTTAGAGGTAACAGAAGAGACTGGTAAACCTCCAGAGCCTATAGATGTGAACTACTTTGTTGGTTACGAGACTATAACGGTTCCAGCAGGTACATTTATAAACTGTATAAAAGTTGAATTCTTCAAAGAGGAATATCTTATGAAGACCTGGGCGCACCAAAATGTTCCCATCTTCGGCATAGTAAAATCTGAGACATATAAAGCAGGAAAGTTGATGATGCTTATGGAGCTAATATCTTACGGCGGTTAGAACCTTTGAACAATTAATCAAAGCTACATTTAAAAAATAGACCAAACTTAAATCCTACTCTTTTTTTAAAGAAATTAACTTAAGGGGGCACGTATCTTGTCGTCGCAGCAAAAAACTTACTTTGCCCTGGATGCTGAAATGTTCGGTAATATCATTGATGTTCTAAAAGATCTTGGTTATACAGTTTACGGACCAACGGAGAGGGATGGTGCAATCGTTTATGATGTGCTAGATTCTGCTGAGCAGATAGCAAGGGGTTTATATGATGAGCAATCTCCTGGGAGGTATAAATTAGTTAAGAAAAATGACAAAAGGTACTTTGGTTACGTTGTAGGTCCACAATCTCCGAAATACGTATTATATCCACCGCAGCACTTGCTCTTTAAAGTAAGGAAGGATGGAAAGACATTCATTCCACAATCAGACGGTAAAAAGATAGCAATCGTTGGGCTTAGGCCATGCGATTTAAAGGCGATCGAGATACTTGATAATGTTCTCCTTAAGGGACCGTATAAGGAAAGTGTGTACGAGGCGCTTAGAAAGGATGCAGTATTTATAGCGGTCAACTGCGTTGAGCCAGGTAATAACTGCTTCTGCACATCCATGAACACCGGTCCGTTTGCACAGTCAGGCTATGATATCTGCATCACCGAGTTCTTAACGGACAGAAGCCACGTCTTTATCTTGGACGTCATGACGAATAGGGGTGCAGAGGTCGTGAATAGGCTCGGATGTAGGAACGCAACGGCAGAAGAATTAGATGCCGTGTCAAGATTGATGGAGGAGGCAAA
Source organism: Candidatus Terraquivivens tengchongensis (assembly GCA_023268355.1). GTDB lineage: Archaea > Thermoproteota > Nitrososphaeria_A > Caldarchaeales > Wolframiiraptoraceae > Terraquivivens > Terraquivivens tengchongensis. The sequence continues at coordinate 180,419 of JALNJK010000001.1, forward strand.
AAACAAGGTGAGGAAGAGGTTAAACACCGAAAATCTAAAGGACGATCTTTACAAGAACATTGAACATCCGAATTGGAATGAGGTCGGTAACAGATGTTTGGCATGCGGGAACTGCACGCTCGTCTGCCCGACGTGTTTCTGCTCTTCCGTATTCGATAAGTCGTCATTGTCAATGGACGTGGCGGAGAGGTGGGGTTTATGGGATTCTTGCTTCAGCATAGATTACTCGTACATTCATGGCGGGTCAATAAGACAGTCGATCATGAGCCGTTATAGGCAGTGGTTGATGCATAAACTCGCTACGTGGGTTGACCAATTTGGAACGTTTGGATGTGTTGGTTGTGGAAGGTGTATAACATGGTGCCCCGTCGGTATAGATATTACAGAGGAGGCTAATAGGGTAAGAGGTTGAGTTTATGAAGGCAAAGGTTACGTTAGAAAATACTCAGACATTAGAAGTTGAAGTAATGAGAAAGTGTTCAGTTGAAGAGGTCATCAAGGAGACACCTGATACGTACACACTAATGTTAAAGCCATTGGATAAGAAAGAGTATAACTTTGTTCCAGGCCAGTTTAACATGTTATATGCATTCGGCGTTGGAGAGGTGCCGATCTCGTTAAGTGGTGACCCAGACGAGAAGCGTCTGATAGCCCATACAGTCAGAATTGTTGGTGCTGTGACGAACGCTTTGGTGAACACAAGGAAGCCCGGGTTCATCGGTCTCAGGGGTCCGTTCGGAAACGGGTGGCCTTTGGAGAAGGCAAAAGGAAAAGATGTAATAATCGTGGCCGGAGGCATAGGTCTAGCGCCACTTAGACCCGCAATATACTACGTTCTGAAACATAGAAAGGAATACGGAAAGTTCTTCTTCCTTTATGGTGCTAGGACGCCCAACGATCTGTTGTACAAGAAAGAACTGAAAGAATGGAAGAGCAGGTTTGATATGGATACCTTCATAACTGTTGATGCGGGCGACGAAAAGTGGACGGGTAACGTCGGCGTCGTAACAACGCTCTTCAAGCGTATAAGGTTAGACCCAGATAACACGTATGCTTTTGTCTGCGGACCAGAGATAATGATGAAGTTTACTGTACTCGAGCTCAGGAATCAAGGCTTAACCGACGATAAGATATACATATCAATGGAGAGGAATATGAAGTGTGGTATGGGATTATGCGGACATTGTCAATTCGGACCTTACTTCGTATGCAAAGATGGTCCTGTATTTTCGATGGATCAGATAAACAGGTTTTTCGGGAGGCGTGAAGTCTGATGGCAAGGAAAATACCCAAGATAGCAGTATACAAGTTTGCATCCTGCGATGGTTGTCAGCTGAGCATAGTAGACTTAGAGGACGAGCTCCTGGAGATAGGTCAGAGGTTTGAAATAGCGTACTTCATGGAGGTAACGAGGGCGGTGAAGAAAGGCCCCTACGATGTCGGACTCGTTGAAGGAAGCATATCTACACCGCATGATGTTGAGCTGATAAAGTCGATAAGGAAGGACTGTAAGAAGCTCGTGGCTATAGGCGCATGTGCAACCGCAGGCGGAATCCAGGCTCTCAGGAACTGGGCAAGTGTTGAGGAATTCTCAAAGTATGTTTATGCGAAACCAGAATACATACAGACGCTCGAAAAGTCTTCTCCAATCTCAGAATATGTTCAGGTTGACCTCGAACTCAGAGGATGTCCAGTTAACAAGTACCAGCTTCTTGAGGTTCTATCAGCATTGCTTGCTGGAAGGAAGCCGAACACACCCACATACAGCGTATGCATGGAATGTAAAAGAAAGGGTAACGTTTGTGTAACGGTCGCCAAGGGCATACCTTGTCTCGGGCCTGTCGTGCAGGCAGGATGCGGTGCGCTATGTCCGACGTATTCTAGAGGATGCTACGGATGCTTCGGTCCGATGGAGAGCCCGAATGTGAAGAGTCTAGCAAGCAAGTTCATCGAGCTCGGAATGGATAAGAAAGACATAGTCCTTATGTTTAGAGAGTTTACAGGTTGGTCAAAGGAGTTTAGGGAGGTGGATAGGTTAATTGAAGAATAGGGTGAAGACGGTAAAGGTAGATTACCTCGCAAGGGTTGAAGGCGAAGGTGCTCTTTACATAAAGGTAAAGGGTAATGAGGTCCTGGATGTAAAGTTCAAGATATTCGAGGCGCCTAGGTTCTTCGAAGCCTTCCTTAGGGGGAGAAAGTACTATGAGGTACCGGACATAACCGCGAGGATATGCGGTATATGTCCAATAGCGTACCAAATGAGCTCCGTCCATGCATTCGAGGACGTGTTTGGAGCGAAGGTAGACGGCCCTCTAAGAGAGCTCAGGAGGTTTATCTACTGCGGAGAGTGGATAGAGAGTCATGCACTTCATGCATTCCTTCTACATGCGCCCGACTTTCTTGGTTACGATGACGCGATAAGGATGGCAAAGGACCATCCAGACATCGTTAAGAAAGCGCTAATCGTTAAGAAGATAGGCAACGATATCATGGCAAGGCTTGGCGGAAGGGAGATACATCCAGTATCCGTCTGCGTCGGAGGATTCTACAAGGTTCCGACGAAGAGACAGATGGAAGTGCTGAGGGAAGACCTAAAGAAGGGCATGGATCTCAGTGTTGAGCTACTCAGGTGGGTCGCAGACCTCAAGTTCCCCGACTTCGAGCAGGACTATGAATTCGTATCGCTTAGGCATCCAGATGAATATCCGTTCAATGAGGGAAGAATAGTATCCAACAAGGGTCTAGATATACAGATAAGGGAGTACGAGGACAATTTCGTGGAAGAACACATTCCGTACACGAACGCTCTCCACTCGTACATAAAGGGCAGGGGTTCTTACATGGTAGGTCCTTTGGCAAGAATAAACCTGAATTACGACAAGCTCTGGGACTTGACGAAGGATACGCTAAAGTCCGTAGGCTTCAAAGTTCCATGCAGGAACCCATTCAAGAGTATAATAGCGAGATGCGCCGAGATGTTGTATTCTTTTGAAGAGGCGCTGAGGATCATCAATGAATACAAAGAACCTAACGGGCCAAGGATCGATTACGAAATAAAGGCAGGAAGAGGTTTCGGTTGCACCGAGGCGCCAAGAGGCTCTCTATACCATAGATACGATGTGGCTGCTGACGGGACGGTACTCTCGGCGAAGATAGTGCCTCCAACCGCACAGAACCAGAAGCGGATGGAAGACGACCTGAGAGCGATGGCACCATCCGTCATGAAGCTACCGTATGAGAAGGCCGTCTGGAGGTTCGAGCAAGCCGTGAGAAACTACGACCCGTGCATATCCTGCGCCACGCACTTCCTGAGGTTAGAGGTCGAGCACTCATAGCTGTTGAGAAATACGCGGATCAATTGGCTTAAAAAGTCTCAAATTATTGTTAAAATTTTTATTTTAGAAGCCGAAGCAGATAAAGTTGGGCGGCCGTGGTCTAGCCTGGATAAGACACCAGCCTGCCACGCTGGGATTCCCGGGTTCAAATCCCGGCGGCCGCATATTATTTAATAGATGAATGGAATCGACATGCCTACGTTCTTTGCGACAATAGTCACAGGGCTAGAAGATGTTGCGGCAAAAGAGGTTGAGTCCATATTAGGCTGTAAAGCTAAGCCTGACGTCGGAAAGGTGTTCTTCGAATGCGATATCCGTGATGCTGTATTGTTAAACTTTACCTCCCGTTGCTTGCATAAGATTTTCCTATTGCTGGAGCGCGGTACGGTCTCTTCGTTGGAAGATGTCGCCCGTCTCGCATGCAACGTAGACTATAGTGAGTTGATATTGCCATCACAGTCGTTCGCCGTTAGGGTCGAGAAGCATGGTGAGCACGCGCTTAGAAGCCTCGATATTGCCGCAGTCGTAGGCAGGAGCGTTATAGAATCATACCTTGCATCTAGGAATGTTAGGCTTGCGGTTAATCTGGATAACCCAGACGTCGAGCTGTACGCTTTGCTAAGGGATAATGAGCTGCTACTCGGCCTGAACACCACCGGGCAGTCGCTCCACAGAAGGTTCTACAAGGTTTTTCATCATAGGGCATCCCTCATGCCGACGATAGCTTGCTCTATGATTTTGCTGAGTGGCTGGGAACCAAACGAGAGTTTGCTAGACCCGATGTGTGGAAGCGGAACCATACTGGTAGAGGCAGCGCTAGTAGCAAGACGGATAGCGCCTGGTTTAAGAAGGGGTGACCTGGCCTTAGAGAAGCTCTGCTTCATCAATAAAGAGGTTATTGAAGAGGTCCGCCAAAGGCTCCTCTCAAATGAGACGAAGGTTATGGTTGAGATACATGGTATCGATGCTTCGCCCAAGAGTGTCGATGGTGCGCTCGCAAACGCAACCAAGGCTGGTGTAGTGGATACCGTGTCAATAAGGGTGGGCGATGCCTTGAATCTGGTTAATTATATACGCGAGCCGCCGAGCCACATCATAACAAACCCTCCATATGGCATAAGGATGGGTATCAGAAACATAGAGAGGTTCTACGAAAGGTTCCTAACTTCGGTCAAGCAGGCAGCTCCGCACGCAACCGTAACCGTTATAACCAGCAAACCTGGTCTCATTAGAAGAATAGCAGAAGCGCTTGGCATGCAGGTAGTCGAGACCAGGCAACTGCTCTACGGAAGAATTCAGGCGAATATAATCAAGCTAGTGCAATAAAATTAGCTCTTTATTTGTAAAAGTTCATCCAGCCTTCCATCTTCTCCCATGACCAGCTGTAACTTGCCGGCACGGCATAACCGTAAACTATGCAGCCACGCCAGACTGAGTACTGCGGCTCCGATGCCATCGTAACCTCTACGTTCTCTATGCCCTTTTCCGCCATCATGCGCTTGATTTTCATCGCGGAATCCACACAGACATTCTTCAACTTCTCTGGAACTTTCCAAGAGAAGTTCCCGCCGGATAGGAGTATCTGGCTGTAGAGCAGAGGCTGGAGCTCGACAGGACACTTCTCTACGGCGGTCGTTATTGCTTCAGCCATGTCGAGCATTCCATAAAAGACGACGTCTCCGACCTTCGTGTCCCTTGGCCTCGGCATTCCCCTCCTGAAGTAGCTCTGGAATATTTCGTGGTTCGGGTTGAAGACGTATTCACCTACTAGGAACCTTGCCCAAGAGTTCTCGGCGAGGTCTATCTTGAGCCTCGTTCCAGGAACAGCGTAAACGGCCCTGACAGCATCCGGGTTGTTCTTAGCGAATGTTATGGCCGAGTTCAAATCGGCGGGCAATAAGCCCAAGCTCTCCTTAACCTTCCTAACTAAAGTCTCCTCGGCAACTAAGTCACCGTAGCCAGCATCTTTGAGTATCTCAGCCATGATAGCATTCGCATCGCTACCTCCCCTATTCAACGCTATGACCGCACCTCTGATAGGCGCTCTGGAGATCGGTGCGAATTGTGTGTTCCCGTGCCCGCTCTCCACAACGACGCAAGAGGTCTTCTTGTGGGCTATGGCGACAGCCAAGGGTTGCGGGATTATCGTCGCCGAATGCACGAGGCCTGCATCTTTAGCCATGCTATCAAACATATCAAAGAACATTTCATACATGTACCTCGGTGCGACCGCCGAGAGGGCCGCCACGACATAGAAGCCGTTGAAGCCCCAACCTTTTGGTTTGAATTCCTCTAACGCATAGCGAGTTAACTCCTTTACTACCTTCCACGCTTTCGCATCGTCCTTTGCGATGATGCCCTCCCTCATCGGGTAGACTAGTCGGGTAGCAAGCTCCGCACCGCTTTCCAAAAAGAGCGTCACATCCTTGCCGACGACAACTTCACGATCAACTCCCATTATCTGGGAGAGAACGGATTTTTCTGGGAAGTAGCCCCTGTTCTCTACGGCTAAAGGTCTTTCGCCTTGCGTTATCGGTCCGTACTTAAACTCGCTTGTACCGTAATCTGCCCCAAATACATAGCGCTTCTTGTAATCTTCGTCGTACATCTCAACCAACAAGGTCCAGTTATGGGTATGGATTTAAACGTTAAGCTAACCCTTGCCCGCCAGTATGTCAAGCCACGGGTTGTCTTTCATGAATGACGGTAGCTCAATTTCAGAGCCTGGGTTATTGTTCTTGCTAGGCATGTCAGGTACTGTGGTCTTGATGTGTAACGGACGTGCACCCTCAAGGGCCAATAACTTGTTAGAAATCTCTCCATACAACACTTCGAGCCTCTCCAACCTCGATACTAACGCATCTACCTCGTTCATCTTATGGATCAGTCTCTCTAACCTCTCTATCCTTTCTAGCATGTGTAGGATGCTATCATGCTCTACGGAAACCTTGCTTCCATCTTCCTTCTTATCACCCCGCATATGCTTTACGATCGGTGGCAACTCCTCTATCTCATGTGACCCATACAACAAGAGGCCTATGCCATGCAACCTAATAGCCATGAGCTCGTCCATAGAAGCCATGCTTTTCGGGACTAAGATGTACGGCCTCTCACCCTTGACCGCCCAGAACGCTGATTGTAAAGCGGCAGAGATCAGCTCCGGCTTACCATCGGTCTCGTCCAGCATCTTAACGACGTAGGTTGAACCGTCCCCGACGAATCTTAACGTACCTTCCTCCACATTACTGCCTTCGAACTTCAGGCCTTGTTTCGACATGTGGTTGATAACTTTCCTTTCGAGGATGGCTCGCGGTATCAAAATCTGTCAAACCTAAGGACGGAACGTTTCGTTAAAAGGTTATTTATGCAGAGTGCTGGGAGGGTTTGCCGAAAGTGAAGATGGAGCCTTAGCAAGTCCTAGCAGATACAAGCTCCTCGCTGATGAGTTTAGGAGCCCTCGGCCCTCTGAACAGCATGACCGTCATTATCTGGACGGTGTTCGCGCCAGCCTTCAATGCATCCAGCACATCCATTCCTGTCATTATGCCACCGACCGCGTTTATTTCGAACCCTTCGCCCAGCTCCCTTCTAATCCTACTCACGGTCTCCAGCATGATCGGTTTTAATGGTCTGCCGCTTAAACCGCCCCTTCCGAGCGCGAGCTCCGGCGCATTGACCGGCAGCGTGTTAACGGCGGTCACACCATCCATACCGCAATCCATCCATATCCTTAGCAGTTTACACATGCCGTACATCTCATCTGAAGTTACAGGCGGTGGAATCTTGATGTATGTGGGCTTTGATTTTATCTCCTTTAACCTCTCGGCCAGTTCGCGCAGAGTTCCAGGTTCCTTCATGCTTACGCTAGCCTCGTGCGTAGGACACGATATGTTGACCTCGATAGCGTCAACAACATTCTGCACTACAGCAAAGCACTCAACAAACTCATCCACACTGTCGCCCGTTATGCTAGCTACGACCTTGCAACCCTCAACCCCTTTGAAGTTCCTCGCAAACTCCATTATGCCAGGGTTCGGCAGACCCATAGCGTTCACGACCGCATGTTCTGCATCCCTGTAGGCTATCCTCGGTTTGGGGTGTCCCTTCCTCGGCTTTAGCGTGAAGCTACCTACTACGACATAACCAAAGCCGAGCTTGTAGAGAGCTCCGACGTACTTCCCGCTCTTATCGTAACCTGCTGCGAGGCCTAGCGGGCTCCTCAGCCTTCCCATTTTTGTCTCGACCTCTAAGCCCCGTGGAGGGTCAAAACCTAGCGGCAAGTACTTCAGGAGCCTAAGCCAAGCGTTGTGCAGGAGCTCTGGCCCCAGTATGCGTGCTAAGAGCTTTACTGCAGGATTTATCCTAATCGACAAGCGCTGCCCCCCTCGTATACTTAAACCACCATATTATCCTTTACGGGACTCTCCCGGTCCTATCATTGGCCAAAGCCCGTGAGTTCCTTATATACAGGGATGAGGATTTTTTGTAAGGGTCATTATTGTGGAAGTTTAGGGATGTCATATCCATACTAGACTACACTAGGGATGAGCTTGAGCACCTTTTCTCCGTGACCGATGTTATACTCGAGCGCTCTCTGGACGTCGGAAAACCGTTGGATGGAAAGATAGTAGCTACGGCGTTCATCGAGCCGAGCACTAGGACGAGGTTGAGCTTCGAGACTGCTGCCAAGAGGCTCGGCGCAGAGGTCATAAACCTTGAGCCCCACCTGTCTTCGATGGCTAAAGGCGAGAGCCTGACAGACACGCTCAGGATGCTGGACGATTATGCCAACCTAATAGTGATAAGGAGCCCTTACGAAGGCTCGGCGAAGCACGCTGCTGACGTCTGCGAACATCCTGTGATAAATGGCGGCGACGGGACGCAGCACCATCCCACGCAGGCAATGATAGACCTGTACACCATAAGGAAGCTGAAGGGCAGGATAGACGGGCTAGAGGTCGGCGTGCTCGGTGACCTGAAGTACGGCAGGGCTGCTGCGTCCTTCATATATGGTCTAACAAAGTTTAACGTTAAGAGGATATGGCTGATATCGCCTGAGCCCCTTTCGCCAAGGCCCGAGCTCATGGATAGGTTGAAGAGGATGAACGTGGATTTCGTGAAGACGGAGAACCTGGAGGAAGCTGTGGAGGACCTCGATATACTGTATGTAACGAGGATACAGAAGGAGAGGTTTCCCGATCCTGCCGAGTACGAGAAGCTCAGGGGCAGCTACGTGATAACGAAGAAGCTCCTATCGAGGGCGAGCGAGGACCTAAAGGTTTTACATCCGCTTCCAAGGGTTGATGAGCTCTCCAACGACGTAGACGACACACCATACCAGGCATACTTCATCCAAGCTAAGCTTGGAGTTCCTGTGAGGATGGCCCTGATAGGCTTAGTTTTAGGAGTGTTTTAGGTGGTTTGTATGGATGAGCAGGAAACTTTACGGGTGAGCAAGATAAAGAATGGAACGGTTATAGATCACATACCTGCAGGCAGAGCCTTAGCGGTCCTAAGGTTGCTAGGAATAACTGGAAGCGAAGGGCACGTCGTAACAGTCACGATGAACGTCAGGAGTGGAAAGCTAGGCAGGAAGGACCTCGTGAAGGTCGAGGATTTAGAGCTTGTGACCGAGCAGGTTAACAAGCTGACGCTGATAGCGCCTACTGCCACGATAAACATAATACGGAATTACGAGGTTGTTGAAAAAAGAGCGGTCAAGCTACCGGATAGGATAGTCGGCATCCTTAGGTGTACAAACCCGGGTTGCATAACGAGACAGCCGATGGAGCACGTGAACTCCAAATTTGTCGTAGTCTCAAAGAGTCCTCTAAGGCTCGAGTGCGAGTACTGCGGTAGATACCTTGAAGAGGAAGAAGTGCTAAAGCAACTGACGCAATAGTGAAAGTTATGGCAGACCTAAGGATAGTCGGCAGAGCAGTTGTAGATGGTAGGCTCCTAGACGAAGTTACCGTCGAGATAGACGGCGAGTTCGTATCTTCTGTTAGTATCGGTGAGAACGGCTCAGGACCTAAGCTGCTACTTGGCAAAGGTCAACTACTTCTACCATCCGCCACGGACCTTCACGTCCATCTCAGGGATTGGAACCAAGCTTACAAGGAAGACGTCTTCACGGGAACGTCCGCGGCTGCCGCTGGCGGTGTCACGACGGTTGCGGAGATGCCCAACACTTCACCACCGATAAGGAGTCCCGAGGCTCTTAAAGAAAGGCTCAGGCTACTGGCGGCACGCGCCATTGTGGACTACTCGGTTCATGTAGGACCGCTCGAAAAGGTTGAGGATGCCAATAGGGCGTTGGAATTAGGAGCATGTGGTATGAAACTCTACCCTGCAGACTTGGAAAAAATCGAAGATTATCTCAAAGTCTCAAGGGAGAGTGGTATGAGACTCGTCGTCCATGCGGAGTTGAAAGGGGGCGACGAGGTGGAGGCAGTAAGGATGCTATTGTCGCACATAAAAGTTGGCGATGTTGTAAGGTTCGCACATATCTCAAGGGCCGAGTCTCTGAAAATGATAGAACTCGCGAGGAAAGAACTCGATGCGAGGATAACAGTAGAAGCAACACCTCACCACCTCCTCTTATCTTATGATGAACTTGACGAGAATACAAGAAAAATATCGGCGGTGAGACCACCGCTCGCCTCCATTGCCGATAAACAGTACATCTTTTCAGGCTTAGAAAGGTGTTCAGTGGATTTCATAGCATCCGACCATGCTCCGCATGCTTTGGAGGAGAAGTTGTCCGAACAGCCAGCACCAGGCTTTCCTGGACTAGAGATAACATACCCTCTGATGTTGACCGAATGCCTTGAGGGTAGGCTCGGCATATCAACACTCATCAAAAAGCTCTGCAAATCTCCGGCAGAGTACCTAGGCATACCTAAAGGAGACATCAGGAGAGGCTTCTATGCGGACCTCGTCGTCTTTGACACGAATGTGCGATGGAGTGTGAGCGCCAAGAGTTTCTTAAGTAAGGCGAAGTACACACCGTTTGAGGGTAGAAGGTTCTCCGTAAGGGTTGCATCGGTCTTCAGGAGGGGTGAGCTGATATACGATGGCGAACTCCTAGTGAAAGGTGGTGGAGCACATGTCCGCGATCTGAGACAAAAGCGCGGATAAAGCTTTATCCGTGACCTTGCTTGAAGATTCTGACGGCTATGATGAAGCCCTAATGGTTGAGCTGTGATATCCTCTGGGGTATCTGAGCCAATCGATGGAAGAGGATTAAAGACAAGGAAGCCTTATAAAGCGTGCATGCATTTAGGAATTTCGGCGATGATGAGAGAACGTCGCGGCTTATTGCATGTTTGCTAGGAGCGGGGTCTGAGCCGCAGTGATGTTTTTGTAAATTTACATTAATACCTTAGGGTTTACTTAACAATAATGGCACTAAGCTTAAAGTCATATTCAGCGGAAATGAAAAATGCAAAAATACTCTTTGCACCTATTCGATTTCTATATTATATGGGCCTATTATCAGCTTGTGCCATCTAGTGTCTATTTCTGCGAGATCAAAATGAGCAATCCTTATGTATCTCTCGATTCCATTTGGCCCATCAACGATTTTATACTCTACTATGCCGTCGAATATCGACCTAAGGTAGTTTTCCAACCTTTTGTTAATTATCCCTTGGTCTAGAGCGAATGCACCTACGCACGTATCTCTTATCCTAGGCACTGTTATGTTGAGAAACTTCATAGCATTCTTATATCCATAAGTTATGAATAGGTCGGATAGACTGTCCACATAAACGAACTCCATGGGCTTTGTTCTGAGCTCGTTGAGCATAACGCTAAACTCCACTGGGTCTAGGCTCTTCAACTTTAATATCTTGGACTCATACTCGCTATATGTTGGTGGAGTGCCTGTTTTTAGAGAGTAGTAATCGATAAGTATAAGATGGCCGTTTTTGAGATAGGGCTCGACGTCCATGTTCCTTTTCTTCATCAACCACATAAACGTCTTCGGCGAGTGCTTAACACAAACATAGACACATGTAAAACCATCTTTCAACCTTTCGTATAACAGATGTTTTAGGAAAATAGTCTTTCCGCTACCCACCGGGCCTATATGGAGGAAAGCAGCGTTTGGGTAGTCTTCAAGTATGAGCTTCTTGACGATGTCAAGTCTTTTATGTAACGTCAACTAAACCCCGCCTGCTGTTATTTACACCATAATTTAAACATACGGACCCAATATGCCTAAAAATTGACTAAAAATTACAAAAAAAGCAAGGTATGCCGCAACGTTGACGAGCGTTATAAGGAGACCGACCCTTAAAAACTCGAAGAAAGATATCGTTGCGTTCATCCTAGACTCCAGCGCCTCTATGATGATTATGTTCGATGCTGCACCAAGTATTGTTAGGTTACCAGCAACCGTTGAGAACGCTGCTAATGCGAGCCATACATTAACATCCGCTCCGGTATAGCCAAGATTTTGCATATGCATTATGAAGAGCTTAGTGAAGGGGACGTTACTGATCAATTGACTCATAGCGACGGATATCATCGCAATAACCAGATAAGCCATGGCACCTTCTTGCTTAGAATTCATAATGAACTCTAAAGGTGTCAGTACGCCGCTCCTCCAAATGCCCTCCGTAGTTATGAACATTGCAATGAAGAAGATTATCGTTCCCCAGTCAACGTTCGAGATCAACTTCCTTGGGTTTCTCGAGAACGCGTATGTTCCTGCTGCTATTATAAATGGGATGAACCCCCTCCTAGTTACATGGGGAAGCCCACTCAGCTCAAACAAGTCATTCACTGTAAGCACAACTATCGATGTTGTTAAACTAGGGCAGCTAAAAGGGCATCCCTCCTGTCTTTTATCGTTTCCTGCGGAATTAGTCCAACCTCGATTTTTTCATTCTTAACCTTAAAGATTTTAAGAAGTATTAGCGGCACGATGATTAGGTTTAACAGCGTCGGTGCGGATAACTTAAAGACAAAAGTTATGAATGGCGCCTGTATGCCAGAGTTCTCCGCCACCAGTATGTTTTGAGGGTTTCCGATTGGTGTCATGACGGAGCCTATTGTTATCGAGAATGCCAGAAGTAAGAACATCATGTTTGGGCTTGCCCTTGCGATCTTCGATATCGTATACGCTATGGGCGGGCCTATCAGGGCTACAGTGTCGTTCATGGCAAACGCTGCCAAGAGGCCAAAAAGTATGGAAGACGCTAAAACTAGATCATGGCTCCTTTTGAACCTCGATATGAACCATACAGAGACCATCTCCAGTAAACCGGAGGATTCTGCCAGCCCGACTAAGCTGAACATTCCTATCAAAAACAGCACAACGTCGATATCTATCACGTATCCCATCTCTTCCAGTCCAACGAGGCCTGACATCACGGTTACGAATGCAGCAAGCGCCATTATACTCCATACAGGTATCCTGTAACCTCTCTTACTCCTAAGTATGAGGGATACTATTAGAAAAGCCAGTATTCCGAGGCCGATGTAGGTCCTGTAGTCCAGCATGTCCATCGCATTCTTCGCAGCTGCCGAACATTTCTGAAATTTTTATACCTTGATTCGATTTTTACACAACAATGAAGAAAACCCCATATGCATCAAAACTTAAATCCAGCAAAAATTCAACGAAAGCCGTGAAGACCAAAAGCGACACAGTACTCGTGATAGGGCTTGGTGAGGTTGGAAGGCCGCTTTACGAGATACTGTCCGAGAAGTTCTCAAACGTATACGGCTACGACCTAGACAGCAACAAGACCATCAACAGCATAGACGATGTTAAGCCTCCAGTCGACATACTCCACATAGCTTACCCGTTCAAGGAGCTCAATCAGTTCTTAGATACCGTGTTAAGCTACATTACCATGCTAAACCCATCCCTGGTAATAATCCACTCAACGGTTGCGCTCGGAACGACCAGAGCATTGCAGTCGAGAACAAGTTCGAAAGTTGCCTACTCGCCGGTAAGGGGCAAGCACCCTCTGATGAAAGACCACATGGCTTTCTGGACGAAGTGGGTCGCTGCGGTTAATCATGCCGCCTTAAACCATGCAAAGGAGCACCTAGAGCGTGCAGGGTTTAGGGTAAGGGTATCGCAAGAGCCAGAGTCTCTTGAGCTGGCGAAATTGTGGGAGACGGTGTATAGGGCCATCATGATAGCGTCATGGCATGAAGCGCACCGCATAGCGATGAGGTTCGGAGCGGACTTAGACACCGTTGCAGAGTTTGTGTCCGAGGTGCATGAAGTTCTGAAGGATAGGCCGATATATTACCCGGACGTGATCGGCGGCCACTGCTTGATCCAGAATACGGAGATACTCTTCAAGCAGACGGGCTCGAGGTTGCTGGAGCTTGTTCTGGAATCCAACAGAAAAAGGGCTGAAGAGATAAAGGATGAGAGGGTACTCGGGGACATAGGGAAGCTTAAGAGGATATGGTTAAGGCATGCCCCGAAGTCCTACTACAGGCTATAGTTTGGGGTCAGAACTTAAGACCCATCTCATCCGTTCGTATTTCCCGAGCTCATCATCCCCGCGGCTAATTAGTTCAGCACCACAGGAAAAATTTTTCCAGCATGCTGAACTAATTGGCGGTGTACAAGCGTACCATGGGCCGATGGGTGCATTAACCCTTTGAGCCGCTTAGGCTCTCCAGCTCGCCCTCCCACATCTTTTCGAAGATCCTTTTTGCATCCTCATAATTGACCTCGCGGGGGTTATTGACGAGCAGACGCTGATACTTCGATACAAGGATGTCCGCCAACTTCGGTATAGCATCCTTGGGAATGCCTACCTCCCTTAAGCTGAGCGGAAGCTCGACCTCCCTCATTAGGTCCACTACGGCCCTGACAGCCATCCTTGCGGCCTTTACATCATCAAGACCTCCGACGTTTATCCCGAGATAAAACGCGATATCCTTCAACTCCTCAACACGCTCCTGCAGGTTATACTCCATTACGTAAGGTAGGGCGATGCTACAACCGAGGCCATGCGGTACATGGAAGAGTGTGCTGAGCGCATACGATAATCCATGACCTAGGATGACGCTAGAGTTTGCAAAGGATGCTCCGGCAAGTGTCGCGGCTATTGCCATCCTGTACCTTGCGTTTACATCCCTGCCGTTCCTGTATGCGGCCTCGAGACCTTCGGATATCAGCTTTACGCTGCCCTTGGCAAGTGTCGAGGATATGATGTTCGACCTCTTCGAAAGTGTGCTCTCGATCGCGTGGCTCAGCGCGTCCATGCCCGTAATCGCCGTGAGCTTGGGAGGCATCGTTAAGGTCATCATCGGGTCCACGATCGCCACCTCCGCTATCATCCATCTACTGAAGATCACTTTCTTGACGTCGCTCACAGATATAACCGACCCCTTTGTAGCCTCGCTACCAGAACCCGAAGTCGTAGGTATCAATATCAGAGGAAGGCCGGGCCGCTTGACGAGCTCATCTCCAAAATACTCTTCGACGTCACCATCGTTTGTGGCCATGACAGTAGCAACCTTCGCCATGTCTAGACAGCTACCACCGCCTACGCCGACCACTACATCATAGCTCCTCTCCCTTGACGCTTTTGCTACAGACCTTGCGTTCTCTAGGTCAGGTTCCATTTTTACACCGTTGAATACATAAAACTCCACACCCTCAGCGAGCAGGACGTCCGTTACTTTGCTAACTAAACCTGCTTTCTGGACACCCTCATCCGTTACTATAAGCACCCTGTTACCGAATTTTTTTACTTCCTTACCAATTTGCTTTACGGAGTCGGGTCCGAAGACCAGCTTTCTTGGCATCGAAACGTATTCGTGCACACCCTCAAAGTACGAAGGAATCTTTCTTTCCATGAGAATGAGAATTTTCTACTCCATATAAAAAGCTTGTCACTCTGCACACCATGAATTCTGTTAGGTGCCTCACTCCTCCCTGTAGTAGGGTTTTGCTAGCGCGGCCGGAGCGCTTATCCTTTTCCTGAAGCTCTCGACGGAGAGTAAGCTTAGAGTAATCACGGCTATCGCGTATGGGAGCATCAAAACGAACTGGGGAGATGTCGCACCCAATCCAAAGAGCTGCAACCTATACTGGAGAACTTCTATTCCACCAAAGAGCAGAGAGCCGAATATTGCCCTCAACGGGCTCCAAGTAGACAGTATGATCAAGGACAGCGTTATGAAGCCCCTACCGCCAGTCATACCTTCTATCCAGAATGGTTGGAATCCGAGCATGAAGTATGCGCCAGCGAGCGCTGAGAACATGCCCGACAAAATACATGTAAGATACCTTATCCTGAAGACGTTGATTCCGAGAGCGTCCGCCATTCCTGGGTTCTCACCGACGCTCCTAATCTTCAGACCTGCACTCGTCCTGAATAACAAAAACCACATCAAGGGTGCCAGTATGAGCGTTATGTAGACGACGACGTTGTGGTTGAAGAACATCGGACCGACTATCGGTATTTCTTTAAGGAGCGGTATAGGAACGGACGGCAACATGGAAACACTCTGGGTTTCAAGAACGGCGCCCGGAAGTTCTGGATTCAGCGTCTGGAGTATTATCTTCCTAGTGGTCGGGAACGTTATGAAACCGCTTAGGCCCAAGCCCAGCATCGTGATGGCCAGACCCACGGTTATCTGGTTTAACCTAAGCGACACCGCGAAGAAGGCAAGCAGCAATCCCATCAGTATACCAAAAATGCCGGCTACCAAGAAGGCAAGCGCATGTCCCCATGCTATCGTGATTATGAACGATATGGCTGCACCAATAGCCATGATGCCTTCTAAGCCTAAGTTGAGTATTCCAGACCTTTCTGCGTATATTTCGCCGAGTGAGCCGAGCAAGTATACGACGCCAATGCTTGTTGTACTTGCAAGCACTGGTTCGATCCATTCGATGCTCATGCTTTCACCTCTTCAGCACTACTTTGTACCTCATGAAGAACTCTGCCAGCACTATGCAGAGAAAGATCACGGACTGAAAGACTGTGATGGTTGATGCTGGCAACCTCAATAAGGATTGGAGCGCATCGCCGGCTGTAAGCAAACCCCCGAAGAATATGCCGGCAGGCAGGATGAGCCAAGGGTTAAGCTGAGCGAGCATAGCCACTATTATGGCAGTGTAACCGTAACCGGGCGATGCCCTCGGTCTTAGTCTTCCTATCATCCCTGACACGACGTAAAAACCTCCCAAGCCAGCTATGCCGCCGCTGATTAGGGAACCCAATAACGTAGCGCGTCCGACTGACATTCCAGCGTACTTAGCAACTTCGCTACTCTTTCCAAGAACACTGAGCACGAAACCTAGCTTCGTGTACTTGAATAACACGTACACTAAAGCAGCAACCGCAACGGATATTGTGATGCCGGCAACGGAAGGATGTCCGCCAAACGTGAGCGTTGCATAATCAGGAAATGGTATGGAAAGGGCAAAACCCCAACCTTCTGGGTCCCTCCATGGACCATAGACTAAATAATCAACAAACAGTATGGCTATGTAGTTCAGCATCAAAGTTGTCAGAACCTCATTAACGCCTAGCTTTGCCTTCAGGGACGCTGCTATGAGACACCATGCTCCACCAGCCAAGAATGAAGCAACACCCATGGCTATGAGCATTAGAGATATAGGTATAGCGTCATAGAAAACGTGCAGGATAACTATACCGGTCGCGGCCACCATTCCAAGATATATCTGCCCCTCGGCACCTATGTTCCAGAAACCCATTCTAAAAGCAACGACTAAACCCAAGGATGACAAGATTATCGGTATGCTCCTGAAAACAGCTTGGAGAAAAAGGACTGGTGTGATGAAGACGTTACCTATGATCAAATAAAATTGGACGACGTTCACGCCCAAAAAGTAGAATATGAGGCCTGTCACGAAAAAAGCAAGCAAAAACGATAAGAAGATAACAAGACCGGATGTCTTCCGGCTCGGATATACGCGCCTCTCCAACTTAAACAACAATTACCACCTAAGCTGCGCTGCCCTTCACCATCATCATACCAACTTCTTCTATAGTTTTTTCCGTTGGTAAGAACTCGCCCGCTATCCTTCCCCTGGACATGACGACTACCCTGTCGCTCAGCATCATTATCTCCTCTAGGTCCTCGGATAGGAAGATTATGGCCGAGCCTAACGACCTATACTTTAACAGCAGGCTTTGAACAAACTCTGTTGCCGCAACGTCAAGGCCCTTAGTTGGATAGGCTGCAAGTATGAGCTTAGGCACTTTACCATCCCGAGTTGTCGATAGTTCTCTGGCTAGTACGACCTTCTGCAAGTTTCCACCAGAAAGTGCGCTGGCCAGAATCGAGGGGCTGTGTGCCGCTATATCGTATTCCTCTATGAGCTTCTTCGAAAACTCGAAAAGTTTTCGCCAATTGATCGTGAACGTGCTCGAAAAATCCTTGCTTCTGTATAACTTTAGCGCAACGTTTTCCACGAGCCTCATCTCGCGAACGAGAGCCCATCTGGTGCTTTCGGGCGGTATGTATACAACGCCTTTCTCTATCAGGTACTTTACACCTTTATTCGTCACATCCTCACCATCTATAAACACCCTACCACCATGAGCCTTTCTCATACCCGCAAGAACCTCTACCAACTCCTCTTGACCGTTTCCAGCTACCCCTGCTATACCCAAAATCTCGCCGGAATGGACGCGAAGATTAACATCATCTAGAGCTAGAACGCCCCTATCACCCATGGCCTTAAGACCGATCGCTTCCAATACCACGTTTCCTTTTTTTACCTCAGGCTTCTCAAGCTTAAACAGCACCGGCCTACCTATCATCAGGTTTGCAAGCTCTTCCGCAGTTACCTCGTTTGTAGGTTTTGTTGCGACAACCTTTCCTTTCCTCATGACCGTGACCCTATCGCCTACCTCGAACACCTCCTCAAGTTTGTGGGTGATGAGGATTATGCCCTTACCCTTTTCCGCCATAATTCTAAGGGCTTTAAAGAGGTTCTTAGTCTCCTGGGGTGTAAGGACAGAAGTTGGCTCATCTAATATCAAGATGTCGACGTTCCTTATTAAGAGCTTCAAAAGCTCAACTTGTTGCTTCTCACCAACCGAAAGTTGCCAGACCTTTGCATTTGGGTCGATATTCCAACCATATTCTTCACAAACCTTCTTCACGGTTTCCGCAAGCTTTTTCTTGTTGAGAATAAAACCAGCCTCTTTGAGGCCGAGCACGACATTTTCCCAAACCGTGTGGACTGGTATAAGCCTGAAGCTCTGATGCACCATGCCTATCCCTAGCTTTATCGAGTCTGCTGGTGACCTAATCTTCACCTTCTTTCCCTTTACGTATATTTCTCCCTCATCTGGATGGTAAAGTCCGTACAGTATGTTCATCAACGTCGTTTTTCCAGCAGCATTTTCGCCCAAGAGAGCATGAACCTCGCCGGGCATGAGTGAAAAGTCTACATGGTCGTTGGCTACGACATTAGGAAACTTCTTCACTATACCCCTTAGCTCAACTAAGGGCGTAACAGACAAACCGTAACCCTCCAACTAAAAAATAAGAGAGGTTTAAAATCATCACTTAGGTAGCGGCTCTTCTATGTACTCTACCAACCAGTCCATCGACCACAACGCGTTGCGGTCAGCCCTTTCGCCAGGACCTATTCTGACGTTTCCATTCTGGTCCCTAATCGGCTCCTTCCCCTCGGGGTCGTGTCCCTCAACAGTAAATGGCTCGAAGAGGAGCTCCTTCATCTCCTCATACCTTTGTTTGATTAAGCTGACGTACTCTTCAGGAATTGCTGGATTTATCGGTGCCAAGTAAACCGTCCCCTCTTCCTTTCCCGCAGTGCTCTTCTCGATAGGCTGCCTCCATCTCCAAGGCATGTAGTCTCCGACCCTTGCCCATATGTCCACAGATCGCCACGTCTTGGTCGCAACCATCCTGTAAAAATCTAGGTATATTGGTCCCCAGTTGGCTACTGGTCCTGTTAGGTGAGCTGTAGGACCATACTCCCTCATATCGCTGTAGTGGCTGAAGCTCCATACCTTCTTGCCCTTCTTCTGGTATTCTTCAGCAACCATCAGCACCGCTGGCGTATCCTCTGTGTAGTTAAGCACGTCACAATTCTTGTCGTCGATTAGAGCAGAGGCCGCGAGCCTTGCTTGCTCCGGCGCAACCCACTCAAAGAGCCACGTTACATGCGCTTTGATGTTCTTTCCAGTTCTCTTCTTGTAAGCGTACTGAGCGCCGAGTACGTATGCGTTTATATGCCTGACGACCTCCGGTATCGGATATGCACCAACGTATCCTATGACCCCGGTTTGCGTTAGCGCACCCGCAGCGAGACCGCATAAGTAGTATAGCTGGTAGAACTCCGCGAACGCAGAACTCATGTTTTGTGGCGCGTTCCCTGCTGCACCGCTTCTATAGCCCGATATGTGGACGAAGTATTTGTCAGGGTACTTGCTGGCAGCCTCAGCCGTTCCATCCATGAAACCAAAGCTAGTCGTTATTATCAGCTCACAATCTTTCGCAACTAGGTTTTCGATGGCCGATGTGACTTCAGGCTCCGGAACGCTCTCAATATAGTAGCTTTCGACGTTCCTGAACCTCTCGTCAGCCCATTTCCTGCCCCTATCGTGTCCGTAACTCCAACCGTAATCGCCGACTGGACCGACGTACACATACCCTACCTTAATCGGCATCTGCTTCAGTGGCGGCGTATACGTGACAGTTTTTGTAACTTCCTTGACCTCCGGCATCTTGGCGAGGTAACCTGCCGCACCGCCTACGATACCTGCAGCGATTATGCCGCCGATTGCCGCGGCCTTCGTGACGCCAAGAAATTCCCTTCTGGAAAACTTTCTTCCGCTTAGGGCGCTTTTATCCATGTCCGATGCATGTTTGAACATCTATTTAAGAATGTTTTTACACAAACGTGTCAAAATGATCTTTTTGGAACACCGCTCGCGTATGGTAAAAAGCTCACATATCAAACGGCGGCAGGCCCGAGGGCCGTATGATGCATGACCGCTGCGAGCCTCGAGACAATCGAGGCCATTTCACAGTAAAATATTAAGACAAACACGGTATTCGCTTGGTGAGGTTACACGGCGAAGGTCAAGCTCATCATGACGAGTACGCTGGCAATGTACCTCAAAAGCGATCAGGAGCTTCACTTGGAGGTCTCGAGCATACGGGACCTGCTCAACCAGCTCTCCGAAAAGTTCGGCGATGCTTTCAGGCAGAGGGTTTTGGACGAGAGAGGGAACCTGAGAAGCTTCGTGGTCCTGTACGTCAACGGAAAGAACATACAGCTCACAGAGGGGCTCGATACGAGGCTTGAAGACGGTGATGAGGTGATGATGCTTCCGGCGATAGGCGGAGGTACTATCCTGCACACGCTCTAGAAACTTACAATTCGACGTAGCGTTTCTCCACTTCTATCTTTTTTTATGTCCTGAGCGACCTCCAAAGTTCCTAGATATTTACCTTCTTTGTCCCTTACTTCGATGTATATTATGTACATCAGACGTCCGTCGATGTTCATCCAGAAATCGACCACATCTTTCTCACCCCTTTTTGAAAACCTCCAGAATCTTGTTCATCATGCCGATGCTCTTTTCTGAATGGCATGACTGAACTTTTCTGCCCAGCATGTCCTTGGCTCTCTTGATGGTCCGCTTTTCAGCTCTGTTGAAGTACTTGTAGATGTTCATCCTTGTCCACGAAGTCTATGTCCAAAATAGCTTCAACCTCTTTCTCGATTCTAGGCTTTCCTATTGGTTCGACCCCTTACCGAAAAGCTTATATTCTTTCGCTGGAGTTTATAAAGTACCCAGCAAAAGGGGCACCAGCGAGAGGTTGGGAGAATAAAGTGGCCTAATTCCCGGAAAAACCGGGGAATTAGGCTCGGAATCTCAAAAAGAGAATTGAAAGGGAACATACGACGATCTCGCTTATGCGCTTGCCCTCACCGCCCAGCGAATCTCAAAAAGAGAATTGAAAGGCGTTTTTGGTGTTCTAGCCTTTTATGCGCTCGTGAAAGTCGCGAATCTCAAAAAGAGAATTGAAAGCGGGGTTAAAATCGTAGCGGATGCGGCAATAGTCACTTTGAATCTCAAAAAGAGAATTGAAAGTCTTTATCAGTGCCTTCGCCTTTCTTCGTCTCGTCTAAGTCTTTGAATCTCAAAAAAGAGAATTAAAAGAGGCGCGTTATGTTTGAATGGGTGATATGAATCAGGAGAAAGTATGGGATGCAGTAGTCTTCTTCAATATAATTCGTCCTAAACGCAAAAAGCGTAAGCGCACCTCGGATAAGATCGTAGAATTTCGGAAAGAGGTCAGACCAGCAGATTAAAACTTAAAATCCAATTTAGACTTTATGGACTTCCTAAGAATGCACAGTTCTTGGAGAAATGTTGCCAAAGCTAACATAGAAGCAATCAAAGAGATGATCGATCGTTAACGGAGATGTATTGCGGCTCAGAGCTCAAGATCCATATCATCCTCTCATCCTGGTCAGACTCATCATCGCTATGACACGTCTTTGCTGTTGGAGGATTTAACGTTTTTGTTACCATCAAGCCTGCGTTATGCGTAGATGCATGTCTACGTGCCCGCAGTTCTCGCATATCCAAACATCTAAGAAGTTATACTTCTTAAGTTCGGTCGGAAGCAGACTCTTCACCGATATACCTAAAGCGAAAGACTTCGTTAGTGAAGCAACATGCTTCTTCATCCGCCCTCCGCAGTCTGGACATGTTTCCGGCATGCCGTATCGTCTTCTTGATTTTAGATGACATGATAAGAGTTTTCACAAACGCAACGTTTGGGGGCTTCAGTGGTACTCCCGCATCATCACAGCTCAGAAGGCGGTGCTCATCAGCGCCCCGTCCTTAAATGGGGATAAGATGTTAAAAAAGTTTACCGGACTCTAAGCGCGACGTTCAGCCAAGGTTCAACTTTATATCGTTCACCCGCTATAAATTATGGTGAGGTGAAGCCCCTTTATCATAAGGTTTAGGTTTCACGGAAGGGGCGGACAAGGTATCAAGACAGCCGGCCGCATACTCAGCAAGGCCGCCTTCTTTGAAGGACTGTTCTCCCAGGACTTTGCGATATATGGTGCTGAGAGGCGCGGAGCACCCATAACCGCCTTCGTGAGGTTATCCGACGCTCCGATACTGGAGCGCGGTCACATTTTTAATCCAAGTTACGTGCTTGTCACAGCACCTTCGCTATTATTTGACCCAACCGTCAAACCGCTTGAGGGTATGGCTGATGGTTCTGTCCTTTTCGTCAACTCGTCGAAAGAAGTACAGATTGTGCAGCCGAAGAAAGTACATACGATCTACAGGGACATAACCGAGCTCGCGCTGAAGCATATAGGAAGGGACATCCTGAGCGCCGCCATGGGTGCCGTAGCCTGTAAGCTCTCCGGGTTGATAAGCCTTCAATCGTTGGTTGACTCCGTGGAGGAGGAGCTTGCGGAGCTTGGACTTGCGGCCGACCTGATAGAAAAGAACGTCCAATTGGCCAAAGAATGCTATTCGAGCGTGGAGTCCATAAGTTTGCGCGGGCTAGACTATAAGCCGTCGCATAAAGTAGTGGAAGTCCAGTACATGGGCGAAAGGGGAATCCCAGACCTGCTCTCGATGGGGAACACTATACTCAGGAAAACGGGTAGTTGGAGAGTATTCACGCCGATCGTGGACAAGAATCTTTGCACGGCATGCGGCATCTGTTACATCTATTGCCCCGAGGCATGCATCTCTTTGGACGAGCAGGGTTACCCAGTCATAAACTACAACAATTGCAAGGGTTGCCTAGTGTGCACGGTAGAGTGTCCGAGAAGAGCGATAAAAACGGAGAGGGAGACCATATGGTCCTGAAGATGCTTACGGGCTCGCAAGCAGTTGCGTGGGCAGCGAGGCTTGCAAGGGCCGAATACATCCCAGCCTATCCGATCACGCCCCAAACCGAGATCATAGAGATACTGAGCGAGTGGGTAAGGAAGGGAGAGATGGAGGCAATATTTGTGCAGATGGAGTCCGAGCACTCCTTGTTGACGGCAGCAGGTACTGCTGCCGCGACCGGTGCTAGGGTATTCACGGCAACGTCAAGCCAAGGTCTCCTGTATGGCTTTGAGATGCTGTACAGCATAGCCGGCTGGAGAGCACCATTAGTGCTGGTCAACGTCGCAAGGGCGCTGGCGGCTCCGATAACGCTCGAGCCCGACCATAATGACGTGCTCGCAGCAAGAGATTCTGGATTCCTCCAGTTCCATGCAGAAAGTGTGCAGGAAGCATTAGACTTCGTACTCCTTGCGTATAGGGTGGCTGAAGACAACAGGGTTTTGCTACCTGCTATTGTTAACATCGATGGCTTCCACCTCTCCTTCACGAGAGAGCGTGTCGACCTACCTGAACAGAGCACGGTAGATGAGTTCCTTCCAGAGTACAAACCCGTCAACCCGATCAGAGCCTCAGAGCCCGTCGCGAAAGGTATACCGGTCCTCATACCGCCCCTGTATTCGTTCTTCAAGTATCAAATGCATATGGCCTCACGCAATGCTCTTAACGTGTTCAGGGAAGCGGCAAAGGATTTTGAAAAAATGTTTTTCAGAAGTTATGCAACAGTCGAGGAATACATGTTAGACGATGCTGACACAGTCATCGTCATGTCCAACTCTTTCGCAGCCGTTGGCAAACAAGCTGTGAATGCTATGAGGGAAGAGGGGCGTAAAGTAGGGCTGCTTAGGATTAGGTTGTTCAGACCGTTCCCGACGGATGACATCGTCAAAAGCCTTAGGGGTAAGAAATGCGTGGTGGTCGTCGATCAGAACATATCTATTGGCAAGGGCGGAATAACCTGTCCAGAAATCGCTGAGGCGCTCTACCACCTAGAAGACAGGCCCAAGGTCATCCTACCGGTCATCGCAGGTCTGGGCGGTAAGTCCATAAGCTTGGAAGAGTTCAGGCACGCCGTAAGGGTTGCTGAGAGGCTGGCGTCGCTCAAGGCAGGACCGGATGGGCCCTTGCTGTTATTCCGTGAGGACGAGGCGATGCTTGTTGATTCCTTGTTGAAGATAGCCTCTGGAGGTTAGCAAGATGAGCATCACGAAGTATAGAACATTAAAGGACGTGCCTAAGGAAGAGTTCCTCGTAGCAGGAACACCACTCTGTGCTGGATGTGGAGCTCTACTCGTCATAAGGCTTTTCCACAAAGCGCTAGGCGGTAATGTGGTTTGGGTAAACGCGGCCGGTTGCGTGACTTTGATGGCAACTTTTCCGTACACGCCGCTAAGGTCTTCGTGGTTTTACACGGCAATGCCATCCGCACCGGCTGGTGCACAGGGCATAAGGGACGCGCTAGACATACTCATCAAAAAGGGCAAGCTGGACCCCGCAGAGAACCTTAAGGTTGTAGTCATAACAGGAGACGGTGCCGCCTCGGACATAGGCCTGCAGTCGGCATCAGGGGCTATACATAGGGGCCTGGACTTCTTCTATCTATGCGTTGACAACGAAGCATACGGTAACACAGGTTTTCAAGCCTCTTCATTATCGCCAATAGGTAGCGGAACTGCGACGACAAAACCCACGCACCTATATCCTGCAGGGAACGTCCTCCCCAAGAAGGACCTCTTCGAGATATGGCGAAGCCACAGACCGCCGTACGTCGCAACGATATCGCCGTCGCATGTGGTTGACATGCTTAGAAAGGTCGAGAAGGCGCTTAGCTTCAAAGGGCCGAAACTCTTCTTAGCGCTCTGCCCATGTCCTACGGGCTGGGGCATTGAACCTTCGGAATCCGTGCAATTAGCTAGGCTCGCTGTCGAGACTGGGATTTGGCCGTTGAAGGAAGCGGTTTACGGTGAGGTAACGCATACGCACATTCCCTCAAAAAGAAGACCGGTTGAAGATTACTTGAAAGTCCAAAGAAGGTTCGCCCATTTGTTTAAGCCAATAAAGAACGAGGCTGTTATCGCAGAGATACAGAAGCAGGTCGACGAATACTGGAGTAAGGTGGAGCGTTAAATTAGGTTCGTTCATTTATTTTTTTATATTGTGCATGGCCCTAAGGTCCTTTTCGAATGCCTTGAGCTTTCTTGGTATATCGCATTCTATCGGTTCCTTCAGTGATAGGCCCAGGCTCTTTTTCTTTGCCCAAACGCTAGAGTTAAACTCAATGATGGGCTCAGTAAACTTCCTGTATACAGCAGACCATACAGCCTTCGGGAAGGTCTCTAAATGTATGCTGCGTTTGCCATACAGCTGCCTCCACAACGCATCCGTTATGAAAGGTGTTATGGGTGCCAATAGTAAGAGGACGTTCTTGAGCACCGTGTGTAACGTAAACCAAGCAGCCCTCTGCTCGCTCTTCGTGAACCCTACACCGTAAGCCCTCGTCTTGACCATCTCCACGTAATGGTCGGCAAATATATTCCAGACAAAATCTCTAATCAATCTGGCAGGATAAAAGAAGTTAAAGTCCTTGTAGTGTTTTAAGGATTCGCGTATCAGGGCTGAGAGCTCCGCGAGTATCCATCTATCCGTCGGCATGAGCTTCGCCTTTCTCGGTATTGGGAAGGACGATACGAACCTCGATAGATTCCAGAGCTTCGTAAGGAACTTCGTGGCACCAGCAATCCTTGCCTCGGATATCCTGAAGTCGTAACCTAAGCTGGCCTCCTGCGCGTTCCAAAACCTAAACGCATCGGCACCGTACTTCTCCAGTATGGGAACGGGGTCTATGACGTTACCTTTACTTTTGCTCATCTTCTCTCCTTTTTCGTCAAGACCTAAGCCAGATATCCAGACGTGCTTGAAAGGCTCCTTTCCGGTGAGCTGGTAACATCTGAGAACGGTGTAGTAGAGCCAAGTCCTAACTATGTCCTTGCCTTGTGGTCTTATGCTGACAGGATAGATTGTCTTGTAGAATTTTGGATCGCTGTAGTGCTTTGTTATGAATAACGGCGATATGCTCGAATCCATCCACGTATCGAACGTCCTCTCCTCGCCGACGAATTCTGTGCCTCCGCATTTTTCACATCGTTCAAAAGGAGGTGGCTCACACCATGGCCTGTAGTACCTGTTAGGCGGCGGTACGTGGGGAGCGCCACAACTTTTGCAGTACCAGATCGGTATTTCGGTAGCATAGTACCTGCGCCTAGATATGGGATAGTCTATCTTAAGAGAATTTATCCAGTCTAGCAAGAGCTGCCTATGCATCTCTGGATGGAACTTCATCTTCCTTGCTATCCTGTCCAACTCTTTTACCGCATAAAGCTGTTTGAGGTAGTACTCCTTCATTGGGATGATTTCTATTGGTGTCTTACTCCTTTCACAGATTGGGGTTCTATGGGTTATATTCTCGACTTTTACGAGAATTCCCTCGCGCTCCATATCCTCGACGATCCTCTTCCTCGCCTCCTCAACCTTGAGACCTGCATACCTGCCTGCCTTTTCGGTCATCCTTCCATCTTCGCCTATTGCCACGACCTCTTCTAAGCCAAGCTCCCTGAATAGCTGGACGTCCGTGTAGTCGCCGTAACTGCAGACCATCATGACACCGGTACCGAACTCGGGCTTGGCTGCTGGATGGGGTATTATTGGTACCTCCGTCGAGTATATCGGAACTATTGCGTGTAGCCCATGAATATGCGCATACCTTTCGTCATTTGGGTTCACGATGACGGCCTTACAAGAACACAGAAGTTCTGGTCTAGTCGATGCGATTATCAAATCTTCATTCGTCTCCTTGACCTTGAACTTCATGTAAGCAAGTATTGTTGGAAGTTCTTCATACTCGACCTCGGCGTCGGCTATCGTCGTTCCACACTCCCAACAGTAGTTGTTCGGTCTTGTTGCTTCATAGATCAGGCCTTCGTTCCAGAGTTTGATGAAGGTCTTTTGTGTTAAGGCTCTGTACTCCGGAGAGTCTGTCCTGTAGTAATTCTTAAAGTCGGCGCTCAAACCCATCCTCCGCATTATTGATAACATCTCTGCCTCTAACTCATCTAAGGCCTTGCTGCAAAGCTCGATGAACTCTTTCCTTAGTACCGACCTCATCGAGACCTTATACGTTTTCTCGACATATAGCTCGACGGGTATACCATTTCTGTCTATACCTATGGGGAACAGCACCTCATAGCCCAGCATCCTCGCAGTCCTCGCTATCATGTCGATCTGGGAATACTGGGCAGCCGCCCCTATATGCCACGGCCTCCCTGATGGGTACGGTGGTGGTGTGTCTATGACAAATTTTTTCTTCTTGCTCCTTACGTTAAACGTGTAAAGGTTTTCCGACTCCCAAATTTCGAGCATTTTCTTCTCGATCGATGGGTCCCATGCCTTTTCCTGTATTCTCGGTACCAGCTCCATACGCCAGTTAACCCTCTAGGTGTTCGATAAAGCCTTTGCTTAAGCTTTCTTACAACATCTGAATGAAATTGTCATTAACTGATATGAAGCCTAACTCACTTGATGCCGAGCATCTTCTTGGCTTCTTCGCTCATCATCCTTGGATTCCATGGCGGGTCGAATACCAATTCCACGTCAACTCTCCGAACACCTTTCACGCCGTTCATTATTGCCTCCTTCACCTGCTCTACGAGAAAATAACCTATCGGACAACCTGGTGCGGTAAGGGTCATCTTAACGTACACGCTGGCATCGTCCCTCACCTGGACGTCATATATAAGCCCTAGGTCCACCACGTTTATTGGAATCTCTGGGTCGTAACAGTTCTTGAGTGCTTCAATGACCTCTTTTACGGTGGGCATATCTTTTTGCAAAAAGCCCTCCCTCAAGACTAAAATTAGTCCTTGTTCTATATAAGGGCTTAATAAGCACGTGCTAACCTTTTATATAGAAAACATCACATATTGAAGGTGGTGTTTAGCTTGAGCCTTTCGGGTAAAAGTGTCGCTATAATTGCCGGTCCTGATTACGAAGACCTAGAGCTTCACTATCCGTTGCTCAGGTTCAAAGAAGAAGGCGCTGACGTGAAGGTTGTGGCACCGACAAGGGACACGTACAGGGGCAAGCATGGTTTATCGATAGTTCCGGATCTAACTATAGATGAGGCCCTCATCAAGGACTTCGACATAATCATAATTCCCGGCGGCTGGGCTCCCGATAGGCTGAGGAGGGATAGCAGGGTTGTGGAGTTCGTTAGGAAGCATGGACAGAAGGGAGCGATAATAGGTGCTATATGCCATGGACCGCAGCTTCTGATATCTGCTAAGCTCTTGAGCGGAAAGAAAGCGACGTGTGTCAGCGGAATTAAGGATGATGTAATAAATGCAGGTGCGACGTTTATAGATGCTCCAGTGGTCGTGGATGGAAACATAATAACTTCTAGGGTTCCCGACGACCTCCCAAGCTTCTGTAAAGCGATAATAGAGGAGGCCTCTAAACTTCGGAGGAAGTAGCACGTGTTCTTGGTCGAGGAGAGGTACGACCTCGGAAGGCTTGTGACCTTCGTCCCGAATAAGAACGTACCAGTCCATAACTGGTTTTTTCTTTAAAGAAGGTTTCTCGAGGGATTTTGTCTGGTTAATGCTTAAGGAGTTCGACCTAGGTAGAGGAAACTGGGTGCTCGATCCTTTTCTCGGCTCCGGGACGACATCGCTTGCCTGCATGGAAGTTGGTGTAAACTCTTGTGGCGTAGATTCGTCACCTTTGGCCGTGTTCGTATCGCAAACCAAGACTACCAGATATGATGCAAATTTGTTAGAAAAGGCAGCAGCGTCGTTGTTCTCGATACCTTTCTCAAAACCCTCGTTGGACGAGCTCGACCCGCTCGTAAAGAAAGCATTCAGCAGACCAGTCCTTGAAGATGTCGTGTTCTTCAGGGATAAGATAGCCGATATGGACGGGGATGTCAAGGGCTTTTTCATGCTCGCTCTTATGAGGGCAGCTATGGAGGCCTCCTACGCCTATAAGGACGGCGGTGTGATAAAGATAGTGAAGAAACCGACGCCACCATTTAGGAAGTTCTTCAAAAGGATCGTCAAGAAGATGATCACGGACGTTAGGTCGATAAAGCTTGAGGATTGTGAGACCAGGATAATGCTCGGTGATGCTAGGGTGCTCCAGTTGCCCGACGACATGTTCGATGCGATAATAACGTCACCACCGTACTTGAACAAGATAGAGTACACGACGGTCTATAAAATAGAGTACGAGCTCTTCCTACCTGGTGTCAAGGTAGATGCTGTCCGCTCATACTTGGGCCTAAACCCGAAAAATGTCGAGGACCCATTTCCCGAGTTGAATCTACCTATAATCGCGAAGGCCTACTTCTCGGACATGAAGAAGGCTCTATCGGAAATGTTCAGGGTCTTGAAGCCCAAAGGCAAGGTAGCCCTAGTGGTTGCGGGCGGTGTCTTTCCTGATAGGGTGATTGAGTCCGATATCCTGATTGCGAGGCTGGCCGAGGATATGGGCTTTAAGGTAAACAAGATATGCGTAGTGAACAGAAGGGTTGCAACGACGAAGAGGGTTATAAAGATAGGCGAAGCGAGGGAGAGCATAGTTTACATGGAAAAACAGTAAACCGTACCACGAGGTCTGGTATGGAAGGGTGTAGCAAGGATAAATATATGTTCTTGAGGTTCAGATAGGGTGCTCGATTATGAGCAGCTATGATGTCATAGTTGTTGGTGCCGGGCCGGCCGGTGTCTCGGCGGCAAAAGCGGCAGCCCTAGCTGACGCTAAGACCTTGCTACTGGAGAAGTGCCCGACGATTATGGCAAACAAGCCATGCGGCGAAGCGACGAGTCAAACAACGTTCAAAACAGCTGGTGTGGAGCCGAAGCCCAGCATAGTTCTCAACAGGGCGTACGCAAGGGTTTATGCACCAAACATGAAGTTCGTGGAGATAAAGGACGTA
Source organism: Candidatus Terraquivivens tengchongensis (assembly GCA_023268355.1). Lineage (GTDB taxonomy): Archaea > Thermoproteota > Nitrososphaeria_A > Caldarchaeales > Wolframiiraptoraceae > Terraquivivens > Terraquivivens tengchongensis. Next base: position 210,616 of record JALNJK010000001.1, read on the forward strand.
GGTTTTTTGATAAACAAATCACTCTTCCTACAGGAAATAGCCGCTCAAGCCGCTGAGGCTGGTGCTGACATACACGTAAGGGAAGAAGTATTATCGGTCTGGAGAGATGGAGACATTATGAGGGTAAAGACGAACCGTAGCGAGTATTCAGCGAAGGTTGTCATAGGTGCTGACGGATACAATTCAACAGTAGCAAGGTGCCTTGGAATAAACGAGCGCTCGGAGCCCATACCGACCGTTCAGTACGTTATGGTTAATTGTAAGCTCGAATGCACGGACGTTGTAAGGTTCTTCCTCGGCAACGATATAGCTCCAGGCGGATACGCTTGGATCTTCCCCAAAAGCGAGAAGATCGCAGAGGTGGGCATAGGTGTGAGAGGTGCTCCAGCCAAACTTTACCTCGACAAATTCGTCAAGATGTTCGAGAAAGAACTTGGAAATGCTAAGATAATCGACTACAGAGGTGCGCCCGTACCCATCGGCGGAATGATAAAGGAGTACATAGTGGATGGTGGCATACTCATAGGAGATTCCGCTGGAATGGTTATACCCTTGACGGGTGCAGGCATACACTCATCGATAGCCGCGGGTCTTGCAGCAGGCGAGGTCGTTGCGAAGGCGTGTCATGAAGGCGACACCTCAAGGAAGAGGCTTTCAGAATTCAATGAGAAGTACGAACCTTGGATAATGAGGATAAACAAGAGCTTGAAGGTCATGCGCGCTTTGGAAAAGATGACGGATGAGGAGCTGAATCTTTTACAGACATTACTTGACGCGACGGATATACTTGACCTTGCAAACGGCCTTAACATTAAAAGGGTTGCGATGAAGTTACTTTCGCATCCAATCTTCGCGATAAAACTTGCAAAGGCACTTCTTTGAGAGGTGGTGTTATTCATGGACTGGGATTATTTTGACTCAAAGGGCACTAGAAAGGCCGCGGTTGTGGGTATAGGAGGTGGTGGCGATGTGCTAGGAACGATACCGACGAGGAACTCTTTGAGGAGAAACAAATTCGAAGTATTGATAGGCTCCGTAGTATGGGAAAGGTTCGTCGTGGATCCAAAGCCTGGTCCGAGGTCTTTGGACGAGCTGGATAATGTGGAGGAATTTTTAAGCGAAACGGTATGCTTAGCGGGAAGTCGAACGAGAATAAAAGGAGGGGTCGTTCCACAAGCGTGCAGACTCTCAGCAAAACTGGACGAGAAGGTTCTGCTATTGGACCTGACTAAAGGTGCCAAAGGTCTTGCTAGAGGCATTCACAAGATGGTCGATAAACTCGGCATAAGCTTCATCGTCGGAATAGATGTTGGAGGCGACGTTTTAGCTACTGGAAAGGAAGAGGGTCTTAAATCTCCTCTATGCGATTCCTTAACACTTGCAGCCTTAGTTAACTCAGGTGTTAGGAGCATAGTGGGCGTAGTGGGATTAGGATGCGATGGTGAGCTTAAGTTGCAGGAACTAGAAGCAAGGTTATCCGAAATAGCATCGATGGGCGGTTTACTTGGTGCGTTGGGTATGACGCGAGATGATGTAAAGCTCATGGAGTTTTTGTCAGAAGGGCTGAATACGGAAGCGAGTAGGATGACTATCATGGCAGCAAAGGGCGTAAGGGGCGATGTACCGATAAGGGAGGGGACAAGAACGGCATACGTGTCTATCTTTTCAAGCATAACTTTTTTCCTTGATGCCCAGATACTTTATGAGGTAAGCGAGCTTGCAAAGGCTGTGGCAAACTCTGAGTCAATAGATGAAGCGAATGAGAGCATGCATAGCCTAGGAATAGAAACAGAGCTGGACTTCGAGAGGGCCGTCGAGAGGCTTGGCGTCACGTCTTACAGAGATTATGTTCTAAAGACGAAGAGATGAACAAATTGGCTAACTCTTTGGCCCTGCTTAGAAGTCTATACTTTGGTGAACGTATAAGGCCGACCATTCTTAATCCGCTCGGTTTCTCGATAAATAGCGCGTAAAAATTCGGCTCGGATGCTGTTAGAAGTTCATCTTTTATGTAATCTTCAAAAATCGTAAGCGTCAATACACGACCATCTTCTTTTTTGAGCACAAGCTCCCCGGTCTTAGCATCATAACTTAAAACGCTCACCAATACTGATTGTATGGAAGGCTCGTATTCATTTTGCGATAGATCGTCTACGACAAGTTTGACGCTATTCCCTTGCTGAACCCTTGAGATGTATGCGTTCACGGCAGAACCGTACCAGAGCCAACCCGGCAATTCTTCGATATTGTAAATCAACGTGTCAGGCAGGTCTGCAATCACAAGCTTAACAGCATACAGTAACTTACCCCACTTAATACTTGGCACGATGTCCACAACATAACCCAACATTTTGCCAAGGTTCTTGCGCTCCACCTTCAAAGCCGGACCACGTATGCGCTTCTAGACCCTTCTTCCCCTTCTTCCGCCCTTCTTCCTTATGCTGTCGTGAGGGAGAGGCGTAACGTCCTCTATCCTACCAATCTGAACGCCGGACCTAGCCACAGCTCTGATCGCTGCCTGCGCACCCGGGCCTGGTGTCCTCGCCTTCACACCACCAGGCGCCCTCACCCTAATATGGACAGCGGATATTCCTTTTTGCTTTGCAATCTCCATAACATAGTTAGCCGCCCTTGTGGCAGCATAAGGTGTTGGCTCTAGCCTTCCTGCATCAACGAACATCCCGCCGGAAGCTCTGGCAATCGTTTCGGCACCGCTCAGATCGGTTACATGGACTATTATGTTGTTGTAGCTGGAATAGATATGGACAATCCCCCATAGAGGTTTCTTTTGACTTTGCCTCTGTTCAACCTGTTGCTTAGCCTCGCTCATTGCCGTTGACTCAGCAACTTGATGGGAAATATTTAAGGCTTCAAATTAACGCACTGTTATTTGAAGGAAGGAAGCCTTATACCCCTCTGCCCTTGATATTTCCCTCTATAGGGTCTCTCCACGGGCGACGTGAGTTTAGCAAAGACCACATGTATGAACCTGTCATTCTCGTAGAGCTTAACCGGGAAATCTCCGCCGACCAGCTCTATCGTCAACTGACCCTCGAAGTTGGCATCTATTATCGTGGGAGGTATGCTTAGACCTACCCTTGCATAACTACTTCTGAGGTTAACGAAGCCCATCAGGTCAACCGGGAGTCTGATGTACTCCTTCGTGTGGAGAAGTACGTGCTCCTTAGGGTTTATGATGAAGCTGCTGCCTTGCTCGATCGTGTAAAACTCCTCGACATCATCGCTCCTAGTGTCAAGGGGTCTTCCGATATTCTTCATCCTAGCCACAGCCCCACCAATCCTTAGATCTACGCCGTTTTCTCTGACCGTGCTCTCTTCGAAAGGTTCTATTAGCAACCTTCCGCTCCTGATGTAGTTTAATAAATCCAAGTCGCTCAATATAGCCAAGCAATCCCCTCCGGTCGGGTTTTCTAAACGTCTCTTTTTAAATGTTTGTTGCCAAGCGCTAGCAACTTCTATGAATAAATCTTATAAACGTCGTGCTGCATAAAGTTCTTTTATGGTATACGAAATTCCTGAGATAATAAAAATTAAGGAGTACAAAAAGCCCGACGTAAGAGGAGGCATCGTTATAGATGGGTTTCCATCTTCAAGCCTCGTAACACCACTCGTGGCCAGCTATCTTGTGGCACACTTAAACATGGACCAAGTTGCCTTCATAGAGTCTGCTCATTTCCCTCCCGTCGCCTTCGTTTATGGAGGCAAGCCAAGATATCCCGCAAGGGTATACGTCGAGGAAGGGCTTAAGCTGGTTGCATTCGTATCGGAGTTCAACCTGCCGCTATGGCTTTCAAGAAGCGTGGCGAATACGATCATGGATTGGTCTTTGAAGAATGGTTGCGAGATGATAATCTCAACGTTAAGCGTTCCCAAAGAGTCTGGAGATACGAAAATTTACGGTGTAGGTAGCACCGGGAGGGCAAGGGAAATGCTATCGAACGCTGGGATAGAACAGCTGAGCATAGGCGTAGTTCCCGGCGTGCCTGGAGTCTTGCTTTGTGAAGGAAGGTGGAACAATTTTGATGTGGTAGTGTTATTGGCAGAAGCGATGGAGAATACGCCGCTTTTCGCCGTTGCTGCAATGTTACTAGAGGCTTTAACCAAGCTCGTGCCTAAGATAAAGATAGACCTAGAACCGCTCTACAGAGAGGCGAAGGTTGTGCAGGACAGGTTACACTCGTTGAGGGAGGTTGCGCAAGCAGCCGAGAGAAAACCAATGTACGCTTGATCAAATCTCATAGCTCTCCAAGTCCTTAGGTACGATAACGCTTCCATTGAACGCCTTGGTCAGTAAAATCTTGAGCTCATATTCTCTCCCTTCCCATGCTGGGTAGAGATGCACAGGTATCAAAAGCCTCGGCCTTACTTTAGCGGCAACTTCAGCCAACCCTTTCTCTGATGTGTGAAGCCCTAAGAGTTGCTCGTCCGGAAATGAGCACTCATGTATCAGGACGTCTGCATGCTTTGCAAATTCTATCAAATTTTCGTCTGGAACCGTATCCCCAGAGTAAACTAAGCTTTTACCCTCGGCATCAATCCTATATGCTACGCCGTCGTAGTGCTTGACCGGCGTGCACTTTATGCGTAATGTAGAAGTCTCCTCCACAAGGCCCTTTGTTACCTCCTTCAGCTCGATGTATTTGAAGCACGAAAGATTTTCTGAGATGTATCTGAATTGCGGTATTTCTTCGAAGAGATACCTTATTAGCGTATTTAGACCTAATGGACCGTAAACCCTAAGATGCAAGGGATTCTGGGAGGGGCCACCGGAGCGGTCGAAAGCCCTTAGCTTTACCATGGCTGGAAGGTCGAGTACATGATCTATGTGATAATGGGTTAAGAGTAATCTAGATATGGTGTTCGGGTCTACACCGACCCTCCTAAGCTTTTCTAAGGTCCCAGGACCACAGTCTAGAAGTAGCCTATCGTTCCCTATTTCAAGGAGTATCGCTGAAGAAAACCTGTTGGTTGTCGGTATTATCGAACCTGTACCAAGAAATGTAAGCCTCATACTCGATTAGCTCTTCACCATGTATATTATGTGAGGCAACTCATCAGCAAGGATTTCGATGGCTGTTCTGGCGGCATCGGGTGAGCCTGGTATGCAGACCACTAGCTTCTCCCTTGCTACGCCAGCCATGGCTCTAGAGAGCATTGCCGCAGAGCCTACCTTCTGGTAACTTATCATCCGGAAAATCTCAGCAAACCCATCCAGCCTTTTTTCTAAGTACGGTTCCACAGCCTCTATCGTAAGGTCGGACTTCGTTATACCCGTTCCACCACAAAACACTATCACATCCACATCGCTTCTGTTCAGTAAAGCGAGTAACGCCGATCTTACTTGTCCGATACCATCACCGATTAAATCACGATACACTACTTCATAACCTTTGGCAAGTATACCGTTCATCAATATATCGCCAGACTCGTCAGTATAATTCTCGCCTCTCATCTTCTGCTCGTACCTTGAAGTGCTTACTGTTACTATAGCTACGTTGACCTTTTTCGGTGCCTTTTTCCTATGGTGTTCATGGGACATCAAGGCGCTGCTTCACCTTACTAATAACCCTGATATCCGTTATCTCCGTGATAGGGTACTGACCGTTTTCATCTTTCTCATATGCTTTGAGCACATCCCAAATATTAAGGAGAGCAACTGTTAGTGCGGTAAGAGCCTCCATCTCTACGCCAGTTTTTTCTGTAGCTGTGACCTTTGCGGTCGCTTCCACAGCTGAATCGGTAAGCCTCAATTCTAACTCAACATGTTCTAGCTTGAGCTGATGACACAACGGCATAAGCAAGGGCGTGAGTTTAGCTGCCTGTATCCCGGCGAGCCTAGCTACCTGGAGCGGGTCGCCTTTTTCCACTTCACCCCTCCTTATACGCTCTATGGTTTCGGGCCTGAGCTTTATACGGCCTGCTGCTATCGCGATCCTTTTCTCTGGAACCTTCTCTGAGATATCAACTTGCTTTATTTTCATGGTTAATCGTTATGCTCGGAGCTAAATAAGCACATCCTTTATGAAACTCTGCTAAGCCTATGGCCCTCATGGAGTTTTGGGGGATCGAACATGTTGTACAATTTGCTAGGTAGCTCCCCCTCCGGCTCCACTTCCATTATAAAGCGCTTACAATCAAGGCAATAATAAATCACCTTTTTCTTCATAACTTTCCAAGATTATCAAAAAGGTAGACTTTATCCTTTTCTTCTGCAAAAATTCAGCAAAACATGCATGATACAGTATAACATTATGAATTTTTTGCCTATAAACAACGATTAAAGAGAAGCCGCACTCTATCTATAAGCACATATGGTGATAATTATTGAAAATGGTTGAAGTGCCAAGCATACCTGAGCCACAAAAGGTTAGTCTGGATGCAAAATCTTCCGCCCTTATAATCGTGGATATGCAGAACGACTTTGTGAATGAAAAAGGTAAGCTCTATGTAGGTGATGTTGCAAGGCGCACGATTCCAAATATAAAGCGGCTGTTAGAAAAGGCTAGGAAAAGCGGCGCCACAGTCGTGTTCACACAAGACTGGCACCTAGAAGATGACCCAGAGTTCCCGATATGGGGAAAACATTCGGTCGCTGGTACCTGGGGTTCTGAGATAATCGAAGAGTTAAAACCCATCGAGGGCGAAGTAATCATAAAGAAGCTAAGATACGATGCCTTCTTCGGAACACCGTTAGACCATGTGCTTAGGATAAAGGGCATAAAGAACGTGGTCATTACAGGGACCGTATCCAACATCTGCGTCCTGCATACGGCAGGTTCTGCTGCCTTGAACCTCTACAAAGTATACTTACCTATTGATTGCGTGTCTGCGCTTACGGAGTTCGACCAGCTGGCGACCTTCCGCCAGATCTCTTTTCTGTATAGGGGCATACTGACCAGTTCTGAGCTGCTAGACTTCACACCGTAAAGGTGACTAAGTTGCCTAAGCTCTACATAGCTCTGGAGTCTGATATAAAGGAAGGGAAGGTGACGGATGTATACTTTGAAAGAGCTACTGAGGTCATAAGGAAGTTTAAGCTAGATAATGTTTCAGTAGCCATGGAGGCGCACGCATACTCGTTACCTTCAGGTTATGAATGGGCAGCCTTAGGCGGCATAGAGGAAATGGCACATGTTCTAGAGGGAAAACCGGTTGACGTGTACGCCATGGAAGAGGGTACAATCTTCAGGATGATGGAGCCGATCGTAAGGCTGGAGGGGAATTATGCGTCCTTCGGTTACATGGAATCAACAATCCTTGGGATTTTGCGTCATAGTACGAGCATCGTAACCAAGGCGGCTAGATGTAGACTGGCGGCGGGCGAAAAGACGTTGTTGTTTTTCGGTATAAGGTGTGTTCATCCAGCAATAGCTCCCATGGTGGATAGGTCGGCGTTCATAGGTGGTTGTGACGCTGTCTCGGGCGTGCTTGGTGCAGAGATGATAAACGAAAAGCCCGTGGGAACGATGCCACACTCGCTCATAATCCTTTTCGGCGACCAAGTTAGAGCATGGAAGGCATTTGACGAGGTCATGCCGACAGAAGTTCCGAGGATTACGCTTTGCGATACGTGGTACGATGAAAGGGTGGAGGCAATGATGGCAGTTAATGCCCTGGGTGAAAGGCTTTACGGGGTAAGGCTTGATACACCGGGTTCAAGAAGGGGGAACATGAGGAAGATAGCGCTGGAGACGAGGTGGGCTCTAGATATGGCTGGTTATAGGAACGTAAAACTGTTCGTCAGCGGAGGCATTGATGAAGTCGATATCATGAACCTCAGGGATGTAGTTGATGGGTTTGGCATAGGCACATGCATCGCCTTTCCACCCTCGGTCGATATTGCCCTTGATATAGTCGCGACAGGAGATAGGCCAATTTCAAAGAAGGGCAAGCTACCCGGTAAAAAACAGGTCTATAGGTGTAACGAGTTTCACGACATAGTTACATCCTATGATAGAGTGATTGATAGATGTCCATTATGCGGTGGGAGCGTAGAGCCACTACTGAAGCCGTTGATGCTCCAGGGAAGATTAGTTCGTGAGATACCTAGTGCTAAGGAATTGAGGAACAGGGTACTGGAGCAGCTCAAAAAAATTTCGACGATTAAGGATTTCCGCTCAGAGCCCTACTTCCTTTGCTGAGCGTTGCTTTTCGTGAAGAATCCGGGCATAGTCATCCTCTTGATGTCTAAGATCCTATCTATCTCATCCTCTCTCATCCCAAAATCCTCGGCTAGTATAGCCCTCAAGCTTTTCTTCTTTAACAGGGCCTTCTTAACCAGCTCTGTCGTCTTCTCATAACCTATGACGGGAGCCAAGGCCGTTAAGATTGCTGCAGAGGACTCGGCGTATGCCCTGCACCTCTCAGAATCTGCCTTTATGCCTTTTATGCACTTATTGCTTAGCGCTGAACAAGTATTCGTCATCAACTTTACAGACTGTATCAGCACGTAGGCTATCAATGGTAATCCCATGTTTAGCTCCAGCTCACCTAGCTGGGAAGCTATGGTTACGCATACGTCGTTTGCTATGACCTTGACTCCAGCCTGACATGCGGCCTCTAGGATGACTGGATTCACCTTACCCGGCATCATTGATGACCCTAACTGTAGAGCAGGTATCTCTATCTCACCAAAGCCTGTATTCGGTCCAGAAGAGAGCAGCCTTAAGTCGTTACATATTTTTACAATTGCGCACGCAAGGTTTTTTAAGGTTGAGGACAGGGCAACGAACGCGCCAGCACTTCCGATGGCCTCAAACCTGTTTTCAGCTTCCCTAACATTTAGGCCAGTAATTTCCCTTAAAGATTCAATAACAAGCCCTGGAAATTCTGGATGCGTATTGAACCCTGTCCCGACCGCTGTTCCGCCGATGGGCAACTCCTCAAGCACTTGCATCGTCTTCTCTATCTCCATCCTCGCCTTCTTTATCATCATAGCATAACCGCTGAATTCCTGTCCAAGCGTGACCGGTAGCGCATCCCTTAGGTGAGTCCTGCCAGCCTTTACCACATACTTAAACTCGTCAGATTTCCCGAGCAGCTCCTCGTATAGAGTATCGAGGCTGGGCAATAACTTCTTGTTTATTAACTCAAGGAGAGCGACGCGTATGGCTGTAGGGAAGACGTCATTCGTTGACTGTCCAAAGTTCACATGATCGTTGGGATGGATGGGTCCGGATGCGCTTCTCGGACCTCCCATAATTTCTGATGCCCTGGCAGCTATGACCTCGTTCACGTTCATGTGTATCGATGTTCCGCTTCCCGTCTGAAACACATCAACGGGGAATTCCTCATCGAAAAGACCTTCAGCAACTTCCATGGAGGCCTGCATGATGGGACCTGCGATCTTTTCATCCAGAATTTTTAACTTTAGGTTTGCATAGGCAGCAGCATATTTTATTAAGCCCAGTGCTCTAATGAGTTCCCTTGGAAAACGTAGATCGGAAAATTGAAAGTTCGTAAGAGCCCTATAGGTAAAGGCACCATAATATTTGGACTTCGGAACCAATACTTCTCCAAACGGGTCCCTTTCTATTCTTTTATCGTCTTCCATATAAACACCGTTAACTACGAAACGTATAAAGCTTAACGTAAGCTTAACATGTAGAAAGTCGGCAAATTGATGAGTTGGAAAACATAATAAATGAAATAGCTGAGCCATTATTCCATCCAATCTTCTTGCCTTGACGTCGCTTTGCAACATCATATGATATTAAAGTTGGTTATCTCATCTATGGAGCGGTATTTCAAATTGTAGCTTTTATGCACGATAAATATATACATAAGGAACTTTTAACATAAACTCGATAAGCCTTGGTTGGGACTAGCATGTCTCCCCAAGAATTTGGGGAGAAGATAAAGCAAGCTACGATTAAGCTCTTGATGATTGCCGCCGTATACCTTCCAAGGGATGTTAAGAGCGCACTGGAGGAGGCATACAACAGAGAGAAAGGTGAGCTGCAGAAGAAGATGCTCCGCGCGATCCTTGACAACCTCGAAATAGCTGAGAAGGAGAAGAGGCCATTATGTCAGGATACAGGTGCAATACTTTTCTACGTCAAGGTTGGCGAGAAGTTTCCATACATGGGTTCCCTACCGAGAATATTGCGCGAAGCTACTGCCGAAGCCACGGAGCTCATACCACTTAGGCCGAACGTCGTGGATGTCATAACGGGGAAGAATACCGGGAACAACGTAGGCAATTATCTACCTTGGATAGACTGGGAGGTCGTCCCAAATAGCGATGAAGCTGAGATAACCGTGATGCTTAAGGGCGGGGGCAGTGAAGCTGTGAGCATGATGAAAGTGCTTACGCCCGCTGAAGGCTTAGAAGGTGCATTAAAGGCCGTAGTGGACACTGCATTTGAAGCAGGTCCCAGAACCTGTCCACCAAACATCATAGCACTTGGCATAGGTGCCACGGGCGATATAGCCACCAAGATGGCTAAGAAGGGTTTACTTAGACCCGTAGGCGAAAGGCATCCCGATCCTAGAATCGCAGAGATCGAAAAGAAACTACTAGATGCTGTGAACTCATTAGGGTGGGGCGTTCATGGTACTGGCAGCGGGCCTACGGCGTTGGATGTGCATGTTGAGATAGCCGAGAGGCATCCTGCCACATATGCTATATCCATAATGGTTTTCTGCTGGGCTGCTAGAAGGGCAACCATGAAAATCACTGCAGACGGAAAGGTTACTTACCCAAGCCACAGCTTTCTTGAAAAGGAGGGATGAGTATGGCGGAATATAAGTTGAGAACACCGGTCAGTGAAGAGGAGGTTAGGAAGCTTTCGATCGGCGACGTAATATATCTCACCGGAACCATTTACACGCTGAGAGATGCGGGTCATAAGAGGGCGCTGGAGCTTATAGCGAAAGGAGAGAAACTGCCAGTGGATTTCAGAGGTATGGCTATATACCATATGGGCCCGATAGTCAAGAAAAAAGACGGTGAATGGGAAGTCGTCTCTGCAGGGCCTACAACGAGTACTAGGATAGAGGCATACGAGTATGACTTCATAGAGAAGTCTGGGGTGAGGATAATTATCGGAAAGGGTGGTATGGGAAAGCGTACGGCTGAGGCTTGCAAGAAGTTCGGCGCGGTTTATACGATATTCACCGGGGGCGCTGGTGCATTGGGTGCTAAAGGTATACAAAAGATTGCGGGCGTTCATTGGCTAGACTTAGGCGTTCCTGAGGCCATATGGGTCATGGAGGTAAAAGAATTCGGGCCGTTGTTTGTCATCATAGACTCTAATGGGAACAACTACTACGAGCAAGTAAAGGAAAAAGTAGGGCAGAACCTGAAGGAAGCCTACGCAAAGCTGAAACTTTAGCTGAGCTCGGCCTCCCTGAGCAGACGCCTTACGTCCGACTCAGTCAACCTTAGCTTATGGAGAATTGTGTACCTATCCGGCCTTATGTCTGGTGCCATGAGAACCGCCTTCACGAAGGTCTGCTCGTCAACCCCCAACTCCGATAAATTTGAAGGAGTACCTATCGAGGATAATGCAGATTTAACTCTTTTCCATGCAGCTTTATGTACAAATGCCGCGAATATCGTAGAAACCCCACACCTTTCACCGTGTAGCGGAGGGTCTTCCATTAAACGGCCTAACGCGTGACTTATCAAATGTTCAGAACCACTGCATGGTCTACTACTCCCAGCTATGCCCATCGCCACGCCCGCGCTTATCAGGGCCTCAACAACCGTCCTGATACTGTCCTGTTTTCTCTTACCTATCTTTTTTGCATTCCTGAAGATTATCTCAGCGCCCATGTACGCGAGGCTTGCAGCGTAATCTCCAAAGTACTCACCGGTAACTTTATGGCTCAACTTCCAGTCCTTAATCGCTGTATATTTGGCTACAAGGTCTCCGCAACCGCTTGCTAGGTATCTGTGCGGAGCCTTTTCTATGACATCTATGTCCGCTACTATAGCAAACGGCATGTTCACCATTCTAGAATACGGCTGACTGCTGTCCATCGCAGAGACCATGGGGCTCGCTATGCCATCGTGAGATGCAACCGTCGGAACGCTTACGAACCTCAAGCTCGCCTCATGCGCCGATGCTTTAGATACATCTATTACCTTACCGCCACCTATCCCTATGACCGTACCAAACCTTTTTTTAGAAAGGATTGTATGGATAGTTTCTAACTCTTGAGAAATTTCTGCCTCGACCAGATGTACCTCGACATCAGTCCTTTCTCCTATTGCTTCGGAAATCGAGCGCCCGTATATGTTATAGGCGGTCTTTCCCGTAACGATAAGTACCGGCTCACCTCCTGATGCCGTAAGCGCAACCTCGACGACCTTGTCCTTCAAACCCCTTCCGATGACTATTATGTTGGGGAGCTGCATTATATGGGCCAAGGCACTTCAGCCTTTACAAAAGATATAGAACGGTCAGACAAATACGTTTGCTGTTCCTAAACGTAACAGAAGATTATAAATCGCCGTAACCAGCATAATATCAGGACGATATGTTTCCTCCGTGTGAGATAATGGTTCAGGATTTTTTACCAGCAATGAGGGGACTAGTCGCGCTTGAGCTCAGGAAGGGTGGGATGAGTCAATCAAGGATAGCCACCCTTCTTGGAATAACGCAAGCGGCCGTTAGCCTGTACCTATCAAAAGATGCCACCTATTATAAGAAGAGGCTTCAGTCTATTGGCATACCCCTAGACGAGGTTGATAAACTTGTGAAGCTCATCTCCAACGATGTGTTGGAGAGTGCAGGAAAAGCAAACGAGATATTTTATGCCTTCTGGAAAGAATTGCTCTCTAGGGGCTTACTCTGTAATTATCATAAAAGCATATATCCGTTGCTGAGCGAGTGCGATGTATGTCTCAAAGCTCCAATATACCAATCTGTTGAACATATGGAGGTACTAAGAGATTTAGAGCACGCGCTCTACATGCTGGAAGGTGCAAGTTATTTTGTAAAGCTGATACCTGAAGTGGCAGTTAACATCGCTGTGTCGTTAAGGGAGGCTAAATCTGAGTTGGACGTTGCTGCCGTACCAGGAAGGATCGTCGCCCTGAAGGACCGACCAAAACCTATGAGCAGACCTGAGTTTGGTGCCTCGAAGCATATGGCAAGGGTGCTCCTACGGGTTAGGACGGTCAAGAATGACATTAGAGCGGTCATGAATATGAAATACGATGAGAACGTAGAACTCGTGGCCAGAAAATTGGGAATGAATGTAGCCTATACAGAAAAGGGAGATGTAGGTAATGAGGAAGCCGTGATAAACGCTGTCGCTGTAGCTTTCAAGAAGTATGGCGAGCTGGATGCTGTATTCGATAAAGGAGGTGTCGGTTTGGAACCTATGACGTACATCTTCGGTAAGTCGGCTACCGACGTCGTAAGGAAAGCGTTAAGGATAGCGAGAAGCTATATAGGCTAAATTATCTTGAATCGAAGGACAAAAACTAGCCATGTTTTGATGCGCTGAATATCTGGTCTGGTTTGATCACAGATATACCAGTTAGGCCGCCCAGAACTTCAACAAGAACAACCCAATCAGGTCTCTCTAGATTGACCTTCCTGTTGATCTTGGCAGCTACCGCCTCTATTATATCCTTACTCGAAAGTTGTGTATGCCTCTTTTCGACGGTGACTCTAAACGTATGGTCCTCGGGTATGATTTGGGCAAGTCTGGAGGCAACTTCGGCTATCTTTTCTAAGTTCGTCTCAACAACTTCTTCGACAGGTATGACCCTTTGTATGTTTCTGATAAGCCAAGGTTCCTTCTCTACCATGTTCTTTAACCTCTCAACAATCTCGACAGGGTTTAGAGAAGTCTTAGCAGTCAAAATCCCTGAAATCTTAGTCTGCTCGACCTTAGGGGACGGGTCGCCCATGCGGTTCAATATGTCTATAAACTCAGATGCCGATACCGGCTCCATCCCCCTTAACGTTGTAACGATCAGGTTAAACCTATCTGGACTCATTCGGAGCACTCTCCATCGTTGTTAGGTTGATGAGGGAATCAATCGACTCTTTACTACCTTTTATTATAAGAACATCGCCCGCTTCTATTTTGGTATCGCCCTTCGGATAATATTCCCACTTACCAGTGAGTGCCTTCCTTATTGTCACTATCTGAATGCCCATATCGGATTGAAGTCCGCATTCTGTAACCGTCAGACCGTCCAGCTTACTGTTTGGCTTAACTTCTATTTTGCTTATCACCTCATCGCTTTCTTCCATCGCCGACACAAATATTGGATGTAAAGAAACACCACTCAGGACGACGTTTGCCATTTCGACGCTAGCATCGGCTATAGTCTCTAACGCCCAAGCGAGCCTCAGCAATCCTCTTAGAAGCTTCACGTTATCGGTCACTTTTGCGAAGAGCAAAATCTCATGCTCTACAGCCTCCTGCATACGGTCCATCCTTTCCTCTACTTTTAACACCTCGTCGGCTATTTCTTTATTATAGAATATCGTTGAGGAATACGCAAGGTCCACAGAAAGTTGTGAAAGGTTCATCATCTCGACCAGCATCTCTCGTATCTTCCTTTGAGACTCGGGCTCCATTAATTCTGATATGCTTGGCATCATGACATGCTTGCCCATTATTAAAACCTCAAAATTGGAAAGAGCCTCGAACGGCCCCTTTGCTATCAACCTATCGCCTGCCTTCAAGGTTATTTTACCGTCAGGTTTTATCAACCATTGACCGTTCCTCTTCATCGTAATTATCTGCATGCCCGTCTCCTTCTCAATATAGTCCAGTCGCTTTCCGACAACAGTCGAATTCTCAGGCACGACTAATGACGTTATCGTCTCCTCGATGAGATGCATTGTCTTAAAGAATGCTTTTGGAAGGCCGATGTCCCTAAGTTCTATCGTTGCCATCTCAACAGCGGCGTTGCTGACCTTTTCGGCTGCCTGAATTATTTGAAGAATTGCTGATAAGCTCTCAACCTCTTTTATACCCTTTGACGCCAGCATGACAACTTCTCTTGCCTTGAAACACAACTCCGTCATCTTCTCCTCCAACTCAAGAACTTCTTCTGCAAAATAGTCCTCCTCGAAGAGTATCGTCGAGAAGGCAAGGTCCAGCATTAACTCTGACGTGTCTTTCATCTGGATTATTATATCCTTCAAATTTACAGGCTTTAGCTTTCGTTGTTTGGAGGTTTTAGACAACTGTACCTCCTAACCTCGTTATTTTCATTATGCAGGCTCGATATATAATTTAGCACAACCCTTTATAAATACTAAACTAACCCGAACATTTTTGCGATGAATAAAATGCTCGCGATGCTTAGAAAATCACCTATGAGCGTTATCATTGGCATTACTACTGTATCGGGATTATATCCTTTCTTAAAGCTTAACACAGACAAGAATATGCCGAATAATAATGTGAAGAACACGCCCATCATGCCAGCAAGCATAACTATGATCAGCACTGTGAACAACATGCCGTTCATGTCCAAAGTCACTGAGTAGATAGGAGAAAGAACAAAGCCTATGTAAAGTATGACGATCGTGCTAACTAACATAAGTGAGAGTAGATTCGTACGTAGTCCTCTATTCTTGCGCAATTTTGGTTCGATAGAACCAAGGTAGAAGGCTGTCGTGAGTCTTGCAACAATGATTGTGCCGAGGTCACCTGCCATATCGTTAAGCGGCGGAATTATGGCTAGCAATATAGGCAAGGATATGAGTGCTTCCAATCGTGCCTCCAGCAAGGCTCCTGAAAGCACACCGACCGCAGCAGCTAAAGTTAAAGGTATCTGACTTTCCTTTAAGATGTTCCAGAAAACTTTGCTCATATACCCCACACCTTAACTGAGGTTATGATTGTCAAAAGACCTATCGTATCACCAATCGTCGTTATGTACGGCCCGATGACATTGTCAGGGTCTATCCCGCGCTTGTAAAGCCATATGTCCGAAAAGAACGTTACAGTGATCATTATCACGTTAGAAAGAAATCCGGCAAAAACAAAGATTCCTAACAGATAAGGTAGGGAAGGGCTAACACCCATACATAAGGATGCTAGATACGCGAATATGCCAATAAGTATTGATTGGGATATGCCTAACGTAAAGGATGCAAGTACCTCCTCAAGAGCAAGGCCCTTTAACTTATAATTGGGTTCCAGCTCGCCGATGTGAAGCCTTGTAGAGATCCTTGCACCAAACGAGGAAAATATGGCTCCCCTCATATTTAGGAAGGCAGGTATCGCCGCTAACATGCCAGGGACTCTTTCCAGAATGCCTGTCATCGAAGAAAGAATGATGCCTGCTATTATGCCACCGCTGACAGAGAGGAGCTCGGCAACCGTGGATTCCTTCACTATTTTCTTAACTTCACTCATGTCGGCGAGCACTTACTCAGCCCTTACGAGTAAGCGATAATAAAAGTTTGCTGTATCTTTTACGAAATCACTTTTTCTTTACTATCTTTTTTTCAAAATCCTCCAATATGGATTGAAGAGCTTGTCGGTCTGCAGCAGAAATACCTTTCCAGTCTATGACGGCCACACTGGGCTCTTCGACTGTCATCTCAAAGGCCTGCAATACTGCATCCCTAGTTACTGGGAACGCATATTTCGGTATCATATGGCCAAACGAATATTCACCGGAAAGTACAAGCTTTGTGAATAGCGGGGCATAATGTCCGCCTCCGAAGCCTACAGCAGGTTCCAAAAGCTTCGGCTTTTCGATCGCAGCAACAGTCGCGGCTGCCACAACCTCGGCCGCATTAACATTGTTTAACTCGTTCTCCGGACCTCCAAACTCCACAAATATTAAGGGCTTTGTGCTAAATGGGCCGTGATGCGTTACTTCGAGACCTACAGACCAGCCACGTAAAGAGCTTGACTCATCGTGTAGCGTTACTAGAGAAGTCGTGAGTGCGGCACAGGATGTTTTAGAGACCTTAAACGCTCTACCGCCTTGACTCGTGTCTGGGCCCCAGTTTCCAGCAGGATGTGTAAGCAGCGCCTTTATGCCCTTCTCTGACACATGCCTCGAAGCAGCTACGATAAGGGATACGTCTAACATTTCGTCCATACCCTCTGCATGTATTAGAGGCACATCGAGTGTCAAGAGAACTATGTCGTTTTTCATAAAGACTGGACTACCGTTAAAGCACCAATCGGACTCCTTAAATCCAAAGCTTTCTATCAGAATGTTTCTCACAAGCATAGACGCTGTGTCCTTCGTGGAAGTCAGTATTGCGGCCTTCGCCTTTATCACGAGATTCTGCTTAAATAGACTGGGTTTTAACCGTTCTCTGATGAAGTTCGTCCCCGTTAATGAGCCATTACTTGTTGAACCGGTAGCGAAGGAATTGCTTGACGCTAAGAGGCGCGGTCTTTCCGAAGTCGCACTTTCTTTCGACCTTGCGCTCTCAAAAGAGTCGTGTAGGTTGACAGAGACAGGCGTAGAAGTTAGAGGGAGGTTTGTGGATTGGAAAGTAGTCGGAGAATCTGCAAAAAGACCGCGAGATGTGTACGTTTTAAGGGCCGGAGCCGTAGAACCTGCGGCAATAGTCAGCGAGCACTTTTACAAACTTGTAATGGTGAAGTGGGGAAAGCCACCAACACTGGAAATCGACGGCATACATATGCATAGGATAAAGGACGTTACGCCAGATGAGGATACGAGGCTTAAGCTTAGGAACGTGGGAAGCTTCCGCGGTAAGAGCGTCTTAGATACCTGTATGGGCCTAGGCTACACAGCTATAGGCGCCATCTTGAAGGGTGCGGCCTCCGTGGTCACCGTAGAGATTGACAAGAACGTGCTAGAACTTGCTAGGATAAACCCTTGGTCAAGAAAGCTGGCCGATGAAAATGTTGAAGTAATCCTTGGTGACGTATACGAAGTTGTGGACAGTTTTGGGAAAGAGTTTAACGTTATAATACACGACCCACCAAGATTTTCCCTCGCCGGCCACCTTTATAGCACAGAGTTTTATAAGAAACTCGCCACGGTCTTAAAGCCAGGGGGCATTTTAGTTCACTATGTCGGTCAGCCTGGAATAAAAAGGGGAATAAGGCTCTGGGTGGGCGTGATGAGGAGGCTTAGGGAGGCAGGCTTCTCTGTCCGCTTTGACGAAGCTTCTATGAGCGTGGTCGCCCGGCTTTCTAACTTTTGATGATTTGCCCATCCTAAGCTAAAACTTTTAAGGCTCGCTCCTCTATGGGGCTTTATCCGATGAAAACGAGCGAAATAATCGGAAAAGGAACGTGGCTAGACAAAGTAGCCAGTAAGATAATCGAGCGCGAATTATCGCTTGGAAGGGACACAAGCATGATAAGAACTGAAAGCGGTCTTGGTGCTTCAGGAATACCGCATGTTGGAAGCCTGTCGGATGCTGTTAGGGCCTACGGTGTAACGCTGGCTCTCAGGAACTTGGGCTACAATTCTGAAACCGTGGCCTTTGCGGACGACATGGATGGTTTGAGGAGGGTACCTTCTGACATGCCCTCTTGGCTCCAAGAACACTTGTTAAAGCCCGTGTCTCATATACCAGACCCGTTTGGTTGCCACAATTCTTATGGCGAGCACATGAGTAGCATGTTAAGGGATGCCCTTGACGCAATCGGTGTGGAATACAGATTCTTTTCAGCTAGGAAGGTTTACGAAGAGGGTATGCTGGTCAAAGAGATAGACACGATTCTAAGGAATTCGTCCACTATAGGCCAGATAATCTACGAGACAGTAGGGCAAGACAAATTCCTTAGGGTTCTCCCGTACTTCCCTATATGTAAAGGATGTGGTAGGATATACACGGCAAACGCATACGAGTATGATCAAAAAAGACTCATCGTGAAATACAGATGTGAAGGTGTCGAGATAAAGGGTAGGAAGATAGAAGGGTGTGGATACGAGGGCGAAGCAGACATAAGGAAAGGTGACGGAAAGCTGGCTTGGAAGGTAGAGTTTGCCGCCAGATGGGCTAGGCTTGACGTACGGTTCGAGGCTTACGGAAAGGACATAGCAGATTCTGTTAAGGTAAATGACCTGGTATCTGAACGCATTCTGGGCTTCATACCGCCTTATCACATCAGGTACGAGATGTTTCTGGATGAGCATGGAAGAAAGATATCCAAGTCTAAAGGCAACGTCTTCACGCCGCAGGAGTGGCTGAAATACGGGACGCCGGAGAGTTTGCTCCTTCTCGTGTATAAAAGATATGCCGGAACTAGGAGAATATCATATAAGAGCATACCTAAGTTGATGGACGAGGTCGACTACATAGAGGATGTTTACTTCGGTAAGCAAAAAGTGACAACAAAAACTGTTGAGATGCGCCTAAAAGGTCTGTATGAATATATTCATCACCTTAGGCCGCCAAGCAAGCCCAAGACGCATGTTCCCTATAACCTGCTCGTGGAGCTAGCCAGCTTTGCACCTCAAGGAAAGGTTGAGGAATTCGTGATCTCTAGACTCACGAAGTACGGTTACAAGGTTGATGATGAAGTGCTGAAAAGGGTCAGGCTGACGATAAACTATGCGCGTAAATTCGGTAGGCTGGAGAGGGGCTTGGTAGAGCTGAGCGAGAATGAGAAGGCGGCGGTCAGACAATTAGCATCAAAGATACGCGAGGTTAACAGTCCAGAGGAACTCCAGCACAGCATCTTCGAGCTCGCCCGCTCCAATGGAATAGAACCCTCACAATTCTTTAGGAAACTTTACGAGATATTCCTGGGCGTACCTAGGGGTCCAAGATTAGGTCCCTATTTGTTTGATATAGGCAAGGACGAAGTTCTCAAGTTACTCGAACCATACCTGCGCCCTGCTTGAACCAAATCTTAGTGCAGAATTACAAACACTTAAATATATCCCGCAAAACCTAATGACAAAAAAGCGTGGTAAAAGAGGTTGAGCGGGTTAGTAAAAATCAGTAACCTGAGCCCGTGGTCGCGCTCGGTAAACCTTCTTGCGAAGGTTGTAAAAAAAGGCGAGGAAAAGTTCGTAGCTTCGAAGTTTGACCAAAGGGAGCATAAGCTTAGTGAGACGTTGATTGCCGACGAGACCGGTGCCATAACGCTGGTTCTCTGGGATGAGAACATAGACAAGGTAAACGAAGGGGACGTAGTCATGATCACCAACGCTTTCGTAAAGCCGTTTAAGGGCTTCATGCAACTAAATCTTGGAAGGTACGGTTCAATAGAGATGGTTAACGAAGAAATTCCGAATGTAAACGTAGAGAACAACCTTTCAACAAAGGCCATACCTCGCGAAGAGGGTTATAGCGGACCACGAGGGAGAAGGTTCCAGACAGGAAGAAGAGGTAGGCAAAGGTAGAAAAAAGGACCAATAACGGCAGCCGTATCTAAGCTAAAACGCTAATTAGCGAGCGCTATGACCTTTATGACTGATGATGAAAGCGGGTATTTCGGAGTTACTGCGTAACGATGAAGAATCCGAGCAGGAACTGATACTGAGGTATTAAGGCAGTCATCCAGTCTGTTCCCTACTAACAATATTTTTATATTCAAAGGTTAAATAGATTCGAGAGAAAAGCCCTTGACAGAGGAAGGAGTCTTTAGGGAAAGCGAATCGGTCCAGAAAGCAGAAGAACTACTGCGTCGATTGGATAAAGCCGGCATTTCGCTACAAAAGCTCGAAGATTTTCTTGATGCTGTCGAAAGTGCCGCAAAGGAACCCTCAAAGATTAGGTATTATGCCACCGCTATGACCAGACTAAGAAAGCTGGAAAAGGAGACCGGGAAGAGCATAGGCGCCCTGCTGAAAGAGTACGAGAAGAAGGCAAGGGAACTTGTAACGATAGAGTACGCAATAGACGACCTGAAAAAGAAGAGAACAAGACTTGAGGAAGACTTAGAGATCTATATGCAACAAAGAAAGCTTACCTTGGAGATAGTAAACAGGGTCAACTCCCTGCTCTCGGTTTTAGAACAATTTAAGCTAGGTTTAGAGGATGTTGAAAGGCTTGTTGCCGTATTGAACTCTATAAAAAACACACAGGGCAACCCGAACGAAGTGATTGAACAGGTAATCAAGGCTGGCGATTTAAGCAGGCAGATAACGGAGCTGGAGCGGAAGTTAAAAGAGGTTGAGGGGCTGGTAAATGAGGCCAGCATAAAGCGGGATTCCCTCCTTCGTGAGTGCGCTGAGCTTCTTAACGTCGAGTCGGAGGCTACCACGATAAAGTCTACTTTAGAGGAGTTAAGGGTTCAACGCGATAGCCTAAGACAAGAAGTCGAGGAGCTGAAGAGGTTACGTGAAACCCTTTACACAGAATACTCGTCGTTACTTGAGGTGAGAGGTACTGTAAAGGAATTGCTTTCGGCATTAGAGAGTAAAAAAGAGGAACTTAAAAAGTTGGACGAAGAGGTGTCAAAGAAACAGACAACCCTTAAGGAGCTGGAAGATGAGCTAAATGCCACTAGGTCCCTACTCACACTACTATCCGAGCCCCAAAATACCCAGCCCGAGGACATAGAGGCCATCATCCAACAACTGAACAACATACTGAAAATAAAGCGCGGCGAGCTCCCGATGCTAAAGCCGCTGGAGGGTCACCTTCTAGAGAAGGCGAGAAAAAGACTGGTGGAGCTTGTCATACCGGCCCTTTCCGGCGAGTTTGTTCCCAAGTGGGTCTTCGAAAGGTTGGAGAAACAATTCGAAAGTCTAGTAGAGAAAAGGGCAAAGTTGGAGGAGGAGCTACAGTCCCTAAAGAGTGCTCTCAAATCTATGCAAGCCGAGGTGTCTGCCGGAGCACCCGTTGGGGCACCAAAGGAGGCTGAACAAGTAACTTTCCTAGTAAAAACCACTACGGGAGAAAAGATTCCTAAGGCGCCGAGCGATAAGAAAGCAAAGATAATATGCAGATATTGTAGGACTGGAACCTCAGTCTGGCTCCCCACCACCGAGGAGCTAGTAGAACTGAAGAGCAAAGGAGAAACTATGAAGATGGTATGCCCTTCTTGTAATAGACCCAACATCATAGACCCAGACATAGTACTTAAGCTCTACCAGAGGTAGAGCAACACAATGAGTAAGCTTCACCCCATAGTCATGATGCTTAGTTGGAAAACAAGGTTGCTGAAACCAGAAGATGTGGAGGCAATTTTGGCCGCTGTAGCGAACATACGCGTTCAGCCCTTTACGTTAACGCAGATAGCTGAATTCCTACCACCAGAGATTACCAAAGATAGGAAGAAGAGGAGGAGTATATCGAACTTACTCCAGGCTCTCGTCCAGATAGGGTACCTTTCAAAACCTTCTGAGAGAAAATGGATCAAAAATTCGCCGTCACTCAGCCATTTTCTTAGCCCTTTGCTCATAGAGCTTGGTGAAGTTGAAAGGAAGGTCTTTAGTAGACCAGCCGAAGAAAGGGTAATAAAGCTTAACCATGCACCAGAAAGGGAACAATACAAGCAAGTGCAAACAAGAAAAGACACGTCAAGGGCTTAGGTCTTTAGGTCTTCGCTTTATCATAATTGGATGGTCTGTATCTTCCGAGATTTCGACGAACTCCCATCCATAGCCCATAAATCTGACCGCTAAGACAGGTCTTGCTGTAATTTCCCCTCCACAATGCGGGCATCTTAAGCGGAACATTCTACAAAACTCGAGGAGCCTCTTGACCTGCTCCTTGTATAGCACGACATAAGGTTTCCTGCTTGACTTAACCTCTATCGCATACAGCTCTCCATTCTCGACCGCTATGATATCTGGCTTTGCCATCTTTCCGCTTCCACTTCCAGGCGTCCTCACGGCATACCATCCCGGACGTCCTTTCCCGACCAATTTTTTGACTAGGGAGTACTCGCTCTCGTAACCGACCCTTGCCTTGTACCTTGGTGAGAGCACATCCTTAGGTTTCTTAGGCATTTATACGCACCGCTTTGACTTTACGAATTCTATACTCCTCCTATAAACCGCTTCTTTTTCCTATGCTGCCGGACATTCTTAGGGTAAAACGACTTTTTCTTCCTTATTCCAGCCTAGTCTGGTTTTTCAAGAAATCCAGCAACCAGCTTGCCCTTATCCACTTTTCAATAGGAAGCTTTAGCTTCGTTGATAAAAGCGACAAGGCCTCGTCCAGGCTACTTGCTCTGGTGGACCGCATACTGAGTGCTCTCCTGCTAATCTCTCTAAGTCTCCAAACACCAAGCGGCAACCATCCGGGGAAGACCTCAATAAACACGAGAGCCGCCGCTTGTCTCTTTCTAGCCGATAAATGTTCCAGCACTGGGAGTCTTACTGCATGGTAGGCACCGCCAATATTTTCAGGGTACCTATCCGGGAAGCCGGGGAATTCGTGGTCCGAGTAAGGAAGCCTGCTGGGCATGTTATGCCAGTATTCAAGAACCTCAAACATCCATCTTAACGGAAGCAGGAGGATGTAAACTCTATTATACAGGGCCTCAAACCCGTAAATCTCGTAGAGGTCTATTAATGGATTCTTCATAACTTCCTTTCTGAGCGACTTGCCAATTATCTCATCAACGGCCGTTATGCTCCACTCTGTAGGAACGACTTTCCTCTCATTCTTCGCACCAAGGAGGCCAATTGAGAGGAGTCGGGTTATATGCTCCTGCCTAATGCCGGAACGATACATCGTTATAATGGCATCCGCTGCCCTCAAATCTGTATCCGCTACTACTTTTTCGACAGTCCTTGGAACGCTAGGGTTCTCTACGAGTCTCACCTTTAGAAGTGGCGCTGAAGGACCTATAGGAGGTTCTCTTACGTAAAAGAGAGGCTTTAGTGATGGTTTGCTCTCAAACTCCATCTCGGCATCCACTGGTGTTGAGGACATAGCCAGCTCTTGAAAAGACTCGAGAAGCTTATTCGGTGTCCTTGCTGATGTAACGCCGACCTTTTTCTTACCATGAAGTAAGCTGAGTCTCATGAGCAAAAGCTCGTCCATGGAAAAATCCAACCATTTTTCATACATATCCAGCAACCCCACAAAGTCCTTTTCCATAGCGGAAACGGCAGGACCGACGTTTACCTTTGGATATCCCCACTCGCCCACCAACACTGTTGGTGGGCTTGCTCCAAACACCAGCCTATCCTGAAACCTTTCTATAGGTATCCAAGCAGACAACTTCTTAACGAAGGGACATATGGCGGGTCTGCATTCGGAAAGCTTGCCCCTACAGACTGGACAGAATTTCCTCCGCTCACCCTTTGCCTCAAGCTCACTAATCTCGTATTCGTGTAGCAAATCCGATAAATTTTGTTAAAAGGTTTTTAATTTCCTTATCTCATCGGGCACCTACATGGTGATGAAGAACATCTAGGACATCCATTACCGTACTTTTTTAAGACAGCTTCTTCAAGGTCTATGTCGAGCAGGTTACAAAAGCTGCAAAGCCACGCGAATACGTCAGCTACCTCTTCCTTCATGGCGCTCAAATCTTGCTTCAGATAAGCATCGCTCAGTTCGCCCAACTCCGATGCCAGCCAAAGCAGGGTCTTGTCAGAACCCCTGCTCAGATCCCTAGATATGTAGAGTTCTCTGAATAGTTTCTGAAAACTTGCAAGGGATTTTAACGAACTATAACTCATGACACGTAGTAAAACAAAGTCATATAAACCTCTTCCCTTAAGCCTACGAAAGCTAAAAATAGGACAACAAATCCCTAAAGCCTGTAGGTATGGGAGATCCTAAAAGACACCGTAAGAAGTATGAAACGCCAAGGCATCCTTGGAGAGCTGATGTCTTAGCGGAAGAGCTGAAGCTCGTGGGCGAGTACGGGTTAAGGAATAAGAGGGAGCTTTGGAGGGCGGCAGCAACCCTAAGGAAGTATAGGGCGATAGCTAGGTCCCTCTTCGTTCTTAGCGGCGAAGAGCGGAAAGAAAAGGAAGGGATACTTATAGGAAAGCTAGCGAGGCTTGGCGTTCTGCCTTCCACGGCGACGCTAGACGATGTGCTAAGGCTTACGGTCAGAGACTTTTTAGAGAGAAGGTTACAAACGGTTGTTTACAAACTTGGAATGGCTACATCAATACACCATGCAAGGCAACTGATAGTTCATGGTCATGTATTCGTAGGAGATAAGAAAGTTAGGTCGCCGAGCTATCACGTCATGGCTGGTGAGGAGAGGCTTATCAGGGTCTTGCTACCTCAACTTGCTAAGTAACTTCTATCAATATTTTGCGCTAAGCCACGCATAAGTCCCATCTTCGTAGACCTCTTTCTTGAAAAGCGCGGGTTCAGTCTTATATCTCCTAACAGCCTCCTCCAAAGCTGGAAAGACCTCCTCTCTACTTTTGCCCGCTATAACCACCAGTACAAGGGGCTCGCCGACCTTAAAACTGCCTTTTAGGTGCCATATACCAACGAATTCTAGGTTGAACTTCTCCTTCGTCTCTTCACATATCGCCTGTATCACGGGGTTTGCGTGTCTGTCGTATGCTTCTATCTCTAAATACTCAACCCTTTTGTCGTTGTTACCGATGGACTTAACGATGCCCAAGAAGCTGACGACGGCTCCAGAGCCACCGTCAGAGAACATGTCCTGCATACTTGGCAGCAGCTTCCATAAGTCGAGTTCTTCCTTTTTGTAAACTCCGGGCGAAGGTAATCCTTTTTTCTCGAACTGCACCCTCAGCTCCCCCCGCCCATTCCTTTCCTCTTGTAGGTTATAACTGAAACGCTACTTGCTATAGCGTAGGCTATCCTTCTGAACGCTTCCGTCGATTCGGATTTCGGTGCCGCAATTATAACCGGATTTCCGAGGTCACCATTGACCCTTATGTCTGGACTTAGTGGTACCTCGCCCAAAAACCTCGTTCCTAACCTCTCACAAGCGGCCTTGACGCCGCCTCTCCCAAATATCTCAGATATATGACCGCAGTTAGGGCAGACAAAGTAACTCATATTCTCGACTATGCCTATTATCTCAACGTTCAGTTTCCTAAACATATTCAGGGCCTTAGTGGCTATCCTCAGCGCAGCATCCTGAGGCGTGCTAACTATGACGACACCAGTAAGAGGAATGCTCTGTGCCAGTGTTAGCGAAGCATCACCGGTACCGGGCGGAAGGTCCACTATAAGGTAGTCAAGCTCACCCCACTCCACCTGCGTTAAGAACTGCCTGATAGCGTTTGTCACGAGCGGCCCCCGCCATATTACAGGCTCTTCATCTTGGAGGAGAAAACCTATGGACATTACCTTTATGCCGTTGTAGCTTATTGCTGGCACTATCTTATTACCAACGCTGGCAGGCCCTATTTTGATTCTCAAGATCTTGGGTATTGTCGGCCCATATATGTCTGCGTCGAGTATGCCTACGCTTGCACCGGTCTCGCTTAAGGCTAGGCCTACGTTCACGGCTAATGTGGATTTGCCGACGCCGCCCTTGCCGCTAGCGATTGCAATTATATTCTTTACACCTGGAAGAATACCATCCTCAGTTCTTGCAGGGGCCACGCGAGCAACCACGTCCACTTTTACCTCAGAGACTCCAGCCAATCTCTTTAAAACACTCTCGACGTTTCCCTTCAGTTGGCTACGAAACGGGCAGGCTGGTGTCGTCAACTCTAAAGTCACTTTGATTGTATCACCTTCCGTGCTGACGTCTTTTACCATTCCTAAGGAGACTATGTCAACACCGAGCTCCGGGTCAACAACACTCTTAAGGGCTTGAATAACGTCCTCTTTTGTTGGCAAAAGGGACGACCTACTTTAGTTAAGAAAGCCCATTTAAAAAACTTTAATGAAAGGTAGCCTCATTGGTTGGCTAGCCACCAATGTTATTAAGCGGATTCAGCCTATTTATGGCCAACCTTGCGAGTCGGCAGACGAGTTCGTTGTGCCCATTTTTTCTCTTGACGTTCAGTTGATGTGCAAATTTTGTTTTATTTTCAAACGATAGTGTTAAACAAATTAGCAATTTGTGATAACTCGCGAACATTTGCTGTCTGAAGATTAAACACGTGTGAGCGAGAGTTGTCAGACGTGTCCAACCTTACGTGTGCGGGTGAATATTTATAATTTAGTTTGTAGAGCAAATAGACAAAAAATGTTGAGTAACTATAAGTTGACCACCTTCGAGAAGGATGGGGACAACATAGTCGGCAAGCACGTTTATGGGAACCTTTACGGATGCGACGTCCGTCTGATAGCTAATGAGAGGTATCTAAGAAAGCTGGTAAGGGAGGCTGTCAAGATAGCGAACATGCACTTGGTTGAACTTAAGTCATGGAAGTTCTTCAGCAAAAAGGGCGGCGTATCGGTCATAGCCCTAGTTACGGAGAGTCATGTTGCTGTACATACATGGCCTGGTTACCAATACGCAACGGTTGACGTGTACACCTGCGGTCATGAAAGCCAGCCTGAGAAGGCCTTCGAGTACATAGTCAAAGGGCTAGCCCCGAAGGAGTACACAAAGCACTTTGCTGACAGGTCGTCCGTCGTGGTCAGGACCGAAGTGGTCCGAGAAGGTGTCTAAAACTTTTAAATTTTTTATTTTTTATCCGTACACGGTAAGGTCTAGCTTGGGTGCTGGGTTTGATTGGTGAGTCCCAGATAGCTGAGCTCATAAAGAGTTACGATACGCGAGCTTTAACTGTCAGCTGCATAGGTAGCCATTCAGCCTTAGAGGTTTTCGATGGTGCAAAGGACGAGGGGCTTTCGACGATAGCTGTATGTCAAAAGGACAGGATGAGGGCCTATACGCATTTTAGGAGAATAGTTGACAGGATAATTGTAGTTGACAGGTTCGCTGAGGTTCTAAGAGAAGACGTAATGAACGAGCTAAGGATGTCAAACTCCATCTTCGTTCCCAACAGGTCCTTTACAACCTACGTACCCTACGAGGGTATAGAGAACGAGTTCTTAGTGCCAATATTCGGCAATAGAGCCTTATTGAAGGCAGAGGAGAGGTGGGCAGAAAAGAACCAATACTACCTCCTTTCAAAGGCCGGTATAAGGACGCCCATGAGGTTCAGCTCGCCTGATGAAATAGACAGGCCTGCGATAGTGAAGGTGCAGGAGGCTAAGAGGAAGGCGGAAAGAGCCTTCTTTGTTGTATCCTCACCATCAGAATATAGGCGGAAGGTTCGGGAAAGGATCGAGGCGGGTCTGATATCCGAGGAGGAGGTATCCAAGGCCGTAATAGAGGAATTTATTATAGGTACGCTCTTCAACTTCAATTACTTTTATTCACCCATCGATGGTAGGCTCGAGTTTCTTGGTGCGGATAGAAGGCTTCAAACAAACCTCTACGACTTTGTTAACCTCCCTGCTAGGGAGCAGCTGGAGGTGAATATCCTACTCCAGAACATAGAGGTAGGTCATCAACCAGCGTCGGTAAGGGAGTCGCTGCTGGAGAAAGTCTTAGAAGTTGGCGAAAGGTTCGTAGAGGCCGTAAGGGAGGAGTATCCGCCGGGCATAATAGGGCCGTTCGCTCTTCAGGGCGCAATAAACAAGGATTTAGAGTTCGTGGTCTTTGACGTCTCGCTGAGAGTCCCAGGAAGCCCTATGCTAACCACGACTAGCCCTTATTCAAAATATTACCACGGGTTTGTTTTAGGCGTCGGCAGGAGGATAGCGATGGAGCTCAAAAGGGCAGCGGAGCAGAATAGGCTAAAGGAGGTGGTTACATGAACACATCCGTCGCTACTTATGGCTCACACTCAGCCCTTCAGATACTAAAAGGCGCCAAGGATGAAGGGCTTGGGGCTGTACTTCTATGCCCTAGGAATCGCCGTAAGTTTTACGAGAGGTTCAGACTGGCGGATAAGTTGCTCTTGGTAGACTCTGTGGAAGACCTACTAAGGAAGGATATACAGGATAGTCTAATGGGTATGGGAAGCATACTCGTACCGCATGGAACGATAATATCGGACGTTGAGATTAGCAGGTTTGTCAAGGACTTCAAGGTTCCGATCTTTGGGAACAGAGAGCTCCTCGTTTGGGAATCGGACAGAGAACTCAAAGAAAAGCTCCTTAAAGAAGCAAGTATAGAGGTGCCGAGGGCCTTCAGCTCACCAGACGAGGTGGACTGTCCAGTCATAGTTAAGCTGCCCGGCGCAGAGGGAGGGAGAGGTTACTTCTTAGCGAGCGGAAGAGAAGATCTGATAAAAAAACTGACGAAAATGGGCGCAGGAACGAGCTGTGAGCTTTACATACAAGAGTACGTGATAGGCGTAACGGTATACCCCCACTTCTTCTACTCACCTCTTAAGGGGGAGGTGGAATTGCTTGGCGTTGACAGAAGGTATGAAACCAACGTCGACTCTTTGGGAAGGATACCGGCATCAGACCAGCTGAATCTTGATGTGCAACCAACCTATGAAGTTGTAGGCAACATACCTCTAGTCATAAGGGAATCCATGCTGGAAAAATTCTTCGATATCGCCGAGAGTTTTGTGGAAGCTACGAAAAGGCTCGTACCACCAGGAATTATAGGACCTTTCTGTATAGAGGCGATCTGTAGGTCACCCGACGACATCGTTGTTTTTGAATTCTCAGCTAGGATAGTCGCTGGCACAAACCTCTTCATAAGCGGTTCGCCCTACTCCTACTTACTGCATGGCGAGGGGATGAGTATGGGCAGAAGGATAGCCAAGGAGATAAGGCTTGCATGCGAAACTTCCGACCTAAAGAAACTCGTGACCTAGTTAATCTTTAAATTCAGCCGTCAAATCAATGGGCTAAGGGATTAAGTGGTCGTAAAGGAAATAGAGAAAGGTTTAACCTTCGACGACGTTCTTCTTGTGCCTCAGAAATTCTCTCTACATTCAAGAAAGGAGGTTTCAACGGAAACTTTCTTCACGAAAAAGATACGTCTGAATATACCAATAGTCTCTTCGGCGATGGATACCGTTACGGAATCGGAGATGGCAATTACAATGGCAAGACACGGAGGGATAGGTGTTATCCATAGATTCATGTCTATCGAGCGCCAAGTCCAAGAGGTTCAACGTGTCAAGAGAGCCGAAAACATCATAATAGAAAAACCGTACGTGTTGCCCCTAAAAAGCACGGTCGGAAAAGCGAAAGAACTCATGGAAAACTATGGTGTAGGAGGGCTTTTAGTTGTTGATGAGGAGGGAAAGCTCAAAGGTCTGGTTACGAAGCGCGACATACTCTTCGAAGAAGACTATGAGAAGCCTATAACAGAGGTTATGACGCCTAAAGAAAGACTCGTGGTCTCGACCCGTAAGATAACGCTTGAGGAGGCAAAAGAGATATTTAAAAAGTACAAAGTTGAGAAACTACCGCTCGTTGATGAAGAAGACAAAGTAGTCGGCCTTGTAACGGCAAAAGACATTATGATCAAAAGCATGTATCCGAATGCTGCGAGAGACCAGAAGGGCAGACTTCTGGTCGCTGCTGCAATAGGAATAAAGGAAGGTTATCTAGATAGGGCAAAAGCACTCTTGGATGCTGGTGCGGATGCTTTAGTCATAGACGTTGCCCACGGTCACACGGACGAAGTCATAAGGGCTGTGAGGAAGCTTAAAGAAACTTTTGGCGACATTCAGTTAGTTGCTGGTAACGTAGCTACGCCTGATGGGTTTGAGGACCTTGCCTCTGCTGGTGCGGATGCCGTCAAAGTCGGGATAGGTCCGGGAGCCGTGTGCACCACGAGGATTGTGACTGGTGTCGGCGTACCGCAGCTTACCGCAATACTCAACTGCGCTGAAAAGTCCATCGAGATGGATGTGCCGATGATAGCTGACGGGGGTATACGTAATAGCGGGGACCTCGTCAAAGCGATTGCTGCAGGAGCATCAACCGTAATGATAGGCAGCCTCCTTGCCGGTACGGATGAGAGTCCCGGTGCAACAATATCCAGAGGTGGCAGGAAGTATAAGGTCTATAGGGGTATGGCATCATTCTATGCCATGCTAGCCAGAGACTTAAAAGAAGGCAAGCAGATAGATTTTGACTTGGACGCTATAGTGGATTATGCTTATACCTCCGAAGGGGTCGAGGCATATGTACCATATAGAGGGAGTGCTTCGGAGCTCCTTAGACAGCTCGTATCGGCTCTAAGAGCTGGCATGAGCTACTGTGGCGCAAGAAACATCAGAGAACTCTGGAGCAATGCTAAGTTTATCAGCCTATCCGAGGCTGGTATAAAGGAAAGCTATCCGCATGACGTGGAGGTAATAGAGTGAACGATGCCGGCCATAATAATCATTGGTCTCCAATGGGGCGATGAAGGCAAAGGCAAGATCGTAGACTTCATATCAGAAAACGCGGATTTAGCGGTAAGATACCAAGGTGGTGCCAACGCGGGCCATACTGTCGTCCTTAATGGGAAGACCTACAGGTTTCATCATTTACCAGTAGCCGCACTTAGGGGTAAGCACGTCTGTCTTGCTTCGGGCATGGTAATAGACCCTGTAAAGCTCCTTGAGGAGCTTGGGTTATTGAACAAGGAAGGCATACGACCGAAGCTAACGATAGACGGCAAGGCGCACATAGTGCTGGACGTCCATAAAATGCTGGATGAGGCAGAAGAATCATCTGGTAAGGGTGTTGGAACGACTAGAAGAGGCATAGGCCCTGCCTATACCTATAAGGCTGCAAGGGTTGGCATAAGGTTCTCTGATTTGGCTGAGATAGAATCCGTCAAGCCCAGGCTTAAGAAGGCCGTAGACATGACAAGAGCCCTCCTATCCGACGTCTACAACATGGATGTAGAGTTGAACGTTGAACATGTAAGCCAGTTTCTTTATGATGTTGCCTCAAAGTTAGGAAAATACGTTGGGGACGTGTCGCTTCTTGTCAACGAGACGTTAGATCGGGGAGGAGTTGTTATACTGGAAGGAGCTCAGGGAACGCTATTGGACATAGACCACGGAACCTATCCTTTCGTTACCTCTTCTAACACGACAGCAGGAGCTGCATGCAATAGCGTGGGCATAGGTCCGAAGAGGGTTGATGAGGTAATAGGCGTAACTAAAGCGTACACCACGAGGGTCGGTAAAGGCCCATTTCCGACTGAGATGGAAGAACCAATAGCCTCGATGGTAAGGGAGAAGGGTAAAGAATACGGAACAACGACCGGGAGACCTAGAAGGGTTGGCTGGTTTGATGCGGTAGCCGTAAAGTATTCTATAATGCTGAATGGTGCTACCTCTGTGGCTGTTACGAAAGTAGACTGCCTTTCTGGTATAGACCCAGTCAAGGTCTGTCTGGCTTATGAGTTCAACGGTCAAGAGCTTGAAAACTTCCCAAGCTCGCTACATGTCTTAGAGAAGTGTAAGCCTGTTTATGTCGAGCTGGAGGGGTGGAGGGACCTTTCAGAAAAGGAAAAGATCGAGGCCCTGAAAGGAAACTTCGATGTTCTTCCAAAGCAGCTGAGGAATTATATTGAATTTCTGGAAGAGCTTTTGGCTCGCCCAATTAAGTATGTATCGATAGGTGCAGAAAGACATGAAACTATTGTAAGGTAAACCTTTTACCTTTTTAGGTAAACCATAAACAAAGTTCATTGCACAAAAGAAACCTTTTTTGTTAATTCGCTCTGTAGCGGTTTATTTTTACAAGTATACGATTCTCCAACCGATTCGTATCCAAGGCCCTATTAAAAGGCGAAAAAGACGGGGTATCTAGGACCTCATAACGCTCCAGAAGATCGAAAGAGGGTCTTAATTCATTACGTATTGGATTAATTTATTTCACATTATTCATTAGCAACTGATTTGCAATAATTTTTGAATTGGCAAGGTTTACCATCTACGTTTGATGGTAAACCTTATAACTTTCAAATCTCTCTTAATCAAGACAGACATGAAGTCAACGAAGCAAACATCGTTAAAGAAAAAACAAGAGAAGCTAAACAAGAAATTCTTAGCTGAAGCAGTAAAGCTAGCCATGAAACAACCAAGGCTTACATTTTACTCACCACTTTCGGCCGCAGTTTTTAACTACAGGAAAAGCCTATTACCTCGCTACAGCATAAGCGATGAAATAGCCAAGATAATCGAGGCAGAAGTCCGAAGAAGATGGCCAGAACTTTCAAAAATTGTAGAACGACTATTAAAACGAAGGTGAGGATGAAATTTTATATCTAACTGAAACATTGAAACAAACATGAAACCAAGGGTATTCGTCACGAACAGGATACCAGAACCTGGCATAGAGGTTTTAAGAAAAGAGTGCGAAGTGATCTACAGGGAGAAAGACGAGCCGATACCACATGAAGAGTTTGTTAAAAGTGTAAAAGACGTTCAGGCTATACTCTGCCACCTAACAGCCAAAGTGAGTAAGGAGGTAATAGATGCTGCACCAGATCTTAGAGTCATAGGCACAATTACTGCAGGCGTTGACCATATAGACGTTGAATACGCTACATCCAAGGGCATATATGTTACAAATTCTCCGGCAGCATCCGAGCCTGTATCTGAAGTCGCTGTAGGTCTTATGCTCGCGATTGCTAGGAGAATAGTCGAAGGTGACAGATACATCAGAGAGGGGAAGTGGAAGATTCAATGGACGCCCTTCATGATGTTAGGAACAGAACTTAAGGGTAAGACATTGGGCATAATTGGACTTGGTAAGATAGGTTATGCAACGGCCGTAAGGGCAAAAGCATTCGGCATGAACCTAATCTACTATGATATTGTTAGGAATAAGAAGGCCGAAGAAGAGCTTGGAATAAAATTCGTTAGTCTTGAGGAACTCTTAAGAACGTCCGATTTCGTCTCCATACACGTATTCCTATCCAAAGACACATACCATCTGTTAAACGAAGATAGGCTTAGGATGATGAAGAAGACGGCATTCTTGATAAACACTTCAAGAGGGCCAGTTGTGGACGAGAAGGCGTTAATAAAGGCCTTAAAGGAGGGCTGGATAGCCGGCGCGGCACTTGATGTTTTTGAAGTTGAACCACTACCTATGGACAGTCCGTTGCTGAATCTTCCAAACGTAATCTTAACACCCCATATAGGTAACGCAACATACGAAGCAAGGTATGCTATGGCGGAGACAGGTGCGTTAAACGTCGTCAAAGTCTTGAAGGGTGAGCAACCGATCTCATTATTCAATCCGGACGTCATGAAAATTAGACCTCTTGACAAAGTCAAAGTGATTTAGGAAAGAGACGCTGAATTGGAGTCGATAATAAAGAGGGCACTGGAGGCAGCTAAGGTAGCGATAGACAGCCTAGAAGACAAAGGACGTGAGCTGAACGTCGGCGCTTTTGGTGATATATCTACTGTGGCAGACGTCACCTCTGAGAAAGCTATAATCGACGTGCTAAAGAGCGCCATACCAAACATAACAATAATTAGTGAGGAGGCAGGACTCATCAGTGATGTAGAGAATTCTGAGTACTTGGCCGTCGTGGATCCTGTGGATGGAACGGTAAACCTAAAGCAAGACCTGCCTTTCTACTCTGCGGCCGTAGCGATATCTAGGGGAAGGGGGTTCTCAGACATACTAGCCGCCGGCATAATTAACCTGGTTAACGGCGAAGTTATAATAGCCAATGAAAGAGGCGTGTACCTTAACGACAAACCAGTCAAACCATCAAATACATGTTCATTAAATGAAGCTGTGGTTTCACTTGATCTAAAGGTATTCAAACATGATGCGAGATTATCGATGTTCGCTGAACGCGTAGTATCAAAGGCTCTTTATGCAAGGTTCATGGGTTCTGCGGCCCTCGAGACAGCATACGTGGGCTGTGGAAGATTAGATTGTTTCCTTGCATTAGACGGAGTGAGAGTAGTTGATATGGCGGCTGCGGCATATATAGTAATGCGAGCGGGCGGTGCTTTTAAATGTTTGGACATATCTCTGGAAAACTTAGACCTGTTCTATAAAGGGAATGTCAGGTACATTGCAACCGCTAACGATAAGTTGCTGAAGGAACTCATAGAAATTTTTCCGTAATTGACGGTCCATTCTCTTAAAGCCCATGTATAATTATTTAACCTACGCGGTACTTTTCTAACTTCTCCCAATTTAGCTCTATACCTAAGCCCGGATCCTTGGGCACTTCAGCATAACCGTCATCTATCCTTATCGGCTCCTTTAGCATATCTTTAAAGAGGGGTACATCCGAAATGTCTCTTTGAACTATCAAACAACCTTCGGTCGCTGCAACAAAGTGTAAGGTCGCCGCAAAGCCAACCTCGGAACCATAGAAATGCGGTGAGAAAGGTAGACCGCTCGAATTTATTAGCTTAGCTATCTTAATACCATCCGTTATGCCGCCAGTCTTACTGACGTCGGGCATGAGAACGTCAGCTGCCCTCTTTTTCACCATTCTTTCAAACTCAGCAAAACCATAAGCATTTTCTCCAGCACCAATCCATGTATCAAGCTCGGCCGCAAGCCTTGACATACTATCCAAGTCATCGCATATAATGGGCTCCTCGAGCCAAAAGAGCTCATATCTCTCCAATCTCCTTGCCATCTCCAATGCCTTTTCGTAATCCCAAGCCATGTTCGCATCAGCAATCAGTCTGACACTTTTGCCTACAGCTTCCCTCACATTCTTCACGAGCTCTATGTCCTTCTCAGGGTCGAACCCTATCCTGAGCTTTAGAGTATCGTATCCTTCAGACACCAACTTCTTTGCATGTCCAACTGGGTCGCTAACACTAAGTCCTGTTGCGTAAAGTTTTAACTTCTGCTTCGGGTTATCGGAAATAAGCTTACATATAGGTTGGTTTTTTACTTTTCCGAGTATATCCCAAAGAGCTATGTCTATTCCGCTAATCACTTGAATTATAGCACCTTTGCAGCCACCTTGAAGCCCCATCTTTACGAGTGGTGCATATATCTTTTTCCATATAGCTTCAATATTCGTGGGATCTTCGCCCAGAAGCAGTTTTTTCACATTCTCAAGCGTTACTTTCCTCTCCTCGACCGACCACGGTGGGAAATTCACAAAAGTTTCTCCGAGACCAACTATACCCTCATCTGTGTGAACTTCAATGAGTGCAAAAGGTCTCTTCTCGAGTGTACCGACGGACAATCTCATGGGTTCCTTAAGGGGCGAGTACAATGGCACAAGCTTCACGTCAGTTATCCTCACACCCTATGCACCAATTCTTATCTTCATCATTGCTCGTATAAATTTATCCTCCATTATTGTTAAGCATATATGCCACCAAGCCTATTGGTAAGTTTAGATGTCAGCGATCCCGATGTATAGACCATCCAGGGATGAAGTTAAAGCACTAGAAAAGTTTAAGAAAGCAGGATATAGGATAGTAGGCAGACATTCTGCTGTGAAGATCTGTCATTGGACGAAGACCGCGCTGAGAGGTGGGAAATTCTGTTACAAAAGGTGGTATGGTATAAGAAGTCACAGGTGCATTCAGATGACGCCGACACTTCAATACTGTAACATGATGTGTATATTCTGCTGGCGCTTTCATAGTATAAACAGGGTTAGTCCTTATGGCGGAGATTGGGATGAACCAAAGACAATACTCGATGGTTGCATAGCCGCACAAAAAGAGCTCCTTTCTGGTTTTAAGGGCAATCCCAAGGTTACTATTCAAAGGTTCAATGAGGCCATGGACCCAAAGCACATAGCTATATCGCTGGATGGTGAGCCAACGCTTTACCCTTATCTTTCCGACCTGATAAAGGAAGCTAAAGTAAGGGGTATGACGACGTTCCTCGTGACGAATGGAACGATGCCCGAAGTACTCAAAGAACTCGAGACACTGCCAACCAACCTGTACATAAGCCTATATGGACCTGACGAAGAAACGCATAAACAGATCACAAGACCGCTCATAACGGATAGTTGGCAGAGAACGATAAAGAGTTTGGAGCTTATGAGCTCACTTAACTGTAGGAAAGTCGTGAGGTTAACGTTGGTGAAAAATTACACGATGAAGGATGCCGAAAAGTATGCTGATTTAATAAAGCTAGCCATGCCTGAGTTTGTTGAATGTAAAGCTTACATGCATGTAGGAGAATCGCAGAAGAGGTTGCCGAGAGAAGCTATGCCGAATATGGAAGAGGTCTCAGCTTTTGCTAAAGAGCTCAAGGATTTTTTAGGTTATGTGTTAGTCACTGAGGATTCTGACAGCAGGGTGGTGCTCTTAGCAAGATCTGACGTGGAGTTATCAAAGATTGCATCCTTCTAAGTCCGCTCCTGAGGGGTGCTTTTGTTCTCATAAGGACGGTAACAACTCCTAGCGAGTTAAAATTATGATGTAAATTTATCAGAGATTACAACTTTCTAGCTTTGCAACAAGTTTAGGGAGATCTGTTATTTTAGCAATTACGTAATCGAAACTATTTCTCATGAGGTCAACATCAATTGTTGAAAATTCTGCAACCCCAACAGATAACATACCTACAGCTCTTGATGCAAGACCATCCTCAGGCATATCGCCAACGGAGATAACCTCCGACGGTGTCGTCCCAAGTCTCTTGAGCATTTCTTTAAACATCTCAACCTTTTTCATGCCTTCACCGCTACCTATTCTTCTTGCAATAACCGGACCTACAGGAAACCCGTACCTCTTCAGGAAATCTAATGCTAACTGCTCCTTAGGTCTACCCGTCACGTAACCTATCCTGTAGATCGATGCTAGAACGTTTAGGGTCTCGACAGTGCCTTCTATCGGTCTGTCCAATGCGTAAAGCACCTCATTCTCTAGAAAGTGTTCCTCAACTTTTTTAACAAGTTCGCTGTTGGGTTCGAAACCAAGCGCTTTTATGATTTGTGGAAATCCTTTTTTCCTCATGTGTAAGTAAAGCTCGTCAGGAATTGTTATGTTCATAGTTAGCTCTATCGCTCTCCTCTTCCTTTCCGTGTTGTCACATATTGTCGCATCGATGTCAAATATTATGGCCTTAAATTTTCCCATGTAGGAATCACTGACTAATGACTTACTTCTCTTTAAGGAAGTGGACTACAAGTTTATCATAAGTGTCGCTCAATAGCTCGGGCATCACTTTCACGTTACCCACGACAGTCATGAAGTTCGTATCACCAGACCATCGTGGAACAACGTGGAAATGGACGTGCCCCTCAACACCAGCGCCTGCGACCCTTCCCAGGTTTATGCCCACATTGAAACCATCAGGAGTTAAGGCTTTTTGTAGAACTGCTATGGACTTCACTATCAGCTCCATGAGTTCACTCCGCTCGTCCACATCCAGCTCCGTTAAGTTGCCCACATGCCTGTAGGGTGCCACCATGAGGTGGCCGGTGTTATACGGATAGAGGTTCATTAGTACGAAGCACTTCTTACCCTTGAAGAGAACTAGGTCTTCCTTTTCGTTCAATGATGCACCCTTCGTGCAGAAAACACAATTCTTAGGTCCGCCGGAGCTTATGTAAGCCATGCGCCAAGGAGCCCATAACCACTTCAAGGCCGCTTTTTATCTACGATTGAAAGGATATAAAGCCATTTACATGTTAATCTTTATGGGGGATGAGGCAGCCGTCCCAGACTGATATGTGATGTCGGAAGAGCCGAGCCGACCCCAATTCTCTGCTGCAGCCTTCTTCAATCGTCGTTTTTCGTGATCAATCTGTTTGTTAGAAAGTGTTCAACTTACAAAGAAAACAGGAATTTTGATACCGAATGTTTCCAAAAAGCTTCCTATAAGTACGCCTGCTATCATGAGGAGGCCGAAGCGGAGCGTAAGCTGCGCCGTTAGCGGGTCCGCGGCATCAGGTATGCTATGCTTGAATGTTCTGACCAACCTTATCGCGTTAGGTATCGTTAGAATTACGAGAAGTGTCGTCGGAGGGAGCATGGTTATGGCTACCAGCACAAAGACTATCAGATAAGCAGACAGTAGCGAGTATTGGTAAAACTTGAGGGAACGCTCTTTTCCAAGGATTATCGGGAGGGTGGTGATGTTTACCGCCTTATCATAATCTACATCGCGTAAGTTGTTCGCAAAGAGAACTGCCATAACCAATACGCCTATGGGTAGGGATACGATTACTGGCAGAACGTCCACCTTACCAGTTAGGACGAAGTAGGTCCCGCCTACCATAAGAGGACCCCACGTCAATAGTACAGAGATTTCGCCTAAAGCCCTATGCTTCAACGGAACCGGATCAGCTGTGTAGAAATAGCTGAAAAACAGACCAGCCACGGTAAAGGCTAAAACGATAGGACCTCTCACAAACGAGAGATATGTTGCGATGCTTAGCACAATCGCGTACAAGAATACGACAACAGCTTGGAACGATCTAATTTCTATCTGACCAGATACTAGGGGATGTGGTCTGTATCTGGTAGTAGGCGCACCTTGTCTATCAACAGTATGCTTCACGTCGTAGTAGTCGTTCAGCATGTTGCTTGCTGCGTGAAATGCTATCAGACCAAAAAGCGTGAGCAGGAAGTGTAAAGGTTCAAAGGAGCCAGACCTCCAAGCAAGGGAGCCAGCTAATCCTACTGAGACGATCGTCATCACGAACGACCATGGTCTCGTAGCTAGGAACCACATTTTTAGACTCATGTTTAACCAACTTTGTGGAAGAAAAAATCTTTAATAAATTTTTTACGTAAGTGGTAAAAATACGAAAACTAGCTCCGTCC
Source organism: Candidatus Terraquivivens tengchongensis (assembly GCA_023268355.1). Taxonomy (GTDB): domain Archaea; phylum Thermoproteota; class Nitrososphaeria_A; order Caldarchaeales; family Wolframiiraptoraceae; genus Terraquivivens; species Terraquivivens tengchongensis. The sequence continues at coordinate 250,100 of JALNJK010000001.1, forward strand.
ATGTGATGTGCGATAGCACTATGCTTTGCAACGAGCTTGTCTTAAGGTAGGCGGCACCCCAGCAAAGGCCCATGATTAAAGCTATGAACATTAAAGGCAAGTTTAAGGTCCATATGTGTACGCTTGAGTACACTGCGGAGGCGGCAAGTAAGCCCTTTATACCTCCCAGCCTCTCTTGAAGCTCATGTTGTACGAACCCTCTCCAGTATGCCTCTTCCCCGAAGCTTGTAAAGATAAGCAAAAGAGCGATGAACTCTTGTGGTGCTTCATGTCTTAACATGTAAACCTCCTCGGCACCCTTGGCGACGAATGGTTTAAAAATCACGTATCCAAGGTAAAGCAACCAATAGAGCAAGAAGCCTGATACTATGCCGAGCAGTATCATAGACATCCGAACACGGAAGCGCAATTTTAATAATTCAGGCCTTCCCATGAAGGTCACTAGAACGAGTAATGAGACCGCTAAGAGTATCCTAGTCCAGAAATTCATAAACTCCGTCCTGAACACCATGAACCAAAGCGGATAGGCCGGAAGTATGAGAAATAATCTTCGTGAAGACAAGGCACCTATCGTATATGGATTCGCATAAATTACTCCTAAAATAGTTTTGTACCGTTCGTCAACTTGTTTAGAACAAAACACGCCACCTCTTATCTTTCTTCGTATAACGGCCTCTCAACGGCACAGGCGTATTGCACCTAGGGCACCTGTTATCGTTGTTCAAATTGTAAGACAATACCTCATAACCACTCCTCGCTATCAGCAGCTTTCCGCAAGTTGGGCAGCAGGTGCTCTCGAGTTCCGGTAAACCAACGTTCCCTATGTAGACGAATTTCACGCCGGCTTCTTGGGCCATCTTCTTTGCCGTCAGCAACTTTTCGAGGGGCGTGGGCGGCGCAGCATACTTGTGCGCTGGGTAGTACCTGTTGATGTGTAGCGGAACGTCTTCTCCAAGCATCGAGACGTGTTTTTCTATAACCCATTTTATACAATCATCCTCATCGTTAAACCTAGGAACTACAAGGAAGACCGTTTCTACGTGTGCGCCAAGTTCTATCGCGTACTTTGCATTACTCAAGACGATATTTGGGTCCACACCTCTTAAGATCTTAATGTGAGCTTTTGGACAACCCTTGATGTCTATGGAAAAGCCATCGCATCCCGATTCGATTAAAGCCTTAAGCGAGGCACGACTGAAGTATCCGTTCGTGACCACCGTGGAGTAGAGCCCTTCCCTGCTACCTAGTGAGAACGTATCCAAAAGGAAGTCAATCTGTGTGGCGGGTTCGTTAAAGCTTGCACAAAGACCTTCGTCGCCGAATGTCTTTGCCATCTCAACTAAATCATCCGGAGCGTATCTAACGCCGGATTCCACAGGAGGTCTGCTAAAACTGATGCTGTGATTCTGGCACCATGGACAATAGAAGTTACAGCCCCAGTTCGAGAAGGTAAGCGCGGAAGAGCCGGGCCAGTAGTGGAAGAACGGTTTTATCTCTATAGGTCTGCTTTCGATAGAGCTTAGGAGTCCGTAACCTATATTCAGGAGCGTTCCGTTGACGTTGGCATAGTTACCGCATATCCCCTTGCCTCCTTCCCTTACTTTACAAAACCTCATGCAGGTCGTGCATCTTACCGTTGTGTTCACCCTTTCCTGAAATTTTGCGACTGGGTATCTCGACCTTTCGTTCATAATTCTGTAGACCAGGCTTATGAATATGTCATGTAAAGTTTATAAACCTGACACGTAATCTGGCAAGCATCTTTCGCTTGGCAAACGTATAAAAGCGCATATCTTCATTACTATATACGTGCCAAATAAGCTCATAAAAGAAAAGAGCCCTTACCTGCTCAGAAACGCCCAAAGCCCCGTAAATTGGCACCCATGGGGAGAGGAAGCTTTTAAGAGGGCGAAGGAGGAGGACAAGCCAATTCTTCTCAGCATAGGCTACAGCGCATGTTATTGGTGTATTGTAATGGAAAAGGAGACTTACGATAACCAAGAGGTCGCCGAATTGATTAATGAAAACTTCATTCCGATAAAGGTCGATAGGGAAGAACTGCCTGAGGTCGACGAGGTCTACATAAAGTTCGTGGAGCTCATGACAGGCCAGGCTGGATGGCCGTTAACGGTATTTCTCACACCAGACTTGAAACCTTTCTTTGGCGGAACTTACTTTCCTCCGTATAGGAGTGGGCCGTTGCCTGGACTTGTAGAAGTCCTGAGGGTGATAACAGATACATGGAAGAATAACAGAAATGACATAATTGAGGTCTCTAATCGTGCCACGGAACTGCTCAAAAGAGCTTACTCTTACAAACCATCAAAGGATGTGTTATCCATGGACATCATGGAAGTTGCATACGAACAACTTGCAAGCAAGTACGATGAAGGGTACGGAGGCTTCTCTTTCCATCCAAAGTTTCCGATGCCAACTTTCCTATTCTTCCTGCATAGGTTTTATTGGAGGTATAGAAAGGATTTTGCCATTAAAATGTCTTTAAACACGCTAACAAATATGGCTCTAGGCGGAATACATGACCATCTGGCTGGAGGATTTCACAGATATTCTACAGACAGGTACTGGATGATACCCCATTTCGAGAAAATGCTTTACGACAATGCGCTTTTAGCAAGGGCCTATCTCGAAGCATATCTTTTGACAAAGGACGATTTTATGAAAGGTGTTGCAATTAAAACCCTAGACTGGATGCTATCAGAGTTATCTTCACCAGAGGGTGGATTCTATACATCTATCGCGGCAGGATATGGGTACGATGAGGGGTCATACTACCTATGGACCATGGATGACATTGTAGGGTTACTGGGTGAAAAAATCGGCAAGATCGTATGTAAGTACTATGGCGTAACGCAACGAGGAAACTATGGGGGCGGTAAGAATGCTTTATACGTAAGGCGTTCAGCAGAATCTCTGGCATCGGAATTTAATTTATCCGTTGAGGAAGTTAAGAACATCGTTGAAGATTCAAATAAAATTTTATTAAACGAGAGGAGAAAAAGAAGGATGCCAGATATTGATGATAAAATACTAACTTCTTGGAATAGCCTTGCGATTTCTGCGATGTGTATGGGATTCCAGGTCTTAAGAAATGAAAGATATCTGAAGTCTGCTGTGTCCGCTGCAAACTTTATCGTAAACAAAATGTATAAAAACGGTGTTCTATTGCGAAGGTACAGAGATTCAGATGCGGCATATGCGGGCACGTTAGAAGACTACGCGTTCTTTATGAATTGTCTTTTAGACCTATTTGAGACAACGTTCGACCCGAATTGGTTGGAGCTTGCGCTGGAATTGAAAGACGAAATCATAAACAGATTCTACGATAAAGAGCACGGCGGTTTTTTCAAGACGGAAGACAGGTTTTCCGATATAATCCTAAAAGACGGAAAAGATGGTTCTATACCATCTGGAAACTCATTTGCTATAATGAACTTGATCAGGTTATCAGAAATCCTTTGTGTTCCAAAGTTGTTAGAGATAGCGAAAAAATCCTTTTTGACATTCTGGGACCGTATAAAACAAAATCCCGTCGAGTATACGTATATGCTAACGGCACTGGATTACTACATATCTCCAAAGAGTGAGTTCATCTTCGTATGCAGCGATAACGATTGTGCGCCCTTTTTGCACATCCTATGGTCAGAGTTTATTCCGAACAAGGTCGTCTTAGTATGTAATTCGGAGAACAGGGAACGTATTGAGAGGATTACGCCCATTATCAAAGATAAGAAGGTTGTTGGGGGAGGGGCCTCAGTATACATCTGCGAGAATTATACCTGCAAGCTACCGATCACGTCCTTGGACGGTTTCTATAACTACTTGAAAAGTCTGCGTTCTGCATAGTAAAGCCGGGGTCGGGATTTGCACCCGAGTAGAGCGGCTCTGCAGGCCGCCGCCTAGCTGCTCGGCCTTCGGTGGCTTTTCGCCAACCCCGGCCTTTCCCCGGCCGACGTTCTTGTATAGCACGGGGCTTATTGAATTTTTTGTTGTATTAAGCCGGGATCTGGGGTAGGCTGAGCTTTACCTCCATCGGGCTGATCCTTAGAGCCTTCGAGACGTCGTAGCCCATGGACTTCGCAGACTTCTCTATGACCTTTACTACCAAGTTGGCGCCGAAGTGCGCTATTATATTGAACGCCAGCTTTAAGAACGGGTTCAGTCTTATCAACCGGGATGGAAGCCTGTTCAGCTCTATAAGTATGTGTCTCCATGCCCTATATATCACGCACATTTGCGCTTCAGTCAACTTACTCGCGTCAAAGAAATCCTCACCCCTCAACGCTCCCATTGGTACAAAGAAGAGCGGGGTGGCCGTGAAATGAGCCCTCTCGCCTATCTTCTCCGGCAGAATATTTTCCATCGCATCTAAGAGCCTTACGGTATCCCAAGCATCGTCGTCAGTTTCTGTCGGAAGCCCTATCAGCAACGTGAAACCTGGGAACCAATAATTCATGTTAAATATTGCTGTTCCATTTATCACAACTTCTGGCCACTCTTCAGGGCTGAAGGGTTTAGCCTTTAATGGCATGTACCTAGCAAGCAGGCTTCCGGAACCTGTCTCCATGCCGCACTGTATACCTATCCAATGTTCCGGCGAGCCCCTTAATATCTTAGAGAGTTGATGTATAAGCATAGGGTCGGCAACCGCCGGCGCTACCGTACCATGTGTTGGGTTGCTATGTCTTATACCTGGCACAGACATTACTGATGAGAAAAGTTCGACAAGCGCATCCCTATTTGGATAGAAATTCTTCTTATCTTCAACTCTGTACAGGAAGATGTCCTCACTATGAATCCATGCATTGTGGATTCCGTGCTTTGTGTTAACTCTAATCTCTTCTAATACGTTTTCTATTGGTATGTACCTTGCAACCCTCAACGTCGGGTCACAGAACTCGCAATTTCTTCCGCAACCTCTCATGACCTCTACGAGGCCATGTATGCTCGGATTAACTATCAGCGGTATATCTTCCAGTCTTGGCGGCTTCGTAATCTTTATGGTCTCTGGTGGGTCGCCCTCCTCGAATTCGCGGAATAGCATCGGCGCCACATGATCGGTCTCACCTATCACGACGTGGTCTATGTTCAGCTCATTCCTTACATGAGATCTCACATCAAGATACCATGCACCAGGACCTCCCACAACAATTTTGAACTTAAAGCCGTTAGCCCTTCTTACTGCATTAAGTTTCTTAACGAGTTCCACGAAATATTTTTTCGAGAACGATGTGAATTTGCCGGTCGTGAATGCAAGGCTTAAAGGACCTAAGCCGAGCGGGTCCATCTCGTATATTCCGACGACCTTCGTTTCCTCACCGATAAAATTTTCAACATAGTCTGGGTGTGCAACCACTAAGTCATCCTCGCTATAAGCCCTACGTAAAGATGCCTCGATCTTCCTAAGACCATAAGGTGCGTAGGGCAACACACCATCCACGGCCGGTATTTGTGGTGCTAAAAATTTGAAGAGAAACTCAGGAACTTTCTCGGAGGGAGCGCAGGGAAGGAAATCCAAGAGCGGTACATGTCTGTATTCACTCGTCAAGGTTCTATCGCAAGTTAAGACTATCCGCCTACCCATGAGACCACCGTTATTACGACTATTTTTATTATGTAGCGACTTTCAAAAATATTTAAGCATCATCCAACGTTTCCTAGCAAGCCGAGTTAATTAACCAAATATTCTTCCAAAGCCCTCGAGGGCTGCCTCACCTTCTTCCTCGAACTTCGAAAGTACTCTCTTCATCTCTTCGCCTTTGACCTCTTCTGCAATGTCCTTCGCGAGTTCTAAAGCTCTGGAGCACTGTTCATCGGTTCCTATAATTCGGACGTAGTAGCCCTCTTCTCCCAGTATTTTCGCATCCCTAAACAGAACGTTAGCCCTTGACACAATGTCGTCATTCAATAAGACGTTCCTTGCTTTGTCAACATTTTCTGGGCTTACCTTCAACACGAGCTCCAGCTCAACCACCGACCATTATGACATAAGACATAGTATAAATCTATATCTATAACGGCGGTGAGTATGAAAAGTTCAACATTTAAATGATTGTCAAAGGATTCTATTCTATAACATGTTGCCGTTCGCAGCATGGCTTTCGTGGTTGATACCCATCGTCGGCTCCGTGTTTGTCCCTATAATCTTCAGATTAAATAAGAAGGCAGGTGAAACGTATCCAGTCCTTCTAACATCACTTTCCGCCGCATTCTCACTCTCCATAGTCCTTGATGTATGGGGAGGCAAGGTCGTAGAGGAAAAGATAAAGTGGATACCCCTACCAGATGGTAGCTGGATCGAGGCGGGCGTCCTAGCAGACCCGTTGTCCGTATTGTTCGCATCCATCGCGTCGTTTCTCGGCACCCTTATCATCCTTTACTCTATAGGCTACATGGAACATGAGGAGGGGCTTCCGAGATACTATTTCTTCATGCTCTTCTTCGTGGGTGCGATGGTCGGCCTCGTGCTTTCCGACAACCTTTTACAGACGTACATATTCTGGGAAATAGTCGGGCTGTGTTCCTATGCGCTAATCGGCTTTTGGTACAAAAAACCATCCGCAGCGCATGCAGGAATAAAGGCATTTATCACCACAAGGGTAGGTGATGTAGCATTCTTAATTGGCATACTCTTGCTTTACAGATCGCTTGGCACGTTTAGCATGCGTGAAATATCAGTCGGTCTGGAAGAGTTACTTTCAAAAGACCCGAGCGCTCAAGGCTTTGTTATTGCATGTATGCTACTCATCTTTGGTGGCGCGATGGGAAAGTCGGCTCAATTCCCCTTACATGTATGGCTACCTGACGCTATGGAAGGCCCAACACCGGTCAGCGCCCTCATCCACGCGGCAACGATGGTAAAGGCAGGCGTTTACCTTGTTGCTAGGACGGCATTCACGATCGCTCCGCTGGAGGCCTTTAGGGGAATTCTAGCTCCTTGGTACGAAACCATAGCGATAATAGGAGCAATAACCGCTTTCTTGGCTGCCACGATGGGTTTAGTGATGAACGATATAAAAAGAGTCGTGGCGTATTCTACGATAAGCCAGCTCGGGCTAATGTTCACCGCCCTCGGCCTAGCATCTGAACTCGGATGGTTCTCCAGCCAGTTCCATGTTCTCAGCCACAGCATATTTAAAGCCTTATTGTTCCTCTCAGCCGGAGTAGTAATACATGCCGTTCATACGAACAACATCGATGAAATGGGAGGATTAGCAAGAAAGATGCCGCTCACCTTCATCGCATCACTTTTTGGTGCACTTGCACTCTCCGGTATACCTCCATTCAGCGGCTTCTTCAGCAAAGATCTGATAATAGAGGCGACGATCGAATCCGGAAACGTTGTAATTTATTTACTCGTCGTCTTCACATCGATCTTAACGGTTACATACACAATGAGGTGGATCTATAAGATATTCCTAGCACCACCAAGTTTAGAATCGTCCCATACACATGAGGCCCCAAAGGTTATGACTGTGCCGCTACTCATACTTGCTGCGTTAAGCTTACTGACTGGTTTCTTTGAAGAGCCTTTCATGAGCTATATCGGCCTACATTACCACTTCAAGCCCAGCCTACCAGCATATGCAACGTCGGCAATCATACTCGTATTCGGCCTGCTACTTGCATACGCCTTCTATCTCTCCGCAACGTTAAGAGGTATGCCGCTCATCAACCCTATTAACATAAGGAAGAGCGGGCTGGGCTCTGTGCTTCACAAAATTTTGGTTAACAGATATTACATCGACCATGCATACTACAAAGTTTTTGTGGACGGAACAATTTGGTTGTCGTCAAAGGTCAGGAAGTATGTTGAAGAGAAGGTCATAGACGGCTTCAACTATGCTCTGGCTAGGGCGACACAATCTTTTGTCCAGGCCTTTAGATACCTACAGACCGGTAGCAGCAACGTCAACATAAGTGGATACGCCTTGGGAATTGCAATACTCTTGATCATATTCTTACTCTTGCTTTTCGGAGGTCTTCATATATGATGGAGACAAATTACTTGCTTTTCATCAGCGTATTCTTGCCTTTACTTACCTCGCCTTTCACCTACCTATTGGGGAAACGTTCATGGAAATACGGAGCCATGCTATGCCACATTTCCTGTCTCATACCGTTCCTGATAATCATCTACTATACGCCGACAATAATGGCTGGTGAGCGGCTCTACGAGGCATACAGCTGGATACCGGCATTCGGTCTCAACCTGAACTTGATGTTGGATAGCCTAAGCTACACGTTCGCCCTACTCATATCTTTGATGGGGTTCTTGGCTAGCGTTTACTCGCACAGATACATGGAGCACGAAAGTAGGCTGGAAGTCTACTATCCTCTGCTCCAAATATTCCAGACGGGTATGATGGGTGTTGTCCTTTCTTGGAACCTATTCATGCTCTACATATTCTGGGAAATCATGCTTATACCATCCTACTTCCTTATAGCGTACTGGGGAACGGGGAACCCGAGGCTCATAGGCTTCAAGTACTTCATCTTCACACATGCTGGCGCTCTTTGTATGCTTCTCGGCATAGCTTGGTTGAATTCTATATTCGGTAACATGGACATGTCAATACTCTTAGAAAACGTTCCCCGTGCCTATGAAATCCACAGAGCATCGCTGCTGAGCATAGCAGCGTTGATATTCGTGGGTGCGGCCGTTAAGATGGCAGTGTTTCCGTTCCACACTTGGCTTCCAGATGCTCACGCCGAGGCACCAACACCGATAAGCGTCCTCCTGAGTGGCGTCATGATAAAGACAGGCGTTTATGCTTTTGCAAGACTGCTGCTTGGGCTCATGCCGGCGGCAGTATCCGAGATGTCGGCTTGGCTCATACCCCTTGCGGTCGTAACCATGCTTTGGGGAGGTATTATGGCCCTCGTTCAGAACGACGTTAAGAGACTTTTGGCGTACAGTAGCATCAGTCAGATGGGCTACATACTCTTCGGTCTCTCATCGCTCGCACCGCTTGGTGCTTCCGGTAGCCTGTTCCATGTTCTGAATCACGGCTTTGCAAAAGGGCTACTCTTCATGGGTGCTGGAGCATTAATACATGAGGTTAAGGAGAGAGATTTGTCGAAACTCGGCGGCCTAGCCTCCAAGATGCCCGTCACTGCCATAACGATGCTTGTGGCAGGATTATCGATAGCCGGGACGCCGCCGCTTGGAGGCTTCGCGAGTGAATGGATGATATTTTCTGGGGCCTTCATGTCCGGCGCGATAATTCCGACATCCATCGCAATAATCGCAACCGCTATCACGGCCGCATACTACCTTAGAATGATTAGGGCCATTTTCTTTTTGGAGTTAAAGCACGAAAAGGTAAAGGAGGCGCCCGTTGGTATGCTATTCTCCATGAACGTATTACTGCTACTGGTCATCGTCTTGGGATTCATTAACGCTCCGATACTCAGCATAATAGGAAGGGCTGTAAGCACTTGGATAGGGATGTAGCTGGTGCAATGTTCTGTAAAGCAAAAATTAATATGCGTTATAGATAAAAATAGACAGGGTGCTCAAGCTTGAGCAGACCTTGGCACGCCCTTACATTGCTCTTAATACTAGTACTCTTCATACCAACAATCCATGCTGAGGCCTTTACGATGAGCATAAACGATGATTCTGTCAAGATAGAGCTGAGCTATCCGACAGAGGTGAAACCGAGCACGTGTTTTAGTATTAGGGTTGACGTGACGGTATTGAAAGCCGTGTCAAACCTTAAAGTGCACCTAAAGGTCCTTTATCATACAGGTACGTCTACCACGACGCTATACGATGCTGATCTTGTGACATCTTTCACGGATGGACCTGGCTTAGTGTATAGCGGCGTGTTGACGCTTTGTCCACCCTCGACGTTCGGCACGCTTGTGTCTGCAAGGGTTAACGCCACTTATACAGGCGGAAGCCTCTTCCAAGAGTTTTACATGGCAAGCGTTAGGAGCAAGTACTACTCGGAAGTAACAGCTGAGCTTGACGCTGCGAAGTCAACGATAAGCATACTTCAGTCCGAGGTTTCGAGCCTAAGAAGCACAATTGATGCGCTCAAGTTGGAAGCAAGAAAGCTTAAGGATGAAGTCTCGAAGCTGAATGAGTTGATTAACGAATTAGAAGTTGAGAATGAGCTACTAGAATACAAGCTCGCCTCAGCCGAGACGCTTAACAAGCAGCTGAAGGAGAGGTTATCCAAGCTTGAGGTTGAACTCTCTTCAGTCCGTAATAGCTATCTTAACCTATCTTCCGAATACGCCATCTTACAGGACAGGTATGATTCACTGCTAAAGTCTGAGGAGAGTATCAGGCAGAAGTATGAGGATCTCAGCTCCGACTACAACTCGCTCAGCAAAGACCACGCAATGCTCATGGCACTATACAATGACTTGAGGAGCATGTATCAAGACCTTCAGGCAAGGTACGAAGACGCTCTGGAAAAGATAGGAAGTCTACAGGAGTTGTTGAAAGAAAGCGAGGAGGAGTACAAGACCTTAAGTCAACAGTACGCCGTTGCTAGCTGGGAGAGGGGCGTGGTGATATGGGTTGCCATAGCCCAAGCTGCAGGAATTGCAGGATTCGCCTTCACAAAGCTCTCTGGATTCTTCAAGAAGACGTCAGCTAAAGAATCATCGCACGAGGTAAAGGAGACGGGACAGAAATCTGAGACACCTTGAGGTCAAAAGGGCCCCGAAGAGAGTACAGAAAATAAACCCTAAAACTTGGAGGCAAGGCGAGGCTAGCGTTTACGGTCACGTGGTCTTTAACATGCAACAAACCATGGCGATGCGTATATCCGTTAAAAAGCTTAAGTAAAAGGCGATCGCTCCCTTTTCTTTGAATCTGCATGAGTGTAGAGAAGGAGCTTGCTGAACTAAGGGAAAGAGTCGCGAGGCTAGAAGCCAAGGTAGATGAGATGTCAAAAAGACTCGATGCTCTATCCAACTATGCGAGGGAACTTTATCAGTACATTCAGAAACTCAGCAGGCCGCTTATCTAAGGTGGCGGAGGCGGTGGCGGCGGAGGAGGAGCCTTTCCGAAGAAAGCTTTGACATGTGGGCGCGTTAAATAGTATATTATGATTACATTGATGATTATGCCTATTATGCCTCCAGGAAGGTTAAAGATACCGACTATTATACCAATGATCGATAATACTAATGCAAGAGTCCAAGCCCATCCTTTACCAGTCCACAGACCATAAGCTATCACAAAAGAAAACAGACCGATGAGTATGATTACAACACCTAACGCAAGGAATGCTGGACCGAAAGCCCAACCTACGTAAGGAACCATGCCCGCCATCATTCCGGCTGCACCGATAAATGCTCCGGTGCCTATGAGGATTAAGCCGCCTATAATCTCAAGTATCGCTAGGACCGTTACACCGAAGGGCCTTTCTTTTTGCATAAATTGCACATAACCTTACAGCATTTAAGCCTTTCGATTTTTATGTTTCGATGAATTCTACAGCATCCGTTGATTCATCATAAACTATAACGGAATCCCACCCCGGGTTGAGGGCTAGTGTACCGTCAAACCTCTCGCATCTACGCTTATGTGTGTGCCCGTGAATGACGATATTATACATCCCGCTTTTCACGAGTGCTTCTACGAGTTCGGAATATTCACCATGAAGCACGGCTATCTTCTTGCCGTTTAAGTTAAGCGATGCAAACCTGCCTTCCAAGCTGGAGCCTATCTCCCTCAAGGTTTTCTCCAGTAAAAGGAGGTCTCCGTCATTGTTGCCAAGGACTGATACGACCTTTAATCCCTTAAACTCTCTAACCGAGAACGGCGCTACCCAGTCACCGCAATGGATGACGAGCTCGACCTTTCGCTCCTTAAAGAGCTGAACTGCTCTCCTTATCCTATCTAAGTTATCATGTGTGTCCGATACTATGCCTATTAACACCTTAGTTCACCACTTTACGCTCCCCGCTACCATCCTAACGATCGGTAAAAGTTTTTAGTTTTTTCTAGCATTAAATAGACTATGGTTAAGTGGAGACTGCTGGACCTGGGCTTTGCGGACCACTTGATGGCTCAAACATTCTATGAGGCAACTGCAAAGGCCCTTGACGAAGGCTTAGTGACCAACACACTCATACTTGTAATTCCGAAAAACCCTTACGTCTGTATAGGGTTTCATCAAGAGCTGGAGAAAGAGGTAGATGTAGAGTATTGCAAGCAAGCGGGCTTGCCGATAATCCGTAGGACGCAAGGAGGTGGGGCCGTCTATCTTGATAGCAACCAGCTCTTCTATCAGGTTGTGGCAAGAAAGGATGACGAGTTCGTGCCGTCGAATGTGGAAAGGCTTTTCGAGAAATTCCTAGGCGTGACTGTGTATGTTTACCGAAAGCTAGGCCTACCAGCTGAGTTTAAGCCGATTAACGACGTCGTGGTTAGGGGTAAAAAGATATCTGGAAACGGTGCAGGCGTATTCGGAAACAATGCAGTGATTCTCGTAGGCAACATAATACTCGACCTAGATTACGAGTCCATGTGTAGGATTCTAAGAGTCCCAGATGAGAAGTTCAAGGATAAAATGGCCCGCAGCATGAGGGAGTGGGTTACATCTCTGAAGAATGAGCTGGGTTATGTACCGGAACTTGAAGAAATCAAGAGACTTATAATTGAAGGTTACAGGGAGCTGCTTGGAATCGAGCTCGAGGAGGCAAGTCCATCAAAGGAGGAGCTTGAAATATGGGAGAACGAGGTGAAGCCTAGGCACCTATCTGCAGAATGGCTCTACATGCCGGAGGGGAGGCATGGATGGCTGGCGGACGGTAGGGTTGTTAAAGTTTCATCCTCTGTCAAACTGGTCGAAGTGGCTTACAAGGCGAGTAAGCTCATCAGGATAACGGCCGAGGTTGTTGATGGTAAACTGTCGGATGTTTTAATCTCTGGCGACTTTTTCATGATCCCGGAAAGCAACGTCGTTAAGCTCGAGGAAGTGCTGAAGGGCTCTCCGCTAGAAATGAACGAAATACTCAAAAGGATTGAAAGCTTCTACCAAGAAACAGGCACGCAGACACCGGGGATAACTGCTGAAGATTTTGCTAAAGGTATCCTGAAGATTAAAGAGGCAATAAAGGGTGTTTAAGTTTTTGAAAGTAATCAATAAATATTTACAGATGACACCTTCCGGCTCGAAATGAACGATTATCCTAAAAAAAGAGTTGCATTGCTTGTCACCACGATTGGGTCTTTTCTTACACCGTTCATGGGCTCTTCAATAAACGTCGCCCTGCCATCTATGGCGAAAGAGTTCGCGATGGACGTTATCCTCATGAATTGGGTAGCTATGTCGTTTCTTCTGGCGGCCGCGGCATTCCTCGTGCCTTTCGGGAGAGTTGCTGACCTTTACGGAAGAAAGAGGGTCTTCTTATATGGCTTGATTGTTTACACGATTTTTTCATCCCTTTCGGCCACTTCCACATCTCCTATTCTCATAATCTTCTATAGAGCATTCCAAGGTGTTGGGGGTGCGATGATATTCGCCACTGCCGCAGCAATACTGACTTCGGTATTCCCACTTGGCGAGAGGGGGAAGGCCCTCGGCATAAACGCAGCTTCAATCTACTTGGGGCTTTCGCTAGGCCCGTCTCTAGGTGGCTTGATGACCCAGAACCTAGGTTGGAGGAGTCTCTTCATCTTGAACGCGGTTATCGGTCTGATAGCAATCCTCATCGTTTTTTGGAAGTTAGATGGTGAGTGGGCCGAAGCGAAGGGTGAAAAGTTTGACTTGATAGGTTCTACAACCTACGGACTGGCGCTCGTCGTCACGATGTACGGTATATCTTTGCTTCCTTATGAGTTGGGGTTGCTTTTGACAGGCCTAGGTGTTTTAGGCCTCACGACGTTCGTCGTTTGGGAATCTAGGATGAAAAGCCCTGTGCTCAACATAAGCCTGTTCAGAAATAACGTTACGTTTGCATTCTCCAACCTTGCGGCTCTGATAAACTATAGCGCGACGTTTGCCGTAGGCTATCTGTTGAGTCTCTATCTACAGAACGTGAAGGGGCTTAGTCCCCAGAATGCTGGTATGATACTGCTCGTCCAACCTGCCATGATGGCTATCTTTTCACCGGTTGCGGGCAGGCTTTCAGACAAGATAGAGCCGAGGGTTCTTGCATCGGTCGGTATGGCATTAACGGCTGTATCGCTCTTCCTATTCACTTCCCTCAGCGAGCAGACAACCACAGGCTTCATAACGGCCAACTTACTTTTGATAGGACTCGGGTTCGGACTCTTTTCATCTCCCAATACGAATGCCGTCATGAGCTCCGTAGAGAGGAGGTTTTATGGAGTCGCATCCGCGACGCTTGCGACGATGCGGTCCGTTGGTCAGATGCTGAGCATGGGCATAGTAACTACTATATTCGCCGTCTACATGGGCAGAGTCCAAATAACTCCTGAATACTATCCGGTTTTCCTGAAGAGCGTTAACTTGGCGTTCATAATCTTCTCAGCGCTCTGCTTTGTAGGTATTTTCGCGTCGTTGTTAAGAGGCAGACTAAGTAGTTTTCCGAGGCATTAAGTGAATAATAAGCAAACTAGGCCAGACTGTTCGGTAACCCTATCATCACCTTTACAGCATTTAACCCTAAGATTGCTTCGCACCAGAGGCTTTCGACCTACACTTGTCACATACTCTTTTGCCTTCAACATAGTACAGATTTTCTGTCTTCCTTCCACATATCTGACACTTCGGCATGTCAATCCCTTATCAGTATTACATCAGCGCATATTTTTGCTTTCCATCCAATGTCCCTTATATTGGACCTATAAAGGACATTAGGGGGTGTACGATGAGTTTAGGCGCCGGGGGCGGGATTTGAACCCGCGCGGCCATAGGCCACCGGTTTAGCAGACCGGCCCCTTCGGCAGACCTACCGGGCTAGGGCACCCCGGCTGAAAGCACGCGTAACACTCTCTTCGTCTCCTTTCTATCTTACCATTTCATAAGCTTTTACTAAGGGTCCCGATGGGTTTCTCTGCGTTCTACGATTTTAAGAAAAAAGGAAAGTCGGCTACTTTCTAAAAGGATCTTCTAGGTTGTTTACCGAAAAGCTTATATTCTTTCGCTGGAGTTTATAAAGTACCCAGCAAAAGGGGCACCAGCGAGAGGTTGGGAGAATAAAGTGGCCTAATTCCCGGAAAAACCGGGGAATTAGGCTCGGAATCTCAAAAAGAGAATTGAAAGACATAGCTTCATAAACCGCGATGATTGAGTCCTCCTCTGGGGAATCTCAAAAAGAGAATTGAAAGTACATTTAGTTGTTCTTCATCAGCTGACAATTGCGCATCAGAATCTCAAAAAGAGAATTGAAAGAGACCTTATCTATCCATAGCCCTACACTCGGTCGCTTTAGCGAATCTCAAAAAGAGAATTGAAAGCTTTCACCGACTTTTTTGCCAAATTCCCGGCGTGCATCGAATCTCAAAAAGAGAATTGAAAGCCACATTCCGTTTACGTTGAGCCTTTCGCGGGAAGTGCAAAAGAATCTCAAAAAGAGAATTGAAAGTTGTTGGATCGCCCCGCCGTTGGTGGCCGAATTAAGAGACGAATCTCAAAAAGAGAATTGAAAGTCCCCTTTCAACAGCCAAATCCAAAACTTTCATAACATGAATCTCAAAAAGAGAATTGAAAGACTCCAAGGGCACCTGCCCAAGTGTGGGCTTTTGCAAACCAGGAATCTCAAAAAGAGAATTGAAAGTTTTGTAACTTTTCGTCTTCTGCGTTTTCAAAAAGCTTTGTGAATCTCAAAAAGAGAATTGAAAGCCAAAATTGGGGCGCGAGGAACAAAATGGGTTTGACTTTGAATCTCAAAAAGAGAATTGAAAGGTTCTCTATCTCTTCGTTGCTCGGTTTCCTGAGCTGAAACGAATCTCAAAAAGAGAATTGAAAGACCTTTTGGCCCAGAGTGCTCGGGCCACCCCTGAAAAAGAATCTCAAAAAGAGAATACCCCACGACAACCCTCATGGAGCAACATTTCTACTGCCATCAGACCATAGGAATATTTGAAGCAAACACCCAACGGAGTAAGACATTAATCGTGTAGTTCCTGAAGAGCTTACCAAGGTTATTCGACGAGGTGTTCACTCAATTTTTTCTAAGATAATTGCTGGACATATCCTAGTTATTCCGTCTATGTTTTCAAGTTTTTTTACGAATTCTGAAAGCTTACTCATATTCTTGAACCAGCACTCTATAAGTATCATGTGGTCTCCAGATGAAGTATAAAGGTTTAAGATCTCTTCCATGCTCTGTAACCTTTCCAGTACCTGGATAAGCTTTTCAGGATAGGCATCCAAACCGATGAGTGCATGGACTTCGAATCCAAGCTTCTTTAAATCAACTTCGACGGTAAATCGTTTTATGATCTTTTCAGATTCAAGCTTTCTGATCCTCTTCCTTATAGCCGCTTCTGTTACACCAAATATCTTCGCTAATTCAACGCAAGTCTTCCTGGAATCTTTCATTAGAACCTTTATAAGGTCTAAGTCCGTAAATCGAACCATAAAATATTAATAAAAGAACCTCTTAATAAATGATTAAGAACCTGGGGGGTTATAAAAATGGAAGCGGTTGGGGTAAGAAAACTCCCTATGATAGGAGATAGGATACCAAGCTTCAAAGCTATGACGACTAAGGGCTTCATCGACTTCCCAGACTATTATAAAGGGAAATGGGTTGTGCTGTTTTCCCACCCAGCCGACTTCACCCCTGTCTGTACGACCGAATTCTATGCATTCCAGAAAAAATACGATGAGTTCAGAAAATTAAACTGTGAGCTTATCGCCCTCAGCGTAGACCAGGTTTTCAGTCACATAGAATGGATCAGATGGATCAAAGAGAATCTTAATTTGACCATCGAGTTCCCAATTATAGCTGACGACACGGGTAATATTTCAGCGATGCTCGGAATGATTCATCCGAATAAGGGGACGAATACTGTTAGGGCGGTCTTAATAATTGACCCTGAAGGAATTCTCAGAGCCATGTTCTACTATCCGCACGAGCTTGGAAGAAACATAGACGAAATACTGAGAGCCGTAAAGGGTATCCAAACGGCAGATAAGTTTAAAGTAGCGATCCCGGCCAACTGGCCAAACAACGAACTCATCGGTGACAAAGTAATAGTTCCGCCAGCAACCGATGAGAAAACAGCAGAAGATAGAATGAAGCAGTACAAAGGATACGCCTGGTGGTTCGTGTACAAAGAACTCGAGAAATAGTAAATCGAAATTCTACTTAATTAAATCTCTAACTATTTTTTTTGTTTTTAATGTTCGAAATATGAACCAAATCTTTAATTATAGATTAAGAGGTTAGAAAGTTCTTGAAATGAACTTACGAGGGACACTCGATTTATCAGCATTAGGAATATACATCCATTCGATAACCGTCGCCATAGTTATAGGATTCTCAATTACACTAACTATAATAGAGTTTTTAGGCATTAGGAAGAAGGATGCTAGCTATATAAGACTCGCCAAGCAGTTATCCCTAGTAATAGCAATCGCGTTTGTATTTGGAGCAGCGACTGGGACGCTAGTAGAATTTGGACTCGTGCAAGTATGGAATGGTGTAATCCTGGCCATCGGATCGTTCTTTTTCACTCCACTATTTTTAGAGTTGGTAGCTTTTACAATCGAAGCAACATTGCTGGTTGCATTACTGTACACCTGGGATAAATTCAAGAATCCTTGGACCCATTGGATGATAACGGTCACCTACACGGCGGGCGCGTTGTTCTCGGGGTTGCTGATAACTTCTGTAAATTCTTGGATGCAGGCACCATGGGGAACAGGAGAAATAGTTAAGATAATTTATCCATGGGCTCCTGTATACGGTCCAACAGCAATAAACATCAACTTCCTGATAACCGTTAAAGAAGTATTGGTGAGCACGAGAGTAAACTTCGCAGCGTCTGGAGCATCTATAATTAACCCAACCATACTAAATACGTTATTTAGTTCTTATGGTGAGTTGCTGAAAGATCCGTGGGTATCTTTAACAAGCCCATATGCTTTAACGAGCATAGTACATCAACTTCTCGCCACGACAGTCGTGGGAGTTTTCTGGATAGCGGGAGCGCTTGCATACAAGGGACTGAGAAAGAAAGAGAAAAGAGATTACTATCTAAGGCTATTCAAAACGGTTGCGTTGATAGGTTCGATATTATTAATTATTCAAGGAATAGAAGGTCATGAACAAGGTCTAATGATATACATCTATCAACCAACTAAGTTCGCTATGATATCCGGTTTAGAGAAATCTGGACCATATGTGCCAGCGGGATTAACGATCTTTGGGGATCCAAATTACGTATTCAAAGGCTTCGATTACCTACTCCAAATGTCTGAGAATCATCCAAACCCGAGCCTTAAAATAGGAGGTGTATCGGTTAAGGAAATAGCTCTAGCAGATACGTTAAAGGCTCTCGAGAAACTCCCATTAGTAAAAACTCTCTACGAGGTTAAGATTGGTCTAGCGGCACTATCTCTCTTGATCTCGTTAATCATCATAAGCTCGTTTACTTTCAAGAAGTTCTGGCGTGGGAAAGAAAGAATACTACTTTACGGCGGACTCATCATGTTCTTTGTTGCTCCTGCTATAGCAGGTCTTGGATGGGCGGTAAGAGAGATTGGTAGAAAACCATGGACAGTATACGGCTTATTGTATCCAGAAGAGCTCGTTACACCGAATCCTATAGGACCGGAAGTTACATTAACCATAATTGGCGGGTTAATATTAGGGCTCCTCATAACCTTCACAACAATATATTTGGTTCTGAAGAAGCCTCCGAGATTCTTAAAAATAGGTGATGAATAATGGATGTGACTTTACCTTTGATTGTTTTAGGAATAATCTTGTTGATTCATTTAACGTTTGTGAATGTAAACATAGGTCTAGGATTCTATAGCGTAATTCTTAAATGGAAGTCATTGTCGAATCCTGAGGTAACTAAACCTGCGAGAAAAGTCTTCAAGTTTCTCGTTGCCACCGAGGTCGTTTCGGGTGTTTATGGAACGATGATAACTGTCATTCTGGCAGGAATCTGGCCCACGCTAGTAAACATAGTCACTATAATCTTATTCATCCCCCTAATAGTAAGCATTATAGGAATAATTATTAGATTAACATCTATAGCTGCCTATTGGTATACTTGGGATAAGGTTAGGCCGAGAACGCATCTCGCGATAGGACTGACCATGGCATTATCAGGATTAACGATCCCAGCAGGTTTTAGATACATATTTGCCTTCATAAACAACCCAGTCGGCTTAACAAGTTTAAACCCAATCTCTGGAAACGTTATAGAAGCCTTAACGAACCCAGTCTATCCTCCGCTTCTAATTCATACATTCTTTGGAGCGCTATCTATCGGATTTCTAGCTGCTTCGGCTGGTCTAGCATGTTCATCAAAAGCGGATAAGACTGTTGAGAGATGGAGCGGGTACGCCAGCCTTCTCGGAGGTTTAATGATAATTCCTCAAGGTTTAACGGGATTCTGGTTCTGGAGTACGTTGAGCTTTCATTCACCGTACTTATTCGCTAGCTTAAACAGGTCATTTCTACCTCTTCAATATTCGTCAACAAATGTTTCATACCTTTTCCTGGGAATGGTTTTAATATCAATAGTAATCCTGACGTTTGGAATAGTTCACTACCATAAACCATCTAGGACGTGGATTGCGTATATGTTGGCGCCCCTATCGATAGCTGCTTTGATACTCGGAGAGATGGCTCACGACATCGGTAGGTTACCTTATATGGTTATAGTAGGCGACACAGGAATACCGGTGGAAACTTTCATCAATAGATTGATGCTCATAGAACCGGCCTTAATACTATCAGGATTATTAGTTATAATATTTTTTACAGCGATCTTCATAGCATTACTTTACCTATATCTCGTCAAAGGGATAATTGAAGAATCGTAAACTAGATAGATGAGTCGGTGTTGCATTTAACGTTTAAAATTCTTTACCATTATGCTGCCTTCCGAAGTTCGCATTTAAATCTCCCGATAGATAGATTAAGTTGTTCTTCAAGATTCTCATGATTCATGTAGAACCCGCCCGTGTAGTATTCCAAAGCTGAATCTCAAAGAAAGAATTAAAAGTTTCAAATCCGCAAAAAAATTGACTAATTTTTAAAGTTGTTTTGTATGTAGTTATGTTGGATTTTTCGTTATCGAAGCATGCTACTTAGCGCATTCTTAATGGCATCAACTACTGCAGTTGACGAGATCGTTGCACCGCTGATAGCATCCACTTTTCCTTCAGGAGACAAACCAACCTCATCCACGGTTAGTCCTATGAATCTTTCCTCAAATTTAGGTTCGATTATCATCTCATTATGCAACTTAGTTCCCGGCTCTATCCTATCTATGTCTATAGACTTTATCTTGTAATCTAGGCCGACTATTCCAATTATCTGAAGTCTATCCGTGGGAGCATAAGCTCTGGTGTAAAATCCGTAGGCTATTAGGTTCCCCATCGCATTGTATATTTCATAGTAAGCGATCTTTCCTTCTTTTATAATTGGTACAAAGTCATACGCTTCGGGTAGCAACTTCTTGAATCTTTCCGCGAGTTCAGGCGCAATGGGTGGGGGTGCCTCCGTTACCTCGACTGAGGTTGAGACACTATCTACAGTTATGACATGCGTGCCGATCTCCTTTAATTTTGCTTGGAACGATAGTAATTTGGTCTCACCATCTAATAATGCAATGCTCTTTTCGTCTACTAAGCTACCGTCGATGAAGAGTTGGACGTTAAATGTTCCTTCCCTGTAACCTATGTTTGCTATCTCGGCGTATACTGTAAACGGATCGCCTGACTTAACCTTTGAAGGTTCAACGTAAATATTTCTAATTATATACATCGGTGGTTTCAACAATTCGTTTAATACGTAACCTAGAGCTACGGCCGGAATTACTGTAAGAAGCGTTTTTATTGCTCTTCGTCTTCCGATCCAAACAACCTTTTCTTCTTCGAACGTTTTTGGATGATGTTTTCTCAACCATTCGCTTAGCACTTTGCCCGTCAGGAACATGGACTTTAATGCAGGCCACTGGTCGCGCAGGACTAAGTTCAGTATGAAATGAATTACTACAAAAACTGTAAGCAAGATGAAGAACGCTCTATGTAGAAGTCTTAAGACCTCATATTCAATGGGTAAGTAGTTCGTCCACATCATAATACCAGTTAATCCTAGGATAGGTAATGATATAGCGGCGATCCAATAGAGTAGCTTTTCACCAGGCATGTGGAACCCAAGCTCAGGTTCAGGAGCCTTTAGGAACCTAAACTTGTAGTATGAGACAAGGTCCTTTAGGTCCTTATAAGTAAACAGTATATTGCTCTTCTTGCTTCTGAGACCGAAGCTCAGCGTATGTACAACTATTGCAACCCCAATTAGTACAGTTACAACATATCTATGGAGTAAACGACGGATAACCTCTCCGCCTATCACATCAGTAATCCAACGGAAGCTATCTCCAAGGTTATATCCAAGAATTTCGAGTTGGAGTTGCGGAATACCGGACACCACTCCAATTACGACACCGAGCAATATTAGCAAATGCGTAAGCCTATCAAGAGGTGACCATCTTTCCACATATTCTGCCTCTTTCATTTTAAATGTAAACCGACAACTTTGTTATATTAGTTTTTTTATATATGTTTGCATAACGTTACATAAATATGAAGAGAACACGAAATTTCGAAATACATAAATAATTGTTACAAACTACATAATTTCGTGAGTGCAGAAAAGAAAGTATCTAGAAGAACTGTTGTAGGAACGATTGCTGCTGGCATTATCGGCTTAATCGTAGGAGGTGTCGCTGGAAGTCAGGCATTTCCGAGGGAGGTAACAAAAGAAGTAGAGAGAACAGTAACTACCACTAGGACTGAGACGAAGGTAGAGGAGGTAAAACCATGGTTGCCTGCGAAGTGGGACATGGAAGCTGACGTTATAATAGTAGGTGGTGGCGGTGCGGGCCTCGCTGCTGCGATAACGGCCCATGACGAAGGTGCAAAAGTACTGATAATTGAAAAGATGCCACAACTTGGACTTTGTAACACTGCTGTTTCTGGCGGGATTATAAATGCATGGTCTTCGAAACTTAAATTACAAGAAAAGCAAGGAATAAAAGATTCACTTGAGTTGCAGTATAACGATTTACTTAAATCCGGAGATTACATGGGGGACCCAGAGCTCATAAGGACTCTAGTCGAAAATGCACCCTCGGTTATTGATTTCTTAGTTGACATTGGTGTGCCCTTTGCTGACACGCTAACGATGTCTGGTGGACAGAGTGTCCCGAGAACGCATTCTGTAATAGGCGGAGGGGCGGCATTACATAATGCGCTGAAGAAAGAAGTTGAGAAGAGAGGTATTCAGGTACTCTTAGAACACAAAGTTACTAACATAATTAGAGAGGAGGCTAATGGTGGCAGGATTCTTGGTGTAAAAGTTGAGACTGCTGACGGGAAGGCTAAGTACATCAAAGCTAAGAAAGCAGTAGTGCTGACTGCCGGCGGATTCTGTCGAAGTGATTTACTAGTAAGGAGACATGCTCCGAGGTTCGCTGGCTTCCCCTCTACAAACGTTCCGGGAACAACTACCGGTGAAGTATTGATAGCGGCAATGGATGTAGGCGCTGCTGTAAGGGGCATGGATTATGTGCAGTTGTGGCCCATGTGTGATTATGAAACGGGCAGCCTGGTTACGATAGCAGCCGGAACAGAAACTGGCATTGGGATCATGGTAAACACTAATGGAAAAAGATTCGTTGAGGAGCTGGAGAGGAGGGACGTTAGGAGAGATGCTGTCTTAGCACAACCTGGAGGTTTTGCCTTCGCAATAGTAGATGATAAACAATTAAAGACCATAAAAGCATTTGGAGATCCTGAGACTATAATCGCCGACCAGATAAAGAGAGGCGTAGCCTTTAAGGCCGATACTATAGAAGAGCTTGCGGCATTAGCGGGAATAAATCCGGATAACTTGGTCGAAACCGTGAACAATTGGAACAGGTACGTTGATGAAGGGTATGATCCAGAGTTCAAGAGAAGAGACTTGCCTATGAAGAAAGGCGATCCAATGCTGAAGATAGACACACCACCATTCTATGCCATAAAGGGAAGACCTTCGCTCCACCACACGATGGGTGGCCTTCATATAAACACTAAAGCACAAGTTTTGGACGTAGAAGGCAAGGTTATACCTGGTCTTTATGCGGCCGGAGAAATTACTGGCGGCATCCACGGAACGAATAGGATCGGCGGAAACGCCTTACTCGACATAATAGCTTTCGGAAGGATAGCCGGTAGGAATGCCGCCCGCGAAGTCTCTATGTGAAGAAAACCCTTTATTATTTTTTAAATGACACCAGAAGAAAAATACCTTCTTGTAAAAAAGTCAAAAATTTTAATGGGAACCTCCGTTACGATTATGATCGTTTCTAAAAACGTAGAGCATTCTGAGGGAGTAATTGATAACGTATTCAACGAAATCAAGAGAGTTGAGGGTATAATGAGCGTATTTAACGAAGAGAGTGAGGTTAGCAGACTTAACAGACAAGGCTATTTAGAGAATGCTTCCGAGGAACTGATATATATCATCAAAGAAGCAGAGAAGATAAGCATGTTAACGGATGGTGTCTTCGATATAACGGTGGCTCCCTTAATAGAATATATTGATAAGAATTTTTTAAAAGATCGGACGTCATTTGAAGAGGGGCTAAGAAGCATATTTGAGCTCGTTGATTATTCGTCTGTAAAGGTAGAAGGGAGATGTATAAGGTTCTTGAAAAAAGGCATGAAGGTCGTTCTAAACGCTATAGCTAAAGGTTATGCGGCGGATTTGGCGGCAGAGACTTTAAAAAAGTACGGAATTAAGAACGCGCTGATCAATATAGGTGGAGATATCAGGGCTGTTGGTGGGAAGATAGACAAAGAACCTTGGAGAATTGGAATAAGGGATCCGTTTCATAAAGAACAGAATATAACGATCATAAAGCTTTACGACGGTGCTGTTGCGACCAGCGGGAGCTATGAACGCAGGATAGCACAAGGAATTTTAAGTCATATCATCAACCCAAAGAGGCTACTAACATCCGAGCAAGTCATCAGCTCTACTGTAATATGCGAGAGGGCACTCGTTGCTGATGCTCTTGCAACCAGCCTGTGCCTTATGGACCCAAAACAAGCCATCGGTCTCGTGGAAAAGTTAGACAATACAGAGGCTATGCTCATTCTGGCAGACAGTAAGATTTTGAGGACGAGCAAGTTTGCGGCTTATGAGCTCAACAGGACGTTATAACAAGAAAACGTAAAGATGCCCTTCTACGTTCATCGAAATAACGAGGTTTACTAGAATTCATGTTTATATATTTGTGCCTTTTTCTGAACCCGTAAAGTAATATGCGGCTGGAAGCAAAGGCTTCTACATTAATCCCGAGCATTGAGGAGATGACGATAGGGGGCTTTAAGGAGTCATTTAGGAAGATCTTAGAACTTAAGCGGAGATGTGGGATAGAGCCAGTACTCGATAATCCGCCAGATCTACTAGAGCGCGCCAAGCTCTATGCGACAAAATACAGGAATGGATCCCTCGGTTGGGCCTCAAATATTTGGCATAGATCCGAGGCTGGCTCAGCCGTTATCATGAAAGACGATGATCTTAGAGGAGAGCATAAGTTACTTATGCGAAGGGTTCTCGAACATATTCTCGCCCAGGGACCCCTGATCAAAGTGGACGGAATTCTAGGAAAGCCTGGTAGCAGGGTTGAGATGAGATGTAGGCTTTATTGCGATCCACAGTTTCCGGACATAGCATACAGGTGGAGCCAACTTGCGTTTCCAGGAGATCCGACAAAGGACCCGGATGTTGAACTGATAAACATACCCCATTATCTTGGAAACCCGGTGAATCCAGAGACTGGGCGAATGCTCATGGTTCTTAGATTCCCGAATCATGACTTCACGATAGTTACCTGCTCATCCTATCAGGGCGAGGTAAAAAAAGGGTTTCTAAGCCACTGGATAATTCATGTCTATAAAAAAGGCGGGACAGGAGAACATGCAGCTTTCAGGGAGTTCACGGTGAAAAGAAAGGATGGTAACGAAAAAAGGATAATCTTATGCATCTGGGGGCTCACAGGCTCGGGAAAATCGACCCACGGATTCTACGTCTGGGATAAGTCAAACATCAATACATACATTGAAAAGTTCGGGATAAATCCGCTCGACTATGTTAAGGATCAGGAAATTAAGAACGACGACATAATAGCTATCTTTGAGGATCGAGTAATCGGATCAGAGCGGGGATCGTGGACGAAGACCGAGGATGTTGATCCAAGGCAGGTGGCGATCTGGAGAGCTGCTGTGTCGCCCAGAGCGCTTCATGAGAACACAGAATTCGACGAGAATGGTAATCCATCGCTTAGTGGGGAGCTTTACCAATATTATGGTATGTTCAATAAAAATGCTAGATCCGTCTTCTTCCTTGAGGATACTGGTTACTTTAGGGGCGATGTTGAGTCAAGTGGGCCGATGAACACAGCAATCTTCATTTCCCCTGGATACTTCACTGACTACGCATGGGTTAAAATCACAGATCCGGCTTTCGCTGCAAAAGTCCTAGCTGATGGAAGAACCATAGGACATCCAGCCCAATCAAGGGATGCCTATGGAGTAATCTTCTCTACGAGGTACTGCAAACCATTCACAATGGGGGTTCCATCCACAAACCACGTAGTTAGGTTTTACGAGATGCTAAAGAAGAGAATGGAGCGAGGAGACCCGGTAGAAGTTTATCAGTTCAATACTACAGGCAGGATAATCGCAAAGTATCAGTGGACAAGGATCAAGCTTGGCGATGAGGAGCTTGAAGTACCTCAGCCAGTATTCAAGTTAGCTCCAGATGGCACGATGAAACCTGTTGGTGGGACATCCCCGACGATAGAAGAGACAGAGCTCTTCATACTCCAAGCATCCCGCGGCGCTGTCGAGTACGAGCCCCACCCAGTTTGGGGTGAGAAAGTTCTAATACCAGTAGAGGTCGAGGGGCTATCCGAGAAGAGGCTTAAGGAGCTTCAACCAACAACATATCTCTCTCTGAGTGAGTTCAAGAGATTGCTAGAAGTTCAAGTGAAGCTAAGCAAACATTATCTTGATAAGGACTGTCCGGACCTTCCACCGGAGATATACAACGCAATGGACTTTTAAAACATTCCAAAAGCTTTTTATATTTTAACGCTAAAGTATAAGCATGTCAAATTCCGAGAAAAAGGTTACTAGAAGACAAGTACTAGCAGCAATATCTTCCGGCATAGCTGGACTAGTGGTCGGAGGCATCGTAGGAAGTCAGGCTTTTCCGAAGGCGGAGAAGGTAACAGAGACGGTTACAACAACTACGACGACTACGCAGACTACTATCGTTAAACCTCCAGAGCCTCCGTTCGAGGAGCATGAGATAGTCATCGTCGGCGCTGGGATGGCTGGTCTTACCGCGGCTATAGCCGCTTACGAGGCTGGTGTCAAAGATGTAGTTGTATTGGAAAAAGGCCCGAGTGTTTATAGTTGTAACAGCTCCGTCAGCGGAGGTGCATTCTACATCTCTACACCAGAATTCCCACCATCAGAGTACGTTAAGGCCGTTATGAGAATCACATACAATAAAGCATTTCCGGAATTAATAGAGGTTCTCGCCGAAAAATCTTACGAGACTGTCTTAGAGTGGTTACCTAAGGTAGCCGGCGTAAAATTCCTTCCAAAAGAGAAGTGGTTGGCACCGAACGCTCCAGGTGTAGAAGGAGGCGGGCCCAAGTTGATGGAATACATGGTCAACGCAGTAAAGGCTAGAAATATTCCGATAATATTAGAAACCAAAGCCGTGTCACTACTTGTCAGCATCAAGGGAGAAGTTCTAGGCGTAAGGGCTCTTACCAAAGATGGTTACAAAGACTTTAAGGCGAAGGCGACGATACTTGCATGCGGAGGGTTCCAAGCAAACCAAGAGATGGTCGTGAACTATATATCGCCTAAAGTTGCTTACAACTCAATTCTCAGAGGTCTTCCAAACAACACGGGCGATGGGCATAGAATGGTTTCTGAGGTTAGGGCGAAACAGATATTCATGGACCAATACCACGGGGCGACAGTTCAACCGGAGACATACGCCAACCCAGGAGGTTTCTTCCCGCAAGGCATAATCGTAAACAAGCACGGTAAAAGGTTTATCGATGAGGGTGTCGCAACGTATGTCGAGGCTGGAAAAGCAGCCCTCGATCAGCCCGATGGGCTGGCTTACATAATACTAGACGCCGAGGGGTTCAAGAGAGTTAGCCCATGGTGGAGAGACTACTTCTTGGTGCAGTACAAAGGGAAGCTAACGGAGGCAAACAGCATAGAAGAGTTGGCGAATATATTTGGTATAAATGTCGAAGGTCTCAAAAAGACCATCGAGGATTTCAATAATGCCGTCAGGGATGGATACACAGAGGGCATAACACCTCCGAAGAGTAAGAACGCGTACAGAATAGAGACTCCACCATTCTATGGCATAAATTATGTCTGCGGAATAACGTTAACGTTTGGAGGGCCGTTAACGGATAAATACGCTCGTGTTCTGGACCTAGAGGGCACGCCCATACCGAGGCTTTACGCGATTGGTGAGTTGACTGGAGGGTTCTTCTTCGAAAACTATCCTGGTGGTGGAAGCTTAGCTAGATGTGCCGTTTTCGGGAAGATAGCCGGAGAGCATGCTGCTTCCATTGTCAAAGGCTAAAATTCCATAATTTTTTTGTGCTGGCGTTTAAGCACAATGCTGAGTTAGATTTTCTCCTTCCAGTATAGAGCCAACCACCTCGTTAAATTTACTGCTCAACTCTATTATTTGCGACTCATTTAGGTACTCGGTATCGTATCCCAACCTCGACGGAGGCACAGTACCTTCCGCGAGGTACTTGTACGTCTTATAGAAGTCGCTAAAGCTTCTGAACTTCAATCTTATACCATACTTCTTCGGTAGAAGGAATCTAGGTGAGCATGGTTCTAGAAAGAGCGGATTGCATGATATAGCAACAACATTATTGTACGTTCGGAGTATCCTTTCGCCGAGCTTCATAGTCTTATTAAACTCCTCAACAGTCTCGCCGCTTAATCCCGATGCGAAGTACAACTCGGCAGGAACCATCTCTTCCTCTAGCATCTCGAGCCATCTTAGGAGAGATTGGTTATCATAATAGAAGCCCTTGTTCTTAAGCCTAACAAAGTCTGAGCCAGTCTCTGGTGAAATCGTGAGCGTCGTGTAAAGCGGATTAAATGTCTTCTTTAAATCTTGAACGAAGTTCCTATCGGTTAGAGACCATATGAGGAACTGGGAGCTTATATCTATCCCCTCTTTCCTCACGAGTTCAAAAAGCTTATAGTAGAACTTTCTATTAGTGTATGGGTCAAAATCCATGTAGGCACAGGAAATGCCAAGTTCCTCGAATGCCCTAAGGTCCTCGGCAACTTTCTCTGGTGACCTAAAAATCGGCTGTTGTCTTCCGAATATCTTCCTATGAGCTAAGTTTGCACCGCCGCAGTAGGAGCAATTTACGGAGCAACCGCGTCCGATCATCAACCAGCCTTGGGTCTTCAGCTTCGGCGAGAGAACATCGTTCTCGTGTATAAGCCTGACATAAAGGTCCCAGTCTTCCAAAAGTTTTAAGTCAGAGCATGTCAGCTTATCCAAGTCCTCACTGCTTGCTAAGTATGCTCTTCTACTCCTCTTTACTGCAGAACCTTTTCTGTACACTAAGTTCGGCACATCGCTCACTTCCGTACTTTTCATTAACGCCTTTATCAATTCAATCATAGGAAGTTCCGCATCACCGACTATTACGTAATCTACACAATCAAATGAGCTTAGTATCTCATCTGCAAAAAAGGAGGCTGTCATCCCACCTAACACGACTTTGGCATTTGTACATCGCTTTACACAATCCGCCAGCTTAATTGCATCATAAGAGTGGCAGTACCAATGAAGATCTATCCCAACTAGTGTGGGCTCGAGCGCTTTTATAAGATTCTCGACTTTATAGTTTGGATCAAGCATTCGCTTAAGCCCTACGTGAACTATCCTCGTAGAGTAACCATTCCTTTCTAGCAGGTCTGCTAACGCAAACGTTCCCATGGGCACGGCTACGTACCTTACCACTTCACCATCAGATGTTGACACATACGTGGACGGATGAAGGAAGAGCACATCAACATCGCCCAATTAGACCAGCTCCTTGCTCAAGATTGTCGTATAACATGCGGGCCTGAACCCTACCCCTGATAGTGCACGCTTAACTTCTTCCAAACGGTCTTCTACACCTGCTATCTCCGTCCTCTTGAAACCTTTTAGAGTCTCTGAATGTATAAGTTTCTTCAAGGATGCCAATAGGGTGTCTATATCTTTTGCGAGCCACATAACTACCTTCAAGTTGCTGAAAGGGTACTTTCCAAGAGTCTTTTGGTATAGTTGTGGTATAGGTGTCCTATACTTTTTAGCAAACTCAAGCAAATCTGGCCGTAGTATGAAAGCCGCCTCAGTTAGACCGTCTCTAGAGGCGAATTTAGCGATTTGAGGGGTGCCAAATGGTTTCAGACCGTGCTCAAGCGTCGGTAAAGTCCAAGATCTGTAAGAGAACAAGTTCTCATAGATGAACATTCTGCTGACACTTTCGGGGCTTACGTCTTGTAAACAAACTGTTTGTTCATCGTCATCTAAAGGAGCAATACCATAAGTCCAAACTTTTACATATTCTTTGTATCCCATAGACCTTAGTTGTTCGACAAATACGTCATGATTGCAGGATATGCTACTGAGGTCGTAGGATATGCAAGTATATGACGTAGGGTAAGAAACATATTCATCCAACACTTGATGTAACTCTATATCAACACCATTTAAGCAAGCTTCCTTTGCAAAATCCTCGATATTTTCTATAAAGAACTCGAATCCTTCACGGATGTCATCAACAAAGGTTATGGGTTGTGTTACGAAGAACCTCTTTCCGTTTATACTTTGATAAATGAAGCAGAAAGAAAACAAAACCTCCTCATGTTGTTCTTGCGTCTTATCCAATCGAACAAGAGTTAAAGGATAAAATCTCCAAACCCACTTACCGAGGTGCATTAAGCCACTCGGTATGAAGCCTGTATGAAAGTATCTTAATCCTATACCTGAATATACTAAGGACACCTTAGAAAAAAGTCTCGGCGGCATTCTAGCTTCTATCTTGAATTCCATTCTATATAACGAAGCACTTTTTAGGATATAAAGCCAACCCGGTCCTACAACCTCTCAACTTATTTTTATGATATGCTTTGCGGCTATCTCGGCGGCCTTTGCCATCACATCGGCGCACTTGTTCATCGCTCCAGATTCGGCAAAGACCTTCAAATCCTCGGAATTTCTTAGGTCATAGACTCTGCCGAAAAGCCTCAGATGTATATCTTTACACCTGACACTTCCATACGTTTGCTTAAACTCGTCGTATATCTTAATCGCCAAGTCCATGCATTTTGAGTAATCCTCCGACTCACTTGTCCTTTCTAACCTTCTCCTACCATGAAGCATGCCAACGAACATCAGGGCTCCGAGTAATGCACCACATACTTCTCCGCTTCTTGCCACACCACCGGCGAGTGAGGTTGCTGCCATGAAGACGTTTTGGTCTACTACACCAAACGTTTCTTGAAGGGCCTTCAGGGTCATCTGTGAACATCCGCTAAACTCTTCGCCAAGTATCTTGGCAAGCTTTGCGGCCCTGTTAACCAGCTTGTCAGCTTTCTGACACATGAGGGCATTAACATGAACGAACAATATAAGATTAATGTCAAAAAAGGCTTATTGATTATTCTCCAATCTCTTGATCGTGTCGAGTATCTCCTTGTCAAGCGGTTTGTGTTTTCTCTTTCGGTGCCTGCCAGAAAAGTAAGGTCCGACGTTCATGAAGGCCCTCTCCGCCAACTCATCACCTTCTCCCGGAGAAAACCTCCTCCAAGCATTCGGGAAGTGTTGAAAGGATTCCGGAAGCGTCCAGTCGATGTGAAACTCTGATAAGTTCTCTGGCAAGACGCAGACGGCCACGCGGTCAATCTCCCTGTGAAGCGAAAGGGGCGCGGTGAAGACCCTCTGGATGTCAATTATCGCTTCAACGACAGCACCGCCTTCTGGCTCGAGCTTACCTACGATGAACTTCGCTACGGAATACGCTATGTCGAGCGGGTCTATTCTCTTCCTCATATCCTTGCTGAAAGCCTCTTGGTGAATATGAACGTGTGCTCCCCTCCCGCTCCACTTGAAGAAGACGGAGTTAACTATTCCGTATTTCTCCAGCAGCTTGATAATTTGCATAGCCTTCTCAACGACGTTCCTCCAGTCTCCATCCTTGCAGTCTATGTCCAAAGTTGGAGAGGATGCGATGATGTTCTCCCTATCAATGACGTTATATCTTGACTCCAGGGTTCGGTAGATATGTGCCGATGCGTATATTGCCCTAGGCTTGTACTTTACATACTCCGAGAACAAACATTGGATGTCGTCCTCGGAGAATATCCTCAGCGGTCTTCTTTTTGCATCGTATCTGAGCATGATTTTGTTTCCTTTTTGGTCAACCTCTTCGCAATGTAATGCTACCCAGCGGTTGGCACAGTATTCTGCTATCTCATGCTTCACGTCCTTACGGGAGTAGTGCTCCAGCACATCCTCCCATTCCATTCAGAGAACTTCCTCCGACTTCCTCTTAGCATCGAGTATCCTCCTTACAACTTCGGGTGGGAGTTTATAGTCCTCTGCCCTCATCTCCACTCTCCGCAGGACCACCATACCAACGCCGGGCTTTATGTCGATCTCATGTAGATACCTACTGTGGTTTGTCTGCCTCATCTTCTCGATTATCACGAACCTCTTCAACTCGCCCCTTCTCAAGAGTCTCCTGAACCTGATTATACCATCCGCTATATGCTCGATTCCCCAGCCGAAGCTCTCCGCGGTCGTTATCGCGTACTGGCTGACTGCCAGGATCGTGAAGTTCCACTTTGATAGCACCTTCTTCACAAAGTAGCTGTATCTTCTAGCCATCGCGGGCTTATCGAGCCAGAAGGCTGATAGACTATCTATTACAACCCTTGCCCTACCGTAACCGAGCTCCTTCTTAGCCTCGATTATCTTGCCGATGAGTCCTTCTGGCTCGAGGTTTTGGAGGCTCCATTTATCTTCCCTACCCATCAGGGCGTCTATTACGATCAGCTTTCCATCATTTACCGCATCTGCAAACCTCATGTTGAACTGCGATGCTTGCTTTATTATCGATTCTCTGCTCTCTTCAGTCGTAACGTAAATACATTTGTCACCCTCAGCTATTCCTTGGTTGATAAAATGAATAGAGAATATCGTCTTTCCGCAACCCGGTTCTCCAGTCACGGCTACGAAGAACTCTTCTGGAATACCACCTTCCAGTAATTCATCCATACCTACGACGCCCGTCTTCAGCCTCCTGCCTTCGCCTAACAACCCAAAATAAGCATTGCGTAGCATGAAATAAAGGTTGAAGACCTTATATCCTTCTTGCTACCCATGAAAGGAACATGTCCACTTTTGCACCATCTTTAAGTTTCAGCTATATGCTTATATTTTTAGGCTTGAAAGTCCTCCCCAAAGGTGCAAAAGATTGTCGGACGACAAAAGAGCGATAGATCCGTGGAATTCAACACTTCCAGCAGATTACGAAACCCTGATGGCAGAGTTTGGTATAGAACCGATAACCGACGAGCTCATCTCTGCTTTTCCGTCAACCCATAGACTCCTAAGAAGAAAAGTCGAGTTTGGCCATAGAGACCTTTTGAGAATCGTTGACAGCATAAGAAGGAATGAGGCGTATGCCGTGATGAGTGGAATAAAGCCGACGGGTGAGTTCCATCTTGGAACGATGATGACTGCGGAGGAGATCATATTTTACCAGAGCCTCTCGGATAAATCAGTAGCCCACTACTGCATAGCGGACCTCGAGGCATTCGCGGATAACGGTATACCTCTTGAGGAGTCGCATGAGATAGCCGTGGGAAATGTCGCAGACCTGCTCGCGCTTGGGCTGGACTATAAAAGGGCTTACATATACAAGCAGTCTGAGGAAAGGCTAGTTCAGAAGTTGGCGTTCATATTTTCGACCGCCGTGACGTTCAACATGTTAGAGGCAATTTACGGTCCTAAGCAGATCAAGTACTATCTATCCGCCCTAATACAGGTCGGAGACATTATGCTGCCGCAGACCGAGGAATATGGCGGTCCGAAGCCCGTCCTCGTACCGGTAGGAATCGACCAAGACCCGCACATCAGACTCTCCAGGGACATCGCCAAGAAGTTTAAGTTTGTACCGCCAAGCGCCGTCTTCCATAAGCTGACGAGGTCTTTGCTAGGTGAAGAAAAGATGTCGAAGAGGAATCCGATGAGTATGATGACGTTATCGGATGACCCGAAATTAGCTGAGAGAAAAATTTGGTCAGCACTTACTGGTGGTAGAGGCACAGTCGAGGAGCAGCGAAGGCTTGGTGGTGAGCCTGAAAAATGTGTTGTCTTTGAACTCATGACGAATCACTTCATCGATGACGATGATGAATTGAGAAAAATTTACTGGGAATGTAAAACGGGTGCTAGGTTGTGCGGGGATTGTAAGTCTCAGCTTGCGGACATCGTATCGAGTTTCTTGAGAAAACACCAACAAAAGAGGGAGGGGCTCATGGACCTTGCAAGGAACATAGTAGAGGGAGAACGATGAACGAAGAAGCTCTTGATCTCTTATTCCAAGCTGGAAGGATAGCAGCCCGTGTAAAGGAAAGGATATACAGTTTAGTGAAGGAAGGCGTTAAGTTGGTGGAGGTATGCGAGGCCGTCGAGATGATGATAGAATCTGAGGGCGGAAAGCCCGCTTTTCCTTGTAACGTTTGCGTGGATGAGGTTGCGGCCCACTACTCGCCGCTACCAGACGACCAATCCACAATACCTCCGAACGCACTCGTCAAAGTGGACTTAGGTGTACATATCGACGGCTATATAGTTGATACGGCCATAAGTGTCTCGCTCTCGAAGGAAAAACAACCGCTCGTAGCCGCGGCCGAAGAGGCGCTACGCGCCGCTGTGAAATTCATCAAGGCGGGCACAAGGTTGGGAGAAATAGGCGCTGTAATTCAGAGCACGATACAAAAAGCTGGGTTTAAACCCATCAAAAATCTTACGGGCCACGAGATATCCAGGTATAACCTTCACGGCGGAGCGTCCATACCGAATATTGCGATACCTGACATAAGAAGGGTAGCGAAGGGAGCAGTGTATGCTATAGAGCCTTTTGTAAGTTTCGCGAACGCGGCTGGCGAGGTGGTAAACGCAGACGCTTCGACTATATTCAGGCTGGATGTTAAAAAGGTCCCGATGGCGAAGTTGAAGCTTGACGAAAAAGCCCTCGTCGAGTACATAGATGAGAACTTCAAAGGCCTACCATACTCGCCAAGATGGTTGCGCGCCTCAAAAGTCCCCGACCCCTTAGGCGTCCACGAAAGGCTCGTCAAAACAGGTAGAATCCACAAGTACCCAGTGCTTGTCGAGAAAAGAAGACAGCCGGTGGCGCAAGCAGAGTGTACGGTATACGTTGAGGAGAACGGATGCAGGGTCCTAACTTAGGCCTTCTTCTCCCTTTCCTTGACGTATATTCCGACTATAAGTAGCTCGTTGTTGCCGCATTTGGGACATACCTCGTTCGTCTTCTTGAAGACGTAATCCTCCTCTTTAAACGTCCGAGAATTCTCCGTACCGCATGACGTGCACTTTAGGAATGTTAGCGGCGGCACGTACCTCAGCATCATTTTGGATGGTGGAAAGCTCTCCAATGAGCACACCTGTCTCTTGAGACTAGAATAGCTTATTATAAACATTTTCTTGATCAGCCGATGCCTACAGTATTTCCTATGCCGGCAATTATCGCTGTTGAACCAGCCGGAACTTTCTCCAGTAGAACGCTTTTTATCTTCTCGACAACGACATCTGCTGCTTTTGCTATCACTTCCCTCATCGGCGTTATTGCCTCGACTATCGACTCGTAGATAACGAAAGCGTATAACGGTATTTGTCTCTCCTTCGCTATCTCTTCTATCTTATACTTGTCAATTCCAGGCCCTCCGATGGCGACACCCACTCCTTCAACCATCTTGCCCGATTCGTCACCCTCCAGTCTTAAACCGGCGTCTATCGTTATTATTAGCTTCACGTTGTCGCCCTCCCTTTCAATGAGCTTCTTCACGCCCTCGCCCGGTCTGCCTACAGTTCCTCCTGGACCAGTCGCCCTTACTATCAGAACCCTCCTATTCTCGAATTCTATCTCAGATACCGTAGTATCCTTTGCTATCTCGTACCGTGCCTTTTCCTTACCATACGCCAGCTTAGCTGCCGCCAACACGCCGATACCATCGCCTATCGGCTGACCATAAGCGAACGCATAACTTGCAAGCCTGAGCGCCTCCGTCATCTCCATAAGCTGGGGCATCAACATCTGCAGCTGAAGTATCAAGTATATGTTGGCAGTCTTCTTTCCGAGTAGATAGTAGTGCCTGACTATACGGTATAAGTAGTTGGTCGTCCTCGCAACTTCCATCAAGTTTGCCAAGGTCTTAACCTTGTAATCTTCAGCAGCCGGGCTTAACTTCCTAATTTCCTCTTCAAACCTTGACTCACCAGTCTCTAGTATGTGCTCGAGCTTGTAGACTATACCGTAGGGGTCCATAGATTCAGGCTCTATCACGAAGAACTCCAT
This sequence comes from Candidatus Terraquivivens tengchongensis, assembly GCA_023268355.1. Classification (GTDB taxonomy): domain Archaea; phylum Thermoproteota; class Nitrososphaeria_A; order Caldarchaeales; family Wolframiiraptoraceae; genus Terraquivivens; species Terraquivivens tengchongensis. Next base: position 285,978 of record JALNJK010000001.1, read on the forward strand.
GAGTTTATCAATATCCTGCGTAGGATCTTTCTCAGGTTTTCCAATCCTCTTTATAGTTTCTATGGTCCTCTCCCTGACCTCGTCCTTAACCAGCTTGAGCCTCGCTAGCTTCTTTTCGAGGTCCCTTAACATATAGCCGAGCTGTATCCTCTGGCTCATCGTAGGGTAGAACAGGAACAGCATCATGAGACCGAGCCATATTAGCCATACTAGCATCCCCAAACCCGTCTCATCAAACCCTCTTAACTGATTTAGGAAGAGGTCCTCCATCATGCTTTCCGTTCGTGTTAGCCTTTATGGAGCCTCTTTTTAAATGTTTAGAAATGGGACGGAGCAAATATTCTGGTAATCCGTTCCACTTTCGGTGAGCTCTCTGGAAGTTAACCCTTTTTAAGCGTGTTTAAAGCAGTAACATGGTGATGAATATAGACCTAGAGCCTTCACCTCTCGGCGAGTTGCTAAGAGAGGTTGAATTCGAATACATGAACACTTACTGCAAAGTAGTTTTACTGAAAGATGTGCCGAGGTTAGAAGTAGCAGGCATCACTATGGAGAACCTGAAGCAGGGAAATGTTTTACAGCTCAGGAAGTGGGCTGCCGACAAGCTTGTCGAGATGGGCATGGCGAAATGGGCAGAACCCATCGTCGACTTGAACTACCTATCGCAACTTTTGTGGAAAGAGAAGAATAATGTTACAGAACTCCAAGAGGTGCCAAGGTACTTTTACATGGAGGTGAAGAGATTGATAGATGAGGCCTCTAAGACGAGCAAAGAAAAAGCCGACGAAATCAGGCGGAGGTTAATGGATATAATCTCGCTCAGGCTGTTAAAGCTACTTTCATACGCCGCGAAGAGAATTAGACCTGCTACGATTAACAGGATGACACCGGAAGAAAGCATGCTCTTCGAGTTTGTGATGAAGCTCGTTAACGATTGGGTTTCTCATGTCTGCCCGAAAGGAGGTACTGAGGTTTGAGCGTGCCGATTGAGGAAAGACTCGTGGAGTTGTTCAAGAGCGAAAAATACAGAGCCCTGCTCGCAAGGGCTGCGCTCACGAGTCAAAAGTCCATACCGGTTGACTTCAACGACCTAATAGCGTTCGACGAAGAACTGTCTCATAAGATAGTTGACGAACCTTTGACGTACCTACCGATACTCAGCAGAGCCGCCTATAAGCAGCTCCAAATAGAGAGTCCAGAATACGCCGCAAAGGTAACGAACTTCTATGCTAGGGTTCACAACCTACCAGTCGTCACGCCGATACGTGAGATAAGGTCCACGCATCTAAGGAAGCTGATAATGGTGGACGGTATAGTCGTGAGGGCGACCGTGGTCAAACCGATGCTTGATGTCGGCGTCTTTCAGTGTAGATACTGTGGCGAAAAGTATAGAGTACCACAGAACAACGCACCTAGATTGAGGCAACCAGAAAGATGCACGAGTCCCCAGTGCAGGGGAAAGAGGCCCGTGTTCGACCTCATCCAAGAAGAATCAGAATTCGTGGACTACCAAGTGATCGGCGTACAAGAAAAACCCGAGGACCTCCCGCCAGGTCAGCTACCCAGAGTTATCGAAGTAAGGTTAAGAGACGACCTAGTGGACAGGGCAAGGCCAGGGGACAGAGTCCTAATAACGAGCATACTGCTTTCATCTCAAGAAAGGACGGGCGAGGTACCTCTAAGGACGTTCAAGTCGTACTTGGATGCAGTCTGGGTCGAGACTGTCAGCAAAGAACCCGAGTCTCTCCAGATAACTCCGGAGGAGGAAGAGCTGTTCAAGCAGATGGCTCAAGACCCGCTCATCTACAACAAGATAATGGACTCGTTAGCACCGAGCATCTACGGGCTTGAGCACATAAAGGAGGCAATAATGCTGTTGCTCTTCGGCGGTAGAAACAAGGTCTTTCCTGATGGTGTGAAGGTCAGGGGCGACATTAACATCTTGCTGGTCGGAGACCCGGGTATGGCGAAGAGCGCCCTACTGCAGTACGTAGCCAACATAGCACCGAGAGGTCTGTATACGTCAGGAAGGGGTACAACGGCTGCTGGCTTGACCGCTGCAGTAATCAGGGAGCAGGGCGGCGGCATGGTGCTAGAGGCTGGTGCAACTGTCCTCGCGGACATGGGAGTGTGTTGCATAGACGAGATAGATAAGATGAAGCCCGAAGACAGGGTGGCTCTGCATGAGGTGATGGCGCAACAAACGGTAAGCATCGCCAAGGGCGGCATAGTGGCTACGTTGAACGCCAGAACTTCGATATTAGCAGCGGCAAACCCTGCGCTCGGTAGATACGACCCCTACATGTCTTTCACGGATAATGTCAACTTACCCGTAACTCTGCTATCTAGGTTCGACCTCATATTTGTGTTGAGGGACGAGCCAAACTTGGAGCAGGATAAAAAAGTCTCCTCACATATACTTGCGCTCCATTCAACGGGTAGCCCGACGGTAGCGCCGCCGATAAAACCGGAGATACTGAAGAAGTACATAGCGTATGCGAAAAGGGTGAACCCTGAACTTACACCTGGAGCGTTAAAGATCTTGGAAGATTTCTACCTCCAGATGAGGTCAGTCTACGAAAAGACCTCCACGGTCACGATAACCGCGAGGCAGTTAGAATCCTTAATAAGGCTCGCTGAGGCAAGGGCCAGAGTTGCGTTGAGGGATAAGGTAACAGAAGAGGATGCTGGTGCCGTCGTCCTCTTGATGAAGAGAAGCCTGCAGGAGGTCGGCATAGACGTCAAGACAGGGAAGCCGGACATAGACGTCATCATGACAGGGAAGCCGAAGAGCGTTAGGGATAAGCTCGCCATCGTCCTGAACATGATAAAGGAATTCGAAGAGAGGAAAGGGGTCGCGGAGGAAGAGGAGCTGAAGGCTGCCTTAGTGGAGAATGGGTTGAGCGAGCCCGAGATCAACAGGATACTGAGTTGGCTAATAACCGAGGGTAAAGTTTATACACCGAAGCCAGGCTGTTATAAGGTCGCGTGAAGTTTTTGAAAAACTACTGGTGCCATCTATGCTCATAACCGACCTTCCGATACCAGACTATCTCAAGTCAAACCTCTTGAAGTTCGGGATAAGAGAGCTTTACCCTCCGCAGGTTGAGGCGATAAGGAGGAACGTCCTGAGCGGGAAGAATCTCGTCCTAGCGACGCCGACCGCCAGCGGAAAGACTCTGGTAGCCATTCTTGCTGCTTCAGTCCACCTCGCGAAAGGCGGCAAGGTGATGTACCTCACGCCGCTTAGAGCCCTGACATCAGAGAAGCTGCACGAGTTTAGGACGTTGCTGGCTTCCGGAGAGGGTGGAAGGATAAAGGTGGCGGCAACGTCTGGCGATTATGACAGCGAAGACAGATGGCTTGCCGACTACGACGTCATAATATGCACGAACGAGAAGGCCGACAGCCTCTTGAGGCATGGTGCAGAGTGGGTAAGAGATGTGTCACTATTAATCGTTGACGAGGTTCACGTCATAGGTGAACCGGAAAGGGGTCCTACACTCGAGGTCGTATTGACGAGGCTCAGAGAGATGGCACCGAAGGCACAAGTCCTTTCGCTCAGCGCAACCATAAGGAATGCAGAAGAGCTGGCAGATTGGTTAGGCTGCGAGTGCGTGACGAGTGAGTGGAGACCTGTTCCGCTTAAGGAGGGGGTCTACTTTGACGGCAAGCTTGAGTTTAACGACAGCAACATCAAGCTAAAGAACTACGAATCAGACCCTACCTTGAACGTGGCTATATGGACAATTATGGAGGGCGGACAAGCGCTAATATTCGCGTTATCCAGAAGGAAAGCAGAGAGCTTAGCGGAAAAGGCGGCCGCCGCTCTGAGCAGACACCCAGAGTGCATCAACTACGAAGAATCAGAGATGTTGAGAAGGTTCGCTGAGGAGATGATGAGCGAAAGCGAGCGCTCAAGCTTCACTGAAAGGCTTGTCAGGCTCATGGTTAGGGGAAGCGCATTCCATCATGCTGGCCTCGGTTACAAGCACAGGCAGATAATTGAGGAGGCATTCAGGAGCAGGTGTCTGAAGATACTTTGTGCCACTCCGACACTTGCTGCTGGCGTAAACCTTCCGGCAAGGACCGTTATAATCCCGGAGCTTTGGAGGTACGAGCCGACGTACGGCATGCAGTACATATCAGTCATGGAGTACAAGCAGTTTTCGGGAAGGGCTGGAAGGCCGAGGTACGACGACGTGGGATACGCGGTCAGTATAGCAAGAAAAGAGGTGGAGCGCGAGATGATATTAAGCAGGTACATAATGGGCTTACCCGAAAAGATCTACTCGAGGCTCTCGAGCGAAAGGCACATCAGGATACAGACTTTGGCCTTGATAGCTACGAGAGCTACGGAAAGCACGAAGGAGCTGCTCAGCTTCTTCGAGAAGACCTTCTTCGGATACCAGTACGGTGTCATCGGCGTGAAGGACAAAATCATGAAGGCCATAGAGTTCTTGGACAAGCACGGCATGGTGGAGGTTGTTGACGGTGCGCTGAGCGCCACAAGGCTAGGCAAGAGGGTCTCAGAACTTTACATCGACCCGCTGACTGCAGTTAGGCTTATAGAGGCGATGAATGTGAAGGCAGGGGAGATAACGGACGTGACGCTCCTTCATATGCTCTGCATGACACCTGACGTTCCATCCATACCTATGGCTAGGATTTCGCTTGATAGGCTCGCCAACTACTACGAGAAACACAAGGAAGAACTGCTCCTTAAACCACCAGATCCTGATGAAGAACCAGAGGTCTACGAAGCTTACCTTGAGACTCTGAAGAACGTGATGGTCTTGGAGGCATGGGTAAACGAAGTGAGTGAGGGTGACATATACGAGAGGCTGGGCGTCGAGCCAGGCGACCTTGCAGCCCTTAGGGAGAAAGCTGAATGGGTCTGCTACTCGGCCCATCAGATAGCGAACGTCATAAAGGCAGTTGATTTCATAAGTCCGTTGCGCGTGATGACCGAGAGGCTGAGACATGGGATAAAGGAGGAGCTCATACCGCTGACGAGGCTCGAGGGGATAGGCAGGGTTAGGGCAAGGGCGCTGTACAGCAAAGGTTTCAGGAGCATAGAGGACTTGAAGAGGGTGAGCATAAGCGAGCTGATGTCCGTGCCGGGCATAGGACCGCAGATAGCGCGCAGGATAAAGGAGCAGCTCAGCGAAGTTCCTTGAAATTAGTTCAGCACCACAGAAAATTTTTTCCAGCATGCTGAACTAATTGGCGGTGTACGAGCGTACCATGGGCCGATGATATCAATGGTTTTTGGTGTTATATTATTCAGCTACTGCAGCCTTCATCATGCCATCAGTGTACCTCAACCTCATCATTCATAGGGCTTAACTTTTGCACAATTATATTCTTCAAAGCTCGTTAAAGACTTTTTCTGCGAAAGCGTACACCGAGGCCTCCTGTAATGGTTCCACCGAACCAGGCCTTAGCTTCCTGATTTTCTCTATCGCCTCGTTCGGATAAATCTTCTCCGAGGCTACGAAGTATGCCGCTATGACCGTACCGGTCCTTCCTAAGCCTGCCGCGCAGTGAACAACCGTGGGCCTGCCCGCGCTTATGTTGGACCGTATGAATTCGACACACTTCTCGATATCTTCAACGCTCGGAGGTTCATGGTCCTTCATGGGCACATGCATGTAAACAAGGTCTGTCGATTCCAACCATTCCTTCGGGAGTGGGCTCTCGGTTAAGCTGAGCAGCGCTCTTATGCCCTGCTCGCATAACCATAGGACTTGAGATCTCGATACGGGTCTACCGCAGGCTGCGAGCATGCTATCAACCCAGCTGAAGTTGTGGGGTCTATCCAACAAAAGACCCCTAAGCCTTCTGTAGGCCTCGCCTAAGCTGCTCATGGTTCCTTGCCCTTCGGATCGGGTAGGAAAGGTCTAAGCTTGGCTAAGAGCTCTTCGGTAACCTGGCTTGGTGGCTTCGAGCCGTCCAGCAGCATCAACTCGCCAGCTGCCGCCATGTCTAGGTACACCTTTCTAACGGCCTTTAGTAGCTCGAGCCTCTCGAACCTACTTCTCGGTTTCTTTATCCTAGATAGCGCGAGCTCCGGCTCCACGTCCAAGAGGAAGGCCACGTCAGGCTTCGGTACGAATTTGTTGATAGTCCTTACCCACTCAACATCTCCGAGCATTGCACCCTGATATGCTATAGAGGAGTGCACGTACCTATCGGAGACGATCACGTAACCCTTCTTAAGACCAGGTTCTATCACCCTTCTCACGTGCTCTATCCTATCCGCAGCGAAGAGGAGCGCCTCCAAAGCAGGCGATGCCGTTGAGCCCAGTTTATTCAACAGCCTTCCTACACCAAAGGACGTTGGCTCGTTCGTGTACTTCGCCACGTAACCGTTCTTCTTGAGCCATCTGACCACGGCTTTCGATTGCGTTGTCTTGCCCGCACCGTCTATACCCTCGATCGTTACCAAGATGCCCCTATCCATACGACAGCCCGATGTGTCATCTTTACTAAACTTTTTAAATTAAACGCACATGCCACGCCTTGTCTAGGTACACCACTTGTTGCCGTACAACCCTCCAAGTTGTATGTAAAAAAAGTTATGAACATGTCAAGAGATTATAATGTAAACGTCATAAATTCGAGCCTGTAAAGTTTATATATTAACATCCAACTGCACTAATATAATGTCAAATTTGTTTACTGAAGAGCAGATAGAGCATGTTTCGAAACTCTTCGAGACCTTGGGCAATAGGACGAGGCTTAAAATACTCCTCATGGTGGCTGACAGTAAAAGGCCGCTCCATATAAAGGCCGTCGCCAAGAGCCTAGGGATGGACTACGCGGCCACATACAGACACGTGAAAGCGCTGGAGGAGGCGGGTATAGTGGAGATTTATGAGGTTGGAAGGTCTAGGGTTTTATCTCTTAAAAACCAGGACCGACTCATGGATCTGTTTCTTAAAACAATTGAAATTAGTCAGTTAGATAAATCTTCACAAATTGAACAATAATTTGCAAAAATTGTCATATTAATTTTGTGGAAAAATTTTTATAACTAAACACATGAGATAAGATAAGTTACGAAGGGGCGAGTTTGTGTTGAACCCGAGGTACTGGGCTTTTGCGATCATCATGGGAGCCTTAGGAAACGCTTTGGCGGCCCTGACGGTCATCCCGACGATGGTTCAGCAAGTCGCGCTTGACTTCTCCCTACTTCCAGCCATCATAGCGGGTATATATGGAGGCTGGGCACTAGGCGGCCTGACGGGTTTCATAGCAGGAATACTTCCCTCGATATGGTTCGGACCTCTTGGGAATCTTGGTCCTTTGGGCATCACAGCGAGCATCGGGAAGGCCATCATGGGAATCACAGTAGGCCTGCTTTCGAGGGCCTTTAGGAGGTGGCTCGAGGCCAGGACTTGGCTCTACATCCCGGTCGTTGCTTTGGCCTTCTTACCCGAGGCTTTATGGATATATCTCGTGTTCGCAGTAATGGTACCGCTCTTTTTACCAGCAGCACCAGCCTTTCTGCCAGGTCTATGGGCTCCAATACTTCTGAAGGGATCTTTCGAGATAGCAGTCATGGGATTCTTCACCGCAGCACTCGCAGGTCATAACGGCTTCAAGAGTCAAATACTCTCTTTCCTGAACTCTACGGCGTTGCCCATTAGAAAAACCTAGCAATACTACTAATTTTTTACTCAAAAATTGGTAGAAACTAAAGTTTAAGTAAATGCTTTAATGATCTATTGGGTAGTATGGAGCGCAAGGAACGTTCAAAGAGCCTGTTGGTCGCAGTCGCGGCGGTGTTCGGAGGCCTCTCCTCGGTCATTGCCATGCTCAAACTCAGCTTCCCATTCCCATTATTACCGTACCTTAAGTTTGACTTGGCGGAGCTTCCTGCTATCTTTTCATTCCTAGCCTTTGGACCTTTCTTAGGCCTCGTGACGTCGCTAGTGTACTGGATAGTCTTAACGATTGCTACCATGGGAGAGTGGCTTTGGCCAATAGGTCCGTTCATGAAGTTCTTGGCAGTTATATCTACACTTGTAGGTGTCTGGCTAGGCTCTAGGATATTCGTGAAATCCGAGAGGCACCCCCTCGGCTCGCTCCTGTTACGTATGGGCGTGCTGGCCGCCATACTCAGGACAGCAGCCATGGGTGTGATGAACTACCTAATCTTAGTAATAATGGTACCTGAGTCGCTCACCTTCGTTAACTACTTGCTCTCGACGACTCTAGGCCTGAATTTAGGCTCCGAGTTAGAGCTAATTTTACTCGTCATGGCCCTTACGTCAGTCTTCAACATAATCCATACAATCCTCTCTCTGGTGCCGCCGGTTATTGTCGTTCAAAGGATAGAAAGAGCGGGCGCTTTTATGAGGATGGTCGGCAACTCCTGGATTGGCAACCTCGTGAAAAGGGTATACGATTCTAAATAATAGATCATAAATATACGTAGCGTACTCTTATGTCTATCGGACATGTCCAGAGGTGGCGTAGCCAGAGTCAGCATCTCAATACCGCCTGATCTGTTGAAAGAGCTGGATGATATGCTCAAGAAAATCGGCTACGATAGGTCAAAAGCCATACGGATAGCGATAAGGAACTTCCTGACAGATTATAAGTGGACGCAAGAATCTGGTGACGTTGCTGGTGCATTGATACTATTATATGATCATAAGAGCAGGGGCATAGAGGAATCTCTGACAGACATACAACACGAGCATGGTAGCATAATCACATCCACGATGCATGTGCACCTTGACAAGGAAAACTGCCTAGAGATAATTGCAGTGAAGGGGAGCTCGAGGAGTATAAAGGAGCTTGCGGAGCGCATGATGAAGGAAAAGGGCGTAAAGCAGCTCAAGCTTGCCGTTGTCACCAAGTAACCTTCAAGCGCGTAAGATAATGGTTTAGGTCAACTGTTTTATGATACCCTCTGCTACGTCGAATGCCTTTTTCATGATATGTTCCGGCAACTTTCCAGCGGCGCACGCCTCCCTTGGTTCGTCTTGGTCTATAATGCTCGGCTCCTTACCGAAGGGCCTAACAACATCTACGCCTAAGTCCACGTACCTGACGTAAGTGTCGTACATCTCTACTGGCGTGCATATATTGTAATACTCACCTTTTAGGCTACCGTTTAAGGAGTAGTATTTTGTGACCGTGTACATGCACCCCTTCTTGAGTTCCGTTATGGCGTAATCTCCCGGCGACTTCGGCACGTTAAGACCGTCGTAGACGCCACCTCCGAGGATCAGCCTTCGAACCTTAACGACGCCGTCCCCTCTCCATATGACCTTAGCCGGGCCCATGATGATGTTTCTCCCGTTCAGCTTCGAGTGGACGATGTGTATAACACTACCCAACCTAGGCGTCAACGTTGACACGTATTCTTTGAACATCACGTAAACCTTCTCCGGTTGGAGCAAGCCCTCCTCGAGCAACTGCTCTGCGAATGAAACCATCAACGAAAGACTCTCGCTACCAGCCCTGCAAAAATGGTGCCATGGTACGGTATACGTTACCTCGCTCCTGAGGGCGTCAAGCTCCAGTTTCGCATCCAATGAGAACGCCGCGATGAGCTGAACATTCTCCTGGGAACCTTCTAATTGCCTTGCTTTGCCGACGAGTATTGTGGATGGAACACCCTTTTTCAACATTTCGACAAAGTCCTCCACGTGTTCTCTCCTTCCCAAGATCTTAACGGCGTGCTTATCTTGTGTGTCACTCACTATCACGTCGGGCGATTCTGTAGACCATGTCCCAAATCTTTCTTTTTGAGATGTTGTGGGTGAGGATATTTCGTGCCCATTCTTTAAAACAAGCCTTAGTAGCGCGGTAGAATATATTCCCCTAACCATAACTTTCAATAATCCACTCACCGTTAGAGGGTGATAGAAACAACCCTAACATATGCTGATGTTTTGGTAATTGTTGATACTTGCTGGCACATCATTGTTGGGCAGCCCTTATTGTCTCCAACAAAGACATCGCCATCCAGAGCTGCGTCCTAGTGAAGGGCGGCATGTTTGGGTCTGAGATTATCTCGTCAATTATCTCGATCGCATTCGCCGCCCTTACAGCAGGTATGAACCTTTCGTCGAAAAGAGCGTCGCTTGCAGATTTTGCCGCCCTCCTTATGTTCCTAGGAGTGCTTGTGTCGTTTGCTATGGCCTCGAGTATCTGAACTATTTGCTGTCTTTTCTCTTCCCATGATTGCTTAGATTCTGACATCCGGAACAACCACCCCTCTTCAATTTAGGTATAAGTTTTCCGCTTCCCCTTGAGTGGGGAGCGGCATTTAAGAATTTCTCAGGGCCCGCCTACGTTAGGCCTATCTTCTTTGCGTATTCTGTTAACCCCAACTCAGCGAGCTTCTCTAGCTTAGGTTTGCCTTCCTTTGTCCATCCCCTTATGCTGTAAAATTCATCCAACATTTGATCGAATTTTCCCCTATCTACGACCTCACCCTTTGACGCACCGAAGGCTAGCGGATCTTTGTACATTCTCTCCGGGAGATAATCGTCCTTCCTTGTCAAACCTTCTCTGATGTTGTAGAGCCTGATAATGTTGTTAATTCTTTCTCCTATCCTCCTAAGCTCTGCCGCGTTTATACCCGCTCCGGTAGCCATGTTGTAGATGGTCGTCACACCCTCCCATAACATCGGGCCGATTGTCGGTAAGGAGTAAAACTTACACATTATCATGCTATCGATGACTGCGTAAAAGTCCTCCTGCTCTGCGACGTACTCGGCATGACCGTCGTAGGACAACCTGTCAACTGTAACATCTGGTTTGAACGGATGCTTCCCTGTCAGGTTCGGCCTGTAGGCCACGTGCCTTAGATGGCACGCACCCCTTTGTGAGACGGCATAAGCAAGGGCGACACCCTTCAAACCTCTTGGATCGTATCCCGGGAACTCCAACCCTTTCACATGGACAGCCAGTTCAGGAACGCCTAAAATTTCTGCGGCACGTCTTACACCCTCAGCAAGTATCTTTCCAAGACCTCTCTTGAACGCTATAACCTCAACCGCCCTAACGAGCGAGTCACCGTCACCGAACTTCAAGCCTATGTCGTTCTCTTTTAGAAGACCCCGTTCAGCTAAGTACATAGCGAAACTCACAACGTTCCCGAGTGTTATCGTGTCAAGTCCATACAGGTTTGCAAGCTCGTTGGCCGCTGCAACCGCAGCTAAGTCGTCGATTCCACATAACGGGCTTAGCGCGTATAGGGTTTCGTACTCGGGCCCTTCCAAGACTATAGTTTTCCCTTTATAATCAACAACACTATGCCTACCACAAGCTACTGGGCATGCAAAGCAAGTTATGTGCTTCTTCACTATAGTACTGTTCATAGTCTCTGGTCCGACTTTTTCATAACCATCAAAACTTCCGCCTTGATAGTATCTGGTCGATAAGGAACCCGTGTTTTGTGTAAAGGCCATTATGCCCGATGTGCCGTATTTTGCGAGCGCAGTTAATGTGTTTCTTGCTTTGTTCGATACTTCCCTCCTTAACTCTTCGTACGCCTTCTCATCAGCCGGAGCGACCTCAAGTGTACCTTTTATTACGATGGCCTTCAGCTTCTTGCTTCCCATGACAGCACCGCCTCCAGTCCTACCGAAGAAACCACCTCTCAAGCCCTTAACGCTGTGCTGGTATATGCCGTGGACTATACATGCAAACTTGACCAAATTCTCGCCTGCCTGACCTATGACGGCTGTCTGGACTTTATCGCCGTGTTCCTTCCAAAGAGCCTTCTCGGCTTCTAATGTGTTCAGACCCCAAATGCCAGATGCATCACGTATTTGGACTTCGCCGTCCTCAACATAAAGATAGACTGGCTTGCTCGACGCACCTTTTACCACGATAGCGTCAAGCCCAGCTTTAGCCATCTCGGTGCCGATGTAACCGCCACAGTAACTCTCGCCGAATAAGTTAGTGAGCGGCGACTTAAAGCACAACGCCATCCTAGCGGCGCTCGAGAGGGCAAGGCCCTCTATCGGTCCAACAGAGAAGACAAGAACGTTGTCTGGTGAAAGCGGATCTATCTTAGGTTCCGTGTTGTCGAATAAGAGCTTCACACCTAAACCCTTTCCACCTATGAAATTTCTATAGACATCCTTACCAGGGTCGAAATATTTCACGGAACCATCAGATAAATCAACAAAGCACACCCTATGCCAATATCCTGATTCTCTAATACTAGGTTTCATCACGAATACCAGCAAAACAGACATTTAAAAAAGTTTAGTTTTCTTATCAATGCTTCATACAACAATCAGCAATACGCTACTTAGAGCCTCTTAGACGTAAACCGCAAGCTTATTTAATGAAGAATACTTCATAAAGAATGGTGATAGAAGATTGTCACTAAAGCCTCCAAAGAGAGTGGCGCTTCGTAATCCATCCTTGAAGGGTACAATGTCTGTCGAGGAGGCGATATCTTGGCGTAGGTCCGAGAGAAGATACTCACCGAGTAAGCTTACGCTCGAGCATGTTTCGCAACTGATGTGGTGCGCCCAAGGTATAACGGATCATAGGAGCATGCTAAGGGCCGTACCATCCGCGGGCGCAACTTATCCGCTTGAGATTTATGCTGTCGTGAAGGATGGTGGCGTAGAAGGACTGGAGGCTGGTGTGTACCATTACCGACCGGAAGACCATTCTCTAGAACTGATTAGAAGCGGCGACCTCAACGAGGAACTAGCATCAGCCTGCCTTGGACAAAGTTGGGTAAGAGATGCTCCGCTCAACATCGTCATAACCGCAATATATGCTAGGACAACGAGAAGATACGGGACGAGGGGGGAGAGGTATGTGCATATGGAGGTCGGGCATGCAGGCCAGAATATATACCTCCAGGCTACGGCCATGGGCTTAGGAACTGTTGCCGTTGGAGCGTTTTACGACGACAGAGTCAAAGAAGTTTTGGGAGTGTCCGGAGAAGAGAGACCGCTGTACGTTATGCCCATTGGCATATCCGTCAGGAAAAGAGTTGTTTGAGGTTAAGCATCCTGAATAATCCTTTATAATATCTATAGTAGTTTCTGCCATAGCAAAAATGGAAGGCAACAAGCCTATGGTCGAAAATTGGCACTCGATGAGCATCAAAGAGGTCATGGCTAGGCTTAGGACCGACCCGGAGAGGGGACTAACTAGCGACGAAGCAATCAACAGGCTCTCTACGTTCGGTCCGAACGAGATCGAAAAACCGAAGAAGGTCTCAGGTCTAAAGATATTCATCAGACAATTTAAGAACGTCTTGATTTTGTTACTGCTTGTTGCCACGGTCATATCTGCAATCTTAGGTGAACTTGTTGATTCCATACTAATATTCATAATAGTGATGGCAGCAACCATCTTAGGATTCGTCCAGGAGCTAAGGGCAGAGAAGGCGCTCGAAGCTCTGAAGAAAATGCTGAGCCCGAGGATCAACGTCATCCGGGACGGAAAAGTTGTCAACATAGCGACTAAGGAGATTGTTCCTGGCGACGTTATGCTCCTCGAGGCGGGCGACAAGATACCTGCTGATGCACGGCTCATTTACGTCGCTAACCTGCAAGTTAACGAGGCATCCCTTACTGGTGAATCCGTACCGGTTTTGAAGCAGGTTGAGCCCTCGCCCGTGGATGCAAGTATTAGTGATAGACGCTGCATGGTGTTTGCAGGTACAACTGTTACTTACGGTAAGGGCAAGTGCGTAGTCGTTGCTACGGGAATGAATACAGAGCTCGGTAAGATAGCCAGAACTGTGGCTACGATCGAAAAGGAGGAGACACCACTCGAGAGGAAGACGAAGGAAATAGGCAACTTCCTCGTTAGGGTCGTAATAATCGTAATAAGCTTGATAGCTATTGCAGGTATCCTCGAGGAGCTGTTTCTGTACGGCAATCTGACCGTTGATTTCGTCGTCGAGATGATGGTATTCGCTGTAGCCCTAGCGGTGGCAGCGGTTCCGGAGGCATTACCGGCGATCGTTACGGGCACGCTGGCTATAGGCATGTATGTGATGGCTAAGCACAATGCCTTAATCAGGAGGATGTCAGCCGTGGAGACGCTCGGTTGCACACAGGTCATATGCTCCGACAAGACTGGGACGCTCACTAAGGGTGAGATGACAGTTGTGCAGCTCTTTGTTTCAGGAAGAAACATCAAGGTCTCGGGCACAGGTTACGAGCCAAAAGGAGGGTTCTTCGAGGATGGGAAGATCATAGAACCCGATGGGTCAATCCATCTGCTCCTTAAGGCAGGTTCACTTTGTAACGATGCGCAGCTCGTGAATACCAACGGAGGATGGAGCGTGATAGGAGATCCGACAGAGGGTGCACTCATAGTCGTTGCCAGAAAGGCTGGAATAGATGAGCTAGAACTCAGGAAGGCAAACCCAAGAGTCTTCGAGGTACCATTCAGCTCGGAGAGAAAGAAGATGACGACTGTCCACAAGACGCCGGACGGGTCTTTGGTTGCATACATGAAGGGAGCTGTCGAGGTAGTTCTAGATTCTTGCGATAGGATTCTCCTGAACGGAGAGGAGGTACAGCTATCGGATGAGTTGAGGTCGGATGTACTTGCGATAAACGACGAGATGGCAGCAAACGGTCTCAGGGTGTTGGCTATAGCATATAGAAGTAGTGTTGACTGTGAGGAATATACAGATGCCGAAAAGCTCGAGAGGGATTTCATACTGATCGGCCTATTCGGCATGATGGACCCGCCAAGAGAAGATGCCATAGAGGCCATCAAGGTGTGCAAGCAGGTTCAGATAAAACCCGTGATGATTACTGGTGATCATAAGCAGACGGCCGTGGCCATCGCAAAAAGCATGAAGATCTACGAGGAAGGAGACATCGTGCTAACTGGTCAAGAGTTGGAGAAGATAGACGATGCCGAGCTTAGCAAGGTGTGCGAGAAGGTCACAGTTTATGCGAGGGTTTCTCCGCTAGACAAGCTGAAGATAGTTAAGGCATGGAAGCGAAGGGGAAAAATCGTCGCGATGACTGGTGACGGTGTGAACGACGCACCAGCGTTGAAGCAGGCCGACATAGGCGTCGCCATGGGAATAACGGGGACTGAGGTCTCGAAGGAAGCGGCCGACATGGTCCTGTCCGATGACAACTTCGCTACAATCGTGAAGGCTATAGAGCTGGGCAGATGGATATACGACAACATCAAGAAGTTCCTGCTCTACCTGCTCAAGAGCAACATAGTTGAGGTAGCGGTCATAGCCATACTCGTGCTCTTAGGGTTTCCGCTCCCTCTGCTACCAGTCCACATACTGTACATAAACTTGGCAACCGATGGTCTCCCTGCGATCGCTCTCGGCTTAGCGCCGCCAGAGCCTGGACTCATGAATCGACCACCGAGAGATCCGAAGGAATCCGTATTCTCGCGTGAAATTAAGTTTCTGTTAGGCTTAATAACTTCCATTCATACGCCGTTCTTTGTTTGGATCTTCTTCTCGAACATAGGCAGGGGTATCGACGTTGCTAGGACTATTCTCTTCCTATCCTTCGTCATCGTTGAGCTTTCTCTTGCGTTGAACCTTTGCTCGATAAGGTACCCAATAACTAAAGTCAAGCCACATAAGTGGTTATTGCTTGCTGTACTATGGGAAGTTTTCATGTTGTGTATGATAGTCAGCTTGGAAGGTCTAAGAAACGTCTTTCAGCTAGTGCCGCTATCGTCCCAAGATCTTATTACGTTAGCGTTTGTAGCGCTCATACCATTTGTCGAGTTTGAATTGATAAAGCGTATAGCACCAGACCTCCTAATACCAGAATCTGAGTTGAAGTTTCAAAAAATAAGTTAAATACGTGATAGTAGCACTCGTAACATCATGGAGAAAAATGTAAAATTCATGGTCGAGGCATATAAGGATGAGTACATTGATTCGTGCCTCTACAAAAACATGGCCGCATACGTTAAGGATGAGGTTAAGAGACAGACCTTCGATGAGTTGTCCAAGGTAGAGAGGACGCACGCAAATTTTTGGTATGATTTTTTGGAGAGTATGGGAATAACGCCAAGCATAAGTCTGAGCTCTAGGTTGAAGTTGTTCTTCATGATTCTGTTCACGAGGCTTCTTGGATACAAGCTAACCATAAGGCTCTTTGAGGCGGGCGAGCTAGCCGCGATAAAGAAGTATTCAGAGCTATATAGGTCTGCAGACCTTACCAAGGATGTTCGAGAACAACTTGGAAAAATAATCTACGATGAGATATCACATGAAGAATACCTGATGTCTGAAGTGCTAAAGATTAAAACGATGTTTGAACGTGTGAGGGATGCGTTGTACGGTATGGTGGATGCGCTTGTCGAGGTTCTTGCGGTCGTGGTTGGCTTGGCGAGCGTAATTCGAGAACCTGTAGTTGTGGCTTTGGCAGGAATAATAGCTGGTTCTGCTGGGACTTTCTCCATGGCAGCTGGTGCTTACCTTTCGGCGAAGAGCCAACATGAGATTGCTTCAGCGAAGGGTGCAAAGGTGGAGATGGAGGTAGAAGTGAGTCCTGAGAATGCGTACAAGAAGCTTGTCGATTACTTCCGCAAAGAAGGATTGCGTGAAGAAGACTTGGAAATTGTAGTCTCGAGGCTCATGGAGTCAAAGAAAGCTTGCACCGAAATCCTTAAGCGTGAAGAGTTGGGCACTACTGAGAGCGAGCTACCTAGTCCTAAAAGGGCGGCGCTCGATGCAGGATTATACTACTTCTTAGCAGCCCTGTTCCCGATAGCACCTTTCGTCTTCGGCCTCTCTGGCCCGATGGGTGTCGTCTCAGCAATAGCAAGCTCAGCTACGGCATTAGCAGTTACTGGTATTTTGGTTGGCGTAATGACGGGTATCAGCCCTTTAAGGAAGGCTGGAGAGATGGTCGGCATAGCCCTCGGCGCTGCGGGTCTAACCTACACTATCGGAACGTTGGCGAAGATGATGCTCGGCATAGAAGTGCTGTGAACATTCAAGATTTTATGGCACGAGCCTCCATGTAACTGTCTCCGGTGTAATGGAGTAATGGGCTGAACGTAGTCTTTCTTACGTGCTCTTCTACTACTTTTCCTACGACGAGGTAATGGTCACCGAATAGGTTCATGTATACAACGACGCACTCAAGCGTTATCGGCGATTCGGCTATGCCAGAGGGTCTGATTTTCTTGGACGGGGTCTTTGTTAGTTTTGTCATGCTGAACTTGTCAACGTCCCTGCCCGAGTGGCTGCCGCAGACCCTAACTTGTTCAAGCATCTCCAACGTCGCTACGTTTACCGTGAATTCGCCGACTTCCTTGAGGTTCGAGAAGGTATGTCTTTCTGGCGCAACGGCAATAGCCACATATTTTGGGCTGAAGCTAACCGGCATGACGAAGCTGGCTGGCATGATGTTTTCCTTACCCTTGCCGTCAACTGTCACAACGAGCACGACCGGTCTTGGAAATATTTCCTGAGATATGCGCATGGTTTAACACCATTTTTAGGGCAAATTTTTATATAAATCGCACGTTTATTTTTCTTTATAGTGAATTTTCATGCATGTGCATAGATTGTTTATTTGTACAATTGGATGGACTGAAGTGCCAATCGTTAGGTTCGTCGTCAGACATGGCTTGGAGGTTGGCGATTTTGCTTTCGCTTTTAAGTTTGGAAGGATTTTTTGTTGAAAGTTTATAAATTATTAAAAGCACTTTTATAATAATGTTATGATCGAGTCTGCCGAGATTTCTAGGTTGGAAATTGAAATGTTGAGAATTTTGAGTGAGTCAGCCGAGCCTGTTGGATCTAGAATGCTTAAGCGAGAATTGGAGAAAAGAGGGATTTTCCTGAACGAGAGGACTGTGAGGTATCATCTTCAATTGTTAGAATTGAGGGGTTTGGTTACTGGACATGAGCGACGTGGAAGAACTATAACTGATTACGGCTTAGCGGAGCTTAGCAGAGCTTTGGTTTCTAAGAAAGTTGGTTTTGTTATCACTCGCTTCTTATCGATGGCCTATTCAGTTACATATGATTATGCCGCAGATTCTGGAATGGTTGTCACAAATGTTTCCATTGTGGACAAATCTTTTTATGATAAAATTTTAAGGATTGTGAATGATTTGCATCTTGCAAATTTGCTTTTGGCACCATACATTAAGGTTTTAGATGAAGATGAAGAGTATCAGAACATAGTTGTTCCTGAAGGAAAGATTGGTCTTTTCACGATTTGCGACCTGACTGTGGACGGGGTGCTTATACGTTCCGGGATTCCTTTATTTTTTAAGTATGGTGGTTTGGTTCAAGTGGTGAACGGTAAACCTTTACGTTTTATTAATATGATCTCCTACGAGGGGACAACGATCTCCCCGCTTGAACTTTTCATTAGAAGCAATCAGACTTCTGTTTTAAATGTTGTCAAAATCGGATCTGGGGTTTTACCTGTTGGTATGAGAGAAATTGTGGCAGAAGCTAGAGAGAGAACGCAGAAGATTATTTCGACGTTAAAAGAAAAGGGATGGGGAGGTGTTTTAACTTTGGGCTTTCCAAATGAGCCGGTACTCGGTGTGCCGGTGTCTCTGGACAGGTTCGGATTATGTATGGTTGGGGGGCTTGCTCTGGCAGCAGCTCTCTTAGAAAGCGGGGCGAAAATTGAAACCTTTGCCTCTTACTGCTTAGTTCCCATCGAGGATATGAAAAGAATATAATGTATCACTAAAGATAAAAAACATACATGCACTAACGTATTAATAAACTGCAAAGCACCTTAGTATTGGATGACAAAACCGTTTAGGTATTCTTAAGTGTAGAGTTTTCCATAAGGCCTGTGGGATGCTGGCACTATTTTTACAAACTCCTCTTTTACCATCTTGCTAAAATCAAAGTTAAAAAGGGTGCAGAACTGTTTGAGTAGACCATGGATAACTTGCAAATCATTTTCGTCAACATCCATCGTTTTAGCACCATTCCAAAGGTGGGTTGGTTTTCCTCTTACGTATATAACCCCACCATGCATCCCTGCACCCATAAACCTTGTTTCATGTTGTCCATTCCCACTTAACCCTAGGAGGAGAATTATACCTCCTGCCATATATTCTCCTAGAAAGTCACCAGCACATCCACCGATAACTAATACTGGTGTGGTTTGATAACCTTTCATATGGATGCCGGCACGATATCCAACATCATCACGTATGAAAATTTTACCCCCTCTCATAGAGTAACCGACAATGTCACCTGCATGTCCGTATACGACTATTAACCCATCATTCATAGTATTGCCGCAACCATCTTCAACGTTTCCATAGACGTATATGTTTGGACCGTTCATAAAAATTCCAAGATCATTTCCGGGCGTACCATAAAGCCTAAATGTAATGTTATCCCCTAATCCCGCACCTATGTAACGTTGACCATAAACGTTATACAGATTAAATTCTTTAAACCCTTTCCTAACGAGGTCTCTTATTAACGTATTCAATTCGTGATAATGCATTTCCATGCTATTAATATTAACAACATTATTTTCAATTTTTAAACGTGAAAACTCTTTTAATGTTTTAGGAAGATCTACCATGAAATCTTGCCCCTACATACCAGCGGGTTTAACATTTAAGATCTTAAGTTCACTCTCACTTAATCCGATGCCTCTTAATTGTTCGCGGTTTCCACGTAAGCTTTCGATGGCGTTTATGCCCATCCCGCCGAGCATTTCCTTAATCTCTATACTCCAAGCATTGAGAAGGTTAACTAATCTGCGCGAGGCCTCTTCTGGGTTAAGTCTTTTTGAGATTCTAGGATTTGTAGTGGCTATACCCCACGGACATTTCCCAGTATAACACCTTTGACACACCGTGCAACCCATAGCTATTAGGGCTGCTGTGCCTATATAAACGGCATCAGCACCAAGGGCAATGGCTTTAACCACATCGGCACTGTTTCGAATACTTCCAGAAACCACTATGGAGACCTCATTTCTTATACCTTCGTTGCGAAGTCGTTCATCCACAACAGCTAAAGCAAACTCGACAGGTATGCCAACATTATCCCTTATAACCTTCGGAGCTGCACCTGTAGATCCTCTGACACCGTCTATCACAATAATGTCAGCACCGCTACGTGCTATACCGCTTGCTATTGCAGCTACATTATGAACCGCAGCTATTTTCACGGCCACAGGTTTGATATATTCTGTCGCCTCTTTTAAGGCATAAACAAGCTGTTTCAGGTCTTCAATCGAATATATGTCATGGTGTGGAGCAGGGGATAAAGCATCAGTGCCCACAGGTATCATTCGCATTTTAGCAATTTCCTCGCTTACTTTTTCTCCTGGTAGATGTCCGCCTATTCCTGGTTTTGCCCCTTGCCCTATTTTGATTTCAATCGCTGCACCAACTTTAAGGTATTCTATATGGATACCGAAGCGTCCAGAAGCTACCTGAACTATTATGTGGTCTCCATACTTATATAAGCTCGGGTGCAACCCGCCTTCTCCACAATTAAAATATGTTCCGCATTCCACAGCAGCTCTCACCAAGGCTTCTTGTACATTCAGGTTTACGGCACCGTATGACATTGCGGCAAACATTACGGGAATTTCCAACTGTAATTGTGGTGCGAGTTCCGTTTCCAAAACAACATCCCCACCGTTTGACGCGAGCTCCACTTGTTTGCCTTTTTTACCAAGATAGGTCCTTAATTCGATAGGCTCTCTCAAAGGGTCAATGGATGGATTAGTTACTTGGCTTGCATTCAATAACAATTTATCCCAATATGTTAAGTTGGGCTTGTCGCATCCCATGCCAGTTAATATTGCGCTCCCTGTTTCCGCCTGTTTCTTGATAGCCATTATAGCTTCGCTCGTCCAATGGTAATTTTTACGATACGAAACAGGGTTTTTCTTAATAACTATAGCACGTTTTGGACAAAAAACCACACATCTTTGACAATTTACACAATTTTCATCTCTACTAAGCACATAATCATCTTTCTCGTCATAGTAATGAACACCATACGTGCATTGCTCGATGCAGATCTTGCATTTGTTGCATCGCTTTACATCCCTTCTAACAACATATTCAGGCAGAAGGTAACTCCTCATGATTGCATCCCCAAATTATTAGACGAGTACAGGAACCTTAACCATGCCTACTGCGATTTCTCCTCCATGAAGGTTCCAGACTTTATCTAAAGTAGGTTGTACGACGCGTATCGCAGCCTCTTCAGATGAGAGGTAGAAGAAGTTCCCTTTCATGGCAGCCGTCAACGGTCTTAACTTTATTCGATCTACCAATCCAATCATTTGACCGTGTCGAGCAACGATGATAGAGAATGGACCATTCATTAACAACCCGCTGTAAATTTGCCTTAATGTCGTTAAGAGTTGTCTCTGCCTTTGTGGCATGCAATCAATCTCATTCCAGAAAGGAGGTGTTAAAATTTTTGGAACCAACTCTAATGGGATTTCATGTCTTCTCACCAAGAGGTCAAATGCATAAGTGAGCACTTCGGTATCCGTTTGCATCGTGCACTCATATCCATAGGTTGCTAGAAAGCGGCGATTGGTGCCATACGATGAAAGCTCTCCGTTGTGAGCAACGGCCCAGTCTAAAAGGTTGAAGGGATGGGCTCCTCCCCACCAACCAGGGGTGTTTGTTGGATATCTGTTATGACAAATCCACATGTAGCCCTCATATTCTTCAAGACAAAAGTATTCCGCAATTTCTTCAGGATAGCCCACTCCTTTAAACACGCCCATGTTTTTGCCACTTGAAAAGATTAAGGCTCTACCACTTTCTGCCGTGTTTATTCTCATTACATTTTTCACTACGTAATCATCTTCCGTGAGGTTTTTCTCTCTCATTTTTGACGTGAGAGGTTCGACAAAGTATCTCCATATTAACGGCGGATTCCAAACTTTGGCCTCTTTCGTCGGGAGCTCTTCGCTTAGAACTACCCTAAAGTTTTCCTCCAGAACTTTTTCTACATCCCTTTTAGCTTGATGGTTCAGATACATCACATGAAAGGCGTAAAGTTCTCTATAATCAGGATAAATACCATATACTGCGAAGCCGCTTCCCAGACCGTTCCCCCTTTCCCGCATATTAGATATAGCTCTAACAGGGTCTTTAGAGGGAAATCTTTTTCCTTCAACGTTAATCATTCCGAAAAGCGCACAAGCGCCTGTGTCCTTGTCATATTCGTATGGATTATTAGCCCCGTTCCACATTTTTGGCTGTAGGTGACCTATTGCCGATGTATATAAGCTTTTCCAAAACACGATTACCGAATCTTTTTATAAGTAATTTGTAAGAATTTAAAAGCACAGGTCAGCCTAATAAAAAGAACAGGGTAACCAGCGCTCTAGGCTTTGTTGCTATGTTCCATTAAATATGGAGAAAATCTCTGCATATATTCCCCTAATTAAAAAGTTCAGCACTGCGGAAAATTTTTTCCAATATGCTGAACTAATTAGCGGGAACGAGCGTCTCATAGGCCTATGGTCCACCTGCAGGCTTTGTTATTCATGTATAACAACTACTCTACCATTGAGAGGCTAGTTAAGTATTCTTCCTAAACCTTACAGCTATAGACCTAGCGTGGGCATGTAGACCCTCAGCCTCAGCCATCTCGACCGCAAACCTTCCAAGCTCCTCTAAGCCGTCCCTTTCGGCCAGCAGCACCGACACAACTTTTAGGTAATCATACACGGACAATCCTCCGCGTGTTTTAGCCCAGCCTGAAGTTGGAAGTATGTGGTTCGGTCCGGCAACGTAATCCTCAAGGGCCACAGGTGTGTACGACCCGATAGAAATTGAGCCAGCGTTCCTGAGCTTCGATAGGACCTCTATCATAGGCATATCCGCAACTACCTCCACATGCTCCGCAGCATACTCGTTAGCAAACTCGAAAGCTTCATCCAAGTTGTTGACGAGGATTATCATGCCATTCCTGTTTAACGATTCCTTGATGATGTTCCTCCTTGGCGAGGATTCCACAATTATATCTAACGTTCGCGAAACTTCTTCAGCCAGCTTCTTCGAGTTTGTCAAAAGTAAGGAAGATGCTGCCGGGTCATGTTCAGCTTGGGCTGCAAGGTCCCACGCTAAGAATTCTGGATCAGCAGACTCGTCGGCTATTATCAATACCTCGGAAGGGCCTGCGATCATATCTATCGATACGTATGTCATCAGAAGACGCTTTGCTGCCGTGAACCATACACCACCCGGACCCACAATCTTCAATACCTTTGGAACAGTCTCCGTTCCGAAGGCCATTGCTGCCGCAGCATGCACACCTCCAACCCTATAAACTTCTTTCACACCAACGATGTCAAGTGCTACCAGTATTGCCGGTTCGAGTGTGCCATCCTCTCTGGGAGGTGTGCATGCAAGAATTCTAGGAACGCCTGCAACCTTTGCTGGAATCGCCGCCATAAGTGCCGTAGATGGATATGAGGCCTTACCGCCAGGAACGTATACTCCTACAGAGTCGAGCGGCTTTACTACCCGTCCCGCGTACAGACCCTTTCTCATTTCTTGCATAGAAAGTTGAGGAGGTAGCTGGCTACTGTGGAACTTTTCGATGTTCTTTGCTGAAACCTTGAGAGCCTCGATCAACCTTTCGGGGACGTGTTCGTACGCATTCTTCATCTCCTCGCTAGAGACCCTTATATTCTCTTTTGTCAACATTTCATGTCCGAAGAATCTACGATAGAAATCCACTATTTCCGCGTCGCCTCTTTCTCTAACCCTCTTGATTATATCAGCTACCTCGTGTTCGATGCTTGAAAAGTCAATCATGTATCTATTAATTAGCTTCACTTTCTCCTCAGCAGCAAGTTCGTCGAGCTTAACAACCCTCAATACGAATTACCTCCGAGGTTACTTAACAGTCAGGATAATAACTTTTAGGAGCTATACGCCTTCTAGCGTCAACTTAAAGCCCATAAGCCTCGACAAGTCTTCCAAAGCCGTAAGATGATTTCCATATGCTAGGACTCTGTGAAGCCCTCCTTTGTACCCGCAGAGGTATTTCCGAGCGTCAGGTACGGATACCTTGACCTTCGTCCTACAGCCGCGGTCTATGTTAACGTTGCCTAAGGTTTTCCCTACGGAGACAACCATTTCGTTCAACCCTTCGATAAACTTAGCTACTGTAACATCAACCCCTTCGCGCATGAACACCTGGAGTCCGACACCGTCGCCACTGTCCGCATGATTCCTGATAACGTATGGAGCTGCTTCTCCATCCATCTTTGTTGGTGCGGTACAATGGCAGTGAATTACGGCATTCTCTGCAACGTCAACAACAGGGTCGGATATGAACGAAGCTCTGCCAGCAAGGTACCTGAAGACAAGCATCGTCAAGGCCGAGTGGACGTCAGCCTCGCAGGCCGCTACATAACCCTCATCATTCAATAAAGAAAGTGCCAAGCAGGGCGTCGTCGGCATCTCAACCTTACCGTACTCAAGCCAGCCGAGGCAATCTATCGCAAGCGCATTCGCACCATGCTTCTCTAAGAGCTTCTTCAGGCTTAGGTAAATCGCCGCCGCCTTAACGATTTCGCTCTTTGATGGCTCCCTAACTTCCAAAGCCTTCTCCATCACCTTTTTGGCAAGCTTCTCTGCGGCATCCATATCGACTTCATCGTAAAGCGCCTTAACATCAGAGTAATCGACGTATTCCAAGCTCACACCAAACCTTTGCTTAACCAAACCTACGTACTGCGGGCTGAGATATTTTGCTGGGTTAGCTTCTCTCCTAGTTATGACGAGTATTTTCGATGAGTTTAACATTTTGATCGCGTAAACAACCCTTAGAGCCTTGAATATCTCGCCTATATCGTTCGAGGAGATGATCAAGAACCTTCTACTGGTCTTCTCTAAGTCCTCCACCAAGGGCAAGCCCGAGATATCGCCACCATAAAGGTCTATAACATAGACAGTCGGTATACCATATCCACCATACTTGTGTATATAGTCGTATCCTAGGTCTGCTATCCTCTTGGAGGCTAGGTAAGTGAAGCGCGTGCTCTCGGACGTCAATATGTACACGAAGATTGCATCAATACTATTGTCTATTTCTCTCTCCAGTCTGTTCACTTCATCCATGGTCGAGATGACATAGTTCATGAATTCTACAGGTAGTTGGGATTTCAGCTCATCCAGCCTACTGATCCACTCCTTAGCCCTCGCATCATAATCGTAGAACGGTGACGGCCAACCCCTTCGAGCCTTGCTACCGAGAAAAATGTTCAGAACTTTTATGCCCTTATTCATAGAAAGATTTTATTCTGAATGTTTTAAAAACTTTAGCAGAGAGGTTGTGTAGCCTCGAAATCGTGAAGGAGATTGTAACATGGAAAAAACTTTAGGACCGAAAAGGATTCCTTTATTCATCGCAAAGATTATCTTCTTCGTTTATGGCATCGTGTGGACCCTTAAACGACGTTCAGCCAAGTCGATGAAAGATGTCTACGAGCTTTTTTACTTGGATTTTCTTAGATTGAACGAAAAAGATGTAGAGGTCGTTAAGCTTGACGATGACTTACTCATCACGCGCTGCAAAAATCCGTGTCCAATTCTTAATCTATCCCTTTCGCTTAAAGTTGACACAAAAATATCCTGCAAGATTGTATCCGAGCCCGTTTGTAAATACGTGCTACGCAAGCTAAATCCAAGGCTGGCGTTCGAAAGAAATTACGGGCACATAAGACCTTACAGCGAGAGTTGTGAGGAAACAATTTACTGGAAAAATTGAGGCCACTAAACGTCAAAGTAAAGGTAAAACTCATAGGGATGCGGTCTCAGAGAAACCTCCAAGTGTTGCCTTCTTGCCATATCCACTAGGACATCCACGAGTGAGTCGTCAAAAACCGGCTTTAAAAACTCCCTATCGCTCTCTAGACACTCCACAGCTTCAATCAAACTTCCAGGTAACTGCTTTATTCCCAATAGCGCTCTCTTCTCCGGAGACATCTTGTATATGTCCTCATCCACTGGATCGCCGCAATCTATCTTCCTCTTTATACCGTCTAAGCCTGCCATCAGTACTGCTGCAAAACACAAGTATGGGTTACAAGACGGGTCTGGTGTCCTGAACTCTATCCTCTTCTTTGATGCATTTGACTTACCCACATGGTATACAGGTATCCTGATGTTCGCGGACCTGTTGGCCCTGCTCCACGCTATGAAGACCGGCGCCTCATAACCTGGAACGAGTCTCCTGTAAGAGTTGGTAGTGGGTGCGACTATTGCAGCCAAAGCCCTGCTGTGCTCTAGAAGACCACCGCAGAAGTATCTACCAATTTGACTCAGCTCGGCGTACGTGTCGTCTGGGTCATAGAACGCATTCTGGCCGTCCTTCCATAAACTACAATGCACATGCATTCCGGATGCGTTGTCCATGAAAACTGGCTTTGGCATCATAGTGGCCACGAGCCCCATCTGATGTGCGACGTTCTTGACGACGTACTTGAGCGTCATCGATTTGTCGGCCATCCTAGTTAAGGTGTCGTACTTCATATCTATCTCGCATTGACCTGCCGTCGCGACTTCATGATGGTGAGCCTCCACTTCTATTCCGAAGTAGTCAGTAAGTATCCTTGCGCATTCGTTCCTAAAATCCATCAAAGTATCTTGGGGCGGAGCTGGGTAGTAACCCTCCTTAAACCTTATTGGGTATCCTGTGCCAACTGACCACGGAGCCTCCTTAGATTCTATGCTGTAGCTCTGACCTCTCGACGGAGTCTGAACATCCCAGCAAACCTTGTCGAAGACAAAGAATTCTATCTCAGGCCCCCAAAATGACGTGTCAAAGCCCATCTTCTTGAGTTCTTCCTCGGCTCTTTGAGCAACGGCCCTCGGGTCCCTCTCAAACCTTCCTTTCCCGAGTCCCCAATAGACGTCGCACAACATCCTAGCGGTCTTCGTTGAATTTGCTGACCAGGGAATTATGGCGAACGTGGATGCATCAGGTTTGAGAACCATATCGGACTCTTGTATCTCGACGAAGCCCCTTATCGATGAACCGTCGAGCTTGGGAACGCCGACCTCAAATGTCTGCTCGTCAAGGTACTCGGTTGTGATGGTTACATGCTGGAGCTTTCCGGGAATGTCTGTGAATTGAAGGTCTATGAACCTTATGCCCTCCCTCTTTAAGAGTTCCATGATTTTATCGACCTGACGTGTAGATTCTTCCTTTTTCTCCGCAGGGTGCTCGAGTATTTTCATAAACTTTCACCTGTATATTTTTATACCCTTTTTCTAAACAAATACAATATTTAAACTTTTTTTCTGAACGTTTGTATCGGTTTTATAAAATAAATGAACATTTGTTTAGTTACCGTCCGATTTAGGAAGCGTCCTTATCCTCGCGGATTTTTGGGTTAGAACACCATAATCAATCTCCCCTATTAGGTTTATGAAAACTTTGGAGTCGTGGCCAACGATTGAACTAGCCCCAATACTGAGCAGCTAAGGAGGACTTCTGAAGCTAGATTAAGTGATTCAAGGTATTGAACAAAACCTTTTTGAATAAGGCATGCATAATAAAACAGGAAATGGTCGAAAGAGTCGTAACAGGCATATCAGGATTGGATGAAATACTTAATGGAGGGATTCCTAAAAGGAATGTAGTTTTGCTCTCCGGTGGACCTGGTACAGGAAAATCGATACTTGGTCAGCAATACCTTTACAACGGATTGCTTCGTGGAGAACCCGGAATACTGGTAGTTTTGGAGGAGCACCCGGTACAAGTAAGAATATCCATGTCTCAGTTTGGATGGGATGTGAGGGTATACGAAGAGAAGAACGTATTCGCGATAGTTGACGCGTTCACAGCAGGAATAGGTGAGGCGGCGAAAAGGGAAAAGTATGTCGTAAGGGACCCGGGGGATTTTCAAGTTCTACTAGATGTCGTAAGAGATGCTATAAAGGACGTGAATGCGGAAAGGGCCGTAGTAGATTCTGTCTCGACGTTATACATAACAAAACCTGCCATGGCTAGGAGCATGGTTCTACAGTTGAAGAAAGTCCTGTCCGGGATGGGTTGTACTTCGATACTAATCTCTCAAGTAAGCGTGACTGAGAGGGGATTTGGTGGTCCGGGTGTAGAACATGCCGCTGATGGCATAATCAGGCTCGATTTGGATGAGGTTGACGGAGAATTGAAGCGCAGCATAATCATCTGGAAGATGCGCGGCACATCGCATTCCATGAGGCGGCATCCATTCGTTATAACCAATAAGGGGATAGAAATAAGAGCGGCCGAGACTATAAAGGTTGGTGAAAGAGCATGAGCGAAGAAATCTCCCTCTCGCCCTTAGGTAAGGAACAGATACACAAGCTCGAGTCTGCTCTCTTGATAGGTACGATACTTAGGAGCGACGTACTGGAAGAATTGAAAGACCCTTCGGAAAGGTTGACGTGGGTTGATTCGTTAGCAGTAGCGGCTGCGGCCATCGCAAGGGAAAGGGCCAAGATGACAGTATCGCAAATAGCCGAAGACATAGGCAGGAGCGAGGCGACTATAAGAAATCATCTTGCGGGCAAGACTAGGGCAGGCCAGTTAATTCGTCAAACATTGGAGAGGTTTGCCAAAGAAGGCGTAAAGATAGAATTGCCATCAATTTCGGCAAAAGAGTTGGAAGATTTAAAGAAGCAACTGGAAGAAGAAAGAGAGAAAGTGAAAAGGTTGGAAGCATTGATCAGTGAAGTGAAGAGCTCGCTAAACACTCTCATAGATAAGCTAGAAAAAGCGTAACGTATATTCTTACCTCTTTACTCATTTCAACCCGTAGAATTATAAGCGGAATGTACAAAAACGATACACTTTATGTAAGGTCGGACGAGAAAAATGAAGATTATAGTAGGTTATCCCTTTTTCTTTCTAAGAAGTTTGTAAAGAGTTCCTAGAACTACAACGGCCGTCAGATATGGCGCAAATTGGATAAGTTTTTGCTGGACTTCCACGTTTGCTATGCTTGTTGGGTATACGATGTATCCTCCGACCATAGAAGGTGCAGCTAGCGGATTTGACCCTGCGTTGACTTCTGCTCCATCGCTTATTCCATCCCCATCAGTATCTGGATTCCGAGGATTGCTTCCTACCACGAACTCTCTGAAGTTAGATAGCCCATCACCATCTGGATCCGAATTTCTATCGTTTGGATTATTTGGGTCTAAACCGTTTTCCTTTTCCCAATCATCTGACATTCCATCTCCATCATTATCAGTGATGAAATGTCGAAAGATGAATCCACTATGTCCTACTGCCCATCCGTCTTTAGAAGAGACCATATGTAGACCGAATAACATCCCATGTCTCCCAAGAGGTTCAATGGACCAAACTGGCGTTGGTGTTGACCCATCCCAATGGAAGATATGAGGTTCATAGCCTCCTACAATCCATCCATCATTATCGCTTACCATGTAGATCTCTTGGAGGTTCACACTATAAGCTGGCCAAAGGAATGAGGATTGCTTCCACGTAGTTCCATCCCAGTGATATATGCTCACCGAGCCGACGGCCCAAACATCATTAGAACTTACCATAAACACTGAGTTCAGAAAACTTGCAAGTGAGATATAGTGCTTTGTCCATGTTGATCCGTCCCAATGAAGTGTTACAGCCCCTAGCATAGGGTTATCTTTCTCATGTTCTCCAACTGCCCATCCATCGCTCGAGGATAACATATGTACTGATTTTAGATGTGCCGACGTAGGACTCGGAACGAAGCTCCATGACACACCATTCCAGCGAAGGATTGTTCCATTACCTCCAACGACCCAACCATCGTTTGCAGATACCATGTAAATCGAGTATAACCAATTGCTCTGAATGGAGTGTACTAAATGCCATGCTGAGCCATCCCAATGAAGAATTATTCCTATACTTCTTGGACTGTATTCAAAACCAACTACCCACACGTCATTTTCGGAAAGGCAGAAGACATCTGTTAACGTAGTGTAAACAGACACAACACTATCTGGAATTGTAACGATACTCCATGAATTCCCATCCCATTTAAGAACAATCTTACCATCCCCGACGGCATACCCAAGGTTACTGTTCAAAAGATGCACTGATTCTAACAATCTATCTGTTGGGCTAGGGAATTTGATCCAAGGATCATATGGTCCTGCCAAGACAGTTATAGGCATGCTCAAAAGAAGACATAGAATCAAAGAAAGCATTATTAAAGATGTTTTTTTACTTAACAAAATTTTCACCTAAGCTTTTATTAATTTTTTAATTTTTTTGAATATTTAAATTTTTCCTGAGGTTGGATCGAAGTTTTCCGTTAATCCTATTTAAGGAGGCAATTTGCTCAATAAGTTGAAGGACTTACTGAACGTTTTCGTGAAAGGGCTATAAAAGTGCAATAAGTGCCCAAATACGGTCTAACGACAAGGATTATGTGGAACTACAAGCGATTTATAAAAATGTTTATAGTGAGTTATCTGAGCTGATAACTCGGAGGGAGATAATGGTCCAAAAAGATTTACCGCGAATTGGGAAGTTGGCACCAGACATCTTCAACGAGACAATATTTCCCAAGACGGGGACTCCAGACCGTGACTTATTGGTCGGTCCAAGGCATGGTTTTGATGCAGCTGTTTTAAAGGTCGGAGACAGAGTAATGGTTGTCGCGGAAGACCCAACGTTCGGTGTTCCATCTTGGGGTTGGAGGCAGTTCGGATGGGGCATAGTTCATATATGTGCCAGTGACGTCGCAGTTTTCGGTGTGAGACCGAAGTACATGACGATATGCCTGCTACTGCCACCAAACACGCAGCGAAGCGTTCTGGAGGAGATATGGAACTCGATACATGAGGAGTGTGTTAGGCTTGGTATAACGATCGTTGGAGGGCACACTGGTGTTTATGGAGGAATATCGTATCCATTAAACGGAGGATGTACTGTATGGGGGTTTGCCGAAGATGGTAAGTACGTTACGCCGGGAGGTGCTCGAGTCGGTGACAAGATCTTGATCACGAAGGGCGCAGCGATCGAAGCCACTGCGATTCTTGCGCTACAATATCCTAAAACGCTCACGAGGGTTTTTGGTTCTTCATTCGTCAAGAGGGCGCAGGACATGTATTGGCAGATGTCGGTCGTTGAGGATGCTCTTACAGCCTTCGATGCCGGAGGAGTTACGGCGATGCATGATGCGACTGAAGGAGGAGTTCTTGGAGGAATTTACGAGGTTGCTGAAGCAAGCAATGTTGGGGTCAAGATATATTTGAACAGGATAAGGGTCCCTGAGGAAGCTAGGAAGATATGTGATTTCTTTAGAATAGACCCATACAAATCAATTAGCGAGGGGACGCTCGTATTGACCGTGAGACCAAACAGTGTAGAAAACGTTATGAACGCCCTGAAGAGTAAAGGCATAGAGGCCATGGTTATCGGTGAGGTGACGGAGCTAAAACATGGACGAAGAGTCATCTCAGAGGACGGTAAGGAGCTCGAGCTAGAATTTCCAGAGGAAGATCCATTTTGGAAGGTATTCTTTGAAACTTTAGAGAAACCTGACATTTGAAATGTTAGGTGTTGTGGATGGTCTACCAAATTGAGCAGGAAAAAGACATCATTCTAGGGAACCTAGTTAGGGCTGTGCATATACTTGAATCATCAGAATACTTTAGGCTCCTTATACCAGAGGTTAGGGTTAACATCGT
Source organism: Candidatus Terraquivivens tengchongensis (assembly GCA_023268355.1). Lineage (GTDB taxonomy): Archaea > Thermoproteota > Nitrososphaeria_A > Caldarchaeales > Wolframiiraptoraceae > Terraquivivens > Terraquivivens tengchongensis. Next base: position 317,619 of record JALNJK010000001.1, read on the forward strand.
GTATTCTATGGAGAACGCATCATGCCCTGATGAAGTTGCAGGAATAGATGGACGAATAACCTTAGTAAACGGTAAGGTCAAGGCCGCAGGGTATCCAAGGTTTGGAGCGTCCGATCACATGGCAAGGCTCATAATAGAGGTTAGAAAGTACGACAGGAGTTATAGGGCTGGAATAAACTTTGCATGGACGCCTGAACTATCAACTTTCTTGGAAGAATATTGTAAGGGAAGAGGCTGGGATTATGCTGGAATAGATAGAAGGATGGAACCTGAAGAGTTTTCATCGGTAGAGAGAAGGAGTATGCCGTGGAAGATAAAAACACTCGTAGAAATATGTGGAGGTAAAGTGCCGAAGGTATTCTACGAGGGGCCTGGCTTGGGTAAGGAACCTCTTACTGTGCTGCTAGGAAAGGATGCTGTAGAGGTAGCTACCGAGGTAGCTGAAATATCCAAACAGTATGCCTCAAGGTGTAAGTAAGCGCACGTCAATTTTGAGGGGACTGGCATGTTCATCTATGAAGGGGCTATGCCAAAGTTAGGCACCGATAATTTAATATTACTTTAATAACGTTAATTTTTCATATGTATGAGTGTGGGCGATGTGAACCGCATATCTACTGGGAGCGTGGAACTTGATTCGGTTCTTGGCGGTGGTTTTCCAGCAGGCAGCCTAATTGTGGTTACTGGCCCTCCTGGTACTGGTAAGACTATTTTTGCAGCAAACTGGATTTATAACAATATCAAGAAATTTGGCGAGAAAGGTTTGTATGTGAATTTTGTTGAGGGACATAAGAGCTTTATCGAGAACATGCGTAGTTTGGGCTTAGATTTTGAGGAGCTTGAGCGCACTGGAAAGTTTAGGTTTCTGGAGAGCGTTACACTTAAGGAGAGCGGCATCCCAGCGATTTTTGAGCAGATACTAAGCGAAATTGTTAATACGAAGGCAAGCATGCTCGTCATAGATTCTTTCTCGGCGATATCACAAGTTATGGAAAAACCCTACGAGGCACGCATATTCGCCCACACAATTCTGAGTAAGATTGTTAGGGATATGGGATGCACGACGATGCTCATAATCGAAAAAGCAGGTGTTGAAGAAAACTATGAGGTGACAGAATTCTTATCGGACTTCATAATCAACCTCTCTAAAACTGAGGTCAGCGGGGCCCTCTTAAGATACTTAAGGATACTTAAGGCTCGTGGAACGGAGATACGACAGCAACGATTGGCCTTCACGCTGAAAGATGGCTTTAACGTCTTCAAACCGGTATCTATAAGCGGTCTTCCCGAGTCGACAAAGAAATTTAAGATTGTACCACATGGTAATTACTATTACTCTTCCGGTATTCAAGATCTAGACAGAATAGTTGGTATAATGTTTAGTAAAGGATGTTATAACCTCCTAGAGATTGAAAGGGATGTTACGTTACCACCTGAGCGTTTATTCCGGGTAACAGTCTCGAATGTGTTGAACCAAGGCGGTTGTGTTGTCATTCTTCCACCTCAGGGCCTAAGTGCATTAACGGTTTGGAATTCGCTTGAGCCATTCGTTTACAAAGATGCCCTGAACCGTAACCTTAAGATCGTTGACTTTAAAGCTACAGTCGTTGAGAAAGTTGAACCACATGCAATCCTCTTTGAGGGGAAGTCTTTGAGGGAGGATATGTTATGCTTTTGGAATGCAATCACAGATTTTAGGATAAAACATAACAGACCAGTTTTTACTATTGTTGGTTTTGATACGCTGGAATATGTTTATGGAAAGGAGGAAGTTCTGAAGATTTTAGGTGCCGATCTATCCAGAGTGAGAAACTTTGGCGATATAAGATTGAATATTATTAGATCTGAATGTAACATAGTCGAATCCTTAAGATCTCTGGCAAGCGTTCATCTTATTGTTAGGGAGTTATGCGGCGCATTCTTCCTTCAAGGAATAAAGCCAAAAACACCACTATTAAACATCGACGTTCACATAGATGAAGAGACGGAGATCAGATTAACACCAGTACTATAGTCGTTTTTCACAACCTCGGCTAAACCTTGAAGTATATAATGCTTAGACTACACACTCGGGCTCGAGGTGAAGTTACAAAGTGTATTTTGGAGTGCAGATAAGCACGTGTCAATTACAGTATGGGTACTGAACGTAAGATTCAAATAAATGAAATCATTTCGTATCATATCGTAAATGGTAAAGAAAAAGAAAACCTCAAAGAAGGATAGACCGGTTAAAAGAGTACGTCGACGTTTATTTTTGGTTGCGCTCATCTTGTTAGGAGTAGCATCAGTTGGTGCAACGTTCTGGCTCCTATATCCCAGACCATCGTCCGAGGTACCAATATCGCTAAACTGTCCACAAGCGAGTAATGGAGAGAAAGTTGCTGCGATCATTGACGGTCTTTCTATCGACTTTCCGAATCAAGAGCTAATTGATGAATTAAAATCTCTATTGTCGAGTAACGGCTATGTAGTCGATGTCTTCCAGGGTTCAGATGTGACGCTGAACCTTTACAGATGTATACCTTCTATGGGCTACGATCTAATAATCTTTAGAATCCACAGCGCCATCTTTAACCCTCAACTCGTTCCGAAGGAGGAGCTCTTTCCGGCCTTCTTTACCACTGAGGAATACAGCATGGAAAAATACTTGAATGAGCAGTTCAGCGGCTTAGTCGTTCCAGCGGTTCCAATAACACCGGGACTTTCATCAACGGAGACGACCCAATACTTTGCGGTAACGCCTGGGGTTTTCGTGCAAGCAAGCGGACGGTTTAAGAACACCGTGATAATCGTCTCAAGTTGCTTCAGCGCCATAACTGATAAAGCTGCCAAAGTATTCTTAGAAAAGGGTGCCTCGGCTTACATCGGCTGGAATGATCTAGTATCTGTTGAACACATGGACAGAGCTACGCTCCTCTTAATCCAAGAAATAGTGAAAGGTACGAGCCCGTACGATGCGGTATCAAAAGTGAATACGACTTTAGGACCAGACCCTAACTCTGGAGGGCGGCTGCTGATATTCCGATGAATTTATTTCGTCGTAAAATTTAAATACGTAATACTAAACGAAATTTACTAATGTTAACTAATAATTATCGCGTTTTAATTTTGCTATTGTTCGTTTTAACGTTATCAGTAAGTGCAGCCTTTGTGCCGAGCGTTGCAAGCCAACCTATATGACCTTCTGATACACAATGGATCTGGATCGATTACGATAAAAACGAGGACGGGCCACAGGATGACTGGAGGGATGTCAAAAACGCATATTACTATTATGACGGAACTTATCTGTATCTAAGGCTGGAGTGTTATGCTACACCAGGCTCAAAGTGGCCGGCAGACAATGCACGTTACAAGTGGTTCATCAACATAACGCAAGTGCTCTACATGAGCGGAGGAAACATAATCGGCGCAAAGTATCTATTATTCGTGGAGGATACAGACGATGATGGAACTGGCGAGATATACTTGCTCAAAGACATTATTCTTGATGGAAAGTTTGATGAATATGGCCCCGGGCAGGCATACGATTACAGGAATTATAAGATAACCGATCCAACAAATGCTACTTTCAGGATAACGGGCAATTACATAGATATGAAGGTGAAGTGGGCTTCCATAGGCAATCCAACCTCTTATGGATTAATGTGGGCTACAGACCAGGAGAACCCAAACTTAAATCAAGCTCCAACTACAGACCATCCGGATGAAGAAATAGGGTTAGTTATTCATGATGTAGTTGCTGTAAGCCAATGGGCTAATGTGACTGAAGTGGAGCAAGGTAAATTCGTGAAAGTCACCGTTGAGATAGAGAATAGAGGGACCAGTAGCGAATCGTTTGACGTAACAGCTTATTTCGGACCGAGAATCACATGCGTTAAAAGGGTAGTAAACTTACCTGCTGGACAGACAACTACAGTAGAATTCGATTGTCCAACAGAGGGTGTCGAGCCTGGCGTTTATGTAATAAGGGCCTTCGTAGATTCAGCAGGTGAAATACTTGAGATTGATGAAGATAACAATTGGTGTACAGCTCCAGCGAGCGTTACCGTAAAAGTCCATGACGTCGCCGCAATAAGCCAGGATGCTAATCCTACCGTTGTTACACAAGGAGAGAGTATTACGATAAATGTGGTCGTTAAAAACCTTGGAAACTACACGGAGACTTTTGATGTAACAATATACTATGACAGTACTCCGATAGGTACACAAACCGTTAATAATTTAGCTCCTGGAGATCAAACGACTGTGAGTTTTAATTGGGATACAACCGGCGTTACTCCTGAAATTTATTTCATAAAAGCCTTCGTTGACTCAGCTAGGGCGATAAACGAGTTTAACGAAGTGAATAACAACTGCACTGCAATAACTCCTGTTATAGTTAGATCACCCGCACAGCCAGGTATATCAGTTGAGAAAGCAATCGCAAGAGTGGTTAGTGGTCCAGACCCACCCATAGCAGGCATTCAAACAGTATACGAAATAAAGATAATCGTAACAAACACTGGAAACGTTCCATTATTAAAAGTAAACGTGACGGATAGCACTTGGAATATAGATTGGAGGATAGCAAGTCTAGATCCAGGCCATAGCGGCATAATGAGCTTTAATTATGGTATAATACCAAGTAGCTCTGGTGTTTTCACACTTAACCGTGGACAAGACCTAACAGCGACTGGTAGAACTGAAGATTACCAGTACGTGAGTGATACGGCTGATTTAGACCTCGTGGTTACAGCATATACTAGAGATGTTGTTGCTGTTAGCCAGACTCCAACGAAGACTACCGTAATTCAGGGAGAACTTGTTGGTATAGATGTAGTCGTGAAGAATGCCGGCGATTACTATGGTGAAACCTTCAACGTAACGCTTTACTATAGCTCAGATGGAACAACATGGACGAAGATAAAACCGATAGACACGATTAGAGTATTCGGCCTCGGAGTCAATGAGGAAATCACGTTAAGGTTCGTTTGGGATACGGAGGCTGTACCGCCAGGGACCTACTATATCCGTGCTGCAGCAGACTCTGGCAATGAGTTGCCTGAAACCTTTGAAAATAATAACGTTTGCATCCAAGAAGCTGTAATAGAGATTCAAGTTCATGATATCGTGGCCGTAAGTCAGGGCGTAAGTGCAACCAACGTAATGTCAGGACGCATAGTTAAAATTACTGGGTTGCTAAGGAATGATGGGAGCGAGACTGAGACTTTCACTGTAAGGTGCTACTATGGAAGGCCTGAGATACCACTTGTGCAGATAGAATCTGACCAGATGATAACCCTAGCTCCTGGAGAGCAAACAACTGTGAACTTTTACTGGGATACCAGTGGTGTGACTCCTGGAGCCTATTGGATAGAAGTCAGAGTACTACCCGTGGTGGGCGAATTGGACACTTATGATAACACATGTACTGTTGAGACGTCGGTCACGATAAAGGCCTACTACGTGGGTGGTGAAATAATCGCACCTCCTGCCATCAGCATTATTAATATAATGATCGTCGCCATACTCGTGGCAGCCTTAGTCACAGTAGCCATATTCTTGTTCAAAAACCGATTCTGGATAAAATAACCCTATACAATCTAATTTTTTATGTTAAGCTCAATCTTCATAAAAACGTCGTCAAATGAGTTTATAAAGCATTGCCTAAGTGCTCTCATCTATTAGCCTTCCGTTTTCATCGAACTTTTCTCTGGCTAAGGGCACCATAACCTCAGGTCTATTTATTGGATACATATTCAAGGCTATTAAAACCTGTCTAAGATGATACTGGGCACGGGCTCCTCCCAAAGTTCCGATGGATGCACTCATTATTGCCACGGGTTTTCCCTCAAAAGAGTTGTCTCCGGGTGGTCTAGAAGCCCAATCAATAGCGTTCTTCAAAACCCCTGGAAAAGAATAGTTATATTCTGGAGTTGCAATTAGGATGGCGTCTGCCCGCCTTATTTTTTCCTTGAATTCTTTAACTTTAGCAGGCACGTCATTCTCAAAATCTTGATTGTAAAGGGGAATCCCCTCAATGTCAAAAATTTCCAGTTTAGCATTTCTCGGCATTAACTCAGCAGCAGCCCTCAAAAGTGCTCTATTATACGACCCTTTTCTCAGACTTCAGCAAAACCCAAAACTGTAATTTGATCCGTAACCATTCCTATTTTTTCACCCTCTTGGATCTAAAATTAGCACTAACTTTAAAATTAAACTTTAAGGTCGCCTGTTTCCCAATTAGGAATACAATTCTATTAGTGTCTTTAACGGAAATGGGGACGGAAAATTTCGCAGAGAGTTTAAGTTTTAAAGTTTGATTTCCGCATCCTCATAGGCAAGGCGTATTAATATTGTTTTCAAACTTTTTCTATGTAGTTTATCACATGCATTTGTTTGCCTATCTTCGTGATGAACACAAGCTTCCTATTGATTCTAGTGGCAACAATGCCCTGAATGTTCAGAATGTCCGCCAGCATATTTTGCCGGATTCTTATCGAACGTTGTCTTACACATTTGGTTACAGAAGTAGTATGTTTTGCCCATATATTCTGATTTGAACTTGGCAGTTTTCTCGTCCACATCCATACCGCAAACTGGGTCTTTAGCCATATTCATATTTCACCTCCTACGTATTCGCTTACAACTTGAGGGATTTAAAATTGCCGAATTGCTGAGAGTAAATAAGTAACTGAAAACCATTGTATAGGTAGCTACCGAGGTTGTTGAAATATCAAAATACTACGCTTTAAGATGCAAAAAACTGAAAAGCTGTCAGCGAGAGAGTGCTGTAATATCTGCTGGCTCTGGAAAACTAGGTAAGCTTTTCCTACACCAAAACTTTTATTTCCGCCTGATTGAACTCTTCTTTTTAGCTAAAGGAGTCTAAAAGGATATGGCGCCAAGGATCTTATCTCAAGAGGTTGCGCGTGAATTTTATCTGCTGAGGGTTGATGATGAGAAAGTTAATTATTTCGAGGCCCTTTGGAGTATTCCAGAGAAAGTGACTTATAACGCGTATCTGTTAGTAGGAAATGGTGAGGTTGTTCTATTTGATTGCTGGAAGAATACCTATGCTGATGAGCTTGTTGAGACGATTAAAGGGATCGTGGACCCACGGGATATAACACATATAATTGTTCATCATGCCGAGCCAGATCACTCCGGTTCTCTTCCGAGGGTTCTTGAGGTAAACGGGTTCAGGGCTGAGGTTGTGACCTACTCCATGGGCAAATCCATTCTCGAAGCCTTCTACAAGATATCCCCTAAGTTCAGGATAGTGAAGGATGGTGATGAGCTCGCATTGGCTGGAGAGAACATCAAGATTATCCACACACCGTGGCTACACTGGCCCGAGACCATAATGAGTTATCTTTCGGGACGTAAGATATTGCTTTCGTGTGACGCTTTTGGAGGCTACTCGATCCCAAGAACCATCTTCGATGATGAAGAGGTTGTCCGAGAGTATCTGCCGAGTGTCAGGAAATACGTCGCAACAGTAATAGGATTCTACAGACAACACATAATCCGGAACGTAGAGAAAATTCAAAGCCTTGGACTAAGCATTGATATGATAGCTCCGGCCCACGGGCTTATATGGAAAAGGAGGCCACAACTGATTGTAGATTACTACAGGGCGTTAGCTGAAGGGCGTCCCGACGAGTATAAGATTCTAGTCATTTCCGGCTCGATGTACGGCCTGATGGAAGCGGCTACGAGAGTCGCCGTTGAAGAAGTGGAGAGGTTAGGGGGTCGTGTGGTTTTCTACCGGTTCGATGATTCCGAGCAACCTCCGTTTTCTGATATCCTAGGCGATGCAATAGACTCAAAAGCAATTATCCTCGCTACGCCGACTTACGAGGTTGGCATCTATCCGCCGCTAGATCAACTGGTTGAGTTAATCACTAAGAAGATTCCACAGAAGCCGGTACTCGTAGTAGGTTCTTATGGTTGGGCTGGTGTTGCGGCCAAGAAGGTCTCGGAGAAGCTTGGAGGTTCGGGCTTTAAGGTGATCGATGTTATCGAATTTCAGGGATCTGCGAGTGAGAAGAACATTCAGAGGATTAGGGAGGGTGTGAAAAAACTTTTCGAATCACCATAAAAGCGAGAATTACGACCTGTTATCTCTCGAGGATGTGGAGGGGTCTCTGATATGATGAACAGACCGTGGAGTGGATTGTACATGCTTAACATGTGGGCGGTGAAATTGCTACCACAATTCTCGTAACAGCCATATTCTTAGGATGTTTGAGAATATGACCGAAGGACGAGTTGCCATTTATCTATAGGGAGTTTGTTCCCGAATTAGTTTTACATCTGTGGAAAAATTTTTCCAGCATGCTGAACTAATTACTCTATATACTCATAGAACTTTCTTTAATGCAAAACCGCAGACAATCAATCCTAATTTTTATAGTGGTGATAACAATAACCGCAATAGCCGCTTACTATGGTGGAAAATCAGCCCAAAGAAAAGAAATATTCAGCTTTTAAGCAACTAGGTAGGCTAACTCTCTTCATAAGCCATCGTGGAAAATAGGTTCGAAAAAATGAAAATGATTGTTACACCTGTAACAATTCTTAAAAGTATGCGGGGGGTGGGATTTGAACCCACGAACCCCTACGGGACAGGAGCCTCAGTCCTGCGCCGTTGACCAGGCTTGGCAACCCCCGCCTTATTTTACCCAAGCTGATAGGAGATTTTCTCCTTTTAATAAATTTACATATCTGCATCCTATATTTTGTGCGGTTTTAGGTTATGCTTCGCTGAGGGGCTCTCATGATTTTTATACTCGTAAGTAAGCCGATGATTGCCACAGATTCTGTCGCTATAGCAAACAGCACCATAAGAGTCACGAGGCCGTGTTGATATAGGTATCCGTAAACCATCGAGCCAACCATCCATGCCATTCCGAAGAAAGCTCCGAACATACCGTATCCGTATGCTCTGCCTTCTATGGGCACTATGTCTGCTATTGCTGCACGCGCAGTGCTCTCGTAGATTCCCATTGCTGCTCCCCAAAACACGCTGGACAATAGAACCAAACGAAGATCACCCATAACGAGTGTTGGAACGACTAAAGCCGATAGCACGGGCGCCACTACGAGTGAGGCTAAGCCGACCCTATCGTAAATCATTCCCATAGGAAAAGCGAGAAATCCGTCGACGAGCATGGCTACAAGATACATCATAGCTATCACGTAATCTGCAAAGCCTTCAGCCCTAAGGTAATATGAGACGTTGACCCAAGGCATGAAGCCTAAGGCGATCAAAGACATAGAGGCTGTATACAACCAGAATGCCTTACCAAGTACAACTCTGCTCTTTAGTATTGGAACAGAAGCTTCTGCCGATCTCACCTTAGGGTATTTGCTGTATGCAGTGAGGAGGAGCGCTATGGATATGGCTGCGGGTAATGCTAACAGTGAAAACGTCACGAAGTAAGAGTTGCTAGTCACATACAACGTCACTGAAACCATCAAAGGGCCCATGACCGCCCCTGCCTGGTCCAGTGCTTCGTGGAGACCGAAGGCTTTGCCCTTACCCGCCTTTTCCGTTACCTCGGCTATTATGACGTCCCTTACTGGAGTCCTCAAGCCCTTGCCTATCCTCTCTAGGAATATGAGAAATATCGCTAACTGCCAATACCCGGATAGCGCCAGAAGCGGGCAAGCAATCAAGTTCAGTGCATATCCAGTGAAGACCAATGACCAGTAAACCTTGCTAGACCTCCAATGGCCTGCTAGCGTGCCGCTAAGCAACCTCGCAACATAACCTAAAAACTCGCCTATACTCGCTAGGCTGGCGAAGAACGCCGTCGCACCTAAGAGCCCTACGTAAGAGCCAAAAACCGACCTGGCACCCTCATACGTCATATCTGCGAACAGCGAAACTAATGAGAGTAGAATGAAGACCGTGAAAAGCTCCTTGCCTAGGACGCGGAAACCCATCTTTTTATCACCAAGCGTTTTAATGTTGTCTCATGCAACGACCCGATGTTATGTGGTTTATTAAGACCGAGGCTGATTTAAAAGTCATATTTCGTTAACCAGGCTTGGCATAATCCTTCCAAGCCGCTAAATCGCACATGTTTCAGGCATGGGTATTGCTTCTAGGAATTCCTTTTGGAATTCTGGCTCGGCAGCTAGCTCCACGTATTCTATCTTCTTAGCGACGTTACATGCAACATCTCTCAGGGTCTTTGAAAGAAGCATAGCTCTCGCACCGGCACCAGCAGCATTACCAACAATCCTTATCTTGCTCAAGTCTATGTTAGGATACAACCCTATAATTTTTGCCGAGATTGGATTAAGAAAGAAACCAAACGTACCGGCAACGTAAAGCCTCTCAGCTTCTGATACATCTACCTGAAGCTTCTTCATCAAAATGTTCATGCCAGTCCTGATCGCCGCCTTTGCCAGCTGTATTTCTCTTATGTCCTTCTGCGTCAACACTATGTCCTCGCCTATGGCCGTGTTCTCTTTGTATTCTACGACGAATTCTGGATAATTCCTATCATTCATCCTTATGCGTCTTGTGCCTACATTCGTGTTCAACCTTCCCGACTTATCCATCAGACCTGTCGTAAATAAACCAGCAACTAAGTCGACAACCGCAGAACCTGTCATGCCTCTTGGCTTTACGTTACCTATAACACTATAGCTCACCTCACCATTAGCCATAACCTCTATCCTGTATATCGCACCGATGGTGGCCCGCATTCCGTAGGTTATGTGGGCGCCCTCAAACGCAGGGCCAGATGCGGTTGAGCAAGCGACAAATTTTCCATCCTTCTTGACGACTATCTCAGTATTCGTTCCTACATCAACTAAGATTGCAGCATCCGCATCTTCTTGCATGTTGGTTGCTATGATGTCGGCTACAACGTCCGAGCCTATATATCCCGCGATTAGCGGCGGCATAAAGAGTCTAGCTTCAGCATTCGCACGTATACCTACACTTTTTGCCATAACACATAATGGTTCTCTTGTCGTGGGTGTGTACGGGAAATATGCTAACCTTTTCGGCTCAAGACATAAAAGGAAATGATGCATGACTGTATTACCTACAGCCACTACCTCATAAACGTCTTCAACGTCACTTCCAGTTGTATCACATGCCGTGTTTATGAGTTTATTTATACAGCTGATTATTTTTTCTTGCAACGCTTTAACACCTTCCTTTAAGGCATAGTCGAGCCTAGATACGACGTCCTCACCATAAGCTATCTGTGGGTTGATATCGGAAACTGTTGACAAAGTCTTACCACTCATTAGGTCGACTAGGTAACCAACAACTTTGGTTGTACCCACGTCTACTGCGAAGCCAAGAGGTCTGCAGTTCTCTCGTACATCGATTATCTCATCGTTGTAAGTTATAAGCGAGAGTTTTTTCTCAATACCTACATCGGCTATACGGGAAAGCTTCTGTAACGCATGAAGATTAAATCGTTTTGGTACACTTAACGATGATACAACTTCATCCAATGCACCCCATACTTTAGCAGGTAGTGTGACGTTAACTTTCTGGACTACAGAATCAAATCGCTCCTCAAACACTTCGCCTTCAACTGATACGACATATTCGCCCAACCTACTCTCGCCCGGCACGAATACCGATATCGCATTCTCTCTAACTATCTTGCATCTGCAAGAAAGTCTATAACCTTCGTTCAGCTTCTTTGAGCTGAGCACTATTTTTTCATCACTAGTTAAATCAGATATACTATCTGAGCCGACGATTATTTTGACCATACACTTTCCACATAACGCCTTTCCATTGCAAGGTCCAATGATGTCAATTCCTGCCCTGCGAGCGACTTCAAGCAAAGATTCGCCGATTTTTGCCTCAACCCTTTTCCCTTCTGGCATGAAGCTGACGATAACCATTCTTTCCTTGTTCCCCCAGATTCAGCTCACATCCCCGTTAAAAGCATATATCCTTTAAAAGTCAAACTGCTATACCGATACAATATTTACACATACATGTAAAGCTATAAATAAATAGCAGATAAAAGTTTCGCGAGTACGTGACGCAAGCAGAAGATGTTATAGTTAGCAAGCAACTAGCCAGACTTAAAGAGGCAATACTGAACGGTGATGTAAACACCGCAAGAGAGGCAGCTACTATCTTAAAAGAGAAAGGTCTCTTGCCCCTCGACATAGTTAATCAAGCCATTAAACCAGCGATGGATGAGATGGGTAAAAGGTATGAGAGGTTAGAGGCATTTCTTCCTGACCTAGTCTTAGCAGGTGAGGCGGCCCAAGAAGCATTGAAAGTTATACTACCAAAAGAAGGGGAAGAAGCTTTCATCAAGGGCAAGGTCGTCATCGGAACTATATACGGAGACATACATGATATAGGTAAGAACATCGTGGCAGCGATACTGAGTGCCAACGGTTACAAAATAATAGACCTAGGTAATGATGTGCCACCTGAAAGGTATATTGAAACGGCAAAGAAAGAGGGCGCGCATATTATAGGCATATCATGTCTCCTGACACCATCAATGTACTATATGAGGGATGTTATCAGAAAGTTAGAAGAAGAAAACATTAGGGACAAGTTTTACGTGATCATTGGTGGAGCAGCAGTTTATCCAGATTGGGCTAAGGAAATTGGTGCAGATGGATGGGCCAAAGATGCCGAAAGAGCGGTCCAGCTTTGCGATACCCTAATCGAAAGGGGCAAGGAACTTCCTAAACCCGTTATTTTAGGCGAATGGCGCTAGCTGGAGGGGCAACTTCTTGGATTTACTTTTCAACATTCTAGACAAGACACTCACCGGTCCTCCTATTGAAAAACGTGATTTTGAGTTTAAGCTAGTTCCAAAGACGACACGGGATGTTCTTAAAGAATACGGCCTCGAAAAGACGTTTGACCCAGAGAACCCAATAAACACTGACCTAAAGCTCGCTGAACAATTTTACAAAGCTGGATATGAGTTAGCACTAAGGCTCGGCATGTTCTGTCCAGATACGAAAAGGAGAGTAATTTTCACAGAAGAAGAGATTAAGGAAGCTTTAAGGAACGCTCCGACAGAAGTCACGCTCGGCTATGGCAAAGATAAAGTTACGATAAGGAGTAGGAAACCTGAGGATAGAAATCCTCCAGTCGCCGAAGGGTCGGCTTTAGGCATGTCGATAAGCGAGGAGTACTTCATACCGCTCTGCATGGCAATAGCACAGTACAAAGTCATAGATATCATTCTTGCACCTACACTAGATACGATAAATAAACGTGAAATTAGGGCGAGGACACCTTACGAGACAATTATGGGAATGTATGAGGCCAAGTACGTCAAAGAGGCCCTAAGACGTATAGGAAGACCTGGAATGCCGCTTCATGGTGTCGAGGGTGCTCCAACAGAGTACGGCTACTTCTCAGGCTTCCTCTGGGGTGGGTTCGAACCTGATAGAACAATTGGTATAGCGCTCATACCCGAGCCGATAACACTGTCCTATCAGATACTTCATAGAGTTGTCGTTAACCATCTAATAGGCTCGCCCCTTGAGGCGGGACATATGCTAAACATAGGCGGCTACTTTGGTTCACCCGAAGGTGCGGTTGTCGGAGCCGTTGCTGCTCAGATTCTTCAGACTGCATCGATGTTCCCAACAGTCGTTGAAAGCACAATACTAGATGCGAGGTATTTCGTAAACACTAACAGAGAGGCTCTTTGGGCTACGAGCACTAGCATGCAGGCGAGAACGCTCGGCAACAAGGTAATGAACCTTGGCATAACGAGCCAGGTGAGTGGTCCATGTACGGACATGTTACTGTATGAAACGACAACGATAGCTATAGCGGATTCTGTTTCAGGTGTAGCGATAGAGATCGGCACAAGACCAGCGGCATGTAGGTACAAAGATCACGGAAGCGCGCTCGAAAACAAATTCTTCGCAGAGGTTCTTAAATCGTCGGCTAAGAACTTAAAACTTACAGACGCGAACGAGATAGTAAAGGCACTTTTGTCCAAGTATGAGCACAAGCTCAAAGATCCTCCAAAAGGAAAAAGCTTCCCAGAATGTACGGACCTAAGGACGCTCCAACCTTCGAAAGAGTGGTTGGAGATATACGAAAGAGTTTGGAAGGAACTCGAGGACCTTGGACTTCCTCGGTGGGAGTAGCTTGCCATTCAGAGAGTTGGCATATGAAAACGCATATGAGCTTGCCTTCGGTTTTGCTAAGAAACCTCTAAGTTATGGGTTAGGGCTTTCTGTCGGTGATGGTAAAGTTATACCCGAAGTCAAATACTTGCTAAAACCTGGCCTTGAACAGAATCTCAATGCACTTGTGGAAGAATATAAGAAGGTAACGCTTTCAATCATGGAAAGAGCAGCAAACTTAGGGGTCACAGACGTTCAGCTGGAGACGGAGTTTGTTGAACCTATGACTATGAACCCTAGCTGGGGGGCGGCTGTAATAGAGACACAGAAAGAGGTTCTTTCAACCTATTACGAAAGGTATGGAATTAGGTCAGCACTTAGAGCTACAATAGCCGACGTAAGGAGGTTTAGTAAGGGGCTTCGTAAGGGCGAGTATTTTCAGGCGATCATGGATTCGTTTATAAACGCGGCCGAGAGTGGTGCGGACCTACTATCAATCGAATCGAGAGGAGGTCAGGAAATTTTTTCATACTCGCTCATAAGGAACGATCTAGCAGGCATGCTGTTCTCTTTGGGTATCCTCGCGCCGAGGGATGTCAGATACATTTGGAAAGAAATTGTGAAGAATGCAAAGAGGGCCATACCTGCAGGAGATACCGCTTGTGCCCTAGCTAACAGCGCCATGGTCTTAGCAAACGGGTTAGTTAACAGGAAGATACCGCATACGCTGGCCGCAGTCATTAGGGCCATGTCGGCGGTCAGAACTCTGGCATGCTACGAAGAAGGTGCAATGGGTCCCGGAAAAGATTGCGCATACGAGAATGTAATAATCAAAATAATCACAGGTTATCCGATGAGTATGGAAGGCAAGACTTCGGCCTTTGCCCACTCCAGCCTAGTAGGTAACGTAGTTGCCGCAGCATGCGACCTTTGGTCCAACGAGACGATAGTCGTTGAGGATACATTTGGTGGCAAGACACCTGCTATAATATTTGAGATGTTAAGTTACGACACGGCTTTAATGAATGAGTCGATAAGGTCAAGAAATAACAAGATTCTTCAACAATTGTTCATTAACTCAGACAAGTACAGAGACCCGCAAGCTTTAATCTTGTCACCCGATAACGCGTTCAGAATAGCGTCCGCCATTGTTTCAGCAAATTCGGATTACGAAAGAACCATTTCCGCCGCACTTGAGGCAATCCGTATAATAGAGGATAATCTGAGTATATTGAATATGCCAGAAATAGAGAAGCGATACCTTGCGACACTGAAAAACTTTTTTGAAGCAGTTCCTGATGAGCATAAATTAATTGAAGAATCTATTAAAAAGTATAGCGGAAAGGTTCCTGAATTTAATGCAACCAATTACGAGCTTTGAAACTTACCTTAATTTTTTGAATGGTTTTGCCAAAGAGGCTGGGCCTTTTACCTTTCTACCAGCGACGAATAAAAGGACTATCGTGAATAGATAAGGTAGCATCAGAGCAAACTGATAAGGTAAAAACGGTATGTTAAATGCTTGAATCCTCAGTTGAAGAGCATCGATAAAGCTGAAAAGGAAAGCTCCGCCAAGCAGTAGCAACGGATTCCATCTAGAGAGTATTATTAACGCTATAGCTATGTAACCTCTACCTTGCGTCATGTTATCTAAAAACATATTGTAGTAACCTATCGAGAGTAGTGATCCAGCAATACCAGCGATGCAACCTTCTAGAATAAGCAGGGCATAACGCGTCAGGTTTACGTTGATTCCGAGGTAGTCGGCTGTTTGCGGGTCCTCACCTATAGCTCTGATCTTCAAACCTTTTTCGGTTTTGAAAAGCAGCCACCAAGTTAAGAACACTAACACGAAAGCCGCGTAAGTATGTGGGAGGTGGCTAAACAGAATCTTGCCGATTACCAGTATCTGAGAGAGCACAGGTATCTCGATAGGTTGGAGCGTTGTTTGAATATGTGGAGGTATAGGACTGACGTACCAACCGAAGCTAGCCCTGTATAAGTAAGAAGTTATGCCTATTGTTAGTAGGTTGAGTGCCAAGCCGGTGACCATTTGGTCTAGCGCCAGAGTTATCGTCAATATGGCAAATAGAAGGCACAGGACTGCTCCAGCGATGCTCGCAAGCAACGTGGCATAGTATAGATCTCCTGTATAAAAAGCGACCATAAACGCCACGAACGCGCCCATCAACATAGTACCTTCAAGGCTAAGGTTCAGGATTCCGCTGCGTTCGACAAGTAGCTCTGCTAGCCCAGCCAGCAGAAGTGGTGTGAGCAGAGTTATGCTGGAGTAGAGTAAACCTAAAATAACTTCGGCCGTTATCATAACTTCAACCTCTCCATTACCTTTTTGGACAGCTTATCTTCAACGAAGTAACCTGTCAAGATGAATATTATTATAAGGGCCTGAATTATGCCCGCCATGCCCACAGGTATCTGGGCCATCCTATGCATTGTCATGCTTCCGTTTATTATCCCACCTAAGAAAAAGGAGGTTAGGGCTATTAGCAACGGATTCAGATAACCGAGTAGGGCTACGGCTATTCCAGTGTAACCATAAGGCGAGGTTGTTGGAGAGAGCTCGAGCCTCATCTTGTGCTGTATTCCTAAAACCTCAAAACCTCCAGCTAGACCCGCTAAGAAGCCACTTATGAGCATGGCTTGGATTATTAGATGCGTGGTGTTTATGTTCGCGTACTCTGCAACCCTTGGACTCGAACCAAGTATATCCAGCTTGAGTCCGAACGCGCTCCTTTTCAGGAAGAAATAGGCTAGTGGAACGACAATGACAAAAGCCAATAAAACACCTACATGAATCCGAGTACCTTGTACAGCTATGGGCGCCCATAGCGCAGGGTTTATCGTTTCCGTCTCAGGAAACATCGAGATTGGGTCTCTGAACGGGCCGTGTAGAAGATAGCTGACTAGATATATGGCTACGTAGTTGAACATCAAGGTGGTGATTACCTCGTTTATACCATACGATGCCTTCAGGATAGCCGGTATGAGTGCCCAAATCGCTCCACCTAAACCTGCAATCAAAACAATGACCGGAAACGCTAAGGGTGCCGGAAGATCCTTAAACATTATGCCCATGATTGCTGTCATCATGCCGCCAATGTAAAACTGTCCTTCCGCACCTATGTTCCATACCTTCGCCCTAAAAACCACCGCAAGCCCTATACTTATTAATAATAATGGTGTCGCCCTTACGAACGTCTCCGAGATTGCTGAAGGTGAAAAGGCGCCTTGAAAGAGCCAGTAATAAGCCTGTAGCGGGTCTTTACCCATGAAGAAGATTAAGACAGCACCAATAAAGAAAGCAAGACTAATGGTTAGTATAGCTAGTGCCGCTCTAATTAGCAGAAGTCGCTGCTCTAGCGTTATAGCCGGCTCCCTCCGCGGCCAGCATATAGGAGCCTATCAAAACGGGATCTGCCTCTTCTCTTTCAAAAATCCTCGTAAACTTACCATCGCTGATTACGGCTATCCTATCGCTAAGTTCCAGAATCTCGTCAAGGTCTGATGAGATGAGGAGTATTCCAACACCTTTCGATGCAAGTTCTGACAACGCCCTCCTTACGTAATAAGCCGATTTGGCATCTAAACCTGCTGTCGGCTGTTCTGCTATCAGAATTTCCGATGATGTGATAATTTCACGGCCGACTATTATTTTTTGGATATTTCCGCCCGAAAGGTATTTCACTGGTGTCTTAAGGCTTGGTGTCTTCACATTCATGAAAGATACAACCTTTTTCGCGAACTCATTTATTCTACCAAAGTTTAGAGTATTGCCACGTTTTTTAAATTCTTCCTTATCAAAGGATCTAAGGACACTATTTATCGCTACGCTAAGTGTTGGAGCTACGCCGAGCTCTACCCTTTCGGCAGGTATGTAGTTTAACCCATCCAAGTTGTCATTTTTCCCTCTAAAAGTTATAATGCCTGAGGCTGGTTTTCTAAGGCCTACTATGGCCTCAACGAGTTCCTTTTGACCATTACCCTCGACACCAGCTATTCCTAGAATCTCACCCCTGTATAGTTCAAAGGATATGTCTTTTACTTTTGTCAGACCTTCATCATCGTTCACCACTAAATTTTTTACAACCAACAAAGGCTCTTTATTGAATGAGGGTGCAACCTTTGTAGTTGTAGGCATAAGCCTTTCACCGACCATTAGCTCAACAAGACGTGATTCATCATCTATTTCGTCTGTTCTGAGGGTAGTTATGACACGACCCATCTTCATAATCGTTATCCTATCGCTGATGCGCATAGCTTCACGAATTTTATGCGTAATTAGAACTATGCTGTATCCGTTAGATGAGAGGGACTTGAGCAACTGTAGAAACCTGTCAATTTCAGGACCGCAGAGCATTGACGTGGGTTCATCAAATATTAAGATTCTTGCCCTGCTCAGTAAGAGCCTAAGTATTTCTATTCTTTGTCTTTCACCTACTGATAGAGCATAGATTGGTGAATCTAATTTTACTTTAAACCCGAGAATCTTCGAAAGCTCCTCAATCTCCGTTAGTGTATGCTTCATATTAAATTTTTGACCAATAAGTCCAAGTCTCAGGTTCTCTAATACAGTCATCGTTGGTATGAGTGTGAAGTGTTGATGGACCATACCTATGCCTTGCTTTAAGGCATCTAATGGTGAGTTGAATTTAACTTCTCTTCCTTCGACATATATAGAGCCACTAGTCGGCTTAAGACAGCCGCTCAATATTTTCATAAGCGTTGTCTTACCAGCTCCGTTCTCGCCCAACAAAGCATGAACCTCACCCTTTCTTAGATCAAAATCGACCTCATAATTCGCCACTATACCTCCAGGGTAAACCTTCGTTATCTTTCTTAATTCGACTACGAGCATAAACCTCGCACCTACAAAAAAAGTTTGTGTGTTGTTACAGGCTAATTCACTTCCATCTTTCTGGGACCCAGTCTTCGTATATCGGGACAACAAACTTCCCATCTATTATTTGTTTTTCAAGATCTTCGACTAGTTTCAGCACATCTGGCGGAACTTTTGTCTTAAGCTCAGGGTTCCATACCAGCTTAGCCCACCCCTCCTTCATGCCCCAATTGTATATTCCACCTTCCCATTTGCCCGCCCGCTTCATCTCTATAAGGTGCTTCACGAACGTTTTCAGATCCCACGTTACACTGGCTAAGACGACATCTGGTGCCAATCCAGATTGATCAACGATGTTTCCGAAGCAATAGACGGTCTTACCCTCTTTCAGAGCTTCTCTAGCCGCTTCAAATGGACCGTATCTTTCAGCATATATGAAATCAGCACCAGCTTCGATTAATGCTTTTGCCGCTTCCTTTCCCTTTACAGGGTCAAACCAGCTTTCGATAAATACCGCCCTGATATTAACCCCTGGGTTTACTGATTTTGCACCTGCTGCAAAAGCGTTGACCAGCCTATTGACGTCGGGTACGGCATACGCAGTAACTACTCCTATGACGTTTGTCTTTGTCATCTTACCAGCAGTCACACCAGCCAAATACGCCGCATCCTGAATCCAATAGTCGTAAAGCACAACGTTGGGTGGATACTCTAAGTCTGTTGGACCCGAGCCTTGTGCAAAAGCTACATTAGGAAATTCTTTCGCTATCTTTATGGTTACCTCATGGTATCCCCAGCTATGTGGAATTATTATATCATAACCTGCCGCTATGTATTCTCTGATAACCCTTTCAACGTCTGCTGTGTCAACCTTCTCTGAATATACGTACTCCACGCCTAAATTATTCACGGCCCACGTCATGGCTTCATGCATAACAGTATTCCATGGTTCTTCGATAGGCGTCACATAAATGACCGCAACCTTAATCTTCTTCACAGGGGTGGGCTGAGGCGCTACTCCTATGGACGAAAACGCATACCAGGCTACGATACCTACGACTATTATAAGAGCCACGATCAATACCACAGCCATCTTTGATATGCCTCTCTTTACGTTGTCATGGATGGCACACATTTTTATCATGTATCCAGTAAAATTTTCCGAATATTTATCTATATTTTTACGCATTTATGTAAATATTATACCAACATGGCAAAAAGTAAGGTCAAGCGCATTTTTATAGAGATAAAGTTAGCTAATCTAAGAATAATACAGCTTACTGTTTTGAACAATGAGTGTAAGTGGAATATCCATGAGCAACCTAACCTTTTTAATTTTTATTAAAGCTCGTGAAACATTCTCGCATTAAGATTTATAATTTCCCAAGATAAGAATAAGAAACGGACCCGCGGTAGCTCAGCCTGGTAGAGCTTCCGGCTGTAGGGTCTGCCTTTGGCAGACCTCCCCAGCCTACCGGGCGCACAGAAACCGGAGTGTCGCAGGTTCAAATCCTGCCCGCGGGACCATCTTCAATTTTTTGCTTTCATGTAAAAAGTTCATTCGAAAGCTATCGTTTGACAGTTTTGAAGCCTATAACGAATGCAAGGTAAAGAATAGATATATAATATTAATTTTAGGATTTTTCACGAAAGACACGCCATGTCCGATATCTCGCATGTAAAATTAAACGTTGAACTGCAACGGAGAAGGTCTTATGTCAAACCTATGAATGCGAGGATTGCAAAGCTTAGGGATGAGAGCGTTAATGCCGAGGTCAAGGTTTCTGCTGAGAGGGCAAAACTGGTGACAGAGTTCTATAAGAGCGGAGTTGCTAAGGGAAAATCCATTCCAGTTCAACGTGCTTTGATGTTTAAGTACTTAATGGAACATGTTAGCATCCCAGTTGAGGATGGCCAGCTTATTGTTGGTATAAGGGGAACAGGACCAAAAGAAGTTCCAACATATCCCGAAATATGTGTCCATACTATTAATGACCTGGAGACTCTAAGTTCGAGAAAAAATATGCCATACAAGGTTGATAAAGAGACCAAAGAACTTTATGAGCTTGAGATTATCCCGTTCTGGAAAGGTGCATCGATGAGAGACATCATATTCGAGCATCTCCCGAATGAGTGGAAAGATGCGTATGAGAGTGGAATATGGACTGAATTCATGGAACAAAGAGCACCAGGACATACTGCTGGGGGAGACAGAATATTCAAGATGGGGATTCTGGATATAAAGAAAGAGATCGGAAACAAGATTGAGGAGCTGAGTGTGAACGACCCAGAATATTTTGATAAATTGGAAGAGCTGAAAGCCATGGAAATTGTGGCGGACGCTATCGTGAGGTATGCGGAGCGATATGCTGAAAAGTTGGAAAAAATGGCAAAGGAGGAGGAAAACGAGCAAAGAAGAGAAGAACTGAGACAGATGGCGGAGATATGTCGCTGGGTTCCAGCCCATCCACCAAGAACGTTTTGGGAGGCCCTCCAGCACTATTGGTTCATTCATGTCGGCATAACTTATGAGACCAATCCATGGGATTCATTCACTCCGGGACGGTTAGACCAACATTTGTATCCGTTTTATGAGCGGGATATAAAAGAGGGCAGGCTAACGAGGGAGCGGGCAAAGGAACTCTTAGAGGCTTTTTGGGTAAAGTTCAACAACCAACCCGCGGTCCCTAAGGTCGGCGTGACGCTCGAGGAAAGCTTCACTTACAACGATTTCTCAAAGATCAACATAGGAGGTTTAAGAGAGGACGGAACGGATGCTGTTAATGAGCTTTCATACTTGATTTTGGAAGTATTGGAGGAAATGCAAACGATGCAACCAAACACGGCAGTTTTGGTAAGTAACAAGAATCCGGACCACTTTCTTATGAGAGCTTTAGAGGTTGTATCCAGAGGATTTGGAGAACCCCCGCTCTTTAATTTTGATGGGGCAATAATTAAAATGTTGAGACAAGGAAAAAGCTTAGAAGATGCACGTACATGTGGGGTCAGTGGTTGTGTAGAGACGGGAGTATTCGGAAAGGAAGCGTATATTTTAACCGGATATTTGAACCTTCCAAAGATATTGGAGGTTACGTTAAACAACGGCATAGATCCAAGAACGGGCAAGAAAGTTGGATTAGAAACTGGTGATCCGAAAAAATTCAAAACATTTGACGAACTAATTGAGGCTTTTGTGAAGCAGTTAAGGTATTTTATTTCCATTAAATGTATGGGAAATGATATCATAGAGGTGCTTTATGCTAAGTATCTTCCAGTACCGTTCTTGTCGCTTTGGATCGAAGATTGCTTAAAAAATGCAAAGGATTACAATGCCGGTGGGGCAAGGTACAACACCAGTTACATTCAAATGGTTGGGTTGGGAACGCTCACGGATTCTTTAGTATCTTTAAAGTACAACGTATTCGAAAGAAAACTTTTCACAATGGATGAAGTTCTTATCGCTTTAAGTAAAAATTATGGGGGGTATGAAAATATGAGACAGATATTCCTCAACAAGACGCCGAAATATGGAAACGATGACGATTATGCCGATGAAATTGCAAGAAGGATAGTGGACATTCTTGTAGAAATCGTAGAAGGGATTCCTCCGACACCAGTAAGGAAAGCCTCACGTAGGGTTTACTTTCTTCCAACAACTGCGCACATATACTTTGGAAAAGTAACTGGTGCAACACCTGATGGAAGAAGAGCTGGTGAACCACTTTCTGAAGGTGTATCACCTGTACAAGGAATGGATAGAAGAGGCATAGTAGCGGTTTTTAGGTCTGTAGCGAAAATTGATTGGGATAAAACGGGAGGGGCGTTACTTAACCAAAAACTTACCCCGGACCTGCTACTTGATGTGGAAAACATCAAGAAGATGGCACAACTCATAAGAACGTTTTTTGTGTTGGGAGGTCACCATGTGCAATTTAACGTTGTTAGTGCAGAATTGCTAAGAGAGGCGCAAAAGCGCCCTCAAGACTTCCAAGATCTGATGGTCAGGGTCGCAGGCTATAGCGACTACTTTGTAAATCTCCCGAGAGGTCTTCAAGAAGAGATAATAGCGAGAACAGAACATAAAGCATTATAAGACGGGTAGAAATGTCGGTCATTCTACACTCTAAAAAATGCACTGAAATATCAAATCACTCAGTTAAAGGAATCATATTTGATATAGAAAGGTATGCAATCCACGACGGTCCTGGCATTAGAACGACCGTTTTCATGAAGGGTTGTCCGCTTAAATGTTGGTGGTGCCACAATCCAGAAGGAATAGAGCTCTCCAAGAACCTGATGTATTTTGAGTATAAATGCATCAATTGCAAAATGTGTGTAAAAGTATGCCCGACAAATGCCATTTCTTTTGATGGTGAGAAAAAGACAATCGATAGAGTGCTTTGTTCAAGATGCGGCATATGTGCTGAATACTGTCCTACGGGCGCTCTTAGGATTGTCGGGTATGAGGTTACTGTATATGAACTGGTTAGAGAAATTAAGAAAGATGTCCTCCTATATGACCGCTCTGGGGGTGGAGTTACTTTTTCAGGCGGGGAGCCACTCTTTCAACCGTTATTCTTAAAAGAAGTTTTAAAAGAATGCAAAAAGGCAGGCATACATGTAGCACTAGACACTACGGGATACGCTCCACCAGAAATATTTGAATTATTTATAGATGATGTTGATTTATTTTTATATGATATAAAATTACTGGACGACAAAGAGCACAAAAAATATACAGGCGTTTCAAATGAATTTATAAAGAAAAATTTAGCTATTCTTATAGAGAGGGGCAGAGGGAATTCTGTAATCTTACGGTTCCCAGTGATCCCTGAAATAACGGATACGGAAAAGAATCTAAACGAACTTTTACTCTTTATCTCGAAATTAAAAGGGGTAAACGAGGTTGACGTACTGCCCTTTCATGACGTAAGCGAAAAGTATGACAGACTTGGTATGGAATATAAGATGAGGGGGCATAAAGCTCCATCAAAAGAAAGACTAAAATACATAAAGGAAAAGCTCGAAGGGGTCGGATTTTACGTCAAAATTGGAGGTTAAAAGATTCTCAAACGTTGACATGTTTAGGGTTTTTTAGTCCTTATTTGATGTCTTCTGCGAGGTTAAGGGAGCTTTTTTTATAAAAATTTCCGAAAGTCTTATTTACCTAATTGGTTCTAACCATACACCTTGTGATGTAAAATGTTGCCCGGCATGAAGATGATGATCTTCCCAAGGAGATTCGTCATGGGTCCGGATGCGCTAAAGATCGCTCCAAAGTTAACGAAAATCTACGTGAAGAAACCACTGTTGATGGGCGGAAAGAGGGCGCTCGAAGCATGCAGAAAGAAAGGGTTCCAAGCAGGTCTGGAAAAGGAAGGTGTGAAGTTCGTAGAGGTGGTGTTCGGAGAGGGTGTTCCATACGGTCCAGAATGCTGTGAACCGGAGATAGAGAGGTTGACGAAGATAGGAAGGGATCATGGATGCGACGGCGTAATAGTTGCTGGCGGAGGAAAAGCCATAGACGCTGGTAAGGCAATAGCCAGCAAGCTGGGCGGTGAGGTTGTAGTCATCCCGACGATTGCTGCGACGGATGCGCCGACGAGCGCATTATCCGTAATTTACACGACGGAGCATGTGGCCAAAGAGTACTGGTTCTATGATTACAACCCAGCGATGGTCCTTATAGATTCTAAGATAGTGGCTGAGGCGCCAGCGAGATGGCTAGCTGCCGGTATGGGTGACGCCGCATCAAAGAAGTTCGAAGGAAGAGCATGTTATAGAACTGGTGCTAAGAACTTGGCCATAAAGCCAGAGTGGCTTGGTGCAGGTCCAGACCTAGCATTCCTGATCTGCGAG
>JALNJK010000002.1 GCA_023268355.1 Candidatus Terraquivivens tengchongensis
GGAAGTATTGCATGACTATGACATGTATATCAAAGACCCGTATAGATTCACATTCGAGTAAAAGATTAAAGGTGACCTTTTCATACATTTATCAATGTGATATAAGGAGTAAGTGTATGAAATATGGAAAGGGTTGTAGATGAGAAGGTAAAAAAAGTGTTAGAAGCTATTGATGTAGAGAATGTTGATAACCTAACACGATCTAAATGCATAAGAGCCTTGGGAAGACTCTTAGCAGTAAAGGTGCGCGGAGCAAAACCATCTACATATGAGGTTACGAAAGAAGTTAGAAGGGCCCTTAGATTGCTGTTAAGGAGCCCACTCGGAAAAAATGTCGAAAATGTTATTGAATCAGCAATATTTATGGATGCGCCGTTTGATAGTCCGACCTTAAACGCGACATATAGGTTATTACTAGAACGTTTGCTAACAGCAACTCTCGATGAAATTAAGGAGCTGACACCGATGTGGAGGATTAGGTTATTAAACCTAATGATAGAGAACATTTACAACGTAACAACGACTGAGGGCAGAAGTTATATAGGTAAAATCTTGGAGACTTTGAAGGAGAGTGATGTTGGTTGAAGAGTCTAATGAACAATGTAAAAAAATTCCTTGAAGCAAACTGCGAATTCCTTAGAGACCAAAATGAACCTAATAGAATCTTTACAAAGGGCTATAAAATAGAGGGAATTTATTTATTGATATCCAAAGGTATTCCGCTATTTAGGACCGAAGGTGTTGGGGATATAACGCTTTTTACCATAAAAGGTGATAGAGTAGAGTATTTGCTTCCTGCAATACTGCCAGAAAAAATACAAGCAAAAATAAGGAGACGGATGCTTGAAATCTTGAGAGGAAGTTTCACAGACGACCTAAAACGATTGATGAAAGAAAAGTACGAAAAGCTGCACTACAAGAAGATCGGAGATAATGGTTCATGGAACTGTTATATTGCTCCTCCGTTAAGTGAAGGCGGAACCGATATAGGCATGTGCGGTTTTTGTCCAGCATGTACAATACTTGGATCGATGATAACTGATAACGAACTCGAAGATGCAAAGACGTCTTATGGATTAAAAAGCAGGGTACATCATGACATAGCTTTCGCAACCACTGCATATGAAAAGGCTGTTAGTGAGATGACCCACAACAAGGTTGGTGACGGTGTAAGCTATACAGGCATGGCACTTTTTGAAGAACAACACGTCTTACCTGGAGTGTGCTTCATTGGTAAAGTCGTGCTTAATGATGTAACGATGATGGAAGCAAAGCTCGTGCTAAGCTCCCTAACGACGATAACTAGGATGGGTGCTGGAGAGACTAAGTTCGGTTCGGTCCAAACGATCTTGCTCGGCCTAAAGGCAGGGAAATATGAAACCATAAGTTCTTATGATGTTGTCAGAAAAGTACTTGATCAGAGCAAAGGAGAACTCATACCTCCAGAAGATGTTCTAACACATGTCTTGAGGTACATAAAGGAGAAAGGTTTCACACCGTTACTCGAAGATTCAAACATAAACATAGGTGATGCTGATTTAACAGTTGAGATGAGTAATGACGAAATAAAGACTCTTTGGGATAAGGACAACTATTTTTACGCTGAACAAGTAGTAAAATACATAGAAAGAACGAAGAAAGCCGGTGGTAAAGAAGGAAGTCGTGAAAGAAAGGCAAAAGAAGGCGAAGAAGAGTGAAGGAAGAAGCCTATGAAGTTGAGGACTTGAACTATTATATAGTCACCTTAGAACTTCATGGTATGTCATTATTTTCCAGTCAAAGCCATCCATATCCAACGGGTTTTGTTCAAACACAACTTCCAGTAATACATAACTATCCGTTGCTTTTAGCAGCAAAGGGTCAGGCATGTGAAGAATCGTACGTAGTGGGTTATAACATGTTAAAGAAGGCAGATAATCCAGCCAACACATTTGATGATGTTGGAATTTACGCATATCCAGCAATTGTCGAAAGAGCGTATTACAAGAAGATATTGATGAGCATGTCTGAAACCGAATATGTTGTTTATAAGCCAAGGACGAGAACCTGCGTGCCGTTGATGGTTCATCACAACATGCTTGCTCCTGGCTCTCTAGCAAAGACCGTTATAATATCCAGAGATGAAATTTCAAGAGAACTTTACCTTAGACTTGGTGTTAAAAGGTTTGGTATATGGAAGGCAACACTCAAGGAAGCAAGTGTAGAGATAAAAAATGGTGTTGTTGACATAGAGTTTCCATTCAACGTATCGGACGTCAAAAATGTGATTGAGTATGCGTTGATAATGAAGCATTATGCTGGTGATATAGCAATATCTGGGAGGGCGAGTAAAGCATTTGTGCTTAGGTCAGGAACAGATTCTCTTATAATTCCAATTCCCCTCTTTATTTCTTAGCATGATACAATATGGTCCTCGAGTGTATTGAGGTTACACTAAAATCAGTTTACATGGAGCAGGCAAATGAATTTCTTGGTAAGGCTAGACTTAGGAGTTTTCAAAAAGAGATTGCCGACATTCAGGATGGAGCAATCGTTCTTACTGCACCCACAGGTTCTGGTAAAACCGTCACCCTACTGACTGATGTTAGTAGGATGGTTTCAGTAGGTTTTTACCCAAACAATGAGCTTTTGCTCAGCCAAATAGCTGGCTTACACAATTTCATAACTAGCTATTTAGGAATGAAGTCTATCGAAAGTCCCCTCTTAGATTACGCTATAAAACCCGAGGAGATGATGAACACGAGTTATGCTCCGTATAACCTTTACAGTGGAGATTGTGTAGAGATTTTTGGGCGACGTGTAAAAAGGCTTTGGATTCTTGGCTTAAGCGGTAGAATAATCAAAAGATTTGGTGAGGGAGGCAAGCTCGATACTTTGAAGGAGACTGTTGAAAGACTTGTGAGACTTGAGGATGCTTATGGGGTCGTCGTGGCGACACCAGATACGTACTTTTTGCTGTCCCTCTATGCCTACAGAGATTTTTGTGCCGTAAGCAGATTGATATCAACAATACTTAGCATGCCGCCCAATGTTGATGTCAAATATATAGACGATGTTCTTAGGATGGGTGGTTTAGCTCCTAGAGAGAAATTGACTGAGATAATTAGCGTCTTTATTCCGATAAAGAATGCAACAATTTTTATCGATGAGTATCACTTATATGACCTCTATGATATCTACTCATTCAAGGTCTTGTTATATCTCTTAAAAGAAGTACATGCATGGGATGGTAGACTTATATTCTCTTCAGCCACACCAAACATCAAATTAGCTAAGATTATTGCTGATGAAGCTGACTTGCAGCTTAAGGAGTTAAACGCGATAGAAAGGGTTAGAGAGAAAGGTGATATGGATGCCCTCGTAAGAGGAGAAATAGAGTTGACCTTTTTTGGTGTAGATACTGAGAGAAAGTCTAGAATAGGGAAAGCGTACGGAGCGAGTGAAAAAGCAATCGACCTTCTGAGGGAAAGAAAATTCGAAAAATTCATCGAGTCGTACAAAGGCGGTATTGGAAGAGGAATGATTATTCTTGAAAAGGTTTCTCACGCAGACGTGTTCGCAGAAGGACTGTACAGGATTTATGGTGTTAAACCAGTTTGTCTCTTCTCGACGGCACCGTCAACTTTCCCAACAATGGTTTCAGAGTCAGCTCGAGATGAAGGGGGGCTCCTCATAGTTGGGACGGGTGCGAGGATAGGACAAGGTGTCGAGTTTAGGAATATAACTTTTGGGATTGTAGCGCGAGCGATAGCGTATGACTATCTACAATCATTAAGCAGAATAGGTAGAAGATATCCTGGGAGGAGCACTATACTAACACCTGTTGATATAAGCCAAATGGACAAATTGAGGAAAGAGATTGATACAATGATGACTTACGGAGATTTGGTAAGATGGATTGAGGAGACTAAAGTTTTCTTACATAGTAAGGTAGAAGAACCGGGCGTGTACAAGAACTTCGTCAGTATACGTGAATGTCTCCTAAAGTTATTAGGCATAAGCCTCTTTTACAGACACACTGGAACATGGACCGATGAGATAAGGAAAGTATCAGATATTGCTCGTAACTTAGAGCTGTGTGTTCTATCACCACCTGATGAAATCTACGGGATAACGATGTTCAGATCTACAGGTCCGGAGGTAAAGTTCTACAGGGATAAGGACGATGGTGTTGAAAGGAGCGACAACCTCGGCACAATAATCAGAAACTATGTTGTGGATATAGATGCTAACGGTAAATTGGTACTCGTAAAAAGCGGACGGAGCGAACTATTAGTGAAGTGTGGCGAAAGGGGGCTTAACATGTTAAAGAGGATGGGACAAAATCGATTAAAACCTGTACTAGTCAGTTGGAGTTTTCTTCAGGATGTACTTAAATGTGAGATAGTTGATTCGCATAAGCTTGACACGGCAGGTTTTGAAGGTCAACTCTTCATGGTCGTCGATACGAATGATAGTGAGATAGCCGAGTTTCTTGCGGCGACCGGTCGTGGCTTAAGGGTTGATACGGGTATGGAAAAGAAAACGCTTGTGTTGATCTTTGTATAAGTGGTGACAAAATGTATGTCATCGTTGCCTTCGACATTTCGGAAGAAAGCAATAGAGAAGTTGTACGTAGATACCTCAGGTCTCTCGGTTTATCGATGGTTAACAGAAGCGTCTATGCAGGAGTTGGAGGACAAAGTATCGCAGAGAAAATTTCAGAGAAAGTTAGAGAGATCGTTGGAGAACGTGATCACGTTTTTATTATTCTTGTACAGGAATCAGAATATTTACGGGCGATTGTATGTACCAAGGAGTATTGTAGGAGGGTCGAGGACGAGAAGTTCGAGGTCATCTGAACCAAAGATATTCGCGACAATGTTGTCATGGATGGCCAAGTGTCCTATCGCAAGAAACATAGTGCTAACGAGTGGAGGAGGTATGTCTTACACAACTCCAATATTCGTGAGCAAGTTAGCTAATAAACATGATGACCTAAAAAACATCGCAGTGGATGCATTTGAAGAAGTCTTAAAAAGTTATCCGACCACAGACGTTATGTATATGGAGCTCGCACCAGAGGAGACCACGGTTATAATTAATGCCGATTCTACGAATAAGTATGTTGTTAGCGGTCGACCAGACGTTCTTATGTGGATTACTGGTGAGAGCCTAGAGCAACGCCATTTAGTGCTTGCATGTGAGCTAACCCTAATGTCGGCAATAAGACACTTGATCTATGGTGAGATGACCTTCTACATCACGTCTTTATACATTAATTATGGGTTTGAGGTAGCGGGCCTCCTCATCAATCCGAAATATATCTACTTAATTCTCCCAAAGATACCGACAGACCGTGCAAAGCTTAAGGAGTATTTTAAGAAAGAGGGGGTGCCGATACTTCTGCTAAAATTATTCAGACAGATTGATGAGGAGCGTGCAACGAAGTATGCTGAGGAATTAAGAAGCAAAAAACCATGGATCTGCACTCTGTGCGATCTTAGGAACTTATGCCCAATTAGTGGTGAGATATGAAGGTAATATTCGTCAAGAATGCAGAGAGAATATCAAGAAAGAGCAGGTCCGGAATACTTGTACATTTTGGCGAAAATAAGTATAAGGAGATCAACATTAGAGATATCGAGGCTCTGTTTATCCTAGGTTCGAAGGTTCTTATAGAGTCATGCGCAATCTCACTCCTTTCATCGTTTAACATCCCAGTAGCGATAATCTCTAAGCTTGGCGTTTCATTGCTGTCCACCCACATGTTAACATACTATAATGATGTTAGACGTGCGCAATATGCCATGAACGATGAAGAACGTCAAAAGATAATGCTCGAAATACTGCTTGCGAAATTTAGAGGCTTCTCCAACATCATTAAGTATTATGGTAGAGACGAACCTGACATACACTATACGGAAGATCTGGAAAAGGGCAATATTTCGCTACTGTTGTGGGAGGCGCTTAATAGCAAAGCCTATTGGGAGAAAGTGTTAGGGATTTTGCCGGGTGACATTCTTGATACTTTAAAGGCCAGATATGGTTTCGAGGGTAGGAAGCCTAGGGCTAAAGATCCGTTCAACAAGAGCATATCCTTACTATATGCTCTGCTTTACGCTATGTCGTTACGTGCGCTTGTAGCTAGCGGCTTAGACCCAACTGAGGGGCTGCATCATAAGACTAGATACTCAACACCTTTGGTCTTCGACTACGTTGAAATGTATAAGCCGATAGCGGTACATGCTGTCTTGAAAACGTTTAAAAGCAAAAGCGAGAAGATAAACATCAACAAGGATGGTAACCTGACGAAGGACTCGATAGAGATCTTAGCGAAAGAATTCTTCTTGATAATGCGGGCACGGATAAGGAATACACGAATGACACCTTATAGGGCCGTTTATATTAACACCTATAGGCTTGCGCGGAGGATAAGGGGTGATGAGAAGGTAAGGTACACCTTCACGTACAACCCAAAGAAGCTCATCCTACACGACTTTTAGTTTCTTGTTGCTTAGAGGACAAGAATTTTTAAACTTTTCGGAGAAAGAAGTTATAAAGAAAATCAGGGAGAAGCAAGAATTTCACCCAGGAAGCTTAAGTTATCAGAGAGAAGTTTTATATACGAAAATCTTCAAAAATAGAGCCGAAACTAAAAGAAAAATAGGCGAATAAAAGTATAACCAGTTGAGAGTGTCGCTCTAAATAACAAAGAACTAAAAGTGATGAATTGAGTCGCGCAAACGGCCAGTTTTTACAGGCTCTAAATAACAAAGAACTAAAAGCTTTTTTCGTCCTCTTCTTCAGTCAGCATAATTCTCTAAATAACAAAGAACTAAAAGCTGCAACAACTTCATTTGCTATATCGGTCGGGCGAACTCTAAATAACAAAGAACTAAAAGATTTGGCCTTCAGCGGTTGCATCTCCGCCATCTCTAAATAACAAAGAACTAAAAGTACTCAGTTGTTGATTCAAAATCGAGCTCAAAACTGCCCGTCACGTCCTCTAAATAACAAAGAACTAAAAGCAGTACCTTCAACAAAAATCTCTATCATTTCCTTCTCTCTAAATAACAAAGAACTAAAAGATCAAGCAGTTGAAGAATATAATCGTGCTTTAGCCTCTAAATAACAAAGAACTAAAAGCGACACGTAAAATTTTTGCATCTACGTGTATATTGCTCTAAATAACAAAGAACTAAAAGATGCTGGCTAGAAGCAGGAAGCGGAGAGGTTCAAACTCTAAATAACAAAGAACTAAAAGTCCAGCTCTACAGTAGCCATATAATAAGTAAAAAACTCTAAATAACAAAGAACTAAAAGTGACGCTGAAAGGCGAGTACTATCATGTACGCTACTCTAAATAACAAAGAACTAAAAGGCATACTCATTATGTTCTGGCGCTCTTTCGCCAGCTCTCTAAATAACAAAGAACTAAAAGTATATATGAGCAACGACTACGAAAAAGAGGCAGAGCCTCTAAATAACAAAGAACTAAAAGAGTCTAGCACGTACAAAGAAATGCTATCTGAAACCATAACTCTAAATAACAAAGAACTAAAAGACTGGTATAATAATACCTGCAAGCGGCGAACCTATGGCTCTAAATAACAAAGAACTAAAAGTTGAAAGCCTTTCATACGTTGTATATGAAACATATCCACTCTAAATAACAAAGAACTAAAAGCATTCTTTCAATTCCATGTAAATCGCCCGTAGGGGATCGCCCTACTCTAAATAACAAAGAACTAAAAGTGTCAGAAATCTTATTTATTAAATCTCTTATTTCTCTAAATAACAAAGAACTAAAAGAGGTCGCTTTGTGTATAAGGAGGCGGCTTTTTTATAAAATCTACTCTAAATAACAAAGAACTAAAAGTGTATGAAAAAGTATATAAGCAGGTATTTTAGTAACTTATACTCTAAATAACAAAGAACTAAAAGTGGTCTGACCATTTCAACATTTCACATACAGATTACCTCTAAATAACAAAGAACTAAAAGATGAACTCGTGGATAGAGCTGTGGAAGCATTGGGACGGCTATCCCTCTAAATAACAAAGAACTAAAAGTTCAGCGAAATCCATTATTTGCTGGACTGGGTCCTCTAAATAACAAAGAACTAAAAGGTTATTGGCTTGAAAGGCTTAAGCGGGCATCTGGTTCTGTCGCAGTAGACTCTAAATAACAAAGAACTAAAAGGATACTTCACGGCAAGTGACGCGGTCATCGCGATCTCTAAATAACAAAGAACTAAAAGAGGTAATTGCGGAGTCCACAAGTGGGAAAATAGTTCTACACTTTATAGGGCTGCTCTAAATAACAAAGAACTAAAAGTCGAGATAGTAGAAGAGTAGCTTTTTGGCCACATTCTCAAAGCTAAGAACTCTCTAAATAACAAAGAACTAAAAGCACCCTTAGGGCGACGACCCGGCCAGTCTTGAGACTCTAAATAACAAAGAACTAAAAGGTATATATAGTTTGTATGCTTGAGTTAGGTATAACTCTAAATAACAAAGAACTAAAAGAGCCTGTGATGACAAGCTCGGAGCCTCTTTTCCTCTAAATAACAAAGAACTAAAAGTGAACATTTTTTACAAAAATGCCGGAAAAGGGTTTCTCTAAATAACAAAGAACTAAAAGAAGCTGACTAGGTGTAGCTCATGTGGTACGCTATATAGTATCTCTAAATAACAAAGAACTAAAAGAACTTTTTTGATTTTAAAAATTTTTAATGCGCTATTCTCTAAATAACAAAGAACTAAAAGTGCTGCTCAAGCGCTTTCTCC
The DNA here is from genome assembly GCA_023268355.1 of Candidatus Terraquivivens tengchongensis. Taxonomy (GTDB): domain Archaea; phylum Thermoproteota; class Nitrososphaeria_A; order Caldarchaeales; family Wolframiiraptoraceae; genus Terraquivivens; species Terraquivivens tengchongensis. The sequence continues at coordinate 8,772 of JALNJK010000002.1, forward strand.
GCTTTTGTGGAATCAAGGTCTCTAAATAACAAAGAACTAAAAGTGGAGCATATGGGCCGCCAACTCGGGGCTCTCGACCCCTCTAAATAACAAAGAACTAAAAGAAATATCACTTTCCATCTTCAGTGTCGCCGCCTCTAAATAACAAAGAACTAAAAGGAGTCTCGAAAAGTTCACCGCATATCTCGCATATTTTTTCAACTTCTCTAAATAACAAAGAACTAAAAGAAGGGACGTTGGTGCTTACATGGCTGGCCTTTAAACCTTTTTTTAGCAACTCTAAATAACAAAGAACTAAAAGGCGTTCGAACAGTATTGCAAGCACCGAGGTGGTCTCTAAATAACAAAGAACTAAAAGCTCTTTCAACGATGCGCTTAACTTGTCGTTGAATCTCTAAATAACAAAGAACTAAAAGAAGGCGTGACCCTTACAGCCCGCACTAAAGAAGAAACTCTCTAAATAACAAAGAACTAAAAGATGCGATAAAGAAAGGCCTATGCGAAATAGAATGGAAACTCTAAATAACAAAGAACTAAAAGAAGCCAATAGTACACCCGCTGATTAGGTATGCTATCTCTAAATAACAAAGAACTAAAAGTCAAGTGCTTCGTCGCGAGCCTCGTCAAATTGATCCTCTAAATAACAAAGAACTAAAAGGTTACAAAATGTAGCGCTTTGGCATGAATAGGCACAACTCTAAATAACAAAGAACTAAAAGAAAGCATCCAAATCGAGCCGTTCGTTGTTGAAACCATGGCTCTAAATAACAAAGAACTAAAAGTTTTCTTTGACTGGCCATGATGCTTTGCAGACGCTACAATATCTATACTTCTCTAAATAACAAAGAACTAAAAGTCATCGATGTGCTCGCTGGCTTCAATTTCGTTCAGTCTCTAAATAACAAAGAACTAAAAGGCTCCTAGGGTCTCCGGGAATCGGGAAATCTGTAGCTGTCTCTAAATAACAAAGAACTAAAAGATGAATAACCCTCTTTACATGGTTCTCCTCTTTTTTCCGCTTCTCTAAATAACAAAGAACTAAAAGAGAGAATTTGAGCTTGAACCAGATGAGATGGCAAACTCTAAATAACAAAGAACTAAAAGTTGAGCCAAGTATCGTTGCCAGAAGCTTTTTCATGCTCTAAATAACAAAGAACTAAAAGTATTTCACGACGGGGACGGCTACTATATTATGCTCTCTAAATAACAAAGAACTAAAAGATGCAAAAAATGCCGTATAAAAAGAATGCAATGTCAACTCTAAATAACAAAGAACTAAAAGCGGGTAAAAGATGTAAAGGACGTGCCCTAGAGTTTTTTCTCTAAATAACAAAGAACTAAAAGGCAGTACAGTTACTATCTCATCGGCACCTGATTTTGTCATGAGCTCCACTCTAAATAACAAAGAACTAAAAGTTGCCTCCCTAGCCCCACCGGCTGGAGTAAAACCGGCCGGGCGTGGCTAACTCTAAATAACAAAGAACTAAAAGGTATTCTTGGCGTGGCTAATGCTGTATTCTGGTCTCTAAATAACAAAGAACTAAAAGGGCATGGATACGAGTCTAGCGTCTCAGGCTCTGGCTCTAAATAACAAAGAACTAAAAGTGAATGCGGCCCGGAACTGGGGTTTGACAGCAGAAACGACTCTAAATAACAAAGAACTAAAAGAACACAACCCTGACCCTTTGCAGAAGGCTTCCCAACTCTAAATAACAAAGAACTAAAAGTGGCGGCATAGGCAAGCCTAAGGCTGACTGGGTCGTATCTCTAAATAACAAAGAACTAAAAGGTCAATAGGCGATATATGGCATCGGCAGACATCTTCTCTATCTCCTCGACAGATACGTTTCTTTTGGTTAGCTCATATACTAAATCGGCTGTGACGCATCTCTAAATAACAAAGAACTAAAAGGTGGACGAATCAGACCTAGACATACCAGAAAAAGCACCTACTCTAAATAACAAAGAACTAAAAGCTTTTCGATAACTACTTTCAGCGCCGGGGAGATAACTCTAAATAACAAAGAACTAAAAGTGAGTTTTCCGTGTGGAAGTTCAACAAGCAAGCTATCTCTAAATAACAAAGAACTAAAAGCGGCTAAGATATCTAGGGGTCAATTGGTAAAACATGGGGCCGAGCAACTCTAAATAACAAAGAACTAAAAGCCACAATTTTTAGGTGGATTGGGCTAGCATCAAAGTTTCTCTAAATAACAAAGAACTAAAAGATTTATTGTTTGTTAAAACAGCAATTTCGTGGTCATCTCTAAATAACAAAGAACTAAAAGTATAGAATATGAAACAAAACAAGAAGAACCTGAAACCTCTAAATAACAAAGAACTAAAAGCGACGCCGGGATTCACGGAGGCGAGCGCAAATGTAGCCATCTCTAAATAACAAAGAACTAAAAGGTGAACCGGCTTCTCGGATCCGCGCTCAAACTCTCTCTAAATAACAAAGAACTAAAAGATGTCAGAGACAATCGTTTTCATTTTTTCACAGATATCACTCTAAATAACAAAGAACTAAAAGTCAAGACCGCTTCTCCCTACCATTACTCGCTTAACTCCTCTAAATAACAAAGAACTAAAAGACACCGACTGTAGCCGCCCAGACTAGCCTGAATCTCTCTAAATAACAAAGAACTAAAAGTTTTCTCACAGCCTCCCAATTGGTCCTAAACCACTTTTATTCCAAAATTCCTCTAAATAACAAAGAACTAAAAGATTGTGTCAGGCATAGCCCCGCTTTGCTTTTTTGCTTTCTCCTCTAAATAACAAAGAACTAAAAGATCCGTTGACCGTGAAGGTGGGTGGTGATATTGAGACTCTAAATAACAAAGAACTAAAAGTTTTTTCATGACTCCAGACGATCCTCAGCCAACTCTCTAAATAACAAAGAACTAAAAGCAATTCGTGCCACAACCGAGCCGAAGCTCTTAAGCCGCGTGGCAACTCTAAATAACAAAGAACTAAAAGGTGTTATGTGTGCGAAGAAGATTGCGAGAGCTTACACACGTTTCGTCTCTAAATAACAAAGAACTAAAAGACGTTCGTCACCAAATCCTCGCCTGGTTTTAGATTCTTTACTCTAAATAACAAAGAACTAAAAGCTTTCGCTTTCAAGTGGCCAGCCCATGTCCCTTAGCATCTTTCTCTCTAAATAACAAAGAACTAAAAGTGACTTTTCGCTTGACGTTGCAGGTACTGAGACTCTAAATAACAAAGAACTAAAAGAGATGCGGTGAGTCGCTGTGGGGCTCATCGTAATGTACTACTAGGTCAGCTCTAAATAACAAAGAACTAAAAGAACTCAGGAACCACATGGACTGAAAACTTTACAACCTCTAAATAACAAAGAACTAAAAGCTGAAGTAAGAAATGTCGCAACAATGTTAGAAAAAACTCTAAATAACAAAGAACTAAAAGGGATGGCTCGGTTATAGCGGAAGACATGAGTGGCGTGTATGATTTCTCTAAATAACAAAGAACTAAAAGTCGGCTTTGTCCTTATCCTGTGGCCGCATATATGGTATCGCCCCCTCTAAATAACAAAGAACTAAAAGTAATGTTGCTACCGCTGATTGTCATATTAGCGTCTCTAAATAACAAAGAACTAAAAGCATTAGGTGCGGCCATAGAGCTCACTAGGATACCCTCTAAATAACAAAGAACTAAAAGATAAGCTACACAATATACACGTAGATGCAAAAATTTTACTCTAAATAACAAAGAACTAAAAGTGCACAAATGGCGTCTGGCGCAGCTGGTGCAGCTCTAAATAACAAAGAACTAAAAGAGACTACTTTAGAACCCATTCCGCTCGTCAAAGCTTGTCTTCTCTAAATAACAAAGAACTAAAAGTTGCTAAGAAAAAGCTCGCCGAGCTTTTAAAGTATATTACTTCAACTCTAAATAACAAAGAACTAAAAGTAATACCACAGCTCTGCTGCAAAATCATAACTGCGTAAAAATACTCTAAATAACAAAGAACTAAAAGACGGTTCTTTGGCTTTCGGCGCAAGCATACTAAACATCTTCTCTAAATAACAAAGAACTAAAAGTGACAACGTACGCCGGGAATTTGGCAAAAAGGTCGGCTCTAAATAACAAAGAACTAAAAGAGCTGTCCTAGTAATCCATTATACGTCGAACATACTGGTAATCTATGCCAACCTTTACATTAATTTGTTTCCAAGAAAGATAAATGAGCTATCAAGAAGAGGATCAACTATCTTAAACATACAGTTGAGTAGAAGACGTATGATATGATAAAAATATTCAAGATTTTGTTATTAAGCCGTATTTTGTCTCGGGTTTATAAAGCTGGTTTTTGACTTCATAAACTTCTTTCCTTTTCAATATCCTTTATAAGCGTTATTATTTCCATATTGCTTTTGTCATCAAAAGCATAAAGTATCTTAAATTTGAGTAGTTTGGTGGCAATATAAAAAATTTTTGGCGAAAGAACGTGAGTCTTTTTTATGGGATATTTTACAACTATTTTTGTATAATGCCTTAATGAAATTAATTTTGTTAGGAGTTCATCTAAATCGTTACATTTTATTTCGGTATCCGGAGTATTTACTATAGCTATCCATCTTTTTAGGAATATTCTTCCTATGGTTTCATTTTTTTCTTTATCAGAGACAAAGTAGCATGTGCTTTTCTCGATATCCATTATACATTCTTCCACACTTTCTTCAAGCCATAAAGGATATAAGACGCATATCCAAGGAGTCACATCCATTGTCATGTTTTGCATAGCCTCTCTTAAATTCTTTAGAGTAACGACCCTTCTTAACTGCCTTGATACGATTACTATACGCGATTCGATGCGATCTAAAAGATCCTTAGGAATGAGACTGAGTAGTTCTCCCTCTCTTATTCTTACCTCATTAGATAGTTCGGATAACTTCCATTCCCTCTCTGGTTGTCTGGTTAATACTTCCCTTACAATATTACGCAAAATTTTCTCTATAAGTTGTTCATCTTCCTTTGGTATCCTTGCCTCTTGCATGAGCTCATTTATGCTCCATACTTTATCTTTGCTAGCTTGTATGATGTCTATAATGCGGGCCTCATATGGATAAAACAATTTATCGTTATAACGTACAAGCTTACCAGTTTTAGTTAATTTTTTACATATTCTCTCAACCTCATCAATATTAACATCAAAACCTCTTTTTGATAATTCGCTTTGGATATCATGTACTGTCAAACCATAAGGTAATCTAATAAGTAACTTTAATATTTCTTCTATAACAATGGGCATAGGAGGCTTAGGTTTTTCAGGTATAATTAAAATCTGATAATTGGGATCTACAGTAACTTCTCCCCTAACTCTATCTACCTTATCCTTTCCCTTAAGGTCGCTCTCTAGCTCTTCAAAATTCTCCACGGCAAACTTGCCTAACTCAACATCCATCACAAATTTTTCATGCTGAGCGGCTCCTGTAAAATCTATTAAAATAGCATATTTTGATGCCTTGATATTATCTTTGGTACTTTTAGGCTGCCTTAAAACCCTTCCTCTAATCTGAACGTATGCTATATGGGTTCTTATCGGACGCGCTATAACCAATACTTCTAAGTCTTTATCATCAAATCCTATATCAGCCATATTGACAGTAACCAGTATGCCTTGATCTTGCTTCTTAAACTCGTCAATTTCTTTCTCAGCTTTACTAACCTTATAATGCGCCACCCTTACTAGTTCGTCTGCATTACTTAATCCTAATTCGGATATTCTCTTCCGTAAATTTTCAGCTATCTCATTTGCCTCAGTAGTGTTTGCTGCCACAATTAAGGTTTTAGGTATGCGTTTTAATAGCGGGTTCATGTCTCTCGTATAAAAGTCTTCGAGCTCCCTCGAAAGTATTCTTAGGATTTCATCAGAATATTTCTCCGCCCTCTCAATTACCGCTACATCCCATTCATCTTTATCTAACATTTGAATAAGTTTCGTCTTAGTATTCGTGGAATAGATCTTTAACTTTCCGACTAAAATCCTTTCTTCCATCGCCTGAAGAGAACTCAAAGAATAAAGAATGGGACCTATGTATTCTATTGCCTGTCTTATAGGTGTAGCTGAAAGTCCAATTATAGATGCATTTTTAAGAGCTATACCATTAATAAGCATGTTAATGCTTTTTAAAATTTCTGGACCGAAATAAACTCTGTGAACTTCATCAAGCAAGATTAACTTAATTCTGCTCGCGTTATTCAGCTCATCAACGCTTTTATATTGTTTTAAGAAGTTATGAAGTCCATTAGGTGTAACTATTAAGATTGATATTTCATTCGCCTGTCTCACGTTTAAATAATTATTGAGAAGGTTTACTACATCTTCTTCAAGATTTTTTATTTCAAAAACTTCCCTTTCTCCAAATGTTGGAAGCTTTTCTTTAAATATTTTAAAGAACTGTTCAAATTTTTCCTCGACCTGATCTCGAAGTATTATGCGAGGGGTCAAATACAATATAATATCCTTTTCACGAAGAAAGCGTGATCGGTACAAGATAGCTATCAATCCGGCTGCCACCACGGTTTTGCCTGCACCGGTAGGCATCTGAAATACTCCTTTAATCCTTTTTTGGTTAAAGAATACTTCCAACAACTTATAGAGGGCATCCTTCTGCCTTCTGTATAATATAATATCTAATGAGGAGCGCTTAAAGCATTGATCAACCCACTCTATGAGCTCATTCACGTCGGCATTCTGATCGTTCATATTATTGAAAATGTTCTTCGTATTTGGAGAAATAAGTGTTTGGTAATGCTAAGCGATAATGCCAAAATAAGACAGGGTATTTAAATGGAGTTGTTGTTCTATTCATGTCATGGATGCATGCAGAGGGTCTAAAGCCTTCGCAAGGTTGCTGGTATACTTTGTGAGCTGGGCTTCAGGGTTAGCCATGAGTCTGTAAGAAAATGGTTCCGTAGAGCTGGCGGGATGCTGTCAGGGGTAGTGAGGCGGAGAAGGATGAAGACACCCGGTAAGAGAAACTCCATAGAGTCATGGTTCAGCAAGCTGAAGAGAAGGATTAGACAGTTCAACGTATGCTTACCAACAAATAACCAGAGATAGCTGGGAGGTGGATCAAAGCATGGACAGTCTTAACCTGACAGTACCCCTTTTAGAACCTTTAAAGAATATTCAGTACCCATACCTTTCCCAACAACCATAATAACCTATTCCTGCATAGAAGCTTTTACTACTTATCCCACGATGGACAAGCGGTAAAGTGCTTTGTCAAGAAGTCTAAGGCTTCTAGGGCATTTAACCTTTGGACCTCTTCACGGCCTCGCTCCATGCTATAATGGCCAAAGTTTCGGCCTGAACAAGCCTATCCTCTATCTCTTTCAGCCTTTCTTCAAACGTTGACATTATACGCTTTTTAAGCTGCTCATAACTTTCGTCCTTCCTCTTAGCTTTTTTCAGAAGTATGGAAACGGTCGATGGCTTTTTTCCCAAAATTCTAGAGATCTCCGTTACCCTTTTCCCAGCCTTCCACAGCTTATATACTTCCATTTCCTTTGATGTCAGGCCCGCAAGCCTTAGCTCCTCATCTATGTCCTGCATACGCACCATGTTTTTGTTTGAGGTACTATGCTAAAAACCTTCTAACATTGTTAGATTGGTGTTTGACAAATGTATCAACAACGAATGAAGAAGTGGAAGAAGATGATGAAGTCGGGGAAGCAGATTAAGAATGAGAATGCTTTAAGGAATAGTCAGCAGACCTGGAACACTATAGCAGGATCGAGCCAGATGTAAAAGGAATGATACCTACATCGTCCTTGAATGACTGTTTATTTACCTGGAAAATGTGCTTGACAGATTTTTTCTTAAAGTACCGTGCTTTGGCGGCGTTCTTGTGGATTTAATAACCGTAGAAACCCTGAGATATTCGTATTTTTTAGGGTCATCAATCCATAGTATGAATTTTTCAAACTTTTTTCATAATCCTTTACCGTATTACATACTAAATATGTTTCTAGAAAAGGTCATCCGCACGAATACACTATATAGCCTCACCAGCCTCATCAACCTCACCTATTTCATTTTAAACTGAATTAGCTTCGGTCTATTCTAAGGAAGAAGATATAAGAACCGACATATTAGGTGGTAACATGACTGAAGGAGAAGAAGAAAAGCCCAAGCTAGGGCCCTTCATAGCAGGCCTGTACACGGCAGCCGTCAGGAGCGGTGAGGCCGCCGAGAGCATACTGAGGGAGGAGGGCAAAAAGCTGACGCCGAAGCAGAAGGCCTACCTCAAGCACGTAATCGAAGAAGGAAAGAGAGCCAGGAAGTTCCTCGAAGAACACGGAATACACGTCGAGCCTTTAGAAAAGGTCTTAAAAAAATCCTAAAACTTTTTTAAGACTTAAAGCTTAAATACAATCAAGCTTTTTCTTTGGCGAGCTTTTCGAATTCAGCGCTCAAATCGACCGATTGGCTTGTGCTTAAACTCAGTGGAGTGAGCACGCAAGTCATGTCCAAGAATTCCTCGGAACGCGGCCTTAGCCTAGAGACGTCGGCTTTGATGCCTCTCCATGTCCTCGACGACCAGATCGAAAGTAGGAGGAACGGTGTCATCGTGATAATAGCCATTCGACCCTCCGAGCTGTGGGTAAGGTGCAGACTAAAGCTTCTCAGCGACCCCTCGCGGCCCTTCGACGAAACAATGTACAAATGCACAGCGCTGAAGACTTATGATCCAAAGCTTCATTGCAGGAATATAAACTTAATTCTGACTCCTGTAAGCGCTCTCCAGGCAAGGGTTTTTTATACAAAGATATGGTTTACCCCCATTTTATGAATTTTGAGTTTTTTATTAACTGCTCTAGATTTCTTACGGTTGCATTTGCGTACTCCAGTGTTTTTTTATGTAACTGGATGTATGTTTGTTTGGCTATCGGTGTTTGTCCGTGCGCTAGTATTGAGGTGTTTCTCTTTGATAGAAGATCCTTTAGTTTTTTGTCATTTTGGTATTGTCGTCCGAGAGCATCTCCTAGGGCATTTAATAGTTCGTAGCTATTGTTCAGTCCCAATTTTATTGTTTTCTGGTCTTGTGGAATGCCCCATTCCTGGAGTAGTTCCTTGGGGATTTTCTTTACGTCCACGTTTGACGTGTTTATTCCATAATTTTTCCTTAGCTTGTATTGGGCGATTAGTTCGATAGTTCTGTAAAGTCTTGCTACTGCGTCATCGTATTTTGATTCTTCGGATCTTCTTTCAGCGTTGTTTATTAGGTCGGCTATATAGTATGGCTCTGGCTCCCCATCGGTTTTTTCTAAATTGCTTATTAGTGTGCCTAGGAACTGCTTGTTTCCGGATAATTCTGGAATTTTTATTCTCTTTATTATTTTGTAGGCTTTTTCATGGTAGAATTTGTCCCATTGTTCGTATGCCTTTGCTAGATCTAGTAGTGGCATTATTCGGTCGATTATGTCTGAGTCTTTAATTGTCTCTTTTATTTGCTGTAGGATTGTTATTGTAGCAGGGAATTGGTTTCTGTTAAATAATTGTGTTGCTTCCTTGATTTTTTGTTCGGCCAATATGAAGTATGGTCTTATGGGTACTATTTGTTCTGTTCCAGGCTGGATTATTCCGGCATTTCTTTTACCCGTTATATAGCTTAGTTCATCGGCTCCAAATATAGTCGCTAAGATTGTTAGTGCGGCTGTCATGGCTTTTGTTCCAGAGGTATAGTCCACCGTTAACGTGTCATACTTTTCTCTTATTTCTTTGATCTTGGATCTAAGGTTCTCGTATATTGTTTGTATGTTGTCTGGACTTTCTATTCGAATGATCTCGCTCTCTATAGGTTTTATCTTTGGGATTATCTTCTGCACTGTTGTTTCAATGCTCTCTTTAGTTGCTACTAAGTATACTTTGTGAGGGTTATGGTGCCTTATGCTCTTCGTTATTGCCTCAGCTAAATTTTCAATCGTTCTTCCCGAGGGTTTTATTCCTGTTCCGACAGAAATTATTAGAGCCTTCATTTAGAAGATACCAAATAAATATTTGCGATGCTTGGTCTTAAAAGTTTCTTAAAAAGAAAACATAAGAGATAACTCATAATATTTTTTTGATACATAATGTTTGAAGGGGCTTGAGATGTATTTCTTGTCAGATTTAGAGCGCAAGTTTCTCATTCATAAACTTCTGCCAACTGCTAGGGAGGTTGGCGTTAGTCCTGAGCTTAGAGGTTGGAGCTGGCATAGCCCACCTTTAAAGCCTTTTTATGAGGATGTTAAATTGCCTATGTATGCTGTTTGCTCCAAATTTTGTCCTACTGGAAGGGATGTGTACCTTAGTTTTGTTGAGGGACTTCAGGGGGTCGTAAACTTTAGGGTAGCTCTCGGCAAAGTTCTTCATGGCGTAGTTAGTGACTGCCTACAAGCGTTTATTCAACGAAAGAACTTAAGTTTCGAGTCTTGGTGTAAGAAGATAAGATGGAGTGAGATACCAGCTAAACCACAGGATGTTTTACCGCCAGCTAAGAAAGTTTGGGATTACCTTATAAAGCTTTGCGAGGCCAAATACGCTGAGATTGAGGTCCGGCAACCATATGCTTCAGAATATGATCTAATGGCCTCTGCTGTTCCATTTCTGATTGAGCATAAAATTTCCGGTGAACTTCTAGGTTTGAGCGGCCTCTTAAGTCTTGACTGTTATGATTATCTGCATTCTATAATGTTTGATTTGAAAATTGGTAGCGATCCAGAGGATTGGTATAGACTAGCACCAGTCGGCTACGCGCTTGTATTTGAGAGCGTTCATGAAGTACCTATTGATATTTGTTGCGTTGTTTATCTAAATATAGTTAAAGATAAGATTGTCGTAAAGAAGGATTTGTTTTTTGCAAGTGACGAATTAAGAAACTGGTGGATTGAGGAAAGGGACGGAAAAATGGAAATTGTGGCTGAAAGAAAGGATCCAGGAAGGCCCGTTGGAACTAAATGTCCAGATGATTGCATGTATCGCCCTGTATGTTTTAAGTGAGAAGGGGAGAGAAATTTTGACAGTAATTTTCCTTGATGATTTTGGTATCTTCCTCGGCCGAAAGCGTAATAGGTTTATCGTTAAGAAGGGCAAGGAAAGGCGCGATTTCCCGGCTGATGATGTAGAAAACATTGTTTGTACAAGCAGGGGTGCTACTTTGTCTACTAGCGCGTTGAGGCTAGCCGTGAGACATGGTGTTCAAGTTGTTTTTGCGATGTATAGTGGCTGGCCATATGCTGTACTGATGCCAACTACCGTTTCTGGTTCTGTTAAAACTAGGCGTGAGCAATTCTTGGCGTATGTGGATGAAAGAGGATTTGTTTTGGCCAAGAATTTTGTTATGGGGAAAGTAAAGAACCAAGCGAATGTGATTAAGCTTATGGCGAAAAATAGAAGACAAACCAACAGATCATTGGCGGAAGATCTTTACAAATCCGGCAGATTGATTGACGAAATTCATGAGAAGATTAGTGAGGAAAGAGGGTCAAATATTGACGAAAAAAGATTAGACTTAATGAATTTAGAGGCTGAAGCTGCTAGGGTTTATTGGAGGGCTATTGCATCTGTACTTCCAGGGGACATTGCTTTCAATGGAAGGAAGACTAGGGGCGCTAGGGATCCATTTAACGTCATGCTCAACTTTGGTTACCAAGCCGTTCTATTTCCGGAAGTTTGGAAGGCCATATGTTATGCTGGACTCGATCCTTACGCTGGTTTTCTGCATGCTGATCGACCTGGTAAACCATCACTTGTCCTCGATTTAATGGAAGAGTTTAGGCAGCAGGTCGTTGATAGAGCTCTTGTAGGTTTGCTTTCTAAAGGCGTCATTAATCCCGGAGAGGTTTTGGCGACTGGAGCCGAGGTTGAAGAGGGTAGGGTTCTCAGTAAGAAGGCTGTTCAGCTAATCCTAGAGGCTTTGTTTGATAGACTTAACAGTCCTGTTATGTTTAAGGGTAGACGTGGACCATTAAAGAGCTTTATTTACACGCAGTCCCGCTGTATTGCTCGTTTTCTCCTTGGAGACTCTGTTACCTACGAACCTTTTGTTTTAGGGTGGTGATGCCTCATGCGATACTTAGTCATTTATGATATCACGGACGATAATTTACGTATTCGGGTTGCTGAGACGTTGAAAGATTATGGTCTAACCCATATTCAATACAGCGCTTTTTTTGGTTATCTGAGGAGAGATGAGCTCAATAGTTTGATCGTTGATTTAAAGAGACTCATAGGCGATGCCGTTGAGAATGTTCAGATATATCCTTTATGCGATTTGTGTTTTAGGGGGCGGAAGGTTATTGGCAAACCGAAAAGATATGAGTTGGATGAGGAAACTAAAAGACCAAAATTTGCCTACTTCTGATATTTCTGAAACATCAATCTCGGTTACCGATCTCAAGCATTACTTTTACTGTCCGCGCATCATATATTTTGAGAAGGTTTTACATGCCAAACCGAATCTCGGCTCGCAGCAAATAGGTAGTGGTGAGCAACACGAAGAGTATGTAAAAAAAGAGAACCGCCGTAAAGATGCTATTTACTACTCTGCGGATTTCGTGGGAGCATCTAAAATGTTCTTTGTTCCTTTACACTCCCATAGGCTGAAACTATCCGGAACCGTCGATTTGATTATTAGGACAAGAGATAATGAATACGTTCCGGTTGATTATAAAAATATAATGTCTAACCATGGAAAAATCTGGTCTGACCATAAGTATCAGCTTACTGCCTATGCTCTATTAATAGACGAGTCTTTTGATACTTGTGTTAGGCGTGGTTTTATCAATTATATCCCAGAGGAGAAAGTTATAGGGTTGGAAATAACTCGCTCTATGAAGGTTTTTGTGAAGAGAGTTCTAGGCGATGTTGAAAAAATTATTAGGGAAGAAAGGCTGCCGCCAATAAAGGTCTCTAGGAAAAAATGTACAGGAGGCTGTGGCTTCAAATTCCTATGTCCCGAGCAAACCTAGTTATTATCCTCCTATTATTTTGCTTCAATGATTCCTTTTTCTCAGAGTCACATAGATCTAGCTACCTCCATTTTTGAGCCATTAAAATCTTAATGGTCTTGAAGAGGTGCCGTAGCTTCTCCTTGCCGTCTTCTCTTCTATTTTTGAGTCATTGAATCCGAGGCTACAAAAACGGCGCCGATGGAACGGGACTGGGATGACTTGCCGTCTTCTCTTCTATTTTTGAGTCATTGAATCTCCGGAAGTAACTAATTATGGCCTAAGACATACATGGGTTATCTGGACTTCTATTTTTGAGTCATTGAATCGAGATACTTAGAGCACCTAAAAACTTGCAAAAAATGCCGACTTGCCGTCTTCTCTTCTATTTTTGAGTCATTGAATCTCCAGGAGTTACTTGGAAAAAGCGTGGTCGAAGGCGTGATGTTGACCTTGCCGTCTTCTCTTCTATTTTTGAGTCATTGAATCTTAGCTCCAGGAAGTAATAAGGCCTGCCCATTCGTATTTTCCTTGCCGTCTTCTCTTCTATTTTTGAGTCATTGAATCGATGTTGCGCGCATGACCGGAGCCATAACCGGGCAACCACACTTGCCGTCTTCTCTTCTATTTTTGAGTCATTGAATCCGAGCCCTTCTCAAGCACTGTTAGAATCACCTTCGCAGACGGCAGCTTGCCGTCTTCTCTTCTATTTTTGAGTCATTGAATCGATTTGTGAGATTGAGAAGGAATGGGAGGCGGTGAGAGCTTGCCGTCTTCTCTTCTATTTTTGAGTCATTGAATCTGACATACCAGCGCTACCGAAGATCCGCATGCGTTTTTACCTTGCCGTCTTCTCTTCTATTTTTGAGTCATTGAATCTCCTAAAACACTGGGAAGTACCTTTTGATTACCTTACGTCCGACTTGCCGTCTTCTCTTCTATTTTTGAGTCATTGAATCGCTAGGCGTGGCGCCATCAACAGTGTACCATTCACTTGGACTTGCCGTCTTCTCTTCTATTTTTGAGTCATTGAATCATAAACTCCTCAGGAGGAAGCTCAGCCGTTTCGAGTATTCTTGCCGTCTTCTCTTCTATTTTTGAGTCATTGAATCTCGGTCCCGGACGAACCACCGGCCGAGGCCTGGTTTGTCAAACTTGCCGTCTTCTCTTCTATTTTTGAGTCATTGAATCATAATTTTTATACCTTTTGACCCAAATTATGTTTTATCATGGACTTGCCGTCTTCTCTTCTATTTTTGAGTCATTGAATCTGTGACAACATGGAAAATGACTCAATCACCTACTACATCTTGCCGTCTTCTCTTCTATTTTTGAGTCATTGAATCCGGCTACTTTTTTCCGGCTTTTTGGTTAAACAAGCTTTCTCCCGGCTTTTCTGGAAGGGTTTTCTCGATTATTGTCAAATTGTAATTGGATTTATAAGCATAATCGAGGGGCAGCAAGAGAGGTGGAATGTAGTCTCGGCTTCCTGTATCATCGGCTGGAAACTGGCTGCCGAGCGTTGAACAACGAATTTTCCAGCCGACTCATAAATTAGGCGACTCAAATAGCTAGCCCATTCCTTCAGCCCCCTACATGACGATTATCTGCCCACACCCATGGGGCTTATAGGACCCAACCGCATAATACTCTAAGGCTGCCAGACTTAACGCAAGATCCAAGTTCCTAACCTCGCATATAAAATCGAATACGGAGCCCGGCGAGATAGCCGCTTTAATCTCACGTCTTCTCCCGGTCTTTAAAGACCAGCCACCATAAACCTCATCATCTAAAGCATAATTCACCAATTTAATCTCAGGCAACGATGGCTTTCCCTTGTGGAAAGCCCAGCTGTACGCTCTCCTAGCACACTCTAGTAAACTGGACTCATCCAAATATTTTCCATCCAAAATCATCGGAGAAACAAGTCTAACCCTAAACCTCCTAGTATCAATATCTTCTGCACGCCTTTCCAAAATAGACGTATCAACTTCCTCAACCCGCAAATCCTCGACGGCAACCTTACCTAAACCCCTGGACTTCGACCCACCAATCCCCTCATCAGGCAAGGCCCTCCCAAGAACGTTTTTCAGCACGTCGACAGAATCGCCAAGATCCTCATGAACAATAATCTCAAAACCAAAGACACTTCCGCTTTGAATGACCTCCAAAGTATGAATCGTTCCGGCTTTTTCACCAGTAAGCGCTGAAACCTGTGCAGCCGAGCATAACATTCTGTCAACAGCCGTTAAAGTTATGCGAGAAATTCTAACAGGCACACGCTCAAAATCACCACAGGAATCGCACCTAAAACCCCGAAGGGGCTTTATTGTTCCGTGCTCCTTACAGGATTCGCATACAGCGGGCGCGACAAAAGCATCGTAGATTCTCCCACACTGCGGATTACCACACTTATGAAGCGTCCTAGCAACAGGCCTAAACAATCCGCCACATTTCACATGTAACGGATACGCATACCTAAAGAAGACCTTAGAAGACTTACCAACCTCCTCACCAAACAACTGGGCATAGAGGCACTCATTGAAATATTGGCAGCTCTCATGCTGAACCAAAGGCCTATCAATCTTACAAACAGACCTCATCAATGAGAGGCCGACAGCCCCACGAAGAACCGCCCCAGGAATGAAAGGATAACAATGCTTGATAACACCAGTCCTAGCGCCTGAACCTATATGTAACGGTGTAACAGCCCTCAAAATGCCCTTAATCTTATAGCAAAACACAACCATCGCATAGACCCTCAACTACACCATAAGCCAGCGCTTAGCATCTTCTCCAGAGACGACCTTCTCGCCCTCAACACCAAGATAATAGCCAGCTGTCCGCTCCCTAACACAATCAATAGTAATTTTCACTTTACCGAAGCCGCGGGTTGAAGAGCCGCCTAAAGCAGAATCCTCAACAGACTTTAAGGCAGCCTTCAAAAGCTTGAGCTCATCGTCAGACAGATTATCAGCCACAATCTCCAAGCCAAACTTTGCCCCGGCTGGAATAGCCTCAATTGTATACAACGCATGTTTAGCAACAGCCCCTGTCCCACGGTCAATCGCTATTCCAGTCCTCTCAAGAAGCCTTTCAACGTTTTCAAGTGGATAAGCATCCCTAAACTTAATTTTACTCGCTAACGATATTTTGCCAGCAGTCCCAAAAATCTTACAGCAGATACAGAAATCTTCTACTCGACTCTTTTTTGAACCACACATGTTATCTACGTTCGGCGGTTCACAAATATCCATACCCATCTTCCGCGCAATCCTCTCAGCCTCAGTTCTAACACGCCCTTTCAACGATGAGCCTGGAATATAGGGTTGGCCTCTAGGGTCCCTGAGAACTGGCAGATCTACCTCACCTATTTCAACGTCTAATTTGCCAGAGCCTATATGTAGCGGCGTAACAGCCTCCAAAGTCCCCGAAATTATTATCCGCCTTTCCAGCTTTTCAAAAACCAGCCTTTTTCACCTCCTTCTTTACTCAATATTCAATCCATATCTTTAGATTTAAATTTGCAAGCTCACCTATGCCCTTTAGAGCATGCTCAATCTCCATAGCCAATGGCTTTGGAGGACCATGTAAACCCTTAACTCTAATCTTCATTTCAAGGTCTTTGCCATATAAATTCATTGAAACGCCGCCATATGTGAGGCCGTGCCTCTCAACAATATTCTTAATCGTTTTTTCACAAGCAGCCTTTAACTTTAATGTTGGCTCCTTTTCGAAATAATCATACAACATGTTAGCGTAGAGCAGAACCCTCTCAAGCGAAACCCTATCATTAGCATACTTCTGACACAAATCAAGAATCTTTAAGAAGCCATTAAGGCCACGAACCTCACGCCCAATCTGCCTTTTAATATAGGCCTCAACAAACGGCAACGGATTAGTTCTAACGAGCTTATAGAGTGTCTGAAGTTGTTTAGCACCCATGCCAGAATCAACAGCTATCTTAGCTAGCCCCTCTCCCTCTAGCTTTAGCTCCCTTTCTCTTTCTTCTAACATTTTAGCCACCTCCTTTAAATAAATTGTAAACCATAAAAGCTTTCACAAGAAGACCAGAATTAAGATATGAAAGCAATCTCTCCCCATATTTCCAATCAATAATCTCTCTCCCCATAGAATATTGAATCAAGGCCTCAGCCTTAACTGGGTTTTTACAGGCAATCTCAACTATGCGCCTAATCTGCGAAGAGGAAACATCAGCCTTACTCATAAAACCTATGATTTCAAGCAGAGTATCCATTTTAGACCACTCCATAGAATCAACTTCATCAAGTTCGCTAGGGGTTATCCCTGTTCCCCCAATAGCAGCAAAGGCAACCCTATTTTTTCCCTTACTTTTAGCCTTAGAAAGCAAGTAATTAGCAGACTCAACCCCAACATAGACAGGCATCTTATAGTGGAAGAAGGCAATCCCAGCCGACATAGTGCATTCATCAGCCATCTCGTCTCTAAACTTCAGGTAAACCTTTTTAGCGGCTTCCAAAGCACGCTCCCCTGGAACAAAAGCCAAGAGATCGTCTCCGCCAGCATAAACAACTCTACCCTTAAACTCGCCTATGATCTTTTTAAACTCCCCCTCACAAGTCTTATGAAGCAAGTTGCTCAGCGTCGATATTCTCGAAGGTGTGCTGGCCTTCCCAGCCTTTTTAAACCCAGCTCCTGACATGAAAAATCCAATATTATCTCCATCAGCCTTAATACACGCAACAAAATCAGACTCGCCTCTTATATCTTCCAGCCATACGCCCTTTCCCTTCTCTCTCAATTCTCGGCATTCATCACATAACCTTTCAGGTCTAGGCGAGGCATCATATGGCAAAATTCTTTCTTTATCTTCGCTACTCCAAGTCTTAGCTCTACATACGTCACACGTCTCAGCCCCCTCAGGTAAAGACACTTGCCGTACTGGAATACGTTTACTTTTTTCAACCCGCAAATTCAGTTGAGCTTTCTCCCAAACAGAACCAAAGTCTCCGCGAATTTCCTCACCTCCAGCTTTAACATAGCTGACAGTAATTGTAATTCTGCCACCGCTCACCTCCTCAAAACTCTTCTTAACACCTTCTAAAGCAGCTTGAACTTTATCTAACGGGCATAAAGCCAAAATGCTCCCACCAGCAGCAAACAGGACACATTCAGGCCCAAGAAGATCCACTAGAAAATTCTTTGCAGTCTCCGTTGCCTCTTTAACTAAATCGCTCCTAGCCCTTAAGTCTGGAAGGCGCAGGGACTCGCCTATAAACTTGGATATTTTATCTGCATCACCACTTAGGAGCGCAAACTCGTAGTTCTCGGCATCTCTCCCCCTCCAGCCGCTCAAATAGATACATGTGGCAAAAGCGGCCGTTAATTTCATATGATCCCAAAGGGAAACGTCGTTAATGGGACTTCTTGTATCCGCGGGAACAAGGCGTAGCTTAGATTCCCTCTCAAGAAAATCGAAGATTTTTAGATATGTTTCCTTAGGCTTTTCATAGAAATTGCTAGCGATAGATTTTAAGTTTCTAAGAGTTTCATGATAAATGTAGGTTAGATTATGGGCATCAAGCTTACACCTAATACGATCCTTTGACAAAACATGACTCAGTTCTACTGACGGAGATGGCAACGGTGCCCCACGCTCTGGCTCCTCACGTCTATCGGCACCAGAAGCAAAATTATCAGCCAAGCAAACTATCTCCTCAACTGAGCTCTTAGGATACCATTCACCTGGATAATACTGACTAGAGTGGTGGCGCATAGCATGAAGGGCAATATCCTCGCCTAAACATTCCCTAACAAACTCGTACGTATAACGAACATGATCACTCCAAGGTCTCCCCTCAGCCCAGCACTCCAGCTTGCCAATATCATGGAGCAAGGCCGATACACGTAAAATATCGAGCTCACTCAAAACGTTCACACTCAAAATATTATTATTTTTCGCTAAAAAGGGTATAAAATACTATCGATTCTCTTCTTTCAGCGAGAAAACTTAAGAGGGGCGCTACATGTTCTAATAAAATTATAGCCCAGAAATCTTTAAAATCGAATTCGTCCGGTTATGCCTAAGTGGTACATGGTAAGAAGCTTACACTTACAGATCAAATACTTGGCTAGGAACGAGAAGGGCCAGCGCGACGAGATAGTCGCCTATGCAGGCGTCGAGCCTGAGGCTATGTCTAGAAAGACGAGGGGTCCTAAAAAGCCTCAGCCTTTTAAGGAGCGATAGGGGACGGCTACAGGTTCACGGTGAAAGGTGTACGGTTATTCAAGAAGTAGTTGCCAGCATGGCGGGGTAAGCGAAAGGAGACCTCCAGCAGTGTAGTGAAAGCCTTAAAAGCGATAAAGGGGCTGAAGGACGGGAAGTGTATCACAGAAGGGTTGGGTAAACTGAAAACCGGAACAGGCATATAGAATCCGGGCTCAGGACTCCGTGAATCATGCGGAGAAGAGGTTTCGGAAAGGTACGTAGTGAGGACTAGACGGGATACTAGATTCTTCTGCAGAGGATGTATGAACGAATGGATAGCATAAGCTCGGATGTTAAGAGTGTTACGAGTTAATTTTCGAGTTTTAGGAGACTGAATTGAAGGTTGAATGCTAGCTATCAAATAAATGCTTCGATGTAAGCGTTCAAAGAATGCTCGAGGAAGAGCTAAAGAGGCTTAAGAACACTATCGCTACGAGTACATGTATTCTTTCAATAAAGGAAGACATTCCTTTATTAGATGACCGCAACGCTGTCTTATCGATCCGTCCTCATCGTTTAGGTACGCTTCACCTATCACCGTTATCAACTTACATAACTCCTTCATCATATCCTTCAGCTCAGCTATCTCGGAATTTTTCTTTTCGTCGAGCTCCAGGGCCACCTTTAGGTCCAAAGGTGCTCCGCACCTTCTGCAGAAGCTTATGCCAGGTGAGTTCTGTTCCTTACACCTTTGACACATTATAAGCCTGAATTCCTTAACCTCCAGACCCTCCTCGATGGGCATCCCGCTTGCCCTTAACAAGGCTTTATCAAGATCCCTGCCGCTAAGATGTACGTATACAGCAGCCATCTCAGAGTCTTGCTTCCAACCAAAGTACTCCTTCATCTGGGCCTCCGTAAGTATATTGGCCAGATGACTTGCCCTAGAATGTCTGAATAGATGCGGATATATGCGCTTCTTTATTCCTGCTCTCTTTGCTAACGTCTTCAGCATTTTTGCTACAGCAGGATAGTCCAAAGGCTTAAGGTAGTTCTTCGTCCACAATCCTATCCAGAGCGGTGCATCGGGATCATTGCGCAAAGGATGGTTATCTAGCCATTCTGCCAGCATGGGCGCTGAAGCTACTATCCTTATCCTTCTCATACCAGTCTTTCCGCTTACGATAATAGCAGCACCATATTCATCAAACGTTACGTTCTTGATCTTTAAGCCAAGCATCTCGCCTATTCGGGCACCAGATTCATAAAGCACTAGGACAAAGGCCTTATCCCTAAGGTTTGTAGCCTTGCTTGCCATGAGCTTTACTTCCTCCTCGGTGAGGAGCTCTTCAGGAAGCTTGCATTTTCCATAGCTCTTTATCTTAATCCAGCTAACCTCAGGCGGATTATCATTATCTCTTAACCATTTGTAAAACCTCCTGACCGCAACTTTGTAATCGTGCTTAGTCCAGTCGCTGTACCCTCTCTCTTCGAGGCTGGACAATGCAGCGCGTACATCAGATTCATTAACTTTGTCAAGAGCCTTCTTAACGATGCGTGCAAAGCTTACCATATGATGGGTGTATTTTATCATCCTTAATGGGCCTATACCTTCAGAGCGGAGAAAGCCAATGAAAGACCTTATGAGAGCTGCATTTCTCTTTCCGACCCGGTCCTCGAGTTTATCCAGTACAATCTTTAATCTATCTTCATGGCTGCGATGCTTATGTCCTTTATCCATTCTAACGGAGCAGTCCGCTTTTGCGTTATTTAATGCTAGCGGCATTTGAACTCAATTTAAGAGCCCCGGGCGGGATTCGAACCCGCGACATGCCGCTTACGAGGCGGCCGCTCCGACCGGGCTGAGCTACCGGGGCAGTGGATGTTCAAGCTTTTATATACTCATTCGCTCGAACGAGTGTGATGGAGGCAAGCGGCATCACGGATGACAAGCTTGTAATTGATTATATAAACTTACAGCCTGAAAGCTTTCGTAAACACAGACGAGCTTTACCCCTTTTGAAAACGCTAAGTATTTTTTCTAAAGAATTCAGGGTTCAAATTGGTAAGCAAGGCTATAAAAGCGTATAGCAATAGCTTTTGGTCTTTAAGGAGGTGCCGTCCTCTAACCTATATCAGAAGGTATGGTCATTAATCATTTGGCCTTCTTTGCGATGACTATCCCCATAATTCCATGCTTCATCGGCCAGGGGCATGGAAGAATAAGGAGCTTTAACCCATCTGGTTATGCTTGATGCATTTATGAGTTGCTCATTAAGGTAGTATAATGAAAGGGGTAAAGGTGTTGTAAGGTTTCTTGCGAGACAAAGTATCTAGCCCTAACGGGCAAAAAGTCAAAGAAAATATACTTAGTAATTAAAAGCTAGCTTTTGTCCATCAAGACTTAGAAGCCATGGTCAAATAATTAGAGTTATGTTTCTGAAGTGTCCAACTTAATTTCTATGCCAAACTCTTGCAACTTTTTGAATTCCTTATCTAATGTGAGCAGCAATAGGTTCTTTGCTTTTGCCGATGCTGCTATGAGTAGATCTGCGTCCGGGATTTTCTGGCCCCTCCTCTTTAAGGCTTCGTAAATGCTGCAGTACTCGAGGATGACCTCATTATCTAAAGGTATGACATCGTAGACCTTTTCTAGAGTTGTTTTAACCTCGCTACGTTTTTCAGCCGGAATTCCCCTCAGGACCTCAATTAATGATATTACGCTGATATAACCTTCTCTAAATTCTCCCTTTCTTAGCCAGTTTATTAAAACGCTCGTGTCCACCAGTATCATTCTATTGTAAACTCCTTTCTAAAGGTCTCAGATTCCTCCAATATCCTTTTGAGGTCTTCCTCTGAGAGAATCTTTCTAAGTTTTTCGAAAGCTTCCCGTCTTCGCTTTTCACTTGCCTCTCTATACAACTTCATGAGGTACTCGCCCCAATCGCTTTCTCCCTTGTCTTTTTCAAGGATCTCCTTAACTTTCTTTGGTAATGATATAGTTGAATAATTACTCAATTACATCACTAATAAATTATAAATAACGCTATAATATAAAGTTTTTCTACAAAGATGAAGCTTATATGTCATTTTCAACCTCTCGCATTTTCGTATATACTTTAACCTCCCCTTGGGTCTCTTTTTATACAGGGGAGAAATCATAGACAGATAAGATATTTTTGGAAAACCTGGAAGAAATATACCATTCGGGCTTCTCTCAATTTTGAGCGAGGAATTAGTTGGTGTCGGAAGGTGACAGCATGTTGTCACATCTACATTTCAACTATTAGGCAAAAACCCATCGTTAGAAAGATTGAGCAGCTATTTTTCGAGGGTGTCCGACCGGATTAGCTACTGGGCTCGTCTAATTTGCTTAATATGGAAGCTTATTAATCTACGGCGGTTTTTATTATGTTGCTCGAATGGGTAAAGTACCCATTAAAGCTTAAGATCGGTGGTCGTGGTAGGCTTGAAAAAACGAAGCCTCGCAGTGGTCATACCAACTTACAATGAGGCGGAGAACATAGGCACCGTATTAGAATTAACCTCCATGGTGATGTCGAGCAAAAACATGGACGGGTGGATAATAGTAGTTGACGACGACAGCCCGGACGGTACGGCGGATGTCGCTGAATCTTTCAAAGAAAAGTACGGCAAAATTGTGGTCATAAGAAGGCCTGGAAAACTAGGGCTTGGTTCTGCTTACAGAGATGGTTTCGCTCTAGCTCTAGAAAAGTTGGACGTTGAATATATAGCAGAGATGGATGCTGACGGGTCGCATCCACCGGAAAAGTTGCCCATTATGCTTGACTTATTGGTAGAGAGCCAAGCTGACTGCGTCATAGCATCGAGGTATGTGGAGGGTGGAGGTTGGGGATGGGAGTCACTCAGCAGGACCATAATAAGCAAGGGCGCTAACTTGCTGGCGAGGTTAGCGACGGGTGTTAAGCTGAAGGACATGACGTCCGGTTATAGAGTATACAGGGCTGACGTGCTGAGGTCCATTAAGCTTGAATGTTTAGATTCTGGTTACCTTTTTCAAGTACAGATAATTTATGAACTGGTAAAGAATGGTTTCAGAATCATAGAGAGCCCGTTTGTATTCATGCCGAGGCTAAAGGGAAAGTCCAAGCTTGGTATTGCTGAGTTTTGGAGGTTCTTCAAGTGGTGCATCAAAATAATGCTGGCGAGATTATTTAAAATTGAAAAATCAACGTTATAATGAACTTGATGGAGCTTTTTTACGGTTGATTCGAGTTTGTCCAAAATGCTTCACGACATCGGGGAGAAGGGTCTTGTTGAACGAATACTTTCGAGAATAACATTAGGTCCGCGACACGTACTTCCAAAAGGTGACGATGCCGTAGCAATCGAGTTCATGGGAAAGCTTGTTGTGTCTACCGACATGCTGGTAGAATCAACAGACGTACCACCCGGCATGAATATGGAGAGCGTTGGTTGGAAAGCTCTTACAATGGTTGTAAGCGACCTTGCATCCAAAGGTGCGATACCCATACTTTACTTGATTTCTCTCGGTCTTCCAAGGAGCATGACCCTTGAGCAGTTTGAGGCATTTTGGGATGGTTTAGAAAAAGCCGCACGTTGTTATGGCGGCACAATAGCTGGTGGCGATACTAACGAGGCTCAAGAAGTCGTTGTATCTTGTGTCGGCATAGGTTCCGCGGAGAGGGTCGTGCCTAGGAGTGGTGCACGTGTAGGAGATGTTTTGGCGACGACTGGGCTGTTCGGCAGATCTGCGGCCGGTCTCAACGCTTTACTTAGGGGCGTTGAAGATGTTGACGAATCGCTAAAGCGTGCGGTTCTAAAACCCATGGCCAGATTTAGGGAAGGTGTGATTTTAGCGAAGTACGCAACATCATGCATAGATTCAAGTGACGGGCTAGCTGTATCCCTTCACGAGTTAGCAAAGCAAAGCGGCGTAGGCTTCGAGGTAACTATGCCACCAGTTGATGGGGTTGCCAAAAAATTTGCTGAAAAACATGGACTGGATGTATTCGATTTGGTATTCTACGGCGGCGAGGAGTATGAATTAGTGTTTACGATTGGTCGCAACGATCTCGAAGCTGTTAGAAAGGCGTTAGCCTTGGTCAACGGAGAGCTGATAGAAATCGGTAGAGTGGTCCCTAGGTCAGAGGGCATAACTGTATTCTGGGATGGAGAGCGCATACCGCTCGAGTGTAAAGGATGGGACCACTTTAAGAAGTGAGCCTCTTCAGTAGCATTATACCCGCAACCGTTTTTGCATCTTCTATCTCCCCTTTCATTATCATACTTACAACATCATCCATCTTCAAAATCACTGTCCTTATTTTTTCGTCGGGTTCAGGCTTCTGGCCTACCTTTTTCAGGTCGGAGGCCATATAAAGGTGGACCTTTTCCGTACTGTAACCGGGCGCCAAGTATAACGTCGCCACTTTCTCCATTCGGCCTGCGATGAAGCCTGTCTCTTCTTCTAGCTCCCTGCGTGCGCATCTTTCAGGATCTTCTCCAACCTCCAGCGTTCCGGCTGGCAACTCTAGAAGGACCTTTCCCACGGCATGCCTATATTGGCTGACCAGAACGAGTGACTCCTTATCGAGGAGCGGAATTATAACAACTGCACCTGGATGTTCTACTATTTCCCTGACGGTTAACCTACCCCACGAGGTCAGAACTTTGTCAACCCTTACATTAAACAGCCTGCCTTTATAGACGGTGTTGCTTTCTATAATTTTCTCATAAACTTCGTCGCTCATCTATCTTCACGCAGCACTACAACCTTTACGGGCGTTCCGCTCTTTACCTTCTTAAGAATCTCAATACCCCCGACGACTTTACCTATAGGGTTGCAGGGACTGTATGCGCGTGGTTCACCAGACTGGCTTATGGGTGTCGGGCCGAAGAATACCGCTATGGCCCTTCCTGGCGGCCAGTACGCCAGCTCGCCGACGTCCATAATTGTTTTTGTGTTCTCTTCGCCAACGGATACGGGCGTCTCGAAGTACACCTCATCCCCCCATCTCATCGCCTTGGATTCTATGGGCAACACTTTCAAGATGGCTGCGACGGTCTTAGGGTTCAAAGATTTAACAAGCTCGGCCTTAACGCTGCCGAGATCTTTAAAATCGAGTAGGACCAGCACCATACATGCTCAGCCACAAGACCAAGAAAAGCAGTATATACATTTTAGATGGTCGGATAAGTTTATAATTGAGGTATTTAGAACACCAGAGCTGGGGCCCGTAGCTCAGCCAGGTAGGGGGTTCCGCCTAGAGCGGTGGGCTCTTAGGTTTGTTAAACGGAGTAACCCATAGGTCGTGGGTTCGAATCCCACCGGGCCCGTCAATCGCTTTCCCATAAAACAGGGCAATATTAAAAAGGGAACATGATATAGAGGGTTGAACGGTTTGAGTGAGCAAAGGCTGATACCAAAAACTATGTCAACACAACATCCCGATAACGCCTCCATTCCTCCTTGGTGCGACTCGGACGTAATAGAAGGTGAGAAGGAGGTCTATGAAGCATACTATGCCTACAGTACCTTAGGTTGTCACGAGGTTATGTGGGACTCTGAAGGAAAGGACATAGACCCCCATGTCGTCAGGAAGCTTCTGACGGGTTATCCCAGTTTCTTTAAGGAAAAGGTCCTTGGTAGAGACATATTCCTCACATATAGAATTCCAAATCCGATGCTAGAAAAGGTAGAGAAGAAAGTATTCCTCGAAACCCTTCAGGCCATACCCAAGCATTTTGATGTGGCCAAACAGTTTTATGGAAACGGAGATTATGCACCAGTCTTTGAGGTCATACTGCCCTTCACCAGCAGCCATAAAGATGTCGTGAGGGTGTTGAGAGCATATTCCGAGGCCGTGGTCGGCATAGAGAAGGCGAGAATTGACTTTCCAGACGTTACGCTGGTAGAATTAGTAGGAGAGATTCAGCCAAAATCCATAAACGTGATACCTTTATTCGAAGAGTGGCCGAGCTTAGTAAGTTTGGACAATTTGCTTTTTAAACTTTTGGAGGCAATTTCTCCAAAATATTTACGCGTATTTCTTGCAAGGTCCGATCCGGCCCTTCATTATGGACTTGTACCCTCCGTAATTCTGGTAAAGATCGCGCTCTCTAAAATTGGGAAGCTTGTCGAAAGAGAGAAAGTAGATATCTATCCTATAATAGGTGTCGGCAGTCTACCCTTCAGAGGTCATCTTTCACCTAGTAATCTAGCAAACTTTGTTAGGGAGTATAAAGGTGTGAATACCGTTACCATACAATGCGGATTCAAGTACGATTATCCCGAAAGGGACGTTAAGATGGTCGTAGATTATTTGAACAGAAACCTACCAAAAGGTGAGGCTGAGGATTTCTCACAGACAGGGCAGATGCTTCTATCTATTGCATCTAAGTTTAGAGATGCATACTATGAGTTTCTGCTACATGCTGCGAAACTCATTGAAAAAATATCGAAGCTTGTACCAGCAAGAAGGGCCAGAAGGTTGCACATTGGTTTATTTGGCTATCATAGAACAGTAGGCGATGTAGTTTTACCAAGGGCCATACCATTTACGGCCTCCTTCTACTCCTTAGGTCTACCGCCTGAATTCATAGGTTTAAGAGTTTTTGGAACGTTAAAAGAGGAGGAGCAACATGTGCTTTTGGATGCGTACAAGAACCTAAAGGAAGATCTGAAAGTTGCAGCAGAATTTTTCTCGTGGAGAAATTTGGAGACCATCCGTGAAAGTGGAACGTTCGATAAAGAGTTCATAGAATTTGCGCTCCCATTGTTGATTGAAGATATTAAAGTAGCAGAGGAGATTATGGGTTTAAGAATAGGTCCAAGCAGCTCTGTTGCGAAAAGGCACGAGAACTATACGAACGATTTCATAATTTTATTCTCAGAAGGGAAAATAGAGGAGGCGAAGCAAGCATTGGTTACGGCTGCTAAGCTCAGACGTAGTCTCGGTTAAAATATAACGGTATGTAAAAAGTTGGTGAATAATATTGCAGATTGAGCTAATACAGTTGGGAATTTTGGCGAGCCTAGTTGTTGGTCTAGCGACCGGAATAGGCGCCGTGCCCGTGTTATTTTTCAAAAATGTATCGCATAAGATAACTGATTCAGCATTGGGTTTTGCCGGCGGCGTTATGATAGCGGCTTCAATATTCAGCCTACTCATACCTGCGATAGATACAGGCGGCACGTTCATTGCCGTAATAGGCTTTGTTTTTGGGAGCATATTTGTTTATGTCTTAGACAGACACGTGCCTCACACTCATATCCTAAAGGGCATAGAAGGGCCGAAGAGTACGCTCTCTACGGTGAGTCTTATGATGCTTGCTGTAACTATACATAACTTCCCAGAAGGACTTGCGGTCGGTGTTGGTTTCGGCGCAGGTGACTTAGCGCTGGCAACGACGATAGCCATGGCCATAGCCCTGCAGAACATACCTGAGGGCATGGCGATAGCCTTTCCGTTAATTGGAGTAGGTTTAAAGAAGGCAAAAGCATCCTTATACGCACTGCTTACCGGTTTAGCTGAACCTATTGGAGGCGTTATAGGTGTTCTAACAGTTACTTTCGTGAGTCAGGCCCTTCCGTTTGCTTTGGCCTTCGCAGCAGGTGCTATGGTTTACGTGGTGAGCGACGAGATGATTCCAGAGAGTCATAGACGGGGCCATGAGTTAGAGGCAACGTTCGGCTTTCTTATAGGCTTCATTGTGATGATGATACTCGACACCATATTTTTGTGACAGAATTCAAGTTTAGGCTATAAAGCACCTTTTACGTTATTTACCACTAGATGCGTGTCTGTATAATATCTCATGAGGGAGAGCTTGGTCCTCAGATGATACAGTTTGCTAGACGCATGGTTAAACAGGGCATCGAGGTTCATGCAATAATTAGGTCTTATCCCCTTCAGATGAGGGAATTCTCAAAGAGGGATGGTGTTAAGAGACACATAGCGCCTGTAGTGCCGATAAGAAGGTTGATGTTCCTCTCGTACTTCTTGAGTGCATTCCTCATCGCATTGTCCATCAGGGGTGCCATAACAATTTGTAGAGAACCATTCACAGGGTTAATCGGAGCGGCAGTCAAACTCCTCACAGGCAGAAAGTCAGTTATATACGTCGTAGATTCTTCGACTGAGCTTAAGTTAGAGCGAGGGGCATGGAGAAGCCGCTGGCTTGTAAAGCTTGGGAGGTTACTCGAAAAGCTAGCGATATCCGCCAGCGACCTTATAATCGCTTTGGATTCTTCCTTAACGCCTTATCTCAAGACAATGGGTGCAAGACGTATCGCCGTAGTACCTTACGGTGCAAACCGCGAGATATTCAAGAATGGTGATCCTGTGAAAGTTTTGAAGAAGTTAGGATTGGACGGTAAGAAAGTTGTGGTGTATGCTGGAAGCATGGAATCCTACCATGGAGCGCAATACCTTGCAAAGGCCGCGCCGATTATAAAACGGAACGTTCCAGAGGCCGTCGTGTTGTTTCTTGGAAACGGTCCATTAAGGAGGCTCATGGAAAAAGAGGCAGGCGATGCCGGAATTTTTCTCGGTACGGTTCCGTATGAAGAGTTACGTGATTATCTTGCGGTTGCTAAAGTCGCGGTTGCACCACCAGCACCCAACTCGCCCTACGTGAGTGTCCTTACGACGAAGATTTTTGATTACATAGCCGCTGGAAAGCCTGTTGTTGCAACGGATGTTGGAGGAATTAAGCGGGCTTTCGGCGACGCGGCGATAATCGTCAAACCAAGAGACCATGTAGGGCTTGCGGAGGCAATAATTCGATTACTGAAAGATGAGGAGCTTAGGTCAAGATTGGAACAAAATGCGATTAAGCTGGCAGAAGAGGCGTATAATTGGGAAGAGTTGACGAAGAAGTTTGTTGCTGCTCTAAAAGAAATACATTCGGCATAAAGTTCACTTTATCCTTATGTCTACGTACGTAGTCTCAGACCTTAGACCTTTAAAGGGTTTGCCATTACCTTCGAAGAATTTCGTAAAGAACTCATAGAGGTGGAGCCTTAGGGATTGTATGAAGACTATCAGGCCCTCTAAGGCCATTATGCCCAAGTTTCCAATTATGAGTATTGGTAAAGACAACATCCCAAGCGCGTACCAAACGTTGTTCAGAAGCATCAATAGGGCAATATGAACGAGCAGCAGTATCGTTAGCCTAGCGTAAGATATCGTGTTTGATAGGAAGTGAATTATATTCTCCAAAACCTCGAGTAGGCCCATACCAGCAGCACCCACGAAGCCATTACCTTTTCGGGTTAACAAGTTTGCAACGGGTCTTCCCAAAATTAAGACAAAAATGCTCGCAATGCCTCCCACCATACCAATAGTTCCAACGAGTGAGGACGGAAGACCTATGAAAGGTGCTGGGTTTTGGGATGTTAACATTTGCGAGATGCCTCCAGCACCAAAAAATGCGAGAGCAAAAAGCACACCAAAGATGTACATAGCTATCGTTGGAATTTTGGACGTTAAAGCCTCTAAGTATTCTCGGTTCTTAATGTGCTTATATGCGCTGAGAGAATAACCGAGGGTGAGGTGCACAATCCCGAGCATTATCGTAAACTGCAGAAGCCTCTGGACTGCCGCCAAGTTAAGCTCCTTGGAGCCAGCATGTTCCTCCACCAAGTGCACAAGTTCCGGCGAAGCTATACCCCAGTTGGATAGTTTGAAGCCGAAGCACTCACCTAGCAGAAAGCCAGCGATGCTGGATGATATGCCGAGTACAGCTAGAAGCGTACCCCAATCCCTTAGCCTACCTTTGGTCCTCATCCTCATGAAGAGGCCGAAGATCGTGAGCACAAGCCCCTGGCCGAAGTCTGCGAACATTATTCCGTAAAAGATTGAGAAGAAGAGCGTGACGAAGGGTGTCGGGTCTATTTCGCCATGGCCCGGCAATCCTTGTATATTCGTAACGTTCTCGAACGCCTTTATGATACCTTTATTGTGGAGCAACGTAGGCAGACTTTCAGTATGTGTTGTGCCGTGTTCACCCGCATGCATCGCTTCCACTTCTGAAACGAAAATGGGATATTTCCCATCGAGCCTTTTGACCAATTCATCACTTTTCTCATAAGGCACATAACCCTCTATTATGGCAAGTCTCTTCAGACTGCCTATAGCCTTTAACCTTTCTAACGACTCTTTGAGAATGTTCGCACCTTCTTTTAGTGATAGAATCTTTCCTTTTGAAGTTTCCAGTATTGAGTTCAACTTTTGCCTAACGCTAGACAGCTCTGCGTTGAGTTCAGCCAACTTAGATTCAACGGTTGCGTAAGCTTCAGGGATGGTCTCTGGTAACCACTCCGGGATTGCGAAGGGTTTTACGCCGAAGCCCTTAAGAACCCTTTCGACCCTTTCTGCATCCTTGTAAGGTGCCACAAAAAGGGCGGCGCTTAATGTCTTGGTTAATGTGATGTGAAGTATTGCTGCCTCTGGAAGACTCTTTTTTATCTCTTGAATATCCCTAATCGGTATAACGGCAAAGACCGCATACATTTTCCTCAAAGCTGAAAGAGATTGTGGCGCTATACGCAAATCTTTCAATAGTTGTAAGGTCGCAAGGAGTGTTTCATTCTTCTGTATATCTTTCGTTATTGAGTCAATCTTTGACGATAATTCTTTCAGCTCCATTATGATTGGCTCTGCCTCAGATTCTAATGCGTCTACAAGTCCATTTATGTCCTCAGCTTCAATTCTATGCCGCTCGACTTTAACACCTTTTATTATAGAGTCGATGATGCCGATCTCCGACTTTATACCAAAATCGCTTATTATAACATCAAGCGCTGAATCGATTCTTTTGACCCTGTCTAACATCTTCTCCAAATTTTTGTCAGCGGATTCATGTTCTCGTTCCACTGGATGAAAATCTCCAAACTTGAATAGTTCCTTGATAACATCTTCGACTTCTGCCTTCGGTGCTATTATTGAGACCTTAGCCAGCTTTGCCAGACCCATCGCTGGTAGTTTACAATTTTTCCATAAATATAGCTTTAGCGCACAGATATGGCAATATCCAACGCGACCACGACCTTCCTCGGAGCTACTTCCTTCAGTTCTTTAGCCCAGAAGAATTTGGCATCGAAGCCTAACGAACGTATGATTGAACTGACGTTAACCTTGACAGCCTCTACTGCATCATCATCTTCTGTAGCACCATAGAAATGTATAACTGCACCAGATGGTTTAGCAATCTTTGTCGCCACATCAAGATATTTCTCCGCGGAAAACGGGAGGTTCATTATTAATCTGTCGGCCTTTCCTTCCAAAATCCCATAGTTGTGCCTAACATCTCCGAATATCGCCGTGACTCTATCTTCGACTTTGTTCAATCTGATATTTTCTTCAAGGAACTTATAGGCTGCAGGATTTATCTCGAAAGCGTAGACTTTACAACTGGGTTGCATCTTAGCAATCGTTATTGAAAAGGGGCCAACACCTGCAAACATATCCGCCACATATTCATTAGGCCTAACTTGAGACGCTACCCTCAACCTTTCGCCAGAAAGTCTTGGTGTGAAGAACACCTCCCTTACATCGAGTCTGTATCTACATCCATGCTCTCTATGTTCTGTTAGCGTTTTTCCGGAACCAGCTATAACATCATACTGTCTAATCCTGTATTCTCCGGTGGATGGGCCTGCCTTTAATAGTACGGTATCAACATGCTTATGGACGAGTTTCAGCGCGGATGCGATATCCTTAGCAAACGGTCTTAACCTTTCGTCCAGCTCTATGATCGCTACGTTACCTATAATGTCAAAAGATCTCGGAAGAAGGTCTATGAGTTTCTCATCTAAAACACCCATCATGGCCTCTTTCAGAGTCTTCGGCTTAGTTGTTAGTTTGTTGAAATTAGCTTCTTGGATTATCGCATTGCCCATTATCAGCTCCGGCAGTTCGTCAGGATTCGGTGACCTATTTACTGGAAAGTAAACGTATTCGTCATCTGAAAATACTTTCATGGATGTTCTTAGAATTCCAAGGGATAAAAGTCTACGCCTGACTTCCTCAGCCTTATGCTTCTTAACAGCGACGGCCAACGAAGTTTCGCTCATCGAAGCACCCATGATCTTCTTAACCTTTAGCTTTTATGCCGTACTCCGTATTCAGTTTTTGAGCTGGATTAGATCGAGTAGTTTTGTAAAAAACTTAGAAATGATGAAGAAAATCACGTGTTTAAACTTAAAATTATGCAGTAATCGGAAATTTTTGAGACATCAAGAACGTTACAAAACAATAAAAGCTATTATATTAAAAATTTACCTTTTACGACGCCGGCTTTACTTCGTTCCTGTTCAGTAAGTTTGAATACTTTCCTGAGCATATCCTCATATGTCCTGGATAGTTGAACGTTCCTGCGGCGCATCATCCTCCGAGCAGTCTCTATCGCCGATTCGAGGTAGATTTCAGTCGGCTTGGCGCCTAATGTCTTAGCATAAGCTGTGAAGGATGGGACGTCCTCCGATACTATGCCGTATAAGTGGCTGGAGACTCCTATCTTCTTTCCGCTGAATATGTACGTACCAATGGCGGTTTTCACATGATCTCCGACGAATGTACCAACGAATATGTTACCAGTGTCATATGTTCTTCCTCCAACGTCCATTTTTATTGTCCCGTATGTGTTCTTTAGGTCCGAGTTGCTTGTCCCAGCACCGAGATTTACCCACTCGCCTATGTAAGAGTGGCCTATAAAACCGTAATGTCTCTTGTTAGAGTATCCATGAAATATTGACCCCTCGACCTCGCCGCCTATCCTGCAGACGTTGCCTATACTACAACCTTCTCTGATTTGTCCTCCGAATATTATGCAGTTCCTACCTATGTATACAGGGCCGGATATTCGTGTAGGTGATTGAATATAGGTATTCTCGCCGATGTATATTGGCCCATTCCTTGTGTCAAGAATCGTTCCGGCCTCAAGGAAAGCATCTTCAGCCACAAACACGCTCTCCTTACTTCCGTATACCGTTACAGAAGGATCCAGCCTATCTTTCAGCTCCTTATCTTTGATTTCCTTAAGCTCAGCTGCAATTAGCTTGGGGTTGAGCTCTATCAGCTCCCATGGATATTCTAAAAGGGTGATTTTGTCAGCGTTTAATTTTTCCGGCACGAGCCTCAGAATAATCTCTGTCAAGTTCTCAACTGAGCTCATTGCTGTTTGGATTTCTGGTCGTTCAAAAAAATCACGTTTAACATGGGCCGCCACAACCCTTCCCTTTTGTACGATAACCATACCCGTTTTTGAAAGCTTTTGTAAAACACTATTCAAGTACCCGTTTGTTATGACCGAACCATTAACCAGAAGAACGCTATCATCTACTGCTGAAAAATCGTTTACATAACTGTTTGGTAACCTCTCCTTCAGAACATCCTCAAGATAATCTCTACAAAAAAAGACTGCTTCCCCAGAGTTCGCAACGTTCTTGATTATCTTTTCTCTAATAGTTGATGTGCCGATCATTAACTCGTATATAGGTCTCGTTAATGTTAAGGGAAAGAAATTCCGATATGCTTCATCTTCAAATATGGCTATACGCAACTTCCACCACCTTTATCCTAAACGATGCATATTATTGATACATTAATGACCGATAAAAGGATTGAAGTTACTTATAGGGACGTGTTTATTAAAGGTCTGAGTAAAATTGAAATATATTTTTATCAGGTATTGACACAGTAATAAAGCAGGGCTCATGAAGTTACAAAAAAGAGTGCATAAGCTTACACTAACAGGTGCTTTATTAAAAAAAGGCTCTGCAGGTGATCATTGTTGAGAGTTTGTCTTATTTCTCCACCCTATGCGTCAGCTGTCAAGTCTGTCGTTGGTATTAGTTCTCCACCATTAGGGCTTGCTTACTTGGCTTCTATGATTAAGGATGAGCATGAGGTTAAGATCATTGATTCAAATGTTCTTAACTACGGTTTTGAGGATATTAAAAAAGAGCTGAAAAATTTTGGTCCAGATATTGTTGGTATAACTTCCACGACGCCGTCAATTTACGAAGCCTACAAGGTTGCTGATATTGCTAAAAAAGTGAATGAGAATTGTATCGTTGTAATAGGCGGCCCACACGTAACTTTTCTCCCAGAGGAAGTCCTTATGGAATGCAAAAGCATCGACATAGTTGTTTTAGGCGAGGGAGAAGAAACCTTCCGAGAACTTGTTAATGCAGTAGAGCGCGGGCTTCCGTTAGAAGATGTAAAAGGCATAACGTTTAGAAAGCATGAGAAAATAGTTGTCACGAAGCCAAGGCCCCCTATCAAAGATTTGGATGAAATCCCTTTTCCAAGTTTAGACATCCTGCCTGTGGAGAAGTACGAACTCCAAGGAGTCAAATATATGCCGATAATGAGTAGCAGGGGTTGCCCGTTTAGATGTTATTTTTGCGCATCATCACGCATCTTTGGAGGATGCTGGCGTTGCAGAAGTCCTAAAAATGTAGTAGAAGAGATTGAACTCATACACGACAAATTCGGAATAAGAAATATCGAGTTTGTGGATGATACCTTTACATTAAGTGAAAGAAGAGTCGAAGAAATTTGCAAGGAAATCTTAAAGGAGCGCCTCGATATTTCTTGGGGTGCCTCTTCAAGGGTTGATTCCATTAACAGAGAATTGGCTGAGAAAATGAGAAAAGCCGGATGCTGGATAGTATACTTAGGGATAGAGTCGGCGTCCCAAGAAATTCTGAACAAAACGGGTAAAAGAATAACTGTAGACCAAGTTATAAAGGCTGTTAAGACGTTGAAGGAGGCGGGCATAAAAGTTTTGGGGTCATTCATATTAGGCTTTCCTGAAGAAACCGTCAAAACAGCTGAACAGACGATAGCTTTAGCTAAAAAACTTGATTTGGACTATGCACAGTTCTCGATCTTAACGCCTTATCCGGGAACATCTCTCTATGAGTATGCAAAGAAGAACGACATGCTACTTACAAGAGATTGGTCCAAATTTAATGCCATAGAGCCAGTAATGAAGTTGGAGAACATAACTCCAGGACAACTTCGATCCCTACTTGAGAAGGCCTATCTAACATTCTATATGAGACCAAAAATATTTTGGAGATTTATTAAGCAGAAACAGTTCCACATTATAAAACGCACAATCAAGACTGTGATAAAATACCTAAGAACTTACGTATTATCCCTCCAATCATTGTCTTAAGCATACTTACTAACTCCGAAATGCCGGTTAAGACATTATTGCAGAAAGTTCTCTCTACAACACTACAAACTGAAAAGTGGCGGGCCCGCTGGGATTCGAACCCAGGCATACTGGCTCCGGAGGCCAGCGCCCTATCCTTGCTAGGCTACGGGCCCATTAAATAATACATCGGCCCGTGCATGTATATTTTATGGTGACAAACATGATTTCCGAAGATTTTTGGTTTAAAAGTTTAAAATTATGCCGTACGACACCTTAAACCGTTGGGTGAATTTATGATAATAGACGTGCATTCCCATGTAGGTGAGTTTCCTAATCAGTGGAGTCGAGAATGGTTCGATTCATATGCGCATCTTGTGGGTGACCCTCTGAAGTCAGTTTTACAATATTTCCCTATCGAGGAGAAAATTTTAGCGGATATGGATGAGGCGGGCGTTAATATATCTGTTGTCATGGGGTTTGTGCATTACTCGACATCAACACTTGTGCCCGACGAGCACGTTTACAATTTTGTTAAGAAAAATCCGGATAGGCTCATAGGCTTTTCTTGTGTGCAACCAGTGGACAGCAGGAACGAGTTTAACGCAAAAGGCCTCTTGGAATTTGAGAAAGCCGTTACCGAATATGGGTTCAGGGGGTTAAAGCTCCTACCAGTTTACAACTTCTTCTTCCCTAACGACAGAAGGGTGTATCCTTTTTACGAGAAAGCGCTGGAGCTGGATGTTCCTGTGATGTTTCATTCGGCAGCAGTCGGGAGTACCGCGGCGCGCATGAAATACGGTCACCCTATATACTTAGAAGATGTTGTGATGGATTTTCCCAAGTTAAAGATATGCATATCTCATATGGCATTCCCGTGGACGGAAGAGGCGTTGCTGTTAGTGCGAAAGGCGCCAAACATGTACATGGATATAAGCGCAGTAGTTAGACCAACGATCCTTGCATGGAACCTTGTTAAAGCAAAGGAATATGGCGTTATGCATAAGTTAATGTTCGGTAGCGATTATCCCCTCTTCGGTCCTCGGAAGAACCTAGTGGAGCTCATTAGAAACAAAGTAAATCAGATCGCGGAAAGAGCAGGATGGCCAACGCTAACCAATGAGGAAATCGAAGGAATATTGTGGAAAAACGCCGCAAGGTTCTTGGAGCTGAAATTATAACTTTCAGAAAAAATCTTCTAGTCTTTTGCTGATATGCTTTCGTTCCTCCATCTTTTCTTCTGTACCGAAAATTATCCGACCGTATACACCGTCAAACCCTGGAATTATCTTGATTTTGTTTTGCCTTACGGCCATAATGAGATTTACTAGCTGAGGTGTCATTGCATTCCTAAGCTCCTCTTCCGATACTTCGAACATTATTCTGAACTCATCGCCTAAGGCGGATATTATCCTGGCATACTCTTTCCAGATTTTACCGGACATGAGCTTATGTTCAGATTCTAAGCTCACACCTTCTGAGACAGCTATGAGTTCTTGAAGGGGTATGGCATATTTGAAGCCTATGGAGCCTTCTGGGATATAATTTGGGGGCCTGTCCGCGAGTTCGTTAACCCTATCATCAACACCTTTCGTTAATTTTTTACCACAAACGCTACACTTGTATCCTATACTCTTAGCCTCTTCCGGCGATAGAGGACCGACGTTACAATTCCTGTGTCCTGACCAATGATACTTGCCATAGGCTGGCGGAACCTCTACCGTCATGATTATCCTATTCCTGTCCTTCTTTCTGATAGCATCCGTAACTTCTTCATAAGTAAGCCTGTCTAATTCGAATGCAACAGCCTCTCTTCCAAGCCTAAATGGATAAGGACTATGTGCGTCGCTAGCGCTTACTAACGTGAGCCTATCCAAGCTGCTAACCCTCCAGTTCATGGGGGGGTCGCTGCTAAGCCCAGTTTCTAAAGCGTGAATGTCCTTAACCCTATCTTCATAAGCTTCCTCTAAAGAATCCACACCGCTGAAGCTTCCGAATACTGACCACCATGGTGTCCAAGCATGTGCTGGAAATATCAAGCATCTCTTTTCGGTTTCTAGGATTATGTCAACGAGTTCCGCAGGGGTTATTGTGAGGACAGGCCTACCGTCGGATGCCAAGTCGCCGTAAGTTGAAAGCCTGTCCGCAAGCTGCGCGGATACATCTTTCGATGGCATGAGGATGACATGATGTATTCTCCTAAACTTTTCTCTGTACTGGTGTACGGTAGCTACCTCGGTCTGGAAGATGAAGTATGCGGAACTTTCGGAGGATTTTACCCTATAAATTCCCGTATCATCTATCTC
This sequence comes from Candidatus Terraquivivens tengchongensis, assembly GCA_023268355.1. Taxonomy (GTDB): domain Archaea; phylum Thermoproteota; class Nitrososphaeria_A; order Caldarchaeales; family Wolframiiraptoraceae; genus Terraquivivens; species Terraquivivens tengchongensis. The sequence goes on from JALNJK010000002.1 coordinate 46,407, forward strand.
CTCTAGGCGTTCGTTCAGCTCCTTGAACCATCCTGGATGAAGGGCGTCGCCCGTTCCCAGTAACCCTAGACCTTTTATCGCAGCATATCGTGTAATCTCTTCCAAGTTCATGTTCCTTGAGGTTGCACCGGAGTAATAGCTGTGAATGTGCAAGTCAGCATATATTCTCAAGCTCTGCCCTTCTCCGACCCGCGGGCTCCACCCATTATATCTCCCATTTCCATCTTATCATTTCTGTCGCTTTGTGCGGAAGCTTGGATATCATAGATGGGTCTATGTTCCTCCATTCAAGTATTTCTTCGAATAAACTAGACGATTCGATTTTTACGCCCATGCTAAGTAACTCAGCCAGAATATCCGTCATTATGGATTCAACTTCTTCTTTTGACCTAACCCTCTTAAAGCTACCATCAGCTATCATACCAAATATTGCTTTGAATTCCAGCTTACCATCTTCGAGTATGCGTTTTGTGTATTTGGTTGCACCATATCTTGTGGCCAGGTGTTCGAGGGTTTTTAAAACCTCATTAAGTTTTTCGCCAATAGAAAGTGTAAGGGAAATTCCAAATGTTTTTTCATAAACGATAAAATATCCCAAATAAATCTGAAGCGCTCCTTCGAAATCGGGCCTAAACCTACTCATTCCTAACATCACGAATTCTTGTCCTTCCTTTAGAAGGAACCTTTGAAGCAACTCAGCAGGAATTGTTATCGCTAAACTGTTTCCGCTTCGCCTTATCATGCCCCTAAAAACCACACTATCCTCAATCCATTCGGGCGCGTCCTTCTTTTGAGCTTGCGACATCTTTACCCAGTATTTAGTACATACGTAATGCTTTAAGTATATCTGCGTAGTATTCTGGTCCGATTCGTTTTTCTTGGAATTGGGGGGACTTATGCCTTAAAAGTGCCTGGGGCACGCTTAACTTACACGAAAACAACCCAACTATTTATATTAATGCACCTAACCTTAATCTGAATATGCGGGGGCACTAAACAGTGGAAGAAGACGTAATGTGGCTCCTTAGGCACAAAAATAGGCGCAGGATAATCTTGGCCATAGGCGAGGCAGGTAAGATAGGAGCCACAGCCCTTCGTGATAAGTTAGGGATAAGCACCGGTTCACTCTACTACAACCTGCGCCAGCTAGGGGGGCTGGTCCAACAAGACCAAAAAAGAAACTATACGTTGACTCCTGAGGGGCAGAGAATTTACAAGGCCTTAATAGAGCGGATGGAGCCTGAAGAATTGTTAAGTAAAGAGCCGCCCAGCAGAATAGTTTCTGTGCTTTCAAGCATATTCTTTCCAGTTAGCCTTTTCACTCCAATCTACGAGAACGTTGCGATGAGGATCTTCCTTCCTTTACTTTCAATCTCCGTTATCAGTGCCTTAATGATCTATACGAAATTTATTCCGTTCATACTCCATGTATTAGAGAGGCCACGCTTTACCGTTCTGGAATTTGGGACAAACTTTCTTCTCAGCATTCTTATTATTTATATTTACGCTTCGGTCATGAGTTGGATCGCGACAGGCAATGTGAAAACTTTTAGAGCAACTAGTGGAAAAGGGATTTTATCCAATATAAAAGATTGGTTCAAGAACAACTACGCAGAGCATGTTAAGTTCTTATTATGTCTGCTGCTCTCACTTCTACCTCTTGCAATACTTCCAGGAATTGTAACAATAGATAGGCTTTTCAAGTTTAACATAATGCCGCCTTCAGGTACTGCTAACTATTTTATAACTAGGGATGTACTCCTATTAGTATCGCAAGGCATAACTATCATTTTGATGACTGCAGGCATATCTTATGCTAAAAACATTAAGTGGCAGAGTGCTGCGATGGTTAGCTTCTCGCTACTTTACTTTTCATTCTTCGTAAATAAAGTTATGGGATTTGTTTGATTTTATTTGACAGTCATTTCAACACTTACTTCATCTGGTATCTGTATCCTCATTATCTGTCGAAGAACTCTCTGGTCGCTTATGCTCATGTCTATTAATCTTCTGTAAATCCTCATCTCGTGCTTACGCCAAGTCTTTGTTCCTTCGCCGCATGGAGATTTCCTGACCGGAAGGACGAGTCTTTTCCTAGGTAGGGGTATAGGGCCAGAAATCTTCGTACCCGTCTTGTCTGCTATGTCTTTTATCTCCTTACAAACCCTCTCCAGTTTTTCTAAGTCTGTGCTGGTGAGCTTAACGCGTATCATCTGAGGCATCGAGGATACTGCCCCTAATCATTTTGGATTGTTAAGCCTTCTGTGTTATCTCTTTGACGATCCCGGCGGCTATTGTCATACCGCTATCTCTGATTGCGAACCTACCTAACTCGGGAAACTGAGAGTATGGTTCGAGTGCCGTCGGTTGTAATGGCATAAGTCTCACGAGTGCTATGTCTCCTGTCTTCAGGAACTGGGGGTTCTTTTCTACAACCTGTCCAGTCCTTGGATCCATCTTTGATATTAGCTCGACAAACTTTACGGCTACTTGTGCTGTATGTATGTGCATGACTGGCGTATAACCAGCCGCTATAGCCGTTGGGTGGTATATCACTACTATCTGGCCGATGAACTCCTTCGCTACGCTACATGGATTGTCTGGATGGCTGACAACCATACCTCTTGCAAGTTGTGTTCTTTCTACACCCTTCAGGTTAAAGCCTATGTTATCGCCAGGAATTGCTTGTTGCAAAGGCTGGTGATGCATCTCTATGCTCTTGACTTCAGCCTTTATGTTGGGTGGCATTATGACAACGGTATCACCGGGCTTCAGAACACCTGTCTCAACCCTTCCAACAGGTACTGTTCCTACACCTTTAATGGAGTAGACTGCCTGTATCGGTATTCTCAAAGGTTTGTCGATGGGTTTTGACGGTTCCTGGAACATATCCAGAGCTTCCAGTAAAGTCGGTCCGTTGTACCATGGAAGGTTCTTGCTTCTTTCTACTAAGTTGTCACCTAACCATCCAGAGATTGGTATGAAGTGTATCTTAGAGACGTCGTAGCCAACACGTTTTAGCAGGTCCTGTACACCTTGCTTTACCTCATTGTATCTTTCTTGGGACCAGTTGACAGTACTATCGTCCATCTTGTTGATTGCGACGACCAACTGCCTTATGCCTAGCATGAATGCTAGGAAGGCATGTTCTCTTGTCTGTCCACCAGGCGCTATTCCTACTTCGTATTCGCCCTTTTTCGCAGAAACGACTAAGATTGCGGCATCGGCTTGACTTGCTCCGGTTATCATGTTTTTTACGAAGTCCCTGTGACCGGGAGCATCAATCAGCGTGAAATAGTATTTCTTAGTCTCGAATTTTTGGAACGCAAGGTCTATCGTAAGCCCTCTTTCTCGTTCTTCTTTAATCCTGTCAAGTACCCATGCATACTTGAACGTCTCCTTTCCGAGTTTCTTCGCCTCTTCCTCATATGTCTGGATTGTTCTCTCGTCAATAGCACCTAGTTTATACAGTAAATGACCCATTGTCGTCGATTTCCCATGGTCTACATGCCCAATGACTATCAGGTTTAGGTGTGGTTTTGTGGACATCCTACTTCCACCGCTTACTATTTACGTTCAACGTTTCTGGATTGGGTATATATAAGCTTGTAGGGGAACTCTTTCTAAAACTTTTTATGTTTGATGCGATGGGGCCTACCTTGACGCTAGGGCTATCCTTTCCAGCTCGAGCTTCTTCTTTATGGCATAACTCTTACTATCGTTTTGCGAGGCCAATATTATCTCATCCGCCAAGCATTCATCTACGGTTTTCCTGCTCCTGAAACTAGCTTCGCGGGCGGCCGTTGTTATATATCTGAGTGCCAGGTCCAGCCTTCTCTGGGGCGATATGTCAACTGCCTTAAAGTACACTATCCCTCCATAACTGAGCCTCGTCACGTCCTCCCTTGGCGCAGCATTCTCAAGCGCCCTCACCAAAACCTCAATAGGATTCGCACCAGTTCTCAGGTGTATTATTTCTAGAGCGTTGCGCACGATTTTGAGAGCTTTAGATTTTTTCCCACCATTCCTCCCGGGCCTCATGAGCATGTTTGCTAAGCGTTCAACCACACTGACGTTAGCTTTTCCAAACCTCCTGTGTTCATGTCTTCCGCCGGAATGCACCATCGGTTTAAGGCAAATATAACGTTGCAGACCGGGGTCCCTTATCTCGATGCCTTCCGTGCTCCATTTATCGAATATTTTAAATTCCACCAAGAATGTCACCTCTTAGGTTTTTTGACTTTGCCAGTAATTAGCAGATTAAGCGGCACACCGTTCACCAGCTCTACCTTGTATCTAACACCCGGAAGGTCACCATAGCTTTTGCCCATGGAACCGCCTATACCGCTGATTATCACCTCATCGTGTTCATCAACGACGTTTAGGGCACCATCTCCAGGTAAGAATGCCGTGACAACCTTACCATTCTTAATCAACTGAACCCTGACGGCCTTCCTGACGGCTGAGTTGGGTTGTCTGGATTCTATCCCAATTTTCTGCAGAACTATACCGCGGGCCATGGGCGCACCCTCAAGCGGGTCGGTCTTCAGTTTAAGCTGGAGCATTCTGATGCGGTATTTTCGCTGACTCCACTTAAACTTCTTCCTGTTCTGGATTAGTTTCCTCGCTGCGAATAGCCCATTACCCATGGCCCATCCTCGGCTAGAAATGGGGATCTGGCAAGCGACTTAAAAACTCTTCTCTTTTCTCAGACCTTGTTGAGTGCTAAATTAATTTTGGCCGCTTCTATCTCAGATATAGGCACGCATATTCTTAAATGCATTAAGAAAAACATTTATTAAAAGGTAACGCTGTTAAAAGAGGAGAGAAGAAGTATGAGTGAAAGTAAATGGACCTCTAGATTCATTATTGCGGCGATATTTCAAGGCGCTTTAGCAACGGCGTTGACCATATACATCGTATTAGGCCAAATATTCTGGCTGAAGCCTGAGGTGTCAAGAGTCATAGCTCTTGGTAGTGCTGGCAACTGGTTTACGTTGGGTTACGTGACATACCTCATAGTGGGAGTGATTGGGGTGGCGGTAACGGCGCTATTCTATCACTACATAGAGTCTACACTCGGAAAGTCTTACACAGGTGCGGCCAACATACTCGCATGGCTACATCTCATTCTGATGAATGTCGGAATCATAGGTACCACGTGGCTGTTAATGATCAGCGGATATCTGGGAGGGGCTGCGATGCTTCCGCCAGAAGTAGGTGGTAAAGGCTGGAATGCCGGTCAAGTGCATGTAAATGTGTTTTACGGAATTCCTCTTGGTTATCCGACTTGGATTTCGTTTTTCATAATAATCCTTGCGGTTGGTGTATTTCTAGGCGGCCTGGGATACCTAATCACGTGGACCAAGAAGACCTAACCTTCTTTTTTATTTTGAGGACATATTAAGCGATAAAAAGGTATAAAGCTGTAACTAAATGAAGTCTGAAGACCTCGATGGGTATCAGCTCACCAGCACTCATCATATGGTTAGCATTTGTAAGCTTAAGCATCTTCATAAGCATCGTTCCGATAAGTTCATCGACCTCCGCTTCATGGGATGTTCCAGAAACAGGGCATAGCTGGGGCTTGGCCTAATAGTCCCGGATGGAAGTCCACTAGATGATGGTTCAATAGTTCGCTGGGATAAAGTTAACAATGTAACAGTCATCGTGACACTACCTAGGATAAATCAAACGGATGGAACAATCTACGCCATCTTGAGTGCTACGACAAAATCAGGAAATATCATTCAGGTTGCTGCTGGACTTTATCCCGAAGAGAGTCTGTGGTTTGTCTACAGTATGTACGTAACGGGAGTTACTTCAACTGAAAAAGATACGTCCCAATTTCCATTAGGGATGAGCCAGCTATGAAACCGGGCGATACAATATCCATGTCTCAAACAATACTGGGTCGGATACTATATGGCTGGGGAATGGTCTGCAACCTTAACACAGAAGAGTGCGGAAGGGCCGATATACTTAACGACGGTAGCGCTGTTTTCATGTCAGGTGAGCATGAAATAATCGCCCTAGAATCTTACACAACGGCTGAGAATGTGTTCAAGCGTATAGAAAACATGACACTTCATACTATACTAGTTGATGGTGTCCGCGTGCTAGTGGATACTACATTAGCGACGGGATGGTATTTGACCGGAACCCTTTGTTCCAAGTCGGGGGAATAGCACGTGTTCCTTCTTATATCTCGATGTATTTTACGCCCGACGGGAAAGCTGTATAGTATTACTCACCTAGCTGGGAACGTGGGGGTAGCTCCCTTAACGACGTAAACGTACTCGTAGTTTTCATAATAGCGTTGTTGGCATCATCAATTGGCCTACTCATGATCATGATTATCTTGAAATCATTTAAAAAAGATTCATATTGTTAAGTTTTCTTTTGAAAGATAGAGTGCAGTTATCCCGGAGAGCACTCCTACGATAGCCACAATCGACAGTATTCGGATAGGGTTAACAAACGGTTCTAGGATTAAACGTACTTCTTCAGACGGTGAGTGGAGTATCGTTGATACGTAACCACCCAATATACCAGCAATAGCCAACGCAAAATTAGCTCCTGTTATCCCAACATACATCGCGAGTATGTTTAACCATACTAACAGCCTGTTGAGTTTTCTACCCTCAATTTTTTCAGCGAGGTAGTAAAGGTATGAGAAACCAAGATGCCCAGTGAATCCAACAGCTAGGTATAAGATGTAGCCTAGTATGAACCACGTCCCCGGACCACCACCAACGATTATTCTCAGAATCATAAGGAATGGCTGTATGGGGAGGACTATAATGAGTGTGTAAAACACGCTACTATCATATTTATGAGTGTAAGCTTCTTAAGGATGGCATACCATGTTAACATTTGTTTTGCTTAGGTTAAACGCGAACTTAAAAAGTCTTTTTAGGCATAACTCTTATCAAAAGCTTAAGTTTTAACTCTAAGACTGTAAAACAAAGCATCAGCTGACGAGGTTCCGATGACGTGTTGTGACCGCCTTACTGGACGGTAACATGGTCTATGCTATAATGCCTCTTGGCTAGAAGTCTAACTAGCTCTATGGTCTTGCCGTTCTTGCCGATGGCAAGCCCCTTGTCCTTTGGTTCTACTGAGGCTATAGCTATTTTTTTACCATCAGGTCTTGAGGCTATCCTGACGGGGCCAGAAAGCCTAGCCGGCATAAGAGCGTTTTTGACAAATTTACTGGGATCATCCGAGAGCTCAATAACCTTGACGCGTTTTTTAAGTATCTTAGAGAATTCTTGTATTTTGCTACCACCCTTACTTAGGACCTTCTTTAGGTCGCCCTCCCTTACGAGGAACACCACTAAGTCACCGCTCTCGACGCAATCTACGGCCGCTACGCCTGTTGCTGCCTCAAATAACGATATGTATTTCATCTCTTTTTCTGTAAGCTTGAACCCTTCACTCAACTTCTGGTGCAACCTCCTCAAGTATGTTTGAGCTGCCAGGGTCTAGGACGGCAAGCGTTGATACCCTAAACGGTTTTCCGAGGATGTACCCGATCTCGTTCGAGCTTAGTTCTGTCTTTATTATCGGCACACCTACCATCTTAGAAGCCATGTAGATTCTCTTTTCTATATTTGATGGGCAGTTCTTTGCTAGTAGAACAAGTTTTGACTTACCGTTTAACAGTGACAAATAAGATTGTCTGAATCCGAGGGTCACTTTTCCTGTCCTACTTATTACCTCAAGCTCCTTCCTTATGTTCATCCCTATCACCTACCTCGTTATTCAACGAATTCGCTTGATGGAGCATTAGCAACGATACCATGCCCGTACCTACGGGTATCTCCTTTCCCATAAGTATCCTTTCAACGTTTCCTTTCAAGTAGTCCACCTCACCTCTGGCTGCCGCGTCGAGCAGTACTTGAACGCTTATTTCAAAGGCTGCTCTAGCAAGCACACTCTCTTTTAGCTTAATTACACCGTGCCTACCTACCTGTCTCACATTACCGCTAACGGTCATCATATCTGCCAGGAGTATGAGGTGCCTAATGTCAACATCCAGTCCTTGCTCGCGTAGCACGTTCTTCGCCTCGTTTATTATCGCATTCCTTGCAGCCTCTATCCCTAGGACTTCTGCAATTTCATGTATGTCGTTCGTAATAACTCTAGTGGCATCAACACCAGGTACCTTCATCACTTCCCTTAGATTTGAGCCCTCTGTTAATATCACGTACTCATCACCTTCTTGTACAACTATAGCTTTCGTTATTCTCTTAATTCCTTTGACCGTCATCTTGTCGTCCAGAAGTATTCTGTCTCTGAGCTTCTCGAGCGCTTGTACACTGTCTTCGGACGGTTTTAGTATGACTGTGTCCGTGTCCTTTACTTCTGGCTTGTAAGCTTTTAAGGCATTCTTCACGTCACTTAACGTGATGCCCCTTTCATGCATTGCATCCGTATCTAACTTAATGGTTAAAGCACCACGCTTATAGTTTATTACTACTTCAGAAACTATGTCCTTGAGAGCCGTATGTTGTATTTGGTTTGCGATTTTTTGTGCTTTATTCTTATCTTTTGCGATGTCCTTTTGAAGGTATATCCTCATCGTGGGCGTGGATGGTACCTTACGTGCGTCAACTATCTCGATTAACCTTGGTAAGCCAAGCAATATACTCTGCTCCCTAACGCCCGCAAAGTGGAATGTTCTGAGCGTAAGCTGAGTTCCTGGTTCACCTATTGATTGGGCTGTCACAACACCTACGGCGTCACCAGGCTCTACCCGAGAGTTCAGATAAACTTTGTATGCTTCTTCAAAAGATTTGTCAACCACAGGTTCTGAGGCTTTTACCTTTATGAGCTCGTTTACTAAATCTTCAACAATTTTTTCAGGCATGAGCTTCTTGTACCGTTCAGACATTGACATGATATACTCACTAGAGGCAGGTTTACCTGATGGCAAACTCTTCATGAACTTCTCTACAATCAGTACTGGGTTGACTGGTTGCCCATGCTCGCTCTTAGCTGGGTCGACACCATCTTCACCGTATTGGAACTGTATTATCCTCTTTTCATCCGTCGTCCTTACCGTACCGTCGTACTCAACATATAATGATTCTAGAGCGTTTATCAATCTGCGCTGCATATAACCGCTTTGCTGAGTTCTCACTGCCGTATCAACTAGCCCATCCCTTCCACCCACCATGTGGAAGAAGAATTCCAGCGGGTCTAGACCGCTCATGAATGAATTGTAGACGAAACCCCTAGCCCTAGGTGAGAGATCTCCTGGCTTAAAGAACGTTAGAACCCTATCTGTGTATCCTCTCTTTATCCTTTCCCTTCTGACTGCTTGCTGACCGACGACCGCTATCATTTGGTCAATGTTAAGCGACGTGCCCCTTGCTCCAGTCTTTATCATTATCAATGCATTATTTGATAGAGGTATGTGTTGCCTCACAATCTTGCCAGCCGTGTCCCTAGTCTTTGAAAGCAATGACAAGATAGCAGATTCGAATGATTGTTCGGGTGTCTCTCCGGGATAGACAGGAGCCTTACCCTTTTCGTAGTCCGTTTTAAGTTTAATGAATTCCTCATCCATCTTTACAAAAAGTTTGGATACTTCTCGGTAGACTTCAGCTGGCACTGTTAGGTCATCTATAGCGAACGTAAAGCCCCTGATACGCAGGTATGTGTTAGCAAGCCTCACTACTCTGTCTAAAAATTCCCTAGCTACATCAGGGCCGTAATCTCTCACTAACCTGTGTATTATGTTGTTTGCTTTCTCTACACCTATGCCGCCCTTATCTATCACACCCTTTATGAGTTTGCCGTCTTGTATAACAACAGGTTCTTCGGGCATGAAGCTAGATCTGAATTTATGACTAAAGTCCTTCGGAAGCAGCAGGCTAAATATCTGCTTGCCGCTCCACAATGGCTGCGGTTCTTTTACTGCTGGTTCTGGTAGCTTACCGTCATATCCTATCGCTGAGAGCAGATAAGACGTCTCCTTTAGGTCGAGCAACGTATCATCTTTCGTTAGCAAGTACGTGGCCGTGAGGAAATCTCTAATGGCTCCGATTATGGGCGTACCATGGCGCGGAGATATTATGTTGTTCTGTACTAGGAGCAGTATTCTGGCTTCGGTTTGAGCTTCTTCACTCTGTGGAACGTGCAGGTTCATCTCGTCACCGTCAAAGTCTGCGTTATACGGCGTGCAAACCGCAAGATTAAGGCGGAATGTCTTGTAAGGAAGTACCTTTACTATGTGGGCCATTATTGACATCCGGTGGAGTGATGGCTGCCTGTTAAACAACACGATGTCTCCATCAATAAGGTGCCGCTCGACTATGTACCCAGGCTCTAGAGCGTTTGCCAACTCGTTCAAATCGTGCGCAAGTTTTAGCCTGATGGTCTTGCCATCTGGCCTGATTATGTACTTAGCGCCCGGATATTTGTCTGGACCGTTCCTTACGTACTCCCTTAATCTTTCAATGTTCCAGACCGTAACCTTTTCTGGTACGGTAAGCTGCATCGCTATCTCTATAGGAACGCCAACCTCGTTTATTCCTATGTTGGGGTCTGGAGATATGACAGTCCTAGCCGAAAAATCAACCCTCTTGCCGGAAAGGTTTAACCTGAACCTACCTTCTTTGCCCTTCAGTCTCTGTGCTAGCGTCTTCAGTACACGGCCAGACCTGTGAACAGACGGGGATATTCCGACCGCTTCATTATTAATGTAAGTTGTTACATGATATTGAAGAAGGTCCGATAATTCCATTATAACTGGAGAAGGTGATCCGGCAGCTATGTTTTCTCGAAGCCTTTGAGCAACCCTGAGTATGTCCACTAACTTGTGAGTCAGGTCATCCTCTGACCTGAAACCGGATTCAAGCGTAATGGATGGTCTTACATAAACAGGCGGCACAGGTAAGACCGTGAGTACCATCCACTCCGGTCTTGCGCTCTTAGGGTCTATATCCAGCAGCACCAGGTCATCGTCGGGTATCCTCTCAAGCCTAGCCCTGACCACGTTAGCCGGAAGCCTTACAAGCTCTGACTCTGTCGCTTCTATGAAAGTTGTTGGTTTCTCTAACTCGATCTTTAGTTGCTTTTCACCGCAGTGTGGACACGTCTGCGTTGACGTGGCCTTCTGTATTACTTTGAAGTAAACATGCCTATACGGTTTACCGGCTTGTTTCTCCCTTTCTAACTCTTCCTTGAAACTCTTTATCTCTTCGTCATTTAGAAGTATTCTACCACACGACCTGCATGTGGCTTTTAGAAGCGTATGTATGATCTTGGCAAATCCAACGTGTATAACGGGAACTGGTAATTCTATATGTCCGAAGTGTCCTGGGCATCCGAGGTAGGTATTACCGCACGTCTTACAGCGTTGACCAGGTTCTAGAGTTCCTAGCCTTGGGTCCATCACGCCGGTCGGTATAGGAAGACCGTCGTCGCCGTACGTGTCAGGGTTTTGTATCTCAGCTACGGACATCCTTCTAATTAAGTCGGGTGAAAGGATGCCAAACTTTATAGCAGCCACAGAACCCCTGTAGGACATGCTACACCAACTCCTCCAACTTTACTCTTGGATAAATGCACATGCTTAGCAACTCGTTCAGTAGAAGGTAGAATGCGTACGACATGACGACGGGTTTTATGCTTGCCTCCTTTCCGCACACTCTGCACACAAAACGCTCTTGTTTAAGGTCGTAGTAGGCAGGCAAGCCGCATTTTTCACAGAAGTACGCAGTATATTTATCGGACTGTTCGAGTAACCTATCCAAGAGCAGATAAGCGGCACCATGCGCGATCAAGCAATCACGTTCCATCTCTCCAAACTTCAAACCACCACCTCTGGCCCTTCCTTCGGTCGGCTGCCGAGTCAGCAACTGTACCTGTCCACGTGCCCTTGCATGTATTTTATCCCTAACGAGGTGGTGTAACCTCTGATAGTAAACTACACCAATGAAGATTTCTGCTTCAAACTTCTTACCGGTTAGACCATCGTACATAACGGAAGTTCCCGAGCTTTTGAAGCCCAATGCCTCAAGCTCCGCCCTTAATTCCTCGATCTTTTTGCCAAGGAAGGGCGTTCCGTCAACAGGTTCAGCCTTTATGGCCGCAACCTTTCCCGCTATACTCTCAATAAGTTGACCGATGGTCATTCTTGAAGGGAATGCGTGCGGGTTTATTATTAGATCAGGCACTATGCCATCCTCAGTATATGGCATATCCTCTTGCGGGAAGAGCATGCCGACGACACCCTTCTGTCCGTGCCTCGATGAAAACTTGTCACCTATCTCGACAAAGCACGTAGTCCTTACCCTTGCCTTTACAAGCTTGTTACCCTCATCCGTCCTAGTTATGAACATATTGTCAACGACACCACTCTCAGACTGCCTAACTACTTCGGATGCATCTCTCCACACCATTTCTCTTGCCGGCGCACGCGTGTACTCCTCCATGAATCTTGGCGGGCTCATGACACCGACTATCACCATATTTCCGCTCACGTCGGCTTCTACGTGAGCCAGACCATCAGCATCAAGTATTCTGTAGTACTGCTCGCCCTTGTAACCCCTTATGTTAGGTTCGGGTATCCCAAACTTATCCTTCTGGCCTCCGAGGTACTGTCTTGACTCTACCTCGTAGGTTCTATAGCTTAAGGAGAGACCTAATCCTCTCTCCACAGATGATTTGTTGAGTACGACAGCATCTTCCATGTTGTAGCCCTGAGCCGACAGTATCGCAACCACCATATTCTGACCTATCGGTCTGTTGTTAAGACCTATTAACTCAATAGATTTGGTCGTAACGAGAGGTTTCTGGGGATAAACTAACAGGTGCATTCTGGAATCTGTTCTTATCTCATAATTCGAGGCGAAGAAGCCTAAAGCCTGCTTTCCCATAGCACACTCGTAAACGTTTCTCGGGGACTGGTTATGCTCGGCATATGGGATTATCGATGCAACAATACCAAACATCAGGTAAGGGGATATCTCCATATGCGTATGCTCGGGCGTTACGGAATCTGGCGTTAAGGCAACAAACGCGTTCTCTTCTTCTTCCGCATCTAAGAATTCGATGATGCCCGTAGACACGAGGTCTCTGAACCTAGATATCCTATTCTTTATGGCCTCTACGTGATTGCGGTTTAATTTCGGCACACCCTTCTCGACGATTATTAGCGGTCTTCTAACTCTACCCTCATCAGTGTTTATCCAGACCTCTTGCACGTGTTTGTAATTGTATAACGCAACGTTCACGTTATTATTTATCTCACCGTTCCTCCTCAGGTTTCTGAGTTCTGTGACAAGTTCCTGTCCGTTGGAATGGAAGCCCACCAATAAGCCATCAACAAATACCTTTGCAGGCAAGAACTTTTTCCGGTTTATGGCCTCGCTTAGGGGCATAACACCAAGGATGTAGAGTTTATCCAAAACTTCGCGCTTATTCATAGAGAATGAAAACTCTGCTGACAGTGCTAGATTCTTGACTAGGCCACAATTACTACCCTCAGGCGTCTCGGCAGGACATATCCTGCCCCAATGGGTTCCGTGAAGGTCTCTCGCTTCAAAATGCGGTTGGCTTCTACTCAAAGGTGACTGTACCCTTCTTAGATGGCTCAACGTTGCCAGGTAGTTAGTTCTGTTCAACAACTGAGTAACACCAACCCTTCCACCAGGCCAGTTCCCAGTCGCGAAGGCATGCTTGACAAAGTCGGCAACTATTCCTGGCCTGACGAACGTTGATATTGATGTCGGCTGTCTTATGGTTAACAGCTTTTCCAGCTGATACCTTATGTCCCTTATGAGCTTTAGGAATGCCATTCTGTACAATTCCATCAGCAGAGGCGTTGCGAGCTTCACGCGTTTATTGGCATAATGGTCCTTATCGCTGGGCTTCCTAAGACCTAAGCTGGTCTCGAGTACCCTGCCTACCATATCGCATAAGAATATCGCCTTAAGATATCTCGATGCCTTATCCGTCCCGATATGCGGTAGTAGAACGTTATCTATCAGTTGCTCGGCCCTTTGTATCCTGTACTCTTCAGCATACCCGAACGCTATCTTATTGCCTATGTACTTTAAGGCATCCTCAACAGTCTCTATTCCTTCTGCTTCCTTGAATGGAAGCTCCAGCAGTTCCTGGACTTCCTTAACTTGCGATACGAAGTTTACGATTTCTCTGTCGTTTGTCATGCCCAATGCTCTGAGAAGAATTATGATAGGTATGCCTTTGTAGATTCTTGAGAAGAAAACCCTTATCGGGCCACCTTCTTTGTATGTAACTTCGACTTTAGCCTGCCTACCGAACGCAGAAGATAGCACGACGGCAGAGTATTGTGGTTTACCACCAACATCCTTTTCCGTTACGAGTATCTTATTGGGTGCTAAATCCTCTATTGCAACTATCACACGCTCCGAGCCGTTGATTATGAAATAACCTCCTGGGTCCATTGGGTCTTCTCCTATGGCCAATAGCTCGTCGTGGGTCATCTTTGATAGCGGACATATGTCGCTCTTCACCATCACCGGTATTATCCCAACCTCTACGCGTTCTGAGGATAGCAGCCTACCGTCTAAGTACAAGTTCATCTTGGCGTGTATCGGTGCTGCGTATGTGAGCTTCCTAAGCCGACATTCGGAAGGAGTTATGTTGTCGTTAATCGTGCCGTCTATCTCGATAATACGTGGCTTGTCTATTTCTATAGTCCCGAACTTGAAGGTTAACGTCCCGTGCTTCGTCTTAATCTCTTGAACTTCTAGAGAATTGACAAGATCTTGGAGACCTTTCCTAACAAAATAGTTGTATGACCTGATTTGATGTTGGACTAAACCTTCCTCTTCTATGAAACTCCTAGCGACGTACCAAAGGTCTTCCGTGGTGAGCTTGTGGTCCTTATCTTTCTGCATCGCTCACTCCCTCACGACTAGTCTGTAGTAGACAGACTTCCCAGCAGTTTCGGTCTGCCTTATAATCCTTATCACATCGCCCGGCTTCGCACCAATTTCCTTAACGATCGGGTCCGAGGCCAGAATATAGGGGAGTTGTTGGGGCTTTATGCGATATTTTTCTAACAGCTCTTCCACTTCTTCTTTCGTCATTATTTCATGTTTCGGAACTAAAACGTGTTTGCTGGGTGAAAACTCTTGGGTTCTTTCTTGCTCTGAGAGCTTGGTCTTATCTGTCATCTATATGTTCCTCCAAATAGATAGACAAATTAATATCAAGTCTAAATTTGGAAACTGTCTTAGGTTATTAATAAATTTTCAATGGCCCCGTTCTAATAATTATTAGGTTTTTGTGTGGAAATCCGTCCTTTTAACCTATTTAGGGCAAATTCGAGGCTTGTCCTTTTATTTCGTACCCACCTTTTCTCTTCCTCAAGGTTTATCATACTGTCCTCCACGGCACGTTTCACCAACGTTGGGTTAGCCGATCCGATGGTCGCATAAGAGCGCACAACCCTCTTTGGTTCCATCAGGTTCATAACATCTTCGAGCGTTAAGGGAACTTCTATGTTAAATTCTGCCTTAGTTCTTTGGAACGAAGTCTCGTTAAGGTTTCCCTCATAGATAAGCTTGCTGATCTTACCTGCAAATATATGAGCGTTACGGAAAGGTACTCCATATTTTAGGGAGAGATAGTTTGCGACCTCCACGATACCTGTCGGCGGACTGCATGTAGCCATGCACCTGTTTTCATTGACTCTTAGGCTTGGTATGAGCTTTGTCATTATATGTAATGTTTCTTCAATAATTTCAAGCGCTTGCCATAATTTTGGCGTTATCTGTTGGAGGTCAAGGTTGTAACCGCTAACTTGCCTTGCGCTCATCATGAAGGCAGATGTTAATAGACCCAACAACTCTGCAACCTTCGTCCTCGCTATTTCCGCGACCACAGGGTTACGCTTCTGGGGCATGATGCTACTCGTAGCTGAAAACTCTTCGGGGAATACTATGAGGCCGAACTCCTCAGAGCTGAAGACTACTAGCTCTTCAGATAAGGACGACAGTATAAGGACAATAACGCTCAAGCATGACAATGCTTCAACTATGAAGTCCCTTGAGGCTGTGGACTCGAGTGCATTCTGACTTACTCTGCTGAAGCCCAGAAGCGAGGCCGCATACTCTCTATCCAAAGGTACGCTGGTTCCTGCCACAGCTGCTGAGCCGAGCGGCGATTCGTCAGACAGCTCATAGACAAGCTTTACATGCTGAAGCGCTTTAAGCAATCTGACGGCATAAGAATGCATGACAAAACCAAACGTTGCTGGTGCGGCCCTCTGCAGATGCGTATACACAGGAAATATCGTCCCGAATTCCTCCAACGCTTTTCTCAGCAGGGCTTCACAGAACGTTATGCAACTTTCGTGAAGGTTCAAGAGTCTTTCTTTAAGTCTAAGCCTTATGGCAGTAGCGACTGCATCGTTCCTACTCTTACCAAGGGCAAGCGAGGCACCGATTTGGGGCACGTGCTTTGTCAATTCGGCCTCGATTACCATATGCACATCTTCATACCTCGGGTCATCTAGGCTTGGCGGCTTTTTCAGCATCTCTTGGAGATGCTTTTCCGCCTTCTCGGCCAGATCCGAGGGTATTATACCTGCTTTCTCTAGAAGCTTTACATGTGCTATGTTTACCAAGATCACGCTTTCCAGTATCTCTTTATCAAAGTGGAGCGATGAGGTGTACTTAGCAGCATCTACGTCAAATTCGCGTTCGATTCTACCTCTTCTATGCATTCAAGTCACCTTCATTAAAGACCGATGAGCTATAACAAGGTTGCGAGTTCTTATAAAAAAGGCTTGTGTAATAAGCACATACTCATCGTGTTTGGTCAATGGATGCGAGTTCAATTATGCAATTCTTGTAAACCTCTGCCGCGGTCAAAATATCTTTTATGGATATCCTCTCCAGCGTGGTGTGAGCTAAAAGGGAATCTCCAGGTCCATAGGCAGCTATATCAGACGATATTCGGTACATCACATTCATATCGCTCGTCCCAGTCTTCATCACAGCCTTCGGCTTCATGCCCATCTTTAGCATGCTCCTGATTAATGACCTTGGGACTGGGCTGGATAGGCTGACCTTGACGGGTTCCGTCCTTTCTAGCACCGAAAGCTCACAACCATGCTCCAGACATAACTCTTCAAGCTTGCTCAAGATTTGCTTCGAAAGAATGTTGCATGGAATTCTTATGTTTATGACGGCTCTCACGAATTCTGGAAGCTTTGTTGGCCAATCTCCGGCCTCTAAAACGGTTATGCATGCCGAAGTCTCATCGTAGCCTCTGCCTGAGAAGTTACGTTTTATTTCTTCCCAGAAGGTGAAGAACTTATCAAGTGCCGACTCTCCCATGTATGGTGCGCTACTATGACCTCCGCTTGCGGATACGTTGACCCTAACCGTCAAGCTCCCTCTATAGCCTATTGCAACACCAGTAGTCCCAGTAGGCTCGCCGATTATTATGTGGTCGGCTTTAAAGCCAGAGCTTACCAGATAGTTTGCGCCCTTGCCTTCCCTCTCCTCATCAATAAGACATGCTACGATGACCCTAGCACCTTTAACGCTGTCCTTGGCCTTGGCTGCGCCTAGAAGCATCGCCATAAGCGGCCCCTTGGCATCAACAGCGCCCCTGCCCCAGACCTCATCGTTTGAAACCTTTACCTCGAGTTTACCTGGAACGGTATCCATATGACCAGCAAGCAGAATAGTTTTGCCAGAGCCATACTCTGCGATGAAGTTGCCTACCTTGTCTACATAACAATTTTCGTAACCCAGACGCGAACATATACCTTGGAGCGGTTCATGGAGCTTCCACTCTTCACCAGAAGGCGTATAAATATCTAAAACCCGGATGAATGCCTCCTTTATTTCGTTGACGGACATCATGATCCGGAACCTCCACTTTCAGGTTTCCAAACCGACAGGACTTCGTTAATCGTATCCGCGCAGAACCTTATATCCTCATCAGTTATCAGGTATGGCGGCAGTAGTCTTAAAACAGAGGTTCCTGCCTTGAGGCAGAGTAAACCTTTCGTCTGCAGCTTGCGTATAACTTCATCTGGAGCGAACCTCAACTCTATCCCCAGCATAAGCCCCTTCCCTTTGACGTTGCGTGCTACATGTGAGCAGCATTCCACCACTTTCCTTAGCTCTGCGGATAACTTTTCTCCTGAAAGTGAGCTCTTCGATGGGACAGAGTCGTCGACCAAAACATCTATACCTCCTGAGATTGCAGCCAAGGCTAATGGATTTCCACCATGCGTAGAGCCGTGGTCGCCCTCGCGCAGCCTTTCACCTATTGAGGCTTTAACCGCCACTATGCTTACTGGGAAGCCTCCACCTATCGACTTACCTGCGACCATTATATCAGGTTTTATATTCAGGTGCTCATGCGCCCAAACCTTACCAGTCCTGCCAAAACCTGCTTGAACCTCATCTATTATGAGAAAGGCTCCAGCCTTCTCGCAGGCTTCCACCAAAGCTTTTGCAAATTCCTGCGTAGCAGGCGTTAGACCGCCCTCGCCTTGGACGGGTTCGAATAATACGGCAGCAACGTTTTCGTTGACCGCCGACGTTATTGCATTAGCATCGTTGTAAGGGACGAATATCGTCTCCCATGGGAAAGGCTCGTAACCTTCTCTATACTTCGGGTTCCATGTGACGGAAAGAGCACCTATCGTCCTGCCATGGAAGGAATTCCTGAACGATACAAAACACTTCCTTCCGGTTACCTTGCGTGCGATCTTCATGGCCAGCTCGACAGCCTCACTACCGCTGTTTAGAAAGAATACGTAATCCATGTCGCTTGGTAGTATCTTCGAAAGCTTCGATAATGTCTCGTCAGCGATATCTGTCTGGAAAGCTGGCGTGGCTGTCATGATCAGGTCCATCTGCCGCTTTATACTCTCTACCACCTTTGGGTTCCTATGGCCAAGAAAAGCAACACCATGCCCAGTGTGACAGTCCAAATACTTCCTTCCCGTATCGTCCCATACATACTGCCCGTAAGCCCTTGATAGTCTGAGGAGCCTTGGCTTGGCGAACTGTATTATCTTCAAGCTCCTCTCTAATGCGTTCATGCTCTTAGCACTTCTATAGTTGAAGAGACTATCTTGCGAGGTAGATCGTAGCCGGTAACCCTAACCGTGTTCTTGAACTCGACCACAGCGTTCACCTCGGATACCAATATCCTACCGTCCTCGTCCTCCATCAAGTCCACACCCAAGACACCTCCGCCCATCGCCTCGCCTGCCTTTATGACCAACTCCTTTGTACTCTCGTCCAGGTTGGCTGGCTCCGCCCTCGCACCGAGTGCAGTGTTCGTCTTCCAGTTCTGACTTACCCTGTAGATGGCAACAGGGACTTCTCCCCATACATAATACGCTCTTATGTCCCTTCCGGGCTTTCTGATGAACTCTTGGATGTAGTGTATCTGAAAGTGGGGCGAGGGCATATTCTCCCTGAAATCCAGTATATCTAATAACGAGGACTCATCGTCGGCCTTAGCTATCATCCTGCCCCAGCTTCCATATATCGGCTTCACCACAACAGGATATCCAATGCTCTTTGCGGCCTCAAGCGTCCTTACCTTGTCGAAAGTTATCATTGTCTTTGGTACGGGCACACCTTTCTTTGCAAGCATCACAGTTGTAAACATCTTGTCGCCACAGTTCCTTATGATATCGAAGTTATTAACGACGACGACTCCCTGAGCTTGTAACGTAAGCGAAGATGCCAAAGCCCTATAGAAGCTTACGCATCTTTCGAAAACTATGTCAAGTCCTCTAGCGTTGGGCTCCGTAAGGTGAAAAACGGATTCTGGAACGTGGATAAGCTCAAGTGTGTGACCTAGGTCCTTGACGGCATACGCGAGGGCTTTCTCTTCCCATCTTATGATGTCGTATGCCAGCCCGATCCTCAATCGAGTTTCACTGTCCCCAGTCTTCGGCTATCTCCTCGGCCAGCTTCAACTCGAACTTTCCTTCATTTATGGCAAGCTCTAAATGTGCGCCGCACTCTTCATGTTCGAACAGTTCGCCGGGCAACGAGTCTTCGGGTATATTCAGCTCGCCGCCGCATATCGGACACTTAACCTTTACCATGGTTTGAACACCACGATTCTACTACATTTTTCGTATTGAAAGTGATATAAATGTTTTAATTTTTTGTGTAATAAACCTGTATTTCGGATTAAAAATACGATATTCGGATATATTTTCGACATAAAACGTAATCAGATTCTGCAATTGCTAAAAGCTGCGCATGCTTACCACTGTACCGTGCTCTTGCTCAAGCACAGAGAGGGGCTCCTCGGTAAGCCCTGAGCAGATTATACAGCGCTCGACGCCCGCCTCGACGGCCTCGGCCGCCAGCATCATCTTCCTGTTCATACCTGCGCCTATTCTGGGTAATAGGTTGCGCGCCTCTCGGGGCGTTATCTCACGTACGAGTTGCCCGTCTAGAATCAGACCCTCTACATCCGTCAGTATAACTAAGACCTCAGCCCTCAAAGCCTTTGCTATAGCCGCGGCGGCTTGGTCACCATCAACGTTAAGGAGCTCACCTTCTGTACCTATTGCCACTGGTGAGAGTATCACGACATATCCTTGTTCTATGAGTAACCGGGGCAGCTCCGTGTTCACAGAAACTATCGTTCCAGTATATCCACCGTCTATAACTCTCTTCCTTCCGCGCTCATCAACCACCACTATTTTCTTCTTCCTCTCAGCCTTCAGCACGCTGGCATCAACGCCGCTTATCCCAACGACCTTAACCCCTTGCTTTCCAAGATACGAAACCATCTCTTTGTTAAGCTTGCCCGACATCACCATGTTGTAAACGTCCATCTCGTTCTCGTCGGTATATCTGCTCCTTATGCCCTGCGGTGATGTGACAAACTTAGGCTCTATACCCATCTTTTTGGAATATTCAGAAACTATATCGCCGCCACCATGTACAAAAATTATTCCCATCTTCGCCCTTGAGGCTATACTATCCAGTATCTTGTTCCTATTCTGCATCAGAGCCCTTCCGCCAGCCTTAACCACTATCATAACTCTCGCGGATTCCTAGAGGCGCTGCTGCAAATTATACATTTCCTTTGTACCAACGTTTATAAAATTCTAACGATCACGTACGTACACTGTAATCTAATAGTGGTGGTTAATGTGTTCAAAAATAAGGTCAAGCGATTGCTACATGAAGGTAAGGTGGCCATAGGTGCATGGGTTACTATCAACAGCACAGACGTTATTGAAGCTTTATCGAGAGTTGGTCTCGATTGGCTTTTGTTCGATATGGAGCATGGTTCTTTAGAGGTGAGCGACATTCAAAGGCTTCTGCCCGCGACTAATGGCACAGATACCGTTCCGCTCGTTAGGATTCCGTGGAACGATTTTGTGATAATCAAAAGGGTTCTGGACATAGGTGCATATGGCATTATGGTTCCGTGGGTTAACACACGTGAAAACGTTGAGGCGGTTGTCAAAGCCGTAATGTACCCGCCTCAGGGCATCAGAGGTTTTGGACCTAGAAGAGCCGTATATTATGGGCTAGAACCCAGCAACGAGTACTTTAAAAGCGCCAGCGATGAAATTTTGGTGGTTGTTCAAATCGAGACGGAGGATGCGATAAACAACATAGATGAGATACTTTCAGTCAAAGGTGTTGATGTAGCGTTCATAGGGCCGTACGATTTATCCGCAAATTTAGGGATATTCGGAGACTTTGAACACCCGAAGTTTAAGTCGGCCATCGATAAGGTTTTGAATTCGTGCAAAAGAAAAGGGGTTGCGCCAGGAATGGCCGCACTTTCTGTCGACGATGCTATGAATGCCCTCAAGATGGGCTTTAGGTTCGTATCAATAGGTTATGATATATTTGATCTGACGAGGGCCTATCGTTTAAACATTGAGAAGGTGAGACGTTACCTGAGCTTCCTTACGTAGTTTACCAACGTTCCTATTTTTTCTATGTAGATTTCTACCCTGTCACCGTCTTTGAGTTGTACGTCTTTGCCCGGAATTATGCCCGTGCCAGTCGATATTAGTGTACCGGAAGGCACTATGTTGTCCCTAAGCAGGTATGCAACTATAGTTTCAATTCTCTTCTTCATCTTTGAGGTGTTCGTTTCGCCAACGAATATCACGTCTCCATTTCTTAAAATTCTCATCTTTATAACGAGGTTGTGCGGGTCTGCAATTTCGTCTGGGGTTGTTATGGATGGTCCGAAGGAAAAACAGCCTCTATATATTTTCGCTTGTGGCAGGTATAGAGGGTTCTGGGCTTCGATATCACGCGCCGTCACGTCGTTGCACACAGTATAACCGAGGATCGAACCGTCCGAGTCCAGCACGACGCCAAGTTCAGGTTCAGGCAACGTCCAATTAGAGTCGCTTCGGACGTTGATGAAGTCTTCGTGACCTACGGAGCGCCTCCCGCTGACGTCTTTAAAGAATAGCTCGGGCCTCTCAGATACGTAGGCTATCTCGTAGATGCTCTCACCCTTAATCATCGCCACGTCCTCCTCCGTATACCTAACCCTAGCCCTTTCGTAAACTATGCCTGCGCCCCATATTTCTGGCGGGTCATAAGGCGTGATTAGTTTCTCATTCTTGAGCAACTCCTCCATGGTCAAGCCTACCTTCTCGTGAAGGGCCACCTTACCTTCTTTCTTGAACGTTACTAGAATGCTTAACGGCTCGCCAGACCATCTAAATACCTCATGGTCTTTCTGGACATACACGTTAATCTTACCTTTCCCATTTATAGTCCGGAATACTTTCATCGTACTTCGCTGGACATATGTTATACCAGCTATTAATTTTTTGGTGGAGTATTTTCGTCAAACAGGCCTAATGGCTGGAAAGTTTAAGCCGGTTTTCTCGTCAAACCCAAGCATTATGTTCATGCACTGTATGGCCTGACCTGCCGCACCCTTTACTAGGTTATCGATTGCGGCCATCAAAGCAGCCCTGCCAACTCTTTTCTCGACGGCAAAACCTACATCCGCGAAGTTACTGCCTATGATGTGCTTTGGGTCGGGATATTGGTACGGTTTACCCCTGACTATTCTAACGAACGGTTCTTTTCCATACTCAGCAGCATAAACTTTCCAAACATCTTGTTCATCCATGTTAGAATCAACGAGCCAAACGTGTGAAGTTGCCAGTGCGCCCCTTACGCTTCCTACAGCATGCGGAACAAATGCTATCTTTAACTCTCTACCTGCTATTTGTGAAAGTTCTTGTTCAACTTCTGCCACATGCCTATGACCGGATGCTTCGTACGGTCTCATAACGTTAGCCCTCTCTGGATGGTGCGTACCAGCTGTTGGTATTCTTCCTGCCTCGCTACTTCCAACTTTGACGTCAACGGCTACATGGTCTAAGTCTATGATGCGAGCTTTAACTGCGGGTATGAGGGAAAGAAGGGCGGCTGTAGAGTTGCAACCTGGACATGCTACAAGTTTTGCGGAGGCTATTTCTTTCCTGTGAAGTTCTGGTAGACCGAACACTGCTTCCTTGAGTAAATCTGGCCTCGGGTGCTTCATCTCGTACCAGAGCTCGTAGTCCTCTGTTCTCTTTAACCTAAAGTCGGGGCTTAAGTCTATGACCCTTAGGCCTACCTCCAGTAACTTTGGAGTATAGTTTACTGACGTGCCAGCAGGCGTATTCACAAACACTAGGTCAGAATCCGAGGAGATTTTGTCTATGTTTACGTCTGAGAACTTCATACCTGAAAAGAAGCCCCTCAGGTTTGGATGAACTGTCGTTAGGGGTTTTCCCGCATACTCCCTCGACGTTGCGTAGAGCAGCTCTATCTTATCGTGATTCGCCAATAGTCTAAGAAGCTCGCCCCCAGTGTAGCCCGAGGCGCCTATTATTGACACCTTAACCGTCATCGCTTAAGCACCTTAATGACGTATTTTGCCAAATCTGCCGCCACATTTCTTTTGGTCGCTTCTATGAAAGCCTTAAACTCTGGTACACCGTTCACCTCGTTTAAGAAATATCCATCCGATTCAAGCACGTCCACAGACACGAACACCCCTTTGATGGCGTTTGCAGCTTTTATGCAGATCTCTGCCAACTCTTCATCCGGCTTGAAGCCTATAGCCTTTGCTCCGAGTGCGACGTTTGACCTCCATTCATTCTCCTGCTTGTACCTGTACATAGCGCCCAAGACTTCATTGTCTAAAACTATTACCCTTACATCCCTTCCGGGCGTCTTTATGTATTCTTGGATTATGTGGGTCTTAAGCTGCTGACTCGTCATCATCTCGCGATGTTCCAAAAGGCTCCTGTAAGCGGTCTCATCCGATACGAGGGAGACCAGCCTGCCCCATCCACCGATCGGAGGCTTATCGACCAGCGGCAAGCCTATCGATTTGTACGCTTCTTCAGCAGATTGTATCGTCAGCGCCACCACGCTCTTCGGTATCCTCAATCCGGCCGATGCCAGCTTGGATAGCGTTAGCACCTTATCGCCGCAGGCAATTATAGCCTCAGAGCTGTTTATCGTGAAGCTTCCAGAGGATTCCCTTACGGCGGCTGAGTACGCTGCCCTGTACATGGACATCGGTCTAACTATGCACACACTCGGTGCGCTCTCTTTAAAAACCAAAGGAGTATCCTTGACGGGTGTCAGCTTGGGCTTTATTCCTAAATTCGTTAAAGCCCTGATTATCAGCTTCTCTTCTATTCTCGGGACGTCATATAATACCTCTACATCGTATTCAGATGCTTTAGTAGGCGGCAATTTCCAGCTTCACTACCTTAAATTCTTTGGATGGAAGGTTTACCATCCTTAATATAAATTTATAGCTTTAAAAGCCTATCAAAAAAGTTTATACAGATAATTTAAGCCATATTTTAAATTTTTAAAATTTGGATAGCAAACACCTAAAGAAATATAGGGCCTCGCCTTGGCTGGTAGGACGGAATTAGTTCAGCACGTGCAGAGAAATTTTTTCCGAGGATGCTGAACTAATTGGCTACTGTGTGCCTTTATAAGAATCTTTGATGCTCTTGGAGCTGAATGGAAAGGTCGGCGTACCTTTTGGACCTTGAATCGCTTACGTATGAGGAAGCAGTCGAGCTTCAAGTGAGAATGGCATCCATGGTCTCAGAGTACGACTTCTCCAAGAAGTATGAGTTGTTCTGCGGAGTTGACGTAGCTTACTCCAACCAGCATGCCGTCGCAGTTGCCGTTATACAAAACGAGGATGGGAGCGTAGTTGAAGTCAGCAAGCGCAGGTATACAGTTCGACATGCTTATGTTCCGGGCCTTCTCTTCCTTCGTGAGGCGCCTCCCATGCTTAACGTAATCAAGAGCTTGAAGAACGATTTTGACGTGCTTCTCGTTGACGGTAACGGGAGGCTCCATCCTAGAAAGTTTGGTATAGCATGCTACGTTGGTATCATGTTGGACAAGCCGACGATAGGTGTAGCGAAAAGGCTCCTCTGTGGCCAAATTAAAACTGTGAATGGAAGGAGGGTCGTGGTGTTGAACGGCGACATAGTTGGTGAGGCGGTGGCGAAAGACGTGTACGTCAGTGTTGGCCATAAAATATCCTTGAGTACAGCAGTAGAAATTGTTAAGAAGCTAATGAGAGCCGGCCGGCTACCATCACCGATTCTCGTTGCACATAGAATGGCGAATGAAGAATTGGGGCGAAGGAAGTAAAATTAGTTTATTCGGTACTTTATCCCTCTTCCACGAAATCGGATATCTTCGGTATCTCCGGCGGGAGGCCCTTCCTCTTCCTTATCTCCGCTATGACTTTGTCCCTTATTGACGCTGGAACGGGTTTCCAAGAAGAAAACTCAGTAGCCCAGAAGGCCTTGCCCATCGTCACGCTTCTCATGACCTCGCTAAGGTCGAAAGTCTCAGCTGCTGGAATCTCACCCTGTATTACTGTTATGTACTCGGCTTGTTTTATGTCCAGCACCTTTCCTCTCTTGGAGCTTATGACACTGGTTACGGCGCCCATGAATTCGGGCGATACCTTTGCCTCCAGCTTTAGTATGGGTTCAAGCAGCACGGGGTCGGCGCTCAGTATGCTGGCATAGAGGCTCCTCCATGTCGCCGGCGCTATCTGGGCATAGCCTCTGTGTACAGGGTCCTCATGTAACTCCACGTTAACTAAAACCGCCTTTACTCCCCTCATAGCTTCGCCGGCGAGCGGACCTTCCGACACTACCCTTTGGAAACCGCCTATTATCATCATCTTGGATTCATGAAGATATTGTGCCCCTTTCGTCATGTCAACGAGTATGTTGCCTCTGGGGTCGATGCACCAAACGTTCCTAGCTTCTTCTGCATCCCATCCATGGTCCCGCAGTATCTTCGCCACCTGTTTCCTGTCCATCTCGTCATAAAGCTCACCTGACCTTATCAGCTCTATTACTTCAGGCTCCAACGGTTCTGCCCTAATGTATATCCTATTGTGTTTGTTCGGCGATTTACCTTCGAAGACCTTCCCCACTTTCTGGACAGCTTCTCTGTAGAGGATTATCGGTTTGCTTGGGATGACTTCCAGACCTGCCTTCGCTATCCATGTTAAAGCTATCTCCAGATGTAAAGTGCCCATACCGCTTATCAGATACTCACCGGTCTCAGGTCTTACAGTTGTGACTAGCGTTGGGTCTTCTATGCTCAGTTTATTTAAGAAATCTACCAGCTTTGGTAAATCCTTGCTATGCTTTGGCTCTATCGATATTGTTACGACGGGTTCCGACACGTACTTTAACGTTTCGAACGGAACCATATCTACGGTTGCAAGCGTATCACCCGCCCTTGCATTTTCTACACCTAAGAGTGCAGGTATGTTACCAGCCGGTAGGCTACCGACTATCTCCCTTGCGGGACCCATGTATACGGCAACTTGTTGAACTCTTTCTGTTATATTCCTTCCGACCAGCAACAAAGTATTGCCATCACTCACGATACCGCTGAATAGCCTACCTGTTACCACGACACCGGCTTGTGGATCAACCTTTACGTCAGTTACTGCCATAACCGTAGGACCGTTCTCGTCGCATTCCATCATGGCCCTGCCGACGTCGCTATCTAGCGGCCCCTTCCATATCTTCGGTATTCTGTACTTTTGAGCCACGTGCGGAGGCGGATGGTGGTTTATTACCATCTCGAGAATCGCTTCATGTAACGGTGCATTTTCTCTGAGCCACTCTATATCGCCCTTCGCAAACGCATTAATTACATCGCTGAACTTTATGCCCTTCTTCTGGGCTTGTTGTAGAGTGAATCCCCACCTGTCTTTTGCGCTACCTATCGCCACGCTGCCGGCGGCTATACTAACCTTCCACTTATCCCTAAACTCTGGTTCGGCATACATTTCTATCAGTCTGTTGATGTCCATTATTATCCTACCCAGCGTCTCCTGGATTCTTTCAGGGGTCAGCTTCAGCTCCTTAACCAGCCTATCGATTTTGTTTATGTAGAGAACCGGCTTAACCCTTTCTTGCACTGCCTGCCTTATCACGGTCTCCGTCTGCGTCATGACACCCTCAACTGCATCCACCACGACCACCGCGCCGTCTATCGCTCTCAGAGCCCTCGTGACCCTTCCAGAGAAGTCAACATGTCCAGGCGTGTCTATGAGATTTATTATGTAAGGCTTTGAGTCCATCTCATAATAGAGGCTGATGTTAGCTGCCTTGATCGTCATCTGACGTTGTTGTTCTTCTTCGAGATAGTCTAAGGCCAATGCCTTCCCAGCTAAAGATGGTGAGAGTAACCCTGCTGCAGCTAGAAGACTGTCCGTAGTTGTTGTCTTTCCGTGGTCTACTTACCCCCTAAGGATGTTACGGTCCTTAGGTATGGGCTATGATGCCGACGTTCCTTATACTATCTTTATTTTTCAGAATGTCTACGACTTCGCTGATCTTCTTCACCCTAGGCATTTTCCTTCAACACCTGAGGACTCGTTTAAAATACTGCCATATATAGTTGCCACCAGCGGACTTTTGTCTTGGAAAGCCATTGTCAGGCTTGTATCAAGCTTTTTAACGGTCTCATAGCTCGTATAATGCCTTATTTTCAACATTTACTCTAACTCTAAAAGTCAAGGATGCTTTTTAGTTATAAAACTTACTTGCGGTTTAGTTGGAGGGCGCTGAGGGGCGTAAGTGTCGTCTTTAAGCACTCTTTCCAAGTTTTTCCATTACGTCGTTGTATATTTCAGTCCTTGTTCTTCCTTCCGTCGGTACACCTAGCTTCTTCGCCATATCCATAAGCATATCAACGTCTTTCTTCAATTCTTGAACGTCTATAGTTGATGCGGCCTGTTCCTTAATTTCCTCTGCCTCTTTCATAGCCTTCTGAAACTCTTTCTTAGCCTTACCCAACGATCTCGCCAACTCAGGTATCTTGCTCGGACCCCATATGAGGAATATTACTACAAGTATTATAATGATTATCCACTCGATGCCAACTATCGCCATGGCCGTTCTACCGTTAAATACCCAAAACTTGTTAAAAAGGGTTACGCACCAACCAAATTTAACGCTGCTTATTCATCGCATCCCCATATGTTTTTATATAGGCGAAGGGTTTGGATGCTCGAGAAATGTCGGGAGAATTCAAGTACATCGTCAGAATCTTGGGCACGGACATAGACGGGACGCTTAAAATACCGTATGCCCTTGCGAAAGTGAAGGGCATAGG
Organism: Candidatus Terraquivivens tengchongensis; assembly: GCA_023268355.1. Taxonomy (GTDB): domain Archaea; phylum Thermoproteota; class Nitrososphaeria_A; order Caldarchaeales; family Wolframiiraptoraceae; genus Terraquivivens; species Terraquivivens tengchongensis. Next base: position 75,092 of record JALNJK010000002.1, read on the forward strand.
AATAAACCTTGGCTATGCTATAGCAAGGGTCTTAGGACTCGATACTGAGACGAGGATAGGTTATCTGACAGAACAGCAACTCCAACGCATAGAAGCTGTCGCGAAAAATCCCTTAGAATATGGCATACCAGACTGGATGGTAAACAGAAATAGTCCAGCTCCAACAGAAAAGAAACATCTCATCGGCGCAGACTTAGAGCTTGCAATCAAAGAGGATATTGAAAGAGAGATAAGGATAAAATCTTGGAGGGGAGTTAGGCATTCGTTAGGTCTTAAGGTGAGGGGACAAAGAACCAGGACTACCGGTAGGAAAGGCGGCCCGGTCGGAGTATCAAGAAGGGCGGTTAAGGCTACTGAAAAGGAAAAAAAGTAAAACACCTAACTATTCAAATTCTCTCCTAGCCAATCCTGCACCTGCCACTAGAGCTTTTTCTTTCTCGTAAGCAACCTCCCATGTCCTCGTCCTAAGACCACAATCATTCGATGCTATTATCTTGGAAGGGTCATCCAATAATCTGGCCGCGTAGAGCAGCCTATCCCTCACAAGTTCTGGCGATTCTATAAAGTCCGTATGCACATCTATCACGCCGGGCGCAACCTTCATCTCCGCTCCATACTCCTTGAACAATCTTAGTATGGAGTAACCGGGTCTAGAGCTTTCGTCCCTGCCAAGCATTTTCGTATCTCTGTTAGCACACTCAATCGATATGTGTTCGGCCTTCAGGTCCAGTATGTGTGGGAAGAGGAGCCTATAGTCGCTATAGCATATGTGTACAGAGAAGATGCAATCGAGTCCCTTCACGGCTTCGTTGAACCCTTCCACGAATATGTCAACTTCATTTGGTTTTGTCGTGGCAGCAGGTTCGTCTATCTGAATCCTTTTTGCCCCAACCTTTATGAGAGCTTCTAAGTTTGGTCTTATGACTTCTTTTACAAGGTCGAGTACCATATCGCGTTTATTTACTCTTCTTCTTTCAATCGGGTCATCGATGTTTAACTTTCTTTTTGCATAAAATTCATCAAAAGACCAGTCTGCCAACGTGTAAGGCCCAGTTATCGGAATCTTGAGCTCGCGTCTTGCTTTCTTTTTTGCAAACTCAAACTCTTCTATGTGATAAGGTTTTATTAGCGATGGTTTGTCGAAGACTGCTGCTTTTTTGAATATTTCGAAGTCCCAGACTTTAACGTAACCTACAAACTTGAATCCTTTTACATGCATCAGCGGGTATTCGTACATCTCGACCCTTCTTTGTTCACCATCGTAAACGATGTCCAACCCTGCCGATTCATGAAACCTTATACCGTATAACGATGCCCAATCTTCTAAGCTTTTTAGCTTATCATCACTTTGTATGCCAGGCTTAAGCTGTGCAATTAACTCTTCAAAATTCTCTACACCAATGCGAATGGCCCAATCCTTTGATATTCTTATGTGCTCCTCGGACAACCTTCTTCGCAAGAACGGTGCTTTTGAGAGACTTCCGACTTCTTGCGTTGGGAACAGCTTTTTGGTTATAGGTTACACCTCCTTCAGGAGCTTTAGAGCGCTACCTATGTTCCTTATTTTTATGTTTGCCACATCCTTTGGTAAAAACTCTAACCCAGAGCTCGGGTTCACATACACTTGTTTGACTGAGGTCTCTGATAGGACTTTCATAACGGACGAGACAATTTCGTCTGGTGTCTCGAGTACCGTATTTCGAGCGTCAACGCACCCCATCCCTAAAATTTTTGTGAAGTCGTATTCCTTTAAGTCCTTAAATGGTGTAACCGTCATATCTACGCCGATCATGTCAACCGGAAAATCTAGAAGCTCGGGCATAGCATTACCAACCCTTCCAAAACACGTATGGATAGACAACATACCTCCGTATCTCCTTCTTATTATATCAACGGCATTCATCGCCAACTCTATCTCAACTTTAGGAAGTTTTTCGTAGACTAGGCTGGGCGCTGTTAACTGAACGTGTACGGCAGGAAGTGCGCGAATTTCTTCCGCCATGGCTTCGGCAACGTCGTAGACCAAATCTTCAAATCGTCTATAGCTTTTGTTAACTGAAAGTTTTAAAAACGTGTACGGGTCAGGAATGATTACCTTGAGCCTTTTGGGTGGCACTAGGTCATAAAAAAGCATATCTTCAAGTATTGGTCTCGTCCTTTCAACCTTTCCTACAATTACAGGCTGTTTGTAGAACGCGTTGTTATCAAACCATCTGGCAAGACCGCCAACCTCTACACCGCTTAATCTCTCCGTGAATGGTCTTAGGAGGTCATGCCAGTTCAGCATGCCGTCTATGATTACAGTAAACTCGTTTTCCAGTTGGACCTTAATGTTTTCTTCAGCTTCTTTCCTTATCAGATCGTCCAAAGCTTGCTTAGCAAGCTTACCTTTTGCATACTCTCTGTAAGCTTTCATGAGCTCTTCCGAGCGAGGTTGTGGACCTACGAGGTGTCCTGATATCTTCATACATCAACCCTAACTGTCCGATTAAAGCTCAGTTTGTTTTTAAATAAGTTTTATACGTTCCGTTACGTTGTTTCGTCATCACCTTAGCTTAACAGTATATCCTGGAAATATGGGAGAACTTGGGTCGATGTAGTGTTTAGCGCAGTTGACGGCTATTATGGCTTGCGCGAAACCTATCGCTATTAAGTTTAATTTGGGAGAATCTACCGGGCTTGCTACGTCTCCTGCCGCGAAAACGCCGGGTATATTGGTCTCCATTTTTCCGTTCACTCTTATACCATGCTCATCCATATCAAGCCCCCAACTCTTATAGAGTGAGTTGTTCATTTCGTAACCAATCTGCGGTATGAGACAGTCTGTCTCTAAGGTAACTTCTTCGCCTGTCTCCACATTAGTTAACGTAACGGATTCTAGTTTTTCCGTACCATGTGCATCCTTTACAACATAAGGGATTAGTACGCGGACATTTGAATGAAAGAGTTCAATTACTTTTGCTTCATGTGCTCTAAAACCCGCCCTACGATGGACAAGTATTACTTCAGATGCTATATCTTTTAGATTTAATGCCCAATCGACAGCAGAATCGCCGCCGCCCACTATTATGACCTTTTTATCTCTGAACATCCACTTATTTGTGATTGAGTAGTAGACCCCCCTACCCTCAAACCTATCAACGCTTGGTATTCCAAGCTTCTTCATAGATAGCGCACCCATACCGGTCGTAAGCAGAACGGTTTTACTGTAATGAAGGCCTTTTGTAGTCTCCAGTTCTATGAGTTTTTCATCTAAGCGTCTTAAAGCGACGACCCTTTCGTTTAATCTTATGGTCGGGTTAACTTGCATAGCCTGCTCCTCTAACCTCTTGACAAGGTCCTGTGCGAGTATCTTCGTGCATCCAGGCACATCGTATATGTACTTGTCAGGATAAAGGGCCGAAAGTTGACCGCCAAGATGGGGAAGTGCTTCGATCAACTTTGTTTTCATGTTCCTAATGCCTGAATAGAAAGCAGCAAATAAACCGACCGGCCCGCCACCGACTATTGTTATGTCGTACACTTCTTTATCTATATCGTGAAGAGACATGGACCGTCAACCTGATTATTTAAAAAAGCCCGAAAAATTAAAATGTTATGTCAGTTTATTCTTGTTCAAGTTTTATACAGTGATAGCAGATATTGGGGCAAAAAAATAGAGGGAGTTTTTATATTGCAAATTTATTTTTATAATTCGTAGGATTCGCCAGGCTTTAACACTACGACTTTCACATTTTTTGCTTTTCTTCGTACAAATTTTACGAATTCGTTCGGGTCCTGCTTTATGATATCAAATGTTCCATAGTGGTGCGGTATCACGACTTTAGGTTTTATCAGAGCAGTAGCCACGGCCGCCTCTAGCGGGCCCATTGTGTAGAAGCCTCCAATCGGCAGGAGCGCTACACGGGGCTTATAGAGTTGACCGATCAGCTTCATGTCACCAAATAGCGAAGTGTCACCAGCGTGGTAAATTGATACTTTGCCATCAGAAAGAACAACACCGGATGGGTTGGACGTACATGAATGGAAGGCAGGTGTTAAAGTAATAGACAATCCGTCTATCTTTGCCGTTCCACCAACGTTAAGTCCCACAGTTTTCTCAACACCCCGTTCTGCAGCTGCACTAGCAGTTTCGTAAACTGCGACAATGCTGGCACCGTGCCTCTTGGCAATGTCAACGGCATCCGAGAAATGATCAAAATGGTTATGTGTTACAACTATTATGTCAACTTTCTGTATCTCGTCAGGCTTTACTGCTGCTTGAGGATTATCCTTCAGGAATGGGTCTATTAAAACAATTTTATCAGCTATATTAACCTCAAACGCCGCATGACCAAGCCATTTTATCGTTACCATACATAAATTTTATTGATTATTGATACTTATAAGAGTTTAAGACCTCTTGTCGCTGAGTTATTGTGGACTTCTAATAGTTATCGGAGCTGTCAGCTCAGCTATGTCGATGTTATTCTCATTTATTCTTTCAATGTTCAGAACGATCTTTGTCATATAGTTTCGGATGTTATCAGGCGTGTAGCTTAAGGAAGAAAGCATCATTTCATAAAGCTTGCTATACTCGTTCCTTTTCTCTAAAACCTTAAGCGCTAAGGAAACGTCCTCCGAGAGGAAGGCCTCTATCGATTCTATACCAACTTTCGTAACTATGTCGCCTAACTGCTTGAAAATGCTTAGTAGATTTTCAGGTATCTGCAGTCCCTTATTTTTCAACACTTCCATAGATACCGAGGCGGCATGGTCACCACTATCTTCAAGGAACTTTGCAACGAGTCTGAAATCCATTAGCCTGAGTGGGGAAAGACCTATTTTCTTAGCAATTTCTGGATCTCTTATTGCGAATCGCACTATCCTAACGAGTGTGAAGTAATGCCTGTCAACTTCTTCGTCGCGCTGCAAACTTTTTTCGGCCAGATTCAAGTCACTGTTCATAACTGACGCCAAAGAATCCGACACCATACTATTTACGAGTGAGCCCATGCGTCTTAGAACCTTATCTGGGGTTACTGCTTCAGGGTCAAGCAATATCTGTATCTCCATACTGTTAGGTAGTTCTTCGATTATCTCGGCTCCAGCCAGCCTCCTTACGCATTTCCTTATCTCGTTAATCGTCTCACTCTTGAATGGTTTTGACGATTTTAACTTGATGATGTTAAAGCCCATCAGATAGCTGCCGACTATATCTCTCACGACCACCGGGCTATCTTCTATTACTATCTCGCTCGTGTCCCTCGCCAGCTGCCTGCCCTCGGGCGTTATGAGTAGGGAGCCATCTTCCAGTACTTCAACGTTAAGTGTGGCACCCTCCGCAATATCCAGCCTCTTAACCCAACTCTTTGGAAGCGTTATCGCGTATGATCCACCACCAGTGAGCTGTAAGACCCTTTTGTGGGAGGGCATTATTTCCCAGTTTAGGTGTGATAGCCTGCTAAAAACGTTTTTCGGCACCCAAAGCCCATTTTAGGCAAAGGACCGTTTTCTAAAGTTTTTGTGCTAAAAAGGTTTATTACTACCACATTCCGCTAGGGCAACTAGCGCATCATGCCAGAATGGGGATACTCAATCCAAGGATTGGACCCGGACAGGACTGTCAAGGCTAGCCTTAGGGAGGTAGATTTATCTCCAAAATTTTCGAGGGAAGTTTGTAAAGCCATCGTAGGATTGAAACTTAACGAGGCAAAGCAGCTCATGGAAGATGTCATTAATGGGAAACGCATGATTCCTTACAGACGTTATAGGAAAAAACGGGCCCATAAACGGGCCACGAAAGGGCCTGGCGGGTACCCCGTTAAGATTGCACGAAAGATGTTGAAGCTGTTGGAAAGCCTGGAAGCTAATGCAGAATTTAAAGGGCTATCACCCGAGAACATCAAGATAATTCACGCTGCTGCTCATAAGGGTAGGACTCTAAAAAAGTATATCGAAAGAGCGTTTGGCAGGTCTTCACCGTACTTCAAAACGCTCGTGCATATAGAGGTAATAGGTGAGGCGATATAGCCATGTCTGCAATTAAGAAGTTACTTAGAACGAGTATTCAAAAACAAGAAATAGAGGAATATTTGAGGGAAGAGCTTAAGGACGCGATATTCGGCGGTGTTGATATAGCCTTTACCCCAATTGGTACGAGGGTTACGATATATGCTATGAGGCCCGGGCGCGTTATAGGTGCCAAGGGACGTGTTATAAAAGAGATATCTAGCGTGCTTGAGAGCAGGTTTGGTGTCGAGAACCCGCAGGTAACTGTAGCTGAGGTTGAGGTCCCAGAGCTTAACCCTTACGTCATGGCTCAACGTATAGCATCTGCTATCGAGAGGGGAGCAAGGTACAGACGCGTGGCTTTCTGGGCATTAAGGAGGATTATGGATGCTGGCGCAAAGGGGGTTGAGATAGAAATCAGCGGAAAACTTACCTCGGCCAGAGCCAGAAGTGAGAAGTATAGCGAAGGAATAATACCGAAATCTGGTGAGCCTGCAGAAAAATACGTTAAGAGGGGCACGGCTAGCGTTCTGCTTAAGACAGGCCTTTACGGCATAAAGGTCTCGATATATCCTCCGGATGCTCCCTTGCCAGAAGAGGTTAAGATTGGTCAGCTTACGCAAGCAGAGAAGGTAGGTGAAGGATGATGATCAAAGAGCTTAAAGAATTAAGGAGCATGAGCAATGAGGATTTGTTGAAAGAGCTCGACAATTTGAGGACAGAATATAGGGACCTTATGACTAAGATAGCGACTGGTGGAGCTGTCGAGAAGCCTGCAAGGGCCCGTAACATTAGAAGGAGAATCGCCAGAATACTTACTATACTCAGGGAAAGGGGAGCGAGGGAATATGCAATTACACGCTGAGCCCACAGCAAAGAACATTATAAGACACGAACTGTTAGGTCTTAGCGTTGATGTGGAATGGAAAAATGGAAAGCAGCAGAAATGCTCCGGAGTAGTGGTCGGTGAAAGTAGGAACATGCTCAGCGTACAGTCGTCTAAAGGAAAGCGATTTTTCCCGAAGGCTGCATGCATATTCTCATTTAGGCTTCCGGATTGTTCGTGCGTAAAGGTGGATGGAGTCGTTTTGATAGGAAGACCTGAAGACCGATTGAAAAAGGTGGTGAGAAAATGGTAAACGTGAGAAATATAGGTATTCAAGTAAAACCTCCAGAGGGGACGTGTAACGACAAATTATGTCCGTTTCATGGTCACCTGAAAGTTAGGGGAATCATTCTTACGGGTACAGTTTACAAGAAAAAGATGAAGAACACAATAGTTGTGAGAAGGGATTATCTGCATTACGTGAAGAAGTACAAGCGTTACGAGAGAAGAAGAAGCAACATACCAGCCCATTGTCCACCATGTATAGAAGTCCAAGTAGGCGACCAAGTGAAGATAGCCGAGTGTAGACCCATCAGCAAGACAGTCAGCTTTGTGGTCATAGAGAAGCTAGGAGGTGGCAAGGTTGGCTAAGAAGTCTAGGGCAGTTGCAGCAGTAGGTATTCTCGAAAGAAGACCTAACATACCTAGAACGATAAACGTTGGGGCCCACGTTGTATGTGCAGACAACACAGGAGCGCGCATTTTAAAAATAATACAGGTGCATGGTTATAAAGGTAGGCTGAGACGTCAACCTGCTGCATGTGTAGGCGACTTGGTCTCGGTCACTGTCGCAAAAGGACCCATAGACCTCAGGAAGAAAGTCATGCAAGCAGTCATCATAAGACAAAAGAAGCCTTACAGGAGGCCAGATGGTACTTGGATATTCTTCGAAGATACTGCCGCCGTTTTGATGACCCCAGATGGTGGACTCAAAGGCACGGAGATAAAAGGCCCTGTGGCAAAGGAGGCAGCTGAAAGGTGGCCGAGAATAGCTAACGCTGCCAGCATTATAGTGTAGGTGATGTAATGTGAAAGTTTTATCAAAGAAGCCCAGAAAACAAAGAAAGTTCTTGTACAACGCCCCACTTCATAAGCTTTCTAAGCTTATGTCAGCCCATCTTTCTCCAGAGTTGAGAGAAAAGTATGGCAGAAGGTCGTTTCCCGTAAGGAAGGGCGATACCGTTAAGATACTCGTGGGAGAGTTTAAAGGTGTCGAAGGAAAGGTAACGGGCGTTGATAGGAGAAAGCAAGTAGTGTACGTTGAGAACGTGACAATAAAAAAGGCTGATGGGCGTGTTAAACCGAGACCCATACATGTATCAAATGTAATGATAACGTCGCTGAACCTTGAAGATAAGTATAGAAAGCAAGTCTTAGAGGCTAAAATGCCCAAGGAGGGGTAAAGTGGCATGGGTCATTTAAAGAGGTTTGCTGCTCCACGACATTTTAGAATACCCGTAAAGGCAGCAAAGTTTACTATCAAGCCCTCTCCAGGTCCTCATCCAGCAGAAGAATGCATACCCCTTGCTATATTGCTAAGAGATCACCTCAAGTATGCGGAGACGATGGCCGAGGCTAAGAAAATAATTAAGGAGAGGAAGGTACTCGTGGATTGGAGAGTTATAACAGATCACAAGTTCCCTGTCGGTCTCATGGATGTGATTTCAATACCTGAAGCGGGCGAGCATTTCCGCATCGTTTCAATATATAGAAAAGGTCTTAGTTTAATCAAAATACAAGAAGATGAGGCAAAACTCAAGATAGGTAAAATTATTAGAAAGATGCATGTGAACAATGCTCATCTTCAGATAACACTTCACGATGGGAATAACTTTAGGTTTAAGGAAGTTGGAGTCGACGTATTATCGTATAAGACTGGAGATTCTTTGCTTATATCCTTCCCTGAGAAGAATATAATCAAACACTTGAAGCTTTCTGAGGGCAATTATGCCCTCGTAATTAAAGGACCAGAAGAGGGAAGACATGGTAAAATAATCGAAATCAAAAGGGACGTCACTTACCCCGCCAAACCCACAGTTATCCTTGACACTAAAGATGGAAAAGTAACGACGCTTCTCTCGTATATTATGGTGGTTGGTGAAGGTATTCCTATGGTGACCTTACCATGAGCCTGTTGGAAGTTAGTAACGTGATGAGGCGGTTGAGAATAGAGAAGGTAACTGTCAATTGTTCGGTAGGTGAGAGTGGGGCCAAATTGGAGAAGGCCGCCAAGATACTTGAAAGCCTGACTGGACAGAAGCCACAGATCAGAAAAGCGAAAAAGACCGTTAAAGGATTTGGGATACATAAAGGTGAACCAATAGCTCTTAGGGTTACGCTGAGAAAACAAAAGGCCATCGAGTTCTTAACGAGGGCGCTGAAAGCCGTTAACAATACGCTCAAGGCATCCAACTTTGATTCTAATGGTAATTTTTCTTTTGGAATCAAAGAGCACCTAGACATACCTGGTACAAAGTACGATCCAGCGCTCGGAACAATTGGTATGGACATCTGCGTGCATATCTCGAGGCCAGGCCTCAGAGTGTCGCTGAGGAGGAGGGCGAAGTCCAAGATTGGTAAGAGCCACAAAATAACGCCGCATGAGGCGATGGAGTACATTAAGCAGAACTTTAACGTTAAGATAGTAGGTGAGGGGCATGAAGCATAAACCACCGAAGGAAAGAAAGTTCGGGAAGGGTGTCGTGAAGTGTAGACGTTGTGGAACGACTGACGGAGTGATAAGGAAGTATAAGCTCTATATATGCAGGCGTTGCTTAAACGAAGTGGGTCCTGAGATGGGCTTTAAGGTTTACGAATGAGGTGAATGTCTTTGACGAGACATGACTTAGTCTCAGGTCTTTTCACAACCCTACAAAATAATGAGATGGCAAGGAAGAGGGAATGTATCTACCCGGCCTCAAAGCTTATTGCGAACGTGTTAAAAGTGCTTCAAAGACACGGCTATATAGGCGCGTTTGAATACATAGAAGATGGTAGGGGCGGAAAATTTAGGATACAGCTCCTTGGCAGAGTTAACAGATCGGCCCCTATAAAGCCCCATTTCAGCGTTCGGAAAAATGAATTTGAGAAGTGGGAAAAGCAGTATCTACCAGGTAAGGACATAGGTATATTGATAGTAACCACACCGAAAGGGGTCATGTCGCATACCGAGGCGAAATCTCTCGGAACAGGAGGGAGGTTACTTGGTTATGTCTACTAAGCTAGAGAGTCTTGAAGAAAGAATACAGATACCCGATGATGTGAAGGCGAACCTAGAGGGCTTTAGGCTTAAAATTACAGGAAAGCTGGGTTCAAACGAATACGACTTCTCACATATGGGCATAGATCTATCCTTAGAAGGTAAGGAAATCACGGTAAAAATATTGGGTAACAATAGGAAAGCGAGAGCAATGCTAGGTACAGCGGTATCTATCATTAAAAACATGATAACGGGCGTTACAAAGGGCTTTACATATAAGATGAAGATCGTTGCCTCTCACTTTCCAATGAGTGTCAAGGTTTCAGGGAACGAAGTTATAATCGAGAACTTCTTAGGTGAAAGGTACAAGAGGCGGGCGAAGATCGTCGGCAACACCAAAGTTGTCGTAAAAGGCGATGATGTGATAGTATCAGGCATAGACAAGTATTCCGTTGGGCAAACCGCCACCAATATAGAAAATGCCACACGCATCAAGAAAAAAGACCCGAGGAAGTTCCTCGATGGCATATACGTGTACAGGAAGTTGGAGGGGATTGAAACTTGAGCGAAGAAGCACCTAAATCCCAAGAAGAAAAGACAGCACTAACAGAAGGTGCACCGAGTATAAAGAAGGCAGCAATAAAACTACCGTCGCGTATAATTGAGCTGAGAAGGAAAAGGCCAGAATTCGTCAGGCAAGAGAGCTGGAGATATAAGCGGCTTGATGAAGCATGGCGCAGACCGAGAGGAAAAGACAGCAGGATGAGGTTACAAAAAAGCGGCGCACCTCCCCTTGTTAAAGTTGGTTACAGAGGCGATAGGAACTTCAGAGGACTACATCCATCCGGCTTTGAGGAAGTCTTAGTTAGCAGACCGGAAGACTTGGAAGGAATAGACCCGAGTAGACAGGCCATAAGGATTGCGGCCACTGTTGGAAGACTAAAAAGGATACGGATAGCAGAGGTTGCACGCGAAAAAGGTATAAAAATTCTAAACCCGCCGCCGCAATTTAAGGAGGAGACAGCATGAGCCTTACGCTTCAGAAGAGATTAGCGGCAGAGCTCTTGAAGTGTGGCGAAAGCAGGGTTAGATTCGATGAAGAAAGGCTTGATGAAATAGAGGCAGCAATATCTCGAGAAGAAATAAAACGGCTAATAGAGGATGGCGCGATCTACAAAATTCAGGAAAAAGGTATAAGCAAAGGGAGGTTACGCGAGCGGAAAAAGCGCAAAGGGCCAGGTAGTAGAAAGGGCGGAAAATACTCCATAATCCCAAGAAAAACGCAATGGATATTAAAGGTTAGAGCGCAAAGGAAAGCCCTGAAAAAACTCAGGGATTCGAAGATGCTCGTGGAAGGAGCTTACAGAAAAGTTTACAAGATGGTGAAGAGCGGAGCCTTCAAATCTGTGAGCGCTATGATGGAATACCTAAAGCAGAACAAGCTGTTGAGGAGGGTTTTCGCATAAATGTGCGGATGTGTAGCCTTACTTAAACGTACACCTCCAAAAAGAAGGCGCATGGGTCTAACGAACTACAGGAAAAGATTAAAGCTGATAAAGTCCGGCCTGCCGAGGTTAGTCATTAGAAGGACAAACAGGTACGTAATAGTTCAAGCAATACAAAGCCTAGCCGGCGGCGATAGGACCTTAACGGCAACAGTGTCTAAAGAGCTCAGGAAGTTAGGTTGGAACGGAGGATTAAAGAACACACCTGCAGCTTACCTTACAGGACTCCTTGCAGGCATGAAGATGAGGAGGCTAGGCATAAAGAAGCTTGTAGCTGATTTGGGTCTATTTTCAAAAGCATCTAGATTATATGCTGTTATAAAAGGCATAATAGATGCTGGTATAGAGGTACCGGTCAGTGAAGATGTACTTCCCTCAGAGGAACGACTCAAAGGCACGCATATAAGAGAGTATTTTGAAAAAGTTTCCCAGGAACCTTTTGTGAAGATTTTTACAAAAGTTGACAAGGAAGCTTATTCAAAGCTTGAAGAACATGTAGAAGAGGTTAAACAAAAAATTCTCTCGGAGGTGTCAAAGTGAGCGAGACAGAATGGGTACCTAAAACAGAATTAGGTAGGCTTGTAAGAGATGGAAAAATAACATCCATAGACGAAATCTTTTCGAACCATTATAAGATAACAGAGCCCCAGATAGTTGATATACTTTTACCAAACCTCGAGCAGGAGGTCCTAGACATAAAGCTTGTCCAGAAACAGACGGATGCAGGTGAGAAAAGAAGGTACAAAGCAATCGTTGTAGTCGGTAATAGAGACGGTTATGTTGGAATAGGAACGGGGAAGTCCGTTCATATCGTACCAGCCATAGAGAAGGCGATAAACCAAGCAAAACTCAATATAATTCCGGTAAAAAGAGGTTGTGGGAGCTGGGAATGTGCATGTAATGAACCACACAGTCTCGTAACAAAAGTTGAAGGAAAGTATGGGAGTGTGAAGATGGTATTGATTCCAGCTCCAAAAGGCTTAGGCATCGTGGCGGGCGATATGCAGAAAGCTGTCCTGGAGATGGCGGGCATAAAAGACTGCTGGACTAGGAGTTTTGGGGAGACGAGGACCACGCTTTCAGTAGTCGGAGCAACCTACATGGCCCTTAAGAATACGAATAAAGTAGTTCTACCATCCCTCTGGAAGACTGTTTAGGGGGATGTAATTTTGGAGGTGAGTACGAACACGTTTTTAGTGGTGAGGATAAAAGGCTCAGTTGGCGCGAGTGAGGAGGAACGGTCGACGCTTAAGTTGCTGAACCTACCAAGGGCCAACTACGCCACGGTAGTTAAGAATACGCCAAGTTATCTCGGTATGTTAAGGAAAGTTCAACATTACGTGACTTGGGGCGAGCCCACGTTAAAGACTATAAAAAGGCTCTTGGCGAAGAGGGGCGAACTGAATGGTGGGAAAAAGCTTAATGAAGAACTGATTAAAACCCTAGGTTTCAACTCGATCGATGAATTGGCAGAGAAGATATTCTCTGGAGAAGTCACACTATCGCAACTAAAAGAAAAGGGACTGAAGCCTTTCTTCAGACTACACCCACCAAGAAAGGGCTTTAAGCACAGCATTAAGAGACCGTTCAAAGACAAGGGAGAATACGGGTATAGGGGCCAGGAAATAAACGAACTAGTAGTAAGGATGTCCTAAAGTGTTAAAACGGCAGCCTTTTTCGTTCATATTTTTCTACAAAAGTGTTGCTAGCTAAACTTAACATCGCGAGGAATTTTATAAAAGGCTTAAATAGATTTGAAGGCTTTATAAAAATCATGGCTAAAAAATACACCCTTCCGGAATTACCGTACCCCTACAACGCTCTCGAGCCTTATCTTTCAGAAGAAATTTTGAGAGTTCACCATGACAAACATCACCTAGCTTATGTGAATGGCGCAAACGCCGCTATCGAAAAGTTGGAGAAAGCAAGGACGACTGGTGAGGTAGTAGACTTCAAGGCTGTAGCACGCGATCTGTCGTTCAACCTGTCGGGCCACATACTCCACTCAATCTACTGGGAGAACATGAGTCCAAAGGGTGGTGGAAAGCCTGGCGGAATCTTGGCGGACAGGATTGATAAAGATTTAGGCGGTTTCGAGAACTTTAAAGCACAGCTAAGCTCCGTTGCCGCAACCGTCGAGGGGTCGGGCTGGGGCCTCTTGGCTTACGACCCTGAGGGCGATAGGTTGATAATCCTGCAGATTGAGAAGCACAACAACCAGCTAGTTCCTGGTGCAGTCCCGCTCTTGGTTCTCGACACGTTCGAACATGCTTACTACCTTCAGTATAAGAACGACAGGAAGGCATACATAGATGCATGGTGGAACGTAGTAAACTGGAGCGATGTGGAGAGAAGACTGACTAAAGTTTTGTAGCGTGCAGCATTTCCTACGATTTTTTACATCATCCTAAACTTTTTTTGTTTTAACTTCCTCCAGCACTTTCTCGAATATTCTATATGTTTCTTCATCATAAAGGCAGAAGACAACCTTCTTGAGGCTCTTTGCCTCTTTTTCCAAGAACTCAGCTACTGTCGGCACCATGATCCTGGCGCACCTGTCCTTCGGGAAGCCAAATATTCCCGTCGATATGGCCGGAAAGGCTATACTCTTCAGACCGTACCGTTCTGCCAACCTGAGGCTGTTGAGTGTTGCATCTTTTAGTTTCCTGTCTTCGTCACCCTCACCGTATCTCGGACCGACAGCATGTATCACGTACTTAGCCTTCAACTTACCCGCTCCCGTAATGACCGCACCGCCTACAGGACAACAACCTATCTTATCGCACTCTTTTTGAATTTCATAACCTCCTTTCCTTAGTATGGCGCCAGCCACTCCGCCCCCCATCTTTAGGCTACTGTTGGCAGCGTTAACTATAGCATCTGTGTCTAAATCTGTTATATCACCCTTAACTAGCTCTATGCGCGGCTCAGCTTCCGACCCCATACAACACCTAAACATTTGGAATGATGTTTAGGACAAAAGGTTTTCGGAACATTAGGCTCTAATTGTACCCCCCTTGCTCTGTAGATGGCTTTTTTTATGGCTTTCATGGCATCGGACTTCCTCTTGAAGTAATGTAAATGTGATGGACAGTCGCAGTCAGTCGAGCCGACACCAACCAAACTGTAATCTGCCATCAAGGATACACAACGCGAAAGAACGCATTCCGTTTTCCTCTTAGAAGGCAGGACACCTATCGTTATAACTCTTGCAGTCCTTTTATTCAGAAGCCTGTCTATGTGCCAATGGGGTCTTCTTCTGAATGGGCCTACGTGACGAAGCAACCTCCATCCAGCTTTTCCGATGGCCGAGCCAGCATAGACGTAGTAACCCGGTTTCAGGAGTAGCGTGCCCGCAGAGCCGAAGGCCACTCTGGCCGCTCTAGACAGTTTGATAAGCAACAAATAACCGCCAGAGAAATCCCTCGAAATCTCCTTGACCTTTTCAGGGTCGTACAGCCTCGGGGCAACCTTGAATTTCAACAACAAGTTTTTGGTGGAATGTTGCCTATTTTAGTTTTGAGATAGATTAATATAATAGTTAACGGCGTTATAACTGGACAGGTATGATTGCACCAACAGAGGTATTAAAAAGCGAGCACAGGGTGATAGAGAAAGTAATAACAACGATGGATTGGGTCGGGCGGACACTCTTAAGAGGCAAAAGAGTTGACCCATCCCTTATAGAGGAGATAACGGACTTCATGGAAAAATTCGCCGACAAGTGCCATCATGGAAAAGAGGAAAATGTGCTCTTCGAGTGGATGGAGCGCATGGGTGTCCCTAAAGAGGGCGGGCCGATAGGCGTTATGCTATATGAACATGAGCTGGGCAGGAGCTACAGGAAGGCCATAGTTGAGGCGCTTCCGAGTTACAAAGAGGGGTCGCTCGAGGCGGCGAAGGTTATAGCCGAAAATGTTCAGGCTTATGCAAGTATGCTGAGCCAGCATATAATGAAAGAGGACAACATACTGTTCAAGATAGCTGATGAGCTCATAGCCGAAAAGGACGATGAGACGTACCTTATGGAAAACTTCGAGAAGGTTGAGAGGAAAATCATGGGAAAGGGCGAACATGAAAGATTACTAAAGCTGGCGGACAAGATAGCTAGCGCATTAAAGGAGCAAACATAGCTTAGCTGTCGGTAGCTTTGGGTTTAAGTCTCCCGAATCTCCTAACGTAAGATAACGGATTCTTTATTCCACCACAAAGCCTGCCTTGTTCAATGCATAAACCATGCGTCTGCATTGTGCTGCAAGAAGGTGACGTGTACTTCGTTCTGCTACCCCTCATACCTGCTATATGCTCAATCTGGTATCTCGCGATTTTCTCATCAAAGTCGCTCCTGTTAGCATAGATACTCACGATGTCTTCCACGTTCATACCGATGTTAATTAGAAACGATGCGAGCGCAAAGTTGGCAAAGTGGGATAAAGCCTCACCTTTGATAAGGTTTTTATGGAGTACTTTCATGCATGGTGGCCAACTGTTTGGCGATATGCCGGAGGCTAGCGACTCTATCTTATACTTTCTTGCAAGCAGCTTATCCTTCTGCTCTTTAATGAAGTCTCGCATATAATCTGGCGGTCTGACGCTACCGATTGCTTTTACCCTCGCTACTATATACCGCTCGATCGAGCTCCTCATCAGCCTTGCCAGTTCTCTTTGGGTTATGTAGACGTAGCCGTTCTCCAAGCATCTATTAACGAGTTTCCATTCGTTTGCGTTAAACCTAGACGCTTCTCTAAGGTAATCCGTAAAATGTATCGCAAGCTCGTAATCTTTGTCAAGCTTTTTTCTTACCCTCTTTAAGTTAAAGCCCAGCTCTTCTTTAGCTAAAACCTCGACTACTTCTAACCGTTCCCTTGAAATGAGTACTTCTGCCCTTATGGCCTCTGCCAGCCCAAACCTTCTCGATGCAAAATCTTCATCAAGGGCCGCGACCATGAACAAGGCCAATGGAAACGACAAAAGCTCGACCTCTAAGTCCTTATCCATGATAGTCCTCGCATCACCAACCCCGTACGACCTCCCGCCCCTTTCTAATGCTTCTTCAACTCTAAATTTCGCCCTTTCATAGACGCGAGCGAACTCGGGGCTTCCTAAACTTTCTATGTCTATGCGGAGAGATGAGACGTAATCTTTGGCGGCCTTCGTGAATGGGTACTTCGCTATCATCTCAAGGCTTAGCAGTATGCTCATCATATTATTCTGGTTCGAAGGACGTATTTAAGTTCCCTTAAACCCTAAGGAAAGTGCAGAAATGCATACATTACTTTTGAGTCTCGATAGCATACTGTAATATGGCGTATAAAGATCTGTCCTGCGAGGTTTTTAGGAACTCTTCCCAGAAGTGCTTTAAGACCTTCTTGAGACGTTTATTCTTTGCATATTTGACAGCCTGTAGGGCCCTTTCAAAGCGGTCCAGCTCTTTTATGAGTCTTGCCTCAGCTGTAGACCCTGTTTTATATTCCTTCCATAAATTAAGATATTTTTTGGCGAGTGCCGGCGGTAAGAACGATAGGATGTACTCCATCGCTTTATGTTCTTCTTCCATTGATTTTTCGATGCCGAATTTGGCCCTATCTTTTGGTGTTAAATCGCCGACTATCGATTCGCAAAGGTCATGTAGCAACGCCATCCCAACAGACCTTTCTACATTAAGACCTCTCAGGTCGGTTATCACCATGGATAATAGAGCAAGGTTGAAAGAATGGTCCGCAACCGATTCAATCCTTGAGATTTTCTTCCTCATCCAGCCCCGCCTCTTTATTCTCTTTAAAGCGTAAGCATGCTCGAGGAATTCCAGAAATCGCTTCGGCTCAAGTTCCGATAAGTCCATCACTTATCACTCATTACCCAACCTTTGGTTTCATTAAGATTTTTATAATTAACGGGAATTAGAATTTTAGACGCATGCATGCTAGACGAGATGGATTTAGCAATAATACGCGAGTTGATTAAAGACGGCAGGGCATCTTATAGGAGCATAGCAAAAAAACTCGGAATATCGGTCGCGACTGTGGCTTCAAGGGTGGCGGCTTTGGAAAAAGACGGCATTATCAAAGGGTACGCAGCCCTCGTTGATTACGAGAAATTGGGCTATGAGATAACGGCCATAATAGAGCTAACTATCTCTAAGGGAAAGCTGATAGAGGTTCAACATCAAGTGGCTGAGAAGCCTAATGTGAGCAGCGTATACGACGTAACGGGTGAAACCGACTCCATAATCATTGCAAGGTTCAAGAATAGGGATGAGCTTAATAGGTTCGTGAAGTGGCTCCTGTCAATGCCTTACATCGAAAGGACCCTCACACATTTGGTGCTGGGCATAGTCAAAGAAGACCCTAGGTATCCCCTGAAGGCTGAAGGCTGATAGAAAGTATTTATCTTGCCCCTTTTGATGGGTTATCGATAAAATTCCTCAACAGATGACTGGTGCTAGGGAATGGGTCATAGAAAGTACTCTGCACCAAGGAGGGGTTCGTTGGCATTCTTACCTAGGGGCAGGGCCAGTCGTCTAGTGCCTAGAGTAAAGTACTGGCCTGAATACAAAGGAGAGCCGAGGCCCTTGGGTTTTTTGGCATACAAGGCCGGCGTAACGTCGGTCTACTATGTAGATACGACACCCAACTCTCCAACGCAAGGGGTTGAAGTGCAGAAACTTGCAACGATACTCTCAGCACCGCCCGTGATCGTCGCAGGCATAGTCCTTTACAAAGACGAGGGAGGAAAGCTGGTCGAGCTGACAAAGATATGGAGTAAGAACCTCCCTCCTGATATTAAGAGAAAGATACCCACGTTAAGGTCAAACGAAGACGAAATGCTGGCACGTATAGAGGAGTTCAGGAAGAGCGTGTCTGAGGTCAGGTTAATAATAGCATCCCAACCTAAACTCGTCAGACTTCCTAAGAAAAAACCCGACATACTAGAGGTGAAGGTCGGCGGTGGTGACGTGCAAAAATGTTTGGATTATGCCCTCTCTAAGCTCGGTAAGGAGTTGTCACCTACTGAGGTATTCCGAGAGGGTGAGTTTGTTGACGTTATTGCAGTTACCACTGGACATGGATTTCAAGGCGTAGTTAAGCGGTATGGTGTTAAGATACTACCTAGGAAGTCTAGGAAGACGAAAAGGGGTGTTGGCGCTATCGGACCCTGGAAGCCATCATACGTTATGTATACCGTTCCTAGAGCTGGACAGATGGGCTTTCACCGTAGGACGGAGTTCAACAAAAGGATACTCAAGCTGGAAAGTGATGGAGCAAAGCTCGTACCAAAAAGCGGATTTCATAAGTTTGGAGTACTGCGTAGTAGTGCAATAGTATTAGAGGGGAGCGTTCCTGGTACGCCGAAAAGACCTGTTGTATTAAGGATTGCAGCAAGACCTCCTACTCATCAGGAACCTCCGCGCATCACGCTAATACAGGTGTAAGTACATGAGTGTCACATCTTCTTTATTAACATCCCAGAAGGAACAAAGACCTAAGGTTCCGGTACTTAACCTTGAGTGTAAAGAGGTTGAGCTTGTAGAGTTACCGAGAGTTTTCGATACACCACTACGTGAAGATCTTATCAAAAGAGCATACATTCATCTGATGACACACATCCTTCAACCGAAGGGCGCTTCAAAGGCTTCTGCCCACAAGTACTCCGTAGAATCATGGGGAGCGGGCTATGGTATGGCGAGGGTATCAAGGATTAAGGGCGGTGGTACAGGAAAAGCCATGGCAGGCGGTTTTGTACCTTCCGCTGTTGGTGGCAGACCCACACATCCGCCAAAACCTGAGAAGAAAATCCATAAGAAGTTAAATAAGAAAGAAAAGCTTGCATCCCTGCTCTCGGCGATTGCTTTTACCGCTGTACCGAGTGCAGTAAGATTAAGGGGCCACAAGCTTCCCGATAATTTGAAGCTCCCCATAGTTGTTACGGACGATATCGAAGGCGTTAGTAAAGCGAAGGAATTGAAAGTGTTCTTAGAACGGTTAGGCCTTAAAGAGGAGCTAGAAAGGTGTGAAGAAAAGAAAATCAGGGCCGGAAAAGGAAAGATGCGGGGCAGGAGGTACAAACGTAGAGTCGGCCCATTAATAGTGTGTATGAATGACAAGGGCATCAAAAAAGCAGCTTCAAGCATTCCTGGTGTTGATTTTACTAAGTTGAGCGAATTGAGCGTGCTACACTTAGCACCTGGGGCAAAACCCGCAAGGCTTGTGATATGGTCAAAATCAGCGTTACTATCTCTTGATTCAAAATTAGAAAAACTCTTAGCTTAAAACCCAAGGACAACGATAGAAGGAGTTGAATACGTGGAGCAACTAGCAATCCTGATCGGAACGCTTATAGCCATACTTATCGCGATTGTCATATTTAAGATAAATATTGGCATATCTCTGTTTTTAGGCACCCTATTCTTTGGTCTTATGACCCAGCCGCTTCATAATATGCCCAGTACATTATTTTCAACACTTACTAACGAAACGACTATTTTACTAATAGTAATCTCGATAGAGATTGTTTTCTTCGTGAACATTTACTCTACTACAAAAATGATTGATGAAGCTCAATCTTATATAATGACAAAAGTCCGAAAACCTAAACTTATTGCTGTGACCATTCCTTCATTTCTGGGTCTCCTACCCATAGCAGGTGGTGCCCTTCTATCCGCACCTTTCGTCGACAAGATCGGTAACGACCTTGGACTAAATAAAGGCGAAAAAGTTTTCATAAATGTATGGTACAGACATACGTTGCTTTTTGCTTGTCCAATCAACGATGCCCTTGTACTTACTGTTGCATTAACTTCTATTAAACTCTCGGACTTAATATCAGGTCTACTTCCATCAATGTTCATAATGTTTACATGCGGATACCCATTGCTTATGAAAAGGAAGAGACATATAACTACAGAGTTTGTTGAACAGCATTCTAGCGGCATGTCACTTGTCCCATTCTTGTCAGCAGTTATAGTTGCCACAATTTTATCAGTAGTCCTTAACATGGGACTCTATGGAATAGTCTTGGGAACTGCGACGGGCATAATTGGCGTGTTATTGATAAGTAAGCCAAAGGGCGCGAGTATTTTAAGATCGTTTATGGATAAGAGAACGTTAACAATAACACTCGTGCTTTATTCTGCTATGTTGCTAAGGGGGCTTATCATAAACACAAGCATACCGGCATCGATTAATACGTTCAGCCTTGTACTTCCACCGCTCATTATTGAAATTTTGCTCCCATTCTTTTTGGGCTATATGTTAGCCTCGATATCCGGAGCAATTGCCCTCTCATTCGCCACCTTCGCGTCCGGAATTGCATCAACCATACATGATGTTGCTTTAATTTACGGTTCCGCATTTATAGGTTACACAGTTTCACCGTTCCATCTTTGTCTTGTTTTCACAGCAGAATACCTAAAAACCAACGTCATGAGTGCTTACAAATACATGCTACCTGCAGCTACCGTAACAATAGCCTCTCTAATCGCCTTAACGTTTGTTTGACGCTACTGTTCTCGTGCATTTAACATCCTAACCGACATGATAACGACCAATGCTGAAATCGTTAAGGATGCTATCAATTCCGGAATGGCCACACCTCTCCACGGAAAGAGCCAAACCACTATCGCTATAGCAGATAGAAGCAACAACGCAGTGCCCAATACTACTGAGCGCGGAGGATAGATTAAATTGTATGCTCCAAAGATTATCAGCGTTAGCGCTACGAATACGAAGAACGTGACCGAGACGTAATAATGTATTATTCCTGCAGTTTCCGGAAAGAATCCTATCATGAAGAGCGAGATCGTGCTTAGTGCGTAGAGCGTGACGCCGACCGTGCCCAAAGCACCCTTGTGAAGTCTTCTCAGACCTATGAGAAAGAAAAAAGCTAAGACGGCTGATAACATCAATCCTAGATTGAATATAACGTTTGAAGGTTGTCTTGCGCCCAGATCACTTAGAGCATTTTCCATCCAGCTAAACCAAGGAGATATAGAGATGCTCAGCGCTATAGAAGAGTACGCCACCACGAGGCTCAATAGTCCAACTATTCCTATTAACTTCAGGCGAGGCATGTAATGATGAAAAAGAATGCAAGAAATAAATTTAATTAAGTCAGACCGCATTTTGTTGCTGTCAAGTTATCATCAACCATTACCTCTAAGTTTAAGTAGGTCGCTTTTTTGAGAATCAAGTTATTTAATTAGCGCTGTATTTTTCAAAATAAGCATGGAATACGTTGAGTTAGGTAAAAGTGGTTTTAAAGTTTCTGTGATAGGACTCGGCACTTGGCAAATAGGGACAAGGCTCTGGGGATGGGGTACAGATTACAATGAGTCTGATGCTATCGCTACTATTCATCAAGCTATAGATTTAGGAATCAACTTTATAGATACTGCAGAAATTTATGGTGGAGGGAGGTCTGAAGAGATTATTGGCAAGGCCATAGCCGGTAGAAGGGATGAAGTCTTTTTAGCCACAAAAGTTTGGCTCACTAACCTTTCCTACGACAAAGTTATCAAAGCTGCCGAAAGAAGCATTAGGAGGTTAGGCGTTGATGTAATAGACCTTTATCAAGTACACTGGCCTAATCCCTTCATTCCTATAGAGCAAACGATGAGGGGTATGGAAAAACTGGTCAAGGAAGGAAAGGTGAGGTGTATAGGCGTTAGCAACTTCTCTGTTAATCAACTGAAAAGGGCACAAGAGGCGCTTTCCTCAGAAGAAATCGTCTCGAACCAGGTCGAGTACAATTTGCTGAACAGAAAAATCGAAAGGGACCTGCTACCCTATGCTAGACAAGAAAAGGTTACGATCATAGCTTATAGTCCTTTGGCTAAGGGCATATTGACTGGAAAGTATGCTCCTGGAAACATTCCTAGAGACCTTCTGAGAAAAGTTGATATTTTGTTTTCCTCTGAGAATCTAAGAAGGGCAAATAAAATCCTTGAGGTTTTGCGCGAAATTGCTGAGCGGCGGGGGAAAGATGTATCACAAGTGGCCCTAAATTGGTTAATAAAGGAACCTACCATTCTTGCAATACCTGGTGCAAAGAGGCCGCAACATGTGAAGGTAAACGTTGGTGCTACCGGATGGAGGTTAACTGATGAAGAAGTAAAGAAAATAGATGAGGTTTCGAGTTCATTCAAACCCGAAAGACTAAAAAGTTATGCCTCTATACCCTTTAGATTGCTTAGATTTTGGTAATTTAAACAGTTAAATATGGTTATCCGGCTGTATTTGTCGGAGTAAGGCATGAGTATAAAGGATGAGGACGTACAGCGTATGTCCCAAGCCCTAAAGTCTGGGGCAAAACTGACATCTGAAGTATGCCCTGTATGTTCGAGTCCGATTTTTGAAATAAAAGGGGAACTTTGGTGCTTAAAATGTAATAAAAAGGTTGTTAAGATAAGAGAAGAGTCAGAGATAGCGGATGCCGTATTGCCCTACACTTTAAATAATTTAAGCGCTGTTGTTGTTGAGAAGTTAGAACAACTTTCCATAACTCTCTCAAAACTTACGGATCCTTCTGATATAAAAAACGTGGCTGATACAATTTCTGCCCTTTTAGAGGTCCTTTCACAAAGTGAAAGTTTAAAGGAGAAATTGCGAAAATAAATGTGAAGTCACCAGACCTCTGCATCCTCGTTTTGTAATACATAAGTAATCGTCTTATGTCTAAGGCTTGAATATGTGATAATATATGTTAACATTATGTGAAGTGACTTTGTTAAGAATTTGTGATATGTTGGGTAACCCCACTCAATCATTTTTTGACAATTTCGGAATCATTATTAACTAATATTACTTATTTTTTGAAAAATGTTTGTTATTGGTTGTATGAAGAATTTGTTAAATAAGCATAATTCATGTTTCACAACATTATTCACAAGCTCTCATAGATGCATCCTCTATATTCCTTTATCCATTTTCCATAGGAAATGTAGGGGTGTTTGATTTTTAATTGTTAACTGTGAATAACAAATATATGGGGTTTTTCGTAAAAAATCGCCAAGAAAGTAGGCTTATTGGTCATCTAAGCTCTTATTCATTCTCAATTTGTGAAGCTTTCATTTTTTGTTGAATTTTGGTGGTAAGAGATACACCCCTGTATTTCCTATGGAAAATAGGATTTTCTATTGTTCCTTTTTATTGTGCTCTGTTTTTAATAAAAATAGAAGTTTTTATTGAAAAAAGTAAACCAAGAAATTTTTTCATGTAATCTATAATGACCGTACAGAGAGTAACATTCTGTTCAAAAGAAAAAGTGAGAAACAATGAACAGAGAGTCAGATTTCCAATGGAAAGTATGGGGTGCCCGGCTAGATCCGCTATCTGACCTCTTATCCACCTCATCCAAAAAAACAATATTCAAAAACAGAAATGTTTTGAGGTCGGATTATTTACCCAATAACCTACCACATAGGTGGGAGCATATTAGACAGTTAGGTGAAATACTCGCACCAACGCTTAATAATACTAGACCTTCAAACGTCTTTATATATGGAAAGACAGGTACAGGTAAAACGGCTGTAGTTAAGTACACATTCAAGCGTTTTAATGAAGAAACAATCCGTAACAATTTACCGTTGAAGTTTATATACATCAACTGTCGGATGGCCGGTACAGAGTATCGAGTATTAACGGAGCTTTGTTCATCAATAGGGCAAAAAGTACCCTTCACGGGTTTATCTAAAGCTGAGGTATTCAACAGATTCGTATCTGGTCTTTCCTCGTCTAACTTAATGGTGGTGGTTTGCTTAGATGAGGTTGACATTCTTGTTAAAAATTTTGGCGATGATTTACTTTATGAGCTTACAAGAGTTAACGAGTCCCTTAATAACGGACAGGTTGCCCTTGTCGGAGTTTCAAATGACTTAATGTTCAAAAATATGTTAGACCCTAGAGTGTTAAGTAGTCTAAGCGAAGAAGAAATAGTCTTCCATCCATACACAGCATCCGAACTTATGGATATATTGAGCGAAAGGGCCGCTCTCGCATTTAATGAGGGTACGATCTCTCAAGATATAATAGCGTTATGTGCAGCGCTTGCGGCGGCAGAACATGGCGATGCTAGGAGGGCTTTAGACTTGCTAAGGGTAGCTGGTGAGGTAGCGGAAAGGGCTGGAGCACAAAAAGTCGAGGAAAAGCACGTAAGGATGGCCCAAGGAATAATCGAAAGGGGAAGAGTCTTTGAGGCATTATCGTCCCTTCCCTTACATAGCAAGCTGGTTTTGCTTTCTGTAGTGCTAGCGATAAAAAACGGGAATGAAATAACTTCAGGGACCTTATATACGGTCTATAAAGAGCTATGTGAACTGCTTGGTATAGAACCCTTGACAGACAGAAGAACTAGTAGTTTGTTATCAGAACTGAACATGCTAGGGGTATTAGACTGTGAACTCGTAAGTCTCGGAAGATATGGCAGGACCAGAAAGGTGTTCCTTACGCTACCTTTAGACGAAGTCATTGGTGTTTTTGAGAAAGATGATGTGCTTTCGAACATGTTAGGTTATGTGCCCACCTCTCTCAAAAAACGCAATACATAAAAACTCTCTTTAGCTAATAAGGGCAGAAGCTTAGTTGTCCTCAAATAATGATAGAAAAATAATCCTAGCGGCTTTAAAGAACGGTTACCATTTAACTGAGGACGCCTTGGAAATTTTGAAAAGATCAGAAGATCCCGTCAGAACGTTAAATATGGTGATAGAGCATGTGAAAAAAGCAGACCCAAGCTGTATAGTACTCAATGCCAAACTTATTGAAGCACTCGTCCAACAAACAACGAAGCCGCAGGAATCAAAGCCTGTACATGAACACGAAGAGGAACCTCTAATATGCCCTGAGATTCAAATTATTCGGTATTATCCTGAGGATGCTATAATCGAAGGCCATCTCGAAGAATTTTACAGACACTTCCACAGCCGCTATATAAAACTCAGGAAAATACTCGAAGAAAGGGGCATTAAATTCGTGCCTTTATCTGAAATTATGAGGATGAGAAAAGACCAAGACGCTATCGCCGCGGTTATGGTACTGGACAAAAAGGACACGGAGAAGGCTTTAATATTTGAATGCGAGGACCCTTCAGCAAACACAACGGTTTTCGTTCCAAAGAAAGCCAGTGATGTCTTCACAAAGGCTGAGATGGTGTTGGTTGACTGTGTAGTTGGCATGAAGCTTAGAAAGGTTGACGATACGCTTCTCGTTCAAGACATCATCCAACCGGACGTTCCAATAAACCAAAAACATCCATCAACAGGGCCCGATATGTACGTGTGTTTCATATCTGACATCCACATTGGGAGTAAAAATTTCCGGAAAGATTTGTTTGAATCGTTTCTCGATTGGATAAATAGGAGCAGGGATGGCGAGGTTAAAAGAACGGGATATGTGGTTTTGTGTGGGGATTTAGTTGACGGTGTAGGTGTATATCCTGGACAGGAAAAGGAACTCGAAGTCGTTTCAATAAATGAACAATTTAGCATGGCTGCTAAATTTTTATCGGAAATTCCTGAACGTATTGAATTGATATATCTACCTGGTAATCATGAACCTGTTAGAAAAGCTTTACCTCAACCTCCAGTACCAGAAGTTTACAAAAAAATATTAGAGAGTAAGCGTAAAATAACGTTCATCAGCAACCCAGCAAAAATTTTGATCGGGAACAAGCTCATATATCTATATCACGGCCAAAGTCTTGACGATTTAATTCAAACATTGCCAAACGTCTCATACAGCACATTACACGAAAGCATAGGCAAGATACTCGAGGTTATGCTACAGGTTAGACACCTTGCACCATGTTACGGTCAGAACACGCCTATCTTACCGCTTGATAGTGACCCCTTGGTTATTGATGATGTGCCCGACATACTTTGCACAGGTCATGTACATGTAGCCGGTGTTAAGTCCTATAAGGGTGTGCTGCTTATAAACTCAGGTTGCTGGCAAGAACAAACATCATTTCAGCAAAGTTCTGGCCTTAAACCAACAGTCGGAACCGCTGTGCTTGTAAACTTGGCTGATATGTCAACGAAGATAAAGCTTTTCAGTTAAAAAATAATTTTTAGGTTACCTTAATGTTTGCTGGAAGTATGCTCATAGGTTTTATGAATAATCCTTGGCTACCGGTGTTAGGCGAAGTCAAATTCGCTGTGGATAACAAATTCGATTTTATAGAGATGACGATAGAATATCCTGAGGCTATGCCAGAAAGGCTGCTACCTCTTTGCAAAGATATAAGGGACACACTCAGGAAAAGTGGGTTGGACATTATATGTCACGTGCCTTGGTATTTTCACATAGCTCACCCCTATTCAAGCGTGAGGATGTGTTATGTCTCAGAAACATTAAACGTCATGGAAGTGGCAAGGGCTTTAGGTGCAACCAAGATAGTCATCCATACAGAATTTGCTGAAGGACTTCCATCAAAATATTTCTCAGAGAACCGGAACGAGATGCTCGAAAACTTCTCATCAAGCTTGGACAAGATAAAAGAGAAAGCAAACGAGTATGGTATGATGATTATGTTGGAAAATACAGACGATAAGGCTGCAACACTTGAAGAGTTGATTTGCTTACTCGATTCAAAGAATATTAAGGCAACGCTTGATGTAGGCCATGCATTCTCGAATTACCATGGCAACAATAAATCATTAACAGACTTCATAAAGATGCTTGGTAGTAGGATAACTCATGTCCACTTAAGTGATAACTTCGGGGCTGGGGATTTGCACTTACCGATAGGTGTTGGTAGGATATGCTGGCGAGAAGTTATGTCCGAACTAAAAGATTTGGGGTATGATGGAACCATCACTTTAGAAGTTCACTCACCAGATAGGGATTACCTGCTGCTGAGCAGGGATAAGGTTTTAAAGATTTTACAGGATTTGAACTCTGTGTAATTTTGAACATGCTGATGTGTTTTTATGCAGACGCACTGTTGACAACGAGTGCGGCAATCTGACATCTGTCTTGTCGTTATTCCGTCTTTATGAGGTCAGGGAATAGATGGACTTGTTGCTAGATGTTTTAAATAGAATGTATAGACCTAGGCTGACCAGAGTAATGCCCCTCATCGCTTGCGATACCTTTCGCTAGTTACGATATACTCCACGGATTCACCAATGTATGTAGCATGGTCAGCTATCCTCTCTAAATACCGCAAAATCAGCGTTGTAGCCATGTCACATTTCTTTCCAGATGTCGGATTTCCGATGGCTTGTTTAACAAATCCTATATACGCCTTATCAACTTCGTCGTCCATTAATTCTAATTTTTTAGCCAACTCGACATCTTTGTTCTTGAAAGCAGTTACGCTTATTTGTATCATTTCACATACCTTTTTACCCGTTTTCTGGACTATTTCTTTATTACATTCGCTCAAATCGCCGAACATGCTGAGAACCTGAGATATGTCATAAGCATATCTTCCATATCTAAAGAAACCATATGCAATTTCCATACAGGAACGGATGTAGCGAAGGTCGCTTGCAACGGGTTGGTACCTAGCAATTAACTCCATACTCAACTCTGCCACCTCGTCCTCCAAGATGCGCAGTTGGTTAGATGTCTGAAACACTTCTTTGGAAACATCGCGTCCGTTCACATACCCCTCGATGGCCATTTCAACGACCTTGCTGCTGATCGATGCCATGTCCAATATCATGTTAGTAAGCTTTTCCAACCCTTCATCCAAAAGCCTCTTCAAACTTTTACACCATCCAGAACTCTGCCTGTTATGAATAATTCCGTCAACTCATTAGCTGGAGACTTGAGTACGGATGCGGCCGAGCCAAACTCTATCAGCTTACCGTTGTAAATAAAGGCTATGAAGTCTGCTATCCTGCCTGCTTGGTCAACGCTATGTGTAACGGCTATAACCGTGTATTTCTCCTTCAATCGAACCATAAGTTCCTCTATTTTTTTTGTGTTATATAAGTCGAGACCGGTTGTCGGCTCATCAAATAATATAATCTCTGGCTCGAGTGCAAGGGCCCTTGCGATACAGAGTCTTTGTTGCTGGCCACCGCTTAACCTCCATGCCGCATCATTCAACCTGTCCTTCACCTCATCCCATAAACCAGCCTCTTTTAGTTTTTCTTCTGCTAACCTCTCCAAGTTTTTCTTACCTTTAGCTATGCCGTTCAGCATGGGTCCTATTGTCATGTTTTTTAAGATTGAAAGATGAGGGAACGGGTTTGGTTTCTGAAATACGTATCCTACCTTCCGTCTAAGGTAGGATGGATCGAGTGTATAAGCATCATGGAGTTCGTCTCCTATCCTAACCCAGATTTTTCCTGAAACCTTCACATCCGGTATTAACTCAACAAGCCTGTTGATGCTTCTTAACAACATGGTTTTCCCACTACCTGACGGTCCTATTATGGCGGTAACAGCATATCTCGGGAAGTCTATGCTGATACCCTTGATTATCTCCTTGTTATTTATGCTAACGCGCAGGTCCCTTACGCTGACGGCTACATTATCCAACAAACTCTGCACTCCCGTCTACAATAATTTCTTAGTAAGTCGCCTGGCTAAAAATCCAACCCCCATTACTAGCAGTAAAAGAAACAAGGATGCGGCCCATGCCTGGGTTTGCCACTCCTTAAATGGTGACAATCCATAGACGTATATAAGGACTGGTATGGATGGTGCTGGCTCGGTCCACTTACTGAACCAGAAGTTGCTGATACCGTTGCTGACTATTACGGGTGCGGATTCCCCAATGATCTTCGCAAACCCTATTAGCACGGCGGTAACAACACCGGCCTTAACAGCGGGTAGAAGTATTCGGAAGATGACTTGGCCGCTAGAAAAGCCAAGAGCATACGCTCCCTCTCTAATTTCGCTAGGTATTGTTAAGAACGTTGCCTCGACACTCCTAGCGACTATTGGTATCATGATTAAAGCTAGTGCAAGTGATGCAGCGAAGGCTGCCGGACCTGTTGCCAGTATGCCGGTAACTTTTGATGCTAAGAATATGTAGGTAACGATTCCGACGAGTATCGTAGGAAACTCAACTAAGATATCGCTCACAAAACGGGCCGCCTTGGCTATGGGGCTGTTCCTGCGTTCAGCCAAATATATGCCAGCGAACATGCCGGTTGGCACACCTATCAAAAGTGCCAGGCCCAACATGTAAAGAGAGCCTTGGATTGCATGCCCTATGCCCCCGCCTTCAACGCCCGGCGGTCTGCCTATGTCCGTGAAGAACTCAAGAGGTCTGCTGACGATGTAGTACCCTCCTCTTATGATACATTCAAAAATTATCCAGGCTAGTGGAATGATCAATAATAGGAGGGACAGGTATGCTAAACCTGTATAAACAACGTCCCTGAGCTTTTTCAAACTCATCTCATGTACCCTCCAAGAAGCTTGCCGTATATTAACCTGGATACGAGGACCATTAAGATCGAAATCACGAAAAGGACCAAACCAAGTCCTATAAGGGCCGCAGCCTCGATACCCGTCGCCTCGGCAAAGTTGTTGATTATAAGTGTCGTTAAGGTGCACGCTGGCTCTAAGAGGGATACTGAGAAGCTACACGTGTTACCTATTACCATGGAAACGGCCACGGCCTCCGCCACCGCTCTTCCAAGTGCCAACATTAGCGCCGCGAATATTCCTGGCTTAATGTAGCTTAATGTAATGCGTATGACTTCCCATTTGGTGAGCCCAAGCGCGTATGCCGCCTCCTTTATCTCCATGGGCACTAGGCGTAGATTCTCTTTTATGACCGATACAGCAAAAGGTGTTATCATATAGCCGAGCATTAGTGCCGCGGTCAGCTTGTTATACGCCGTAAGGGTCGTAGTTTGGAATATTGGTATAAAGCCCAAATTTTCTACTAAGAACTTGTAAAGGGTATCGGAGAGGAATGGCCCTAAGCTCGCAATTCCCCAAAGCCCCACGACGACACTC
Source organism: Candidatus Terraquivivens tengchongensis (assembly GCA_023268355.1). Taxonomy (GTDB): domain Archaea; phylum Thermoproteota; class Nitrososphaeria_A; order Caldarchaeales; family Wolframiiraptoraceae; genus Terraquivivens; species Terraquivivens tengchongensis. The sequence goes on from JALNJK010000002.1 coordinate 105,596, forward strand.
GGAACAGCTGCTATCACATCAACAATTATTCCTAATTTCTCTGATAACCATTCGGGTAGCAACTCTGTCATAGCTACTGCCGCCGCTATACTTACGGGCATGGTGATCAGCAGTGCCAAGCCTGCCGTTGTCAGGGTACCATAAATGGCCGGAAGCGCACCGTATTTCTGTTCAGATAAGCTCCACTCCCGACCCAAAATGAAATCCAGAAAAGAGAATTTTGAGAAGAACTCAGAAGCACCATAAAGTTCACCAAAGAAGTATAGTGGCAAGATGAGGGCTAAAAATAAGGCGAAACCTCCTAAAAAAATAAAAATAGATTTTCTTACGGTTGTCATACGAACCAACCAACCTCATGTCAACCTTATATAAGATACCCCCTTCAGACCTATCTGCGCAGCGTTATCTGGTAGGGGGGCGTAGCCAGGTACATCGGCGACGTATTTCTGTCCTTTTTGGTATACCCATGCTAGGAACTCACGTAGGGCTGCCGCCTTTTCGGGTGAGTTCTCGACATACAGCATAACGTAGCTGAAGCTCACGATGGGGTACGCGTTCGGACTTGGAGGCTCGAGCTTAATTAATGAAACAGTACTCCAGTCATCAAGGGGGTCTGGCAATTTCAAATGTTCAATAATCGACCTTACTGCCTCCACTACGCTTTCTGTGGATGCCTTTACGAAGTTGCCCGCCTTGTTCTGTACCGCAGCATGATTCAGCCCACTCAGCACAGCATACGAGAGTTCTACATAACCTATGCTGTACCGCGTATTCTTCACAACTTCAGTGACACCTTCGTTGCCCTTAGCGCCTATGAAGCGTGCCTTTTCAACTTCTTCGTCCGGAAGCTTAAATGATAGGTCCCTCGGAAACTTCCCCTTACTAACCTTCTCCAAAAAGTCCGTCCAGATGAACGTCGTTCCGCTCCTGTCCGCCCTGTATACGACGATTATGTCCTTATCCACGTTCTCAAGTTGCGGATTGAGCTCCACCAATTGGGGATCGTTCCACTTCTTTATGCTCCCATCGAAGATCTTTAGAAGAACCTCCTGCGAGAGCTTAAGCTCGTCCAAGCCTGGTATGTTGAATATCGCGACAACCGAACCTATAGTTATGGGCATTTGTATGACGCCTCCTCTGACATTCTTCAGTCCCTCCCAATCACTCCTCGTTAATGGAGCATCGCTGGCCGCGAAATCCACGGCTTGCTCCTTAAGTTTCGCTATTCCCTGCCCGCTGCCTATGCTTTGATAGTCAACGCCGAAAAGACCCTTTTCTCGCTTGAATTCATAGGCCCATTTCTGCATCAACGGATTAACGAAAGTAGCTCCACCGCCTAAGAGCTTTTCTGGCCACTGGATGGTTGGTGTTGGGCTAGGAGAGTGCGTAGATGTCGGTGCCGGCTGTTGCCCTCCCAACGTGATCAGGGCCGCTACAGCAACAATCACGACGACCGCGATTATGGTACCTAAAACTGCAATCTTTGAGATGCCTTGTTTGTACACGTCCTTTTTACCTCAACGGCCAACACAGGTTTTGCCATATATATAGATTATGATCCAAAAATATATTGAGGTAAAGATATATATAGCGAAATATAGTTGCACCTGTAGTATGGAGCAAGCATACCTCAGAAAAATTCAAATGTCTGGAGGCTCAACATTAATAGTTTCGCTACCAAAGGAGTGGGTAAGAGCAGTCAATTTGAAAAAGCTTGATGAGGTACTCATGGTGCCGCAACCCGACGGCACGCTCTTCGTTATGCCTTATAAAAAAGGTGTTGCTAATGAGGCATGTATAGAACCTTCTTCTCAAACCACGGCAGATGAAATCATCAGGGCCTATATATCTTACTACTTGGCGGGTTATGACACCATCAGGATAAAGTTTGAGAGACCGTCGCCCGAGCTTGTTCAAAAGGTCAAAGAAAGCATCAGACGGTGGATTGTTGGTGCAGAGATAGTAGAGGAATCTTCGATAGATATGCTCACAATATGTCTTCCTATACATACAAACCTTCCGTTAAAAAATGCAATCGAAAGGATGGGCAAGATAGCTTCTGCCATGCAAAAAGAGTCGCTTACGGCATTTATAGAGGGCGATAAGTCTTTGGCACAAGAGATAATTATAAGAGATGACGAAGTTGACAGATTGTACCATTTTGTAGTAAGACAACTAAACCTAGCAATTTCCAACCCGCTTACGCACCTCTCTTTAGGACTTTCCAGCAGACAAGACTGTCTTGGATACATGCTTGTTGCCAAGAGTATAGAGAGGGCAGCGGATCATGCGTTGGCTATAGCAGAATCGGTAGGCACCTTAAAAATTAACAATTCCAACATTATGGAGACTATCGAAAATATTGGTAAACTTTCCAATGAGTTATTTGAAGACGCCCTTTCAGCCCTATTGAAAGGGGATACTAAGCTTGCGAACGATGTTATAGTTAGGACCTATGACTTAGTGAAGAAAATAGAGGATATCGAGGTACGGTTGTTATATCCAAAGTACAACGTGCCGTTCGTGATTCTAATAAGGTCGGTACTCAGCAACGTGAAAAGAATATCAGAGTATAGTGCGGACATTTCTGAGGTAGCAGTTAACATATCCGTCACGAAGCCTAGGGTAACAATCGACTCCATTTCACACTAGACTTCTGCAACGACTCTGTTTCTGATGGTTCCTATGTTCTCTATCGACACCTCGACGACATCCCCGACTGATAACAGCTTAGGCTCGGGCTTCATGAAATATCCAACACCAGCCGGTGTGCCCGTTGATATCATATCGCCCGGCTCAAGGGTCATGACCATGCTCATAGAGGACACTATCCGAGGTATCTTAAACACCATGTTGTTAGTTGACGAGTTTTGCCTTAACTCGTTGTTCACTTTTGTGAATATCTTAAGCCTATGTGGGTCAGGGATTTCGTCTTTAGTTACAATCCAAGGGCCGCACGGAGCAAAAGTGTCAAAGCTTTTTCCGCGAGTCCATTGCTTATCGCCAAACTGTATATCTCTCGCTGAAACATCGTTCATTATAGTATAGCCGAAGACATATTCCATCGCATCTTCTTCACGAATATTCTTGCCACGTTTGCCTATGATGATGACCAACTCGCCCTCGTAGTCAAGCTGCTTAACAATCTTCGGGTAAACAATATCATCGTACGGTCCTGTAAGGCTAGTCCTTGGCTTAAAGAATATTATTGGCTCAGCAGGTGGTTTTACGCCCTGTTCTTCGGCATGGTCGATGTAGTTTAAACCTAAGCAGATAATCTTGCCCGGTTTTAAAATTGGTGGTAGAAGATGGAATTTATCCAAAGGCTCGGCATATCTTTGAAATCTTTGCAGATCCTTCCTAAGCACCTCCATAAATGCTCTTTCAGCTATGAAATCGGTGATGTCATCCGGAAGTTTGATACTTGTTGCAACCCTTCTCACAAGCTTGCCGTCTAAAACTATGCCATAATCTACTTCGTCACCTATCTTGTAACTTGCAATTTTCATGAATTTAACACCGTGACCTAAGATTAAAACAGTTATTTAATCTTAAATCTTTCCATCAACTTCTCAAGATTCGCGATTGGGTGACCGTCTTCGTCAGCAATCTTCTGCAATGCAGGTGGATACTGTAGGTAGTTAGGTATTCTTGAGGTTAACCGTTCCTCATAAGTCAAAACATAAGGGTTACAGTAGAAAACTCCTATCGGTATTCTATCTCCCCACTCCAAAGACTTCGCTATCGCACTACACATTTTTTGCACTATCTCTCCCTCGTCAGGTTTATGAACCATAGGGTCAAAGCCTGAATCCTCAAGCTTATAGATTCTCGGAATTGGTTTACCAGTGACAGGATCTATCCTGTCTTCACCACCATACCATTCTTTTGTCATTATGTCATTGTAACTTGGACACGGTTGGAGTACGTCTACCAAAGCAGTGCCCTTGTGTTGTATTGCTTGTTTTAATAATCCCTTAAGGTGTCTTACATCAAAGGCATAACCTCTTGCAACGAAAGTGTATCCTGAAACAATCGCGAGCATAATCGGATTAACAGCATCGTTTATATTGGGCTTCGGAAGTGCCTTAGTTTTAACACCCCTCCTTAGTGTAGGTGAGGCCTGACCCTTCGTCAAACCATAAACGCCGTTGTCACATATTATACATGTAAGGTCAACGTTTCTTCTACCTGCTGCCACGAAATGGCCAGCCCCTATACCTAACATGTCACCATCGCCGCCAATTACTAAAACCACCAGATTTGGATTAGCAAGCTTAGCACCTATGGCATACGGAAGCGCTCTGCCGTGGATTGTGTGAATTCCATATGCGTTGATGAAATGCGGTGTTTTACCTGAACATCCTATGCCCGAGAATATCGCAACCCTATGCGGCTCAATATTCATTTCCGAAAGAGCCATTTGTATGGCCGACAGTATACCAAAGTCACCACAACCCGGACACCAGTCGATATGCACGTCGCTTTTGTACGTATGAGACAAACTCATACACCTCCGGTTAACACGATGCGTTTCTTATCTTCCTTAACGGCGGACATTATACCATGGAAAGCCTCCTCAATTGATATGGGTCTTCCATTGTATTTCAAGACGTAATGGGTGGGGCCTATGCCCAACTCTGATTTAATGATCTTGCCCAACTGTCCAGAGTAGTTGTTTTCAACATCTATGACTTTTTTCGCGTTTGAGAGATTTTTTTCCATAGCTTTCGTTGGGAAAGGTTTCATTATTTTGACTTGAATGTAACAGACATCTATCCCCTCTTCTTTTAGTAGCTCGAGGGAATCGAGTATTGCGCCTTTTGGTGAACCCCAGCTAACCACGACATTTGATGCGGACTCTTCGCCAAATATCTTTAACTTTTCATGGTCAGGAATTTCTTTAGCTACAGTGTCCAGCTTCTTCATCCTTTTTTCCATCATGGTGACTCTATTCAAAGGGTCTTCGCTAATATGGCCGTATTCATCATGTTCATCTCCAGTATTCCAGAATATTGTCCCCTCATCTCCAAGTCTAGCCCTAGGCGATATGCCCGACTCTGTGAACTTAAACCTCTTATATTCTTCGTTTAGGTCTTTTTTGTTTACGATCTGTCCCCTTTCGATTATAACTTTCATGGGGTCGAATTTCCTACATGTCATAATGCTGTTGGCTAATGCTTTGTCAAGTATATGTATGACTGGTAGCTGATATCTTTCAGCATAATTTTGTGCCATTACAGCATCATAAAAGGCCTCCTCTATATCACCCGATGCGAGTACTATGCGGGGGAACTCTCCATGGCCGCCGTGCATAGCGAACAACAAGTCAGCTTGTTCATGTCTAGTCGGTAAACCAGTACTTGGTCCCCCTCTTTGGTAGAGCGTCACGACTACTGGTACCTCATTCATACCTGCCCAGCTTAACCCCTCAACCATCAATGAAAATCCAGGCCCCGATGTTGCGGTAGAAGCCCTCGTGCCTGCCAAGGCAGCCCCAGTAGCAGAAGTTATGGCGGCTATCTCATCTTCTGTCTGAAAGACCACTATAGAGCCAGTCTTGCTCATTATGGAGCTCTCAACTTCAACTTCAGACTTCAGCTCAAATACTTCAATGTCCTCTAAGTACACGCTTTCATCTGCAGCAGGTGTTATAGGATAGTACGACTGAAACCTCACGCCCCCTGCTATCTTTCCGAGAGCAACTGAAGTTGTTCCTGATATAAGAATTCTTTCTTCTGAGCTTTTTATCGGCGATAGATTGAACTTCAGAATGTTACCGTATGTTTGCCGTACGTAATCATATACGTACTCAGCGGCTTTAACGTTCATCTTTGCTATTTTCTCCCTTTCTTTGAAAGTTTCATTTATAGACTGTGAGAGAAACTCAAAGTCGTACCTTAATAAGCTAAAAGCAGCCGAGACTGCCATTATGTTAACCATTCTCATCAAAAGGCTGAGCTGCGGTTCCGCTACTAACTTCGATACTTCCTTAAGGAGGTCTAGATAGGGTAAAGAGATTTGAACGATGTCGCGTTTCTTAGCTAACTCCAATACGTCTTCTACGCTTTCGCCCAGTCCCTCGGATTTAAGTGTTTCTAAAACTCTCTTGACATACTCACGCTCCATCGTTGGTATTTTACTTATGTCTTCCTTTACGACGGACGGATCAAATATTATTCCGCCACTTGGTACTACACTTAAAGCATGTCTTACGACAGTCTCGGAATCGAATGATGAAAGTAAGTGAACGTTGTTTGAATGTGCCCTAACCTGCTTACTAGAGGCTACAACAGTAAAATAACTATGCATGCCTTTTATGTTTGAATAGTACTCACGCGTACCAAAAACATTAAGTCCGCCTATTGCGCAGGCTCTTGCAAATACGCTTGCGGCCAGATCGACACCAGAACCTTGCGCGCCCCCGATTCTCCAAACAAGACTATTCGATTTGTACATCCAACTTAACCTCAAAACTCTTAAAATACAATTATGCTCTTAAAAACTTTTTGAAATTTTCCGCCACTACTTCTTCAATAACTTCCTTACTCATGTTTTTTACTTCAGCTATTATGTTCAGTGAGCTCTCTACCATCGGTGGCTCGAGCTTCACGCCCCTATATACATATGGACCATCGCTCTCCGTTAATACCGAGCGCACGTCTACTGCCTTGGCAACTTCCTTATGCCTCTTTTGAATAGCACACATTGGGTTTATCGATACAAAATAACCGACAGACGATATCTTTTCCAACAAATCCAGCGGACCAGTATACCAGTGGAAAAGCGCTCTAGGTACGTCATTTTTTAGGAGTATGTCTAAAGCTTTCTGCCAAGCGTCAAGACAGTGCAAGTTCATCGGTAGTGAATACTCGTATGCTAGCTTAGTAAAAGTATCAAAGACTTCAAGCTGTCTCTCAAAAGAATCTCTGGCATAACGTCTATCAAGACCGACCTCACCGATGCATTTGACATCATGTCTACTAATTAACGTGCAAACGTTTCTAACTTCTTCGTCATTAACTTTTGAAAGCTTCCAAGGATGAACTCCTACAGAGGGGAACACATTATCGAATTTTTCGCCTAACCTTAGCGCTTCCAAACTCGTATGGTAATCTTCTGCGACAACGATTATGGCTATCGTTCTAAACTTTTCTGGTTTTTCAAACTCGTAAAGATGAGCATGAGCGTCCACTAACAATTTTTTCTCGACAAGTCTTCACAATAAACCTGTATTTATATTATTGCAGTCAATGTTTTATTGTGAAAGCCTCAACGGTAGGATAATGGTTCGTTCAAGTCTTCGATAATTTTTTCATTCTTTAATCTTTGAGCTGCAACTTCGCTAGCTTCCATCAGTATTTTTCTAACTTCTTCATCATTAACAGTCGGCTCAACGATCGTATCGCTAACGGTTCCTATGCCGTATATGGCGTCCTCTACTGCTTCCTCTACCTCGCGTATGCTCCTCGAAGCATTTGGCAATATTCCTGAGAGCTGACCCTTAAGCTCGTCAAGCACGCCCTTGATCGGCGATATGGCCTCACGGAGCTCAGCTACATCGTTAATCGTCTGAAGCCTATTAATCAGCCCCTCGATAGAAAACTGGCTCTTCATAACAGTGCTCATCGTTTTTCTCATGTTTGATAGTTCATTTGCGTACACTATTGCCTTATCTTTTTCACTACTCATTAAAGCCTTAACACACGCCTCGAACAGTTCTCTACTCCTAGCCGAGTATTGATTTTGCCTCTGCCGGATTCTCTCGCTTATTAGCGTAAGTTTCGTAGTAACCTCATTTAGCTTATCCCTTAGGGGTTTTGGGGGAGATTGTGGTTTTTTACGTCTGAACAAATTAATCAAGTTCACGGACGCTTATGTTTTAATGCGAGATTTAACGGTTTGCACGTCATCCACTATACATCTTATTCATGAATATACGCTAAGAATTCACAGATATTCTAATGCCGCATATTATCTAATATCCGTCTCATTACCTTCCAAACGCCGGAACCATACTGGACCGCTAATTTTGGTGCGTTGACAACTTCATCGGGCATGCCAAGTAGCTTAGCTGCAACTCTCAAGATGTGCTTCCGCGAATAACCCGTAACTTCTCTCTTGAGTTTTTCTTCGACGGGTATTCTGAAGGCACATTTAACGACTGTAGTATCAAGATACGGATAGGCCGGTTCAATGGAGTTCGCAAGATATACGTTATAATCACGTTCTAAATTCTTTTCATGTAAATGTGAAAAGTCTTTCAATAATTCGCCCTTAAGAAGCTCATAGCCACCCATTTCTAATGCCCTTTCGTACCTTTTATAGCCTGCGAATATTTCATCAGCACCTTGGCCTACTAAAACATAACTCAACTTCACCTCTTTAGCTTTGTTTAAAGCAAAGTATAACGGCATGCTAATAGAAACATCAAGCGGGTTACATCTCTCTATAATCTGGGCGATATGCGGTAACGTTTCTTCAATCTCTTTCTCATTTAATTCGCATATGTTGATGCGCAACCCAAGCAACTCAGCAATCTTTTTAGCTCTTAAAACGTCCTTGGATGCTAAAAGACCGGCGCACAGAAGCTCAGGCTCCGCACCTAAATCATCCAATAACTTTGCTATGATAGAGCTATCGAGCCCACCAGAAAACAGGACACCTATGTCTTTTCTCTTTGTCAGTTTTACGAGTGCACACCTTAATGTTTCCAACAAAATTGATGCAATTTCCTGAGACGATCCAGTGAAGGGTTGAAGTGTTTGAAGCTCTTCTAAGAGACTGTAAACCTCAAATTCCAGTAAACCATCTTCATCTATAATGGCAACGTGGCATGGTTTAAGCGACTTGACCTCCCGAAAGCCCGCTGCTAGTAGCACCTTCTGTTCGCTTGCAAAAGCATAACCTCTGCTATCCGATGCAATATAAAGCGGCCTAGTCCCTATAGGATCTCTCATTAGTACGATGTTTCCATTATATATTATCGCAAACGCGTAACTTCCATCCAAATTTTTCATTTTGCTTATGTCCTGGGCGTTTATCAAGGTGAAGAGCTTTGCGATTTTATGAGAATCTTCAAGGTTGTATATTTCTCCGTCAAGCGCTATGACGGAACCTTGAAAAATTGATAGTTTGTTTGAACACAAGCAGGTCTTTCCCTTCAGCGCTAATTGGTTTAGCCCCTCAATTCCTTTTACATGAAAGAGTTCGCCATCCATCCATAAGCTTAGGTCCGACCATTGATAACAACTTGCACTCAACATCCTTAAGATTATCTCTAAAACATCAACATCCTTTTTGCTCACAAAACCCACAAAAGGGTTAAGCAAACATCATTCCCTCCAAAACATGGCCTTTATCACTTGCAGTTAATAGATACCTATGACACCGAGTGTTTGGTACCTTCTAAGAAACTCTATGACAAACGGTCTATATGTATAATAACCTTCAGCTGATTTGTGTATGCTGGATAAACCTAATACTAACCTGAATGCCTCTGCCTCGTTCTTCTCGCCCTTAATTATATAAACTCCCTCTCCTAACTCTTTCCGCTTGATGAAAATTAGCGGAAGGGAAACATCAAACCCTTTAGGAAGGTTTTTCTTGAATTCTTCCAATTCCCGTTTGTCAAAATAATGCATCGTCCCACCTACAGTCCTGACGCAAGGCTCATCTAAGCTCAAAAGAACACTAAGAGGAACGGTATGGGCGGGCAACGTCATGTTGATCATCTTGAGTTCATGCTTAAGCCATTCGTCTAACTCATTAGGGAACATGTGCTTATATGTTTAGTTTGTGTCGCTTGTTATAAGCTTATTACATAACATGTTAGTGGGGCCGCTGGGATTCGAACCCAGGACCTCGCGGGCCCGAGCCGCGAATCATACCATGCTAGACTACGGCCCCTTACCAACACGATCAGCTTACCAAAAGTTAAGCTTTCTGCCAGATTTAGACCTTGAGTGTAAAGCATGTATACGTTGACGTAAGGTTAACCTCAGTAAGTAGCCAAAGCCTTTTGAAGACCCTCTCAAAATATTCTTCCCTTGCTTCTTCCCTAACAGAAATCACAACATCATACATGCCAAAGAGTTGATGCGCCTCCGTTACATCTTCTATACTTTTTAAGAAAGTATCCCAGAGCCTTGGTGCTGCTGGCCTCCTTAATTTTATAAATATATAGGCGCATTTCTTTATCTTATCAACATCTTTTACTTCAAACGTCAGCCCGCCCTCTTCATTAACTATTAGCGTGTTAGTATCAATGACCTCGCTATCATGAAGCAAATCTAACACAGTGTTCAGCTGACCTAATGAAGAAACCTCTACCTTGCAAAGCATATCATAAGGTCCCCATATCAAATAGGCCTCCTTCACGAGACCCGAATCCCTTATTGCCTTTAAGCTGTCTATAAGTGCGCTTCTCGTGCTTACGGACCCCAAAATGAATGCTTTCATGATAATTTATGATTATGAAGTATTATTTAATCTTCGCCTAATTAATGCGCCCCTATAATCTTATTAATTACGTATATTAATATCAATTTTTGTGGAAAAGGAAGAGCGCTCCCTTCACGAAACTCTATACATAGAGACTACACCAAGGGAACATGCAGAAATGTATCTTAAGGCTATAAAACTTCTAAATGAGTTTGGTGAAGACCCTGTAAGGGTAGTAAGCTTGGCGAAAAAGCTCGGGGTTGCGTCATCGAGTGTAGTTCAGATGTTGTCAAAGCTTGAACATGAAGGATACGTGTCTTACGAAAGAAGGTCCGGGGTTAAGCTGACCAAGTTGGGCGATGGTGTTGCGACTAAGATTTTAAGAAATGCTAGGCTACTCGAAGTCTTGATGGAGAAACACCTTGGAATAGTGGCTGACGAAAGAGTAGTATGCGGTGTGGAACATCACATGACAGAGGAACTGGCCGAAGCCTTATGCAAGTTCTTAAATCATCCAAGGAAATGTCCTCACGGCATCGATATACCGCCAGGAAAATGTTGCAAAGTTTAAACAAAGAGCAGTAATATCTTAACCGTAGATAAGTTTGAGATGGTCGTTAAATTGTGACTATGCGGTCTCTATCCTAGGAGCTACTAGGTAGCCTAGCTTTCCTGATGGAATAGGGAAGCTAAATCTGATAGGTTTATTTGTCGAGAGCTCAATAGTAAGCTCTTCAGAGAGTGTTTTGGCGGCTTTAATGATTTTCTCGACATAATTTATGCTGAAATTAGCCCATACCTCTTTATCAGCCTTTACCTCGTATACAGCAGCGCCGGTCTTGCTCAATTTTATTTGAACTGCTCCAACTTCGCCTTTGGCAGAAAGTATGACAGCATCAGGACTTATAGTGAACTTAACATAATCGCTTACTAAACTACTGTCCTCTATCGCATCAGCCAGCGCATCCGTGTTAATTCTTGCAGCTGCCTCGAAGGTAAGATTTGGAACGGCCGTTCTGGAGATTACTGGTTCCAAGGCATTGATGGTGAAGCTTCTCTCTTTCGAGCTAGCAACATCGCTCAGTATAATCGTTAGTTTCTTTTTGTCACTCTCGTACGCTATCGTTATACTTTCGCTTTTCTTACCCCTCTTCAAGAATTTTAAAAGCTCAGTTATGCTAACGGTTATGTTCATGGGCTCTGAGCATACGTACTCTTCGGCCGCACTCTTATCCAATTCAAAGTCAACTAGCGATATATGCGCAGGGTCCATCGATACCATCTTTATGGAGTTCTCATCTACTACAAACGTCCCCTCCTCGACGACTGCAGATATCGCCTTGATAAGGTCCGCGAAGTACTCTGCGTTGGGCAAACGCATTCTAAACGACATCAAATAAATTCAATATGTTGTTATGTATAAGGATTTCTTGCAGTTCAAAGTTTAAGCATTATGTACATAATACTGGCGGAAAAAGTATGGGGTACGTTTTCTTCAAAACGATTGACTCCAAAAAGCTGATGGTTGCAAAAGATTTAAATCAAAAAATCTTTTTCAAAACCTATGAAGCAGATGAACAAACAGCACCATCTTCATGAACCCATTAAACCCATCAGACTTGATGAGAACATTAATCTTGTGGGTTTAGTCGAACAATTCAGATACACGTCTTACCAAAGTAGGAATCTTTACAACGCTTTTCATGTGATGGAGCTTATGCAAACGGACCCAGATAGACCAATAATCTTTTTGACACTTGCGGGCGCGATGATTCCAGCTGGCATGAAGGGCGTGCTGAACGAGATGATGAAGAGAAAGATGGTGGACGTAATAATATCAACCGGTGCGAACGTAACGCATGATGTGGTCGAGAGTCTCGGCTTTCCCCACTATAAAGGGTCACCGTATGCTGATGACGAAGAGTTAAGAAAAGCTGGGATATGTAGGATTTATGACACGTTCCTTCAGGAGGATGGTTTTTGGAAGGAAGAGGAAGTCGTCCTTAAAGTTGCGGATAGAATCGGAGATAAAACTTGTTCCAGTCGAGAATTTATTTACGAACTTGGAAAGGAACTCAGAAACCATGAGTCGTTTGTAGGCTTAGCGGCGGAGCTTGGTGTACCCATATTCTGCCCAGCGTTAAATGATAGCGATATAGGCATAGCACTCACAAAATACTACGAACAAAAACGTGGCAAAGATAGATGCAGGATAGACCCTATCAGAGACAACTATGAAATATTTCAAATATTCGTAAAAGCAAAGAAGACTGGTATAATAATAGTCGGTGGGGGAGTTCCGAGAAATTATGGGCAACAAATACCGGTCATAGCAGAGGTTTTGCTAAAAAAGCCGGCCAGGGTTGACATGAGGCTTGGACACGAATACGGCATACTCATAACGACCGATGACCCAAAGTGGGGTGGACTTAGCGGTAGCACATTCTCAGAAGCAATATCATGGGGTAAATATTCAACTGAAGCACGTAAGGCAGAAGTTTATTGTGATGCAACGATAGCTCTTCCACTCATAGTAGGCGCTACCATTCAGAAGATCGGCAAGCAGTTGGATGCGAAACCAAGATGTAAATTTATTTGGGAAGGCGATGTACTAAAGGAGATAAAACTTGAGAAATAATTGAAGAATGGCCAAGCATTGTAAGGGACGTCTCGGTAATTTTCAGACATTATTGATATAAGTATTATGATAATTCCACAGTATGATGAATGATTTTGTGTAGAGTGTTTATGACGAAGGGTTATTACCATCTGCACGATTAAATAACTTGCCTCATGAGCTTCAACAGGCGTAGGGTTAGGCTGGAGCTGTTTGACGAGAATGGCGATAAGGTTACGTTGATATTTGAGGGCAGACTGACAAGAGATAAGATAATACAGCTCGCCGACTTTATCGAACTCTATGGTGGTGCTGAGGTTACTCAACCACAGGTCGTTGAAGGAAGCAAACTTGTCAAGGTTTTGAAACTCGTTGAGCGGTACTTCCCGTTCAGCTACTTCTCTTCAAAAGAGGTCCAAAGGCTTTATGAGGCTGAGTACAGAGAGCCCATAAGTCTGAGCACGGTCTCAACGTACCTTTCACGTTTAGCTAACAGAGGTGTGCTTGAAAGGACCGGAGGAGGAAGTCAAGTTAAGTACAGGCTACTCAGACCTTTACACTCAGAGATAGGTGACGTTGAAGCCGAAGGATCTCCATAATGTTATTACGAGGCTTTAGATACAACTTCCCTACAGAACGTTATCAGCTCTGTTAAAGACTCAAAGGCCCTTCCTACGTCGCTTGGCTTTATCACAATTATAGTATCCGTATAGCAGCTGATTATCTCATCGATGTTTATGCCCCTCCTCGATATCTGTTGTAGGATCGTCGCTATGCATCCAGGGGTACTAGAGACTTCTTTCGGACTTTTTACTATTATTGCGGCCATGTTCGCATCCTCATAGATTATGTCTTTCGAAAGGAATTTGGAGACTATCTTTTCATGCAGGCTACTATCATAAACTAAAGTAACCGTGGACAATCCCTCGAGAACCTGAACAAAGCCCCTTTGATACCTGGATACGATATTCCTTGAAGCTTTAAGGATTTTTACACTCCTTCTTAGCGAGAGTCTCGCGACATCTGTCCTGACGTTAACAGTACTTTTTGCAATAACATATGCGACGTTAAACGGTATCGTACTGTAGGTTCCCCTTAACCTTTTTAAAGCCGTAACTATAGTGTCCAAGCTAACTCTATCCCCAACCAACCTTTCAACGGTAGGTCTCAGAAACCTTGCGATTGCTGACAGGTTTACATAACCTCTCTGAAGACCGTCCTGGAGCGGGGCATCAACATCAATCAAGTGTCTAATAATTTGGGTTATTGACCTATTTTGGTACATTTTTGTCCCAATTTTACCAAAATTGGACATAATATATATTATGTGCCGTCCCATCAGAATAATATGGAATGATCCAAACGAACCAACAACATGTCTCCTTAGACTTCTTTTCTGGGGTGGAGGGTGATGTCTCACAATAAGAAGAAGGCTCTACTGGTGCTCGAGGATGGGACCGTCGTACACGGTGAGGGGTTCGGGGCTTTAGGCGAAGCGATGGGTGAGTTGGTTTTTAATACTGGAATGACAGGTTACGTGGAGGCATTAACTGATCCATCGTATGCTGGACAGATTTTAATGATGACTTATCCACTTATCGGGAATTATGGTGTTTGTAGTGAAGACTACGAATCTGATGGAATAAAAGTAGAGGGTTTCGTGGTTAGGGAGTTATGTGAGACGCCGAGTAACTGGCGTTCAGAGAAATCTCTACCGGAATTTTTAGAGGAATACGGCATTCCAGGAATTCAAGGCGTCGATACACGAATGCTCACGAGAAAAATCAGAATTTATGGAACGATGAAAAGTACGCTTATAGTCTACGAGGGGAACGACGAGCCTGACATCGATGAAGTAATTGAGAGGACGAAAGCACAACCAGCAATAACCGAGTTGGACCTCGTAAACAAAGTTTCAGTTTCTAAACCGACGTTTATAGAGGGCGGTGGAGACTTAAACGTTGTTTTAATCGATTGTGGAGTTAAGTGGAGTATAATCAGGCTTCTCAGAGAAAATGCAAACATAACCCTCGTACCTTACAACACTCCAGCCAAAAATATACTTGAATATGCCCCTGATGGTGTTTTGATATCAAATGGTCCTGGAGACCCAATTAGGGTCAAAGAAACCATAAACACCGCGAAAGAACTTGTAGGTAAGGTGCCTCTTTTCGGCATCTGCCTTGGGCATCAGATAATATCGTTAGCCCTTGGTGCAAAGACGTTCAAGTTAAAGTTCGGTCATAGGGGAGCAAACCAGCCAGTAAAGGATTTCGAGACTGGAAGGGTCTTCATATCAACCCAAAACCATGGTTTCGCAGTTACCAAAGAATCCCTCAAGGATGCTGGGCTAATCCTTACGCAGATTAACCTAAACGATCACACGGTCGAAGGTGTGAAACATAAAGAGCTACCAATAAAGTCCGTTCAGTATCATCCTGAAGGAGGACCTGGACCCCATGACACGTACTTCTTCTTTGATGATTTTGTAAAAACGATGAAGGAGTATAGATGAACATGCCAAAGCGTGAAGATATACGTAAAATCATGATTATCGGCTCCGGCCCTATTGTGATCGGACAGGCATGTGAGTTTGATTATTCAGGGAGCCAAGCCTGCAAAGCGCTTAAAGAAGAAGGTTACGAAGTCGTATTGGTAAACTCGAACCCAGCAACGATAATGACGGACCCTGAGATGGCTGATAGAATATACATCGAACCGTTGACCCCTGAAGTGGTTGCAGAAATAATTAAAAAAGAACTACCTGACGCTCTGCTCCCAACACTTGGAGGCCAGACCGGCCTGAACATAGCGGCAGAGCTTGCAGAAAGGGGCATTTTGGATGAATACGGTGTCGAACTCATTGGAGCAAAACTGGAAGCCATAAAGAAGGGAGAGGATCGAATACTTTTCAAAGAGGCTATGGAAAGAATAGGCCTTCCCGTTCCGAGAAGCTTTCCAGCATACTCCGTTGATGAAGCAGTCGAGATAGCCAATGAGCTAGGATATCCCGTCATCGTTAGACCTGCATACACCTTGGGCGGGACTGGTGGTGGAGTGGCTTACAACAGGGAAGAGCTGGAGCGGATAGTTGCCAGGGGCTTGACTCATAGTCGTATAGGGCAAGTTATAATTGACGAATCCCTTATCGGGTGGAAGGAGTACGAGCTTGAAGTTATGAGGGACTTGGCTGATAACGTCGTAATTATTTGCTCTATAGAGAACATGGACCCGATGGGCATACATACAGGTGACAGCATAACAGTCGCGCCAGCTCAAACGTTAACAGATAAGGAATACCAAACTTTAAGGAACGCAGCCATAAAAATCATACGCGAGATAGGTGTCGAAACAGGCGGCTCGAACATACAGTTCGCAGTACATCCAGAAAACGGTCATTTTAAGGTCATAGAGATAAACCCAAGGGTTTCTAGGAGCTCAGCTTTGGCATCAAAGGCAACGGGATATCCTATAGCGAAGGTAGCTGCGAAACTTGCCATCGGCCTGTTACTTGACGAAATTCCAAACGACATAACTAAGAAGACACCAGCATCCTTTGAACCAACGATAGACTACGTGGTAGTTAAAGTTCCTAGATGGCCTTTCGACAAGTTTCCCGAGGCCGATAAAACGCTAACAACACAGATGAAATCCGTCGGTGAGGTGATGGCAATAGGTCGCACCTTTGAGGAGGCTCTACAGAAGGCAATAAGGTCTCTGGAGATTGGAAGATACGGTTTGGGAGCTGATGGGAAAGATGAGGAAATGCCGGATGTGAAGACTCTTCGTGATTATCTCAGGATTCCTACACATAAGCGGGTATTTTACATCAGGCATGCAATAAAGCTCGGTATGAGCATTGATGAGATTTACGAGCTTACAAAAATCGATAGATGGTTCATTCGGAAGATTAAGAACATAGTTGATATGGAGAACGAACTATCAAAGTATACGATTGAAACTATTCCAAAAGAGGTGCTTCGCAAAGCCAAGAAACTTGGCTTCTCGGACAAACAAATAGCGTATCTATTGGGAACTGACGAGCTCACGGTCAGGGAGCTTAGAAAGAGAATGGGTATAATACCTGTCTATAAGATGGTAGATACATGCGCTGCAGAATTCGAGGCAGAAACGCCGTACTACTACTCATGCTATGATGATGAGGACGAGATACGGAAGACTGAAAAGAAGAAGGTAGTCATACTTGGTTCAGGGCCCAACAGAATCGGACAGGGTATTGAATTTGACTATTGCTGCGTACACGCTGTTAAGGCATTAAAAGAGGAGGGTTACGAAGTTATAATGGTGAACTGTAACCCTGAAACTGTAAGCACAGACTTCGACATTTCAGACAAGCTGTATTTCGAGCCCCTGACGTTCGAAGACGTGATGAACATAATTGAAAAAGAACAGCCTGAAGGTGTCATTGTTCAGCTCGGAGGTCAAACTCCTCTGAACTTAGCTATACCTCTAGAGAAGCAGGGTGTAAAGATTCTTGGAACGACTCCAGATAACATAGATAGGGCAGAGGACAGGAAGAGGTTTACTGAAGTTTTAGAAAAACTTGGGATACCCCAGCCACCTTATGGAACAGCCATGAACATAGAAGAGGCAAAGGAAGTTGCTAGAAAGCTTGGCTATCCTGTGCTGGTGAGACCGTCCTACGTCCTCGGGGGAAGAGCCATGGAAATAGTATACGACGAGGAATCCTTAATCAAGTATGTGAAAGAAGCGATAAAGGTATCGCCGGAACATCCAGTTTTGATAGACAAGTTCCTAGAAGACGCCATAGAAGCCGAAATCGACGCGATTTCTGACGGAGAAAATGTGTACATAGGCGGCATCATGGAGCACATAGAGGAGGCAGGAGTACATTCAGGAGATGCTGCATGTGTCCTACCACCTTACAGCCTTAGCAAAGAGGTGATCGAGACGATGAAGGATTACACGCGCAGAATAGCGAAGGAGCTCCACGTGGTAGGTTTAATAAATGTTCAGTTTGCGATAAAGGACGGTAAAGTATACGTGTTTGAGGTCAATCCCCGTGCTTCTAGGACTGTACCATTCGTCAGCAAGGCTACTGGTGTGCCACTGGCAAAGATTGCAGCGAAACTTATGGTAGGTCATAGCCTCAGCGAATTTGGTTTGGGAGAGGAACCGGAGGTAAACCATGTAGCTGTGAAAGAAGCAGTTTTTCCCTTTGCAAAGTTGCCCGGTGTGGATGTTGTACTTGGACCCGAGATGAAGTCTACAGGTGAGGTAATGGGTATTGACAAAGATTTTGGAATAGCGTATTATAAGGCTGAATTGGCAGCGGATACGCGCTTACCAACCAAAGGGAACGTCTTTATAAGCGTGAGGGATGACGAAAAGATGCGCATAATACCGGTGGCTAAGAAATTAAAGGAATTAGGCCTAAACATTTTAGCGACAAAGGGGACCGCGGACGTGTTGATTGCCGCTAACATAGACGTTAAAGTAGTCCCAAAAATTGGCGAAGGTCGTCCAGACATACTTGACTACATAAAATCCGACAAAATAGACCTAATCATAAACGTCCCGAAAGGTAAGGGTTCCAAAGATGACGAGTTCCAAATAAGAAGGGCTGCAGTAGATCGTAAAATACCATACATAACGACGGTGGCAGCAGCTCAAGCTGCTGTTAAAGCTATTGAGAAAATAAAGAAGGAAGGCTCCTTTACCGTTAAGCCATTGCAAGAATATCACACTAGGCTAATTGTAAAGAAAGCAAAAGCGTAAATTATCTACTTACCTAGGCGGTCCGGTATAACTTTCTGAACGCCTTGTAAAGTGGTATCGCGATTGCTGTTCCTATTATCGACTGTCCAAGGTTCACGGGTATCTCGGCCAAAGCATAGACGCCCAAGAAGAACTGTTCATAAACGAAGTACCCCGAAACCATAAGAAGTCCGCCAAGGAGTAAAGAAAGTATTAACCAGCCTTCGTATCCTTTCTCTTTAACGATAAAGTAAATCGGTGTAGCTACAGCCGCAGCCGCCAGACCGATCCATGAATAAGGCATGATTGTAAAAATGAATGATTGCGCCCCCCCACCGACCGGGAGTATAGAAACCTCCACTTCGCCGACGAATAATGTGATGCCTATCAGAAGTATGAGCACAAAATATCCAGCGACGAGCGTATAGGATGCTACTGCAAGTTGCCATCCGCCCTTTTTCGGAACTTTCTTAATAAGGTAGCCTACAAGTGCACCTTCTGCTGCTTTTATTAGGAGTGTTGCAGGAGCATAGTAATAGTAGCCTAATGCTAAGTCAGCTAACATGGAACCCACGCCGCCAGCAAATGCGGCTATTCCAGCCCCCATCGTAAGTGCCGTAAAGTATATCATCGTTTCACCTAGATTGAAGTAACCTCTGGTGGCTGGTACGTAAATCGATAGGACCATCGTGGCAACGGCTACCAGCGACGTAAAGACCGCGAGCTTTGCTACGATTATGCTGTAACGTTGCATAGCGAATTTTTGAGAAACAAAATATATAAGTTTCAACCTATATATAGGCTACATGGTATTTAGGCTTTCATGCATAAAATGCGGAAAACATCTGGAAGAGAAAGAAAACTCGATACGTTGCCCAAGCTGCGGCGGTCAAGTACTCATCGATTACGATTATGAGCAGCTCTCATCCACTGCAAGCAAGGAGAAACTTGCAAAAACACCTCCGAATATGTGGAAGTACTCATTCCTTCTACCGCTTGTTGAGAACAGCTTTGTCGTATCCTTAGGCGAGGGCGGTACTTTTCTTCAGAAGGCTGAAAGGTTAGGAGAGGAGCTTGGAATTAAGAATGTGTATCTGAAGAACGAGACAGTAAACCCCACTGGTTCTTTCTTAGACAGGGGGGTTTCCATAGAGGTCACGAGGGCAAAGAACAAGGGTTACAGCAGCGTCAAGTGCGCGAGCAGGGGAAACTTAGGTGCTTCAGCAGCTGCATACTCGGCTAAGGCCGGTTTAGGTTGCACGATTTATACGACATTAGGCATCGAGTTAGGTAAGCTTTATCAGGCCATTGTTTGCGGTGCTGAGATAAGCTTTGTCAAGACATACGACAATGCCATCAGAATGCTGGAACGTCCATATAAAGGAGAGTATGTAATATCCGTAACGAATCCGTTCTTTCTCGAAGGAATAAAAACTACTGGGTACGAGGTTTGCGAACAACTTGGATGGGCCCCTCCTGAATTTTTTATCGTACCTGTCGGTGAGGGTGGACACTTATCAATGATATGGAAAGCTCTGAAGGAGCTAAGTTATGTTGGACTTATAAATGATACACACTCAAAGATGCTAGGCGTTCAGGCTAAAAGCTGCTCGCCCATAGTTGATGCATTCGCAAAGAACCTTGACAAACCTGCAAAATCTAAGGATTTTGGGATGACGTTCCACGACATAGCGGTTAGACAGCCCATGCTGGGGGAACTTTGCTTGAAAGCTCTGAGAGAATCGAACGGTTATGCCTTGGCAGTATCCGAGAGGAGAATACTTGAAGCCACGAGGCTTTTAGCCAAGTGCGAAGGAATTTTTGCTGAACCAGCAGCAGCCTCAACTATAGCAGCCCTTAAGGTTGCTTTGGAAGATAGAATAATAGAAAGGTCCGATAAAGTTGTATGCATAATAACGGGTGCAGGTTTAAAGGATCCAGCAGCCGTCAAGAATCTGATAAAGTGCTCGAGCATGGGTGCTCCTATAACACTCATGCTCACATCCTCATTAGATAGCCGGTTAGGAAAGACGAAGCGCTTAATACTAAAAATTTTACAAAGACGTCCGAATCATGGATATCTTTTATGGAAAACTCTTACGCAAGAATTCGGTTTGACAATCACGCTCCCCTCACTGTATCAACATTTACAGGAGCTTATGGTCGCTGGCTTGGTAACGGTCACACATGAAGGGGGGCCATCAGAAAGGAAAAAGAAGGTTTACGTTCTGACGAAGAAGGGAGAAGCAATTCTATCATCAAAACTCAATAAGCTTTATCAGATTTATTAACTGCTTTCCGTCGAGAATAACTGCATGAAGATCGTCGTTGCGATAACAGGAGCCTCAGGCGCACCTATAGCTGAGAGGTTGTTAGAGGTCCTAAAAGCGGGTAAACACAAGGTCTACTTGATTCTTTCTAAGAAGGGTGAGGCACTCGTTCGGGCCGAAGCGAATTTGGAGAAGGTAAACTCGTATGCGGATAGAATTTTCTGGGAGGACGAACTCGAAGCCCCACTTTCAAGCGGCTCTTTTCCCATCGATGCTATGGTGGTCGTACCGTGTTCCATGAAGACGCTTGCAGCAATTGCCAACGGTATTGAGGAAAACTTGATCATAAGGGCAGCACTCGTTTCCCTCAAGCAGAAAAGGAAATTGGTCTTAGTGCCACGTGAAACGCCTTTAGCCGAGCCGCACATCATCAACATGCTTAAGGCAGTCAGAGCAGGAGCTGTCATTTTACCGCCAGTTCTAACGTTCTACCATTCGCCGAAGTCCGTCCAAGACCTTATAGACTTTATAGTCGGGAGGGTGCTAGAAATCCTCGAAATCGAGCACAATTTATACAAAAGGTGGGGAGAATGAGGGATTTCCTGAATGAGCTTGAGAAGGAAGGAGAACTCATTAACATCGTAAGGCCGGTCTCGACGAAGTTTGAGGCGGCTGCGATAATGAAGAAGCTCGATGGGAAGCCCGTACTCTTCCACAAGCTCAAGGAGTGCGAAGGATTTAAATTGGCTGCAAACGTCTGCGGCAATAGGAGAATTCTTGCAAAAGCCCTAGGTGTAAGTGAAAACGCTATACTCAGGAAGTTGAATGATGCCATAGAAAACCCAAGTAAAGGTGAAATCGTTGAAGATGCACCGTGCCAGCAAGTGGTTGATCGAAAACCTGACTTGAGAAAGTTACCTTTCCTGATCTTTGGCGAACATGATGGTGGGCCCTACGCTACTGCCAGCATAATCATTGCTTATGACAGGGAGTATGGCTTCAATGCCAGCTTCCATAGATTGATGCTCATAGATAGGAATAAGGTTGTTGCTAGAATACTTCCAAGACATCTTGATGAGTTTATACGTAGAGGCAACAGAAATGTTGCGATAACTTTCGGGAACCATCCTGCTTTCATGATAGCGGCGGCCGTTAGTTGGAAGATAGGTATTAGCGAGTTGGACATAGCAAACTCGTTAAGAAAGATGAGGTATGCGAGGTGCGTGACGAATGAACTACTTGTGCCCGCAGACTGTGAGGTTGTGATGGAGGGTGTTGTGACGGATGAATTGGCTGATGAGGGTCCAATATTCGACATAACGGGTACGTACGATGTTGTAAGGAAGCAAAGGGTCATCGAGATAGAGTGCGTAACGATGAGACGCGACCCAATATTTCAAGCAATATTGCTGGCGGGTAGCGAGCACAAAACTTTGATGGGTACGCCGAGGGAGGCGACGATCTATAAGGAGGTCGGGAAGGTCTGCGAGTGCCTAGACGTCAGACTAACACCTGGTGGTTGTAAGTGGCTTCACGCTGTCGTAAAGATAAAGAAAAGACATGATGATGACGGTAGAAAAGCTATAGAGGCGGCATTTAGGGGGCATGGTAGCTTAAAACATGTGATCGTAGTTGACGAGGACATAAATATCGATGACCCGGTTGAGTTAGAATGGGCATTAGCAACGAGGGTGCAACTGGACAAGCGCTTGGTGCTTAAGCCTAATGAGTACGGCTCCTCTTTAGACCCATCCGCTGACCAATACACCCGGAAGACATGTAAGGCTGGAATAGATGCTACGCTGCCTTTGGGTGCTGACTTGAAGCTCTTCAAAAAGGCTACAATACCCGGAGAGGAAAGTATAAAGATTGAAGATTACATAAAGTAGCTAAAGACAGTAAAACCACTGGTGCAATCAAAATGTATCTTTCAAAAGATGAAGAACGCATGCTGGTTGGCGAATTCGGATACGCCATGCAAAAGGCTATGGAGATACTCATAGCGCTTGGAAAAATTTACGACGCCGAGAAGCTAATTCCCATAACGAGCGCCCACATATCAGGCGTATCTTATGCCAACGTGGGCGAAGATGGACTAGAGTTTTTGGAAGAACTCGCATCTGATGGTAAAGTTCTCGTAAAGACGACACTCAATCCCGCAGGCATGGATTTGGACAGATGGAGCTTAATGGGTATTGATAGAGAATTCGCGGAGAATCAGCTAAGGGTGATAGACGTCTACAGAAAGATGGGTGTAGAGGTAACCTGCACGTGTACGCCATACCTTGTCAACAACATGCCCAAACTAGGCGACCACGTCGCATGGAGTGAAAGTTCGGCAGTAGTTTACGCAAATTCCGTCATAGGTGCTAGGACAAATAGGGAGAGCGGAATGAGCGCTTTGGCGGCAGCAATAACTGGTAGGACACCTCTTTATGGTCTACACATTAAGGATAACCGTCAACCGACTGTAGAGGTTAGGGTACCGCAGCCAGATGGAGAGTTCGGGTTTGCTTGTCTCGGTATGGTCATTGGAAGGCTTGTTGGCGATGGTATACCCTTCATCAAGGGTATGTTTCATGCTGAGCCGGATGAATTAAAGGCGTTGGGCGCTGCGTTGGCTAGTGTCGGTGGTGTGCCCATGTTTCACATAGAGGGCATAACACCCGAGGCTAAGGAATACGCAGATCGGTCTATGGAGAAGCTCGTCGTTACAGAGGCTGACATAATGAGCATCAAGAAGGAGTATACAAGCGAGGCGGATCCGGACTTAATATTTCTTGGATGCCCTCATCTCTCACTTATAGAGCTTAAGAAGATCGCATCGGTTTTGATTGGAAAAAAGGTCAGAAAAAAACTCTGGTTATGTTGCTCTAAACACGTCAAATTGGAGGCGGACAAGTTGGGCATAACACGGGCCTTAGAGGCTGCTGGTGCTACAATTGTATGTGATACTTGCCCGATAGTTGCACCCGTAAGGGATTTGGGCATATCAGTCGTTGCTACAAACTCGGCTAAAGGAGCATGGTACTCAAGAAACTTAAACAATTTTTCTGTGAAATTGCTCTCGACGGAAGAATGCCTCAGGGAAGCGACCGAATGAACGCTATTCTAGAGTTAAGGGGCAGGGTTATAAAAGGAGGAAGGGCCGAAGGCGAAGCATTGGTCTCATCGCAACCGATATCCTTCTACGGAGGCATTGACCCTGACACGGGAATAGTTAGGGAAAAGGGGCATGAGTTGGAAGGCAAGAGCGTAGCCGGAAAGGTTTTAATCTTTCCGCATGGGAAAGGTTCAACTGTCGGTTCCTACATAATT
Organism: Candidatus Terraquivivens tengchongensis; assembly: GCA_023268355.1. Taxonomy (GTDB): domain Archaea; phylum Thermoproteota; class Nitrososphaeria_A; order Caldarchaeales; family Wolframiiraptoraceae; genus Terraquivivens; species Terraquivivens tengchongensis. The sequence continues at coordinate 129,983 of JALNJK010000002.1, forward strand.
TACAGGTTGAAGAAAAAGGGCGTAGCACCGAGCGCGATAATAAATCAGAGATGCGAGCCTATAGTTGCCGTTGGTGCGATAATAAGTGATATACCTACGATTGATTGTGTTGACATCAGCAATTTTAAGAGTGGTGATTGGATAAAAATAGAGGACGGAAAAATAATTGTAGAACGGCGCTAGAGATCACCTATGAAGAACTCTCTGATCTTTTCAGCTATATAGCGTAAGTCATCAGTGGTTACTTTAGGATGTACTGGCAGGGAGAGCACTTCATCAGAAGCCTCTTCGGACACAGGTAATGAACCTCTCTGGTAGCCGTAAAGTCCCATGTAGAGTGGGTGCAGATGAACTGGGTTTGGCCAATAAATTGCCGCTTCTATACCGTTTTCCGTGAGATATTTTTGGAGCATGTCTCTCGACTTTTTAGGCCCACCACCCCTAACTCTTATTGTGTAAACATAATGTGATGGTTTGACGTAGGAAGGAAAAGTTGGGGTGATGATGCTAGGTATGCCTTCGAGGTAATCCTTCAGGACTTCCGCATTCCTTGCCCTAATGGCATTTAGCTTCTCGAGTTTCGAAAGTTGTACAAGACCGATCGCGGCCTCAAATTCTGTCATCCTATAGTTCAGCCCGGGTATCACGGCCATATGCGCCTCTTCCTGACCATGTGTCCTGAAGAGCCTACACTTCCTGGCATACTCGGCGTCATTTGTAGTTATAATTCCGCCCTCGCCAGTAGTCATGTTCTTGCTGGCGAAGAAACTAAAGCATCCCATATGACCAATGCTGCCGATCTTTTTACCTTTGTAAAGCGCTCCATGTGCCTGGGCAGCATCTTCGATAACTATCAGCCCTTTATCCTCAGCGATCTCCATTATAGCATCCATTTCGGCAGGACATCCGTAGACATGCACAGGTATTACCGCCTTCGTGTTATCCGTTATAGCGTCTTGAAACTTTTCAGGATCCATGCATAGCGTTTCAGGGTCTACGTCCACGAATACAGGTTTTGCGCCCTGGATAAGTACAACGTTTGCCGTAGCCACAAAAGTCATTGCAGGTATTATGACCTCATCACCGTGTCCTATGCCACATGCTGCGAGGGCCGTGTGGAGGGCAGCAGTCCCAGAATTTACAGCAATTGCATACTCAACGCCGATGTATGATGCGAAACTCCTCTCAAACTCACTAACTCTTTCACCGCTACCGTGCCATGTAGTGAGCATACCCGTCCTGAGAACCTTAGAAACTTCCTCTATCTCTGCTTCATCGATTACAGGCTGGTTTATTCGAATCTTTTTATTGACCAAGTTCTCTTACACGCCCCAGACAACCTAGTCTAGAGATAGAGTTTCCCCAAATAAATTTAAGATGAAGCTTGGTTTACAAAATTGTCAATCACAGCGCCGTAGCTCTCGAGAGGTTTTCTGGGCGAAATCAATAATATGTAGGTATGTCCTGCATGTTGTCTAAGTATTTTAACCTCGACCTGATTGGTTAAATGTAACTAGTACCATCCATAACCTCAAAATTAGATGGGTTATCAAGATTGCGACCATAAATGGTACCAAAGCGATACAATTTCGATATCCCAAAAATGAGTAACGACAGCAATATCGAGAAGTCCACCTAGACACGTTGAGAAATTGTTGTGATATCACATAATGTTATCCATATGTTACATGATCACAAATCCCACGGTTTACTGTTTTGTATTAAAAAACGAGTTAAACAAAGGAGTAAGATGACGTCACATAGCGTCAAGGTGCGTAATACAAAAAGACTATCGGAGCAACTCTCACAAGAAAATTATTAATTGTACACAATAATTCCAGTTTACAAAAGTGTAGACTAGGGTGATGCAATTTGGATGCTACGCTCCTTGATGAGATGAAGCAGTATTGGGAGAATGACGTCATATTCAAGCTACTCAGCGAAAGGTGCTCTCTTACTAAGAAGCAACTCGAGACATTATTGATAGATCTATTCTTGGAAAGCAAGGGCATAAAGCTTCCAGTAGAGGAGAAGGCAAAGCTTCGTGGGGTCTCGAAGGGCTCTTTTTTAAGAACCAAGAAACAAGCAATAGATAACATAACTAGGTCACTTTACACAGTATTGCTGCTGGGCTATCTTGGTCTTTTTGAATTGCCAACATACTCTTGGTTCTTGGAAGCCTCTGAGACCCTAAACGGCAGAAATCCCGAAGTAATAGCTAGCCTGCTACTTAGGCTTACGGAGGCGAAAAAGTAAAAATGGACACATCAACGGCTGTCTTTATTGCATTGTTTTTTACACAAACAGCGATATTCTATATGCTATTACGTAGAGCTAGTACGCATACGAGAATGACGTCAAATGATGCAATCACAGATGAGCTGGTAAAGATAAAAGAAGCGCTCAGCAATATAGAGAATAGACTAAGTGCATCAAATTGCACGTTTAATGTTCCTGAAAAAGTAACGGAAGATGACTTTAACCAAACGTGTTATAGGGTGTTAGAACTTCTAAAAACAGAAGGCCCATCCTCATCCTCAGAGCTTAGCGTTAAACTCAACCGAAGTCGTGAGCATGTTTCCAGAATTTTAAAGAACCTCTATACAAAGGGACTCGTCACAAGGACGGGTAAGCCCTTTAAGTATAGAATAACAGACAAAGGCCTTTTATTTCTGGAAAACGCTGCATAAGATTTTTTAGAAAGGGTTTAGCAAGATAAAGTCGGCTTGCCGGCCATAGATGGGGGGAAACGCCCGGACCCATTCCGAACCCGGAAGCTAAGCCCCCATCGCGTGGAAGTAGTCTGGTGCGAGAGCCCAGGCGAGAGCCACGTGCTGGCAAGCCATTGTCCATTATATTTTAACGTTTCATGACCTGTAACTGTAATGCATGAATCTGTTTTTCGTAAACCCTTCTAATACAGCCTGGGTCTGGCATTAGGTAATCTCCGAAATACCCGTAGGCCCTGGCCCTACAGCCGCCGCAAATGAACTTATATGAACATATCCCACACCCACCCTTCAGTTTATTCCTGTCCCTAAGCTCGTTAAGAACGCTTGAATTGAGCCATATCTTTTCGAATCTTTCATGCCTTAGGTTGCCGAGCTTTATTGGCATGAAGACACACGGCTGTACGTCACCCTCAGGACTTATCGCCGCATAAACTCTGCCTGCGCCGCAACCGCCAATGAACTCTGCAACTTCTGGTGTTATGCCAGGAATATTCGCATAGTGGGTCGTGGGAATTACGGGTTCAATACATGGAATTGTTAGGTTAGCTGCGCAAATCTCCTTCATAATTTCCTCTTTCATCTCCAGTCCAACTCTAGCAAACTGGGGCGCTGTTGTATAGATTTTTAACTTCTTGTTTTGAAGCATGTTGAAAACTAACCTCTTATACAAGTATCTCATAAGTTCTTCCCTTTCATACGGTGACGGGTCATTGTCTAAGATTCCCGTGGCCCTACCAGTCGGTATAAAATTAAAACATATGAAATAGTCGGCCCCAAGTTCCTCGACAAAGTCAACCATTTTTTGTACCTCTTGTATGTTATGTTTGGTTACAGTTGTGGCAACGCCTACCGTAACGCCCTCTTCTGCCAAGTATTTAATTGCAGAAACCGCTCTGTCCCAGCTATTAGGAATCCCCCTAAACTCGTCGTGCGTTTTTGGGTTTATCCCGTCTAGGCTTATTTCTGCATAGTGAATGGTTTTGGCGAGCCTCTTAGCGACATCCTTCGTTATGAGTGTACCATTTGAGGCAATCGTTACATACATACCATGATCTCTTGCACTGCTTGCAACCTCGAAGAAATCTTGCCTAACAAGTGGCTCCCCTCCTGAAAATGCAATAGAAGTGACGTCTGCATCTGAAAGTTCATTAACAACACGAAGCGCCTCGTTTGTCGTAAGCTCCGTTGGTAAGCTTACACTGGCGTTTTGATAACAATGTTTGCATCTAAGGTTGCATCTGTTCGTAAAGTTCCAAACGACAAAGAGCGGCGCACCTGTGACGAAAGGTTTCGTTGCACCAAACCAGGCCAAACCCTTTATAGTTGACGTCAGCCCCTTTCTCCAGTACGATACGCTTAAAGCCTTGACCAATGCGTCTTGGTTAGCATTTAGTGCTTTCAAAGTGACAAAAGTAAAAAATTTAAGCGCAGAAACGATTGACGTACATACGATGCACTTCTTTTGTTTAATCCCTAAGCATTCATCGAAAAATATGTCTATGGGTCTCTTACCACACCTATTGCATTTTTCTAGACTCTTCTTTATTAATGCTCTTGGCTGTGAACTTGAAAGAATAATGCGTATGGCATTGAAGCCAAGCGAAATCGGTACGCTACTCATCAAGTTATTACAGGTTTTAGGAGTAAAAATAAGTTTTCCATATTTTTTAACGGTGAAAAATCTAATTAAAAAATAGAATGAAATTAAATGATGGTTACGCTCTCTTCACGAAACTCCTTGTTTTTCTCATCAAAAATCCATGCAGTAACCTCTTTAGCCCCCTTATTATATATGGACACGATAAGGTAGCTCATGGAGGGCCAGGCGACTTCTGCATCGTAGGCCGACGGTCTTGCGGGGTAGTCAGGATGGGAGTGATACACTCCGATGAGCATCAGTCCGTGCTTTTCAGCATCTTTCTCCACATTGTATATATCTAATGGGTCAACCACATATCTCCTTCTCCTATCCCCCATGTAAACGTTTTTACTCCTGACAACTTTAGCAATAACTTTTCTTTCGTCTTCCTTTCTTCCTACCAGAAGCCCACAACACTCTTCAGGATAGGTCTCTAAAGCGTGCCTGATAACCTCATCCAGATCGGCTTTGCTTATTACGAGTGTCAACCCTTTAACGGAATGCTACAGTAATATATATTCTAAAATGTGGGTTATGTCTGGAACTCTTCCCTCCAGAAGCGCTCCTCAACATATCTCTCGCCTCCGTCAGGAAAGATGACTACCAACGTCCCCTCCTCTAACTCTCTGGCTATTTTTATACCGGCGGCGAGCGCGGCACCAGACGATATGCCGACAAGCATCCCTTCGACCCTTGCAAGCTTTTTGACCATCTCATAAGCCTCACTCGTGGATACGCTTATACACATGTCGCTGAAGTTTTCATCATATATCTTCGGTTTGATACTCGTAGCCATATGTTTCAACCCCTCAATTCCATGAAAACCTGAATCTGGTTGAACCTCCACGAGCTTTATACTCGGATTAAATTCTTTTAACCTCCTTCCAACCCCCATGAGCGTTCCAGACGTCCCAACACCAGCAACAAAATGTGTCAACCTTCCATTAGTTTGCTTTATGATCTCAGGACCCGTCGTTGTGTAGTGAGCCAACCAGTTTGCTTCGTTGTCATATTGATTCGCATAAAAGTATGCTTTTGGATCTTGTTCGTATAGTTCATGGGCTTTTTTAATTGCACCGTTTAACCCGTCAACAGGGTTTGTAAATATGACTTCGGCTCCATAGGTCTTCATAATAGCGACCTTCTTAGTGTTAGCGTTCGCTGGAACCAGCATCTTGCATCTATAGCCGAGGGTCGCAGCAATCATCGAATAAGAAATTCCCATGTTGCCGGAAGTGGCATCGAGGATTGTTTTGTCAGGTGTTAGAGCCCCGTCCTTTATGGCACTTAAAATTATGTTCAGCGCAGCCCTGTCCTTGACAGAGCCTCCTGGGTTGAAAAACTCGAGCTTAGCGTAAATCTTAACACGATCCTTTACACCATATTGCGCTGGTAATTTTTCAATCCTACAAAGTGGTGTATTGCCGACGAGTTTTAGAGGTTTATCATAAACCCTAAGATGATACGTATTGTAATCGGCTTGGACCCATGAATTGAGTCGTTTAACCGACACAAAAGACCAGTCGCCTCCTCTTTTATTGAGCCTTTAGCTCTCTGCCTAATAAACATACATTTGACCGAGTTCTGGTCAATTCACCGCTTTTCAGTAGCTTTTTTCGCTTTCATTTTCATCTCTATGTTGGCAATCTTCTTCTCACACTTAGCTACAACAAACCTCTTTCGCGAGAAGACAAAGTGAAAGGCGAGTCCTATGCCCCAACCGAATAAAGACCATACGAACCATATTGTCGCAGGAGATGTATAAAGGTTAATGAATACCAAGAAAACATTAACTATTATATAGGAAGCTAAATGGGATAAAAACCCCGATTGGCCTCCTCTAACTCGAACTCTATCCAAGCTTTCTTAAAATCTTCTAATGCCTCTTCGGATGCGTTCATGAAATCTAACAGGAATTAATCGGATAAAAGCCTTCTTGTTTTTATGGGGTATACAAATATTGCCTCCCACCCTTACTCATAACCAAATTGATAAAGTATCATAGAAGAGCTTAGGATTTTTGTTCGCATCTGAGAAGGGAGCAGGAAAGAATCTCCCGGTTTTATGTCACAACTCCTGCCTTCAACTTCGATTGTGCCGTTACCTTCGACAACAAAGCATATTAGCTCTTTATCCTGATTGGACGGTATGTATTCTCCGTTAAACTTAACAATATCGTGGAATAAGCGCATATAGTTCGGCGAGAGCCTCCCATAGAAATTTTGTCCGAGACTCCTGACCCCTTCAAGAGTCTTATACAAATCTCTTCCACCAATCTCATCGATATTGTTAAAGGTTTCTTCAGGAAAATCTTTCTCGATCAACTCTATGTCTTGGACAAAATCCCATGGTCCAGTCTCTTCAGAGCCGCATACGAATAGGAATTCAACTTCGCACCCCTCTTTATTTTTGAACCCATGGACCTGCCCTCTCTTTATATAAAGGATATCGGTCTGCGTGGTTCTAGATACTTTACCGTCAAGATAATGTAGCCCGTCTATGTATTCCGGTAAAAAGTGGTGCTCATCAAGAAAACGGTGGTAATGAAGTGGAGCTCTATCCTTTACCTTAACAACGTAAAGACCTATGAATTCGCTAGCAATCAACCTGGCAATCTTCAATCCGACCTTTTGGTAAAGTGTGAAATGGTGTTCTGGGACGTTTTTCCAGTTAACTATATATATGCCGTTTCCTAATGTAATTTGTTCGACCGAACTCAGAAAGTTTTCATGGATGTTTTTTAAGACCGCATGGTCGTCCTTTACAGAAGATAAACCATCCTCAACGAGGTTTAGGGCTTGAACGTATTGATGGAGCATTGGGAAAACTCTATGATCTTTATACGCTTGGTGGTATCTTGCAGAGTGTAGCAAGGCAAGCCCCCTGAGAACGGTTTCGATGTCTCGTTTGTGAGCTTGTATCTCGCCTGCCTCTACCATCTTTTGGATTAGACTCATTATAGGTCTATAAACGTCCAAACTCCTAAAAGCGCTCACATAAAGCCTGGCATATTGAATTTGGTTTTTTACAGGCTTTAAGGTCCTAGAATTTACGAATTCTTCCGCAGCCTTTACGACATCCTTAAACTCTGCAGAACCCCTCATCAACGTTAGAATATTTATTGCCAATTAAAAGTGTTTCATGAAAAACAATATAAAAAGAGATAATCAATCAAACTGAACCCTTACGCCCTCTTTTCCACTTCTTATGATTTTCTCGAACTCTTGCATGATCTTTTTAGTTATCGGTCCTGGTACCCCGTCCCCAATTTGTATTCCGTTTATTTTAACGACTGGCAGTATCTCAGCGCCAGTTCCTGTCAAGAAGACTTCCTCTGCAGTAATTAATTCAAAAGGTGTTATGTCCCTTTCTACAATCTCCATTCCGAGTTCACGTATCAACTTCATAACCCTCCTTCTTGTTACGCCGTCTAGGATGCCCGCTGTTGGTGGCGGTGTAGCTATAACGCCGTTCTTAACGATGAAAAGGTTTGCCGCCTCTGCCTCCGAAACAAACCCTCTACTATCAAGCATGATAGCCATATCGGCACCAGCCTCGATTGCCTCTAACTTCGCGAGTATGCTGTTGAGGTAGTTTAACGACTTAACTTCGTGTGTAGTCGCCGAGACTGAATCCCTTCTCGTTGATGTTATGATCGCGGATATGCCCTTCTCTTTAGCGACTCCACCTACCAACTGTATCTGCTCAACTATAATTATTATGCTTGGTTTGGAGCATTTTCTAGGGTCTAGGCCTAAGTCACCTACGCCTCTGGTCACGACGAGTCTAATGTAAGAATCCTTAGCACGGTTCCTCTTAACGGTCTCGACAACGGCAGCTATCATTTCCTCCTTCGAAATGGGTATGTTAAGTTTGATGAACTTTGCTGAGTTGTACAACCTGTCTATGTGTTCCTTTAACAGAAATATTGTGCCATCGTAAACTCTTATACCCTCAAAGACACCGTCCCCATAAAGTAACCCATGGTCGTATACGGAAATTTTTGCCTCAGATTTCGGATAAAACTTCCCATCAATATAAACTAATGGCTCGCTCACATCCGCTCACATATGCTGTTCTTACTTCATGTTATATAAATTGTTACATAACTTTACTACTCGGCCTTAGTGCAACTTGCATGATGTGCACTTTAAGACTTTTTAAATAATCGTGACAATAAAACGTTTTACATAACGCCTGGCGGTACGTCTGTTCTAGTTCTCGGTTGCTTGAATTCTTCAACTCTCTTAAGCGAGCTAATGTAGAACTCAACCTTCTTTACCTGCTCCTCGAGCCTTGTGTAGTCTAGATGTTCAATCCTCAAAGCGGCGGAGAGTCTTTTCAACACTTCTATTGAAGCCCTAGGTTGTGCTATATCAGGTCTTTCTATCTCTCCAAGAAAACACACACCTTCGATATTGCGCTGTGCTGCCAAACCTAACAATAGGCCGTTAAAGCCAGTTATGTACCCTTCGCCCCTCATTTGTTGTGCCCCATAAGATTCTACCTCCTCGTTAAGCCTAGCGTCTGTTACAGCATAAAAAACCCTTGGCTCTGGTGCTGATACGCCGGTGTGTGCCGCTCCTAATGTGTATATTCTTCTAACACCTAAACTGACTGCTAAATCTAACAAATCGTCACACAATTCATACAATACATGGGGGTCCTGAGGCTGATAAAATCCTGTAAAAACAGCAAAATCTCTTCCGCCCCAATACAGTTTGAAAGAAAACCTTTCAAACTGTATAAGAGAATTTTTGTGAAGGACATATGGTGGCATATAATCTAGTATCTCTGCTATTGGTTCCATCTTCAATTCCTCTATGAGATATGCCGCTGCAATACCGCCTACGTTGCCCATCCCAGGAAGCGCTGCGACTAACGATTTGACAGTGACTCCCTTTTTCAATACGTTCACTTCCAAGCCTATCTCGCGCCCTTTAGTAGGAACAACACGCGCTCCTAATAGAGTTTGCCTAAGAACCACTCAGCTAACGTTTATTAGACCCTTAACCTAGAAAAATGATGATATGGGGAAAAGGAAAATAGTGTCTGAATCTGACGTCTTGGAAGAGCCGGTGACCCCAGGGCCTGGAGACGTTTATGGTGTTGTCGTAAAGATGTATGGATATGATAGGGCTTTAGTAGAATGCTCAGATGGAAAGCAAAGGTTATGCAGGATAAAGGGACAACTGAAAAGGAGAATATGGATTAAGGAAGGAGATTTGGTGTTGGTAAGCCCTTGGGAATTTCAACAAGATAGGGGAGACATTTTTTGGAGGTTTACTAAGAATCAAGCTATAGAATTAGCCAAGCAAGGTGCCTTGCCTGACTTCCTTAAAGCCAAGATAGAGGCTGGTTAAAAGCTTACGTATGGTGAAGCTTTTCTGAACTCTGATAAAATTGAGAAAAAGCTCAGGAGAAAAGAATTCAAGGCAGATAGGGAACAAAGATATCTGCATAAAAGGTCGGAGCTTGATGAGGTTCTGGAAGAGGTTTTTGATAGACTTACGCTCATGACGATTTATGATTTGATGAATGCCGGCGCGCTGTTAGAGTTTTATGGTGTAATTAGCGCTGGAAAGGAGTCGAGGATATATCTAGCAAAAGGTCCTGAGGGTTTCATAGCCGTAAAGATCTACCTGATAACTAGCGCGGAGTTCAAGAAAACTAGGATGACTTACGTGGTACATGACCCGAGGTTTAAAAGAATTCCGAGCGACTTTAGGGACTTCATTTATCTTTGGGCAAAGCGCGAATTTGGAAACTTGAAAAAAGCATATGAGGCTGAGGTTCCAGTACCTAAACCATACTTCGTGGAAAATAACGTTCTGGGCATGCAATTTCTAGGAAAGAACGGAACAAGGTATCCAACATTGGAAGAGGTTGAATTGGAGCCTAACGATTATGAGAAGATTTATCCGCTGATTCTTGAGAATATGAAAAAGCTTTACCAAAAAGCAGACCTGATACATGCAGATATGAGCCAATATAACGTATTTGTTACGGATACCTTATCGATCTACTTCATAGATTTGTCCCAAGCGGTCCACACTTCGCACCCCTTAGCCGAAGTGTTTTTGGAAAGAGATGTAAAGAACATCACAAAATTTTTCGAGAAAAAAGGGATTAATGTCAAACCTCCAGAAGAGGTCATTAAGTGGATAAAATCCTAAAACCTTTACGTAAAGCTTTCCTGTTCTTCTAATTTTATCTTTTCCATAATGTCAGGGGTCACGCCCATCTTTTTCAGAAGCTTCGTAACGTCTGGAGGCTCCTTCCTATCTATGAGCTCTGCTGAAAATTTTGCTATCTTTGGAAGGTATTTAGCGTATATGCTCAACCTCTTTATTGCGACGGTACGTTTCTCAACTTTTATTAGATAACGCTTAAGCTCTCTGGCACATTCCCTTATTGCGATTATAAGCTCGCGTTCAATTTCCGGTCTATCGGCTATTGCCTCCTTGCCTACGGTCTTGTAAGGAATTTTCAGAGAACATATATGCGTGACAACAACAAGTGGTGCAACTTTTGGGACATTATAATTATTCCAATCAATTCTTTCAGATACTACTTTCCATACAACGTCAGCTCTTTCATCGTAGAGGAGCGGTATTTTATTCGCAAACCTGTATATTTGTATATTCTCGCTTGGCGGTATCTTGCCACCATATGCTATTGCAACTTCTACTATGAACGGAAAGCCAGAATAGGACTGTGGTGGTCTTTGGACAACGTAGAGGAACTCCGGCATCAGTATTGCCCTAATGCCCGCCTCAAGCAAATCCTTGCCTATTGGACTGAGGGGGGTCGGGTCTGGTGCCCTGAACTTTTTATACCTTTTGATGGCCTCTACGAGCGCAGTAAGCTGATCATGATTTAATTCCTTTGGGTTTGCTGTGTGCGCGAGGCCAGCCAGCTCTAGAACTTCTCTTGCAGTTTTAGGGCCAACGCGCTGGAAGCTGGACGTCAAAAAGGATAAAAGAGTTTCAGACTTTGTTGCGGATATCAGCCGCTTCATGGTTTCTACATCAACTCCTACTGGATGCGGTAGCGCCTCTTTTGGAGGTTCTGGTACCTTTTCGGCAACCCTTGGGAAGTAGTATAACCTGCCCTTAGGGTCGATGAACGTCAACGAAGCATTCGGGTTTGCAATGGCAGTATTTCTGAAGTACTCGACTATCTTCGCCTTGCTATTGGTGTAATCCGCCTCGAGATAATAATCTATTATCGTGCCCCTCCAATTATCGTTATTTTTATGAACTTTATGATCGAGCACTATAGGTTTATTCTCAACGATGTCAATTCTCAAAACGAACTCATGTATGTCCCCATCTTTACAGGATATAACAGTCACTGGTCTGTTGGTTGTAATCTGGCCGTACAATAACGCCATTGTACCACCAAGCCCAAAAGTTCCACGCGATTGACGGTATCCGTACTTGCTTCCGTAAAATACGGTTGCAAAGGCGTGTGGTATGTGTTCCGCATCAACACCTATCCCGTTATCTTTAACCCTCAACCTGAAAATTTTAACGTCTTCAGAGCTGCCCTCGCCCACCTCTTGTAGCTCAACGATTACCTCAGGTAAAATCCTTCCTACTTCACAGGCATCAAGCGAATTTTCTACGAGTTCTCTGATTGATGTATAAAGAGAACGGCTAGGATTTGTGAATCCAGCAATATCTCTATTACGGTAAAAGAAATCAGCGGGCGATATTTTCTCGAATTTTACTTCTGCCAATTTTATCACCGTTCTTGGATTTGTGTCACGAATATTGTTATAGACTGCTACGCAATTTGTGCACAGCGCCTATTTTATCTTTCCCTAGGAATAACCCTATAGTTTAAATCCAGGCATAAACTTCCCCGCTTTTCTCTTCCGGGCATATTCGTCAAGCATCTTATATACCACGCTGTGCGGTGAGCCGGTTATCAGCCTTATCACGGCCTCTTTAGCAGCTTCAACATCCTGAGGATCTCCTATTATCGCTACTGTATCTCCGTATATTGACACTAATACGTGAGCATTTTCTTCGATTATTTTTCTCGTCTTTCCTTCAGTTCCTATAAGTCTGGCCCTAACCCTAACCAGGTCATTCACATTCTTGCCGATGAAATCTTCTAAATGCACGATGTCTAGCACCACATTATCTTCAAAAAGTTTGAATGCCCTTTCTGGTGAAAAGCCTCTTCCTATTGCAACTACAACGTCACGGGCTTTAAACATGGCTGCCGGATCTCCTCCTTCGTTTGGGGACTTCGCAAGTTCTATTGATACGACACCATATTTGCTATCAATCGTGAGCTTCACGCCTAGCTTTTCCTCTATTGTCTTCTTCACAGAACCGTTAACTCCTATCAGTACACCTATTCGGTCTTTAGGTATGGTTACCGTAAGGATTCCATGCTTCAATTCTGAATTATCGGAATACATTCCGTCATGTTTCCAAGAAATTTAGTATTATATAAACAACAACTTGATTTCCTTCAGAAAACGACTTCTGAAGGAAATACGGTTATTCCGTTTTGTGTTATCTTAAACGGCCTAGGTTGTATGTCATGGTTCACACCTCTCATTTTCTCAATCATTAAAACATAAATGACGCCGCCGACTCTAATAAACCTCTGTAAAAGTATTACACCATGAGCGACATATTCTTCGATCTGATACTTCCTCTCAATTGACGATTGTGCAAGTTCCGAAATCACCAATGTCGTGCACTCAAGTGGAGCGATACCCTGGATTAAGTTAAGTATGCTCTCTCTCCTTTCCACTTCGTCTGGATATTGTAATATGAATGTCGAGAGGGAATCTATAACGAGTCTTTTAGCATTTACCCTTCTGCATTCCTTTTTTATCTTTTCTATCAAAGATATGAGTTGGAATTCTTTGCTTCCAATCGGTACCTCACCCATCTTGATACTCTTTGATATGAAACGTACTGGCGAAGCATCAATTATAGCAATTTTACCCTCTCTCTCCAATTTATCTAAATCCCAACCAAACCTCAGCATGTTAGACTTAATCATTTCAGGATCTTCTTCAAGAAGCACTAAGACACCATTTTCACCAAATTTAACGGCACCGTTATAAAGGAACTGGACACCAAGTGTCGTCTTACCACAACCCGGTGAACCAAGGACTAGCACCATGTATCCTTTTGGTATGCCCTGCCCTTCCAACATAGCATCGATGCCATCTATACCTGTACGGGTGTATGCTCGCAAACTAATCACCCATATACATATAAAAGTTATTTTTAAATTTAGCTATTTAACACTACCTCCGCCTAGTCTTTCTTGTGGGCGCTTTTCACACTCATCAATATGTTCCTTCTCAAATGGGTACATCTCTACCCCTTCGGATGACCCTCAAGCTCTTTTAATGCATCCGAATTGTCCACTTCAATCACCACTGGCCCGATGTAGTCACACGAAGAGCACTGATACAACATTCCTGCATATCCGCCCAAGTATAAATTAATCCTATCGCTTTTGCAGATAGGGCATATTAGGGTTTTCATACATCAGAACTCCTCTTTGATCGTAAGAAATGATGCGCATGTCATGCTCTTCCCAACACCTTCAATAGCCCTGAGCTTGTCTATAACGAGCTCGCCTATCGATTGTATTGACTCCCCTCTTACCTTCAAAAGTATGTCCCACTCACCGGATATCAGATGAACCTCATGAACGTCGGGCAGTGTTGCTATATATTCACCAAGCTTTTTTTGAGAAATGTTCGCTCCTGGAAGAAAGGATATTAACACGAACGCCGTCGCTGGCTTGCCGAGCTTCGAGTAATCCGGCATTATGGTGAATTTTTTAATTATCCCTTTACTCCTTAGCTTCTTTATCCTCTCCTGAACAGTCGTCCTCGGCATGTTGAGCTTCATTGCAAGCTCCGAGACGCTCTGGCTTGCATCCTCAATAAGCTCATTTAATATCTTCCAATCTTTTTCGTCCATCATGTCATTATAAAATAATGTTAACGGTTGCTTTTGGTTCTTACTCTTATGATGTTTATTCGTTAAGAACTGAATTAAAAGTAAAGGAAGTTTAGCTGACGCTGGAGGCCTGCGCCTCCTTCCAGATAAGTATTATTGCATACTCTCTAGGTATGCCCTTAGACTGCACAATGGTCTCTATATTCTTCTGCAAGGATTCATCAACCCTTGGGCCAAACTTCGCTCCATGCTTTTCTTTTAACTCTTCGTAGAGTTTGTCAGCAAGCTCGGTGTACGTTGTTAAAGAATAAATTTTTTTCGGCAACTCAGAAATCGTTCTAGCCATTTCTTCCAGTTCTCTAATCTTCTTTTTCTTCTCAGAAAGTTCTTGCCTAAGGATTGTGACCTTTGCCTCTAAGCTTGCTTTAAGCTCTTGAGGCACGGACACGTTCGAGCTTTCCTTATATTTCAGCGTATCTAACTCAACGATCGAGATACATAATTCCGTCTCAATATTCGAAAATTCAGTCTCCAATTTGCTCTTAGCCGCATTAATTTTTTCAACTAAAGACGCCGACTCACCAACTATTTGCTCCCTCATCGCGTTCCATCTTGCCAAAACCTCTCTAATGGTTGCAATACTGATGTCCTGTTCCAGAAGCATCTTTTGGAATATTTGCTCCCGTATCTTTACTTCTTGTATCTTTGACATGAGAGCGTCATACCTATCAAAAGCTTCTTTAACTATTGAAACCTCAAGGTCCTTAGGTGGTACGATACTCTCAGGTGGTTTTTCTTGCAACTTTGCTTCTGTTTCTATAGTGCTTACTTCAGGCTCTAGCTGAGGAACTTCCTCTACTATGTCCTTCGGCATTTTTTCTTCTTTAAACTTTATAACTATCTTTTTTGGCATTATAGAACCTCCCAATCAAATCCCAGTTTTTTAAGAATCCACATATAATTTCATCCCTTCTTATTTGGTAGAAGTTTCTTGGTTTTGCTAAAAAACTTTACTATAGAGTCAATATCAAGCATTTTGGTGGTGCTGCCCTTCGCATCTTCGTTAGTATCGGGTTTTTTGGGAATCAAATCAATCATTTGGAGACCGATTAGTGTGCTTTCAAGGACTTTATGCCGCTGTAAACCGAGTGTGAACCTTACGGGCACAACTTTTTCATTTTTATCTATTCTAAATACGCCGATCTTGAGGTCCGAAACTTTCCAGCTGGCACTAAATTGCACAGGGTCTATGACCAACGCTATGGCCTTAGGAAACATAGCCTGGTAGGCTTTTTGTGTCTCAATATCTATGGGTGACATAAAGACGTTTAAACCGGGATGCGAATGGTACCAGCCAACTATATACAGGTCTGGAATATTCTCTACCAAGACTTCGGCAACCAGGGCCATAACGCTCTCCTCAAGCTTAACGTATGCGGGTGAGCTTTGTTGAAGACCCGTAACAGCATCCCAGACTTCAACAACATCCGATACGACTTTTCCTACCATTAACCCTGCGACTTCTTGATTAAGGTTGCTAATGGAGTGATGAAGTATCTTACCAAGAGCTAAGGGATAAATACGTGCCCTCATGGAACCTGCATATTAATGCTTAACCATATTAATTAACGTTTGAAACGACCAATGAGGTTGCCAAATAGCCCTTAGCGTAATGCGCCCAAAATATATGGGAATTCCCGGCGTTGTTTGCACGTAACCCCCAATCGCTTTAAAAAGTTAATACTTAAATACGTTACAAGTAAAGTGCCGATGGGGGTTAACGACTTATGAAAATCAAAGTTATACCTGCGGTTGGTGGCGGTAGCCCTCTAGAATTGGAGGTATCACCAAACGCAACAATAGGGGCAGTTAAGGCGAAAATTTGCGCGATTAAGAAACTTCCACCAGACACCACGTACCTAACCTACAAGGGTAGGGCCTTAAAAGAAACGGAAACACTCGCAAACATAGGCATATCAGAAGGCGACAAATTGGTCATCATAACGAGAACAGTGGGGGGTGACGCTTCTGGAGACCTACTCAGAATTACCCGAACCTCTGTGGAATAAAAGACTGGCCGTAGAGTATAGGTTAATGCAGGAGCGTGACCCTCCGTTATTCGATATAGTTGATGGTGATCTGACACACTATACGGGCGTGATAGTAGGCTCCGGATACTACGAGGGTGGGTACTTTAAGGTAGAGATAAAAATACCAAGGGCATACCCATACGTGCCGCCTGATGTTGTCTGGCATACAAGGATATGGCATCCCAATTTCACAGACGAAGTCCCTGCTAGGATATGCGAATCCATTTTCAAAGATGATTGGAGACCTGGATTGTACCTCGTGAACATCATCGAAGCTCTCCAAAATCTGTTAGCCAACCCAAACCCGGATGATCCGCTCAATTCGATAGCCGCTTATGAAATGAAGTATAGACCTGATGTTTTTTTAAATAGGGTTAGGTATTACATACAGTTATACGCAACCCCAGAAAAGCTCTTTGAGAAAAAGCTAAAGTGGCGAATATAGCTAAAATTTCGTTTTCCACAATCTCGTGGAGCGTAAGATACAGGGGAGTAGAATTCTTAAAATGCATCTACAATGGATACGCACTAAAAGGGTTTACAAAACTCTATTCTAGAGGATAATAAACATTATTATATCGTTTTAGCAGACTTTCGAGCTGTAAATGGAGCCGTATCTGCTGGAAAGATATGATAGACAGATAAGAATCAGCGGATGGGATCAGTGGAAAGTATCGAACTCAACAGTCTTAATAGCGGGCGTAGGCGCAACGGGTTGCGAGTTAGCAAAGAACCTTTGCCTTGCAGGAATAGGTAAGCTGATCTTAGTTGACAACGATGTGATCGAGCTCTCGAACCTTAACCGCCAAATGCTTTTTGACGATTCTGATATAGGTTCACCGAAAGCTATAATTGCCAAAGAGAAGCTCCAGAAGATAAACCCCTATGTTAAGGTTGATGCTTACTATGAGGACATAAGAAAGTTTGACGAATCTATGTTAAAGAACGTGGATGTGTTTTGTTCTTGTCTAGACAACTGGGCAACGAGAAGGTGGCTCAACTCGCTTGCCGTCGAGCTTAAGAAACCACTCGTGGATACAGCGATCGAAGGCCTTTATGGGAATGTACAGGTTGTAATACCAGGAGAAACCGCATGTCTTGAATGTCATGGTGATGCCTTAATCCCTAAGGACACACAATTGGCTGAATGTACACTTAGAAGGCGTAAGCCAGAGGACTTGGCTGAGGACTTAAGGAAAAACAAAATCGAGATACCCTTTGAACTTGTTAAAGAGCTGTTCTCTATGGGTATAAAAACGATTTATGACCTGAAATATACGCCAATAGAAAGGTTTCAAAAAGAAGGTAGTAAGATTTCCGAGGAGATACTCAGGATAAGGGATCTTCTAAAGCCCAAGCTACCGGCAATTCAAGGAGGAGCATCGGTCATAGCAGGTGTGGCATCTTTAGAGGTACTAAAAATAATACATGGTGGAAGCATTGGAAAGGTAGCGAAGCACCTAATAGTCTACGATGGCGTATCACAAAGGTTAACTAAGGTCACTCTAAAAAGAAGAGAAGACTGCTTTGTTTGTGGCGATATTATGCAAGGAAAACCAATCGAGATAACGGTTAGTCCTGACGACTATATATGGAACTTAAAGGAAAAGGTAAGTACATTATTCAGCATCCCAGATCCCGAAATCCAGTATAAAAAGTGGATATTAAAAGACGAACAAAAGTTATCGGAGATAAACATTAAAAGCGACGACATACTATATATCCACACGAGTAGGCGGTACGTGCCAATACCCATAAAGGTGAGCCTTATTGAAAATAGTAGTGGGACATGAGGTTTGTGTGGGCAAGTGGATCTGGACAAAGGTTAAGACTGTGAATAGGGTGTGCCCGGTTTGCACTTCCGAAATTGATGAAGGTGCGGCTACAACAACGTGCCCCCATTGTGGTTCCGTGGGTCATAAGGCGTGTTTTGATAGTTGGTTAAGTATAAGGAATGCGTGCCCGATATGTAAGAGACCAGTATTGGAGATGGTGTTATGAGCGAGGAAGAAGAGTTTGTAATAGATCTCGAGTATGTTGATACGCCTAGCGGAAAAGTGGCATCACTCAACACCGTCAAGAAATTGGCTGAAGCAATTTCTATAGTTCACGAAGAAGCTGAAAAACTATCAACCAAAGTCCTTTCTCTCGAAAGTAAAATACCTAGTGCTGATTTATTAAATAGGTTAGAGAGTAGGTTAGCGGCTTTGGAGAAAGGCCAAGATCAGATACTTGCACATATAGACTCGTTAATAGAGGCCTTTAACAGTCTCATAGAAACTTTAGAGAAAACATTGAGAAAGGATTAAGGAGTAAGTATAGCTTTCCTGAATTCTCCTACCAACTTCTCCAGACTCGCCTTCCGCTCCGTAAGCTCGTTTATATCGTTTAACAGCTCTGCTTTCTTTACCTCTAACCTAGAAATTTCTTCGCTCATCTCCCGCATCCTATTTTCTAACTCACGTGTCATCTCTTCGCGCTCCTTTATCTTCATAAGAGCGTCCGATAACTCCCTCTCCCTTTTTGCGATCCTTTCAAGTCTTATCTCTTTTAGCTTAAACATGCGGTTTATCTTATTTACCTCTTCGTCAATCTTATGTAGCATTCCCTCTAACGATACCAAGTAACGCTGGGATAGGTCTTTAAGTTCCGCCTCTATTCTGTTTTTCTTCTCTTCGAGCTCCCTAACATACGCGTCAAAGTTTGATAATTTATGCTCCTTCTCTTCAAGGTCCGCCTTCCACTTCTTCAACTCGTTTTTGAGAATCTCGAGCTCACTCTTTTCTTTAATTAGCTTCTCTACGTCTTCTCTAAGCATTGCTCTTTCTCGTGAGAGCAGCTCTAAAACATCATTAAGACCTTCTTTGATGGAATCGAACCATTCCTTATATTCCTTTATAACTTTCAACTCCTTAACGATACTTTCTGCGCTTTCTGCTGCTTCGCTTACTCTTGCTAAGAATTCCTCCGGGAATGTTCTTTCTCGTGAAAGTTCCTTAACATTTTCTGAAATTTCGATAAGTGTTCTCTCAAGCGAACTAACCCTTCTATCCATTTTCTCTTCGAGTTGGAGCCTAAGTTCCTCTAACTCTCTTCTAAACTCATTAAGGATCTCTTCTTTGGACTTTCCTCCAAGAAAACCCATTTTGGTTCACGAAAGTTTGTATAAAGCTCATATAAAAGCATACAGGGCATAAGCGAGGGGTTAATTTTAAAATTAAGGTTACGATTAAAATATTTAATAAACAAGAAAAACTAACAAGAAGGTTGAGTGGTGGGTTTGGCGGTTTCATCCCAAGCAGTATTGGGGCGGTTTTTTAAGCTAGCGTTGATTGTGACAGGAATAGGTGCGATCCATATCCTCACGCTATTCATGTCTTGGTACACGGTCGTGTCAGATACGATAACCACAACCACCATACAGGGATATGCCATCGCTGAGTCTCTTTACATGTCAATCGCAGGGGGTATAGTTTGCGGAATTGCTCTTATACTGTCCTCCACTTCATCGAATATAATAACTGCGAAGTGGCTCGTCGGAGCTACTGCACTTGTCGGAGCTCTTCTCGCAATAACATCACCAGCTTATACGCACTTCATAGTAATACCTGCGCTACAGGCAAAGGGGTATTTAGAAATAGGAATATTCATGTCATACTTTTCAGCAATAGCGATGTTTGTCCCTGCCGCCACTATAATAGCAACACCCATTAGGGTCGAAGTAGCACCTCACGTCGGGCCTCCTTATCTTGGGACTTCAGCCCCGATTGTTGAGGAAGCTGTTGAACTGACACATGTAATCGATATACCTCCCGGTGCTATTTGCGGGATATGTTACCAAGAATTGGACCCAGAAACCACCATGATGTGTAGCAATTGCCAGACGATGTTTCATAAAGGTTGCATCGATATCTGGGTAAACTTAAACGGTACGTGTCCAAGCTGTAAGAAGCCCGTAGTCAGATAAACCTTTTTATATTAAACAAGTATTACGTTTACCCTTAGGCGTATGGAATCAATAACCTCGTTATACAACGAGATAGTCAGGCTGGCGCTCGAACGGAACTTCTTCTTCCCATCATCTGAGATATACAGTGATGCACCCGCAGGTTTTTACGAATATGGACCGCTGGCAGTATCGATGAAGAACAAGTACATAGAGATATGGCGAAGAGAACTGATTAGAAGAGATGAGATGGTGGAGATAGACGGCTCTCAGATAATGCCGAAGAGTGTATTTATAGCATCTGGACATCTTGAAAGCTTCACCGATCCTATAACTAGATGCACATCATGTAATGCCATCTTTAGAGCTGATAAGCTACTTGAGGAAATCTTAGGATTTTCAGTGCCCGAAAGGCTGGCTACGGAGGAGATGGGTAAGCTTATCTCAGAACATAATGTAGCCTGTCCAAAGTGCAAAGGCAAGCTTGATAAGGTTTCAAAGTTTAACATGATGTTCAAAGTAAACGTTGGCGTGTCAGGAGATGAATGTTACCTCAGGCCAGAAACATGCCAGAGCATCTTCGTCGATTTCCTTAGGATTTACAAAACGATGAGAAAGAAACTTCCATTTGCGATCGCACAATACGGTAAAAGTTTCAGGAATGAGATATCGCCCAGACAATCTCTGATTAGGCTTAGAGAGTTCTACCAGGCGGAGATCGAGGTATTCTTTAATCCGAAGAAGGCTAATGATTTACCAAAAGCACGCGAGTATGAGAATTATGTTTTAAGGTTAAAGCCTTTAGAGAAAGATGAGGTCATTAAAGTTTCTTGCAAAGAGAGTGTCGAGACGGGTCTCATCTCGAGCATGCTCGTAGCCTATTACCTTGCCCTCATCCAACGTTTCTACCAAATTGTAGGCATTGACATGGAACGATTCAGGTTAAGACAATTGAGTGACGACGAAAGGGCATTCTATGCGAAGGAGGCATGGGATGTGGAAGTTTTGACGAGCATTGGATGGATAGAGCTTGTTGCCTGTAACAACAGGACAGATTATGATCTCTCCGGCCACTCTAGAGTTAGCGGTCAAGATTTGAGCGTTTACGATGACGGTGAGAAAATCATACCACATGTATTCGAACTTTCCATGGGGGTTGACAGAAGTCTGTTTTGTATATTAGAGCATAGTTATACAAAAGAAAGCGATAGAACGTTATTGAAGCTTCCGCCTATGCTAGCACCAATCCAGGTAGCAGTTTTCCCGCTTGTTACCAAGGATGGTTTAGACAAAAAGGCAATGGAGGTCTACGAAGCACTAAAGCTAGACTTTGATGCCATCTATGACGATAGCGGCTCTATAGGCAGGCGCTACAGGAGACAAGACGAAATAGGCACGCCGTTTTGCGTGACTATAGATTATCAAACAATGGAAAATGAAACCGTTACAGTTAGGGATAGAGACACAATGAATCAGGAAAGGGTGCCTATCAGGGACCTCAAAAGGTACCTCATGGAAAAGTTAAGATATTGAACAATTAGGATGAGAAAGGTTTAAAGCAATAATGTTTATTCTTAAATGTGAACGACATGACTCTACCAAGGGATAGAGAAGAAGAATATAGTGCCAGGTTGCTCTCGCTACTACAAGACCAAATTCGGAAGGTTATGGAGATGTCTAGGGCAGTCCTTTTGATGATAGAGGATATCATGAATGAAGTTCCCCTTAAAGACATAGAGGCCAGATACGATGCAATCTTGAAACTTGACGATGAAGAACGGAACATTAGAAGGATGATAGAAAAGGACATTGCCAACATAGGTGCACTCCTAACGAGCAAGGAGGATTTCATAAGACTGATGAATAGTCTCGATAAAATCGCTGACACATCAGAAGGAATTGCTTATAGACTCGTGAGTCTGATAAAGATGAAGTTCAAAATAAACAAAGACATATTCAAAGGAGTGCTCCAGCTAGGCGAGGCGGTTCATTCGATCCTCGGTAAACTAAGAGAAGCGTTGCTAAGCGTCGCACTTGATTCTGAGACTTTCATGAAGAAGGTTGCAGAAATAGATAACGCAGAAAGAGAAATAGACGACATATACAGGAATTTAAGCCTTGTAATCCTTCAGAGCGATATGAAGGTTGGCCATATGTTCCTCATAAGGGAAATAGTGTCTTTGCTCGAAGAGATAGCGGACAAGGCTGAAGAATCCGTCGAAACATTAAGGACGCTCTCACTCACGGTGTTTTAGTTGACGCATACTTTAAACGATCAAGAGAAGATAGTTGCCGACCTCGTTCAAGACAACATAATAGTGTGGGATGTAAAGAAGGGGAGGGAGCTCTACAAGTTAGGATACTACGGAAAACCACTCGGCATACCTAAGCCCAAGAGTTTCGAGTTTGACGCACCACTCATTTTAGACGTGATAGAAGCAGTTTATTTGGTAGAGAAAGGAATCATCAGCGTTAAGAAAAACAACTCTTTGATGAAGTTGGATGAGCTGATAGAGTACGGAAAGAAGAATTATGAAAGGTTCGAGGAGAAGTATTTGGTGTACAAAGACCTGAGGGATAGGGGATTCGTGGTCACACCTGGCATAAAGTTCGGAAGCGACTTCGCGGTATACAAGCACGGCCCAGGAATAGATCATGCGCCCTTCATAGTCCAGGTCAAGCTCGAAGACGACGAGCTTTCGGCCGCGGAGCTGATAAGGGCAGGCAGGCTGGCAACTACCGTCAGGAAGCGCTTCGTCATAGCCGTCCCGAATCTAATGGATAAAAAGGTCACGTACTTGGCGTTTGAGTGGTGGAAGGCTTAGAGGTCTTTTTGTATTGATGAAAAACGGGCCCGGCGGGATTCGAACCCGCGACCCCCGACTTAGAAGGCCGGTGCGCTGTCCATTCTGCGCCACGGGCCCTTTTACGTTGCGAAACACAATATTTACGCTGTTTATGTTATGATGGTCGCTGCCTTATAAATATCCTTCTATGAACAGTTTTAGATGTTACTTTCTAAAAATTCGGAAAAATTTTGAAAAAGTTTTTAAGAATTATAAAGGATCAAAGCCCGAGATGACGGATAAACCTGTTATCGAGACAAGATCGTTAGTAAAGATTTATAGAGCTGGTCCAGTCGAGGTGCCGGCCCTAGGGGATCGTGAAGAACGTAGAACTTCAGCTCTCTATGAGTCCTGCAATTACGCCTGAACTAATCGTAACTGCTTTACTGTTTGCCGTGTTGATAGGTGCTTTAGCAGGGCTGTTGCCCGCATAGAGGATCACAAAGTTAACACCTGTCAAGCTTTACGATATGAATAACACAATAGTATGACGATAACTCCTCAAAAGCCCCTTAGCAAACTATAAGGTCTGAGTTGGGGCTTTATATATTGAACATTAACTTCAGCCCCAGCTCTTTAATGACCGAATAAACCAGTTAAAGCAAAGTCCTTTTATACCAAAAGAATTATATAGGTAATACAGATGAAAAAATCATGCCATATTGTCCCAAATGTGGGAGAGAGGTCTCTCCCGAAGATTCTTTCTGCAGAAATTGTGGCACCAGTCTGGTTCCTGTTGTTCAATACCCGCCCACACATCCAGTAGTTGCTCCACCACCAAAGCGGAGCAGGAGAAAATTCATAGGAGCGGTGGTCGGCATATCAGCTTTGGCTCTGCTTGGGTTTTTTGCGTACCAACAATATGGAAAAGAACTGGAGAAACTTTTTGGTCAGGAGACCACGACTACGACAAAGATTGTTACGACTTCGAAGCAGACGACAACAGCCCAACCATATGTTACTACAACAGCTGGCACTACTACAATAACGACCACTACTTCACCGTATTCCACTACGACAACAACTACGACGACAACACCTGCTGTAGCATGGCCGAGGGACAAGCCTGAATGGATTGAAAGGGATTGGGAGGAAACAGTTTATCCTTACTTGGTTGCATACTGTCAAGCTGAGCGTGAAGCTGTTGAAACTACAGTGGTAAACGAAGGAAATGCTACCGCCTACTTTGCTGTATTAGAGCTTTATGCTCTAGGAAGGTATCGTTTTGATGAACCCAACCGTCATCTAGACCATTCTCTAAGAGAGCTTGTACTCTTAAGACGTTTTTCAGGTATAGTCCTACATCCTGGAGAGAGAAAGAATTTCCAATTCGTAATAGACGCTCCACCAAAGATTTACGACCCGGTCGTTTGGATATGTTATGACCCAATACTTGACCCGAAAGGATTTAGTGTAGATAGTAATGCTGAGCTGAGATCCGTAGTTCAAAACAGACATGTGGTTATACGAGGTCGATACGGAATAATTGGGTGATTATACATGCCAAGGCAAGCCGTTCATATGATTGTTTTGGACGAAGTCATAAGTAGGCTTAGAGTAAGTACAAACCAAGCTGAAAGAAGGATTGGAGATTTGATGTATAGAAATAGACAAGCGGCCGTTCTTGGGTGCATAGGTCCTGATATATTCTACTGTGCCCCAGACTTTAACATGATTGGTAAGTTAAGTAATTTCTATAGGAACTTTAACAACATCATAAATTTGTATAATACGATTGACTTAAAAATAAAGGAGGTTTTTACACTCTTAGGAAATCCTGTTGAAAACACTGTTGGAACACTTCTGCCCTCAACGGTAGACATGCTCAAAAGGATTATTGAAGAGATAAAGAGGATGGTTGACCTTTTCAGTTCTATGTTAAATAAGGAACTCTTCAGTGGCGTTATTGACAGATTTAACCTTCTTGACAATTTATCAAGTCTTCCAAATCTAACGCATTTACTGTTTGATGATTTTATGCCTCCTATGCAGCTTGGTTTTGATGAAAGGCAATGGTACTGGTTTGATATGCTTCATTGTAGAGAAACTGGTACGTTTGCGAGAAATCTAATTAGACTCGCTGGAAACGATGAAACAAAGCTTGCGTATGCTTATGGGTACCTAACGCATATAGCAACGGATACGGTAGGTCATCCGTTCATAAATCAAATAGTAGGTGGTCCGTATCGTATGCATCCACAACGC
The DNA here is from genome assembly GCA_023268355.1 of Candidatus Terraquivivens tengchongensis. Lineage (GTDB taxonomy): Archaea > Thermoproteota > Nitrososphaeria_A > Caldarchaeales > Wolframiiraptoraceae > Terraquivivens > Terraquivivens tengchongensis. Next base: position 155,391 of record JALNJK010000002.1, read on the forward strand.
TATACCACATGTGAGATTTTCGTAGATTCTTGGGTTTTCTTTGATCGCTTTGGTGAAAGCATAAATACGGGACTCTTTAACCAGCTAAACCTCCCCCAAACCCTTCCAAACGGAATAGCTGATCTTTTACATAGAGCTTTTATAGAGACCTACCAAAACAAATCACATCCATTAAGGATAAACGAAAGCCAAGGAGGATTCTTAACGATTGATAATATCAGGTCAACATACGATATCTTCAGATTTAACACCGAGGTTCTTGGAGGCATAACCATAAAACCACCTACAGAACCATTTAGCGGAGTCCTAGAATTACTAGAAAGGGCACTTGAGAACTTTAAGGGGCCACCATCACCTCCTGAGATTGGAAGACTTTGCAGCATAGAAGAATTCTTCAGCTCCACGGATTGTATAGAAGGATTTTTCGAATCTATTGCGGAATGGCTTGAGTACTTTGGAGAGCTAATTATATGGACAATTGAAACGATATTTTCTCTGATAGACTTTGTGCTGACAGCTCTGCTAAGCTTACCAATTGCCGTTTTGATGGCTATTCTGTATGGAATTCAATTGGTTATCTATAACCTCTACCGTCAAGCACGTTCGGTCTTGATGCAAGCTGGACTTCTATGCCCTGAGCCGGATGAGCTACAAACAAGTTATGGGACGAGCCTTGTAACACCTTGCTACTCTCGTTCATCACCTTTCAAGGGTTATCCACGCGTACACTCCCATTTATTACACAACATTTTATTCCCGAACACAACAGTCGAGGAGCCTGGAACTCTAAGCGCCTTTTATCAGAGGAATCAGAGTTCTACACCTAGGAAGTTTATTTATGAGGATAGCTTCAGTGAAAGTAACCTGATAGCCTATGCACGTGCTACCAATCCCAAGGAAACGCGAGATCTCCAAATGAAGGGGCGCTCTATAGGAAATGCTATAAGTTTCTCTTATTGGCTCATCGTAAACTCTTTAAACTCAAATTTAGAGAGTGTGGTTTACACTAATTGGAACCTGTTTTCTGATAGAGGTTACGGATACAAATGCTGGACAACGAAGCAGAGACTTAGCCATGATAGACCGGTGATGGTTTTAGACGAGACTTACGTCTGACAAACAATCCCTTGACAATGGTGTTTTGGTTCAACTTGGAAGTTTTGCTGTGGGTATTAGACTTGATTAAATGTCCGCCTTTTACCAATAAATCTGACACGCTGCAGAATTTCTGCAATAGATATATGATTACTTTTACGCGCTTTTATCAAGCATAACGCGGTACTCGTCAAATAAAAAATATTCGATGAACATATACGGTATGAGTCATTGATCGCTATCAAACCTATATACTCGATAGTGGTCGGGATGTTTTAAAATGCAGGGCTGGAAGCATCATCACACTATATGGCTGACGATGATACTTGGATGGATATCGATATACATGATAAGGATGGCACCCTCAGCCTCTTTGGCAAGCATAAAGCATGAGTTTAACCTCTCATACACGGAGGCGGGCCTTCTTGTTACTGCGTATTTCTACACTTATTTCCCTGCACAGTTTCCTTCTGGATGGATGGGCGACAAATTCGGCCGAAGGCGCGTGCTGAGCTTGTCCAGTGTACTGTGGGGCATATTGTCTATCTTCACTGCCCTCGCAAATAACTTCCATCAACTCCTAGCGACAAGGATGGCAACTGGCGTCGCTCAGGGCTTGTACTTCGGTAACGACCGTCCCATAGTCGCGGCATACACGCCGAAAGGTAGTGCTGGAATAAGTCAAGGTATATCCTTCATAGGCATAGGCCTCGGAACGGTCCTCGGTATGTACCTGGGCGGCCTTATAACGTCGTTGATGGGATGGAGGTGGATGTTCATATTCTTCGCTATACCCTCCTTTATAGTCTCAATCATGATGTTTATGTTGCTCAAGGACGTCCCCTCGAATGGAGACAATGGCTTGAGATCTTTTTCAGAGTTGCTCAGAAATAGAGACTTCTTGCTTATGTGCCTCGCTGGCATACCGTGCATATATGCCTTCTGGGTCTTAGCTACATGGGCTCCGACGATGTTCATGGAGATGGGTATAGGTGATATCGCTATGTCGTCGTTGCTGGCATCCATCATAGGTATGGCAGCAGTTCCAAGCCTAATATCCATGGGCTACCTGAGCGATGCCCTAAAGAAGAGAGGCATAAGGAGGAAGCTGATAACAGTCTTAGATATAACGTTACTATCACTATTCTTATTCCTGTTCAGTTACGCCCTGTCTATAAACTCGAGCCCGATATTGCTGATAGCATTTTACGCGGTGATCAGTCTGCTTTACTGGGGTTTCATAGCACCGCTTTACGCCATGCTACAGGAGACAGTTCCTAGCAGACTTCACGGCACAGCCTTCGGTTTGATGAATGGTATACACTTCACCGGGTCGCTGATATCTCCTTGGCTTACGGGTCTGCTGAGGGACTTGACCGGCAACTTCGTCTGGAGTATTTACATACCTGCTACAATGTTGCTGTTCAGCTCCTTGATAATAGCTTCGGTATCACCGGCCTTTAGCTTCAAGGAGAAGACGACAAAACTTTAGCATGTTAGCGTAAGTTTTATAACTTCCACAAAAAATTTAAGATGAGAGTCATGTCGGCTGAGGCGAATTATCTTCTTTTAATGCCAGAGCATAAGTATCCCAGATGTTTTTGCACCGAAGAAGAAGTAATAATGGCTAAAAGGATACGCGAATTCGTTGACAAAGAAGTCTTGCCCAATAGACAGAATTTAGAGGGTGGGTGGCACCGCGATGAAGAGTTAGCACATAAGACGTTATTCGATCTGTATTACAAGTGCCATCAGCTAGGGTTAACTATCTCAAACTTACCAAGCGAATACGGCGGTCTAGCTTTATCACCAATAGTCAGGTACATGATAAATGAAGAACTGTCCCGTGGCGACGTCGGGTTAGCAACTTTGGTGGGTAAAACGCATTGGATAGTGTCGTTCATGTACAACAGGGTGCAAGTGAGAGAAGATTTGCTTGAGGAGTTTGCGCCCAAATTGACCAGCAATGTTCCGTACATCACATGCGTAAACATCAGCGAGCCGGAAGGCGGTGCGAATATAGAAGACCCGGCCTTAGAATTGAGGACCTTGAACACAGTAATCGCCAAAAAGGAAGGGGATTTCTGGGTGTTGAATGGGCACAAGATTTGGCCCGGACCTGCCGCCGACCCTTCGTATTGGGATAGGTGGCATGAAAAATGGCCAGATAAGTTTGCCGGTCACCTCGGCTACTGGGTTGTTGTGACCGAGGATCCTAGCAGAGGTGAGGACGCAGCAGGTATGGTATATCATCCATACAATGCCGAGGGCGTCAGGTTTGGTCTACCATACAAAAAGTGCGGTCTATGTTGGACTGATGAAAACGTCGAGATATGGTACGAAAACGTTAAGGTTCCAGCCAAGTATAGGGTTGACGTCAAGCCGGGAAATGGTGCCAAGATAATTCATGGGTATGTTATTGGACCGGGCAGGCTTGCTGCCGCCGCAAGGCTCACGGGAATTGCGACAGCATGTTTGGAGATCGCTCTAGAGTGGACAAAGAGCAGACAGATTGCAGGAAAACCCGTAAGGGAGAGGTCATACTTCGCATCCATTCTGGCTGACATGTACAGGATGGTTGACTTAGCTAGACAGTATTATCTATCAGTCACTTGGCAACTCATGCACCCCGAGATATATGGTGAATCTTGGGAACCACACATGCTCGCAAAGTTTTCGACGGCGCGTTCTTTCGCTGGCGAAGCTGCTATGTTCTGCGCAAACAAAGCCATGGAGCTCATGGGCTCGTATGGTTACGTATTCGAGATGAACCTCGAGAAATATTATAGAGATTTCAAGATCGTGCAGATGTGGCTTGGAGGTGCCCAGAGAGATAGGCTGGATATAGCACAAGGCTTGTATGGCCCGTTCAAGTGGGCTGGTTACGAAGATTGGTTAAGGGCGAGATGGCCGAAAAAGTTTGCTGACTTAAAGAATACAATCGAAAAGGAGATAGACAAGACACTCAACAGAACCTCGGGAAGTGAAAAAGAAGCTGAGAAGATAAGGAAAGAGTTAAGCAGGGACATGGAGTACGACATAGACGAGGCGACAAAAGGTTAACATCAACCACAACCATATTTCCTTGCCCACCACTCCGTCCTAAACTCGCTTTTCGAGCAGTAGCTCGTGAGGATCTTAGCATGTCCGTTTTCCAATAATGCCGCATTCAGATTAACCCCTTCACAAATTACCTTTGCGACGACTCTGTTGTATCTATCATAAGGTTGGCCATCGTCTTGGTCTGCTATAGCATGGGTTCCGATAGCACACACCATTTTCGTGAACTCTTTAGCCTCATTATAACCCGACTCGTCCTTTTCAGGTGTATTCACTAGTGCGAGTCTTATCCTTATGCCGTCAATCTCTAACGTGTCACCATCTATGACGGCTGTAACCCTACCTACGATGCAAAGAGCGCTCCCAGAACATATTTCAGTTTGGGGTGCGGACGTAGTTTGTTCCGTTGTGTTGGAAACAGTGGACTCTATAGCGCCGGGAATACTGGATGTTATAGCGAACATTATGAGGTATATCGAGCAGGCCAAAATGATGAGAATTGATATCAACTTTACGAGCTTCATGCGTTCAACACCTTCTGCGTAACAGGTTCAGGGAAGTCAATGAAATCTGGATTCTTCCATATATAATACTTTGGTTTCGTCTTGAATAGCGTAATTGCCTCTGCTAAATCTTCAAGCGAAAACTTCCCCTCTTTTATCCTTCTGGCTAAGCTCGGTTTTGTAAACCTTTCGCTTAATGAATTTCCGATGACCTCCGCAACTTCTTTAATCTGCTTTTTGCTTAACGCCCTAAGCCAAGATAGGTTATTCTTTTTGCTTTTCGAGAGTTCAACATTTAGCCCCATGCTCTCCAAAAACTCCATCACTCTCTGCTGCTGTTTATCAAATTCTCTCTCGTATATTATTTCTTTCATGCCAGCATGCTCAAAGAACGGGTTATACTTTGCCATGATAGCTAACGTCTCGATGTAAGGAACGTTTACCAAAGGCATGGTCTCCTTAACGAGCTTTACACCCAAGCCTATACCGCGATACTTGGGCGCAACGACAACTCTCGCAATTCGTCTAAAGTTATCATTTACGTATTTTACTGCTGCTTTGAGTCCATTATGCCGCATCATTTCTCTAATATGTGGCAACGCTATATTTCTCGGTTTTAGATTGAAGTATGACAAAACATATACTATCACGCCAGCAAGCTCGCCACGTATCTCTGCTTTGAATATGTTGGTAATACCAAACGGTCTATTACCTTTATAGTGAAAAGCCTCGAGCTTTTTGTAATCATCAATAGTGCCCTCGCTAATAACAACGTCTTTCAGTATGCTGCAAGGTTTTGGTTCAGGCCTAAAGTAAGTTACATCAACTTCAGCACCGAATTTTTTTACTATGTAAACGTTCGGGTTTAAATCTTCAAATAAATCCGTATGGGTTGTGGCGACTATGAGTGTAAGTCCACGCTTTCTACAGAACTTCTGGGTTAAGTAGGCGACGACTTTGGCCGTTGTTCTGTCAAGCGTTGCGCAGAATTCGTCAAAAATAAGGGTTTTTGCGCCTTTCCATATCGCCTTTGCCAATCTGTATCTGTACTTTTGGCCGTCGCTCAGCTCCTTATAACGCCGTAAGAATAAGAATGCTTCGCCTAAACCAACGAAGCTCAATATCTCTATAGCCTCAGCTGTATCTCTTCCTACGCCATGGATAACAATTTCATCAGGGTCTATATCGAGTTCTTTATCCGTAATGATTGGCTTAAATTCTTCGTGTTTTTCAAGCAATTTAGCAAGCTCTTTAAGCAGTACGCTCTTTCCACTGCCACTATCGCCTGTTATATACACTACGTCGCCAGGGTTTATATCAACAACAAAATCTTTGAAAACTGGAAAGAGCTTTTCATCATCCACACCTATACCAAAAGCCTCAGAAATATCAATCGTGCGCTTGGTTACTTTTGTTTTTGTCTTGAAAGCTTTATTAATTATTACTTTTAAAAGTTGTATTTTTGAAGAACAGCTAACTCTGAGCAGAACCATTCAAGAGCTCCCCCTCTGTTGTGCTTTTTATCGCCGCAGTCTTGGACTTCAGCTTGAGCTTTGCACGACAGAAGGGGCATTCAATCTCTCTATCTGTCACAATTTCGGTCAATTCAAACTCGGCAATCGGTGGCTGTGGAGGTAGCAATGCCATTTGTTTTTCTCCAGCTCTTTTCGGCTCTCCCAGCTTTTGTTTAATTAGCTCGAGCTTATTCATATCTACTTCTGCGAGTGTTATGACCAGCCTGCCGTCAGCATGTCGTGTTATTCCCCCTGCAGCATGGCTCTCAGGCGAAAGCTGTAGCTCGTAAAATAATGATTCAGCGCTGTCGTAACTTACGTTCTCAAACTCTAGAATCTTAACACGTTTGCTCATTTACTCCACACCCCACAGGTCTATTATTGGCGTGCCGTGAATTATCTCGAGCTTCTTCACCTTGATTGCGTCCTGTACATCGGACTTTAGTGCCACAAACCTCGACCCTAGCATCTGTGTACACAAAGCGCTCTATGTCAAACTCTATTCGGTAGTTGCCTCTCTCGAATCTGATGTTTAAGCTCCTTGGTGTTAGTGAGAGAAAGTCTTGATATTCTGCCTCGTTTTCGAAGTCTAAATCGAATGAGCCCGTGACCTCGAACTTCTTCGGTTTTAAACTATGTAGATAATGATCACCTAAAACATGAACGCGCTCAAGGTTGTTGTTCATCCTAAACGTAATGCGTCTTGGCCTCTTCGTTATATCACCAATCGTTATCGTAACGTCACCATGCGTAAAGTCTTCGCCCCCCGTGAAGCTTGGATTGCTAACATCACCAAGCGTAAGCTGCCTTCCCACGATTCCTGCCCTGACTCTTACCTTGCCAACCTCAGCCACCACCTCTAAGTTGTCCACGACAGCGCCCGCAACGACTTTCTCCTTCACGCTGTCCAGGCCGGAGCGGAGTGTTAGCGATGGAAGCACATCGGCAACGAAAAACGTATGTGTGTACGGACCCGTACCGCTTGTTACAACGCTGCCGAGACATGAAAGCAGTAAGTGACCTATCTGCTGAGAATTCAGGTATAGCTCGACCTCTCCCTCGACATACTCTTCGCCTCTCACAGCCTTAGTGAGTTGCCTGTCGGCCACAGTATCCCTATCGAGTATAGTCGTCCTTCTCACAGTAATGTTCTCACGGATTATATCGTACCAGACGGCCGCTGCTACTGCCGTTCCGTACGTGTTTTCCTTCCCAACTCCAAGATATCTTGGCATACTAAAGCCTCCCTTCTAGCTCGGCCTTGATGTCCTTCAACGCCTTGATGATGGCGCCTAAGATTATCGGTACGATGGCGAACCTCGACTCCATTTGGGATATGGTAGCGAAGAAGCTAGCCAGGCCGGTTAGCAAGACAACGTAGTCTTCCCAATTCATTCCTTACTCACCCTCCTCGCCCTTTCGGGCTTTTGCGCCCCCATCTTCCGGGGCTGCGCAGCCCTATCGGCAAGTCGCATTAGGACCAATCCTATTAGAACAAGGACGAAAAGTACGGCCGCAAAGGGAACGAAGATTACCTTGGCCTTTCTGAACTCATCGCTCAGGCCTGTGAGTGCCAAAGCTGTGGCGGCATACCCGCCACCAGCCATAAGGGCCGCTTTCCTGAATCCCCTTGAGATCAAGAGCAATCTCCAAGCGGCGTATGCCATGACGCAGGCGGAAAATACCGTGAGGATTCCAAAGACACAAGCGATCGTGGGATCAGAAGCGATCTTATGATGCCACTCAATGAATGACGTCGTCATACCTCTGAGGTACTCAGGCAGGACATTTGTCGGCCATGTGATCAGCTTCACGACAGACTCGGCGAAGACCTTCGGCTGAATGTAAAATGCGGTGAGAAGCGAGCCAGCGATGAAAGACGACACCGAAGCGAACAATAAGAAAGCAAGCCTTACCTTCATGCCTCCAGTTCCACCTCGACCCTCTGAACCCATACATGGCCATAATCGCCAGCCTCAGTCCTTCCCTCAACCCTCTCGAACTCAACGCTTGGATACGCGAAAACCATGAACTCTTTTATCCCGAGAGTTCTGTCAGCCATTATAGCGTCATATATCGCCCAGTGGATGCGCTTTGCCTCCTCGTAACTCCTCCTTGGCTCCCCACTCAGCGTCTCTATCACGTACTCAAAAGTCCACTTGTGCTGTCTCTTGGTGCCGCTAACCTTCAGGTCCTGACTTTTCCCCCTCCTAACCCATACATAAATGCGTGGGAATGCGCTGACACCTACATGCTCAGCAACAGATACGCTCCGGACACCTTGGACATTCTTAGCTATCTCGACGAGTCTGCTCTCGACAATGTTGAACCTTTCTATCGTTGACATCCAACATGTTGCACTCGCGGGTTATAAATTAAATTAGCCGGCATATGTTCGGAGAGGCCTCTCGGTTGGCTCTCTTTATTTTTTACCCGTTCAGTGCTCATGTACGTGACGTACGCCTCAAAAAGTATGGTTATAGAGCGTCTGGTTCCGAACCCGAGTGAGAGGTTGGAGTTTGAGAATATTTATGGCGCAGACATAGAAAGCAAACTACAAGCTGCTGACGCATTCATTGATGCGATGCTGCAAGGGTATGTTGATGTACCGTTGAACGACCCGCCAAGAATATTAATGGAGGCTGCAGCAGACTGCGCCGCAGCCCTCTTCCTCTTTGACCGGAAGGACGTCGAGAGTGCAAGGGAGCTTATGGCGAGATGCGAGAAGCTCGTAGAGGTTTTCCGCTCAAGGTTTAGGTATTTCGGTTTGGCGGGTGCAACGGAATGATGGAGCTCAACAAGCAGTTGAAGAAGCTCAAAAAAGGCGATTGGGTCAAAGTCGTCTGGCTCGATGCCGCAACAATATCGAAGGTACCCATAGACGTAAACATAAACGAGATACCTATAGCGACAATAACGGAAACCGTGGGCCAATTCATGGGCATACTGAAGGACGAGAAGTTCCATGCTCCGCATTTCATAGTCGTGACGGAGAGGAGTGGCGACACAGAAACATGGACGTCCATACCACTTGTTCTGCTTAAGAAAGTTGTGAAACTCGTCGAGAAGGAGGCGCTTAAGTCGCTTAAGGTTTACACAAAGAACGGGGGTTTTGAAGGCGTTAACACAATTCTCCTGAAAGCAAGACCTGAGGGTGCTGAACATGAGGAGAAGAGATCTGCCACAAAAAAGAGCCAGGATAACCTTAAGGGTCGGTAGGATAAGGCTTTACGTCGACCGTCACGACTACTACGCCCTCATATCCTCGGCCTTCGCGGCAACGGCGATATACCTGCTGCTGGCCGGGAGGACTGAAGGATTATGGCAGCTCGGGATATTCTTGTCCGGCTGGGGCTTCGGTAGTGTGATGGAGGCTTTGCTGGGGCGTAAAACGTCATGAAGGCCGTCGAGTTTAGGTGCGAAGCATGCGACCAGGTCTTGGATCTGAAAGATGTAGACGATGGATGTTATCTGCTAAGGTGCAACGTATGTGGTAGGATTTGGGTCTTGACGATCGTAGAGCTTGAGCCCGAGGAAGATGGTCATGGGTAAGGGGAGAAAGGGTAGGGGCTTGGAGAAGAAAGTCGTCGAGCTACTCTCGAAAGGTCTCAGCTATGCCGATGTTGCCAAAGAGGTCTATGGTGAGGCTACGCGAAAAACGCTTAGTAGAGTATATACGATAGCAAGGAAGTATGAAGAGTATTTAGTTCAGCACAGAAGAAAAAATTTTTCCACGAATGCTGAACTAATTCGGCGTGAGTACGAGCGCTTCAAGGAGCTTTACAGGCGCTTGAAGAAGCTCAGTTTAAGGCAGGACGAGCGGCTACGGCAGGAGATAAAGCAGATTTTACTGAAGCGCACCATGAAGGCCCAGAAGGATGCAGAGATTTCCCAGCGAAAGTTTGCACAGGTCGAAAGCTGGCTTGACCATGACGTCGTATCTAGGGAGCTTGCAGAGGAATGTTACGCCATGGCGAAGCGTTGCTTCGAGGATGGCGACATCAAGAACGGTCAGAAATTCCTTGAATTGGTGGTAAAGTTCTTTAAGTTGAGCCAAAAAGCTAAGTTCGAAGTGTTAGCAGAGGAGGCTCAGAAAGCCCTGGCAAAAATAGCAGCAAAAAATGACGGAACGCTCCATCTGCGCTCCGGAGGTAGAATGTATGAAGAAGGATGAGCGGAAGCTTATCGTCATGAAGACCGTAAGGCTTCCGCCCAAGAGAATAGACGAAAGGTCGTCAGAGGTCATCGAGAGCATCATGTTCTGGATCGTGGAAGAGGGCTTCGATGGTGTGGTCTTTGACAGATGCTTCTGCGGCTCCGACTGTGGTTATCATTCAACCTATTATCTGAAGTGCGGCCACTCGGACATCGAGGGGCACTTCGTAAAAGTTTACAACGACTATTGTCCTGCTTGTCTCTCGAAGAAGCTGGATTACATAACATAGACCATGTGGCAGGCACAGCCCAGAAGTTGGAGAAAATGGTGGAAGATATTAGCCGAGCTAAAGCAGCAGGAGCTCTTGGAGGAGCATAGGGCAACGGTCGAGTACGTTGCCGATACACTCGCAACCATAGCTGGCATACCCCAGAGATTTGTTAGAATATTCCAGAGGATAGCGCCGAGAGACCAAAACGACCTCGAAACGATCGACGTGTTTTATCAGCGAATCAAGAGTTACTCGATCGATGAGCTGAAAAGTCCTGATGTTTTTTGCAAAGTGTTCTTAAACTTCGAACCGACTTCTTATCAGCTCAGGCTTATCGCAGACAACTCAAAGAGAATTGCAGTTATGGGCTGTCGTCAGTCTGGAAAATCGTATGCATTAGCCGTTAAGGTTATCTTGTTCTGCTTAACACATCCTGGCTCGAAGGCTATCTATACCGCTCCCAGCTTCAGACAGGCTAAAACATCGTTTCGAAAAGTTAAGGAACACTTGGCAATGCTAAATCCCGTAGCCCGTCGTGCATGGATTCTCGAGGAGCTAAAGACAAAGGTTAGATTCACGAACGGGAGCGAAGTCGAGGCATTTCCCTATGCCCTTGACCGCTTAAGGGGCGAGACCTGCGACTTTATACTCGTCGATGAAGCGGCATTCATTCCCGATGACGAGGAGCTTTTCGAGGGCGTTTTGAAGCCTATGATGGCGACACGATGGGAGAGGGGCGCCCAATTAATAGCATGCTCAACACCTTGGGGCACGAACAATTACTTCTACAGAATCTTCAAAGACCCGCATATAGCACCCGAGTGGAGCCATCAGGTCTGGACATGGCGTGAGGCTGTGGCCGAAGGTGTCATACCTATGAGCTTCATCGAGAACGAGATGCGGACTAAGGACATGAACTTCTTTAAGCGCGAGTACGAGGTCGAGTTTGTCTCGGATGAGGGGAGTTGGTTAACGCAAGACTTGATAAACTGTTGTCTGGACGCTGATGAGCGGTTTTGGGATTTCGAGGAATACCATACGGGCGAGTTCTACATGGGTTTGGACTTGGGTAAGAAAGTTGATTATTCGGTTCTCACGGTAGTCGAGAAAGTCGGCGAGGAGCTTTACGTCAGACATGTAAAAATTTGGCCGCTTGAAACGCCCTATTCCGCAGTCATAGGCTACGTAAAGGTACTCTCAGAAAGATTTAGAACGCCCTACAAGATTCTCGTTGACCAAACGGGCGTTGGTGAATACGTTGCCGAGGACATGCTCAACGTCGGCATACCCAATTTGGAAGGTACCGTCCTTACTGGACCAAAAAAGCTTGAGATAGCGAGCTACCTCAAACAAAAAATGCAGGAGAACTGCAAACAAGACAGCAAGGGGAAATGGTCTGGGACGTCTCGGTTACACATACCATATCCAGAGGACAACGAGCTCACTAGGAGGATAATCGCCGAGCTAAACGTAGAAAAGTACACGTTGACGAAGGACGGAAACATAAAGTTCTACCATCAAGAGGGCACGCACGACGATGTTTTCTGGAGCCTCGCCCTTGCAGTTTATGCGAGTGGAAATGCCTATAGGATGAGTATAACGCCGCTCTAACGATTTAAGAATTGCAAGAAAATGTAGGGGTGATGAACATTGGCAAAGTTTACATCAAACCGATCTGCTCCGCTATCAGCTGGGAAACGTCGACAACCCTTCTACCATTCTGTTGCGAAGACGCGACCTGCAATAAGGTTTGAACACACGTCGGACATGCCGTCGTTATCACCTTTGCATTCGTAGATGCAAGCACCTCGAACCTCTTTTTGGATATGCGTTCTGCTGTGGACGGGTAAGTAACCTTTAGCAGGCCCCCTCCACCGCAGCAACAGAAATATGAACCATTATTTTCAGGATATACTACATTCGCTATGCTACTTAGCACATTCTTTGGTTCCTTTACGATTCCGCATATTCTCGAAAGCTCGCAGGGCTCATGATACGTTACCGTTACGTCTAACCTCGGTATTTTCAGCCTCTCTTTCTCGAGACAGTTGTTAAGAAATTCCGTGAAATGAAGGACCTCAAAGTTAAGTTTTCTTCCAAGCAGCTTCGGATACTCATACTTCAGAGCTAGGTAACATCCTGGACATCCGGTAACTACCTTCTTAGAACCAACAGAAGATATTTCCTTGATGTTGTGCTCTGCGAGGCTTTTCGCCTCCTTTAATGCGCCTGCGAGGACGAGCGGGTGCCCACAACACCATTCGTCCTTCAATACTGTCCAATCCTCATTTAAATAGTTCAGTATACCCGTCACGGCCTGCGCTATTGTCTGTACCATTCCTGAAAATGATGTAACGCATCCCACAAAATATACGAGGTCCGCCGAATCTTTGATTTTGACGTCAGCATCTGTGTACATTATCCAATCATTCCTAGATGCGTTGTCCGCTGTGTAAACGTTCTTATACTCAAGTATTGCGTTGGAAAACCTTTTTATGGTGTCGGGGACCATACCAAGCTCAAAAAGTTTCTGTCTTGCCAGCAAAGATACCTCTCCTATGTTTATGCCTTGAGGACACTTGTATGCGCAAGAGCAGCACGTAGAACATTTATAGAACTTCTCTGATAACTTGATTGTTGGTTGCAACTCTCCTTTCATAAGGGCTAAGAAAAGCGTTTTACGTCCGCGTGGGCTAACCGATTCATCATAGTTTTCTACCTCTACAATTGGACATATCGAGCGACAGAAGCCGCAATGTTCGCAGAAGTTAAGCTTTTTAAGCACGTCTTCCGCAGTAATTTCAAGCGGCAATTTACGTCACTCATTACTTATGAAAATCTTCCATTTAATTTACCTTACTTTTTAGACGATTTATCATCACCGAAAAAGCGAATGAGGTAGCGAACGAAGGAAGGCTTGCACCCAGTTCCGGTATTAACGTCACGACCACGATGTAGACTGCTATACCAAAGAACCAGGCCAGCATGTTATCTAGCCTTATAGCTTTAGCTTTTTCGTAAAACTCCTCCAGCGTGATAGAAGACCGTCTCCTATTCACAAAGAACTCAGCCGAGACGACGCCGAGAAGTGGGACGAATAGGGCACCTATCATAAGCAGGAAGCTTTCGTACTCTACAAGAGGAACACTTATGGCAAGCGCTATACTAACGCCGGCCACGAGGGCTATAAACCTCCACTGTCTGACCTTCGGGAATATGTTCTGGAACGAGACGGCGGACGAGTATATATCAGCAAAGCAGTTATCAGTCTCGTCGACCAATATAAGCATCAGCGCAACCCATCCAAAGAATAAGGCACCTATGGATGCTACAACATCCTCTATGCCCAAAAGCACGACTAATGCCGCTCCTAGGACGTAGAACCATGTGTTGGAGATCGTATATCCAGCGACAGTTCCGAAGAATGCTGAGTGAGGCCTCTTAGCAAACCTGTTATAATCAGATATCAGCGGCCACCACGATATCGGCATGACTATTACGAGGTCCAAAGCAAGGAGCAAAGGTATGGCGCTATCGCTACGAGAGAAGACCCAGCTCCAGAAGTCACCAGAACTGAATACATGATAGGTTATCCAGATCGTCGAGCCGTAGACCAACCATATCGCAACCCTCTCCAACCACTTCCTTACAACCACCAGAGGTCCGCCGAGCGCAAGTATCATGCACCAGACACCAAAGAAGACAACCCAGAAGCTGTAGGATATTGGGCCGAATATGCTCGATGTTAGTAGCGTGGCTGCCTGCGCCATTATCATGAGCTCGAATGCAGTCCAGCCTATCAACTGCACGATGTTAAGTGTCGTCGGAAAGTAGGATGCCTTAATGCCGAGCACAGGCCTTAGGCTTACCATCGTAGGCACACCGTACCTGCTGCCCACGATTCCAGGAAGCGCTAGCATGATGCTGCCTATTATGGAGCCGAATAACGAAACGAGGAGCACCTCAGAGAATGAGAGACCTTTCAGCAACGAGCCAGCCAAGAGGACGAGTAGCCCGACACCCAAGCTCGACCAAAGGACGAAGTAGTCCAAGAATCCGAGAACCTTTGCATCCTTTGGTACAGGTTCAGTTCCCCACTCCGGTGGAAGTTTGACTTTCATAGTTTATTCAACGAGACCGCTACTGTGGGATTGTTATAAATGTTTTAATAAGCGGCTTATTGCAAAAATTGTTTGAAGTTGATACGAACGTGGTAACTGTCTTCACTCGACCTTGATGCTAATACCCTTCGGCTTGCCCTTCTTCTTGTTGAGGACGACCTCCAAGACACCGTTCTTATACGTAGCCTTAGCACCCTCGGACTCAACCTCTTCTGGCAGCTCAACTTCTTTGTAGTACTTCCTCTCGGGCGTGTCCACCTTTATTATCAACGTCTTCTCGGTAACGTTCAGTTGGATGTCGTTCTTGTCAACACCAGGCAACTCGGCTACTACCCTTATCACGTTCTCCTCGGGTATGACATCGACCAGAGGCTCCCTCTCGCCCTTGAGTTCTAACGGTCTTCTGCCGAGCCTAGGCTTTATGTTGCCAAACTCTCTTATGATGGGCCTTCCATCGGGTCCTATTGTGATCGAGTAACCATAAACGAATGGACCTATAATCCTCTCTACGCCCTTCTCAGTCCTTCTCTCTTTTACGAGTTCTTTGGGAACCATCTCCTCGATCCTCTTGAACTCTTCCTCAAACTCCCTGAAGAAATCCTCCCAGTATCTCTCAAAAAAGCCGAAAGGGAAGCGTCTAAATCTTCTGAAAAATTCATCCCATTCGTTTGACAAAATAAAACCACCTCAAGTTAGTTAAAGTATATCCTCTCGTTAATAAATTTAACTTAAAAGCATGAGGCTGCCTACCTTATACTGCTCGTCGCTTTAGAGAAGAATATCTTGATGATATCGGCCATCCTAACTTCGACACCTATGTGCCCCTCCTCGCGCTTCATGTAGCGAAATACTTTGAGCAACTTTGAGAAGTCTCTGGCAAAGCTAAACCTGCCGCTTATCTTATCCGCAACGACGTCAAATACTTCTTTGTACGGAGAGAACCTTCTTAGAACCTCTGCGGTATATGCTTCTAGGTCTTGGACGTTCTTCAAGAAAATTTCAGCGCAGTAAAGGCTCGGTATTATGCCCTCGCCGAGTACGGATAAAACCGTTCCTATGCTTTCGCCAACGCCCACGACCTTTCCGGCGTAGTAAGGCTGACACATCGGTGGCGGTGTTATCCTAAGAGGTCTGCCGACCCTTTTGACAATCTCGCCTCCATGCTCTCGCATGAAAGCGTCTAAGAAGTATCTCTGCCTTCCAAAGTAGTCCCCGCAACCAACATGAGCGTAGGAGTCTCCAAGCGGGAAGAACCAGATGTAGCCAGCATTCATCGGCTTTATGTAAAAGTCATCTATCGGCATCTTGTTATACTTTACTTTGTACTCAAGCGTGTGGATTATGTAGTCTTTGCTGAGTTTTGGTAGCAGAGCCCTCGGGAACCCGGTCGAGTCTATTATGAGGTCGTACTCGTCATTAAGCTGCTCAGTGCTCTTGATGTGAACACCAAACTTTACGTTATGTCCGTCCACCAAGTCCCTTTCAAGGGATAGCTTATCGAACGTACATAGGCCTTTGAGCTTCATCCAGAAACGCGAGCTTCCGAGGTCAACGCACATCTCCTTGCCTTTGTAGAAGACATAATCTTCAAAGTTCAAGCCGACGGGCGAAAGGAGCTTCTGCATCTCGCTACCGGAGGTAGCCCATGCACAAGGCGGGTAGTAATCCGCGTAGCTGCACATCTCAAACCCGACGACCTCGTACTCAGTCGAGAGCCTGGAGACAAGATAGGAGCCTGCCACACCAAGCCCGACGACGGCGATTTTACGCATGGTCCGGCGTGAAATTATAAATTACCACCTTAAATTTTTAAATCGAGATAAAACATTTTAATAGACGAATTCCGAGATTACCCCTAGAACTTCATGCGGGCCCGTAGCTCAGCATGGTTAGAGCGGCAGTTGTCGGCCGAGGCTCATAACCTGTAGGTCCTGGGTTCGAGTCCCAGCGGGCCCATAACTTCATTATGTTTTTAATGCCGGTCATCTACCTTGACCTTGTATGAAACCTAGTGTTTTTGTGGGCTGTTGCGGCTGGGCTATAAAGGGTGGTAAGCAAGCATACTATAACCGCCTTAAGACGATAGAGCTCCAGGAGACTTTTTACAAGCTACCAAAGCTGGATACTGTAAGGAAATGGAAGGAGTCGGCACCAAAGGACTTCATCTTCAATATGAAAGCTTGGCAGGTGGTAACGCACCCCCCGAGTAGTGCGACTTGGAGAAAGGCAGGCATCAAGGTTCCGGAGGGTGTAAAGGAAAATTATGGAAACCTAAAACCAACGAAGGAGAACTTCGAAGCTTGGAACAAGACCGTCGAGGTGGCGAAAGTTATCGAAGCGGCTGTCGTTGTGGTACAAACACCACCTTCGTTCGGTTACACCGAGAAGAACTTCGAAAATGTAGATAAGTTCTTCAGCAAAATACAGCGTGAAGGTTTCGAGATAGGCTGGGAGCCAAGGGGCAGCTGGCGCGAGAAGCCGGACGCGGTTAAGGAGCTTTGTGAAAGGCACAGCTTGATACATATAACGGACATATTCCGCTGGAGACCCGTCCGCAAACATAAGTTGTTCTACACAAGGCTGCACGGTATAGGTAGCGGTGAGGTGAACTATTCATACAAGTACACGGACGACGACTTGGCCAAGCTGAGGCAGATGGTCGCAGATGAATCAGAAGGTAGGGATGCGTGCTACGTGTTGTTCAACAACATTTCGATGGCCGACGACGCTTTGAGGTTCAAGCAACTTTTAGAAGCATTTATTTAGCTGTATGCACGCCTTATGGGAAGGCAAGGATTAATGGCCGAGTACGAAGACCTAGTCAAAAGGATACTGAGAAGGAGACCGGAGCTTTCCGAGGAAGAGTTAGAGAAGAAGGTAGAGGAGAAACTGAGAAATTCGCCGATGCTTAGCAAGCTTGGAGCACTTCTGCTCTTGGCAGATGAGTTAGGGGTTCTTGAGACGCCAGGATGTTCTGCATCAACTTTTGATACGAGCGAATTTACAAGAATATCGTCGCTTGTCTCAGGGCTGAACGACGTCTCGCTCTATGTCAGAATTATAGCAGTCTCACCACTCGTCAGGCTAAACGGTAGGTCCGTCCTAAGGATGAAGGTCGGCGATGAAACGGGTAAGACATCGGTCGTTGCATGGGAACAGAAGGCGGAGGAGCTAGCGACTATAGGACTATCTCCCGGCATGGTCGTCGTGATTATGCATGCCTACACGAGAAGCGGTCCTGATGGCAAACCTGAGATACATATAGGGAAGAATAGCTCAGTAAAGGTCGTTGAAGACTTGGGAACCCTGCCGCATGTCGAGAGCTTCTTCATTCCGGCAAGCAAGGCCTCAAAAACCGAAACGTTCGATATAAAGGGGACGCTCGTCATGACTGGCGAGCTAAGGTCCATCCAGACAAAGTCTGGTACGGTGAACATGGTTGAGGCGTTTCTGGCCGATGAATATGGTGAGGCCATTTTGGTAGCGTGGAGGGATAAGGTGGAGCTGATAACGAATACCGCGCCCGGAACAGAACTCATGCTAACCGACGTCAGGTTCAAGGGAGGACAGCTCCAGACAACCATTAGGACATGTATCGCTAAAGCTGCCAAAAGTAAACTGGACCTATCAAAGTTGATGACAGAATCCAAGAGGTTGATGAACAACAAGGTCCTTAGGGTACTTGATGTGATCAAACAACGAGACTTCATAGTGTTCATAGTTTCTGAAGGTGTATGGGTTTATAGACTTCTAAGCAGTTCGCTGGTCGGCGTTGATGTTAAGGAAGGTGATGCAATCCGTGTAATCAAAGGCTTCGTGTCAGAGAGGAATGGCAGGAAGACGATTGTAACACCAGAATATGGGGTAATGGCGGCAACGGATGAAGATGCAAGAAAGGTTCCGATGGTTGATAGAAAGAGAAGGCTTGCAGATATAAGTGGTGAGGAGTCTGACATAATAGTCGAGGGAATACTTCACACGAAGACCCCGCTGGGAGCTGTCGAGACGAAGTTCGGCAGGGCTGAAAAGATAAGCTTCTGGTTAAGGGATGGCGAGACTACGGTGCTCTGCTCAGCGTGGAGGTCTAAAGCTAGGGAGATAGATTCCATACCGATAGGTAAGCGGATTCAGTTGCGCTGGGTCAGGGTCAGGCAGAACGTCTTTGGCGAGCTTGAGATAGCCGTTGAAAAGGATACAAAGGTAGTCGTGCTGGAAGCATGAGACCGATACTCCAAGTCGCTCTGGATTTTACGTCCCTTGAAGAAGCGTTTCGGGTTGCAGAGGCCGCCGTGAACGGAGGCGCTGACTGGCTCGAGATAGGTACGCCGCTGATAAAGTCCGTGGGAATCAGTGCCGTGAAGACCATAGCAAAACGCTTTCCGAAAATTACAATCGTGGCGGACATGAAGACCGTTGACACAGGCTATCTTGAAGCTCGAATGGCAGTAATCCATGGAGCACGCGTAGTTACGGTGTTAGGTCTAGCATCTGACAGGACTATCAAGGAAGCGGCGGATGCGGCGCATGAATATAACGCCAAACTCATGGTCGACTTGATGCTGGTCAGAGATTTGCGGAAGAGGGCTGAGGAAGTCGTAGCCTTAGGCGCAGACTATGTGCTGTTGCATATCGGGAAGGACGTACAAAAGGACGGTTTGACACCGCTCACACTGTTAAGGGAAATCGCAAACGCTGTTGACGTTCCTGTTGCGGTCGCGGGCGGTCTGTCAGCGCTGACAGCTCCGATGGCCGTTAAGGCAGGAGCAAAGATAGTCGTAATCGGTAGTGCTATATCCAGCGCACCAGACCCGGAAACGGCAACCCGAAAGATCAGGGAAGCGCTGGACTCTGCCATTTAAATAAAAGAGCGCTGCTCAAGAAGCTTATATGCCTCTTCGTACAACCTCTGCCCGACCTTAGCCCTACATGTTCTGAAGATTTCTTCGAGCTTATTCACATCTCCCTTCTTGATGAGTTTGACGATTTCGTTAAGTCTTTTCACGTAAAATGAGAAAACTTGAAACGCATACGGATTCAGCTTGAATGCCGAGATAATAAGCTCAGGACTCTCCGATAGCGACGTTGCCGCCGAAAGTATCTGGAGTTTGAAGGTAGTGCCCGAGAGTTTCTTTGCTTCTCTGAACATCCCGCTATTCATGTTGAAAATCAGCGATACCGCTAATACATGCGATAGGGAGATGACATGCGCCATAATCTTGTCATGCGTCCTCCAATCGACGACGACAAAGTTCGCATCACTGAATAAATTCTTCGCTATGCGAAGCTCAGAACGTCTGCTCTTTATTGGTACCAATGCCATGACTTTTCCTTTCATGTCGCTTGCACCAGGTCCAAATAGTGGGTGGACAGAAAGTAGCTTTGCATGTGTGCGCCGCGACCTCTTCAGAACCTTAACTACATGTGCTTTTAATGATGAGACTTCCACGATAACGCTCCCCTGCTTTGCGTACCTTAAAACATCCTTGATGACAGATGCCGTAACAGCCAACGGGACGGCGACAAGCGTGACATCCGCATCGTGTACAGCACTCTCGATGTTTCTGCTCATGCTTGCTCCAATTTCTTTTACTAACTTGAATGCTGCGCTTGGCCTTTTATCGAAGACTTTCACCTCGTCCCCCCTTTTGTAAAAATAATTAGCAAACCAGCTGCCCATCCTTCCGGCTCCGATAATTGCTGCCTTCATATGTTTCCAATATCTAAAGAGAAATTAAAACTAAATAACTTTCCCTACCGGTTTAGGACATGCTACTAAGGAACTCGCCTATCCTCTTTACGCCCTCTAGCAGGACTTCTTTTGGTTGTCCAAGTGATATCCTAAAGTAGTTGAAATAGTTGCCAAACGCGCCACCAGGTGCTACGCTCACGTTCTTATTCTCTAGGAGCTTCACGGCAAATTCCGAGCCATCAACACCTTTTACGTCAATCCTCGGGAAAACGTACATGGCACCATCCGGTTTATAGAACGTTAGGGGTAAGGGCTTAAGAGCCTTACACACAGCTTCAGCCCTATCTTTCATCACCTCTGAGTTCTTCTTTGCCTCATCCAAACACTTCAACGCCTCGATGGCGGCATACTGTATGAACTCTGGGATACAAGTTATTAGTGTGGACTGTATTGTGGCCATCTTGTTCGTTCTATCGAGGTCTGAGATGGTGAACCCAACCCTAAAGCCGGTCATGCCCCAGCTCTTGGAGAAGGACGATATCAGGACGTAATTCACGTCAGGATAGTTAAGGACCGTGTTGTGCTCCGAGCCTGTAAAATTGTAGTCCGCATAAACCTCATCACTTATCAACGTCAGCTTCCTGTCTTGTGCTATCTCTACTATTCCCTTGAACGTCTTTTTGTCTAAAGCCTTGCCGGTTGGGTTGCACGGATAGTTCAGGATTATGGCCTTCGTGGCCGCGCTTATCTTTTCGTTAAGCTTATCAAGATCTGGCTCCCAACCATCCTCTAACCGTGTCTCCAACACGATTGGCCTCCCACCCACGTACCTGACGCAAGGCTTGTAGATTGGCCATGATGGGTCGATAACTATAACCTCATCACCAGGCGATACTGTTGATGCAAGGGCTAAGTATACGCCGAATGCGCCGCCCACCGTGGCTATCACTTGGTCCGCCCTGACATCTGCGCCGTACCTCATCTTCACGTAATCGGCGATTGCCTGTCTTAATTCCTGCTTTCCTTTCGGTTCCGTGTACCTTGACCTCCCTGCCTTCATCTCTTGGTATGCCCTTTCCACAACGGTGTTTGGTGCCCTGAAGTCAGGCTCACCTACGTCCATCCTGATGACCTTTACACCTTGCCTCTCGAGGGCCTCCGCCATCCTAGCTATGTCCCTATGCGTAAGGACTTTCCTTTCTGGTGGTTTTGGTTGAACCTTGGTGCACTCTTCGATGAGTAGCGTTGTTAGCTTTTGTGCAAAATCCTTTTCTATGCCGAGGTTCAGGGCCTCCTTGGTGATAGCTTCTCTTAACGCCCTCTCGATACTCGGATCCTCAATGCTTAGACCCTTTGCTTGCTTCAGCTTGCCTACCTCAACACAAAGGGACTGCCGCCTTGCGATGAGCCTGAGAATTTCTTTAGTAACCTCCAAAACTTCACTCCTTAACTTATCAAGCTCGCTCTCTTTCGCACAGGACATTTTACTTCATGAATAACGGCTAACTCATGTATTTAAACAATAAGCTTAAATTAACTGAGTTGCTTTCACGTGCGTATTATGAATATTAAACTTTTCTATGAGCGAGCTAAGGAAGCATCTCACCACATTTGAGCAATTGACGCTGGAATGTCTAACACGAACTCCCTACGCTTAAGTGTTGTCTTCTATGCTCAATGTGATTGTGAAGCGTTCAGTGCTTTCAAAACCACCTTTACATCGGCGGCAAGGACTGGGGGGTTATAGTCGCCAACGCCGTAAACGAATAGCGGGTTTATATCGACGTCTTCTATCTCTGGGAAATCTTCGGCAAGCTTTGCGATTCTAATGATTATCTCCTTAACCTTTTCCTTATCCGAAGGCTTCTCGCCCCTTATGCCCTCGATGAGTTTTGAAGCTTTAGTCTCGTTTATCATCTCTTCTGCATCTTCCTTTGTTAGCGGCGTGACCCTGAAGGCCACATCTTTGTAAAGCTCTATAAGGGTACCGCCGCTTCCGAACATTATCAATGGACCGAAGGTAGGGTCTCTATGCATACCTATGGCTGTTTCTCTTCCTTGGGGAACCATCTTCCTAACTATTATTCCTCTTATCTCAGCGTTTGGTGCTTTCTCCTTCACGTTCTTCATGATCTTTTCGTATGCCTGCCTTACCTCATCTTGGCTCTTAATGTTGAGTATTATTCCTCCGACATCGACCTTGTGGAGTATGTTTGGAGACTCCACCTCTAAGACTACGGGGTATCCGACACTATTAGCCGCTTTTACAGCATCTTCTACAGTATTCACTCTAACCTTATCAACTACAGGAATTCCGTACGATTTTGCGACCTCAGCCGCCTCAGAGGGTAGGAGTATGTTTCTTTTCTCCTCTATTGCTGCCTTTATTATTTTCTCTGCCCTGCTCTTATCTACCTTAATCTCTTTCATGTCCTCTTCTTTGTTTTTCTCCAAGAACCTGCGATACTTTAGTAGTTGACCTATGGCAGAAACTGCCTTCTCAGGTGTATCGTATGCTGGTATGCCGTTCGAAATGAGCATCCTCATAGCATCCTCGCATTCTTTCCCTCCAATGAAGCATACGGTTATCGGCTTTTCTTTGCCCACAGAACTCTTCGCCCTTATGATAGCGTTTGCTACATCCGCCGGGTCGGTTTGTGCTGTGTGACAGTATAATATTATAACGTTGTTGACCCTATCATCTTCTAGAAGTGTTTTTAGTGCTCCTTCGTAATCGCTCGGAGATGCCATTCCAGTTAGGTCGACTGGGTTGTATACGCTACCAAAAGGAGGCATGAACTTCCTAAGCTTCTCTGCTAGGTCATTCGGAATATCCATGAGCTTTACTTTAAATTCTTCTGCCGCATCTGTTGCCATAACGCCAGCTCCGCCTCCGTTTGTTAATATTACAGAATTTTCGCCACGGGGTAGTGGAAGCAAATTAAACGCCACAGCCCAGTCGAAAAGCTCGATTATTGTAGGTGCCCTTATTATCCCCGCTTGTTTAAAAGCTACCTCATAAGCTATGTCTGAACCAGCTAAGGAACCAGTGTGAGACCTTATTGCCTGTGAAGTTCTTTCTGATTTTCCTGGCTTTAGCACTATTATCGGCTTCTTTTTGCTCACTTTCTTAGAAACTTCCAGGAACTTTCTTCCATCTTCCACTCCTTCTAAGTATAGGGTTATAACCTTTGTATATTCATCGTCCCCAAAGTATTCTATAAAGTCAACTTCGTTTAGGTCTGCTTTATTACCCATGCTGACTAAGTCGGACAGTCCAATTTGCTTTAATGAAGTCCAGCCAGCTAAACCTATTGCCAGAGCTCCGCTTTGGCTAATGAATGCGATGTTCCCTTCCTTAGGCAATTGCTGTATAAAGCTTGCGTTTACCTTCTTTACGGTATCTGCTACCCCAATTATGTTCGGCCCTAAAATCCTTGCACTCCCTTTCCTTGCAATTTCAACAAGTTCTAATTCTTCTTTCACATTGCCTATTTCTTTAAAGCCTGCAGAAATTATGGCGATTGCTTTAACGCCTTTTTCTACGCACTCTCTGAGTACCTGCGGCACTGCTTTTGCTGGAACGGCTATGACCGCTAGGTCAACGTTGTGTGGAACATCTTTGATGGACTTGTAGCACTTTAAGCCTAAAATTTCGTCCGCGTTTGGATTTATAGGGAAAACTTTTTCTCTTGAAGGAGAAAATCTCAAGAGGTTCTTTACTATAGCATGACCGATTTTATTGGGTTCTCTCGCCGCTCCTATGACGGCTATGCTGTCTGGTCTAAGAAGTTTGGTTATAACTTCACTCTGCTCGCTCATTTTTCTTTTCCCTGGGATTCTCTGATAAAGGCTTTATTTTAGGACTACTGTGGTATTAATGAGTTAAATATGAGTGTTTCATTTTTCCCACAAATATGAAGGTTTATAGAAACATCTGTATAAAAATTATGCGTACCCATCTTTCGGCGCACTTAACATAAAAAATTTGATAAACATTATTAAATATGCGCTCCGAAATCAACATGGTGCGCTTGGGAAATACATCGTTGTTGGGAAGAAAAGGAAGGAAAATCTTCGAAGAAGCAACGGGTAAACTCATTGGCTACATGGCCAGACATGATGTAAGTCCTACCGCATTGAGCTTTTTCGGACTCGCCTTAGCCATCGTATCAGCCGTTCTTTACGTTTTAGCTGCCAACGTACGCGAGTTTATAATCTTGGCAGCCGTCGTTTTATTAATATCTGGGTTCTTCGACGCAATAGACGGTGCAGTCGCAAGAGCCTCGGGCAAAGTTACCGCCTTTGGCGCGTTCACGGACTCCATGTTTGACAGGATAGGAGATGCAGCACTAATCATCGCGATAACCCTTGCAGGTTTTTTGAACGTCCTGTTAGGCATGCTCCTGCTGTTATCTTCATACTTGGTAAGCTACTCGAGGGCAAGGGCGGAGGGCCTCGGCATCGAGATGAAAGGTGTAGGACTCTTTGAGAGGGCTGAGAGAATTCTTGTGATCTTTGCGGCATCCATAATTGAATACTTCTTTCCCCGCA
This sequence comes from Candidatus Terraquivivens tengchongensis, assembly GCA_023268355.1. GTDB lineage: Archaea > Thermoproteota > Nitrososphaeria_A > Caldarchaeales > Wolframiiraptoraceae > Terraquivivens > Terraquivivens tengchongensis. The sequence continues at coordinate 180,354 of JALNJK010000002.1, forward strand.
CCATGATGCTAGTCTCTGCCGTGCTGATAGTGATAAATGTCTTGGTAATCATCCAAAGAGTTTTACACGTGAGGTCTAAGTTGAAAGAAAAATGCTGAGCTAAACGGGAACGAATGTTATTTTACCATCCTTAAATTGCAACTCGTAAATGTAGTTTACCTCGAGCTTCACGTTGAGCATTTCGTACTCTTCCTCCGTAAGGAAGAGCGTCATCTTTGGTATAATGAGCTCCCTCGCATGAGGTAGCAAGCCCATAGATTGCATCTGAAGGAATACGCCCTGCATCAACCTTTGTAGCATTAAAGTCTCCTCAGCAAGCACGCCGGGCCTTTCACTTTGTCGTCTGACCTCGACCAACTCTATTATTCTCCCAGGCCTACCCGTCTCTGGATCGTTGGTGCTGGAAATCCTGTAAACCTTTACCAGAACCATTTGGCAATAAGATGAAGACAGAAGTATATTAGTTTGTCGAGAATGTATGCTGCTATGCGATATCCCTCTTCAGTAGTATCTTCACGTCAAAGGCCATACAACCACTTTCGTAGACGAATAGTGGGTTTATGTCAACATCGCTTATAACATCAAAGTCCAGCGCCAACTGGTTCACCGCTGCCAATACGTTCTTCACGGAGTCCACATCCTTCCGAGGGCCCCTAAAACCTTTCAATACCTGATAGACCTTCGTCTCACTCATCATCTCATCCACGTCAACATCAGTTAGTGGTGCGACCCTGAAGGACACGTCTTTGTAAAGCTCTACCAGAACACCTCCAGAGCCGAACATAACGAGCGGTCCAAAAACTTCGTCTCTATGCATCCCCACAGCAACTTGTACACCTTCTTTAACGAACGACCTAACCACGACGCCTTCTATCCTAGCGCCCGGACACCTTTCCACAACGGACTTGATAATTTCATGATAGGCATGCTCCAGCTCTTTACTGTTTTTTATATTGAGCTTTATCGCTCCTATGTCAGTTTTGTGGAGTACATCTGGGGATTCGACTTCAAGGACAATGGGGTATCCTATACTGTCCGCAAACCCAATAGCCTCTTCCAAGCTTTTTGCGACATTCTTCTTCGGTGCGGGTATACCATAGAATCTTGCAACCTCGCACGACTCGGATTGTGTTAAGTTCCTCCCTTCTTTAATGGCTCTTGCTATAATTTCGTGTGCCCTGTCCTTTTCTCTCTTAACCTCAAGATGCTTGCCCGCCGGTCTGCTCTTATAATAAACGTACTTGTACTTCGTTGCGATAGCTGCTGCCGCCCTTTCTGGTGTATCAAAGGTAGGTACGCCGTTTTTTATGAGAAACCTTGTAGCATCATCACACTCCTTACCACCTATAAATGCGGAAACAATTGGCTTGTTTTTTCCCACTTCACTTACGCAGCTTGCTATCGCCTTGGCAACATTCATGGGGTCAAGTGTGGCTGGATGTGAAAAAAGTGTTATAACTGCATGAACTCTTTCATCTCTCAGTAAGACCGAAAGGGCTCCATAGTATTCTTTCTCCGTGGCCATTCCCGTCAGGTCTATCGGGTTGAGGACCGAGCCGAAACTTGGCATCCACTCTCTAAGAGCCAAAGCCAAATCATCGGGGATTTCCATCAAATGGAGCCCCAAATCCTCACAAGCATCAGCGCACATTATGCCTACACCGCCACCATTCGTCACTATTACAACATTCTCACCCTTTGGGTCTGGTAGCATCGCCAAAGACAATGCGTAGTCAAAAAGCGTTCGTATATCGCTCGCCCTTATGATGCCACACTGCTTGAACGCTGCATCATAAGCGACGTCTAAGCCTGCTAGCGAGCCGGTATGCGATCTTACAGCCTCAGCCGCCTTTTTTCCCTTCCCCGCCTTCAGAATGATTATGGGTTTTTTTCTACAAACTCTCTCGGCAACTTCCATGAACTTTTTCCCATCCTCAACACCCTCCATGTAGAGCGTTATGGCCTTCGTGTGAGGGTCTTTAGAGAAGAACTCAATAAGCTCACACTCATCTATATCTGCTCTATTCCCCAGGCTTATGATATCTAAAAGACCGATGCCCTTCACTTTAGTCCAAGTTAGTAGACCTGCCGCTAGGGCACCGCTCTGGGATATCATTACAATCTCTCCCTTCTCTGGAAGATAAGGCAGAAAGCTTGCATTCAAGTTAACTACCGTATCTATCAAGCCCACTATGTTAGGTCCTAGAACCCTCACACCGCCTTTTTTTGCAATCTCTACTATCCTCTTCTCAGCCTCAACATTCCCAACCTCTCTAAAGCCAGATGATATGATGGCCGCAAACTTTACGCCCTTCTCGACACAATCCTCAATAATCTTTGGAACGATGTTAGCAGGTACAGCAATCACCGCCAAGTCGAGTTCAGATGGTACTTCTTTCAGGTTCGCGTAACACTTGAGACCAAGTATCTCTTCAACATTCGGGTTTATTGGAAAGACCCGCTCCTTCGGAAAACCGTTATCAATTATGTTTTTAAGTATCACATGGCCGATCTTAGTTGGCTCTCTCGAGGCACCAACGATGGCCACGGTGCGGGGCCTTACGAGGTACTCCAATCCTTTCACGAAAGTCTGGACGTTTTACGGCTATAAAAACTTCTTAAGGATTTTTACTCCTCTCCTCCTCCCGCCTCTTCTTCCAAACTTTCAATGTAACGTCTATATTCCTCCGAATCCATTAACTTCTCAAGTTCATTCGGGTCAGAAATCTCTACCTTTACTATCCAACCATCTTCGTACGGTGAATCGTTTATCAGCTCCGGTTTATCGATTAGGTTGCTGTTTACCTCAACTATTTTTCCTGTAACTGGAGAATACACTTCCGATACAACCTTCACAGACTCTATCGTACAAAGTGTATCTCCCTGCTTAAGCTTCTGGTTGACATTCGGCAACTCGAGGTACATTATATCGCGTAGCTTCTTCTGCGCATAGTCCGTTATGCCGATCATCGCTATTTTTTTCTTGACTAACTTAATCCACAAGTGGTCCTTGCTGTACATCAAGTCCTCCGGTATTTCAAAACTTTCAGACACGTACAGTTCCACCTAAAGCGCCCGCAATAGAATCTTATATTTAAAATTTCCTAAGGCCTTACTTTAGCATCTCGCTGAGCCTTTTATACTCGCCCTCCTTATAAAATAGGATCTCGGTCTCAAGCTTTACCCGCATGCCCAACCTTCTGAATAACTGGAGGAGCGTCCCTCCATCAATCTTATCCTGTAGAGCACCCTTATCCGCCAACTCGACCAGTTTGTTTATCACAACCTTTGTCTGTTCAGGGTATTGCTCTAGGGCGGCGTTAAGCACTTCTTCTGCCCTATCGCCAAGGAACGGCCTAAGCTTTTCCATGGGTCCTTCTGCGGTCTTAGTCTGCTCAACCTTTTGAGCACTCTGCATCAGCTGGCGTAACCTTCTCATCTGTATCCTCTTAAGTTCTAGGTCATCTCCGGACATAGCTAATACAGAAGTGCCATAATCTGCATATAGACTTTTCCGGCATCTAAAGCTCTAAGCGACCTTTTTCATGATGCTCTTAAGCGTGGAGATGTTAGTGAGGTAGCGTAGTCTCACGCCGATACTGTTCAGTCTCTCCGCCGCACCTTCTTCCCTATCGAATACGACGTAATATGCCAATACCTTTCCGCCTAACTCCGACACGGCTTTTACACAAGCTTCCGCAGTCTCGCCCGTCGTCGTCAGGTCGTCAACACATATCACCTTATCGCCGTTTTGCACGACCCCCTCGACCCTCCTTCCAGTTCCGTAGCCCTTCTCTTTGTGTCTAACGTACACCAGCCCCTTGCATAACCTGTCAGCGACTATCGAGGCTATAGGTATGCCAGCAGTTTCTGTCGTGGCCACTTTATCGGCGTCCACGTTTCCTTCCATGCTTATCCTCACGAGCATGAGTTCAGCTATCTTACTTCTCGGTTCTGGGTGCGAGTAAAGAGCTCTAATATCAACATAGTAGTCGCTCTCCTTTCCGCTCGAAAGTATGAATGGCTTGTCTGGTGAGTAGCGGTAGACACCAGGGGTTCTGATAATTTCCAAGGCGGCATTCATGCGTATCCAAGAATCGGTTAAGGTGTCCCTATACTCGGCCGCCACTTTTTTCGGCTCAGGCGAATCAACAACCGACCTGCCAATGTTCACTAGCACATTCCAGCCACCATAAATGATTGCCTTCTCCAAGTCGCCGCCCTGCACACCTATGCCAGGGAAGAGGATTATAGGCCCTTCACCAACAACACTCCTTATAGTGGCTATATCGTTCGCGGAGGCAGTCTCCGTTGCACTGACGACGAGACCGTCTGCTCCAGAAATTTTTGCATCTTCTGCAAGTATTTCAAAAAGCTTTTTACCACCCATGTCTAGCTTAAACAACCTTGCCGACTCGGGGTTAGATGGTAGGGTTACAGAAAATACGGCAAGCCCTAAGTCATGAGCCGTCTTGACAACTTGACCGAGGTTTCCGAATATTGGGTTTACTGTAAGCCCATCATAGCCCATGTCCTTAACTATACTGATGCCCATGGTAGCCGTACTCGTTATGTCGGATAACTTGCAATCGTATATCGTCAGTGTCCCGAGCGACTTGCAAAGCTGTGTAATCTCTTGGTGGTCCTCCATGCTCAAGTGTCTAGTGTAGTTCTCGTTCACTTTGAAGGCTATAGCATAGGGCGCCGTCGACTCTACGAGTTGCTCCAACCTCTCTACGTACTCCTTTCTAGATTCTCCCCTCCTCTTCACGTCCAGTGAAATGCACATTATGCTGCCCTTTTGCCTCCTAAGCTCGGCGTACTTCCTCAAGAACGACATCAGCACACCATCTCTCTGCTCATATGTATGCAAGGTCCTTATATTATCTATGTTGGCATTACGGGACGTTATGTTATCGCAACTTAAGCCCTAAGAAACTGGCGACCTACCGAGTCTTACGTTTCTGAGCCTTATAGCCGGGCCACCGAACCAGACTGGCATGCTCTGCATAGGCTCGCTCTTACCACAATAGCCAGCATAGAATTTGACATCTTTACCGACGGCATCGATCGACGAGTAAAGACCCTTAGTGGTCAACTCGATGGTCGGATTCCTCAGCATGGACTCGAGTTTACCGTTCTTTATCAGATATGCCTCCAGTCCAACGTATCTTTGATTCCATCTTCTGTCGTCAATGTTCCACTCCATGTATGAGCTTATGTAGACGCCGTATCTGACACCTTCTATCAATTCCTCGAGCGAGTAGTCTCCGGGCTTCATGTAAGTATTGGCCATACGCACTATCGGCTCGACGCCGTAAAAGCTCGCTCTCGATGATCCGTTGCTGAGCGTGCCAAACTCGGCAGCTGTTTCCCTATTGTGTAGCAACTCGTTTATCCTTCCTTTATCGATGAGCACTCTCTCCTTAGCCTCGACACATTCGTCATCGTAAAGATAATAGCCGAATGAGTTCGGTAGCCTAGGATCGTCTACGATAGTAACATGCTCCGAGCCTATGTATTCACCGATAAGCTCACGGGTCACGTAGGTCTCGCCGCCTTGTGCCGCCTCCCTTCCAAGGACCCTATCGGCCTCTAGGGGATGTCCGGCAGACTCGTGACAGATTATTCCAACGAGCTCAGGTCCCAATACGACATCGAGCGTGTCTGTAGGTGGCTCTACAGCATCTGTCAGAATCTTGGCTAGCTTCCCCGCCTCTTCTGAAATCCTCTCGTCGAGGAGCCATCTCTCAACCCTTTCCCAGCCTCCAGACTCTCCTATGTTCTCGAACCTTTGAACGGTTCCCTTTCCAGCCTTCGCCGCGGTCAGCATGTAGGAGAACATGACTCTCGGTATATGGCTATGGATGTTTGACCCCTCGGACGTGATTATGTGCTTCTCGGTTATTAAGTAGCCGACGCTTAAAACCCTCGCTGGAAGCTTTACATCGTTTCGAGAAGTTGCTTCAACGCTCCTATCATCAACATCCTTGAGCAGCTCGACCTTTGAGTCAGGGTCAACATATTCAGGCTTTACCCTCGGCTTAATCGCATAGTTTGCCTTTACAGTCTTTACTTCTGCCATTCTGATGGGGCTTTTGACAGCTTTTGAGGAAGCTTTTGCAAGCGTGATAGCTCTAACAACAGCATCTTTTACATCCGCTTTTTTTGTCAGGTTTGTTGAGGCAAACCCCATGGAGCCGGAAACTATGGCCCTTATAGACAGGCCCCTACTTGCGCCGAACCCAGGCGCCTCGGGCACGCCGTTCCTTAGCGTGAATTCCTCAAAAATATCCGACTGATACCTTGCCTCCGCATAGGAGGCGCCCAGTTTCATAGCATAATTGACTGCATAACTTAGAAGGTCCTCCATCACCATGGCTCAACATTCCAAAAAATCTTTAATTAATTTTTAAACCCTTTTTGGGAGGAATTTCTCCTGCTCTTTATCCCTTATGCTGAGTATGGCTTGGGCTCTATGTAGCAACAGCCTAGCTTTTTGGTAGAGGCTCTTAGCCTGCTCCATCTCGCCTTCTGTAAGCTTCTGCTTGAGCATGAAATCTTCCAACTTTGAACTTATCTCCTGAAGAATCTCTACCACGAGCTCGAGCCTGCTCTCGCTCTCTACAGACATCTGGCAAAACTTCAGCTCCTCCTCGATGTCTGCCAGCACCGTACTCATGCGGGTTGACCCACCTTCAGTATAATTTCAAAACGTGTCTATTAAGAGTTTTTCTGATAATGTAACATGGGTTGCAAAGCTTTTATAAACCTGCCCTATCCATCCTCTGGTTAAGCACGGACATGATAGGCCAACCGCAACACATTAAATCAGCAAAAGGCGAAGTTGCAGAAAGGGTTGTGGTTGCAGGAGACCCGGCTAGGGTTGTTCAACTTTCTAGAATGTTAGAAAGACCAAAACTCGTTAATGAAAACCGTGGCTTTTTGACATACACTGGTTACTTTAATGGTACACCAATAACGGTTTCTTGTCACGGCGTTGGCGGCCCATCGTCTGCGATAGTTTTTGAGGAGCTTGTCATGTTGGGTGCCAAGGTCGTCGTTAGGCTTGGCACGACTGGAGCATTTTTAAAGCACATGAAGATCGGCGAGGTGGTCATTCCGACTGGGGCAGCATACTTAGGGGGAACGCTTGCGCAGTACGTACCCGATGCCCACATAACCCCTGTTCCTAGCTTTGACGTGACGAATGAGTTGGTTAATACCGCAAGGGAGGAGGGGCTGACGTACCACATCGGGCCTGTATTCTCGAGCGATGCATTCTACGCTGAGGACCCTGAGTTCGTCAAGAGGTGGTCAAGCAAAGGCTACATATCCGTCGAGATGGAGTGTGCAACACTCTTCGGCCTCGGGATGCTACGTGGTGTTAAAACAGGTGCTATGCTCCTCATAAGCGACAACTTGGCAGAGATGACGCCCATGGTAAATGCTGAATATCTTAAGCCATACGTCGAGAAGGCAGGAAGGGCAGTCTTCAAAGCACTCCTGAGGATAAAGCTCTAAGATACGCTCTCCAAAACCGACTTGAGCGACGTCACGAAGTCTGACACTTTTTTCTTCGCAACACTAGCAGTATTATCCTCTATTATATTGACTAGCTCGCTACCTACGACTATTCCGTCAACCATACCTACTAACGTCTTCGCATAGGACAGGTCTCTTATACCGAAACCAGCCACCAAAGATGTATTGCCGACCAGCCCCCTGACTCTTGTAATGGACTTAGCAGGATCTATGTAAGCTACTTCGCCCGTAACCGACGATATGCCGATATAAACAAATACTGGATTGTAGCTCGCCATAATCTTGATTGTATTATCTGGATAATTGTAGCTCGCGAAGAACAGTTTTTCGAGATTTACGGTGTCGCAGGCTTTTGCATATTCGTCCAAAGCCGAAGGACCAACCATGCCCAAGTCCGGTATTAGCGCACTAGAAGCTCCAGTCTCTGCGACCGAATGCATAAACTCCGTTAACTGTCCAGCGGTATTCAGATAACACAACAGTATTTTCGTTGCGTTAACGTTTTTAGCAATATCTAGCGCCATGCCCTTATCTATACCCTGCTCCTTTACTCTCCAATAAGATAGCCTTATGCTCGTACCGTCATAGATGGCGATTTTAGGTGGTATGCCAAGTTCAAGTATATCAGCACCAGAACTTTTGAGTATATCGCAATATTCCATGAATGCATCAGGTGTCGGATATCCCAAAGTCATGTAGGTTATAAGACATTTCTTCTTTCTCGTAATTTCTCGTATGTTCAACAAACCTCGCACCGTTTTGCATTCTTTACGAATTCAAAAATCTTTTTTCTGTCCTTTATACCGGGACTGACCTCTACACCGGACGATACGTCAACGGCATAAGGCCTCACGCTACGTACAGCTTCTGCCACGTTCTCAGGTCTTAGACCGCCAGCAAGTATTACGGGCTTAGGGTAAAGGCACTCAACAACCTTTCTACTTATCTCCCAGTCGTGAATCTTACCCTGACCACCGTACCCTCCGACGAGCGAATCAAGCAACAAGGCGTCGAACTCATTTATTGAGTTTCTCAGAGATTCAACGTCAGAAACTTCATTGACGTTGATCGCCTTTATTAACCTAATATCGGACAACGCATTACGCAACTTTTCGGCACCCGAAAAGTCGTTACCGTGTATCTGCAATGCAGAAGGTCTAAGCAGGTTACAAACTCTAAGTAGCTCGTCAAAATCTGATGTAACAGTTACTACCACGCTATCTACAAATACGGGTACTGTTTTTATCAACTCTTTGGCCCTTTCGTAAGTTAGATTTCTCGGCGATAGTGGTGAGGCTACGACGAATCCTACAGCATCGGCGCCAGCATCCACAGCATCCATTAGGTCTTGCTCGCGTGTTATGCCGCAGATCTTAACCCTTACATAGGTCATGGCCTCTCACAAGCTCTCTTACGCTACTCTCAATGTTCGTTGACGTCATTATGAACGTCCCGACCAAGAAAGCATCTGCACCGAGATTTTTCAGGAGAATAACTTGGGCAGGGCTGTTTATACCACTCTCACACACGACCAGTTTGCGCTTAACTTTTGCACTCGTAAGTATTCGTTTTGAAATATTGATATCGACCTCCAACGTCTCTAAATCACGGTTGTTTATCCCTAGCATGTCTGCCTCCGTATCCATGCCGGAAAGAAACTCTTCCTCTGTGTGAGTTTCTAAAAGTACTTCAAGACCTAACGAGTGAGCCGTTTTTATCATGTCGTCTAAATCTTCATCGCACATGCTCTGGTCGTAAACTTTCTTTATTAGGAGAACAGCGCTCGCTCCTAACCTCGATGCGGCCTCAAGCTGAATACTGCTAACGATTACGTCCTTCATAAGTATTGGTATGCTGACAGTTTCTCTAACAGCTCTCAGCTTATCTAACGAGCCATCGAAGAATGTGTTTTCCGTCAAAACCGATATGCCTACAGCTCCGCCACGTTCCATAGCCTTAGCCATGCTTTTGACGTCTCCATGTATGCGCCTTCCCATGGTTGGCGACGTCAGCTTCAGTTCAGCTATAATAGGAATGGCCTTGCAGGCGAGTATCGCCTCTTTTAAGCTCGGAGGTTTTGAAAATGTTGCCGAAGAAGGTACATCATAGTAGCCGTTCTTCACGCGCTTGATGGCATTTTCGACCAAAACCTTAAGGAAGTTGGCCATATATCTCCTCCATCCTTTCAAGCTTGGATGGATCACCGCTAAGTTTCACTAGCTCCTTCAACTTTTTGTACGCCTTGCCACTCTCCAAAGACTCCCTTGCCAGCTCCATACCTTCGAGAAAGCCATCCGCCTGTCCGCCCAATAATATGCCCAAAGCAGCGTTGACTAAGACAGCATCCTTCTTAGGGCCGCCTTTACCATTCAGAATCATAAAGGCTACTTGTGCCGCCTCCTCTTGTGTCTTAATTTCTAGGTCTTCCCGTCTGCAAGGCTCAACACCAAAATCTCTTGGTGTCAACTCAAGAATCCTAACATTATTATACTTCAACCATGCAACCCTTGTTTTACCTATTATCGACACCTCATCTAAACCGTCAAGACCGTGCACGATGAAGGCCTCTTCGCATCCCAAGTTCATCAACACATATGCTAGCGTATTCATGATTTTATCATCATATACACCTAATAGCTGGGCGTTTACGTCGGCTGGATTCGCAAGGGGTCCGAGAATATTGAATACAGTCCTTATTCCCATCTCTTTCCTTACCCGCTGAACGTTTTTCATAGCCGGGTGGAAATATGGGGCGTACATGAAGCCTATGCCAACAACCTCGATAGCCCTTTCGACCGATTCAGGCTCCTGCTCAAGCCTTAAGCCAAACATTTCAAGCAAATCAGCGCTGCCGCACTTTCCAGAAATTGCTCTGTTCCCATGCTTCGCTACTTTGACACCAGCTCCAGCAACAACGAAGGCCGCAACCGTGCTTATGTTGAATGTTTTGATCCTATCGCCGCCAGTTCCGCATACATCTATAAGCCTTCCATTTATCTTGGGTTTTACCTTGCAACAGTATTCCTTCATAACCTTTGCGAAAGCGGTAAGTTCTATAACAGACTCACCCTTCATTCTGATTGCCGTCAAGAAGCTTGCAAGCTGGGCATCAGTAACATTACCATCCATTATGCTCCTCATAGCGCTTTCGGCCTCATCGTAGTTTAAGTCGTACCCCTCAACGAGCTTCCTAAGTATCTCCACAAACATATCAAAAACCATCCAAGAAATTTTTCAGAATCTTTTTACCATCCTCGCACATCACGGACTCAGGATGGAACTGCACGCCTTCTATAGGATGCTCTATATGGCGAACACCCATTATCTCATAGTCATCAATAGATTCAGCCGTAATTACAAGACATGAGGGCAAGGATTTCCTCTCCCCGCAGAGGGAATGGTAGCGGGCAACCCTCAGAGGATTCTTGACGTTTTTGAAGAGACCCGTACCGTCATGCCTGATAAGACTAGTCTTTCCATGCATGAGTCTCTTCGCCTTTACAATTTTACCACCGAAGGCATAAATTATGCTCTGATGCCCTAAGCAAACACCGAGTATAGGTATTTTGGGTCCTAACTCCTTGATTATGTCGATACACGAGCCGACGTACTTCGGGTCTTGGGGAGATCCAGGACCTGGCGATAAGATTATCCTATCAGGCTCCAGCATTTTAGCACGCTCCAAAGTTATCTCATCATTCCTGTACACAAGAGGTCTGCCGCCCAATTCACCGACGTACTGGACTAAGTTGTAAACGAAGGAATCGTAATTATCTATGATGAGAACCCTCATTTTCCTTCACCACTAGACATCTTCAACGCTTCCACGAGCGGGGCAAGTTTGTGTTCAGTCTCCATCCATTCGTTTTCAGCCTTTGACTCCGCGACTATACCTGCGCCTGCTTGAATGAATGCTCTACCATTGTTGATGAACATCGTCCTAATCGTTATCGCAAAGTTTGAGTTGCCGTTGAATGATATGTAGCCGACCGAGCCAGCGTACGGTCCCCTCCTCGTAGGCTCCAATTCCTCTATGATCTCCATCGCTCTAACCTTTGGCGCACCCGTTACAGTGCCTGCTGGAAACACGGCTCTAAGCGCGTCGTAGCAATCGCAACCTTCCCTTAGTTTACCGACAACCCTTGAGACTATGTGAAGCACGTGACTGTACTTGTAGACCTTCTTCAGCTCCGAGACCCGCACGCTACCAAATTTTGAGACCTTGCCTAAGTCATTCCTCGCAAGGTCGACGAGCATCATGTGCTCAGAAAGTTCTTTTGGGTCATTGAGCAGGTCCTTTCTTAGCATCTTATCGTTTCCGCGTGGTCTTGTGCCAGCGATGGGCATAGTTTCGACGAAATTACCATGGACCCTAACGAGCGCTTCTGGGCTGGAGCCTATGATGTATCTTTCCCCCATCTTCAAGATGTACATATAAGGAGAAGGATTGAGCCCACGTAACGCTGAATAGAACGTAATCACGCTGCCCTTAACGTTAAAACTGTACTTCTTTGATAGGACAACTTGGAAAGCATCACCGGCGGCTATGTATTCCTTGACAACCTCTACCATTGAGATGAACTTCTCTTTATCAACGTTGGGCCTGAGCTCCGTGTGTAATAGGGGTTGTTGCTCCGGCCTTTTCACGAGTAAGTGCGTAATCTCATCAAGTCTATCCTCCTTAAGGTAATAGTAGTGTACCCTCCTGTCCTTTCCATTAAATAGTAGGCCGTCATAGTATACTCCAAACTCCATGTCTGGAAATCCATGGTCATCGACGGTTTTCTGAGGCAACTTTTCCAAGTACCTGACCAGATCGTATGATACGTAGCCAACGGCGCCTCCAGCAAATTTTAACTTTGCATGGTTGTGATGTATCTGACCTACAGCTTCTCTCAAAGTTTGCAAGGGCTCCGATGTCCTTTTGCGCAGTTCGCCCTCGGGCGACTTAATAACGCACACACCATCTTTAACTATAACAGTTTTCAGAGGATTAAAGCCCACTAAGCACTGTTGGGCAATCCTACGCCTTGAATTTGTAAACTCTATGAGGTATGCATATTCGTAATGCTCGCTCAGGTTTGTGAAAACTTCAATGGGTGACAAATCAGTGTATACATCTTTAAACCTTGGCCGTTCGTATGTCTGATCAATGCCAAAGGCACATGCCCCGCAACCTTAGCGTAGTTACGAAGATTGATTGTATTTAATAATTAGTGCACAAAAATGCTCAACGCAAAATCGAGAATAATGGTCCAGAAAAACGACGTTTAAACCCAAAAGGATCTAAGTTCTTTTTGAATGTACAATTCTGTTACATTAAAAACGGCTCCATGGTTATGTTTAGATACTGCCCATAGCAGTTATGCATGCGTATGAGAGAGCGGAACACCATAACGGTATGGGTTCCTTCTAGCTCCGCAAACCTCGGACCAGGTTTCGACGTGCTTTCCATAGCACTTAGAGAACCGTCCCTAAAAGTGAGCCTGTCATTCTGTGGCGGTGATAATATCAAGCTTGTACTCAAAGGTAAATATGGAGAAACTCTTTGCGCCAGTCCAGAAGTTCACTCCGGATGCAGAGCACTTAGAGCACTCATGAACAAGTACAGCATCAATGAAGGGCTTGAAATGGTTGTGTATGTTGACATACCGCCGAAAAAGGGCCTCGGACTTTCTGGTGCAGAGGCCGCTGGTGCCGTAGTCGCATTAAACGAATTGCTTTCCTTGGCACTATCGAAAGATGAGTTAGTTCACTACGCATCATATGGTGAGCCGGAAGGGCATTTGGATAACGTGTCTGCCTCGGTATGCGGAGGCTTTAACATCGTGGTAAAAGACTACGTCAGCGGAATGCCGCGCGTTTATAACTTCAGACCACCATCAGACCTTGGCACAGTCGTCATAGTTCCGAATATAGAAAAGAAATCCACGGAGGATGCAAGAAAGGCCGTTCCCACATTCGTCCACAAGAGCGATGTGATCGGGAACATTTCCAGAGTTGCTGCAGTATCTGTAGGTTTTGTCACAGGCGACGTGGAGTGCATTCTGAGAAACATAGCATGGGATACTGTTGTCGAGAGGGCTAGAGCTGATTCTCAGGTGTACGGAAATGGTATAGACTGGCGATTCTTGGAAGAAGAGAAGCTCTACTTGTTCAAAAAGTACGGCATCGCAGAGACAATAAGCGGTGCTGGCCCCTCAAGGATTTTGTGGTATAGTATATCACAGCATTCACAGGTGGTAGATGAGGCCTTAGGCTATGTTGTAGACCGTATAAAAGAGCTCGGGTATAGCGTGGAAGGGATTTTCAAGACGTATCCGTCTGGAATTGGTGCGTATAAATTATCGGAATGATTTAGATAAAATGGTTTATTAATAGGACGTTTTACGTTAAGCCGTCATGCAAGACGACGAGTTAGAAAAAATAAAGCAACGTAAACTTGCCGAGCTTATGAAGAAAATGTCAGGAATAAAGGGTGGCTTTGTAACACAGACACCTTCTGAGCCCGTTACGCTTACCGATGAAAATTTTGATAGTTTTATCTCGAGTAACAGGCTTGCTGTCGTAGACTTTTGGGCGGAATGGTGCGCGCCTTGCAGGATGCTCGCACCAGTTATTAAAGAACTCGCAAAGGAATACGCCGGGAAGATAACCTTCGGGAAGCTCAACGTGGACGAGAATCCAAAGACCGCTATGAAGTTTGGGATAATGAGTATACCGACCCTAATAGTTTTTAAAGATGGGCAGCCGGTTGACATGATAATCGGCGCGGTGCCGAAAAGGCAGATAGAAGTGAGACTAAATAGGTACATTTAAAGCAGCATATCCTTGGAGAAGTGATAATCAAAAAACCCTTTAATAGGTAGTCCGTGCCTCATATTTGGTCAGAACAGAAAAGGCTGGTAGCAAAAATTTGGCCTCACCGGCATGGACCGATCTACTTAAGTACGTGGAAACAGCAAGGGCAGAGATAGACAGGAAGCTCCTAGAGAAGATTAATAACAGGAGCGATAGGATAGTTATAAAAAATGTACTATCCGGTGGGAAGAGATTAAGACCTGTGTTGCTTCTACTTGCTTACGATACCCTTGGGGGTAAAGATAGAGATGCGGCACTTGATGTTGCCTGTGCTTTAGAGCTTGCACATAACGCGAGCTTGATTCATGACGACATAATTGACGGTGATATCGAGAGAAGGGGTAAACCAGCGCTTTGGAGACAGATAGGGGTGGTGAATGCGATCATACAGGGGCACAGGATGATTAATCTTGCTTTTCAGACAGTACTCGACAAGGGAATCGAACTTGCTAAGATATTCCTCAAGGCATGGAATGACGCCTCCGCAGGGGTTCTGGAAGAGATATTTTCAGGAGAGCCGTTCTCCAAGAAGCTTTATGCGAAGATAGTCAAAGAGAAGACTGCTTCACTTTTTGCGGCAGCGACCGAAAGTGCTGCGGTGCTCGCACATTCTGACGAGAAGGTAAGAGAGCTGATGAGGAAGTATGGTGAGATGGTTGGTATGGCGTATCAGCTTGCGGACGACTACGTCGAAATAGTGAAGGGCAGAAGAAACTTAAACTTTCCTATCTTCATACTTAGACAACTCGAGGAGACAATAAAGCAACTTTATGTGGCAACGAAAACTGGAAACATTCGTGCGATTTCACCAAAAACTTTATTCAATGTAAAAAAAGTAGACGGCATATTCTTAAAGGAGATCAGGGATTATGTAATGAGGGCAAAAGAAATAGCATCCAATCCAGCGATACCAGACTCCCGCTATAAAGTTATGTTAGCAGAGTTTCCAAAATACTGCGTCAATTCTATGCTAAATGAGTTAAGATAGTTTTGTTCTCTTTTTAAAGAATCTCTTTTCTATCTCCTCTAGCTTTTTTATGTTCTCTTCCTCGGATGGGTCGAATGTTGTTGAGAACCATGCATCCAGTATATCTTTTGCTTTTTCCTCGGTCGTCTCGGAAAGACTCATCACCAAAATGTTGGGCTTGTTCCATTTTCGCGCACCCTTAGCAATTTCACTGCTGCTACACAGGGCTGCCCTTATGCCAGGAACCTTATTGGCCGCTATCGTTACGCCAGTACCAGTCCAGCAGAATAATATTCCTTCGTCCACTTCTCCCTTCAGGATACTCTCAGCAACTTTAACGGCAACATCCGGCCATGAAGCTACGTTCCTAGCAAGGGCACCGCAAAGCTTGACAGTATGTCCCCTCTTTTTCAGCTCTTCAACGACAAAGTCTGTCAATTTAGTCCTTTCATCACTCCCTACAGCTATCCTCATATCATATTTGAAAATCGAGCAAGCAATATTTAGCATTTAATTAATTTTCTTAAGTAGTGCCTTTAACGTACCCGAGATCTTTCTAACATCCAAAGATATGCTCTCTCCTCCGACGTTATTGACCATGGCGATGGCCGCTACAAGAGTTCTAACCTGCTTCGAGTTACACCTTATCACGATACCATCTAAATCTTTTTGAATCCTGACCAAGTATGGGTTAACGTCTGCATAACCCAACGTACCGACGAGATACTGAAGACTTGACAGTATAGCCTTCCATATTTCAGATTTATCAAGCTTAACATCTCTCGGAAAGTATCTCACGAAAACGTAGCGGTATTTAGCCTTCAGCAAGCCATACGCCCTCCTGTACCATCTTGCCAAGTAGCTTAGCTCTGTTTCTAAGCAGTATGTTTAATGGTATGGTTGAGAGCGCATCAAGCGAACGTTCAAAGTTAAGGCCAAGCACATTGACAATACACGAAACATCGAAAGGCCCCCTCTGCTCCACGGGGTTAGAGGCACATGAAGAAAATACGAGACTCAGGTCTTTCATATCGATTAAACGTACAATGCTCCTCATCTTCTGGAGCGCAACCCTATCAGAAATTGTGTCAATAAGTGTAAGCTCTATTGAGTTTCGTGTTACGGACAGCATGTGCCTATCGAAGCTCATGAAACCGTTTGGTCTAAATACGACGGTGTCAACCCTTCCGTCCCTTAAGGCCACCAAGGCCGCATCCCTTGTTAGACAATACACAGTTAACACATCATAAGAGTGTCTGAACTTGGCTGCCGCCTTGAGTACATCGCCCCTTGTCTTAGCAGATACAACTGCTTTGCTGTAAATTTCTAAGCCATATTCCTTGGCACTACTCTTTAATTCTTCGAGCATAGGTTTAGGTGCCTCCACGACGAGCGTCGAGTATCCTAAATCAAATGCCCTCTTACACATCTCCTTCGCAACGTTGACATCAGGAGGTCTTATCCAAAAATCGACGAACGTCCTCTTACCCACAATTATACACCCAGCTTATCCTTCAAAGCGTTTAAACTTCCAGCAATCCTGATCTCGAGCTTTATAGCATCGCTGTCTGAGAGCCTTAAGCTTCCGAGGTATGCACTTTGCTTATCAAGCCTTACGTAAAGTATACCTTCCTGCCCTTTTTCTTCGAACGCCTCAGAGACCAACGTGGACTTCTCGATAACGCTTAAACATTTCTCTAGTTTATCCAGCACTGCCTTGGCTTGGTCCTCGTCATTTAACTCTAAGGTTAACAGCACTATGGGGTCCCCATAATGGCCGATCAGTTGTTCCCTCTTAAGCTTCCCCCTCTCTATACTGCCCAAAACATTCTCAAGAGCTTTTAGCACCTTCTTCTCGTCTTCAGTGGCATGACATATAACCCTGGCGGTTACGCCCAAAACCCTCATAGCCAGACTATGTAAGGGTAGAAGCTGCTGATAAGCTTATTAAATGGAATCAGCACCAGACCTACAAACGGTTGAGTACAGGCATGACGGGTCTGTACGCGCACCTTTCAAAACTTTGGAGAGAAAAGCCGGAAGAGCTAAAGCAACTCATGAGGAAGAGGCTGATAGAGTGGCGTAAGCAGCCTGCTGTCGTAAGGGTCGATAAGCCCCTGAGACTCGATAGGGCAAGGAGCCTCGGTTACAGGGACAAGCAGGGCTACGTGGTCTTGAGGGTAAGGGTGAGGAAGGGCGGCTTCGCAAGAGCGAGGCCAAGGTCTGGTAGGAGACCGAAGGCTCTTGGTGTCGTTAAGCATAAGGTTAACGTATCCATGAAAGAAGAGGCTATAAACAGAGCTAAGAAGAAGCATCCGAACCTATACCCGCTTGGAGCCTATTGGGTAGCAAGCGACGGCCTTTACAAGTGGTACGAGGTTATAATGGTTGACCCCTACCACCCATCGGTCATATCCGACAGAAACCTATCCCTGCCAGCGAAGGTTAGACAGGAGCGCTAATCATAAGCCTTC
Organism: Candidatus Terraquivivens tengchongensis; assembly: GCA_023268355.1. Classification (GTDB taxonomy): domain Archaea; phylum Thermoproteota; class Nitrososphaeria_A; order Caldarchaeales; family Wolframiiraptoraceae; genus Terraquivivens; species Terraquivivens tengchongensis. The sequence goes on from JALNJK010000002.1 coordinate 198,201, forward strand.
AAAAACATTTTTAAAGATATAGTGACAAGGTCAAAAGACATACGTATGGCTCTTGTTAAGAACAAGCACGCATTACTTTCTCACGGTAATGTGGAAGGAAGAAAGATCGTACTGGATATAATTGAGTACACCCTTAAGTCTGTAGATGCTTACGATCTCGTTAGAGGGGTCGTTTTCGTTGAAGGCCAAACGCTAAGCATCAACCGCCTAAAGTACGACCTTTCAAGGATTCGAAACATATACGTGGTGGGTGCTGGCAAGGGATCTGTGAGGATAGCTGAGGCTTTGGAAGACATCTTAGGTAACAGAATCAGCGCGGGAATAATAATCGAGAAGAGGGGACAGGGTCGTAAGCTCAGTATGATTAAGGTAGTTGAAGGGGGTCATCCGATACCGGACGGGGCAGGATTAGAGGCAGCGAAGGAAGTTGTTGAGATAGCAAAGCGCGCTCAGGATGGTGACCTGATAATCGCCTGCATAACGGGCGGCTGCTCTGCATTAATGCCCTTACCAGCCGAAGGCATAAGCTTGGACGATAAAAGGATAGTGACGGATTTACTACTAAAGTGTGGCGCTACTATAGATGAGATAAACGCCGTCAGAAACCACATTTCTGCCATAAAAGGTGGGAGACTCGCCATGTATGCCCATCCCGCTGAAATAGTCAACCTTGTACTCGTTGATGAAGTGGCAGGACTTCCATGGGGACCGATGGTCCCAGATCCAACAACATTCGTTGATGCTGTGCGTGTTCTCAAGAAGTACCGCCTTTGGGAAAAAGTCCCCGATTCTGTGAGGAGGCACCTCGAGATGGGACTGAGCGATCAACGTATGGAAACACCGAAGCCAGAAGACTTCGAGCGCTTAAAGGTTCATAATGTGGTGTTGGCAAGCATCGAGATTGCATGCGAAGCCGCGAAAAAGAGGGCTGAGGAATTGGGGCTTAACTCCATGATACTATCCACGATGATGGAAGGTGAGAGCCGAGAGGTTGGCATAGTCTTGGCAAGCATTGCCAAAGAGGTAGAGAAGAAATGTAGACCGATCAAACCACCATGTGCACTCATTGCTGGGGGTGAAACAACGGTAACAATCACAGACCATTGTGGTGAAGGAGGACCGAGCCAAGAACTCGCCTTAAGCTCCTCCCTTAAAATTCACAAAAGCAAGAAAATAGTCATCGCTTCAATAGACACTGATGGTACAGACGGGCCGACAGATGTAGCTGGGGGGATTGTTGACGGCTACACGCTAGATAGGGCAAAGGAGAAAGGGATAGACGTTTATGAAAACTTAATGAAGCATGCATCATCCCGCGTACTAAAGGGGCTTGAGGATGTCATCATCACGGGTCCGACCGGAACGAACGTCGCGGACCTTAACGTTGTGGTGGTTGATGAGTTATGAGTCTGGATAGGTCAGAGGCCTTCAAAATAAAGGAGGTTAAGGCAAGGGAAATCCTTGACTGCAGAGGAGAACCAACGGTCGAAGTTGATGTATTGACGTCAGGAGGTTTTCTGGGCCGGGCATCAGTTCCAAGCGGCCGGTCGACCGGTAAATACGAGGCCTTCGAGCTTAGGGACGGAGGACATAGGTATCTAGGAAAAGGGGTCCTTAAAGCGGTCAAAAACGTGAACGAAATAATAGCTCATGTGCTGAAGGGAAAGGACGTAAGAAATCAAAGGGAAATTGATGAACTACTCATCGAGCTCGATGGAACCGAAAACAAATCAAAACTGGGGGCCAACGCAATAGTCGGTGTATCCCTTGCCGTGGCAAAGGCTGCTGCCGAAGCTCTAGGCGTCCCCCTTTATCGGTACATAGGTGGGCCTAACGCCTGCATACTTCCCGTTCCGTTCATGAATCTCATAAACGGCGGGAAGCTGGCAGCAACAGAGCTCGACTTTCAAGAGCACATAGTGGTGCCCGTTGGTGCCAAATCTTTCTCTGAAGCGATAAGGATGGGTACGGAGGTTTACTATAAGCTCGGAGAGGTTCTGGCTGAGAAATGGGGCAGGCATTCTTTGAACGTCGCTGACGAGGGCGGATATACGCCGCCTGGTATGAAGGACCCGAGGGAGGCACTCGACATTGAATTGAAAGTCATAGAAGAACTTGGATACAAAGACAAATTTGTACTTGGGCTTGACGTCGCTGCCAGCCACCTATACAACGAAAAGACAAAGAGGTATACGTTGATGGGAAAAGAGATTAGTAGAGAGGCTCTTATGGATTTCTATGAGGAGCTAGTATCTGCTTATCCAGTCAAGTCTATCGAAGATCCGCTGGAGCAGGATGATTTCGAAGGGTTTGCTGAGTTAACGAGGTCTCTCGGAATCCAGATAATAGGTGACGATTTATTCGTCACCAATATGAGGAGGCTGGAGAAGGGTATTATGACAAAGGCTGCGAACGCTATGCTGCTAAAAGTTAACCAAGTCGGCTCACTCAGCGAAGCCTTGGATGCAGCACAGTTCGCTTTTAGGAACGGCTATGCTGTCCAGGTCTCTGAAAGATCTGGACAGACAGAGGACACATGGCTTGCTGACATAACCGTTGGATTGAACGCCGGACAGATAAAAACTGGTGCACCGTGCAGAAGCGAGAGAACTGCCCAATACAATCAGCTACTTAGGATAGAAGAAGAGCTTGGTAGGGCAGCAAAGTACGCAGGAATACAAGCACTCAAGGTTGGCGTGGTATAAGGCTTTTATAATAAACGACTAAAAACCCATTAATGACTGGAAGCCGGGTGCGGTCTTTGCTCTACGTTAGATTACCGGGTAGGTCTGAAAAGCTGGCCTCAGAGGTATGTTCAGCTATAGAGGCCTTTAATATGGAGTACAGGCCTCTGAAAAGTCTAGCTGATGCTGAGTACATGGATGGAGATATAGCGATCGTCGTAGGAACAGACAGCGACGTTCTAAAGGCTTTTCATGAACTCGGCTCAAGATGCGTACCCGTACTCGGAATATGCGAAACTGAGACCAGAGGATTCTTAACGGAGATCTCCATAAAGGATCTACCGCAAGCGCTCGAGAATCTACAAAAAAAGAGATACGTCATAGAAGAGAATGTGAGGCTTTCGGTCTCTGTGGATGACAAAAATCTTCTGCCCGCGGTGAACGAGGCCGCAATCTTCCCCTCGAAGAGCGCCACTATAATGGAATACACTTTGACGGTTGATGATGAGATCGTGTGGAGGGATTATAGCGATGGTGTGATAATCTCGACACCTTTAGGCTCTAGCGCCTATGCGCTATCCGCTGGTGGGCCTATGGTCGTCCATAAGGCAAAGGTATTCGTAATAGTGCCCGTTAACTCCTTAGATGTCACAAGGAGACCGTTGGTCATACCAGATGACTCCAAAGTCCTCATAAACGGCATACATTCGAGGGTGAGATGCGAGGTGGTCATAGACGGTACGATTAGACTTAAAGTTGATAACAGGATATGTATCAAGAAGCACGAGGTCCCAGCGCGGCTGGTTAGGCTCCCAGGCAGCTCCTACGTCTTGGAGAAGATGGTGAAAAAGGTACAGCTCGCCGAGGAGCTCTTAAAGATACCTCCAAGCGCAAAACTGATATTAAAGACGCTCGAGTACGAAGGGCCTCTTACACATAGGGAGCTAGTAAGGAAGACCATGCTACCCGACAGGACGATGAGGCAAGCCCTAGCGCTGCTAATAGGTAAGGGAATGGTAAAGAGGAAACCGCTTTTACGGGATGCGAGGCAGAAGCTCTATTATATAGCGTAGCCATGCTGTTAAAAGTTCTTAAACACATTTAAAAACAAGAAGTAAATCGGGTTATATGTCACGATTGGAGGTTTAGGTTGTGGCGACTAAGGAGCAGATAGCCAGGGCAATTGCAGAACTTCAGATAATAGAGCAGATAGTTAACGAGTTTCAGCTAAGAATAGCGACGCTCGACGCAGCATTAAGGGAGCATGAAAGCGCAATATCTCTAATAGAAGAGATGAAGAAAGCAGAGGGCAATATGGAGGTCCTGATACCAATAGGTGGTGGGAACTTTGTCCATGGTATTATAACATCTACCGATAAGATGGAAGTGAGTGTAGGCGCTGGTGTCGTTATTACCAAGTCCTTAGAGGAAGGTCATCAGATAATGCTAAAGAGAAAGGACAGTTTGATACGCATGAAGGAAGCATATCTACAAAAGCTTCAGGAACACATCAATAGAGCCGCAGAGCTGAGAAGGTTTTTGGAGAGTGTGAGGACCGAGTAATGCTTGAGGGCATCAAGAAGGCATTCGCGAACCTTACGGATAGGATAAAGACGACCACACTCTCAGAAAGCGAGATAAAGAAACACGTTGAAGACTTCAAGCTACAGCTGATTGCCAATGATGTAGCGGTTGAGGTTGCTGAGAAGCTGGCGATGGAGGTCACGGAGCGTCTGAAGACGTTGAAAGTTCCAAGGTTTTCAGAGCACAAGGAAGCAATCATTCAGGTTTTGGAGGAGAGCATTAGCTCGGTGATCTTGGAGGTCAACCCGGATAGTTCTTTCGTAAATTTAGTTAGGTCTAATTACAGCATAGGCAAGCCCACAGTCGTGCTTTTCGTCGGCCCAAACGGTGGTGGAAAGACGACGAGCGTCGTAAAGGTGTCAAACTACCTGAAGTCTAAAGGACTGAGCTCAATAATAGCATGCAGCGACACATATAGGGCTGGAGCCATTGAGCAGCTAAAAGGCCTAGCCGAAAGGGTTGGAGTAAGGGTTGTAAGTCATAAATATGGTGGAGATCCAGCTGCTGTCGCTCTAGATGCTATAGAAGCAGCAAGGGCTGCGAAGGTCAGCACGGTTCTAATAGACACAGCAGGCAGGACGGAAGTTGACAAGAACCTCCTTGAGGAGATGAGGAAGATCAAGAGAGTGTCAAACCCGGACGTTGTTATATACGTTGGCGATGCGCTTGCGGGCAACGTCGTAGTCGAACAGGTTAGGAGGTTCAATGAGTACGTCGGCATAGACTATATAATCTTGGCTAAGCTGGATGCCGACATGAAGGGAGGCTCCGCAATATCCGTCAGCTACATGACCGGGAAGCCGATACTCTTCGTCGGAACTGGGCAAGGGTTAAACGACCTCGAACCTCTAGACAAAAAAAGACTAATCAACACAATACTCGGCCGTGTCTTCTAAGGTGCGATAAGCACCTCTACTACAGTGTTAAACCTCTATATTCCGGGCCAGCGTAGTATCTGATGTGCTAAACGTTCGCGAGCAGATAAGTCAGCTCGTTAGAGGAGAAGCACCAGGCCCATCACCATCTTTCACGACCTTACATGTTGTTATGGCACTTCTCGTTTTAGGAGATAAGGGGAAACTTGGTAGGAAAAAGTTCACCGAAGAACTTGGTCTAGGTGAGGGTGCTGTCAGAACTATCATCAATAGGCTTAGAAAGCACTCTTTGGCCAAAGTAGATCGCTCGGGTTGTAGTTTGACCGAGAAAGGTAGGAAGCTCTATGAGGCTTTGAGGAATAATATTAGTGAATTTGTAGAGATTAACGAGAATATGCCTTGGAACTACCGTCACAGCATTGGTATGAAGGTGAAGGACATGGCTAAATTCCTAAAAACTGGTCTGGAGGAGAGGGATGCCGCCGTAAGGGCAGGCGCGGATGCTGCAATGATAATAACTATGCGAGAAGGGAGTCTGTTAATGCCCGGTGTCAGCAATCTTAGCGAAGAACAGCCGAACTTTGCATCGAAAATAATGTTATCATTCACACCGTCAGAGGGTGATGTAATAATCATAGCCGGCTCAGATGATAGGGTTAAGGCATTGTACGGCGCGTTAGCGGCTGCCTACGAACTCCTAGAAAAGGCGGCTAGACAGTAGGCTTCCAAGCTATCGCCAAGGCGCCACCTACTATTCCTAGGATTGCGCCTATTATGAACCCTCCCATGCTGACTAAGCTAATTATGGAAAATATGAGCACCAAGGTACCCCACATATGCACCTGCTTTGGTCTAGAATACAACATAAGCGCACCAATTAGGACGACGATTCCGGACACGACGTTTACAAGTACGCTATAGTACAATCCTGCACTCCATGGCCACGACCAACCCCACATGCACATCATGCCCATACACCATCGAGTGGTCGTCCAAGTCATGAAGCCAACAAAGCCAAACAGGAGCATCAACACGGCAGCTGACAATGAGAGAGTGAACGCCAAGCCAGGAGCTTCTTCCATGCCGTAATTTTAGTGAGAATCTGTATTAAATATTCGCCCGGTCAACATATATACGGCCGCATTAAGAAAAATTATGCGATACCCGTTGAGGGCGGTCATTCTTAAGAAATTTAAAGAATTGCCAGAGCTAACAGACATTGAGCCTGACTGGTCTTTAGGTCCCGGCGAGGTTCTGTTAGAGGTTGAGATGTCCGGCCTTTGTTATAGAGACCTGCTAACGGTTGATGGGTACTTCCCAAGGACAAAACTCCCGATAATCTTAGGCCACGAGATAGCTGGCAAGGTATTAAGAGTTGGTGATGGTGTCATAAGCTTCAAGCCTGGCGACAGGGTCGCATCTTTAACATACATTCCATGCGGCAAGTGTAGGTACTGTAAATCCGGAAATGAAAATCTATGCAAGCAGCGCCTCACTTTTGGTGAGGATATAAATGGCTCATTCGCCCAGATGGTGAAGGTACATGAAAGAAGTTTAGTAAAGATACCGGATAAAGTTACACCAGAAGGGGCAGCGATGGCAGCATGCGTGACGGGCATGGTGTTACACGCGTTCAGACATGTAGCAAGAATCAAAGAGGGCGAGTCCGTGTTAATAACAGGCGCTGGCGGCGGTGTAGGGATTCATGCGGTTCAAGTTGCAAAAGCCTTCGGTTGCAGAGTAATAGCAGCAACAAGCTCCGAGGAAAAGCTCAAGCATATATTGGATGCAGGAGCGGATGAGGTTTTGTTATCTGATGACAAGATGGTTGAAAATGTCAAAAGACTTACTGATAATGAGGGTGTGGATGTTGTTCTAGAGGCAGTTGGTCAGCCTACTTTTGACAAGAGCTTAAGATGCTTGGCATGGGGCGGCAGGATGGTCGTCGTAGGCAACGTAACCGTGTCATCTGTTGAGGTTCCGCTTGGGCTGATAATCTTAAAGGCGAACTCAATAGCTGGTACGATAGCCGCTACCAAGAGGGACTTAGAGGATGCGCTCAGACTCACGGCGGAAGGAAAAGTAAAACCCGTTGTAACTGTCTATCCGCTTGAGAAGGTCTACGATGCGATGGAGAAGATGCGCCGAAAGGAATCAATCGGTAGGATACTACTAAAACCCTGAAGTAAAGCATGCTTAAATCCTAATCATATCTTAAAGATGTTTGTGATAGAGAAGATATTGGCATCCATAGAAGAGTTCAATAAGTATAGGTCTCCAGAGGCTAATGCCAGGCTTATTTCGTTTGACAAGTCAATAATCAAAATAGAATTCACCGGACCCTTCTGCAGGACTTGCGGCTTTTACGACTACTTCGACGACTTGAGGATAATCTTCGAAGAGATGGGGCTGAAGACTGAGATAACACTCATCGAAGAGACGGAAGATGGTGCCATCGTCGATTTCAAGTTAAAGAATACATGACAGAAATTTATTAGGAAGCATTTTACATGGTGCTAATGGATGGTAAAAATCGTAAAGCTTGAACATAAAGAAGAGACCGGAACATACTATATGTGCGAAGAGTGCGGCCTCATTTATGCTGAAATTAGCATCGCCAAGTGTTGCGAGGATTGGTGCAGAAACCATAAATCTTGCAATCTTGAAATAACAAGAAATGCGATAAAGTTCGAAGGTTAAAGACCTTGAAACTCATGGTCGTTGACTGTTCGGTTTCAGGCGTATCTGGCGATATGCTTCTAGCGGCTTTACTGGACGTTGGTGCTGATAAGGAAGTTGTTAAGCGAGCTATCGAGCGTGTTCCAAAATTCTTAGACGGTTGCAAGGAAATAACGTTCAAGTTGGAAGAAGTTTACGTTGATGAATTAAAGGCGAAAAGGGTCAAAATAGTGGCCAAAGATGTTGTTAATTCAAGATCAGCTGTTACGCTAATTGACGCAGTCAAGGAATGCGTATCCGACCTGAATTTATCAAACGATGCCGCTAACATCGCAATCAACGCCATAGAACTCCTAGCAAGGGCTGAGGCAAATGTCCATGATGAGCCGATCGAATCCGTGCGCCTCCATGAGCTTGGAATGGCTGATACCGTGGCGGACATAATTGGTGTAGCAGCTGCCTTAGATTCTCTTAACTTGAGAAGGGAAATGATAGCAACGACGAGGTTGGCAGTAGGTGGTGGAGTTCTAAAGCTATCCCATGGTATTTTTCCGGCACCAGCTCCGGTTACTTTAGAACTCCTTAAGGTTTCTGGAATACCTTTCAGTGGTGGACCGGTTGAGGGTGAGCTGGCTACGCCTACTGGCGTAGCGCTCTTGGCCTCAATGTCAAGCAGAGTAATCCAGGTTTATCCACCGATGAGTGTGGAGAAAATAGGCTATGGTGCAGGCTCGATACTGCACGACGGAAACCCGTCCGTTTTACGTTTACTTCTCGGTCAAGAGCAAGAGACTCGTGGGAACGTTGAGGAGATAATGCTACTTGAGACAAACGTTGATGATGTTTCTGGCGAATCGTTAGCTTATGTCGCAGATAAGTTGTTGTCCGAAGGTGCATTGGACGTGAACATCATACAGGCAATCGGCAAGAAGGGAAGACCCACAAGCATACTCAGGGTTCTGAGTAAAAAGGGCCATGAGGCAAACTTTGCGCGTACGATGATGCAGGAGCTCGGAACGTTGGGCGTTAGGTTTCTAACTGTTGGAAGGTTTGTAGCTATGAGAGAAGAATCTTTGGTTGACGTACGTATTGCTGGCAGAATTTTTAAAGTAAGGGTTAAGAAGTCCTTCCTTCCCGGAGGAGAGCCCTTAACCCTAAAGCCCGAGTTCGAAGACTTAAGAACGATAGCGCGGGAGACCGGCCTAACCATAAGGGAAGTTGAGAATGCGGTAAAGAAACAGATAAGCTAGTAGAACATCTGCACATGCATTATGCCGCCGACCTTAATCGCGGCGCTCTCACGGATAAGGCCCTTACTTATCAACATGCTGACTATCCTATTGCCCAGAAGGTTTATTATCGTAGCTTGCTCTATATAATGTATAACGCTTTCACCCTCGACCAGAACGCCCCCGTAAAACGAGTTATCAACCTTTATCTCGAGACCGCCCTCTGCAACTATCCTTCTGCCGAGAAGCTCCTCATCACAGATTGCCGCAACTACCTCTCCAGTCCTGGAATGATGAAGCTTAACCCAGAACCTCCCCCACTCGCTCATCGTTTCCCGTTAAAATGATTTGCTACAAGGTTTTTAAACTTTGGTCATATAAAAAATCTGGCGCACCTTACACAAAAATGCAACAATCAGTATTTTTTAAAGAGAACTCATAAAAATTTAACGTTTATACCTTACAAGATGGACGACATTCATGGGAAAAGTTGAAGCTGTATGAATATGAGGCAAAGCAGCTCTTCTCCTTGTACAACATCCCGGTGCCAAAGTCTGGCCTAGCGAAAACGCCGGAAGAAGCCATGGAAATCACTCAGAAGCTGGGCGGAAAATCCGTCTTAAAGGCGCAGGTGTTGGTAGCAGGAAGAGGGAAGGCAGGTGGCATAAAATTCGCTGGAAGTCCGCAGGAAGCATACGAACTCGCAAAGATATTGTTGAACATGGAGATAAAGGGCGAAAAGGTCCGTTCTTTGCTAGTAAGTGAAACTGTGGACATAGAGAGGGAGCTTTACCTTAGCATCGTTATAGACAGATCTGTCGGTGCAGCGTCGATACTAGCGTCTTCCGAAGGAGGTATAGATATCGAGGAGCTTGCGGCAAAGTCGCCAGAGAAGATCGTAAAGGTCTACATAGACCCATTGGTGGGCTTGAAGCCCTATCATGTAAGAAGGATAACGGAGTTCATGAGCCTTTCTGATGAGCAGAAGAAAGTGCTTCATGACATTACTCTGAATCTCTATAGGTTATTCGTGGACTTTGACTGCGAGCTTGCTGAAATAAACCCTCTGGCGGTGGATAAAGAAGGTAAGCTCGTTCCTGTAGATGCAAAGGTCATAATAGACGATAACGCTTTGTTCAGAAGGAAGGAGTTTGCTGAGCGTGCATCTGCAGAGTTAAGCGAATTCGAGGCAGAGGCGAAGAAGTATGGCTTTAGCTATGTTGAACTTGATGGTGACATCGGAATAATAGGAAATGGTGCTGGTCTGACAATGGCAACGATGGATGTCGTTAAGTTGTATGGTGGAAAACCTGCCAACTTTTTAGACATAGGTGGCGGTGCCAGAGCTGACATCGTGGAGAAAGCTGCGTCATTACTTTTGAAGCATCCAAAAGTAAAGGTTCTGCTTGTTAACGTTTTAGGTGGTATAACAAGATGTGATGAGGTTGCGAAAGGTCTCGTGAACGCCCTAAAGGCTTATGGTAAAGGCAAAAAACTTGTCGTGAGACTTATGGGGACAAACGAGGAGGAAGGAAAGAGGATTTTAAGCAGTGCTGGAATATCAGCGTTCGACTCCATGGAGGATGCTGCAAAAAATGTCGTCGAGCTTGTTAAGGTGATGTAATCATGACGGTGCTGGTAAACAAGGATACCCAAGTCGTAGTTCAGGGCATAACCGGAAGAGAAGGGAGCTTCCACACTAAGGCAATGCTAGATTATGGTACAAAAATCGTAGCTGGCGTCACACCTGGAAAGGGTGGCCAAAGTGTCTACGGTGTACCGGTCTACGACTCTGTCCATGATGCTGTGAGCAAGCACCCTGAGATTAATACCTCGATTATATTCGTCCCGTCACCTTATGCTCCTGATGCCGTTTATGAGGCCATGGAGGCAGGGATAGATGTGATTGTACTCATAACTGAGCATATACCGGTTCACGATTCGATGAAGTTTATAAGATATGCAAAACTGAGGGGTGTCCGTATAATAGGTCCTAACTGTCCAGGTATAATATCGCCGGGAGAATCGAAGGTAGGCATAATGCCAGGTCACGTGTTTTCCAAAGGAATGATCGGCATAGTATCAAGAAGCGGTACCCTGACGTACGAAGTAGCCTATGCTATAACGAAAGTGGGGCTAGGCCAATCTACCGCAGTAGGCATTGGTGGCGACCCAATCACGGGCATGAGTATGATCGATATGCTAGAACTCTTCAGGGAAGATAACGAGACCAAAGCAGTCGTTCTAATAGGTGAGATAGGTGGTGATATGGAGGAACGAGCCGCCGAATACATAAGAAGGAGCAACTACGAGAAGCCGGTCATAGCATTCGTCGCAGGTAGGACTGCGCCGCCTGGAAAGAGAATGGGACATGCGGGTGCGATAATCTCCATGGGTGCTGGCGATGCTGAAAGTAAGATAAGGGCATTCGAGGCAAGTGGTGTAAAGGTTGCCTCAACACCAGTAGAGGTTGCTAAGTTGTTGAAGGATGTGTTAAAGGTTTAGGGTCATATAATGGGCGGGTCGTTAGGCGAAAGGGAATTCATGCAGCTTCTCCTAACGTCGTCGGAAATATTTGAGAGCGAGCCCCAAGTGTTGGACGTAGAGGACGAGTGCATAATCGTTGGTGATGTGCACGGTGATAAGGAATCGGTCGCTAGGGCTCTTGAATTACTCGAGCAAAATAGAACCCTAATCTTTTTGGGAGATTACGTTGACAGAGGTCCTTATCAGCTGGAGAGTATGTATGTATTACTGAAAGCAAAGATAGAGAACCCATCTAGACTCATCCTACTAAGAGGAAATCACGAATCGAGAAGTATGAATCTTTACTACGGATTTTACGACGTCGTGTTGAGCAGGTATTCGCAATCTTTATACGAACTCTTCGTAGATGTTTTTTCCAAAATGCCAATCTGTGCACTAATCAATAGAGAAATCTTGTGTCTCCATGGAGGCATAGCCGAAGGTCTGGAAAGCATAGAGCAATTAAGGACCCTTCCAAAGGGCGATGACGACCCTAAAGACCCTATATATCTTCAGGTGCTATGGAATGATCCGGACGAGAGCATCGAGACGTTCGCTCCGAGTTACAGAGGCCCGGGCATTAGGCTCTTCGGCGCATCCGTCCTTGAGAATTTTCTGAAGAAGAACGGGTTGAAGATGCTTGTAAGGGCGCACGAACCTCAGCCTGAAGGGTTTAAGTTCATATTCGGAAATAGGTTGTTATCGCTCTTTTCATGTAGATACTATGGGATAAGACCTGCAGCCGCTCTTTTGAGGGGAAATGAAATCAAGATTCTCGGCCTTGGGTAGCTGACCTCTCTAAGTATCCCAGCATACCCTCAACTGCCAACTTTATACTCGTTCTTACATAGTCCGGTACTTCCTTTACGTTTACACCGAATTTTTTAGCTAAAGCTTTGCAGGCCGCATCGGTAATTAATTCAACGTCACCACTTTCCTTTTCGGAAGAGATAAAATCTTTCCACCAGTTCAGCAGAGATATTTCCCCCTCAAAGACGCTTTTAGATGCTTGTCTGACGCCGAAGTGTGGTACCATCAAAAGCTTTGGTTCCAGTTTCATCAAGCGCTTAAGGTCTTCTATTAAACCATGATAATCAAAACTCGGAGGTACGGATGGTGGTACGAATACTGGGAAGCTCGGATATGTTCCTGAGATAACGTCTCCCGTGAATAGAAAAGAGTTGGTTTCCTCGTAAACACAAATATGATGGGGCGCATGACCTTGTGTGTGAACAAACTTAAGTCGCATTTTCCCTAAAGATACGCGAGCGCAATCCTCAACACTAGACACTTGTTCTGGAGGGATCGGTTCGACCTTTCCAAAGAGGGCTGCTACCTGACCATAAATTTCTTCTACGCTGGAAATCAACCTCGTTGGGTCTACAAGATGCTTTACACCTCTTGGGTGCGCAAGAACCTTCGCGTTTGTAGCAGTTTTTATCAGCGAGCCAGCAGCACCTGCATGGTCCAAATGAACATGCGTAACTATGATGTAGTCAAGCATTGAAGGGTCCAAACCTATGCTCTTGATGTCAGATAAGAGAACGTTGAGGGACGAGGCATAACCTGTATCGATAAGCGCAGTCTTTTCGTCAACCAGAAGATATGCAGCGACGAATTCCCTAACACCTAGCGCCATCGTATCTATGAGATACACTCCATCTTGAATCCGCGTTATCAAAACCTTCTCATTCGCTAAAGCATATTGCGATTATTTAACCATACGCACGCAAACTTTTTAACAGAGATGGTTATACAAATCCTTGCACATACATGATAACAATAATAGGTACTGGAAGAGTTGGTGTTGCGGTAGCGATCCACCTAGCCATTAAGGGATTGGATGACATCATGCTGATAGACATTATCGAAGGTTTACCGCAGGGGGAAGCTTTAGATCTCACCCATATGTGCGCCACGCTTGGTATTGATATTGATATATCCGGATCAAACGATTACAAAGATATGAGCGGGTCCGAACTCGTGATAGTTCCCGCAGGTTTCATAAGGACTGCCGACATGAGTAGGCTTGACCTGCTCTACAAGAATTCAGAGGTTATAAAGGCTGTCTCGAAGGGCATTAAAGAGTACGCGCCCAACTCAAAGGTCATAATGGTAACAAATCCGCTTGACGTCATGACATACCTTGCCTACAAAGTAACGGGATTCGAGAGGAATAGGGTACTTGGGTTTAGCGGCTTACTCGACACTTCGAGGTATAAGAGTCTGATAGCCAAAGAGCTGGGTGTTGCAGCATCAACTATCTATACAACAATAATCGGAGAACATGGAGATACGATGGTCCTCCTGCCACGTTTTACGATGGTTGGGGGTGTTCCATTAGAATCCTTGATACCAAAGGAGAAAATTCAACAGATAATCGAGCGCACGAAGAAAATGGGCGCCGAGATCATAAAGCTGAAAAAGTGGTCAGCATCGCATGCGGTCGGCGCTGGTGTCGCCACGATGGCAGAAGCCATCATCAAGGATACAAAGGCCGTCATACCAGTTTCGACCTACTTACAAGGAGAGTACGGTGTTTCAGACGTCTGCGTAGTCGTCCCTGCTGTAATTGGTAAGAACGGTATTGAGAAAATCATAGAACTTCCCCTGAATGATGAGGAGAGGGCTGCATTCCTTAAAAGTGTCGAGACAGTAAAATCGGCAATATCCCAGCTCAAGCTTTGATTAGCTCCCTAGTTGATAGGAACACCATTACATCCCAATTTTTTAATGAGTAAAAAATTTAACCAAGCCGTAGATAGTTTCTTACCTTAAAGGGGGCTCTGTAAGGTGGGCATGACAATAACTGAGAAGATATTGGCTAAGGCAAGCGGCAAGCGCACAGTGAGCCCAGGCGATGTAGTGTTTGCGAACATCGACAAAGTTATGATGCATGACGTCGGCGGTCCTGGTGTCTGGGCGGTATTCCAAGAACTGAAACCGATAATAGGCGAGATTGAGAAGATATGGGACCCAGATAAGGTATGGCTAACTGAAGATCATTTTGTCCCTCCAATAGATAAACAATCTGCTGAAAACATAAAGACGCTTGAAGATTTTGCCAAGAGGTATGGAATACGCAAATATTTCAGGTACGGCTTGGGCCAGTATGGTGTTTGCCACACTCTGTCCTACGAAGAGGCGCTGGTGTTGCCCGGTGAAGTGTACGTAGGCACGGACTCGCATACAAATACCGCAGGGGTGGTCGGTGCGTTTGCTGCAGGCTTAGGACACACGGATATAGCATACGTGTTGGTACACGGAAAAACTTGGTTCAGAGTTCCCGAGACTTTGCTGTTCAGGATTTCTGGCGAGCTTCAACCTTACTCCACAGCTAAAGATTTATCACTCGCTATACTGCATGAGATCGGAACGGATGGGGCTAACTATAAAGCAATGCAGTTTTCCGGCTCTGCCATCAAGGCAATGGATATAGACGAGAGGGCCACCTTGACCAACATGTCAACGGAAGCAGGAGCCAAGAACGCTATAATCGAGCCGGATGAACGCCTGCTTCAATACCTGAGGAGTAGGACGGACTCGCCGCTAACGCCCGTTTACGGTGATGAGGATGCTGAATTTTCCGAGGTTTACGACATGGATGCGAGGACGATAGAACCCCTTGTCGCGAAGCCTTACTCTCCCGGAAATGTGTCCTCTGCAAGGGAGCTTAGCGATGTAGAAGTTGACAGGGTTTACATAGGCTCATGTACGGGAGGTAAGATAACGGATTTGAGGATGGCTGCAAGCGTTCTAAAGGGGAGGAAAGTGAGGGTTAGGACCGAAATAGTTCCGGCAACCCAAAGGACATACATGCAAGCCTTGAAGGAGGGACTGATAGAGATATTCTTGCAGTCTGGTGCCCTAATCGGTGCGCCGACATGCGGCCTTTGCTTTGGTGGCCACATGGGTGTGCTTAGGAAGGGTGAGGTTTGCATCTCGACGACCAACAGGAACTTCCCAGGTAGGATGGGTGACAGAGAATCAAAGACGTACCTAGCATCACCCTTAACGGCCGCAGCAACAGCCGTAACCGGCAGGATAACAGACCCCAGAGACTTGAGCGGGTGAGTGAATTTGGAAGGTGTATTGAGAGGACGCGTCCACAAATACGGCGATAACGTGGATACAGACAGTATAATACCTGGAAGGTTCCTGAAAGAGATGGATCCGAAGAAGCTTGCCGAACATGCCATGGAAGGCATAGACCCAGACTTTGTTAAGAAAGTCAGACCGGGAGACTTCGTCGTTGCGGGTAAGAACTTTGGTTGCGGCTCTAGCAGAGAGCACGCACCAATTGCCCTTAGGTATGCCGGTATCAAGGCCGTCTTAGCAAAATCTTTCGCTAGGATATTCTACAGGAATGCCGTCGACGGAGGTCATCTTATACCGATTGAAATAGACAACAACGTTTACGAAAGGTTATCTGATGGCGACGAAATAGAGGTTGACGTATCGAAAGGTATCGTCAGGAACTTGACTAAGGGTGAGGTCTACAACATACGGCCGATACCAGAGCTTGTGATGAAGATAATCAAGGCTGGTGGAATATTCATGTTTAAACATGAATAACTTTATAGAGTGCCCTAGACATGCTATAAAATGTGTGACGATGGAACAGAAAAAGTACCGATGCCCCTATTGCGAGCAATCCTTCGATACGGAAGATGAACTCTCAAAGCATATGGATAAAGTGCATATAGGCAAGGGGTTGCTAGAAGGCGATAGGAGAAAGCGGTAGTCGTAGATGAGTTAAAGTTATATACCCTAAACTTTTCTATAAATGTTTGAGCAGAATTGGTCAAGGCTAAAAAGAGCTCAAAGAAAAAGCGCGCTGGATGTAAAAAGAAGAAGTAAGCTTATATCACAAATCAATTTTTATTTATGCGAGTTCTTCCATCTTTTTCAAAAAATCGTCTTCAGTACCTCTAGGTATCAGAGCCGATGCAGCGGTTAAATGTCCATCACCATAACCTCCAACATAGTCAGCCGCCTCCACAACCAACTTTGATACAGAAGGCATCGCCCCCTTATTTATGAGCTCTGCCAACAACTTAGGCGCTCTTACAGATACCTTAGTCCACTCACCTTCTATCTCGCCCAACTCTGGTATCACTCGTGGAAAGTTCATGAAACCAACAAGATACTTTCTTTGGTCGACGAACCCTCTGTATGCCAGAATGGATGTGAACGTTCCTAGGACCTTGGTTCCCATGCCCGCAAAGCTATCCCCAACGGAGAACCACTGAACCTTCTCATCACGGTTGATACCATGTCTTCTTAAATTGGCCATGACCTTACTAAAGATTTGTTTCCTGTACTCCTCCAGCACCTCTACATCGTTTTCATCTAAGCTCCTTTTGATACAAGATTCTACTGCTTTCTTGGGTCCATCAGTGTAATAACCTACGCTTCCAAGTATTGTTAGCTTTGTTGATAACCTGTCCCAAGCCTCTCTGAAAGGTATTATGTAATACCTTTCCCTTCCTGCCGATTCTCTGACTTCAACGTCGCCGACTTCGACAGCATGTTCAAGGGGTATCCTGTTCAGCGATGTTAAACTTCCACCAAGCTCCGCCGAACCTACCACTGACGCCCATGCCATGTGCTTAACGTCCGCAAGTTTTTCCGCAAAAAGATACGTGGCTGTCGCACCGCTTACGTCCCTCTCACCACTAAATCCGTAAAGTTCAGGGTTAAGATTCAGAACGTTAGGCTTACTGACCATAACTGGATCATGATGGTCCAATATTATGACGAGTTTATCTCCAGCCAATCTCTCTATTATTTCGGCTTTTCCCGAGCCTATATCCGTATAAACGTATGCGTCGTAATCGGTGCTATGAATTTTAGACAATATCGCAGGGTGTAGCTTTTCGATACAAACCCTGCCCGTCTTAATGCCTGAAGACTCGAAGGCCGACAGCGCGATCGCCGCTGAACATATGCCGTCTGCATCGTCGTGGTGAATGACGAGAACGTTGTTGGTTGATGCTCTAAAGAGTTCGCTGGTCCTTTTAAGCTCCTCAGAGTACTTCATAAAATCCACATTAGAGCTCTGATGGATTATACTAAAAGCGGCAGGCATAACTCTGCATCAACCTCGGACCCGCGCACCGGCTTCAGGCCTACTATTATGCTATGTTCTAGGCAAAAGATAAGCGTGACCATAGTCATGGTTTAGTTTGTTAAATACATATTGCCAGAATATGACCCCGAAAATACGTCTAATCCTGTTTACCTAAAAGCTCTAGAGCTATTTCGTAGTAAATTTTTGCGGCAGCCTCAAGCTCGTCTATCGATACGCTCTCGTTATAGGAGTGCGCCTGGGAAAGCTCGCCCGGACCCAACACGACGCCTGGTATTCCGGCAGCAAATATCCACCCAAGGTCCGTATAAGCCGGAAAGCCGAAAGGCTCAGCCTTAACCCTGACTACCTTCGAAACAGCCTCCAAAGCCGCCCGCACTACTGGTTCAGAAGCGCTAACCTCAGTGGCCCTATGGTATTGCACGATAGAAGTTGAGAAATCCGTACCACGCCTTTCTGACATCACTTTAGATGCCACCTCCTCAAAGGATGCCTTCACGACCTCAGGGTCTTCGCCCGGTATCAATCTCCTATCGATAACTATTACGCACTCGTCAGGAATGACGTTAGACTTCACACCGCCGCTTATCATTGTAACGGTTACTGTCGGTTTACCGACCAAAGGATGCCCACTAACTTTCGATAGCGAATCGGCCATTCGTTCTATTTCGTTGCAGTAAGAGGCAGCGGCAAGTATGGCGTTAATCCCCTCTTGGGGCATGCTGGCGTGTGCAGGTTTGCCCTTTACCCTGACCTTCACCTCTAGTCTGCCCTTGTGGGCGGTGCAAACTTTCAACCCCGTCGGCTCGCCCACGATAGCAAAGTCGAATTTACTGTACTTTGATAAAAGCGCCTTAGTACCGATACTGCTGACCTCTTCATCGGCGACCGCGGCAAGTACGACCTTGCCGCCTATCTTTTCCTGAACGTTAAGAAGGGCCTTTAGGCTCGCGGCCATAGCTGCAATCGAGCCTTTTGCATCGGCCGAGCCTCTACCATAGAGTCTGCCATTCCTAATAAGGCCACCAAGAGGCTCCACTTGCCATTTATCCCGATCGCCAACCGGTACAGTATCCAGATGGGAGTTAAAAAGTAGGGTAGGCCCCGCACGGCTACCCTCCAAAATGCAGACAGCATTCGCCCGGACACCGTCCAGCCTGTCTATTGTGGATTTTATACCAAGGTCTGCAAGCCGCTCTGCTAGAAAACTAGCTGCCTCTAGCTCCCTGCCAGGCGGATTCTCCGTGTTTATCCGCACAAGTGCAGAGGCTATAGTCAGTAAAAATTCCCTGTCTATATGTACATCCATGAGAATATTTAATAAAACATCAGCGATATAACCTTAAAATAAAGTTAGACAGTTAGGAGTACCTCGGCAGGTACCTCGATGTACTTCTCGTTGCTGGTCTGCTTCTTCTTTCTCGGTGAGTTCCTCAAAAGGGTTCCGCAGTAGGGACACCTGACCTTGTCCGTAAGATGGTACACCCTACACCTCGAACAGTACTTGTAACCGTTCGCGTAACTTCTCCTAACTTTTCTTGTCGCGCTCATTTTTTATCAAATATTTGTAAAAATTACGATTATTAAACGTTATCTATATATAGTATTTTTTGTATATACTATTAGGAATGATTGAGATAAGAAAACTGCAAAAGGTGGGTACAGCAACCCTAACAGTATCCCTGCCTAAAAAATGGGTGTTAAAAAAGGGCTTAAAGCCTGGGGATAGGGTCACGCTTATAGAAAACGAGGATGGCTCTTTACGCCTAGACGTGGGCGACGTCAAAACAGCAGAAGAAACAGTATTTACGATCAACTATGACCTTTGCAACTCTAACAATATACTAAAAAGATTGATAATAGGTGCATACTTACAAGGGGCGGATATTCTAAAAATAATCTCGAGCAACGCGCTAACGACAGACACGATTAGTGAAATTCAAGCAACTGTTGATAAACTGCCCGGCTTCGAGATAGTAGAGCAGACCTATAGGACCGTACTCATCCAAAGCTTCCTAGATCCGTCAAAGTTTCCCATAGAGGTTTTGCTGAAAAGGTTACAAATAATGGTGGCTTCCATACTCAACCAAGTAATCTCTTCAATATCTGAAGGCACTCTTGTGAACATCAGCGAGATAACCAGACAAGAGAGCAAAGTAGATGAGCTATACTTTTTAACGGTTAGACAATTGTTTTTAGCGTTGCGCAGATGGCACCTCGGCATGACCCTTGGCATAGACAGCCCGACCTATGCAGCCGGTGTACGACTCGTAGCAAAAACGCTTGAAGATATTGGCGATGTGATTGAGAACATGGCAAAGGGATTGAATTCTGTACATAAATCTTCACTCAAAATAAGCCCCGAGATCGCTAAGAAGATAGGAGAACTTGGCATTATGGTCCAAACACTCTTTAGTAAGACTATGAAAGCATTCTTCAGCCTTGATATAGACCTATTGAATGATGTCTTTGACAATATTTCGTATGTATTAGGGCAGCAGGACAGGCTGACTGAGGACATTCTGCTGATGATAAACGACGAAAGACTCGTATCATACCTTAAAATTATCTGCTGGGGTCTCAGTTGTATAGCACGTAACTGTGAGGTAATAGCTGAAGTAGCTTTCAATAGGCTTACAAGAACTCCCTCAAACATTATATTGATTGAGAAAGCTCAACTCTAAAGGGATTTCAGGTTGGGCAAGGGTGAATTAAAGCACAGAAGTCGACAAATATCAGAGGGTATAGACAGAGCACCGCATAGGGCGCTACTTAAAGCCTTAGGCTTAACATATGAGGAAATCTCGAGACCATTCGTAGCCATCGCGAATAGTTGGAACGAGATTGTACCCGGACATATGCATCTGAGAGAGTTGGCTGAGAGAGTAAAGGCAGGAGTTAGACGTGCAGGTGGTAGTCCTTTTGAGTTTAACACTATAGCGATATGCGATGGCATAGCGATGGCACATGAGGGCATGAGAGCGTCTCTTCCGAGCCGTGATATAATAGCAGACTCCGTAGAGTTGATGATTATGGCACATCAGTATGATGCTGTCGTGGCGATCGCTAGTTGCGACAAAATAGAGCCGGGCATGATGATGGCCTTAGCAAGGTTAAACCTGCCATCGATCTTCATGAACGGTGGTCCTATGCTGATGGGCGAGAATGGTGGCAAGCGTTTCGCTGTAGGTAATGTGTTTGAGGCTTTAGGTGCATATTACAAGGGTCAACTCACGCTCGAAGAACTTTATGAAATTGAAAAAGTTGCATGCCCTGGCCCCGGCTCTTGCGCCGGCCTTTACACTGCTAACACGATGGCCGTACTGATAGAAGCCTTGGGAATGAGCCTGCCGGGTAGCTCCACGATACCAGCAGTTGACGTAAGAAGGCTCTACGTAGCCGAAAAGACCGGCGAGACAATTATGAAAGCCTTAGAGACCGATTTGAAGCCTAGCGACATCATGACATACGAAGCTTTTAGAAACGCTATAGCTGTTGATGCAGCGATAGGTGGTTCAACGAATGCCGTGCTACATTTGATGGCGATAGCCAAAGAACTCGACATAAAGCTGACGCTCGATGACTTTGATGAGGTAAGCAGCAGGACGCCACAACTCATAGAACTGATTCCAGGAGGAATGTATGCGATGCAAGACTTGGATATGGCCGGCGGCGTTCCAGCCGTAATGAAAAAACTACTCGATGCTGGCTTAATTGATGGGTCCACTATCACGATAACAGGCAAAACTTTGGCGGAGAACTTGAGAGAATTCGTCCAACCTACAAAAGTAGAAATCATAAGGTCTGTTGAGAACCCAGTACGTCCAACGGGAAGTATAGTAATCCTCAGGGGAAGCCTAGCGCCAGATGGTGCTGTCGTGAAGATTTCTGGGGTAAAGAGGCTTAAACATGAAGGGCCAGCAAAGGTCTTCGATTGTGAGGAAGATGCTTACGCCGCAGTTAAGCAAGGAAACATCAAGGAAGGGGATGTTATCGTGATAAGGTATGAGGGACCAAAAGGAGGCCCAGGTATGAGGGAAATGTTGAGCGTTACGTCCGCGATAGTAGGCAGAGGTATGGGAGAATCCGTGGCATTGGTGACTGATGGTAGGTTTTCGGGCGCCACTAGGGGTCTAATGGTTGGACACGTATCTCCTGAAGCTTTCGATGGAGGGCCGATAGCTGTAGTTAGGAATGGTGACTGGATAAAGATTGACGCGGAGCTGAAGAGGTTGGACGTCGAACTTGACGAAGACGAGATAAGAAAAAGGTTTGCATCATGGAAGAGACCTGCACCCAAGTATAAAAAAGGTGTGCTGGCGAAGTATGTAAAGTATGCATCATCGGCATCAGAAGGCGCAGTATGGAGATAGCGCATTTTATTACAAATTTTAACGTACCGCAAGATTTTTATAGGGTTACGGGCCCACCTTACTTTTGAGGGAATAATATGCCAAAATTTGTAACACCACCCGAAGAAGTAAATTGGGAAGAACTTATAGAGATGGATAAGAAGTATTTCCTGAGACCAATATCAACCGCAAAGGAATATTCTCCGTTGCCAATAGCAAGGGCTGAGGGAGCCTATCTGATAACTTCGGAGAACATTAAGATCCTGGACTTCATGTCGGTTTTACATTGCGCGAACGCAGGCGCTTATCATCCTAAGATAGCCCAAGCAATAAAGGAGTATGCTGACCATTTCGGTTACCTATACGAAGGTGGTTTCTTAGAGCAGATGAGGCCAAAGGTATGCAAATTCCTCATAGAGGAAGCATTCAAGGGAGATATGGCTAGGGTTGGTTTCGGAAATAGCGGAAGCGAGGCAGTTGAGTATGCGTTAATGATAGCTAGGGTGTACACAGGCAAACCATATGTAGTTACCAGATGGTATGACTACCACGGCTGGACCGCTGGTGCTGTGGCTAACACGATAATACCGTATCTAAGGGACTTAGCAATAAAGCCAACAAAACCGGGTGAGGTGCCGGAGATCAAGACACCAGTCGGCGGCATAGTTCCGTATACCGCGATAGCTCCACCACCCCACTGTTATCGATGTCCTTTGGGACACACATATCCTGACTGCAAGGATAGGAAAGGAATGCTGGCATGCATTAATATACTCAAGGAATTGATACTCGCCCATCAACCCTACGTCGCCGCAGTCATAACAGAGATTGTGCAGGGAAGTTGTGGTGTGTTCGCTCCGCCGCCCGAGTACAACCCGCAGTTAAGACAGATAACGAAGGAACTCGGAGTTCTTTGGATAGATGACGAGGTTATCTGTGGCTTCGGAAGAACAGGGCCTTGGTTTGGATACCAGAACTGGGACATCAAGCCCGACATCGTTACCTTTGCTAAAGGTGTAACAGGTTCTCACATCCCCGTAGGAGGTGTCGCTATTAGCCCGGAGTTGGCTAAGTGGTTCGATGAGAGAAAGTGGTGGCACGCGAGCACGTTCGCATCCCACCCGCTTGGAATGGCTGCAGCTTATGCGGCGCTGACTGTATATAAGGAGGAGAAGCTCATACCCGACCATGCGAAGAAGATCGGCAAGAGACTCGAAGAAGGACTCAAAGGCATTCAGGACAGACACAAATCTGTAGGAAATGTAAGCGGCATGGGACTTATATGGGGCATAGAGCTGGTAAAGAACAAGGAGACGAAAGAGCCGATATTCCCGCAGGACAGGTTCTACTTCTGGCATGAAGAGGGTGTCAAGATACCGAGCAAGGTGGTTGCTGTTAAGTGCATTGAGAGGAGGCTGTTGGTCTCGACGTTCGCCGCCAACAACATAACGCTGATGCCGCCGCTTGTCGTGACTGAAGACGAAGTGGATAGAGCTATTGACATATTGGATAAGGCTATTGAAGAAGTCGACAAGATGATATAAACGCTTTTAAATAAACTATTTTTTTATTTTTATGTGTGAGGATATATGCGTATACTAGTGCTTGGTGGAGCAGGAACAATAGGTTCTGAAGTAGCTGAGAACCTAGTAAAATATCCAGACGTAGATGAGGTGATCTTGGGAGATATACTCATAGACAAAGCTGAGAAACTGGCCAGCAAAATGAAGAAGGCTAAAGCCCTGAAGGTGGATGTGACAGACCGCCCGTCACTGATCGCCCAGATGCAAAAAGCAGACGTCGTTGTAGGTTGCGTAGGACCTTACTACAAATTCGGTGTACCTATAGTAAAAGCTGCGGTTGAAGCCGGTGTTAACTTCGTAGATATAATGGATGATCCGCTTCCCTCTAAGGAGGTCCTTGAAGACAAGGCGCTTTTTGATGAAGCAAAGAGGAAGAATATCAGCGTCGTTATAGGTCTTGGCTCGACACCAGGTCTTTCAAACGTTCTGGCAAGATATGGTGCATCAAAGCTTGACGAGGTTGAAAATATAGACGTGTCTTGGATTTTCACGACTGCAGCCGGTGTCGCCTCGGAAGCAGTTACTGCTCACATGTTCAACGTCACCAGCGGAAAGGTGCTAACTTACGAAAACGGAAACTGGAAGGAAGTCGTACCGATGCTTGACGGAAAGGAGGTTCAGGACTTCCTTGAGCTTGGTAATGTGGAAGTTTACCATGTAGGACATCCGGAGCCCGTGACGATCCCAAGATACATAAAGGCAAAGAACGTGACGTGCAAAGCCGGAATGGTACCCGGCGAAGTCGTCGAGATTTACAGAATGTTAAACAAACTGCAACTGGTACAGCTCGAACCCATAAACGTTAAAGGCCTTAAAGTATCACCAAGAGATTTCATCATGGCACGCTTTGCATCGTTGCCGATGGACGTCGCGATGGAGCTTTTCAAGTTCGATGCCGCGGAACCTCTCTTTGAGATGAGGGTAGCGGTCAGCGGAAAGAAGGGCAAAAACCCAACAAAGTATGTGTACAAATTCTCCGACGTAGGACACGAATTCGCCACGGCGATATCCGCTGTTATAGGTGCTATAATGTTAGGACGTGGACAGGTGAAGGCAAAAGGTGTCTTTGCTCCAGAAGGTTGCATAGATCCAGAGATCTTCTTGAAAGAAATTAAAGAAAGTGGAGTTACGATACAAGAGTCGTATCAGACTTCAAAGGAACTTTAAACTCATTCGGACTCAGCTTTTTCCCTTGGTTCCGCTACGATGACAGCTTCTTCCTCTGGTATTTTAAATTCAACCATTTTATTTTTGTTTATGAATGCATAACCTCTCGGTGCATCAGCGCTATACGTAACCTCGGCCTTGAATAGAAGTTCACCTTCATACACCACCTCTACCGGCTCCTTCTCGGGTACTTTGAGTAGCGCCATGTACTTGTTGTTTATTTTGACAGAGTTTGGCGGAACATTCGGGTCACCTTTTGCCTTAAGCCATACAAATTTCTGACCTGGTAGAACGCCCATAATACGCACCTGCCTGTTAAGTATGTAGGGTTTCCGCTTCGTAATAAGTTTACTCAAATTTTATAAATATTTTATTCAAAAAATGAACCGGTTGGTGCTGTTTGGTTAGGGTGGCCGCAATACAGGCTAAACCTTCTGGCGGACTCTTCACGGAAAAGAACCTGCCTAGGGCACTGGAGTTGCTCGATACTGTGGCAAAGATGGAGGTTGATATAGCCGCGTTTCCGGAGGGATACCCCTCAACGGGCGAGAAGGAACTCTGCAAAAAGGCTCGCGAAATAAACTCTTACGTTATAGCTACATTGCTCCAAAAGACACAGAACGACAAGTACGGAAGCACGTGCATACTCATAAGTCCCAATGGTGAAGTTATAGGTAGGCAGGGCAAGACTACGCTGCTTTGGGTGTTCGAGGAAGGGCTTTTTGAGCCCGTAGATTCTCTGCCATTGCATGACACTGTTCATGGAAAAGTAGGTATCCTGAGGTGCTCTGAGATAATCTATCCTGAGCCCATGTCAATGCTGAGCATGATGGGAGCTGACATCATATTCGTTGTCTCAAACTGGAACGCGAACGTCATACATCTTTGGCACCGCATAATTTTAGTCCGCTCTTGGGAGAATTGGATGCCCATAATAGGTGTTAACACTGCTGAATGGATTAAATCGCGATTGGTTTATGCAGACTTTGAATTGGAACCGAGATATGGAGGGTACAGCATCATCGTCGTGCCCGAAGATATTACTAGCATAGACGAGTTCATCGTAAGGCCCTATAGCGGCGAAAATATGTTCACGGAAGAGAGGCTGATAAAGGCGAAGGCAGGCAAGGACGAGGAGATATTGGTTGCGGACATAGACCTAAAGCGATACTCTGAGTTTAGATGGAAAGTCTTCTTCAGGAATAGAAGGCTAAAATTTAAAACGCTAGAAAAAGGTTTTTAGATGGACGACATGCTTGCATGGTGTGCCTAAGGTATACGTGCCACACCCGAAATACCCTACGGTGTCCATAACAGGTAGTAGATGTGAGCTGAAGTGCGACTATTGTCGCGGCCTCGTCTTAAGGACGATGGTGCAGATAGAGAGCCCTGACAGGCTCTTGTCCTTTTGTAAGAGGTTGAAGGAAAGAGGCGGTATAGGATGCTTGCTCAGCGGTGGTTTCAACAAAGAAGGCAAGCTACCATTTGAGCCGTATATCGAAACCATAAGATGCGTGAAGAAGGAACTAGATCTAATGCTTAGTATACATCCCGGAATCCTAAATAAAGACGAGGCGGTCCAGTTAAGGGATTCTGGAATAGATATAGCGGAATTCTACGTCATTCTCAGCGACAACGTTCTAAGGAACGTCATGCACACTAAACCAAACAAGGATGATGTATTGAAGGCGCTCGATATAATTTACACCTACGGTCCTCGTTATGTCTCGCCGCATATAACAGTGGGCTCAGATTACGGTAAGATCTCTTGGGAGTACGAGGCCATCGATGCGCTGAGGGATTATGACCCTTACGTTCTAATATTTCTGATATTGGTGCCGATAGAAGGTACACCCATGGCCCATGTCAAACCACCATCCATCAGCGATTTAGTGAACCTTTTCGCTACTGCTAGGAAAAAGCTAGAGAACACGGAGCTTGCACTGGGTTGCATGAGAGTTAGAGGGAAGTATACGCAAACTCTTGAAAGCGAGTTAATGCGTAAGGGTTTAGTTGACAGAATCACTGTGCCCTATACATCAATTCCAGAACCAACAATCCATACGTGCTGCTCTCTTCCGGATAGTGTTGCATTAAAGTATATACAAAAATAAAAATAATGGAAAACTTGTTCTGCTACCTCTACTTAAAGTAGGGTAGTACCTTCTCGCCTAGAAGCTTTATCTGTTCTTCCAGCTTTCTGACGTCGCCAGTTACGTAGAGACCGACCAAGTCCTTTATGACGACGTTCTTCGCTCCAGCTTTTAGGAACTTCTCAATGCCCGCAATTACCTCGTCCGGTGTGCCCACGGCTAAGAACTTCTCGGCTATTTTGTCGGGCATGGCCTCTGCAGCCTTTCTCGGATGTTCAACAACTTCCTCAACGGGCGGTGCTCTCTGGTACGAGTAATCTACAGTCTCGGGTATCGGCACCTCAAACCCAAGCTCCTTCAAAGTCTTTCTATGCGTCAGCATTATTATCTCCGGCTTTATGGCGTCAACCGCAGCTTTTCTCATGTTTGGATCGTCCGTCACAGCAGTGTAGATGAAGGCGATTTTATCTATGGCCTCAAAGTCCCTTCCTGCTTTCTTTGCGGCATCCTTTATTATCTCTAGCCTCTTCTGGTAAAGTTCTGGGGTAGCGAGCCAGGGCTTCCAACCATCGGCAACCTCTCCTACTAACCTGAGAGACTTGGGAGATCCCAATGCGCCCACGTAAATGGGCGGGGCAGGTTTCTGTACCGGAACTTGGTCTATCCAAGCATTCTTAAGCTTGTAGAACTTTCCCTCAAAGTTGACCGGACTTGCCCTGCTAGACTTCCATGAAAGCCTGATTACCTCTATAGCTTCCTTTAACCTTGCGACCCTTGTTTCCGGATCTTCCCACGGTAAACCATACGCCACTATGTTCATCGCTTCACCGGCTCCGAGCCCGAGTATTACCCTACCACCAGTCAGCTCGTCAAGTGTAGCTGCGATATGAGCAACTTTTGTTGGGTGTGCCCTGATAACATCCGTCACATCTGTTGCAAGCCTCATGTTCTTTGTCTGCACACCTATGGCGGTGAGAGTTACCCAAGGGTCAACTTTGTCGCCTGAAGGTGGCATATCTGTATAGTGGTCTGGAACCCATGCGGACGTGAAACCATACTTTTCGGCGAGCACGCCTGCATGTACTAGATCCGCCACGGGTAGGACGGTTAGGTGTATACCAAATTTTACCATATCCCTTCAAAAGAAAAGATTAATTGATTAGTTTAATAAAATTTTCTGTTCTCTATCTACTTTTTTCGGCCTTTGAAGCAATGGCGATACATGCCATTGTAGCGGCCATTATGGCCTGAAGGAGGAAACTTTCCCGTAGGCCTACAACCTCTGATATGTATCCGGCTAGCAAAGGACCGAATGCAAAACCGATGCCGAAGATGCCCTCGTAGACACCTACAACGAAGCCGTACTTCTCTGCAGGCGTGTTATACGTTAACGCATTAAAGAGCAAGGAGGTAAAGTAGCTCAATGTTGCAGCATAAATCGCAACTGCGGTATAGAAAACGGCCAAGGATGGAAAGTATGCTATCAAAAGCATGGGTATAGCAAAAAATACTGATGCCATTGTGAAGGCAAACCTCGGTTGTGACCTAAACATCTTTCCTACCACTAAAAATGACAATAACCTAGCGAGGCTGAAGACCGTGAATATCGTGCCGACGTAAAACTCGCTTATTCCCAACCTCCAAGCGTAGTTGGGGAATATCACCAAGAGTGTTGCATAAACCATTGATTGAATGATAAGCATGCTATAGAATGGTGCAAGCCTGAGAAGGGAAAATTCATTGTTCCCCCTCTTTTCATTCAAGTCCTTTTGCTCTAAGACTTTTGGCTGTCTTAACAAAAGGACCATCGGTATAGCGGCCACCAATATTGCTAAGGATAACCAGAATGTCGCATATATTCCGAAATTCTCAGCTATGTAGCCTCCTATACTGGGTCCGAGCAGAAAGCCAGCGTTCCATGAAACACTATAGAACGCAAATGCCCTGACCCTATTCTGGACTGTTGAACTAGAAGCAACAATCGTTTCTCCTATTGGCCAATAGAAGACAAATGCCAGACCTATCAGAAGCTGGGCGATGATAATCTCGGGTACGCTTTTAGCTAGTGAGACGACTATGTAAAAAATCACGGCCATTATGGGGCTAATCAGGTACAGCCTAACCTTACTGACACCTGCCAAGAAATGTCCAACAAGAGCGGGTAGGAAGGTATACGGCAAGGCTCTCACGAAGCCGAGCGCTCCTATCTCTATGTAAGATGCACCAAGAATCTCAGCCTGTATCGGGATAAAGTATAGACCGGAAGATATGCCAAGGCCTATGACAAATGTGGAGACGCTGAGCAACCACAGGAACGTTGCAGATTCTTTGGACGTAAGTTCACCCAATTTCGTGTTGCCTCTGAGTACGCACCACGATTAAAATGTTTTCAATTATGGTTATGCAAAACTTCACACTTCAGACAAGAGTTAACTGCTTCGCCTTCTTGAATATGTTATTCAGCATGCTCTGCGTTAACCTGCCGGTCTGTGTGTTTTGTCTGCTAGGATGGTAAGATGCGATGAGCGAAGGTGCAGCCCTACCGAATAGCTCCCCTTCCAACTTATAAACAGCACCGTGCGAAAACTTCGGAGAAGGCCTCGGCATCTTAACGCCGAGTTCTGATAAAATTTTCACACAAGTATTGAACGCTACCATACCAAGTGCGACTATTGCCTTTACGTTCTTGAGAAGGAAGAGCTCATTCTTTAGGTATGCTGAACAGTTCTCGATCTCTTCCTTAGAAGGCATGTTTTTGGGCGGAACGCATCTAACGACGGCAGTGAGGTATGCGTCCTTAAGCCTAAGCCCATCATCCCTGTGAATGCTGTAGGGCTGGGATGCGTAGCCTACAAAATACAGCGCCCTCATCAGAGTATTAGCGGAACCATCACCCGTGAACATCCTTCCGGTCCTATTCCCTCCATGAGCTGCTGGCGCAAGCCCTACGATTAAGAGCCTCGCGTTAGGGTCACCGAAGCTTGGTATGGGTTTTGCCCAATACTCGTCTTTCAAGTACCTCTTCGGTCGTTTCTCAGCCACATAAACTCTGTAGTGCACAAGCCTGGGACATTTTTTACATGAAATTATCGTCGTTGCTAGTTCTTCTAAGCTGTTTAGCATGAGATGCTCTCCGCTACTCAACGCTTGGCCAGCTTTATGAACGGGTTACTTCTCCTTTCAGCACCTATTGTAGTCGGTCTTCCGTGCCCAGGGTAAACCACATAATCGTCTGGTAGCGACATCAACTTTTTGGATAGCGAGTCTGCCAACTGCTCAGCGTTACCACCAGGATAATCCGTCCTACCAACGGTACCGGCAAATAGTGTATCACCAGTAAATACGAAACCATCGCCTACGATTGACACGCTTCCTGGAGTATGTCCAGGTGTATGCAGAACCTTAAGCGGTTGCTGACCAACCTCTATCATGTATCCATCGTATAGGTAGCCGTCTGGTTCTACGTATTTCCTTGCGCTTTTAGCAGCCATTTCCAACAACCATACATCGTCCTTATGTATCAAGAATTTACAACTAAGGACACTCCTAACGTAATCGGCCGCTAGTGTGTGGTCAAAGTGTGCATGCGTGCAGCACAAGTAGCCGACCTTGACACCAGCTCTATCCACTAGCGCCACTATCTTATCACCATCACCGCCAGCATCGATTATGATTCCTTCATGCATCTCGGGATCGTATACAAGGTACGAATTACTTGACAGTGGTCCGACAACAACCTTCTCGATACGTAGCAATGGCTACCACGCTCCACATGCTAGCCGTAAACAACCTCTTCCATTTCCCTGTATTTTTTTAGCCTGACCTCTATAAGTTCAACGATCTGACTCGGCTTTAGCACACCCTCCTCCGTTATGTAGGCCGTCACGAGCTCCGCGGGCACAACCTCGAAATATGGATTCCTTATCTTTATCTTTCGGGTAGGTAACGATTCTGGCGGCAACACTTCTTCAGTAACGTGTTCCTCCTCCGGATACTCCAAGGTAGGAAAGGCTTTCCATGTTGTGGAGACAACATAAAACGGCTTTCCTAGAAACTTGGATGTGCATGCTAGCTGAAGTGTACCGACCTTGTTGGCGAAAGAGCCATTCATGAGAATCGAATCCGCTCCTACGAGCGCCGCGTCCGCCTCTTTCAACATGCGACCGATTGCCGCGTCCGTTGTTAACACAACATCGATTCCTGATTCTACCAAAGCGGCGGCCATCTTTCTACCTTCTAAGAGGGGCCTAGATTCCGCTACGTAAACCTTGATGTTCTTTCCAACCTCCTTAAGTATCGCCAACACTGATGAGCTATAACTTAACGTTACGACGCTGCTAAGCCCGGAAAGCAGTTCACGTCCGAACCTCCTAAGCCTTTCGACCGCAACCCTATGCTCCTCGAGCACTGATGCGGCTATCTGTTTCAGCAGCTCTTTTAAGACATGAGGGTTATCCACATAACGTGAAGCCTCCATAAACTTGACCGCTACTTCAAACGCTACATTCTTCAAAGAGAACATCGATGGTCTGGAATCTGCTATTTGTCGCGCTAACTTGACAACCGAGCGTCTGAGCCCTTCCGCAGAGTCTGTAAGTGCCGAATCTGCTAAAGCGATAAAAGCATCCATGGCCCTGAGCGCAAGCTCTGCCGACCCCCTTTCCACATCGTTCTTTATCTCCTTGAGTATGCTCTCAACTTCTCGCTCCAAATATCGCCTACCCCAATCCAATTGATTGTCGCAACCTTAGATTAAAGGCTAGCGCTTTATGTTTGCGCTGAGTTGGCTACATGAAGCTCTCCAAACTACTTACGCCCACCATTTTATCGAAGTCTATTCCTAGCGCATCCAGTA
Organism: Candidatus Terraquivivens tengchongensis; assembly: GCA_023268355.1. Lineage (GTDB taxonomy): Archaea > Thermoproteota > Nitrososphaeria_A > Caldarchaeales > Wolframiiraptoraceae > Terraquivivens > Terraquivivens tengchongensis. Next base: position 229,919 of record JALNJK010000002.1, read on the forward strand.
CCTGCTCGAACGTTGACCTCATGTAATCGATGTACTTATCGACATCAATGTGCTCTGGCTTTGCAAGCTGGAGCGGTCTGACACCATCTTTATCCTTGGTCTTGACGAAGCTTATTATATCTCCGGCAGATAATTGTATGCCAACGGCCTCCAACTTCCTCGCAGCCTTAACATGCTGGGGTGTCGTTTTTGTGTACTTCTCAGGCATCTTAGAAAGCATGACTCTAAACGCTAAGTCCTCCAACTCAAATTGTCCGTTCTTCAGCCTGTAGTACCAGGTCCTCAAGAGGTTTTGCAAATTCTGCTTCGCTTGCTCAAAGTCCTCTTCACTCTGCACTTTCTTGAACTCCTCCAGCATGTTGTCAAAGGCCTCCTTTATGAACGTTGGTATATGCCGCTTCTTCCCAGTCAGACCTTTAACATCTACGACATCCTTCGTCGTCACACCAAGGTAGTTCTTCTTCCTTGTGGAGAAGACTACGTACCTGTAGACTTTGTCAACCTCAAGGTCCAGCCTTAGCGTGCTCTTCGCCCACGATATGAGCTCATCTATAAGCTTCGGATCGTTTGTCTTCAAAAATAGAGAGTCTGTATCGCCGTAGACTACCTGTATTCCCAACTCTTTAGCCTTCTTTAAGGTCATCTTGAACGCATACCTTCCTATAGCCGCAGTGCTCTCAGCCACTGGCGGACAGTAGAGCTGGAAGTTGGAGAAGCCAAATACGCCGTAGCTAGCGTTAAGCAAAACCTTCAGAGCACGCTGGACAACTTCGTACCAACTCCTCACCTCGGGCTGGAGCGTCTTGTCGCCGCTCTTGGGCTTATACCATCCGATCCTTATGTCCCTCAATGCACCGATTACAAGACTCTGCAGGCCACGTCTCTTCTTGCAGACCCAGTGACCGGTTTCTGGGATAATGTTGTCCTTGCACTCTTCATGGACGCACCTCACCGTTTCATAGCTTAGGTTCCACTCCTTGAGGGCAGAGGGATATAGGCTTGCGAAGTCCAAGACTGTGACGCCAAAATGTACGCCAGCCATCGGTTCTGCAACTAAAGCACCTCTATACTTCTTGCCCTCGATTACTGCCTTAGTTGTAGTAGCTCCCTTTTCTTGGAGTAGCTCATCCTGCCTCGGTATCAAGTAGCCCCTCCTTCTATGCTCGAAGTAGAGCAAGCTCTTTATCCAGCCCGAGACACCATGCCTACAAACATCCTCAATGGGCATTCTGCCTATCCTTGCCAATATTATGAGTAGTTTGATCAGAAGCGAATTGTTGAAGGTCAGTAGCTCGTGGACCAGCATAGCGTCCCAGAAGCTGTACCTAGCCAGCTCCTCCAGGCTTAACTCACCCATCGGCTTACTTATCTCCACCTTCCCCTTTCCTACTAACGCTGTTGAGATTGCTTCCAGTGTGTTCTCCCGATATTTATTGTCAAATGCGTATACCTGTATGGACTTATTCAGGAATAGCCTGTACAGGTCCACATGTATTCCCTTGCGTAATGTTGCGCCCTCTCTACCAATGATTATCGGATTCTTCTCTTTAGGTACGCCGAGCTTATCGCCCCTGTTCTTCAAATATGGTAGATCGAAATCGTCGCCGTTAAACGTGGCAACGAGAGGGTATGAGTTTATTATGTTGAATGCCTCCTCCAACATCGTCTTTTCGTCATCAAAAAGTTTCAACTCAAACCCTTCGCTGATAGGATTGGCCACAACATTTCCCCTCCTTAGCAGAAATACGGCCTTGAAACCATCAGAACCGACGAAGGATATTGCTACGACTGGGTCTTCAGCCTTCGTCGGTGAGGGAACCCTGGTGGTTACGGGTGCTAGAACTTCTATATCAATAGACACGTGCTTTATCTTCGGATACTGTGCCTCCAAAATCGAGAGCCATCTTCGAACCTCTTCAGCATCCTCGCCCTTTACTTCGGCAAGATGTTTGGCCATAGCCATTATCTGATTGACGTTTTCGTTGCTGGCTGTCATCATGATGAGCTCTCCGTTAACGACCTTGTATGGCATACCTGGTATCAAGCCCTTATCGTACAGATAGCAGAGGTGGTAAGGTATGTCAGCCTCCCAAGCTGTGATAAACTCCCTTATAGAATTGGACTTTCCTCCGATTGCTAGTGGGTCGTTAGCGATAATCTTCACCAGCGTTACTTCCTTATCATGAAGAAGGTCGTACTTCTTTTCTTCCACAAAACCTATAGCCCCTCTAGCCTTTAGCTCTTGGTTGTTAGAGAGTTCCTCTAAACTCAGATTCGAATAACAATACGGTTTATGCCCGCTCTCGTCATAAATAATGACAACTTCGTTCTTTTCAGGGTCGAGCATCTTAAGATAAGCCTTACCCGACTGGCCGTCATAGGCTGATGACAGTAGGTATAACGTCTTTTCTCCACAGTTTACCCAGTATTCCAAGGACGTCTGTTGCGTTATGTAAGAATCTTGAACCACAGTATAGATAATCTACAACGCAGGCTTAATAATGTTTGTCCGGCAAAAAATACCGGGATGTTACCTTAGAATTTAGGTTTTTCTATGGGCTTACCCTTCCACCAGCTTACCAGTATGTACAAGAGACCTAACAAGGATGCGATGAAGATCACGAGCGTTATTGTTTGGACGACCAATGCGACATCTATCAACGACCCACCTATGGCCAACTTATCGCTTATCCTTATCCTAAGTTCCTCAGGCCCTGTCAACGGAATGTTGCGTTTCTGCAAGAGGTTTCCGTCCGTAAACACTGAGACGGTAAGTTCGCCTGGATGTGGTAGGGTCAGCCTTATACCTTCCCTGTCAACAGTACCCTCAAACACGCTCTTTCCGTTAAAACTAGCCTGAAGCTTCAGGCCACCTATTCGTGTACCGATCGAATCTACTACGTAAACAGTCACGGGATAGTTGACGGAGTTCAGCCTTATATTAATAACCCCCTCGCCCAGATTCATAACGCTAGAATGCACAGGTTTTCCCATGTAGTTGAATGTAAGCTCGTACGGACCCGGTAAAATTTTCAGCTCCACACGCCCATCTTTTTCTGTAGTAGCCTCGTACTCGACATCCAAGATGACATCTTTGGCCTTAAGCACTACGCCGGCAAGCGGTGTACCTTCATAGTCTGTCACAGTTAATACTGCCTTAGAAGGCTTCACCACGAACGTCTCTTCGACGAGTGCAGATGTTATTCTCGTAATAAACTTACCTATGTACGAGTTGCCCTTGAACACCATTAGAGTATAATCGCCTACGTTGCTAGGCGGTGTAGAGAATGGTGCATTAGTGAGCGTGATGGTACCATTGGCATTGGTTCTCAAAATGGTAAAGTTAGCAATGAGCTCATGACTTATCATAACGTTCAAACCCTCAACTGGCTTTCCATCATCATCCACGACCCTGAGCTTTAACGTGCCTAGGCTCGCGACCACATCCAGAGCCATGTCGTTTGTCACGCTCCTGTTTTCTTTGTAAATAGTTATTGGTGTCGCCATGACAGTCCTCGTTACCTCTATCGTGTAATAACGCGTAGGCACTAGGTCTGAAGATGGAATGTTTTGGAACGCTACGGACCCCTCGGTTCCTGTGAGGCTTTTGCTAAAGTTTCCGGACCTTATCCTTACTTGTACCTGCGGGACCTTTTTACCCTCTAGGTTCGTCACCGTGATATTCAAGTTCACGAGCTTGGCGGACAGCTCTACCGTCGTTTTCTCCGGTATGGAGAACTGCGAGCTAGCGACAGGTATGCTATCTACGAAAGCCTCTGCTGTATAGTTTCCTATGCCCTCAACCGAAGAAAACGGAACATCCGCGAACGATACTCTACCAAATTCGTCTGTGGTTCCGCTTAGGTTAATGCGTCCACCAGAATCCTTTACACGCACCATTATGCCTTGAACAGGTTTTTCCTTCACATCTCGAACGATTACGTCAAGGGATGATACTTCGAGAGTAAGCTCTACATACGATTCTTTCGGAAACTCTACGACCTTTCTCGCCACGACGATATCTTTGATTAACGCCTCAACGGTATAAGTGCCGCTTATCAAACCCTTAAACACAGCGTGGCCGGTGCTGTTCGTTACGAATATGCGACTGAACCCTTCTTTGATAACTCTAACCTCGACGTTGCCCCTCGGCCTACCATCAGCATCAACCACACGCACGTATAGGTCTTGTTGTGCATGTATAGCTGGGATTAAGTAGGCAACTAGCAGTGTTAGGACAATGAACAGGGTCAAACTTTTTAAAGCCCTACCCATTGCGGAATCAACCTTGGTGCCTTTAGAAATACAGCGGTTAATAATATTTTACAGACACCCGCCTTTGGACATGAGGAAGTCGTGAGCCTTAATCAACGTCTCTTTTGCCGTCTTGTACGTGAGCCTCTTTAGGGCGTTCTCGTAGTCTAACCATATGTAATCCTTATGTTCACTGGATAGTGTGACGTTCTTTTCATGAGACCTGACCAAATAGAATACGACCTTTTTGTTGACGATGTCTCCCATCTTCTTGTAGAAGTACCTTATCTCGTGTTTGAACCCTGACACAAACGTAATGTTCTTTATGCCCGTTTCCTCAAAAATTTCTCTCTTCACGGTATCGATTTCCTCCTCCCCTTCCTCTATGTTTCCCTTAGGAAAATCCCAGTGTCCGGCACTGTAAAGCAAGAGCAAGTACTCTATGTATTTGTCCTCGCAATAAAATACGACGGCACCTGCTGACCTCTCATGAAGCATGCGTACATGCCCCCAAATGATGACCTCAGCGGACTTCGGCAAAGTTGTCCTCAAAAACACATATTAAGTTTAACTGTGACATGGATGGCATAAGTTTCTCGTGAAACAAATGTTAATAGCCTTGAATTCCTGAATTAATAATAATGCTCATGGAAAGAAAGCCCAAATGGATAAGAGCAAAAATCCCATCGGGTCCTCTATACAATCGCGTGAGCCGTGTTTTGAGGAGTAAAGGCCTCCATACTGTATGCGAAGAGGCATTATGCCCAAACATCGCAGAGTGTTGGGAGCATGGAACGGCGACGATAATGTTGTTAGGCGATGTATGCACGCGCTCATGTAGGTTTTGCGCAGTCAAAGCAGGAAACCCAATGGGGCATGTGAGCGCATCTGAGCCGGAGAAGGTAGCTATGGCCGTGAATGAGCTGAATTTGGACTACATCGTCTTGACTTCTGTCTGCAGGGACGATTTATACGATGGAGGTGCTTGGATATTCGCCGAGACAGTCAAGGCGATTAAGATGTTGCGTCCAAATGCAAAGGTCGAAGTACTCATACCAGATTTTAAGGGCGATAAAGATGCGATCGAGATTGTGGTGAAGTCGAAACCAGACGTCATCGGTCACAATTTAGAAACTGTTAAGAGGTTGACACCGGTCGTCAGGGATAGAAGGGCAAGTTATTACGTTTCCCTCAACGTCCTAAAGACGGTAAAAGAGCTGGATTACAAAATATACACGAAGTCGTCTTTGATGCTCGGTCTTGGCGAGACCGAGCAGGAAATCGTTGAGGCCATGTCGGACCTGAGATCGGTTGGTGTTGACATCTTAACTCTAGGACAATATCTTAGACCTACTAAGCTACACGCACCGGTCGTCGAGTACGTCCGCCCTGAAGCATTCGAAAGGTTAAGGAACATAGCCCTCTCTTTAGGTTTCAAGGCTGTGGCCTCTGCCCCACTCGTGAGGAGCTCGTACATGGCCTCAGAGTTATTCCAGAAAGCATCGGGGGGTTGATTTTATTGGAGGCTGATGCAGTAGTCATAGGTGGAGGTCCTGCTGGTTACGTTGCGGCGATAAGATTAGGCCAGCTACGTAAGAAGACCGTTTTGATAGAAAGAGAAAACTTGGGCGGTGTGTGTCTCAACTACGGTTGCATCCCAGTAAAGGTTTTTGTAATCGCGGCCGACATGTTCTGGAGGACCAGAAAGCTCGACAGGTTAGGCATAAAGGCTCAAGGACTATCCATAGAACTCAAGCAGTTGCAAGATTGGAAAAGGAAAACTATCGCAAAGCTGAGGGACGGCATAGCCTATCTACTCAAGGGAAATGGTGTTCAAACAATCAAAGGCTTCGCAAAGCTTAGGTCAGCTAAGGAAGTAGAAATCAGGACGGAAGCTTCTTGGACCACCATCAAAGCCAAGAACGTGCTATGGGCCGTAGGTGCCGAGGATGCAGGTCTTCCAGATATGCCTTACGACGGTAGGCGTATAATAAGCTCAAAGGAACTGCTCGACATGGAAGCCTTGCCCAAGAGTATGCTGGTGGTAGGTGGAGGAGCGGTAGGTCTTGAGCTTGGAACGAGTTTCGCGAAGATGGGCACGAAGGTTATCGTCGTCGAGATAATGGACCAATTGCTTCCAGGCATCAGCAAGGATGTTGTGGCCGTAGTTCATAGGAACCTGAAGAGGCTTGGCGTCGAGGTGCATACTAGCTCCCGTGTGTCCGCGTACAGGTACGGCGATGAACATGTATCGGTAGACGTCATAAGGAACGGCGAGACGCTATCCTTTAACGTGGAGTATGTACTCGTCACGGTCGGCAAGAGGGCACCGTCCCAGAACTATGAGCTGAAGGAGCTCGGTGTGGAGCTCAATAGGAATGGTTTTGTGGTCGTAGACTCTAACATGAGAACCTCAGCAGATGGGATATTCGCGGCCGGTGATGCTACCGGGCCTCCATTCCTTGCGCATAGAGCCTCGAGACAAGGTTTGATAGCCGCAGAAACTATGGCTAGCCAGAAGACGAGCACCAGACTTCCACCAGTACCCCTCGCACTCTTTACGGACCCAGAGGTTGCGGTCGTAGGAATGTCTGAGGAGGAAGCGAAAGCATCGGGCATGGAAGTCGCTGTCGGTAAGTTCCCGTTAACGGCTTTAGGGAGGGCGAACGTATCTGACGAAACAGATGGTTTCATTAAAGTCGTTGCGGATAAGTCTAGCGGAAAGCTCTTGGGCATTCAAATAGTTGGACGCGGAGCGACAGACCTCATAGGCGAGGCTGCCCTCGCGGTATCCATGGGCATGACTGTTGATGATTTAGACAACGTAATCCATCCCCATCCGACATTCTCGGAAGCAATAGGAGAGGCCGCGGGTGCCGTTAACAAGAAAGCTATACATATGCTGAATATTTAAAGAATAACGCGTTCAATGCCCGTTGGGTGACATGTCGCCAATGAGGAAAGGCTTTTTCGTCGACCTCGGCTTCTGCGAGTATGAACCCGTCTGGAGGCTTCAGCTTAGGCTCGTAGATTTAAGGTCCTCTTCCGCGATTCCGGATACTCTGCTACTCGTGGAGCACGACCACGTGTTCACGCTTGGCAGAAGGGCCTCTATGAGCGATGTAATCGAGGCAAGAGCGCCCGTGTTTAAAGTCGAAAGAGGTGGCGGCGCCACATACCACGGCCCAGGCCAGCTCGTAGGTTATCCGATAATGGATCTGAGTGGTATGAGGCTAGACGTCAAGCAGTACATCCGTAAGCTGGAGAGCGTCTTGGTCAAGAGTTTACGTAGGTTTAAAATAGAGACGGAAATCAAAGAAGGCTATCCGGGCGTATGGATCGGCGAAAGGAAGGTGGCGTCAATAGGCATAGCCATCAAGAATTGGGTCACATTTCACGGTTTTGCGCTGAACGTGAACACGGACATGAGCTACTTTAGGTGCATAAGGCCGTGCGGAATGCAACCTGAGACGATGGTCTCGGTCAAGGAGCTTTTAGGAGCGCCTCTCAGGTTGGAACTCGTAAAGGAAGCCCTTATAAAGGAATTCGAAGCGGAATTTGGCCTGAATTTAAGCCCGTTTCCGCCAGACAAATGGAAGACTATCGCAGAATCCGTTGGTTTATAAAGGATGTAGCAATATTTATAAGCCGAGCTTTTAAATACTATTTAAATAGCCGTGGAGAGTTGTGTAATGCCAAAGGGACCTGAGCCAACTATAAAGATAGAGAATGTTGTGGCTAGTGTGACGCTGTTCCAGAGGCTCGATCTATCCCAAATACAGAGGAGCTTCCCGGACGTGGAGTACAAGCCAGCACAGTTCCCAGGTCTCGTTTTCAGGCTTCAGAAGCCGAAGACGGCCACGTTGATCTTCAGCAGCGGCAAGATGGTCTGCACCGGAGCGGAAAGCGAAGAGGAGTCCATCAAGGCCGTCAAGACGGTCGTTAAGCTTCTGAAAAAGGAGGGCTTTCTAATCAAGGAAGAGCCACAGATAGAGATACAGAATATAGTGGCGAGCGTCGACCTACACGGTAGGATAGACTTGGAGAGGGCCGCCGCGGAGTTGGAGAACGTCATGTACGAGCCGGAGCAGTTCCCAGGTCTAATCTACAGGATGGAGCAACCAAAAGTCGTCATATTGATGTTCGCCAGCGGTAAGCTCGTCTGTACTGGTGCTAAGTATGAGCGAGAAGTCTACGAGGCGGTACAAAGGTTAAGGGAAATACTCGAAGAGAAAAAATTGCTGATGTACAACACAACGTCATGATATACGTTTCTCCTTTAGCAAGATCTCGATAAGTCTTTTTGTCACGTCCTCTGCTGTCGCTCTTCCGCCCAAATCGGGCGTCAGGCTCTTCGAGTCTTGTAGCAGGGAGAGGACCGCATTCTCCAGACTACTCGCGGCCTTTAGCATGGCCATGTTGCCCTTTGTCCTGCCGAGCCACTCGAGCATCATCTTCGACGCCATGATTTGTGCTATAGGATTCGCATACGACGGGTCTATGTCAGGCGCCGTTCCGTGAATCGGCTCAAACAGCCCGAACTCGTCTCCTATGTTGGCCGAGTAGGCTAGACCCAAACTACCGACTATGCCTGCCGCTTCATCGCTCAGTATGTCGCCGAACATGTTCGTCGTAAGTATGACATCAAACCTCTGCGGATTGGTCACGAGCTGGTATGCTGTATTATCGACGAGCATTTCCTCCATGGTAACGGATGGATAAGATTTCGCAACCTCGAGCGCAGCCTTCCTGAAGAGCTCAAAACTTTTCAACACGTTTACCTTATGGACGACGGTCACCTTCTTCTTCCTAGTCTCCGCCATCTGAAATGCAACATTCGCTATCCTTACGCATGCCTTCTTAGTTAAGACCATCAAGGCGACCGCATGCTCCTCGCCGACATCCTCAACACCTTTGTATAACTCCTCAGTGTTCTCCCTGACTATCACTATGTCCACGTCCCTCCACTTGGAGCTCACGCCGGGAAGCGTCTTGAAGGGCCTTATGTTGGCGTAAAGGTCTAACCTCTGCCTTAGGAAGACTATCACGTCCTTTGCCGTATCGCCGACAGGACCCTTCAAACATGCATCGGAAGACCTTATCTTATCAAAAGAGTCCTTCGGTAACGGTTCACCAAAACTCCTTTTAGCGGCATCGCCAGCTGGTGCTTCCACGAAGTTCAGCTTGAAACCATAAAGCTCAGAGACAGCCTCCAACACCCTTATCGCAGACCTGATGATGACCGGGCCTATGCCGTCGCCTGGTATTACGCTTATGAGATTCGTCACACTCTGACCGCCCTTTTTGTACGTATTTAAGCGTTTTTGACTTAAAGCATACCTCAAGAAAATTTTTCCTCTTAATAGAGTAATGACTATAAGGACTTTGGGACCATGGGACCATGGTCACACTTTCGGTACTTTTCTGAAGCTGACAGCGAATTAGTTCAGCATTCATGGAAAATTTTTCCACGGTGCTGAACTAATTCGTGAGAAACTCTTATATATGCTGTCTAAACGTAATATTACACCGTTCGGTCGGTGAGCAAAGTGAGCCAACTCGAATAAGTTTAACAAAAACCTTCAAGCCGACGTCTAGCAAAATCTTTCAAAAATTCTGCTCTGCTCGCTTTGCTCCACTCCTTCTCTGAGGTGTTATGTTATGGCTTGGAAGAAAATACTCTCAGAAGAATATACCCTCCCCGAAAGGGTCTTGATATTCGATACGACCCTGAGGGATGGTGAGCAGACGCCCGGCGTTGCTCTGACACCAGAAGAGAAGGTCGAGATAGCTATACAACTCGACAGACTCGGTGTTGACATCATAGAGGCTGGCTTCCCGATAACCTCGAAAGGTGAATGGAAGGCTGTGTCAGATATATGCAAGCTCGGTCTCTCGGCGAAGGTATGCGCGCTTGCAAGGTGTGAGAAGAGTGATATAGATGCCGCGGTAGATACTGGCGTTGATTGGGTACATGTATTCTTGGCAACCTCCGACATACACCTGAAGTACAAACTTAGGATGACGAGGGAGCAGGCCCTCAATAAGATAGCAGAGGCTGTAGAGTACGCTAAGTCGAGGGGAGTGGTTGTTCACTACTCAGCCGAGGATGCGACGAGGACGGAGCATGAGTTTTTGATGAAGGCGCTGAAGGTGGCATCCGATGCTGGAGCGGACAGCATAGACATACCCGATACCGTTGGCTTCGCGATACCCATGACGATTCACAGGATCGTGTCGTCTGCAAAGGTCGTTACGGGTAAGCCGATAGCCGTTCATTGTCACGACGACATGGGTTTAGCGGTAGCAAACTCGCTTGCAGCCGTTGAAGCAGGTGCCGAGATAATTCACGCGACGGTTAACGGGATAGGTGAGAGGGCCGGTAACGCGAGCTTAGAGGAGATAGTAGTGGCGTTGCACACGCTCTACGGTGTGAAGACCAACATAAACCTCCAAGAGATATACAAGACATCGAGACTCGTTGCAAAACTTACTGGGGTCTGGGTTCCTAAGAACAAAGCAATAGTCGGCGAGAATGCCTTTGCGCATGAGAGTGGCATACACGTACACGGCATACTCGGCTCTCCTGAAACCTACGAACCTATAGCGCCAGAGGTTGTCGGAAGGAGAAGGAAGATAGTGGCCGGAAAGCATTCCGGCATACATGGTATAGACTTCTTACTCAAAGAGAGCGGTCTTGACATGGATAGGGCAAAGGCTAAGGAGGTTCTGGAAAAGGTCAAGGCCCTCGGCGATATGGGCATGAGGGTTTCAGACACCAAACTCAAGACCATAGCCGAAGAAGTCGTAGGTAAGCCAGGAGATTCCCAGATGATATCCCTGAAGGAACTAAGCGTCACGTCGAATACAAACGGTGCTATGGCACGCATATCCCTGAAAATAGGCGATGAAGTCATTACAAGTGAGTCTTTCGGTCACAACCCGGTCGTCGCATCCCTTTCAGCTCTTCTGAATGCGGTATCGAGAAAGATGAACGTCAAGTTAACCGACTTTAGAATCGATGCAACGTCCTACTCGCCGGATTTGACGTGCGAGGCAGAGGTTGTGTTAACGATCAACGACTCACAAGAGTATGTAGGCGAGGCAGTCGGGCATGACCCTGCTTTAGTCGTCGTATACGCCGTAATAGCGGGCATCGAGAAGGCTATGCTGTCCTCGGCCGGAGGTAAGGCAACATGAAGTTTACCACGAAACGTTTTTATAACATAGGAGCACATCCATCCATCTCGAAGCGTGAGGGTGATAATGAGGCGCCAAGTCCTATAAATAAAGCATGGCACCTCGTCCAGCATCTACTATTATCTCTAAACCTTCTGTTAAGTGGTGAACGCATATGGTAAGGGCAGCTGACGTTCTAGTCAAAGTCATGGAGTCCAAGGGCGTAGACGTCATCTTCGGAATACCTGGCGGCTCCATCCTGCCATTCTACGATGCGCTTTACGACAGCAACATAAGAACAATACTGATGAGGCATGAACAGCAAGCAGCGCACGCTGCAGAGGGTTATGCAAGGGTCAAAGGTAGGCCCGGGGTAGCTGTGGCTACATCGGGTCCAGGTGCCACAAACCTCGTGACTGGTATAGTCAACGCAATGATGGATAGCCAACCAGTTATAGCGATAACTGGTCAAGTAACGCGTGACTCACTCGGAACCGATGCCTTCCAAGAAACTGACATAACGGGCATACTGTTACCCGTCACAAAGTATGCCATAACGGTCAAGGACCCATCTAAGCTTGCCCAAGCATTCATAGACTCATATTACGTCGCCATCACAGGCAGGCCTGGCCCCGTTCTCATAGATGTTCCAAGAGACGTGCTCCAAGCGGACGTAGAACCATCTTGGAAAGATGAGCCGAGCCTGATGAAGTACGCATTAGATTCTATCGCATGGCAGACTCAGGAGCCGAACCCGGAGCTCGTATCCAAGGCCGCTGAGATTCTGATGAATGCCGAGAAACCAGTCATAATAGCCGGCGGAGGTGTGATAATAAGCAACGCTACCAACGAGTTGATCAAGTTGGCCGAGTACCTTATGGCCCCCGTCGTTGTTACAACGCTTGGAATAGGCTCCATGCCATCTGATCATCCGCTCATGCTAGGCGTCATTGGCATGCATGGAAGAATCGAGGCAAACCTTGCCGTCATAGAATCGGACGTCGTCTTGGCAGTCGGTATGAGGTTCGCTGATAGGTCAGTCGGAAGGTTTGACGAGCTCCAGAAAGGTAGAAAGATAATCCACATAGACATAGATGCGAGCGAACTCGGCAAGAACGTCACACCGACTGTGAGTATAGTCGGTGATGCGAAAAGAGTTTTGGCCGAACTCCATGCATGTATAGCGTCAAGGATTGCAAGGAAAGAAACGAGACCATTTATCCAAAGACTCAAAGCGATAGGCGAAAGTTTTGATGAATTCATGAACACTCATGGTGAACCTAATAGGATAACATCTTGGCGCGCGCTGAAGGTGATAAGAGAGGAACTGCCGAGGAACACCATCGTTACTACTGGTGTAGGACAGCACCAGATGTGGGTCCAGCTTTGCTTCAAGGTTTTCGAGCCGAGAACGCTTATCATGAGTTGTGGTCTCGGAACTATGGGTTTTGGTTTACCTGCCGCTGTTGGCGCGAAGGCTGCGGCTCCTGACAGGACGGTGGTGTGCCTTGACGGTGACGGTAGTTTTCTAATGACCTGTCAAAGCTTGGTGCCAATAGTCCAGTACGAAATGCCTGTCATATGCATAATATTCGACAACAGAACCCTCGGCATGATAAGACAGCTACAGGACTTCTTTTACCAAAAGAGGTACAAGGACGAGCATCTCGGGCTATCGAAAAGGCATGTTGAGAGGGGCATTGACTACGTGAAGCTCGCCGAGTCCATGGGCGTGGAAGGAGCAGTAGCCGAATCCTTGGACGACCTGAGGATGTTATTGAGGAGAGCGATAAGGTCAGGGCAAGCGCTAGTAATAGACCTGCCGATAGACAGGGAAGAAAGGGTGTTGCCGATGGTACCTCCTGGCAAGTGGCTTAATCAGATGATGATGCCCTTGGGGTTCGATCTGCATGCCCGCATACGTGTTTAGCATACTGATAGAGGACTCTCTAGAGGCGGTCGTTAAAGTATTTTTGACTACGAGACAAGCCCAGGCGAAGCTCATCAGCGCACAAGTAAACGAATCCGGTATGGAGAACGTCAAACTCTTAACGATGACCGTATTAGTAAAACCCGAGAAGGCAGAGTGGCTCAAGAGAAAGCTATTTAACTTGCCGACGGTACTTGAGACCAACTACTTAGGTCTGAACGTTGTTTTAAAGGGAGATTTGGGTGCACAGGCGTAAGACCTCCACGAAACATTTTTATAATATGGAAGCATACCCCTCCACACTCAAAGTGTGAGGGTGACATGGTACACCAAATTCTCTAGCAAGGATGGATAACCCCTCGCTTAATATCTACCTTCCAGCATCGTGTTGTTCTTCCTTTTCTAGAATTTTCTTCGGGGTGGTGAACGCACATGAGGGCAGCTGACGTTCTAGTCAAAGCCATGGAGTCCAAGGGCGTAGACGTCATCTTCGGAATACCTGGTGGTGCTACTTTACCGTTCTACGATGCGCTTTACGACAGCAACATAAGAACAATACTGATGAGGCATGAACAGCAGGCGACACATGCGGCAGAGGGTTATGCAAGGGTCAAAGGTAGGCCTGGGATCGTCACGGCTACATCGGGTCCAGGTGCCACAAACCTCGTGACTGGTATAGTCAACGCAATGATGGATAGCCAACCAGTTATAGCGATAACCGGCCAGGTTCCACGCGAAGCTCTTGGAACCGATGCCTTCCAAGAAACTGACATAACGGGCATACTGTTACCCGTCACAAAGTATGCCATAACGGTCAAGGACCCATCTAAGCTTGCCCAGGCGTTCGTGGATGCATACCATATCGCTACCGCCGGCAGACCCGGTCCCGTTCTCATAGACGTTCCAAGAGACGTGTTTCAAGCAGACGTCGAGCCCTGCTGGAAGGATGAGCCAAGCTTGATAAAGCATGCGTTAAGCTCCTTGGCAAGATGCGTACATGAACCAGATCCGGAGCTCGTATCCAAGGCCGCTGAGATTCTGATGAATGCCGAGAAACCGGTCATAATAGCCGGCGGAGGTGTGATAATAAGCAACGCTACCGAGGAGCTAACAAAGCTTGCTGAGTATTTGATGGCCCCGGTGGTCGTCACGACACCTGGTCTAGGCTCCATACCTTCTGATCATCCGCTCATGCTAGGCGTCATTGGCATGCATGGAAGAATCGAGGCAAACATGGTGTTGGTGGAATCAGACGCAATCCTGGCGGTCGGTATAAGGTTCTCTGATAGGTCAGTCGGAAGGTTTGATGATATTCAAAAGGATAGAAAGATAATCCACATAGACATAGATGCGAGCGAACTCGGCAAGAATGTCGTACCAACAGTAAGCATAGTCGGCGATGCGAAGAGGGCGTTATCGGAGCTTTACGCCTGCATAGCGTCAAGGATTGCAAGGAAAGAAACGAGACCATTTATCCAAAGACTCAAAGCGATAGGCGAAAGATTCGAGGAGTTTATGAACAACCACGGCGAACCTAATAGGATAACATCTTGGCGCGCGCTGAAGGTGATAAGAGAGGAACTACCACGAAATGCAATAGTGACCACTGGCGTAGGACAGCACCAGATGTGGGTCCAGCTTTGCTTCAAGGTTTTCGAGCCGAGAACATTGCTGACAAGCTGCGGTCTCGGGACGATGGGCTTCGGTCTGCCTGCTGCTGTCGGTGCAAAGGTCGCAGCACCAGACAGGACTGTGGCCTGTATAGATGGTGACGGCAGTTTTGTCATGACGTGCCAGAGCCTGATACCGATGGCCCAGTACGACATACCTGTGATATGCATAATATTCAACAACAAGGTTCTCGGCATGATAAGACAGTGGCAGGACCTCTTTTACCAGAAAAGGTACAAGGATGAATGCCTCGAGATATATCTGAAGAGACGTGCTAGTAGAAATGTTGACTACGTGAAGCTCGCCGAGTCCATGGGCGTGGAAGGAGCAGTAGCCGAATCCTTGGACGACCTGAGGATGTTATTGAGGAGAGCGATAAGGTCAGGGCAAGCGCTAGTAATAGACCTGCCGATAGACAGGGAAGAAAGGGTGTTGCCGATGGTACCTCCTGGCAAGTGGCTCAGTCAGATGGTGGTACCTCAGGGGTTTGATATCCATGGCTAGACACGTATTCACTGCGTTGATAGAGGACTCTCTAGAGGCGGTCGTTAAAGTATTTTTGACTACGAGACAAGCCCAGGCGAAGCTCATCAACGCGGAAGTAAGCGAGTCTGGCATAGAGAACGTCAAACTCTTAACGATGACCGTATTAGTAAAACCCGAGAAGGCAGAGTGGCTCAAGAGAAAGCTATTTAACCTACCCGTGGTGCTGGAAGTAAATTGCATGATGTTGGGTACGACTTTAAGGAAAAGTACGGGCGTGTAGGAGGTTGAGAATTAAATGGTAAAAATATACTACGATAATGATATAAGCCTCGAGCCGTTGCTGGGTAAGAAGGTAGCCGTCATAGGTTACGGAAGCCAAGGAAGGGCCCAGGCACTCAATATGAAGGATTCCGGCATAGACGTCGTCGTCGGTGTCAGGGAAGGAGGAAAATCCTGGAAGATGGTAAAAGAAGATGGCCTTGAACCTCTTCCTATAGAGAAGGCGGCGAAGGAAGGAGATATAGTCCATATGCTAATACCAGACGTGGTGCAGCCTGAGATTTACAAAAAATTCATAGAACCGAACATGAAGCCCGGAAAGGTCTTGGGCTTCTCCCATGGTTATAATATACACTTTAGACAGATAGTGCCGCCGAGCTATGTGGACGTCGTCCTCGTCGCTCCCAAAGCACCGGGTCCAAGGATGCGCGAGCTCTACCTTGAAGGGAAAGGTGTGCCGGCACTTTTCGCCGTTGGACAAGACTATTCTGGAAAAGCTAGGATGATAGCTTTGGCTATGGCTAAGGCGCTAGGTTGCGCCAGGGCCGGTGTCCTCGAGACGACGTTCAAGGAGGAGACGGAGACAGACCTGCTGGGAGAGCAAGCAGTCCTAGTCGGCGGAATCATGGAGCTAATAAAGAAGGGATACGAGGTACTCGTCGAGGCGGGATACCAGCCTGAGCTTGCTTACTTTGAGGCGTGCAACGAGATGAAGCTGATAGTTGACTTGATATACAGAGGAGGTCTGACTGGTATGCTGAGCGCAGTCTCTGATACCGCAAAGTTCGGCGGCTTAGTCGTAGGTCCCCAGATAATCGATGAACACGTGAAGGAGAACATGAGGGAGGCCCTTAGAAGGATTCAAGATGGCTCCTTCGCAAGGCTTTGGAGCGAGGACCCGAGGAGTAAGCTGATACTCGAAAAGAAGATGGAGGAAATAAAGAACCATCCGATGGAGAAGGTAGGCGAGGCTGTCAGGAAACTAGCCCAAATATAATCGACTTGGACTTAAAACGGGAATAGCCTGTAGTACGCTGCTAGGCTGAATAGAGCCAGAGACACCGACAAAACCACGTAGTCCTTATATCTCATCTTGAGCTCCCTTAATGACGTCCTCTTTTTTGTAGCACCAAAGCACTTCACCTCCATAGCCTCTGCTAACTCGTATGCTCTTCTTAGAGCGTTTGCGAGTAGCGGCACGAGTATCGGTACTAGCTTCTTAGCCCTTTGCAAAGGTCCGCCTTTATCTAGCTCTACACCGCGTGCTCTCTGCGCGTCCATAATGTCTCTGAGCTCCTGAGCTATTATCGGTGTAAACCTTATCGCCGATATGAATGCGAACGTGTAAGGATATGGAACGCGCCAGCTTGTGAGCGTCAGCCCTATCTCCTCCGGCGTCGTGGTCAAGAAGAATATGGAGAACGAAGAAAGGAACAACACAAGCCTATATGCTAGCGCGGTTGATTGGTAAAGCGCCTCTTGCAAGGTCGCATACGTGCCGCTCGAAATGAAGAATATGGCGTTTAATCCAAAGACAAGGACAGCTAGGGGCAACGAGCCCCTTATCGTCTTTAGCCAGCGTCGCACGACCTTAGCGGCGTAAGCCATTATCGCCTGTAACGCTATAAGAATCGTCAGCATCCACACCTCTACATACATCACGACTATGATGAGCATTAACATTGAGATGAGAAATTTCACTCTTGGGTCAAGCCTATGTATCACAGTATCGCTAGCGTAGAACCTAAGCCCCTCTAGTATGCTCAAACCTCCTCAGGACCTCCACTATATTCCTTACAGCTTCATCAACCGAGATGACCTTAGCGTTAAAGCCCAAGTCTGCCAGCCTAGACATCGTTGCGGCCACCTGCGGCATGAGTATTGAGCAGCTGCTTAACAGCTCACCATCCGTAAGTATCGTTTCAGCCCTGCCGTCGGCGACAATTCTTCCCTTCGACATCAGAATAACCCTCGATCTAAGCTCCGCGACGAATTCTACATCATGTGTTGAAATTATGACAGTCCTTCCCTGTAGGTTCAGTTGCTTTATCATTTCCTTCAGTTTCTCCTTCTGTGCACTATCTTGGCCGACGGTAGGCTCGTCCATCGCTATGACCTGAGGATTCCACGCTAGTATTATGGCCAGCGCTAACCTCTTCTTCTCACCACCGCTTAGCAGAAAAGGAGACCTTTTCCGGTATTCCTCCAGCTCCATGAACTTAAGGGCCCAATCCACCCTTTTCTGCACAACCTCTTCGCTGAAGCCTAAGTTCCTCAAGGAGAAGGCAACCTCCTCCTCAATCGTCGGAAGAAAGAACATGTCGTCGGCGTTCTGGAACACTATACCAACAACCCTCGACAATTGTGCCACACTGAGTGTCCTAGTATCCTTCCCGTCCACGTAGACTTTACCGTTAGTGGGTTTCAGGAGACCATTCAGGTGTTTTATGAACGTGGTCTTACCCGCACCGTTCTCACCCATTAGCGCCACTAGCTCACCCCTGCCGATCTCAACGCTGACACCGTTCAACGCCTTTACACCAGTCGGGTAAACGTAAGTTACATTATCGAACCTTATCATGGACAAACCTCCTTATGTCTTGCTCGAACTCTTCAGAACTAAGCGGTATCTCGTTAAACACTTGAAAGTATTTGTTCACACCTTTAGCCATGCTTACAACCTTTGGAACAGGTATGCCATAGGGCACCATTTCTTCTGAGACGAAAATTTCCCTCGGCCTCCCGTCCTTGATTATCCTTCCCTTCTGCATAACGATCACTCTGTCAACCTTATCGGCTAACAACTCAACCCTATGCTCAGCCACTATGATGCTGGTCCCGAGCTCCTTCCTTATCTTCAGAATTGTCTCGATTATTGACTTTGCGGATGCGGGGTCTAAGGATGACGTCGGCTCGTCAAGCACCATAAGCTTAGGCATTAGCGCGAGGACTGAGGCGATGGCAACTTTTTGTTGCTGACCCCCCGACAACTCGAAAGGTGACCTCTTCCTCAAATCCTCTATCCCAACTGCCTTGAGAGCAAAATCCACCCTGCGCCTGATCTCATCCCTTGGTATGCCCAAATTCTCGAGCGCGAATGCCACGTCGTTCTCAACGGTCAACGAGAATAATTGGTTCTCCGGGTTCTGGAATACCATGCCCACGTGTTGGGAGAGCACGTAAGTTGGCGTTTTGGAAACATCCATACCAGCGACTATTACCCTCCCCTCCATCTTGCCAGCATAGAAATGCGGTATGAGGCCGTTCAGGCATCTGCAAAGTGTTGATTTTCCGCAACCGCTAGGTCCGAGGAGAAGGACAAACTCTCCTTCCTCGATGCTCAGGTTTATGTCGCTGATAGCAGGCGTATCGGAGCCGCTGTATGTAAATGTCAGCCCCTCGATCTTTACTATTTCCATCTTTGGTTACACTCGACTCAACTTCTCACCAAGCAAACCTTCTAATAAGCTCAAGCACAACTTAATGGCATCATCTGGCGCTGATCTACAATACGCCCTTGCAGCCGTGGGGTGACCTCCACCGTACCCCCCAAGCCTTGCGCCAACAACCTGCGCCACGTCCTTTCCTAGGTTTATATTGGTTTTGGCAAAGAAATCTTGCTGAGACCTTATCGATACCGCAACCCCGTCCTTGTACTCGCCAGCCACTATTGACACATGACAACCAAGCGATAGGATGGCTCTAGCGACGGACGTCTGAAACGAGTTTACTTGGGAAGTTGCGATCAACCACTCGCCAGACCTATATAGGTTCATCCTCATCGCTCCCTTCAGGCGCGCTATCCTCTCAGAAATATCGATTGGGACCTCTACCAAATGTATGCTCTTGGAAGGGTTGACACCCAGCCTTATGAGTTCGCAAACTTTGACCATGGTCTCCGAATCGGCGAGTGACAATCTTGCGGTATCGTAGTATATCCCGAGGAATAGGGCCTCCGCCTCCAACGCATCCAGCTTTATATCCATAAGCTGCACGACGTCCATTAAAAGCTCGCAGAGTGCACGATAGTTCTCGGAAAAGAATACGAAAAACCCCTCTGGATACCCACCCTGTGGAGGTGTGTGATGGTCTATGATGTATACCTTACCATGCGCCCTCATAATTTCTTCAAGATACTCGCCTGCCTGCTCGAGCGAGCCAACATCTACCAATATTACAGCATCAACATCGCCTATAGCGGCGCTCTTAACATCGAGCTTTAGATAGTTTACCATGGCCTTTACCTGTGCTGACATTTCGTCCGGTATGTGTACGTGCACCGCGGCGCAACCTACGACCTCTTCAAGAACCCTCTTAAGAACGTATGCAGCACCAACAGCGTCAGCGTCGCCACCAACATGCGTTATTATGGCTGCGGTCTTACCACTCATGGACTTAAGTAAGTTGCTAACGTTCTCGGCGAGCATTCTGTCTTTCATGACGAAGCCTGCTGACCAGACATAATTCTCTGGATGTCTTTCTGGACAGACTCTATCTGCGTCCTCATCTTAGCGTCTTGCTTCTCCAGGATTTTAAGCCTAGTCTCCGTCAGCTCCTTCTTGTCCTTCAGCTCAACCGTGAGCTTGTCTTTGTTCGCCTTAACGAGTATCGGACCTACAGCCTTATATACGACGGCGCTCTCATCAACCTTCTCAAGTTCTTCGAGCGCGTTGTTTATCTCCGCCAGCTCCGCTTCGAGCCTCTGCTTCTCCGCCAAGAGGGCGCTCAATGTCTGCTGGAGCTGTTGTAGCCTAAGCAATTGCTGCTGAACGTTTGGTGGTATCTCTCTCGACAACTCAACCACCCCATAATAACTTCCAATAACCCTGAAGTTTTCTTTTAAAACCTCCCTATAAACGTGTTCTGTTAATCTTTACCTGACACCAGCTTATGGACTTGCAGGGCAGAATCTATCCAGCGTAAAAAGGAATTGATACTGGCCCTCATGGCCGTTAGGTCGTTTGCATTTACTTCCAGCTTAAGTACACAACCGGAAGCCTCTACACTCACTGTTACCCTCTTCGATGGGAGGCTATCGGCCTCAACTTTTAGCGCCCTGGTGACAATCTCCGATGCCTTTCCTTCCATCGGTATGGATATGCTGACCTTCACATGTCTTTCCATGTTCCATTACTTCTTCGAAACGTAAGGTGTGTATGCACCGCCAGCAAAAGTGTAACCACACTTACCGCAGCTCCACACGCCAATGAACTTCCGCTTGACGGCCACAACGCCACACTTTGGGCACTCATAGGTTGCCTTTTGTTGCTGCTCTATTTCTAACAACCTCTTCCTCAAAGTCGCACCATATCTTGCGCCAAACCGCTTAACAGTGTTCCCGACCTTCTTTCTCAATCCCTATAACCTCCTTGAATTGCGTCCTAATCCTGCTTATCTGCTCTTCTGCGACATTTATTATACTTTCCATCAACGAAAGCGGTATATGTCCCGGAGAATTCTTCTGTATCGCAACGACGTTAGATGCACTATCCATGCATACCACGATTGAAGTATCTAATGAGTTCTCCTCGACTAAGCAGGGATCTACTAGTAGCTTGTCCTTGATTATGCCTATCGTTGAGGAAAGAGGAACATCCCTAATGGGCACCCTCATGTATTCACCTTCAACCCTTTCACCGGTGGCCGAATACTTTGGTATGGTACAAGTCGCCAAAGCGGCCATCGCGGATATGACGGACGGATCAAAGTAGTTTCCGTCGTAGTCCAGCACGTATATGTCTATGTAGAGGATATAGACCAGCTTCCCTGGAATGATGCAAAGCTTCTCGAGGTCTATCGCCTTTCCTTCGCGTATGCACCTGTCAACAACTCTCGCCAGCTCTATGCCTCTCTCATCGGGCGGGCCTGGTTCGAAGCTTTTAGACGCGAGCGGTAGTAGCTCGGCATTAACGGAGAATACGCCCTCGTTTGGTCTATCGCTGTAGGGCGTACCAAGCTCGACCTTTATCCCCGTAAGTATCCTTGTACTTCCTACAGAAACTAGGGCTGAGCCGTTTGCCTTCTCCACGACGTTCGTCTGCATCGTTATCTTCCTGAATTCGTATGGCGTCCTCTCGTCTATCCTCTTTCCCTGCTGGAGCAGCTTGTATATCTTTTCGCTCATTATCTTTACGGTAAATGATCTCTCCTTGAGTGGAAGGAACGACATGCTCTAAACCTCCGTCACACTGGCTCCATACTTCCTTCTAAGAGCCTCACGCTGGGCTTGGTAAATCTTCTGGATGCCCATTTGGGCTAGCTCAAGTCCCTGCTTAAACTCATCCTTCGTCATCTTCCCGTTCAGTTGGAGCAGTACGATGGTGTTTGAGCCGGGTGCTATGCCAATTGGCATATCAGCCTCACCATACTTATCCTCTATATCCGATGGGTCTAGGATTATCGTCCCGTCCACCTTACCGACAGCTACCGCGGCTATCAGCCCCCTCATCGGTATGCCTGCATCTGCCAAGGCGAGCGAGGCAGCCGTAAGCCCTGCGGTTCTTGTGCCACCGTCAGCTTGTACAACCTCTATGAACACGTCTATGGCCGACCTAGGAAATTCTTCAAGGAACACAACAGACTCGAGCGCCTCTCTTATGACCTTGGAGAGTTCTATCTCTCTTCTCGTCATGCCAAGAATTTTTCTTTCATCCGTACTAAAGGACGTCATATGGTATCTACAGTTGAGTATCGCCCTATCTGGTATTGCGAGGTGCTTCGGATGGGCCTCTTTCGGCCCATAAACTGCCGCATACACTTTCGTCTTGCCTAACTCCACGTACGCGGAACCGTCACTCTTCTCTAAAACACTAACCTCGATCTTCATGGGTCTTAAATCCGTCGGACCCCTTCCGTCCAACCTTCTACCATTCTCATCGATGAGCTTAGGCTTTATCACTTGTGTCATACATAACCTCACTACCAACCAATTTGCTTACGTATGCTATGACCTTATCGGTCAATCCTTGAGAATGGGCCTCCCTTTCTATTAGCCTTATGGCGGATATTGCGGCGAACTCCTTTGCGGGTGAAGGCCCATTCACAATCACAAAACCATTTGTACCAACCATTATGTTACACCCGGTAATCTTCTTGAGCATATTTATCATGGAACCCTTTTTTCCTATCAGCCTTGGTATCTTCGTCGGAGTCATCCTCAGGAGTACTCCTTCGTTTATCTTTTTAAATTGCTCGTTCAGCTCCAGAAGAACCCCCTTAAGCCCGCTGCTGGCTACCCTTGCATAAACCACATCTCCGACTTTTAGGTCGAGCGATGTGAGTTCCTTTATGTTCTTAACTTTAAGTAGCGCCGTTACATGGCCACCAAGGTCAACTTCTACACCTATCGGTTTTATGTCGGATACCACGCCGATGACCATGTCACCAGCCGTAGGCCTATACGGTCCACTAAACGTTATGACCTCTACCTTTCCGTCTCTTATCGTTGCTGCGCCGACCGTGGACGCGTAAACTTTTCCATCCATAACGTATGTCCCTTTACCGGCTCTTCTGTCATCATCGGACAGAAGCTGTCCTGGTAGTACAATTTCCCTATCGTTAAAGTAAATGGGCATATACACCACCTATTCCATGGGTCTTGCCTCTGCCCTTCCCGAGCAGAGCTTGTTGAGTTTCTCTATTAGGTCAGCTTGAAGACCAACCAGTATTTCAACCTCACCAACCCAGCTACCGTCGCCTTTATACTCTTCCTTTAGGATCTTCCCGACGTTTTTCAAAAGGCCGTACGCTTTGCCTACAAACTCGCCGGGCACCCTGACGTACATCCTTGTCATACCTACCTTCATTGGGAGTATTGGGCTTAGCTTCTCTATAACCTTCGTTGCTTGCTCTTTTGCATCGATGAACGGGTCTACTGATACACCTGCTTGTTCCATAGCCAACTCGATTCTTTGCGGCGGATGGGGTAGTCTTGTCCTCGGGTCAACTGCGTTTTTCGATATGAACTCTATTATTTGTCTCTTCTTTTCCTCTATTAACCTATGCCTCTGCTCGGACGTTATCTGCAGAGTCCCCTCTGCGAGTATCTTGGCGGCTATGGCCAGCTTGTCCTTCGTCTTAAAAGCCTTCAACAACTGCTCTTCGGATGCCCTTATGCCCTTCTTCGCATCGGTGTAGATCTCCTCGTATATGAGGATCTTCGAAATAGGCACTTTTTCGCCCATCTTATATTTGAGCGCATTATCCGGGTCTACGAGTATCTCGAACGTTTCACCGCGTACTAACCTTGCAATCGTGTAGGATTCCTTTTGTTTTGTCATTCTAAAAACCCGGCTATTTCAAACCGTGAGGTTTATGCTTTTCCATCGCCTCTTTGATGTATTTCTCAAGCTCCGACAGTGGCATGGGTGTGTACTTCCTTGTGGAGGTGGGTATCGTAACGAGCCTGATAGTCCACCCTTCATCCATCTTTTCGGCTTGAATTATCAAGGATGCAACAGCTAACCTTATGGCCTCCTCTAAGCTTATGTCATTTTTGTAGTTCGCCTCCAAGAACTCCTTCACTTTGTCAGCACCCCTTCCTATGGACCATGAGAAGTACTCCAAAACCAGACCGCTCGGCTCCGTGTAGAATACGTGCGGGCCGGTTTTGTCAACACCACCGATTAACAGGGCAGCACCAAATGGTCTCACACCTGCATGTTGTGTGTACATCTGCATAATATCTCCGATCCTCTTTCCGATAGCCTCTACAGTCGCCGCATCGTCGTACGATAGTCTTATTATCTGGGCGTATATCCTTGCATTATCCACCAGGACCCTTGCATCAGAGTTTAGGCCTGCGGCTGCGGCTCCTATATGCTCGTCAATCTGGAAGAGCTTCCATGAATATTCTGGATTTTGGAGTTTTGTGTGCATCCTTTCTTCAACTGCTAAGACAACACCTTCCTTTGAGGCTATGGCAACAACCGTAGAACCAGACCTTACAGTCTCAAGGGCATACTCTACCTGGTATAACCTCCCCTGAGGTGAGAAGACGGTAATTGCCCTATCATAAGCCCCTGCTATACCTAATGCTGCCATCTTATGTCTATCCCCTTACTTCTGAAAATTTGAAATATTTTTGGCATTAATTAAACATATCTCCTAATTAAAAGTTCCTGTTTACGGGCCGGTATACTGTATGGTGCCAAAAGCATCGGCCTCAGTCTTCTTTATTTAGTATTTTTACTTCGCACTTAGCCAGCTTTTTGAACCGTTCAGCGTCCTTTTCCGAGCCGACTATCGCGCCGTAATGCATGGGTATGGCAAGTTTCGGCATTATAGTATTCGCGGCAGAAGCAGCCTCCTCTGCCGTCATCACATAAGTTCCGCTGACCGGAACCAAAAAAACATCCACTTTTAATCCCTTCATCTCTGGGATGAAATCCGAGTCGCCCGTATGGTATATGCTTACACCCTTCATACTCACTATGTAACCGACACCGCCAGCATCTTTTGGATGGAATGGTTTTGCAACGTTATAAGCATACACGGCCTTTATCTTCACACCATCAATTTCAAGTTCATCGCCGGGTTTCACATACTTTATCTCCTTGGCCTTCACCCTTCCCAACTGGTTTGCACAAGATCTTGCAGCTACTATCACGCATTTTTCAGAGGATACCTTGTTGATATCCTCAACACTGAGATGGTCGAAATGTTCATGCGTTATTAGGATTATATCTGCCATCTCCTTCCCCTTTATCTTGTAAGGGTCTATGTAGATTGTTTTGTCATCCTTCAACCTGAATGCATCATGACCGAGCCAGCTTATCTTAACGCCCCCAAACTCTACTGGCACGTTACATCAGCCCTATACTCATTCTGAAGTTTATGCTTAAAAAGTTATGCCATGCCGTTTTTTTACATAAAAGAAATCTAAAAACCCTTTGAACTCTGCCTCTCATACCGTTCCTTTCGTAGGGTGAGGATTATACCTATACCACCAACTACGATAAGCGAAGAATATAGCACGGAAAGTATGAGAATCTCATACCACTGAATGTTTTGTAAGAGTACGAGTAAGATCGGGAGACCTATGGCGCCGATGAGTATCATGAACAGATATAGGAACAATGACCTTTTTCGCATGAGGCGCGTTTGATGTTAATGCCCTATAAACTTTTACCAAAAACACTCTAGAACCTTAAGCTTAACCTTCTTTTTTCCTGACCATAACTTTTTAGATAGGCATCCCTGAGCCTTTTCACCTCGTTGACATCGAGGGGTTTTGCATAACCTAAAGAGCTCGCAAGGATAAAAGTCCTAGCCTCATCCTCTACCAACAAAGCTGTCTGGAACGCATCCTCCAAAGAATCGCCGACCGCGATTACACCGTGATTTCTCAACAAAACCGCTTTACCCTCGCCCAAAGTTCTAACAACCTCCTTTGCAAACTCCTGCGTACCTGACATAGCATAACGTGTAACGGGCACCTTATGACCTACAGCGGCCGCAAACTCAGACGTCAACACCGGTATTTCTTGTCCAGTGACGGCTAAGGCGATCGCATAGTGCGAATGCGTATGTATGACTGCATTTACATCCTCCCTTGCTTTGTAAATAAGGCTATGCACGGGCACCTCTGATGAAGGTTTCCATTTTCCCCTAAGTATATTGCCCTGTAAGTCCATCAGAACTATGTCGCTTGGTTTTAGCGCCACCTTCTCAAAACCGCTCGGTGTTATGAGCATCTTGTCTTTACCAAACCTTGCACTTATGTTGCCCCAGGTCCCCGATAGGAGCTTGTAATCGAAAGCCTTCTTTCCTATGGATACTATCTTCCTCCTAAGTTCCTGCTCCGACATTCTCGCAAACGTTTCTCATTCCAAGCGAATGTAATAAACATTCTCCCACACCCGGTCGGTACATGAGGAACTTCGAGCATTCAACGGTGCTTTGTACCGTTAAAAAATTTGGGGGGTTGAGCAGCTCAGTCCACCCTTTCCATCTCTTCCGAGATGTGCCTCGACAGCCAATCATTCATGAATTGGCTGAAGCTCGGAGGTCTTCTGCGCTCTTCGAGCATCCTTTGGACTAACTTTCGGTGTAGCCCCTCGAGGTACTCGGCAACTTGCAGATCCACGGTTATCGTCATCTTAACCTTAGCCGGAGGCATGTCCATCAGATGCTTATCCTTGCTACAGCTTTTGAACGTAGTATGTCCATGCCTATTCGTTCGCTTGCCATGACACCGTAGACCTCGTCCTTCATCGTTTCATAACTGCTTATCGTCAAATCCCGTCTGACGAGTAGCACACCAGCCGCCTTCCTATCTATAACGAACGCTTTGTTGTCTGGAACCGAGCCACTATTGTCAACTATTAGTTCTAGGCCTAAGAAGTTGCCCAGCACACCCCTCTGCTTATCGGCCATATCGCCGAAGTAAAAACTATGTATGAATTTATCGTCCTTCCAAAGGTCGGCCTCCCTAGACACGCTGACCAGTAAGCAGTCTGGATGGAACATCTCCTTCAACACAGCTTTCCTTGCATTGACAACATCCTCATAACTAAGTCTTCCAAGGTTGATAGTAGTAATCTCCGAGCCTCCGGCGAGTTCGTCTTCGGGTATCCGCATGAACATCCCTATAACCTCCTCTGTCTCCAGCAGGCCGATGGCTCTGCCCAGCTCCGCTGCCTGTCTTTCTAGCACGCTCCATGGTGCATCTTCGAGGAACTTCCTCGTCCATTCGGCTGCCGCCCTTATCTCCAAGTCGGCTTTAACGTCCTGAACTTCGTACTTCTCGCCAGTAATCCACACCTGAGCCAGCTCCGCGCTCCTATACGCTCTCGCCTTCTTCGCCTTCGGGAACCTCACAACAGGGTCCGACGTCCTTATGACTTGAACTAGCTGCCTCGCTATCAAGTTGGGCTGGGCCGCCTCCACTACCACGTCATGCACTCTGGCTACCGCGCCAAGCATACTGCTCGTTATCGACTCATAGCCAGACGGGAAGAGCTCTGAGATACGGACAAATAGGGGGTTAGTCGAGAACTTCGGCAGCAATTCGTTGAGCTCATCCCTAACCCTCGGGTCGCTGTATAAAACCTCAAACTTTTTGGGCATCATATCCTGCCAGCTCATATCACTTCACCACGAGAATTCTGCCGGTATCACCAGGAGCTGTGAAGTTATCGAGGGCGATACCAAGCTTCCTAGCATAGTATATGGTGTACGTATTGGTTCCATTTTCATTTACGTCTTGGTCGATCAATGGAAGTATACGCCTCGAAGCATCCGCACCGTACACAGCTTGGCCTACGGTTATGGCTGCACCTGCCACGACCTTCACGACACCTAGGACGCATACTGGTACGTAGTCGCCTTCCAAGGCATTCTCCAAAGCTATTCCTATACAATTCATAGGTGCTGTTGCTGGCGCTACAGTATCCGGCCCGACTAGGTATACTGGGTCTCCTTTGGTTATCGTCACACCAGCCTTGAAGCTTAGCACGATACTTTTATCCCTCGGAGAAATTAGGTCCCCAACGTTTGAATCAGGCCATGCATCCATTTCTGCTCAAAATAATTTGTACAAATACCTTCCTAAAAATTATGATGCAAATTTCATAAATTACGAAACGTTAGATATCGGTCGCATTTTCGTAGTTAAAGCTAACCCAGACATTCAGCAACCTCTCCCCCTTCTCGGTAAGCTCGTAAATCTTTACGCCACCCCTCGCCTGTCTGTATGTCATTATCCCCTCGCTTACTGCATAATTTAAAATACGCTTAAGTCTTTGATAGTTGATACCTAGAACGCGCCCGATTCTGTAAGGCGTCACACCACCAGTGTTTGCTAACTCTAATATCCTCACGAATTGTTCCAATTCTCTCATTCCAAAATAATTTTTCACAAAACTTAGCTATAAATTTTTTACATAGATATTCGCTTCACTTTCACGACATTTTGTGCTATGGAATTTTTATCCATGTTGGTTTTAACATTTCTTTGAGATGTTTCTGAGAAGGTTGACGGGAAAGATACACATCAGGCCAATAACAGAATCTGTACAGAACCTGACCATTTACATGACATCCGGAATAATCGAATATCCGATCGTCCCATTCCAGCAGTACGTGAATTATTACCTATGCGATCCGCTGATAATGAGTGCGGCAGATTACATAGAGCAGGCAGTTGCAGGCATGGGCGGTTACACAACTGCCGATTTTGATATTGCAAAAGACAGCATTGATGAGTTTAACGCAAAAATAAACCTCGACGAGCTTCATCTGAAAATCGCGAAGTGGACAACGTTATGTGGCAACTTCTTCTTAGAAAGAGTTTACGATGCTTATGATGTTGAAGTACTCAAAGACCCTTGGACGTCTACGAAAGTGGACCTCATAGTACCGGCAAAAGGTGCGGCGTTGGTGGACATGAAACCCTTGCCGCTTAGCTCGGTAGTATCGGCCGTGCGAACGTTAGATGGAACAGTTTTATGGTATAACCGCTCGTATAGGGGTCAGCAAACTAAGCTATCGCCTAAGCTCGTCGTCCATTATAAGTGGAACGTCGTCGATGAACATGCATTCGGCACGGGCTGGCTAACCTCTATGCTCACGGAAGGCGTAGGGTTTACAGTAAAGGGCAAGGTCAGAAAGCGCGAACCATTCGTCAAACTAAAGGAGAAACTTGACGATGCCTCGATGAGGCTTGCCATAAAGGCAATACCGCGTCACGTTTACGTTTTCCCAGCGATGCCCCTTGACGTCCTGAAGGAGGCTCAATCACAGTTAGAGAAGCTTGAACCAGAGCAGGACTTCCTAACGAACAGCAAAGAGTTTGATGTGAGGGAAGTAGGAGTCTCGTCTAGAGCTGTCTTAGAGTTCTTCTGGAAACACATATTTGATCAGTTCATAATGGGAACGCAGACACACCACGTAAGGCTCTTCACGACTCCAGGCTTTACGGAGGCCTCTGCGAAGGTAGCGGATGCTGCGATGGAGAGGAAGCTCGCAGCAGTCAGGAGGTTCATCAAGCGGATAACTGAACGCGAAATATTCGACGAGTTCCTTAGGACCCATGGCATAGACCCTAAACAGGCAAACGTGCGCTGGAACTGGGGTCTGAGAGAAGAACCGAAGATAGAGATAGAGCATCTCATAAAGTTCGCTGAGCTGTTGACGCATAATATGCAGGTCGTCAGGCTTGACGAGTTGCGGGGGATGCTGAAGAAGTTTGGCTTCATGCTGACCGAAGAGCCTGAAAAGGAGATGAGAAAGTAAAAATGCCATGGGAGGAGACTGAAGAATACATAAGGAGCGGTCATAGAGATCCTGCAGAGTTCGAAGAAGGAACGTTCAGGACTATAGACATAGACCCGGAGCAAGGGATAAAGGCCATAGTGGCTAAGCCAAAGGGAGAAGATACGATGGAGGTTCAGAGTTACCTTTTCTCGAAAGAAAAGGGTTGGACGCTTGAAAAAGCTAAAGATTGGTTCAAGAAGCATGCTGCCGGTGCTGAATCGTTCAAGTGGGCCTCGGATACGTTCAAGCTCTAC
The DNA here is from genome assembly GCA_023268355.1 of Candidatus Terraquivivens tengchongensis. GTDB lineage: Archaea > Thermoproteota > Nitrososphaeria_A > Caldarchaeales > Wolframiiraptoraceae > Terraquivivens > Terraquivivens tengchongensis. Next base: position 260,228 of record JALNJK010000002.1, read on the forward strand.
AAGGATTTGGCCGAATCAAGGGGCGCTAAGCTCTGGAAGGTCAGAGCGCTACACGTCGGAAAGACTAGGAACAACACGCTCTTTACTGAAGAAGAGTTGAGGTTGGCGGCTAGGAGTCTTGCCATGAGGCCTGTGAGTATAAACCACTCTAAGATGCTGCCCTTTCCGGAAAATGCCGTGATTGCCGCCGATTACGAGGATGGGGCTGTTGAAGCACTTGTCTGGATATCGGACCCTAATGTAAATCGAATGATAGAGTCGGGCGGGATAAGCAGGGCAAGCGTAGAGTGGATGGCAATGAACGCGCTACCGGTCAACGGCATAAAGCCGAGCGGCCTTGTTTTTACAGGTTTGGCACTACTCACAAAAGACGTAGAGCCGGGCGACCCGCTTGCAAGGGTAATCAGGGAGAATGCTGAGGTGACAGAGGTTGGTCATGAGTCCTGGATGCGAAGTCCCGCCGCTAGGTCCGTCTTAGCGAAATATGGACACCCGAAATTGATAGCCCGGGCCGGATTCGAACCGGCGTCCGCGGGGTTCTCCTCTGTCACAAGATCCAGAGCCCGCGATCCTTAGCCCAGCATCTGACCGAGCGATTGGCCGCTAGACGACCGGGCTATCAGATAAAGGTTTTTTCATCGTCCTATTTCAGTTTTCCGCTACACTGCTCTCTTGAATATCGGCAGGATGCCCAGATAAATGACATCATCCCGCTTATTACCCTCTAAGAGTATCGCCGCTCTCTTTTCAACAATCCCGCCGGCTCTCATGACGATTTCTTCCATGGCATTTAAAGTCTCACCCGTGCTGACTATGTCGTCTATTATGCCAACCCTCTTGCCAACAATCTTCTCCTTATACCTTCCGTCTATGCAAAGTATCAGCTCCTTACTGGACGTTATAGGTTTGTAGGATACAAATATCGGGTCGCGCATGAACGGTTTAATTTCCTTCCTGCAGACCACATAAAAGCCATGGTTCAACATATTTGCCAACTCATGAACGAGTGCTATGCCCTTACTCTCGGTCGTCATTAGGATGTCACAAGTCACTAGGTGTTTGTAAAGTTCTTTCGCGCAATGGTTTATGAACTCCTTATCGCCTAAGCTATCAAAGTATGCAATCCAAGTGTCTGGAGATACTTGAACGAGAGGTAACTTTCTCTTGAACCCTTTTATCTCCAACTCGTAGTATTCTTGCCCCTCGTATCTCAGCACATATGTCAACCTATCCACCAGCTGTTTCTGAAGAACATATGTGCGTATAAGTTTTTCAGGGAAATCCTGCCACACATGAGTTTCATGTACATGCCCACAATAAGTAAGCAGATTTTCTATTAAATACCGTGAACGTGATGTAGGAATTATTCACCTGCCTACGTAAACCCAACGGTTATAGCTCTGGATAAAAGCCGTGCGGCTTTTGATGGGAAATTACCTCATGATTTTAAGCACAGATATACCTGACTCTTGGAAGTACGCAGGCGATGGTTGGGGCTCGACCCTTCATAGGATATGCTCTAGGACTGGCTCGTTCCCTCCTGCCCTTGCTCACTACTTCGTAAAAAAGTACTCCAGACGTGGCGATATAGTCCTCGACCCCTTTTCCGGAAAGGGAACCTTGCCCCTCGAGGCGTGCCTTAACGGAAGAATCGGTATAGGCAACGACTTGGCACCTGAGGCATACGTCATAACAAGAGCAAAGGTAAATCCAGTTACTTTGGATGATGTAATGGAATGGATACATAATACGAGGAAAAAGTGGAACCCAGAAAGCTACGATGTTGATGAGGTAAGCGGCGAGGTTCGCGTATTCTTCAGTAAATACACACTGAGGCAGATATTGTCAATAAGAGATATGTTAATGGACGACGACTCAGACCTTGGAAATTTTATAAAAGCGCTCATGTGTGGAATACTCCACGGTCCTACCAAGATGCATTTGAGCATACCGTGCTCCCATGCCTTCTCAATGTCTCCGAAGTACATACGACGCTTTATCAAAAAGAATGGTTTAAAGAAGCCCAAGAGAGACGTATTGAAGTGTCTACTTACGAAGGCTAAGAGGGTCTTAAGAGATGGTTTGCCAGAAGTTAGGGGCATGGCGACGATGGAAGATGCTAGGAAGCTACCGCTAGAGGATGAAAGCGTCAACCTGATAGTTACTTCTCCACCTTACTTTAACATGCAGACTTATGCTTGGGACAACTGGCTGAGGTTATGGTTTTTGGGGTACGACTACATAGAGGTGAAGAATAAGCTGTTTCAATCTGAATCGAAGCAGAAGTTCAGAGTTTTTATGCTCGAGTCATTGAAGGAGATGTTTAGGGTATTAAAGGACAACTCGGCTTGCTTCGTGGTTGTTGGTGACGTGAAGTTAAACGGCCATTACATCAACATGGCTGAGATGATAGCGCCGATAGCAGAAAGCGTAGGCTTCACGGTCGCTAGGCTAATCTCAGACTCCATACCGAAGTCAAATAAACACCTCATGTACATAAAAGAAGAGGAAGGCGTGAGCCGAGAGAGAATACTGGAGCTCCACAAAGGTAATCCCATACCTAACAATGAGCCTGTCGCTTGGGCTAAGGTGCCCGTGGAGGTTTTTGCATGATTTTGGAAACGCATGGAGATGTTTGCAGGCTAGGTTACATGAGACTTATAGCGTGTCTAGCCGAGGAAGACACGCCGAAGAGCTTCGATTTTTTGGCATCCCTTCTTTACGATTTCGTACGTAATATCGGACCGCCACAACTTCCGATAAAACCCATAGGCATAATTACCAGGCCCGTAAATGCAAGAAACTATGTCTCCGTTGCTGCAGAGATTAACATATTGGATAGAAAGACACAGACTTTGGGCAATGTAGGCAGACTTTACGTAAAACTTGATTCTGCCACAAAGTTTCTCCACGAAAGTAGACAAATTACGCATGAAGAGCTTTTGACGCTAAATCCTGTTGAGAGAGTGCTGTTATTAGTTACTTTAATCTCTGCAGACTTTCCGTTTTTGTTGAATACTATAATTTGGGTTTTGGAACGTGAAGAGTTCACGAGAATGGAAGCAATGAACCATATGATGGAGGAGCTTTACCCTTCTGCCCTAAAAAGTATCATAACAAAGGTTGACGCGAGGAAGAGGAGCCTGATAGAGAAGGAGATAGCTGAGGCAGAAAAATTCAGGACGAAGAGGCTAGGTCTAGAGAATAAGAGTGAATGGATAAAGAGCAGTCAATATGCTAAATACAGACACATAGCGCCGCCTAGGCTGGAATGGCTCGTGGATTTAGGCATTCTTAAAAGGGCCGGTAGGGGCAAGTATTCTGCAGATGAGACCTTCGTTAAGCATAAAGATGTATTCGAACGCTACTTTAAAGTTCCCATGAAAAGAATCGAGGAAGAAATCATAAGTGACATCGCGCCGCTCATGATTCCGGGCTTGACGAAAGCTAGTAGGTTTGATGTGGCGAACATGATAATAGAGGCATACAGGAGGTTTTCGAGCAGAGGGAATGCAGTAAGTCTTAGTATGTTAGAAAGGCTTTGCGTTTTTCTTTTACTGGAAAGGAAATTGTTTTCAACACCGAGTATGGCTCATGATGTATTCAACAACTTAGCCATCAGGTTTCCTGACAAGATGTTCGTGCAAAGGGGAAAGACTGGCGGCGTAGAGGTAGCCATGATGAATATATCGCCGTCTGATATCTAGCAGTAAGGTTCTCACAATTGATATGGAGAATGTCTATAAATCACGAAAAAGACTTATAACGCCTAGCATTTCACCTACGTTCTGATTCGAAGGGGTGCGCATAGTTGGATTTTGAATTTACTGAGGAGCAAGAACTTTTTAGAAAATCCATTAGAGAATACTGTCAAAATAACCTGGCCCCAAGACTTTTGGAGATAGAGGAAGGTGGCAGAATACCCTATGATATAATTGAGGGTTTAGCGAATATAGGGGCCCTTGCGATGACGGTATCGCCAGAAAAAGGTGGGGCAGGTGCGGATGCTGTGACCGCAGGCATAGCGGGCGAGGAGATAGGTAGAGCAGATGTATCCTGTGCCACTGCCGTCTTCTACCTTGTCCCCACAGCATGGGGCTATATATTCGATAAGTACGGAGATCCTGAACTCTCAAAAAAGGTCCTCTCAAAAGTTGTAAAGGGTAGAGCGTTCGTCGGGATAGCGACAACAGAACCAGCTGCTGGTTCAGACCTTGCTAGCATAAGGATGACTGCTGTAAAGAAAGGTAGCGCGTACATCCTCAATGGTGAGAAGCTGTACACGTCTGGTGTGAGAGAGGTGATGGAACTGCTGCCTGAGGGTGGTGGTTTCCTCACCTTGGCGAAGACCGACCCATCAAAGGGAACGAGGGGCATGTCGTTGTTTTACGTACCAATAAAGGAAGTTTCTGGGGAGGTTAGTGTTACGTACCTCAAAGAGATGGGAAGAAAGGGAATATCGACCGGAGGTTTTTCATTAAAGGATGTAGAGGTTCCTGAGGAGAATAGGGTAGGGCCAGAGAATGGGGGGTTCTACATTTGCATGGAGGGCTTTGACTTTGCCAGGTCGATAATATCTGTTGTCTGCTGCGGTGCTGCTATGTCGGCCCTCGAGACAGCTATTGAGTACATAAAACAAAGGAACGTCTTCGGCAATCCGTTAGCAAAATACGAAGGTGTACAGTTTAAGCTGGCTGAAAACTATGCGAAGTTGGATGCCGTGAGGCTTTTGGGATACAAAGCATTATGGATGTTTGACAAAGAGCAGAGAGAAGGCAAGTTCACGAGGTTTGAGGTGACTAGGGTGGCGGCAGAGGCTAAGATGTTGGCACCGTGGATAGCGTTTGATGCGATAAACGACGCCATGCAATGGTATGGAGCATACGGTTACATGGCCGAGTGCCCACTCCAGATAGCATTGAGGGGTATACGGTCGTACATGTGGGCCGAGGGCGCAACGGAGATAATGAAGATAATAGTGGCAAGGGAGCTGCTTGGCAAAGAGTACATAGCCTATAGGTAATGTTTAAGGATGCAAAGTTGGACGAAAAAACTTTCACAAACATAATTAAATTACTATCTGAGCGTTATGGCATTCAGACTCCTGCGCATTTAGATAGGTCGGACCCATTCAAGGTACTCATAGGTACGATACTTTCGCATAGAACCCGTGATGAGATGACGGATTTGGCATTCAGCAGACTCTTCTCAAAGTATAAGAATGCTGAGGAAATTGCGAAGGCATCACTCAGCGACATAATGCGCCTAATAAAGCCTGTAGGGTTTTACAGACAGAAGGCTAAGAGGGTAAAGGAGGTCGCAAAATTAATACTTGAGCGCTATGGTGGACAAGTACCAAGAAACAGGGAGACGCTCATCGAGCTTCCGGGCGTAGGTTACAAGACGGCTGATATCGTGCTATCAATCGCCTATGGCGAACCGATTGTGGCAGTAGATACACACGTTGAGACGGTTTCCAAGAGGCTTGGAATAGTCAGGTGGAACGCGAAGTACGAGGAGACGAGAAAGGGTATAGAGAGCATCACACCGCCATACATGAGGAGGATTGTAAACGGGATACTGGTTAGGTTTGGAAAAGAAATATGCAAGAAGCCGAGGCCAAAATGCGAACTCTGTCCTATAACGATTTACTGTGAATGGTATGCAAGGAGACGTAACCGCAATAGTCAAAAAATATAAATAAATACATATAATACAGTTATGTAATACATGACTCAAGAAAAAATAGTAAAAATAGTGGTCCGCAAGAATGGTCCTTATAGAGTGTATGGGCCTTTCCAGCTTGTGGATTACGAGGACAATGTTTTCCAGTTACCCGTAGATAGAGAGTTTGTCTCTCTTTGTAGATGTGGTGCCTCCGAAAACAAGCCGTTTTGCGACGGATCACACCATAAGATAAATTTCCAAGCCGATACCAAGGCCACGAAATAGCACTAAAAAATGCATAAATTGCAAGGAACGTCTAGCATTCTAACATAATTTGCCATCAAAGATACGCTTTAAACTAACGCGTTTTCAGACTGTAAAGCGATGAAACGACTGAATGTGCTGATAATTACGGCAATAATTATCGTAGCACTCATCTTGGGTACGCTCTTTCTTTATGTACCAAAAGAAGAGACCAAATACAGCGTTAAGATAGGTAACGTACCTGCAATAACGTACGCGCCGACTTATGTGGCGATAGCCCTCTTCATGGACGATGTAGGAATAAATGCGACCTACATGGCGTTTCCGAGCGGCACAAAAGCAAGGGAAGCACTCATAACTGGCGAGATAGATTTTGCTTCGCTATCGACAGTACACGTACCCATAGCTAGGCTTAAGGATAGACCGCTGAAGATAATAATGTCACTACACTCTCGAGAAATATTTTCATTGATGGTCAGGTCGGAGCTTAGGGACGTTGTCAAAGAGGTTAAAGACTTGAAGGGTCTTAGGTTGGGCTTCTCGGCACCAGGTGCTGGAAGCTGGGCATTCGCCGTTTACTTCTTAAAGAAAGCTGGACTCGAGCCTGGAAAGGATGTAGAAATGGTGGCCGTTGGAGAGCTTTCGACGATGTACACGGCCCTAAAGACTGGAAAGGTTGACGCGGTCATAGCGTGGGACCCGCTGACAACGCAGCTGATGGAAAGCGGTGAGGCTTACGCGCTAATTGACCTTTATGATCCAAAACAGCACGTAGAGTTGCTAGGAGAGGAGGCTATGTCGCAGGTCTTGGTCACCAGAGAGGACTTCATATCCAATAACCCTGACATCGTCGAAAGGGTTGTAAAGGCTCATAGAATGGCGTTGGAGTTCATAAAAAAGGAGGACGCTAGGAAAGTGGCCGAGGTCCTTCAACCATACTTTAAGGGTATGGAGATAGCGCTTCTCGAGAAGGTTGTAAATAGGATAAAGGAAGCCATACCCGAAGATGGTAGCTTAAGTGAGTCTGCCTACTATGCCGACCTCGTGCCGTTAATCGAGGTTGGCGCTCTTGAGAAAAGCGTAAGCTTTGAGGAAGCTGTAGATTGGAGATTCGTAGGCAGGAGGCCGTAGTTATGAACACCGAATGCGTATCCGTCGAAGGATTGAGCGTATCCTATTTGTCACCGACGGGAAGAGTTGATGCACTCCGCAATGTATCGTTTAAATTATACGACGGCGAACTTGTTACAATAGTTGGCCCCAGCGGTTGCGGGAAGACAACTCTACTTAACGCCATTGCAGGTCTGCTAAACTTTCGAAAAGATGTGTTGATGAGCGGTAAGATATTCGTCAAAAATCCTAAAAGTATAGGATACGTCTTCCAAAGGGACGCACTCCTTCCTTGGAGAACGGTCATCGAGAACGTCACGCTGGGCCTCGAGGTTAGAAAGTTTCCGGAGGAAAAGAGAAAGAAGGTGGCGCTAGACCTCTTGAAAATGGTTGGACTCGAAGGTTACGAGAATAAATATCCACACGAGCTATCTGCGGGCATGAGACAAAGGGTTGCGCTGGCAAGGGCGATTGCCTACGACCCGGAATTCATACTTATGGACGAACCACTCGGCTTACTCGACGCGCAAACTAGGATGGCTCTTCAGGATGAAATATTAAGGATACATATGAAGACACGGAAGACCATATTAATGGTTACGCACGATATAGCTGAGGCTATAATATTAGGTAGCAGGGTTCTCGTGATGAACAGTAGACCAGGTAGTGTGAAGTCAGAGTATGTTGTCAAACTACCAAAACCTAGGTCTGCACTCGGTTCTAGACTTGACCCAGAATTTAATAGACTTTATAGACTCATACTGGATGACCTCAAGGAAGATATGCGAATGGGCCAGCTAGACCTTCTCTGAGTATGGAAGGTATGCATCATGAAACCATCGACAAGCAACTGGAAGTTGCATGTAAGGCGTTTAGCACTCTTAATGATGTTCTTGCTCCTTTGGGAAGCATTAGCTGGCGGAATTTATCCATTGTTTTCGCTACTTGACCCGTTCTACTCAAGTAGTCCAAGCCGTATTGGGCGCGAGCTCTACATACTCTTCTTCCAAGAGAACGTTCTCAAAGATATATTCGTAACACTTGGAGAAGCTTTTGCAGGTCTCATCTTAGGTATAGTGAGTGGTGTTGCTTTAGGACTGCTCTTTGCCTATTCAGAGTTAGTTTCTTCAACACTTGAACCGTTCATGTCGGCGTTGAACTCCATTCCTAGACCGGCCCTCGCACCGCTCGTCATCTTCTGGTTCGGTATAGGAATCTTTTCTAAGATATTCTTGGCGTGGTCGCTCGCATTTTTCGTCATATTCTATAACACTTACCTTGGCATAAAATCCATAGATCCGGATATACTGAACATCATGAGGGTCATGAACGCTAGCAGACTTCAGATAATGCGGATAGTAATCCTACCATCTGTGGTGTCTTGGATATTTGCAGGTCTAAGGCTTAGCGTATCGTATTCCCTCATAGGTGCGATAATAGGAGAATTCGTCGGTGCAACCGTAGGTATCGGATATCAGCTCATATACGCCGAGGGGCTTCTAATGAGCGATAGGCTTTATGCGTTGGTTCTGGTGGTTGCTATAATGGGCGCTACACTCGTGGAGCTAGTCAAGAGAATAGAAAGCAGGTTCTTAAGGTGGAGGCCGGAGATCATTCTTTAATTAACGGCTCAACATCTAGGCTAATATCTATCGATTTAGCTGAATGTGTGATCTCACCCATAGAAATAATGTCTACACCGGTTGTTGCATAATCTACGACGTTTTCCTCAGTAATCCTGCCTGAGGCTTCGAGCAGCACGTTTTCCCTTAACCCACTTACTTCTAACGCCCTTATCGCTTCTTTAATCTCGGACGGTGTCATATTATCGAGCATGATGATGTCGGCACCCGCTCTTGCGGCATCGATTGCATCCTTTACAGTCGAAACCTCGGTCTCAATTTTTACGGCGAAGCTTGCAAGCCTTTTAACACTTTCGACAGCTAGTTTAATGTCGCCTACGACGGCTATGTGGTTGTCCTTTATCAACACCATACTTGATAAATCGTACCTATGCGTGTCACCACCGCCTACTTTTACGGCCTTCTTCTCGAAAAGTCGCAAGCCTGGTAACGTCTTCCTCGTGGCCGCAACCCTAACTCTCGGATTTACTTGACGTACCTTCTCGACTATTCTCCTCGTATATGTCGCCACACCACACATATGCGCAAGCAAGTTTAAAAGAACCCTCTCAATTGCTAGTATGCTTCTCACGCTACCAACAAGCTCCAGCAAAACATCTCCCTTATCAAAAGGCTCACCGTCTCTTTTGAGGACTTTAACGTTAAGGTCCATAAGCTTGGCCAGCTCCCTTGCTTCCTCACAGCCGCACATTATGCCTGGTTCCTTTGCCCTCACAATTCCTCTGCCCTTTGCATCTTCTGGAATTATCAGCTCGCTTGTTATGTCTCCCCAGCCTAAGTCCTCCTCGAGAAATTCGAGCAACCGCTTCCTTAAACTCATCATTAGGCCATTTATCTAAACCATTAATAAAAATTAAGCTCGCGTTGTCCCTTCAACCACCGTTGGTTGTTTTCTGACGTAAAAATCTTGGCTTAGCTTTCTACCCGTACGTCTTTCCCACTCAGGTATGGGTATACCATACTTCGCTTGTATGCTATCCCTATAAATCTCCGGTAACACGTTGAACGCACAGAACGGAATGATACGACCGTCCGGCACGAGGTAGTGAATGCTACACCTTTTAACCCTCTCTATGTCGTAGTTGTACTTATCTTGGAAGTGCATCATGCCGAGGAAAAGGCTTCTCTTATGCCATTCGCCAACGCTCCTATAGTCGTGCTTTATAAGCATCTGGAAGAGAATTCTAGATACGTTCAGCCCACTCGGCTTTTTACTTTCATTTATGAAACTCTTTATTTTCATAAGCAGCTTGAGCCCCACTATGTACTTACTCTTCCCCTGCCTTACCTCCTCCGCCTTTTCGGAGAGGTAATTAAGCAGACCATTAATATCAATGAAGTCTGTTATCGGCACGAGCCTGTCCCCATCTTTAAAAACGTACGTTCCGGCACCGCAGACGAAGTGCGGCGTCAGTTCGTACTGTGGTTTTAACGTTAAAGCTTCTACAAAGTGTGTCACGGGCGTGCATGTAGGAACCGTGAACCAGGCATCCGCTGGTATCTGCCCATCCGTTTGCTCCTCTATAAGGTGAATGCAATCGGGTATCGTTATCCTATACTTATCCCTATCCTTTTTTGGCATCAGACCGGTTATTGAGACTGGCTGAAAGTTCACCGATCTAACTATATCAATATTTTTGAAACCAAACCTGATGATGTCTCCCAACTCATGCTCGTTAACGGACTTTATTATGGTCGGTACAAGAACGACGCCAATGTTGAGTCTTCTCGCGTTATCTAAAATTGCTGGCACCTCCCAATGGTTCTTCAAATTTGTCTCTGGTGTTACGCCGTCGAAGCTTAGGTAAAGTGTACTCAAGCCAGCCTCCTTAACCCTCTTGAAAAACTCAAAGTCGTTAGCAAGCCTTATGCCGTTAGTGTTAAGCTGGACATGATCAACGCCGTACTTTTTTATTATGCGAATTATATCCGGGAGATCATCCCTCAAACATGGCTCTCCGCCTGTCAACTGGACAGAGTTTCCTGGTACCGGCCTCTCTGCCCTAAGGACCTTTATCATCTCCTCTATTTGCTCTAATGTAGGCTCGTAAACATATCCTGCCTTTTCGCTGTAAAAGAAGCAGTACCAGCACCTGAGATCGCACCTATTTGTCACAACAAGATTTGCAAGAGCCGTATGGCTCAAATGCATGTTACATAGACCACAGTCCATCGGACAGGTCGGCTCCTTAACTTGAACGTTCGGGTTCTCTATTCCCTTACCATCATGTGCCCACCTGCTAAACCTTTTGTACATGTTCGCGTCGCCAAAATAAAGCTCCTCAACATAACCATGCTCTGGACAGGACTTTCTCATTAGAACTTTTCCATTTATTTCGAGAAGATATGCTGGTATTATTGCATTACACGTAGGACAGATACTCTGGGTGGTGGCGATGACTTTGGCATCTTCCTTCAAAGATTTAATGGTTTGAGTCAAGAGATGACACCGAACTTACAACACAAAAACTTTTTGCGATTTTTAAACGTTTCTAACCGAATACATATATGAGTGGTGTTAGTGTCTTTCTGAAATTGACCAAAGACCCTTTTATACATATACCAACTCACCTTTAAATCTTAGAACAAACGTCTTAAACTTGAGGGAGCACCCAGCTTTGCCAGACGAAATAGAGGTAATAGTGCCTGATAAGGGCGAGGTTTTCGACATAGAACTCGAAGAAGACTTGCTTGAGGCGAACAGAAAAATAGCTGAAGAAAACAAACAACTCCTAGAAAAGCACCGCATAAGAGCCATAGACGTTATGGGCTCCGTGGGTTCGGGGAAGACAACGTTGATTGAGAGGCTAATAGGACTGTTAAAGGACAAATATAGAATTGCTGTATTTGGTGGCGATGTTACGACGACAATAGACGCCGAAAGGTTGAAGAGGTCTGGCGCTAAGACGTTACAGATAAACACTGGCAAGGAATGTCATCTTGATGCTAACCTCGTGAGAAAGGCCCTAAGCAAAATAGACCTAAATGACATTGATGTGCTTTTTATAGAGAATGTTGGGAATTTGATATGCCCGGCCGAATTTCCGCTTGGAACGGACAGCAGAGTGGTCGTCATAAGTGTGACTGAGGGTCCTTACACACCGTTAAAGCACCCTTACATATTCATGGAAGCGGATGTGGCAGTTATTAACAAGATAGATCTAGCAGGAACTATGGATGTTGATGTCAATGAGTTGGAAGCCAAGATAAAAAAAGTTTCTCCAGATATTGTGGTCGTTAGGACGAGCTGCAAAACTGGTGAGGGCATAGAGAAAGTAGCCAAGGTACTGGGTTTGTTGTAGACATGCACGAGTTCTCCATCATGTCACAGCTCGTAGAGAAAGTAATTGAAGAAGCTAGGAAGAGGGACGCGAAAAGGGTTTTAGAAATTGAGTTAGACGTCGGCCAGCTATCCTTCCTTAATCCAGAACAGATGCGCTTTGCATACAACGTACTTTCTAAGGGCACAATCCTAGAAAATTCCCGTCTAATCATTAACATTATGGATGCTCACGTTAGGTGCGAGGTCTGCGGGTTCGATGGTAAGCCAGACTACGTCGATGATGCATCTTATCACGTCTCAACACCTTTATTCTTGTGCCCTGTATGCGGAAGTCCTGTAGAAGTCTTAGAGGGGAAGGGCTGCATCATAAAAAGGGTTAGGCTTGAGCTTTAGGTCTAACGAGAGTTTATTAGCTGGAACGACGCGAATCTTATATAAGATGTGCTTAGCCGTGCCCGCAAAGGTTATCGAAAAAGTCGGTAATATGGCCAAAGTAGATTTTGGTGATAATACGCTCAGAGAGGTGGATGTTTCACTCGTAGACGTCTCTATAGGACAGTACGTGCTTGTTCATGCTGGCTACGCCATACAGGTGCTTAACGAGGACGAGGCGCTCAAGACAATAGAGCTGTTATCAGAGATGCTCAGCGAATAATTACTGCATCTCCGGTGATACCATTTGAGCTTTCTGAAGGAATTCAAGAATAGAGAATTAGTGGAGGCACTCGTACGCAAAATAAAGAACATACATCTGAAGAAACCGATTAAAATATGTCATGTATGTGGTACGCATGAATGGACTATAGTCCATTATGGGTTGCGCACGCTCCTCCCAGATAACATAGAACTTATCGCCGGGCCTGGCTGTCCTGTATGCATAACTCCTGCATTGGACATAGACCAAGCCGCCGAACTCGCACTTGAAGGTAAGACTGTTGCTGTATTCGGAGACGTATCAAGGTCGATCGGTGTCAAGCACTCCTTAGAGGCGGTAAGGTCAGAAGGCGGCGATGTGAAGATCGTTTATAGCATACTCGATGCCTTAAGGATGGCGGAATCGGATCAGAACAGGGAAGTCGTCTTCTTTGCGGTAGGGTTTGAGACCACCGCTCCGGCTACTGCGCTACATATACTTCGTACCCCGCCGAAAAATTTCTCGATACTCAGCTCGCACAGGTACGTACCTCCTGCAGTTATCGCTCTTTACTCACGCGGTAAGCTGGAGATGGATGGCGTAATAGCACCTGGCCATGCAACGACGATAAGCGGCCTAAAGGCTTACGAACCTCTAGCTAAAGAGTACGGAATACCTGTTGTTGCCTCCGGTTTCGAGCCTGTGGATGTTTTAATGTCTATCTTCATGTTGGTTAAGCAGATATCAGAGGGTAGGGCAGAAGTGCTAAACCAGTATTCGAGGTCCGTCACGTGGGAAGGCAATGTTAGGGCAATGCAAACGATTAACCACGTCTTTAAACTAACCGACGCCCATTGGAGGGGTATAGGTACAATAGAAAGCAGCGGCTTCATCCTGAAGGAGGAGTTTAAGGATTACGATGCAAAATACAAGTACGGCCTGAAGGACGTGGACTATGCCAATGAGATGCATGCAGGGTGCAGATGTGCCGAGATAATGCTCGGAAGAATCAAGCCTACACAATGTCCACTTTACATGAAAGTATGCAAACCGAATAAGCCCATAGGACCATGCATGGTCTCTATTGAAGGTACATGTAGGATCTGGGCAACTCATATGGTACCGTCGTGACCGTTAAAAAGTTATATACAAAAATTCCTGAACCATAACATAATGACTATACAACAAGAATCGCCAGAGTATGTAAGAATAAGCCTTGCAGCAGCCATGACATTGGGATTGGTAAACGGTGCGTTCTTTAGGGGTGCGACCCTTTATTGTGTTAACCTCCTCCTAACGTATAGTAATGGTTGTGTAGGAAGGTGTGCTTACTGCGGACTTTCTAGAAGCAGAAAGTTAGAGAAAATCTGGACCGACTACAGCTTCATACGTGTCGATTGGCCGACGGTTAGCCTAAATGAAGTCCTTGAAAGAATGGACTCATGTCCGTACGTTGAAAGGGTTTGTGTCTCGATGGTGACGAACCGTAGGGCGCCGGAGGACTGTCTAACAATCGTTAGGAGGTTACGCAAAAAGACAGACTCAATATCCGGGCTAATAACGCCGACGATAATAGACCGTAGCTGGCTCGAGGAACTGAAGAGGGCAGGGGCTGACAAAGTAGGCATAGCAATAGATGCCGCGACACCTGAGCTTTTTGATAAACTCAGGGGCAAAGGGGTCGGAGGCCCCCATCGTTGGGAGAAATACTGGAATACTGTTGAAGAGGCTGTAGATGTATTTGGCAGGTATAATGTCGGCGTTCACTTGATAGTCGGCCTTGGTGAGACTGAGGAGGAGATGGTCAGATGTATACAAACGGCTTACGATATCGGCGCATTAACACACCTATTCTCATTCTTCCCGGAGGAGGGCTCAATTATGGAAGAACATACTCAGCCCCCAATTGGACAATATAGGCGCATACAGCTCGCTCGTTACCTAATCAACAAGGGCCTAACGAGCGCTGACAATATGCGTTTTGATAACTTTGGAAGATTGATAGATTTTGGTCTGGAAAAAGATGTGCTTGACGAGGTGATAGAAAGCGGGCTTCCGTTTATGACCTCAGGATGTGCCAGCAAGAAGAGGGATAACGCATGCAACAGGCCCTTCTCGGATTACACGCCGTATCACGCACTAATCGGTGAGATGCGTAACTATCCATTCGTACCAACAAAAGATGATATTAAACTGATAAGAAGACAGTTACAAGATTACTCCAACATTCCAGTCAAGGTATGGGTAGATGGACTGGAATGTTTATTCGGTTATGCTGAACACATCTAGATTAAGCAAACAACACCGTCGGTGGTTAGATGGGTTCCTGCTTCAGCCTAAAATTTGATGAACTAAAGCCGCTAATAGAAAAAGCATGGAAGATAACGCGCGCAAACTTTCCAGATGAAGTTCATTTCTACTTTCCAGGTATGGTGCATGTTGAAACCTCGTTTTACACGCCCGCTAACGTCCTTCGCTTTCCCGGAATATCGATAACCGGTACGGTCTGCAGGCTACAGTGCGAGCACTGCAAAGGTACGCTCCTAAAGAGTATGCTTCATGCGACGACACCCGAAGCCCTGTTCGATGTCTGCCTTAGGGTAAAGGAGGCTGGCGGTGTTGGTTGCCTTGTGACGGGTGGAAGCCTTGAGGATGGGCGCGTTCCGATAAAGAAGTTTATACCTGTGCTGAAGAGGATAAAAGATGAGCTTGGGCTTCACGTAGTAGTGCACACGGGTTTAGTTGACGAAGAGCTCGCCGAAGGTCTGGCCTGTGCTGGTATTGATGCTGCCATGATGGATATTGTCGGTTCCGACGAAACCATAAGAGATGTGCTGAAGTTAAATAAAACAGTGGCGGACTACGAAAGGTCTCTAGATAATTTAAAGAAACATCATGTGTCCATGGTGCCACATATAGTCGTTGGTATGCATTATGGCCAGATTTTGGGCGAGAAGAAAGCTGTAGAGATTGTTTCTAAGTATAGGCCGGATGCTCTCGTGGTTGTCGCCTTAATGCCCCTTGCCAACACACCTATGGAAAGCACTCCTCCTCCTAGCCCTGTAGACATCATACGTGTAATTCTTTTTGCTAGGCTTTTGATGCCAAATACTCCTATAACGCTAGGGTGTGCCAGAGCAAGGGGTGCGCTAAGGTCTGCGATAGATGTTTTGGCGTTAAAGGTAGGAGTCAACGGTATTGCTTATCCTAGTGAAGAAGCTTACAAGTTTGCAAGAAAGTTGGGTCTAAATGTCGTCATTCATGACAGTTGCTGTTCATTAATATGGCAGGACGTCGCTCAAAAGGTGTAAAGTGTTGCGTCAGTGGAGACTTATTGATACAGGCCTTAGACCTGCGTCTGAAAACATGACACTCGACGACGTGATATTAGAATGTAGAGCAAGGAACCTGGTACCAGATACTGTAAGGTTTTTGAGGTTCAGTCCACCTGCAGCCCTCGTTGGGTATCACCAAGACGTTGAGCAAGAGGTTCGATTGGAATACGCAAAGGAAAAAGGTATAGACGTTAACAGGAGGTTAACAGGGGGCGGCGCTATCTACTTTGACAGCTCTACCATTGGATGGGAGGTAATAGCATCAAAGCACTCAGTATGCACGAACTACTCTTTAGAATGGATCTTTAAGACGATGTGCGAATGCGTTGTAAATGCTCTAAAAGAGTTTGGTTTAAACGCCTGCTTCCGACCTAGGAACGACATAGAGATAGATGGTAGGAAGATATCGGGCACGGGTGGTGTTGAAAGGGAGGATGCCTTTCTCTTCCAAGGCACGCTCCTCGTAAACTTTGACGTCGAGACGATGATAAAGGTGTTAAAGATTCCAATAATAAAGCTCAAGGATAAAGAGCTGGAATCTGTGAAGAAGAGAGTAACATGTCTTAAGTGGGAGCTGGGCTATATCCCAGATTATGAGGAAATCAAGAGCGCATTAATCAGAGGCTTCGAGGAGACACTTAACATAGAACTTAAACTCGGTGAACTTACCAATCACGAGTTAGAGCTTTTTGAGAAAAAGCTATCGTGGTTCGGTTCCGAAGGGTGGATATTCATGGATAGGCGCTCACTAAAAGGTTCTACTATGGTACATGCAGTTGATAAGAAGCCGGGTGGCGTCATCCACGTATCGTTGAGCGTGGACAAGGATGCAAACATTATAAAAAGTGTGCTGATAACAGGGGACTTCTTCATATTCCCACAAAGAGCAATCATGGACTTGGAGGCTGCCCTTAAGTTCATCCCAGCAGATGCTGATAAAATAAGGGAAATAGTTCACAGAATATTTAATGAAAAACATGTTAGGGCACTCAGCATAACCGAAGATGATGTTGTAGAACTCATACTAGAGGCCTTAGAAAAAACTGAGCTTGAATCTTACGGTATAGATAATAATGAGGTCAACAACATATATCCAATAACAAACGGCATCAAGTCAACGTTAAAGAACGGTTTCGACTATATGCTGCTACCATACTGTTCTAAGATGGTATCATGCATGTATAGAAGAACGGATGAGTGTACAAAATGTGGTAAATGCACAGTTGGCGAGGCATATCGCTTAGCGGAAGAATTTGGTATAAAACCCGTAACGATCTGTAACTTTGAACACCTGATAGAGGTTTTGAGGATGATGAAGGCCAAAGGTGCAAAGGGCTTTGTTGGGTGTTGTTGTGAAGCATTTTATGTAAAACATCGGGATGAGATGAGAGATGTTGGTGTGCCAGGGATAATAATAGATATCGAGGACAAAACCTGCTATGATTTGGGCAAGGCAGAAGAGGCATATAGGGGTGGCTTCGAGGCCCAGACCAAGATTAACCTAACACTTCTTAAGAAAGTCTTGGCGGCATCCTCTAAAATGGGTGATAAAAAGTGCGCAGGTTTGATGTGATAGTGGTCGGTGGCGGTCCTGCGGGTGTTGCATGTGCGATAAAATGCGCTAAGATGGGATTTAAAACAGCGCTGTTGGAAAAATCAACACGCTACAGAAAAAAGGTCTGCGGCGGTGTTACACCGACCGTAACAAAAGATTTACTGGAACTCGAGTTAGGATTATGCATTCCCCAGTCAGTGTTATCTGTCCCGGAAAGATTAGGGCTTTTTTATGTACCGCCTAGTGGGAAGCGCAACGGCGGCGCGATGAAAAATTATTCATTAATCAATTTGCGTAGGGTTGCCTTTGATGAATGGTTAAGGGAAGAAGCTAGGACGCACAATGTCGATCTTTTGTACCGTGCAGAGTTTATCGAGCTGAAGCTAGGGAAGTATAACATGCTAAAAGTAAGGATAAATGGCATTATGGAGGTCTTCGAAGCCACTTATGTAGTCGGTGCTGATGGTGTTTTTTCAAAGGTTCGTTCTTGTTTATTTCCGAACTATAAGCCTAGAACACTCGCTGTCGTGCAAGAAGTTTGGGATGGAGAAGGCGATTTCGAAGATAATTTCTATGTAATCCTCAATGGCAAAATCGTGCCGACCTACGGTTACGTAATTCCCAAGGACGGAAAATTTCTTGTAGGTTTTGGCTTCGAAAGCAGAACTATTGATTTTCAGTCTTACATGAAGAAGCTTTTGAATCTGCTAAGAGATGAGTTTTCATTTAAACCTGTAAGGATGAATACGAGAGAAACTGCATACATACCGTTTGCCATATCATCAACAGGGCTCGAGAATGTCGTGCTCGTTGGTGATGCTGGAGGATTTTGTAACCCTTTCTCAGGAGAAGGCATAAGGCTTGCGATCGAGAGTGGGACGGCCGCTGCAGAGTCCATTAAGATATCGCAAGAAGAGAACACAAACCTGACGCCAATTTATGAATCGAGGATAGAGGGGCTTAGGGAGTTCCTGCTCAAGATGCATATGTTCGTAAACGACCTTGATGACGAGAAAAGGGAAGCCTTCGTCAAGAAAGAACTATCGCGTCTTAATGTGTTTGATAAATAGTTCAGCAGATTCTCGGAACAGGATCGCCGATTGGCGGAGGTAAAAGCCTCCTACCGCCTACTATTGTCTCAAGTACGACGTGTTCATACTTATCGGTGGCCTCACCTATTATCTCAGCATCTCTTCCTTCTGGTGTCTCACGTATGGCCTCCAGTACTGTCTCGGCCATCTGGGGCACCACCGCGATTATAACTTTCCCTTCGTTTCCTACTTCAAGAGGGTCTATACCAAGCATCTCGCAGGCAGCCCTAACGCCCTCCCTTATCGGTATTTTCTCTTCTTTTATGTAAATTCCAACCCTTGATTTTTGAGACCACTCGTTAAGGGCATTTGATAGACCACCTCTCGTTGGATCTTTCATAGCAACGATTCCGCCGACCTCTAAGGCCTTCTTTATCATTTTGTTAAGGGGTGCAACATCAGACTTTATGATTGTGTCGAACCCGTAACCCTCCCTTGAGGAAAGTACGGCTATGCCATGGTCGCCGATAGTCCCAGAAACTATTATCTTGTCACCTGGTCTAACGTTGGAGTCAAGGAGCCATCGCGCCTCGATATTCCTGTAACGTTTAACGACACTAAGATTGTGATCCAACACGGCCTGTCTTCTTCCGATACCGGACGAGTTTATAATGAACTCATCTAAAGCACCCCTTTCCACGACTTTCGTGTCACCGGTTGCTACGAACACGTTAGCCTCCATGCATGTTTGTCTTATGCTTAAGATTATCCTCTCAAAATCCGACAGTGGAAACCCCTCTTCTAAAACAAAACCCATTGCGAGAGCAACAGGCTCTGCCCCTAACACGGATATGTCATTCACAGTTCCCGAGACTGCCAACCTTCCTATGTCGCCACCTGGAAAGAATAATGGCTTAACCGTATAAGAATCTGACTTTATCACAATACCATCTACGACAGCTGCATCATCTAATGCCTCAAGAGGAACTTCAGCACTTCCCCATGCAAGGTTCTTGAGTATAAAATCCTTAATCAGAGATTGCATTACGACGCCCCCCGCACCATGAGCCATCGTTATCCTATCCAAAGGACATCGACCTCTACGTTAACAATAACTAGCACCACTATTTTATTCCGTAGCATACAGGTGACCAGGTCTTTAAAAACTTCTTATCGCCTAATTTTGTATATGTGGGTCTGTGCGCTATCGGTAAAGGTATATATTGAGATGACGGAATACGTCACTTGGTATGCGCCCACACCTCCGTAAGGTCATAAGACTTGGTAGGTCTGCTCTAGCGGTGACTTTACCTAAAGAGTGGACATCCTTGGTCAAGCTAAAAGAGGGCGACTACGTCCTCATAGATGGTGCCGAAGAAAATTACATTAAAATGAAGAAAGCTGATAGTGAATTTGAGACCCCGCCCGCTATATGCGTCATTAACGCAGATATTTGCCCCTCACAAAATATGCTACGAAGGATCATAATCGGCGCATACATGGTTGGTCACAAAATCATTTGGATACAGACGAAGAATGGTTTTAAACCTAACGACATTGAAGGGATACGAGCTCTAACAGAGACGCTTGTAGGACTTCATGTAACAGAGCAAACCGATAACATAATCATACTCCAAAGTCTTGCTGACCCTTCTAGACCAACAATCGATAGCTCCATCCGTAGACTCCACCTAATATCTTCTAACATGTATGAGGTGGCACTGGGCATCCTTTTAGGTGAAGAGGATCCAAAGCGGCTTGAAGATATCAAGGCGCTTGAGGTAGAGTGTGACAAAATTTATTGGCTTGTAACAAGGCAACTGCTCCTATCGGTCAATGATAAGACTTTAGCAAAGGAGCTTGGTATAAGGTCTAATCTTTGGCTCTTAGGAAATAGGACGGTTGTTAGAATGTTAAAAAGTATAGTTACAGATAGCAAATACATATCCAGATACGTCGAAAACTTGCTAAAACTTGGCTATAAACTCGATGCAGAGACCGCCCGTTGGTTTGCCAACATACGTGAGGAGATTAGAAAGTTATCAAACACAGCAATCGATTCCCTTATCACAAGAGACTTAGTAGGCGGCAATAACGCTATTGAGTCTGCAAACAAGCTTGTGAAAGTTCTTGAGGCAGCCGAGATGATGGCTCCAAAAAAGTACGACGTCAACGTCTGTCCATCTCTATCAGGCATAGTTAGGTCTTTGAGAAATATCGTCCTAAACTACAGATACATAGGAGAAGTTGCAATCAATAGGTCTGTTGAGGAATCTGGTGAGTATGTGAGCATAGACGTCGGTGGTTTTGAGGAGAAAACCTAAACATCTTTAAGTAAGGTATACAACATAAAACCTTATGAGTAATGAAGCCAAGTCAGACTCCCTGACTTTTAACGTAAGGTTACGGTGGGACCACTCTACAGGTGCTGAGGCTTTTACCAAAGGGGGTACTATTCGTCTGGACATGCCTAAGGACTTCGGTGGTTTAGGAAGGTATCCATGTCCGGATGAGGTGTTTCTTTCTGCCTTAGGGGGGTGTATGATAACCACGTTCATCTACTTCCAGCGGCGACTGGGTGCAAAGATAGATAGTATGGAAGTTAGCGTTGACGGAGAGGTTAAGTTAGATAGTGGGGGATACAGGATCACCAATATAAAAATTAAATTAAAGGTTTTAGCAGAGAGTCCAGAACTCGAGAAGGTTACAAGATGCGCAAAGTTAGCTATAGAATACTGCCACTTAACTAGGTCCATAAAACCTGCTATAGCCGTAATGACAGAATATGAGGTCATTAGCCCAAATCATTCTTAAAGACACAAACTAATTATTTTAAAGAGTTTTTAAAAAATGGGTAATGCTTATTTGCAATTAGGTTTGACTAGATGGAGGTGGTGGTTATGGTGAAGCTATTTGACAAGTACGAGTTTCCAGAAGGTTTGTACTACTCCAAGGACCATCTATGGTTAAAAATCGAGGGGGACCTCGTGAGGGTTGGTGTTACAGACCTGGCGCAGCAAGCGGCTGGTCCGATAGTGTACGTTAGGCTCATGCCAAAGGGTAAGGTCGTGGAGGCAGGTAAACCTATAGGGACCATGGAAACCGGAAAATGGGTTGGACCCTTGAAGTCTCCTGTGTCTGGAACTATAGTGGAGCTTAACGAGGCCCTGAAGTCTCAGCCTAAGCTTTTGAATGAAGACCCTTACGGAAAAGGATGGTTGGCTCTTATAAAGCCTTCAAAACTTGAGGATGAACTGAAAGGTTTATTCTCGAAAGTTGAGGATATGATTCCGTGGCTACAAGAAGAGATACCGAAAATTATCAAATAGTTGACCTATGATTTTAAAAAATTAAAACTTTTTATTGCTACATTAAACCTATTCGCTCGGCTATTAGCTGCGATAGGTCGATAACGCGCTTACCATTTTGCATCGTGGTGGCCGTTTGGGCGAGTGTTTGAACACATGTAGGACATGCTGAGACAATTACTTCAACATTTGTGGATGCTAACATCCCATACCTCCTTTGAGCAATGCTTTCAGCTAGAGATGGGTTGACCGCTTTCAGGAGGCCTCCGGAACCACAACATATCGATTCTCTTCCAAAATACTCAGGCTCTACGAATGTATCTGTAACACTTTGTAAGACTACTCGTGGCTCTCGGATGATGCCGGATATTCTTCCGAGCTCACAGGGGTCATGATAGGTTAGTGTTATGTCTGACTTAGGAACCACAAGCCTTCCAGAAGTTATGTAGGTGCTAAGAAGTTGGCTGGAATGCAACACCTCAAACTTGGGTTTTTTCCCTAAAAGTCTCGGGTATTCATGTTTAAGCGCTAGGTAGCAACCTGGACAACCTGTCACAACCCTCTTTGCACCTGTGGATTCTATCATCTCGACGTTGTGGAACGCCAAGACCCTGGCCTCTCTAATAGCACCAGAGAGGACTAGTGGATGACCACAGCACCACTCATCTTTCAACAACGTCCAATCTTCGTTTACATAATTTAAGAGTGACGAAACCGCTTGCGCAATTGACTGAACCCTGCCGGAGAATGACGTTATACAACCAACAAAATAGACAACTTCTGCCGAATCCTTAAAGTTTACATCAGCACCAGTATAAGTAACCCAGTCCATTCTTGATGTATTATCCATCATGTAAATGTTCTTTGACTGCTTTACTGTTTCGGATAGCTTGATAATGCTCTCAGGTACAATCCCGAGCTCATACAATACTTCCCTAACTTTTGACCATATTTCCAGCAAATCGACCTCTACGTGACAGACTTCTTTGCATAGTCCACAAAACGTGCAGTTAAAAAACCTCATAGAAAGTGGTTTTCCGAGCTTATGTATCTTTTGCTCGTCCAATCTACTATTGTTTCCTAAAATTTCTTTAAGGGTGAACATTTTACCCCTCGGTGATGTAGACTCCCATCCCAAAAAGTAGTAAACAGGGCACTTCTTCACACAATAACCACACTGGGCACATGCGAAGATATCTTCCAGCTGTAATTTTGGGATGATGAACATCTCAAATCACCTTCCTTAAAACCCAAACACCATCCATAAATGTGCTGTAGAGCTTTCCAGGAAGAGGAAGACCTAGCATGACCTCAGCACCTATCGTTTTACCCGGGTTTAGTAAGTTCTGTGAATCTAACGTGCTTTTCATACGTTCAAGCTCCCTTTTTTTCTCCGGCTCTGCAATCTCCATAAAGGGAAAGTTCCATAATCCGTAACCGTAGGGTCTGCCTCCAACCTTTATGGCTACATCAAGTACTTTTTTCGCTATAGCTGCGCTCATAAGGTATCTGATAGGTTTTCTTTCGTCACAAAGGAAAAGTGGGAACATTAAGGCCTCGTCTTTCGATATAAACATGACTTCGACCTCTACATCTAAATGCGCTTGATTACCTAACTGCCAACAGTACCTCACCATGTCCAATATCTTGTGTACTGGTATTATGAACTCGTTGCCTAAGATACTCGGTCCCCATTTCTTGATTCTTAAAGTATAAAATCTTTCTTCCCATTCACGTCTTGCTTCATCTTCCGGGACAAGATACCCTCGGTATCGGTTTACGATACTGTCCAATTTAAGGTACTGCTCATAAACGTCACGTCTATTATCATTAAAGCATCCAAAGAAATATGCATCGGATTCAACGTAATCCTTTGTTCTAACGAATCCGAAAGTCCTTAGGACAAGAGAATGTGGTCTTGTTAATCTCAAGACCTCTTGAGCCGCCATCAACGCGTTAGCAAAATTGCTAAAGTTTGCCATAAATGGCATTTCCGCCTCGTTCTTCGGGACCATCTTCAAAGTTAACTCAGTGAATACACATAAAATTCCCTCAGACCCGAAGAGTTGTGATAAACTAGGATCGCTGTTATCATCAACTACAATGACCCTTCCATCTGGAAGGACAGCAGTTACCTTGACAACATTTTTAACGAATGGGCCGTACTTAAGAGAACCATAACCTATCCCACCAGTGGCTGCCCAACCGCCAACAGTTGAACTTAACGCACTTGAAGGGTAAGTCGGTAGTTCCCAACACGTCTTTCGTAAAAAACGTATAACATCTTCCCATACGACTCCACATTCAACGGTCAGCAGCCCATTTTTCTCATCTAAATGAATTATCCTGTTAAGCCCCGTTAAGTCTAAAATTATGCCACCCTTTACAGGCACTGTGCCCCCGAACCCCCATGTGGCGCTACCCCGAGGTATGACAGGGATCTTGTACTCATTCGCCAACTTCATAATCTCTGTTACGTGTTCTGTACTCTTTGGTCGTACTATTACATCAGGGGTTGTATTGAAGAGTAGTTTTACAAACTTGGGCAGGGCCGCGAAGTCATGGGCATAAACGAGCTTTTCAAGCGAATCTACAGAAACGTACTCCTGTCCTAGCCTGTTAATAAGTTCGCTTAAAAATTTGTCAGATGTAGTCATAGTAGTTCGGACAGTCTATTTCGTCAATTCGCTAAAGTACTTTATATCCTCTTCATAATTAATTGGTCTAAACACGGCGATCCAGCCTTCACCATAGGGGTCCTCGTTTATGAGTTCAGGCTTCTCCCTCAGTTTCTCGTTAACCTCGACTATCCATCCGGATACTGGGCTTCTTAGAAGCATCACGCGCATACCATGCTCGACGGAGCCGAAAGGATACCCCCTAGTAACCAGACGGCCCCTCGGAAGAACCCTAACGAACTCTATCATGCCTACGAACTCTACAACATCTCTCACAAGACCAACGCGTACAACTATTTCAGAACCATCCTCTGTTTGCTCAAGCCTAGCCCACATCCCCTGAGTAACTTTTGATACAAACGTTTTTCCTACGAATGCAGAAACGGATATTGCCATCTACTAATACCACCTCCAAACATGTTTTATTCATAATGCAATATTATTCATGACGTATTGTTTCATATGTTAGACAAATGTTACGTATACGTTATACATAAATAGCTAGACGTAATCCCCTTTTTATAGAATTGAGCACGCAAAATAGCCACCTGCATAACCGCACGTTAAGAAAGGTAATGAAACTTGGCCGGTCAGCATTATGTATCACGCTACCAAAAGCTTGGACCGATGCCGTTGGGATAAAGGAGAATGATTACTTAGCCGTAAGACAGACTGGTGATTCGTTGGAGTTAAGCAAAGTTGAGCGGGAAGGGGTCGTTGGACCACCGGTTTGCATAATAAATATGGACGCATGCGTAGAGCCCAATTCTATCACTAGAGTTTTGATAGGAGCATATATAGCTGGTCATGATACGATTTGGCTACAATCCAGAAGACCGTTCACGCAGAAACAGATTGAGGAAATTAATGCGATAACAAGGAAACTCATTGGAATCCACATTACAGATAGTTCTGAAAACATCATAATTATTCAGAATCTCTCAAATCCCGTTAGGCCGTCCATGGACAGCTCCATCAGGAGGTTTCATAGCCTTGTAGTGGATATGCTTGACAGTGCTGTAAGCATGTTGTCAAGTGGTAACCAAGACATGGTTAAGCGTATTATGAGCATAGGCGAAGAATGTGATAGACTTTATTGGTTAACGGTAAGGCAGCTTATAAGAGCAATCAACGACCCAAGTGTACGGGAGGCCCTTGGGATAAAGTCAACTCTATGGCTGCTTGGAAACAGGCTGGTCTTACTTTTGCTTAAGAGGGCTGTCAACTTGTGCGAATCAATTACTCTTTCAACATACGAAATATTCACGAACGGATGCGGGATTGAGAAGCGTATCATAGATTGGTGCACCGATTTTTGCGCAATGCTGAAACATGCATCTCAAAATGCAATAGACTCTTTATTATTAAGGGATCTTTTGCTGGCAAATAAGACAATAACCCAAATCAATGATTTAGTTGGAGAGAAGATAGGAAGTGGTGAAAAGTTAGCCAGTAATAGTAAATCATTTAGACACTGTCTCTTTCGAATAATATGTTCTCTTAAGGAAATTAGTGTATGTTATCGTCAGATTGCAGAAGTAGCGATAAACAGATCGCTAGAGGAATCTGGAAAATTCGTTACTATTGAATGTACTCCTAGGGACTCAGGCAAAAGTTAAATTTATAACATGTTATTCTGCTTGGCAATCAACTGACTTATGTCTAATATCTTAAGCTTTTCATCAATTTTTGATGCGACGGATGTAAAGGCTTGTATACACGTTGGACATGCTGATAGTATGTACTCGGACCCTGTGTCCTTCAAAATCTTCAACCTTTGAATGGCAAGCCGCATTGAAAGTTCTGGGTTCAATGCTTTCAGCATACCGCCAGAACCACAGCATATGCCTTCTATACCGTGACCATATGGTTCAATAAACTCTTGGGTTATTTGCTTAATGACCTTCCTAGGTTCTTCAATAACTCCTCCAAGCCTGCCTAACTCGCAGGGATCGTGGTACGTAACTCTAGCTTCTAGGGTCGGTACCTTTAATTTACCGTCAGCCATGTACCTGCTGAGCAGTTCAGTAAAATGGAGTACTTCAAAGTCAAACTCGTGACCTAGTAGCTTTGGCCATTCATGTTTTATGGCAAGGTAACAACCTGGACAACCCGTAACGACAGTCTTAGCACCGATAGATGCTAACTGCTTTAGATTATGTCTTATCAAATTTACAGCCTTTCTAATCCCACCACTCACCGCGAGCGGATGACCACAGCAAGCCTCGTCCTTCAAAAGTGTCCAGTCTTCACCCACATAGTTCAGTATTGAAGTTATGGCTGCAGATATGTCCTGCGCCCTACCCTGATAGGATGAGATACAACCAACAAAATACACGACGTTAGCGCTGTCTTTAACATTAACATCTACTCCCGTGTATAGTGACCAGTTGGTTCTTGCGGAGTTATCGACACCAAATACGTTCTTTGTCTCGTTAATCATACGATGGAGGTTATTCAAGAATTCAACAGCACAATGGAAGTTACTAAAAACATCCACGAAGTATTCCCTCATGGATGTTATGAGCGCTGGAGTCTCTATACCGATTGGGCAGAACACGCTACACCTGCCACATAGCGAACAGTTTAGGAAGAGAGCATCGGCCAGCTCCCATATCTCTTCGTCTGAGGGAGACTTTAATCCAAAAAGCTTTGCCTTCAGGCTATGGTCTTTACGAACCAAAGACCTAAATCGTCTGATCAGCCCACCGCAGCTGGTGGGAAAATCTAATGGATGTGGATTAGAATTCAAGAGCCTGTATAACGAGCACTCTTCCCTACATATCTCGCACCTAACGCAGCCATCAAGCTCGATCATCTGCTTAACGCTTAACGGCAAACTTCTAGTTTTTGTCATGTCCTACTTCACACTCCTTACAGTTTTAGGTATAGAGTTAACCAACATGGCCATAGGACCGGCGAATGCATGCCAGAGCCTGCCCGAGTGAGGTATGGCGCCCACAAAAACGCCAAGGAAGAATCCAGAAGTTGGCCAGAGAACATTGTAGAGCAACTCGATTTGTGTAGGGTTTAGACCTGCCATGAGTTGGGCTATGCCGTAAGCTACGAACATGAACTTACCCGAATCTGGAAAGCCAAATTTCACGATCGTTGCAGCCTCAGCCATGTACCTAAAGAGGAACCATATAACGGGCATGAAAAGACCAACGGCGTCTTCTTTCGTGCCAAACATAAACTTCTTCTTGACAAACCTTCTATATATCGCAAGCCCCTCGGCGAAGAACAACACGATGAACATCGAGAGATTGTCAATCAGAAGGAAGGATGCCCAAATTAATGGTAGCTCGGTACCTAACTCATGGAATATGTAGCCAGGAAAGAAAGGTGACCTAAAAAATTCTACCATAAGTTCTTGAACGTTCGAAACACCTGTTGCTATATCCGCGGCTATGTGGTTCGAAAGTATTAACAAAACGTAAAAAGAAACAAAGGACGCTTTTTCCAGCCCCCTCAGTCGTTCATACTTGTAGAGTCTGTACTGACCGAAGACCTTAACTAAGAATGCTTTGATAATGGCCGCTAAGGAACGAGGTGTTAGGATAGTTAACAATGCCTTCTTAATTGTCCCGATAGCGTTTTCTGTTCCGAGAAACCATATTCTGATATTCCATAGAGCCCCGACGATTAAGGAAATCGTTCCGATTAGAAAGAATGTTGATGCAAAAAATATTGCATCCGGTACCATATGTTCCCCACCGTAGGGGCATCTTCGTCTTGTCTTCAGAGTAATGCATCTAATTCTTCAACATTGCTCGGTTTCAGAATGGCTATCCAACCTTTACCGTAAGGGTCCTCGTTTATCAGCTGCGGGTTTTTAATGACCTCTTCGTTTACTTCGACTATCGAACCCGTGATGGGACTACGCAGTATGAGTATCTTTCTTCCATGTTCTATCGACCCGAACGGGTATCCTCTGTTAACACATCTGCCTTTTGGTAAGGCTCTGAAGGCATCTATCTGCCCTATCGTCTTGATGACATCCTCTTTCAGGCCTATCTTCACTAGTGCTGTCGGAGAATTATACTCAACCTTGATCCAGAAATGGTCGTATGTTAACAGCTGTTCCTTAAGTATGCTTTTCTCTGACATGTCTGCTCACCTCAAAGGTTATAATAATATAGCGAGGTATAACCTACGTCGTATAAAGACTTAGCATGTTATGCTGATTTATGCATGTATATATCAGTTTAACAGGTGGATATAAGTACCCCAAATAAATGTTTTGAAGACTTACATCAAACCGAGCCGTCTAGCAAACAGCTCTACTACGTCTAAAACCTGTATCTTTGCGCCGACCTTTTTTGTCCCGTCCATTAGCGTTATTTTGCAAGCTGGACACGCAGAGGTAAGGATTTCGGCCTCAAGAGCCTTGGCTTGTTTCACTCTCTTTTCGGCTATGTTTAGCCTTAGCTCATCATTCACTGCTTGGAGGATGCCTCCGCCTCCACAGCAACGCACATCTCTCCTGTTCTCGGGCATCTCCTTGAAGGAAGTTGTTACAGTATTGATCACACGTCTTGGTTCGTCTATCACGCCGCTGAGCCTTGCAAGCTCACATGGGTCGTGGTAGGTTACGAGGGTGCTGTCTCTTTCTATTCCTTTGAGGGATATGCGCTCCTTTCTGATGTATAGGTCAAGCAATTCCATGAGATGCATGACGTTAAACCTTAGGGCCCTGCCTATTAATGAAGGATACTTTTGCTTAATGACCCTCGCGCATCCTGGACATGCTGATACTACCAACCTCGCACCTAAGTTCTCTATCGCCCTGACGTTGTGCTCAGCCATCTTCTTAGCACCTTCTTCATCTCCTATCATGAGTAGTGGAGCGCCACAGCACCACTCATCCTCACCAAGGAGCGTCCAGCTTACCCCTGCATGGTTTAAGGTCAGAGATGTGGCATATGCTATGTCTTGTGCGACGGCCTTAAACGAAGATGTACATCCTACAAAATACACAATGTCAGAAGGTTCGTTTATCTTAACGTTATCAAGGCCTAAGTAATCAACCCACATCGCCCTCGCATCGTTTCCTACACCATAGGCATTGTATGTGCTAAGTATGAACTTGTCAACTTCCTTAAGTACGGGCGGGTGTTTATTGAAGTTATAAACGATCTTTCTAAATAGTTCCCAAAGTTTGTCCGTTTGTATTCCGAACGGACATACGGCCATACATCTACCACAAAGGGCGCATTCGTAAACGCTTTTAATGTGATTCTCAATTTCATTCAACTTACCTGCTCTTAATCGATAAAACGTAAACCATGAACTTGCACCACCCTTTATCATCTTAAGCATAACTGAAACCCTGCCACCTGGCATTGTCTGCGGCTTTTTCAGAACGTCATATACTGGGCAGTATTCTGCGCAGTGAGCACACCTTACACACGTCTCGAGTTGCAGCATGGTAAACGGTGATACTTCTTTAAGCATCTCTAGCTTCATGTTTTCATACCTCCGTAAAGCCTACCATGCCTAATGCTGTAAGCGAGAACTGTAAAGGGTGATGCTATTATATGAAACAGCTTACTGAACGGCATATACATTATCAGAATCTGAGCCGCAATTCCATGCACGGCAAGCCAAATTAACGATGGTGTTTCCTTAAGTTGCATCACTATGCCCGGTGATATTTCAAGTGCAAAGGGTTCATGAATGTAAGGAGATACACGCATCATGTTTCCAGCGAGAAATACTATGATCAAAATAACAAGTAAAAAGTAATCATCAAAGCCGGATATGCTTCTCACTGACCTATCAACTACCCTCCTCACCAACAGCAGACTAAAACCGCCGAGCACGACCCAGCCGAGATAAAATGGCAAATCCCTCGTCAAAAATTGCTCGGATGCTACCCATGCAAACCATGATGCTGACCAGACCCCAATAGGCCTCAGATGTCCAAATAATATCAAAAACAACGAAATATGTGCAGAGAAAGACATAAGCCAGAGTACAAAAGATTTAATGTTGGGTTTTATGAAACGACCCTGAAACAGTAGCAAATATATAAACTGTCCTATCATAAGCCCTACGGACCCTGCAGAAATCGATGTTTTGGAATACGACCCCGTCTTATGATATGGCGCCGTTGAGAACCACGTGTATAGCTTCAAAGAAATGCCGAGCAAAAATACTGTATAGGTAACCCATGGTAGTGTTCCAAAGATAAAGTTTACCAATAATGTTAAACTTGTATCCAAGCGCATCACCCGTTATTTCGTATAGTCGCCTTAACTTGTTCTAGTTTGTATATATCTTAATAACTCATATAATAATTTTTGCCTTTACAAGTTAGCAGCATTTGTGTCATAATAAAGTTATGCATGCGTTATTCATGAATAATGGTTATTTTTGCAGGTGTTAAAATCAAAGGCTGCATTCTTTTTCAATCATTTCAACACATTTTGGTATGGCAGTTTTTACACACTCGCTTAACCCCTCTTGGTAGCAGCCCGGTTTTTGAATAGTTATCCCAAAAATCACTATTTCATCTGGAAAAGACTCTTTTTCTATAACTTTAATGAGCTCGATGGAAGTTACGAGGTCCATATCATGAAAGCCGATGAACCGTTTAGGTGTTACTTTTAAGTCTTCGAACGTTAGCCTTAGGATTTTTCCAGGAACGGCCCCCTCTTCAATCAAAGCATCCACGAGTATAGCCTTCCTGTAACCGAGCATGGTCTCCGCCACGGTGAGACCTCCAGCACATAGTTCAACAATATTAACAAGGTTGCCCAGTCGTCTCTTTAACTCGGATGCGACAACTAGGCCTACGGCATCGTCACCAAGTATCGGATTACCAAGCCCTATTACGATTATCCCTTTCTTCTTCAAGGACGCTTTATCTCGACCACGAGTCTTCCGTTTGCATCATATATACATACGTCAAGCGGCATCTGACCTGGTAACGCATGCGTTCCACAGGCTAAGCACGGGTCGTAAGCTCTGAATGCCATCTCTATCATGTTGAGTAGTCCATCGTTTACGTTGCCACCTCTTATAAGCTGTTGCGAGGCCTTCTTTACGGACATACATATGCCAGCGTTGTTGTGTGTCGTTGCAACTATCAGGTTAACGTCGGTCAATATGCCGTTTTGATCCGTCTTGTAGTGATGTATAAGTGTGCCCCTTGGTGCTTCAACAATACCGACCCCTTCGCTTGGAGTATTTGTCAAAGGAACTCTAAAGTCCTTTCCGGTTATGTCTGGATCCTTGCTCAACTCGAGTACCCTCTCAGCGGCATTAAGTATTTCTATAACCCTCGCCCAATGGTATCCAAGTGTTGCATGAGCAGGCTTACCCAAAATTTCTTTAAATTTTTCATAAGCTTCCTGCGCAAGCGGTGTTGCAAATCCGTCAGCTACGTTGAGTCTACCAAGAGGTCCTACTCTATATACACCGGATGTTTCACCATCAACTATCCCCTTCCAGCCTAAACTCTTCAAGTATGGGAACTTAAGATAAGTCCATGTCTCCACATGTTCACCTATATGATTTAGATAATCTTTTGGATGAAATTCTGTGTAGATTCTTCCCTTCGGGTCAACAACTCTGACCTTTCCGTCATAGTAGTTAACCAGCCCCTTCTCGTCGACCAAACCCATATAATAAGTCTCGTGCTTATACACGTCGCCCATAATTAAGTCAAGGTATTTTTGATTCTTTAGAACAACATCTTCAAATATCTTCAGCGTGAACTGACTGAAATCCACAAGCTTCTTCGCACCTTCTTCTATTTCTTTTCTGTCGTCTTCCGTCAAAGGTTTGGATACACCGCCTGGAACAGCGCAAGTCGGTATTATTGCCCTCCCAGCAAGTTTTTCCAAAAGCTTCGTAGCCACCATTCTAGCGTTTATGACTTTCTTCCCAGTTTCTAGACCAATCTTTCCGATAAGGCCGAGGATGTTTCTTTCAGCTCTAGGTGCATCGGGTCCAACAACGAAGTCCGGTGCAGAAAGTGCATAGAATACTGCTGAATGGTCATGTATGTAGAATATATTGTAGGCCATTTCCCGTATTTTCTTGGCAGTCTTTGGCAACTCAGCCCCATAAACAGCATCTACGGCCTTCGCCGATGCCATGTGGTGTGCCCATGGACAAACACCGCAGATCCTTGGCGTTATTATGGGCATTTCCTCGACAGGTCTTCCTATGCAGAACCTTTCGAAGCCCCTGAACTCAACTACTTGGTAGTAAGCATCCTTAACATTGCCAGTTTCGTCTAAAAATATCGAAATCTTACCGTGCCCCTCAAGCCTAGTTATGGGCTGAATCGTTACAACCTTTTTCATTCTCTAACACCCCACACCCTACGCATTATTGATTTTGGTAAACTGTACCTGTAAAACGTTCCTAACGGATCCTTTACCTGCAATATGAGCTTTCTAACCTCTTCATCACTAACGCCCGTTTCAACCTCTAGCCCTATTACAGAAGATAGGGCGGATAACATCCTAGCACCTTGATCTTGAGATCCTGGTGTCGGTCCCATACAACCTCTACAGGGAACGTTCACCGTAGGACATACTGCATCGCAACCGCCTCTGGTTGCAGGACCCATACATATTATGCCTTGCTCGAAAAGACACCTCTCAGGGTCTGGGATGAGCTGGTGGTAGCGTTTTATCTCCGTAATCTTCTTGTCTTCACGGATACGCTTGCAATCGTCACAGACGGACTTCATCGAACCAAACACCGTGCCCTTTGGTGGTAGCTTTCCAGATAGTGCGGCAGTTAATGCCTCGGCTACCAATTTGAGTGGTGGTGGGCAGCCTGGTAGGTAATAATCCACATTAACTACTTGATCAAGCGACTTAACACTCTCAAGAAATTCTGGTATTGTTAGCTCAATGCCATCAAGCCTTGTCAGCTTACAAGGTATTGTTCCTTGCTGGTTGACTGTGCTCAAACTCTTTATGTATGCTTTTCGGAGGATACCATCCTTTGAGGCAACGTTTGCAAGACCGGGTATGCCACCAAAACAAGCACAAGCTCCAAATGCTATGAGATTTTTTGCCTTCCTCCTTGCAAGTTTAGCCATTTCTTCCGTCTCGTCATTGTTCACGGCACCCTCAAAGAGCACAAGGTCTATAGAACCATCTGGTAGCTTCTCTAGGTCCTCCAACTTTAGATCGGCAGCGGTCGGCCAGTAAGCTATGTCTACAGCCATCAAAACTTCTATGACTTTTTCACCTAAGTCTAGGAGCGAATAGTCGCAGCCGGCACAGTTTGCCCCAGGTATTATGGCCAGCCTTGGTTTATTCAAACTACTGCCACCTCCTTCCTTAATTCCTTTGCGATATGATTTGGCCCCAGCTTCCTTATTTGCTCGACAAATTCTTTCGCGATGTTGGCGAACTTTTCCCCTTCTGATGCGGATACCCATTCTAACCTTAACCTCTCTTTTTCAATACCAAACTGCTCAAGCAACCTCTCCAGTAGAATGATTCTCTTTCTGGTTTTATAATTTCCAGATATATAGTGGCAATCGCCAGGATGACAACCAGTCACAAGGACACCGTCGGCACCGTTCGCGAAAGCCTCAAGTATGTACACTGGGTTGATTCTGCCGGAACACATAACCCTGATCACTTTGAGGTTATGGGGGTATTGTATTCGACTAGTTCCGGCTAGGTCCATCCCAGCATAAGAGCACCAGTTGCATGCAAAAACCACTATATTCGGTTCAAAATTCTCTACCATTTTAATCACCTCGTAAGTGTCCTTACCATCGCCAAAATCTGCTCGTCGTTAAATCCAAGCTGTTGGGCGGCTCCGGATGGACATGCGGCTGCACACACTCCACACCCCTTGCACTTGCCTATGTCAACTTTTGCAACTTGCTTCCCATCTTCTTTTTTAACTAAAGATATTGCGTCGTAAGCACATAAGGGCTGGCATATACCACACCCGCTACATAAGTCCTCGTTAATCGAGGAGACGTAAGGTATTGTTTCTACGTAGCCCTTCGACATCAATGCTATGACTGAAGATGCCGCAGCACCTGCCTGAGCTACAGTGTCGGGTATGTCCTTTGGTCCTTGCACTGCACCGGCCAAAAATACCCCGTCAACCGATGTCTCTGTAGGCCTAAGCTTTGGATGTAATTCTAACGCAAAACCGTCTGGACCTACCGCACACTTAAGTATCTTGGCCACTTCTTTAAACGTCGGGTGAGGAACTATGCCGGTCTCAAGGACGACGAGATCTGGCCTGAGTGTTACGATTCTGTTTGTGTTTGCATCGAACACGTCAAAGTAGAGACTTCCATCAGCATCTTGTAATATCTCCATTGGGCTACCTCTTATGAACTTGATGTTTTCGTAATTCCTGATTCTCTCATAGAACTCTTCGTAACCTTTCCCAAAGGTCCTGATGTCCCTGTAACAAATGTACACTTCCGCGTCCGGTATGTGACTCACTATGTAATAGGCATGCTTTATTCCTGCTACACATCCAAACCTGCAGCAGAACCTGAGGTGCTTTTCGTCCCTCGAACCAACACAAAGAATTATTGCAACCTTTTTCGGCTCCTTCCCATCACTTGGCCTGACTATGTGCCCTTTTGTTGGTCCTGTGGCCGAGACGAGCCTCTCTAATTCTAATCCGGTGATTACGTCCTTATACTTGCGATAACCGTATTCTGGCATGGCTTTTGCGACATCGTACAAACTATATCCAGTAGCTAAGATTATTGCTCCAACTTCCAACTCTATCTCTTCCGGTTTTTGATTGAAGTCTATAGCCTTAGTAGGACAAAATTTCTCACAAGCTCTACATGTTCCCTTCTGGAAATACATACAGTGCTCAGGGTCGATCACAGGAATAAGCGGGACGGCCTGTGGGAATTCGAAATATATTGCCTTTCTCTTCCCAAGTCCTAACTCAAATTCACTCGGCGCGGTCCATGGACATTTTGTGATACATGTGCCACAACCAGTACATTTCGACTCGTCAACGTACCTTGGTTTCTTCAATAGTTTAACTTTAAAGTTCCCGACAGAACCATCAATGTTCACAACGTCCGTATAGGTGTGAAGAGTGACGTTTGGGTGTCTGCTTACTTCTACCATCAAAGGTGTTAGTATGCACTGAGAACAGTCAAGTGTTGGAAAAGTCTTATCTAACCTTGCC
Organism: Candidatus Terraquivivens tengchongensis; assembly: GCA_023268355.1. Classification (GTDB taxonomy): domain Archaea; phylum Thermoproteota; class Nitrososphaeria_A; order Caldarchaeales; family Wolframiiraptoraceae; genus Terraquivivens; species Terraquivivens tengchongensis. The sequence continues at coordinate 295,896 of JALNJK010000002.1, forward strand.
ATGTTCCCTCCTATGCTGGGTCTCGTCTCAACTAAGTGAACCTCGAAGCCAGCATTTGCTATGTCGAGCGAAGCTCTGATGCCGGCTATCCCACCACCTATGACGAGCGCCCTTGGTATCACATTTACTTTCTCCCTCTTTAACGGCTTTAACAGCCTAGCTTTAGCGATAGCAGCCTTAACTAATTTGATGGCCTTTTCTGTCGCAGCAACTTTTTCCTTTTCGTGAACCCAAGAACAATGCTCCCTTATATTAGCCATCTCGAAAAGGTATGGGTTAAGACCGCCCCTTTCGACAGCCTTCTGGAACGTTGGTTCGTGCATTCTAGGTGAGCAGGCAGCCACGACGACCCTGTTAAGGCGATGTTGCTTTATGTCCTCAATTATTATATTCTGGCCTGGTTGAGAGCACATGAATTGGTAGTCCTTCGCAACCACAACATTCGGTACTTTTGATACTTCTTCAGCCGCTTTCTTTACGTCAACTACAGATGCTATGTTTAAACCACAATGACATATATAAACGCCTATTCTAACTTCTTCATCCTCGACCATCAGACTTTCACCTCCTCGAGTAAAACCTCGACCGGACTCATGTTTAGGCTCATCCCAAGCTCTTTTTCATCCAAACCTAATGCAAGGCCCAGTAATTGCGTATAATAAAGCGCTGGAATTGAAATGTTTTGGTCACCGGTTATTGTTTTAGCTGCATCTTGCTTTCCATCGAGCATATCTATACAGTAAGGACATAAGCTGGTTATTGCTTTCGAACCTACAGCCAATGCTCTTTTTATTCTGAAGGCTGCAGTCTTTATCGCCGCCTCCGGCGAGTAGGGAAGTATAGCCGCTCCACAACATTCGTACTTTTCAGGATAATCCCTCGCCTTAAGACCTATGGCTTCGATCAATCTATCCAGCTTGAGTGGACCATCTCTTGTCTCTGGTCTCGGGAATTCTGTTGGTCTGATTAGGTGACAACCAGGATGAGAAGAAACTGGTATTTCTGGCAACTTTCTCTTAATTGATGATGTTATCTTTTCAATGCCTATCTTGTCATGTAAAATTTCTACAGGATGATACACCATCGCTTTACCCGTATACTTCAGCCCCTCCTCTTTAAGAAGTTCATTCACTGCGCTCATAAGCAACGGATTCAACTTCAACTTGTAGATTGTCTCCGTTAAATTTAGGTGACAGCCATTACATGGCGCAATGATATCCAAACCCTGCGACTCAGCTAGTGCCATAATCCTTGCACAGGCATAATACGGATAAAACTTGCTTATACCCTTCATCGGAACCCCACAACAGTTCATGTCTTTAGGATGCTCTAGCTCTACGCCCAACAATGGTAACGTGGCCCTCAGCGAGAGTTCATAACCGTATTGCTTCGTCGCAGTAGTACAACCCAAATAAAGTAAGAACTTCATACTCGGATAACCTCCTTTAATTTCTCAAAACCTACCAACAAGACGTGTTGTTTAAATTTTTCAAAATCTTTCGGTTTTGGCATTTCTGGTAAGCCCAGCTCCATCCTAGAAACTTCCTCAAAATCCTTTGACATTATGTACATGGGTTCTTGGATGTGGCCAACCTTCAATACGGATTTTGCCATTTCCACGAAAGATTTCGGAGGCACCCTCCCCCTTGCGATAGACTCGTTCCTGAGTGCCATCACCACTTCAAACGGTGAGACCCTCTGGGGACAGTATTCTACGCACTTTAAGCAAACTGAGCATGCCCATATCACGTCGCTATTTATAAGTTCGTCAGAATAGCCTGCTTTCACTAGGGCGACTATCTCATGGGGTCTGTAGTTGTTAACGACCTTTGCGGCCGTACATCCACTGGAGCACTTCATGCACTGATAACATAATTGCGGCCTGAGCTCTTTTACCGCATCTTCCAAGGAGAATTTGAACGTAAAGATCCAACCTCCAATTAAATAAAAAAGCAAATTCCTTAAATTTAACTTTCAAGTATATTTGTAATAAACGTCTTATAAAAACTAATGAAGTAAATACTTTAATTATCACTTGACATTAAATGACGTCTAGTATATGTTATGGATTGAAGAGATCTAATATGGTAGATGGAAAAAGTTAGGGCTGAAGTCAGGGTTTCAGGCATAGTTCAAGGAGTGGGCTTTAGACCATTCGTTTATAGAATCGCAGTTAGCAGGGGGCTTAAAGGATTTGTCCAGAATCTAAAGGACGCATCCGTTAGGATAATCGTAGAAGGACCAGAACTGGATATAAAATCTTTCTTGGACGCTCTAGTTAAGGAGAAGCCGCCTTTAGCTCATATAACCAAGATCGATATAAGCTATTCAGAGTCAAAGAACGAGTTCATGAGTTTTGAGATACTAAAGAGTTCGGAGCAAAGCCTAGTCACGGGTTCTGTGATACCAGCGGATGTGGCGATATGTGATGATTGTGTTAAAGAGCTCCTAAATCCTACTGATAGAAGATTCGGCTACTTCTTTATAACATGCACGAATTGTGGACCAAGATTCACTGCCATATTAGACACACCGTACGACAGGCAAAATACATCCATGAGAGATTTTCCGATGTGCGAATTGTGTAGTTCTGAATATAATGATCCTTTGAACAGGAGGTTTCACGCCCAAACGATTGCATGCCCTAAGTGCGGTCCGATGGTTTATTTAACAACCAACAATGGAGAATTGATCGCATGTAAAGAACCGATAAAGGAAGCTGCTAAGCTTATCGATGAAGGATACATAGTGGCAATAAAGGGGAATGGTGGCTTCCACGTAGCAACGGCAACAACAATTTCAGAACCTATAATAAGGCTTAGGAAAGTTAAGCATAGGCGACAAAAGCCTTTTGCAATAATGGCTAAAGATTTGAAGACCGTAAAGTCTTTTGCAATCGTTAGTAACCAAGAGGAAGCATTGCTCACATCCCCAGCACGCCCTATTGTTTTATTACGCAAAAGTGAGGACTACTATCTATCTGAGGAGATAGCGCCAGGCCTTCACAATGTAGGTGTAATGCTACCGTATACTGGCCTACATCTTCTTCTACTGCTTAACAGTAAGGAGCCGGCATACGTGATGACAAGTGCAAACCCGTCAGGTGAGCCGATAGTTATACAAAATCAAGAGGCCTATTCAAGAATCGGAAAGGATGTTGATTATATGCTTCTCCACAACCGAGAAATCGTTAACCGATGTGACGATTCTGTTGTAAGGTTAGTTGACGGGTCTGTCAGCTTTATACGCCGTTCGAGGGGTTACGCACCAGAGCCAATCGTCTTATCGCATGAGTACAGTAAAAACGTCTTTGCTTTGGGAGGTGAGCTCAACGTTACCGCTTGTATCCTCATGGGTGATAAGGCGTTCTTAACGCAGCATATTGGCGACGTAGAATGTGTAGAAACTTACGAATTTTTGAAGTCTGCAGTACATTATTTAGCTAAGCTTATCAGAGCACAACCAGAGGTAATAGCTCATGATCTACATCCAGGATTCCAGACAACTAGGCTAGCAAAAGAATTGGCTGAAAAGTTTAAGATACCAACAATACCTGTCCAACATCACCATGCGCATGTTGCCTCGGTAATGGTAGAGCATGGGTTGGAGGAAGTCATAGGAATAGCATGCGACGGATTCGGGTACGGTAGCGATGGTTTGGCGTGGGGTGGTGAGGTTCTTTTATGCGATGGTAATGTTTTCCGTCGCTTGGGACATTTGGAAAATCACCCAATGCCAGGCGGCGACCTAGCCGCAAAGTATCCAGCAAGGATGGCCGCGGGTATATTGTTCGGATCAGATATATGTGAGGAGTGGTTATTTTCGAATACTGATAAGCTTCCAAGAGGTAGAGACGAAGCAGAAATAGTATTAAAACAGATTAAGAATGGAAAAAACATAAAGACTTCAAGCGCTGGTAGGGTTTTGGATAGTGTTGCAGCCATATTGGGCATATGCTATGAGAGAACCTACGAAGGTGAGCCTGCTATGAAGCTCGAATCTGTAGCGATAGGTGGCTCAGACATCTTAGGACTGAAGCCGGAAATAAAAGGCAGGGTCTTGAACACAAAGTACATGGTAGAATCGATTACAGAAATGGCAATGAAGGGTTTAAATTCAAAAAAGGTGAGAGACCTTGCCTTCTCAGCCCAGAATTATTTGGCACTAGGCTTGGCCGAACTTGCCTTAGAAATAGCAACCAGCGAATGTGTAAAAAACATTGTTTTCACGGGTGGTGTGGCATACAACGAACAAATAACGACAACAATACGACGAACGATCGAAGCAAAAGGTTTTAGATTCTACACAAATACAAGGATCCCGCCCGGTGATGGTGGGCTCTCACTCGGTCAAGCAGTGATCGCAGCCAGATTAAGCGATTAGTGTTGTGATTTTCAACAGTAGGTTATTTTATGACTCTCAAGGTAAAGAGCGTCATAAAGCCTTTCGAAAGAACCTTCAGTAACTAAGAAGCAGATATAAGGTGGCATTCATTAAGATTTATGAACATATGAGCTGGTCTGAAAAGACAGGCAGCAATATGACTATCAGTGAAAGAGTCAGGAAGGCGATGCAAAACCTAGGCCTTACGGATTACGAAATTAGGGCATACCTTCCGCTTATCCAAATGGGTCCGTTGACCGCTAGCGAGCTGAGCAACATAGCTGAGATACCTTATTCGAAAATTTACGAAGTTTTAGGAAGCTTGGAGGAGAAAGGATGGATTGAAGTAGAGGGCGGAAGACCTGCAAAGTATCACGCAAAATCCCCGATTACAGCTGTCGAAACTATGAAGTTGAAGCTTGAAGAAAAACTCCAACAAAATAGCGATATAATAATATCCGAACTCATGCCAATCTTCGAGAATAGGTGGGCTAAGGAAAAGCCAGACATCTGGATATTAAGAGGAGAGCAGAATATTTTAACCAAGCTAAAGGAGCTCATCGCTAATTGTGAGCGAGAGCTTTTATTAGCAACACCAATTCTTCCTAAGGAGCTCTTACGTACATTGTTACCGTTTTTTATAACAATCAAAGGGAAGAACGGCAGAGTACAAATAATGCTCACATCAGATATTGAGCAACAGATATTAAAGAAGTTGGTTGAGGTTGCAGAGGTCAGAATCAGGGAGCATATGTTTGGTTGCGGTGCAATCCGCGATTTGAAGGAAGTTATGATAATATTTGCAGCTGAAAATGGAAAGAGACCAGCCATAGCTATATGGTCAGAACATACGAGCTTAGCAAAGTTTGCTAGGGACTACTTTGATTACCTTTGGAACAGCGCGCATGCCGTAAAAAAAGTTTAAAGTCACCAATAAATAAACTCGAGTTGCATGCGGACTGCGTATTACCCAAATAGAAGGACATCGTCAAGAAAGTGGACAATTAGGATAATAACGGCGATAATAATACTGCTGATGTTTTTCATAATAGGCAATCAGATTGTTAACTTATTTTTAAACTTCATAGAGTTCGGCGAACTTTTCATAAGACCATTCTACTATGCGCTGGTTGGTGGCCTAGTGCTTTCGACAATAGCCTTCTTTAGGGTCGATTTTAAGAATAGAAGATCGCTTCTTTTTTGGTTCTTCAGGTTGCTCATAAACATCGTCAAAAGCCCTGGCGTAATCCATCTCGATTTGATAGATTTTTCAAACTTCAGGATGAACGTACGCAATTTTGTAGTATGGCAGATAACGAAGACGATAGTGGGGACGGTATTTTTCACGAATACGCTCTTCGGTATGTCGGTATTAGCAATGCTGAGTGGGTGGGACCCAAAGCTAATTGAGGTTTGGAGGATATTCCTTTTACCATTCATCACCCCTCCTACTGACGAGGCATTTGCCCAAAGTATGGTAATACCAGCACTTCCGACACTGCTGCTTATCATACCTCCAATATTCAGCGCATTAGGAGTTAGACTTGTCGTTCTAGTAGGTCTCACACAGTTCGTCAAAAGCATTAGTACGTCAATTGTAAAGTATTTGGAGGAAGGTAGGGTCATAATACCAATTGCTACAATAGAGGCGCTAATAGCTGTTGGACTCTTCTGGACCGCTTTTAATTCGTTCTTCACAACGTATATCGACTATAACACAAAAATAACTCTCATAGCAACAATAACCATTGCGACATTGTTCGCGATTTATGCATACATTGACTCTCATAGGTTGGGCAAGCTGGGAAACATTTACGTAAGAATAGGGGCCATAGTACTCGTTGCTCTGTTAGCAGGATCGGTTATCGCCATACAGAACAGCATAGCGGATGCAAGAAAGGTAGAGTGGTTGGGTCCTTATGTCGTCCAAGAAATATCAGTAAACCGTTATCTTGCAGAGCTTGATAAGATTAAGGAATTATCATATAATTTTTCTATAAAAGAAATACGTCAAGAGACAATATCCCTGTACGTTGAAAAAAATAGAAACATTTTATCAAAAATTAGGCTATGGGATTGGGACGCGGCATTCACGAAGCTTAAACCGGAGATAGGTCTTATACCATATGTTGACTTCGAAGATTCTGACATAATAAGATTCAACGATACACTTTACTGGAGTGCATCCATGAAGCCGATACTGCCAGAGTTCGTGAGACCTGAAGACCGTTGGTTCAACGAGCACATGGTTTACACGCACGTACCAAATGGCTTCCTTTTACTGAATGCGCATGACGGAACGATTGAAGATTCTAGCAAATTTTTCAAACAACGTAGAGTCTACTATGGAGAGGGAGGTTTACTTTCGACCACATGGTCAGCTCATGTTATTGGTGAAGAAACGAGCAAAGAGGTTGGTGGACATTTCTACTCAGGGAAAGGTGGTGTGGATGCTCAGCCGCCGTTGAGCTGGTTGTTTGATGTAACGTTCATGTTATCATATCCCGATAAAACTGTTCACATAATAAGGTATAAGGATGTATACGATAGGATGAAACTCCTATTCCCCTACTTCTCGTATGAATGGAACAGCGTGCCAATTGATATGTTTCCGGTGACGGATGGTGAAAAGACCTACTGGTTAATGCCACTCATTTTTAGGATGTCTGCTGAAAATGTGCCATGGAGTAGGGGCGAGCTCTTTGCACGCTTTGTTGGCTATGCATTGATAGATGTCTATGATGGAACAATACAACTCGTAGTAATAGGTGATGATTTCTTCAGCGAGTTATTCAAAAACCTTTATGCTGAATATGTTAGCACAGAAATGCCTGTATGGTTATATAAACAAACCAGATATCCTGTTGAGTTATTTGAATGGAGGATTGGTGTGTACAACAAGTACCATGTTAGGGACCCCGCTACATTTATAGGTGCAAGGGAGTTTTTCGAAATCCCTGAAGGACTTGAGACTTACTTTATATACGCGCAACCGCCTGGCTTTGAAGACATAGAGTTCATTGGCATACTTTCTTTACAGCTTAAAGGCGCTTTAGGAAAGAATCTTGCAGGCTATGCTGTGGTAAGAAACGATTACCCCCATCTCGGCGAGGTAATCGTCTATAAAGTCCCTTTAGAGTCCGTAGTTAAGCTTTTAGGTCCAACGGCAGCAATCGAAGCCCTAAGAAGGGACCCAGTCTTTAAACAGATGGAGACGTTGCTCAGAAACCCAAGGATAGGCGATAATATACTATACCAAATCGGTGATTATCCAGTTTACTTCATTCCAGTATATACTGCGCCAGCAGAGGGTGTTATAACAACAATCGGTACGGTAGCCGTCGTGGGAGCTGCCTTTACTGGCGAATACTATGTGGGTCTTGGGTCTACGCCTGAGAGTGCGTTCAGAGCATTTTTGTCAAAGTTGGCAGGATTGGAAACACTCCCTCCCGAGATTACGGGAAAAGAACAAATGATTTCCAACATTAAGGAGTTTGTTTCTACATTACTCGAACACGCAAACATTACCGTAATGAGGCCCGAAAAGATAAACGCCCACTTGGTTTTCCTTGAAGGTAAAGTAAGTGTAAAGTTGGTCGAGGATTATAAAAAAGTAGAGGATCTGGTTCAGGCCTTTATAAAAAGATGGACAGAAAAGAGGATTCTAGAGTGGGTAGAGGATAATGTTATTAACTACGGTGTTATTATAGTAGAAAATGGGATAGTAGAATTGCATTACATATCTATTGTTTTAGAGTAGTTGGGTGTAAAGTATGCAGACTAGCAAGGACCGTAGAGTTCAGGAGTTTAGACCTGTGACAATAATGCTTTTAACAGTGCTTATGATAGTGGTTATTGTATTCGCTCTTAGAATGCATAGAGGATTTGTAGGGATTGTGCTGGTATCAGTCACCGTGTTCATCTTGTTCTATTGGATAAAGGAGATTCGTAAGATGCTCAAAAAGTCAGGATTAAGGGATTTCATATACGAAGTGTTATACGATGGAAATTACATAAGCATAATTGCGCAAGTTCCAGGTCCTGAAGATGATGTAAAAGTATTGGTGTTAGGTAAGCGCATAATCATAAAAAGCGGCAGTGGTTTTAGAAAGACCGTGGTTTTACCTCATAAAGTGGAATTGGTTGACAAATCGTATAAAAATGGGGTTTTAACAATAAAAATGCAAAAATTATAAATTTTTATTAAGTCTCGCTCTTCTTCTCCTCTTCGCTCTTCTTCTCCGTAAACTTCTTCCTTGAAGCGGCGACAACGTCATCGATACGCAATATCATCGCGGCCGCCTCCAAAGACGATTTCAATGCATTCTCTTTGACCCTCAATGGTTCTAGGACGCCTAGCTTCAACATATCATCAACCTTGCCAGCGAAGAGATTAATACCATAACTCTTGCCGTTGTTCTCGTGGGCATGTCTCAGTGAGGCCATTATCTCAACAGGCTCGAGACCTGCATTCTCTGCGAGCGTCCTCGGTATAACTTCTACCGCATCAGCAAAGGCAAGGAATGCTAGCTGCTCCTTGCCCGTTAGCTTACCCATCTCTCTTCGTATAGCCTTGGCTATTTCTACCTCCGCGGCACCACCACCCGGTACTATCTTGTTATTTTCCACAAGATTGATGACGTTCATGATGGCATCGTTTAATGCCCTCTCAGCTTCGTCCATCTGCCTCTCCAGGCCAGCGCGAATCAGTATGGAAACTGCACCAGGATTCTCGCACTTTTCCACGAACACTAGCCGATCCTCGCCTATCTTCCTCTCTTCCACTAATCCGGCCCTTCCTAAGTCTTTTTCAGTGAGGCTTTCGATATTGGTTACTATTCTTCCTCCTGTAGCTTTTGCCAACTTTTCCATGTCGGACCTCTTAACACGTCTTACGGCGAGTATGCCAGCCTTTGCTAAGAAGAACTGAGCAGCATCATCTATGCCCTTCTGACATACCACAACGTTTGCGCCAACAGAAACTATCTTGTCAACCATCTCTTTAAGTATGTTGGTCTCCTCGTCTAAGAATGCCTTTATCTTGGATGGATCTCTGATCCTAATCTCGGCGCTGAACTCTGTCTTTTCTATCTCCAGCGGTGTGTCAAGTAGCGCTATCTTGGCGTTCTCCACCCTCTTCGGCATTGCAGGATGTACAACCTCTTTGTCTATCACAATGCCCCTTACAAGCTCAGACTCCATGAGGCTCTTGCCGACTTTCTTCACGATTTGTATGTCATCTTTATCAGCTACTAACTTACCGTCCCTTTCCTTTACGACAGAGAGTACGGACTCTATTGCTAGGTCGGCTATATGGTCTAATGCATACCCTAGCGATTTGCTACTAAGTGCGGTCTTTACGACGTTCTTGATTGTGTTCTTGTCTTTTAGGTCTACGGTTAACGTTATGTCCTGAAGGGCCCTATAAGCGACGTCTAGTGCCTTTCTGTAGCCGCTAATTATTGTACTCGGGTGGATTTTCTGCTCCATGAGTTCCTCGGCCTTTTTCAGGAGCTCACCCGCCAGGATAACCGCGGTGGTCGTACCATCACCAACTGTTTCGTCCTGCGCCTTTGCAACCTCTACTATCATCTTAGCAGCAGGGTGCTCAACATCTATCTTCTTGAGAATAGTTGCACCGTCGTTCGTGACAACGACGTCGCCTAGACTATCCACCAACATCTTATCCATTCCCTTCGGCCCAAGCGTACTCTTGACCATCTCAGCAATTATCTTAGCTGCCAAGATGTTATTGTGCTGGGCTGGTCTGCCCCTTGTCCTTTGAGTCCCTTCTTTTAGTATTAAGATGGGTTGCCTTGTCATAGACATATAATATCACCTCTCAACAGTTTCTGAGAAATTTACCAGAGTAAGCAAAATATTAAGGTTTAGTCATAATTACGCCGTATCCGAGCGATTTTGTAGTTTTTAATGACGAAACGCTTAATTTGTGGACGCTTATAAAACTATTCTGCAGCTCCGGTAGTATAGTCCGGTTAAGTATACGGGCCTCTCGAGCCCGGGACCCGGGTTCAAATCCCGGCCGGAGCATTCATTTCTTTCCTTTAAGTCATTTTCCACTCTGAACTCAGTATAAGCTCTACAACTAATATGGGGACTTCACAGTTACTGCCAAAGCCAGCTATAATCTACCTGTAATCATTAACCTTCAGGTGTGTTAAGAATGCCGGCGGCGCAATACTAGAATTGCGATTATAACTATGATTACTACTAGAATTACAATTGCGATTACTAGTGATGTTGGGAAGACCTCTGTGACAGCTTCTGCGACGGTAACTGTTATGCTATGGATACCAACGTTCCCAGCTTTATCTTTTACCGTTAAAGTTACCGTATAAGTCCCAGCTTTCTCATAAGTATGTGTCACTTTCACACCAGTTCCTTTTTCTCCATCCCCGAAATCCCATTCATAGCTAACTATTCCTATATTATCTGTTGATGCACTTGCATCTAAGACTACGACGTCACCAACGTTTGCTTTCAGGTCTTGCCCAGCATTTGCAATAGGTTTACTCTTATCCAGCTTTATGCCTGTTATAAATTTGTGAGTTTCCTCATTACCAGCCTTATCAACACTCCAGTATTCCAAAGTATTATTAGCACCCTCCATCGTTATGAGTGGATGACCATCAACACTAACCCTCTTCAACACACCGTTGTTTATTCTATAGTATGTTTCCGCGACCCCACTTAGGTCATCCTCAGCCTCCAAGGCTATAGTGAAATCCTCATTGTGCCATATATCCTCATATAAAGCCTTGGTTGTTGGAGGATTGACGTCCCTCTTCTCAACAACTTGGCAGGTATGTTCTTGTGATATGATGTAATTGCCAACATTATCTATCGCGATGATTCTCCAAATAATTCTTGAACCAGCACGCTGAGCAGGTATTTTGCCTACATACGGTTCTTCACTAAGACCGTAACCACATACTGGTTCAATTATATATCTTCTCTCCAACTCCATATCTGCATAATTCCATTTACCACCGTCAACACTATAAGCCAATAAGGCTCTGTATATTCCGCTCCTATTATCGTAAATGGTTGCCTTCACAACAAGTTCTTCTCCTTCATATATCTCGCTTGCCGCCTCCACCGAGACTATCACTGGTTTTTCGATATCATGAAGCTTGTAAAGCAGTATTCTATTGTGCGTATAGAATACGACATAAATCTTACCATAAGCTATGCTTACCTTCGGAGAAATAGCCCCTTCTCCAGAATAGGTTAGGTTGAAGATAGGGATTATGCCCCTCCACAAAAGGTAGAGGCGACCGTAGTTTTTACCATATACCGGAAGAGCTAAGATCCTTTTAGCAGCTACTACAGCTCCATAAGATTCATGGAACCGTTCCTCTTCAGGTAAATCGAACTTGCCTATGTCTCCTCCTTGGAAGTCAAGTACAGAAACCCCTCTATAATTAGCTACGTAAATGGTATCTTCTCCGACAGAAAAACTTTCAATCCTCATCTCCTTTTTCCAAATCACCGCACCGTTTGGTGAAAGCCCAATCAACTTCCTGTTATATTCCTTAACTAAAACTAAGTTATTTTTGAACACTACTCCTGACAAATAGTCGTTTCCATTAAACGTCCAAACAAACTCGCCGTTTTCAGCGTTTAATGCGTAAAGGCTTTTGCTATATTCGAAGTTTACGTAAAGCTTACCGTCGCCGTAAGCCAAGTCCGTAACAGCCTTATCCTCCAATTCCCTCCTCCACAATATATTTCCATCCTCATCAATGCAAGAAACTAATCCGCTTCTTGTACCGAGATATATCCTGTTGTTATATGCGATAAGCGCGGTTATGTCTCCTTCATCTATTTCAGACGTCCAAATTATCTTCCCAGTTCTCTTGTCTAATGCTATGAGTAAAGAAGGAGTGCCCCTTGTCCCAATATAATAGTATTTCCCTAGGGCATTTTTCATAATAAGTCGATTAAACAAACCGTATATGTCCGTGCGCCAAAGTATTCTTCCTGTAGTTTCATTTAGAGCGTACGCATCTCCGGCCCTTCCATTTGGGTCAAATGAGAAGATTAACCCATCATCCACTAAAACGATTTGTGCTGCGGGGACATTGCTTTCATATGCTATTTGCGGTCTACAGGGGATTGACGAGGAAGAGGAACGTGTGGACCCTTCGTCCCCCTTTTCGAGAGGCCATGAATAATTTAAGTTAGGAAGGAATTGTTTAACCTCGTCTTCTACAGCAGGAGATGTGCTAACAGAGTTAATGAAAGGCAAGATTAATAAAACGAGCATTATTAAGGATAAAACCGAAAGTATTTCCCTAAAAGAAACTTCCGTTTCCTTTTTAATCCATACAAACCTTCTTTGCATAAAAAAGTTCTTCAAGTTTTTAGTTTAAAAATTTTTTGACACTTTTCCAAGAGAACTCTATTAAATTAAATATTGGTCTAAGGACGGCAAGAAGTTTTATATGTTATGTAATACATCCGAATTTTGCCCCGATGAAGAACCCAAAGCTCACACTGAATTCATGAAGAACCATAGGGTCGCTGAGGGGCGTCCTTTCTTTCCAATTTTCGAATAACATAATCCAATGCGGAGCCGACCTTCACCCTTATACATTCGAGGTCATATTTTATCTCCGGTAATTTTTCAATAAAGTTTCCCAGAAGACCAACGGGCACTATCGCCACACCATTTTCAACGCGCTTATTCGAACCGTAAAGCGTTAATACTGCTGGAACTATTTCGACAGTCGTTTCCCCTTTTCCGAGCATGTTTAATAGATATTCCGCCAACATCCGACTCCTCCTCATATGGCTCTCTACTATGGATGTCAACCTCTTTCCACTCAAAACCGCATTCCACTTCTTGCAATCGAGAAGCAGGACTGTGGGACTCCTTACGGCCAGCACGTCTAACTCGCACTTCTTCTTTGACAAGCGCAGCCTCACGTTTGTCAATACGTTGAATCCGTACTCGTTTAGAACCTTCGCAGAGAGAACCTCGAAATCTTTCCAAGATATGTGTCTAGCGAGAACCTCAGCAGGAGCATAATCTCTAATACACTTCAGAATGATAGATAACCTGGTGTCGCCGGTAACCTCGACACAGTTTACATTAAAGTCTTTACCTAACAATCTCGAGACGATTTTAAACGCCACGTCTCTTGAGACCACGCTATGCTCAGCCAAGACATCTATCGTGATCTTATTACCGTGCGATGTGAGCTTAAGCAAGTTTTCGACTATTCTGGTAACTATTTCGGGCTTAACGTCAAGGTCAGATGAAGAGTTCTTCATACTTTTCCCTTAATATGACGGAAGCAGGTATATCGTCTCTTATGTATTTGTAGCCCCTGATTATGGCCACAGGTATACCCTCGGCAGCCTGTCCTATCACGAGCTCAGCAGCGCTACACAGCTCGTCTACTACACATGTAATTTTTGAACGCAAAACCCTCCCAAAAAGGTCCACTTCACCCCTTCTATCCCACAACGGTTGTATGCCGCTACAACCTATAGCCACATTAATCAAGCCTCTGCGAAAAGGTCTGCCTTGAGTATCTGATATAATAACGGCAACCTGCGATCCCGTAAGTTTTTCTATCCTCTCTCTTATCTTCTTGGCCGACAAATCTGGATCGTCTGGTAGCGTGACGACGCTATTGTTCTCAGATGTGTTGGATGCATCCACGCCAGCATTAGCACAAATAATCCCGTGCTTTGTCCTAGATATTATTATCCCGTTGTGTATCCTTAGTATGCTTTTTGACTCCCTAAGTATGACTTCAACATGCCTGGGATCCTTTCCAACTTCTTCGGCTATGCGTCTTGCCAGCTCAGATGGTTCGACCTCATCAAGTCGTATTATTTTTCCTTCAGCTCTAGCTACGACAACGTGTGTGATGACGATTATGTCGCCGTCCTTTATACCAACGCCCATATTTCTAGCGCTCTCGACTATTATGCTGGCTAAGTCATCTCCAGGCCTAATGATCGGTATACCCCTTATACCTATAATTTCTATGTTGCTGCTCAACTCTATCTTTGTACTCCACTAGTAAGATATAAATTGAGTGATATGCTACGCACCAAATTTCTCTAACCTTTTTTTGGCCCTAATGGCGACATCGGCTCCAAGCTTTATCTCTGGCTCGCCCGTCTCAGCCGTCTTCCGCTTAACGAACAGGCCGCATCTCCCATCGGGAAGCAGCTTGACTTGTATACAGCTTGCATATGGACAACGGTGGCCTGTGCACGCCCCGCCTACCCAATCGCATGATGGAGGGTTCTGTTTGTAGTTAAGAGCCTTTTTAACACATCTAAAAAACCTACAGAGAGGGTTACACACTGGAGTTGGTTCTCTACTAAAGGTTTGACTCAACCTTTACCCCCTACCTGTCGGCACGGCCGACAACGATTCTCAAATTTAATCAAAAAACATTAACATATTAATATTTTGGGCACTGTTATAAGGTAGTAGTGTACCAGTCCTATCTCAGAATCTACGTTAGTGACACTAAACATGAGTATCGAGAGCTCGGGTCGATGGTTGGTCGAGACGCCTCTAGAGATTTTAGGCACTGCGCTAAAAGCTACAGTACAGGCATATGCCAGACATAGAGATACACGACATTCCCTTAAATCATGCCTCTACGAGATTGTACGCGAAAAAAAGTACCCTGCAAAGTCTGTGGAAATTGCAAGAAGACTAATCTGGGAGCATGGGACGAGGAGAAACCTTCTAGCCAAGATTGTCAGTAAAGTATTAAAAGATGAACAATTTTCACCCGATCGGAGGATTCTTCTTGAACTTTTTGCCAACCAGGTAATCATAAAAGGATGCGATAGACTTGAAGCTGCAAAATTTGCCCAGGCAGCAAGACTTACCTTCGGAAGAGACTGGATAGCACCATTAGAGCCGCTGTTCGGTAGAATATATGCCTTGAAGCTTGATGATAAGATAATAGAAAGTAGGGACGAGCTAGAGTACATAAGTCTTCTATATGGACACCCTAAATGGTTTGTCGAGTATCTTTTTGACATTCTAGGCAAAACCGAAGCTATTGAGCTAATGCGTATCAGTAACGAAAAGCCGCCAACCTATTTCATTCTCAACAGGTTAAAAGCAACCGAAGATGAAATATTGAAAGTACTAGAAAGTGATGGGGTGGAGTTTGAGAGAGATAAGAGGGCACCTCTGCTTTACAAGATAATTTCATCCAAAGCAATAAAGGATCTAATAGCATATAAACGCGGGCTTATAGCAGTTCAAGATGCGTCAAGCGTATTCTCTATTATATCCGCTCAACCTAAGAGTGGTATAAAGATCTTAGATATATGCGCAGCTCCTGGCATAAAAACATCATTATTTGCAATTTACACAAACAACAAAGCTAGGATTCTTTCCATTGATATATCATCGCATAGACTAAAGACATATATTTCATATACGCGACGCTTATGGATTGAAAATGTAGATGCTGTTCTTTGTGATGCTACTAGGGATTTACCGACACATCTAAATGCTGACGTTGTGATGCTTGACCCTCCATGCAGCTCTACCGGTTTGTTTTGGCGCGAGCCTTCTTACAGGTGGGTTGTAAAACCAACAACTATAAAGAAATTCTCAGCATTGCAGAAAAAAATGTTAACTAATGCTACAAAATATGTAAAGAATGACGGCCTACTCGTTTACTGTACCTGTAGCATCACGCTCGAAGAAAATGAAAGCTTAATCAAAGATTTCTTAGCGTCAAACCCTAACTTTCAACTTGAAGAAATTCCCATAAAATCAGGCTCGCCAGGACTCTTAGGATTAGAGAGATGCAGAAGGTTTTATCCGCACCGCGACATGTGTAACGGCTTCTTTATTGCACTCCTCAGAAAAATAGGTTGATCCTACCCACACGGATATTCAAAAGATATTGTGTACTGATTACCGCCAAATGATACCTTAAACGATGTATCGTCAGCTTTCGCTGAGGTTTTTTCTTCTAATGTCATTATCAACATCTCAGCCTCCTCGGGCGAAAGAATTGCTACAGCAGGACGAACAAAGAGCTCGTAGTATTCTAATGGGTACATAGAAACCTTCTCTTGAAAGAGACTGTCAGCTTCTTTAAATGTTTGTACGAGTTTCGGGAAAATATTAATGATCAATTGAGTTATATCCGGCCAATCCTCTTTACAATATTCTCTCCTTATCTTTACTCTAACAATGTCTGTTTTCATTAACCTTCTAATATTATGCATCGATTTTCCCACTTCAGATGGTAGATTTAACCATTTAACATTAATCGAGGTAATTTTATAAGGATTTGGACTTGAAGTTGTTGATATATATGCAGGCGGCGAGACTTCGAGTCTAATTGATAAAAAATGAAAGATGGCAGCGAAACTTAAGCCGTTAGGTTTTGTTGATGCTTTGGGACCCAAAGATCTTGCATATGGTTTATAATGCCCTTCTACGACGAACCGATTAAGATAACAGGGTGGAACGTATTATGAATAGACCGCTTATAACTAACGTGTACAGCAGAGAAGAATCAAACGTTATCGCCTTTGGTGTAATTTTAGGAAGAAAGGCCGCAGAATCTGTTAACGCGATAAGGGACGCTAGTTGGTTTATCGAAACGTTTGACATAATATCTAAGAGAAACCTCCTCGAAAGGGCAAAGGTTTATGACATCGGCGACATAAAGCTAGCATCTTACGATGATTTAGAAAACATCACAAAAACAGCATCTTCAATATTATCGGAAGGCAAACTCCCTTTGATACTCGGCGGCGGTCATCTTGCAACGTATTATGCGCTCAAAGCTATGCCAAAAGATGTGGTCCTGGTGGTTTTCGATGCGCATTGTGACCTACGAGAGAGCTACATAGATGAGAAGATTATCGAGCTTGATTACATTAACGAGAATGTAGCCGTGGATAAAAAGTTGAATGATGCAACGTGGCTTAGATGGGCATCGGAAGAAACGTTGTTTAAAAAGGCCGTGGTTTTAGGTGTGAGGTCGGGTGACGAGGAACAATTGGTTTATGCAAAGAAGAAAGGCATACTTCTAATTACCTCTGAGAAATTGTTATCAAAAAACGGATTGGGTGTCACCATTAAGACTCTCTCAACGTTAACAAAGGGTAAGAAAGTATACTTATCTTTGGACATAGATGTATTCGACCCATCAATAGCACCTGCTGTTGATCATCCGGAACCTCCTGGCATAAGTTTTAGGGAATTTGCAAAACTCGTTAGAAGCATAAAAGGAAGGATAATCGGTTGCGATGTGGTATGCCTTCGTAAAATTCCGAACAATGAGGTAACAGAATTTTTAGCCGCGAGGGCTATATTCGAAATATTATCGCACGCTACTTAACGAAACTTTTTTTACATATTATGAAGATAAACGTCTAAAAAGGGTGACGACATGAACAAGAGACTTCTAACGATACTCGTAGCTAGCCTAGTAGTACGATTAGTTGTTGCGCCCTTTTTCGGTCACCCTATAGATATGTTTACTTGGCTGAAATCAGGAGAGATGACAGCATATTATGGTATAAACGTCTATCAGGTTGAAGAGATACCGAACTATCCCTGGGGTTTCTACACCTACCCTCCAATCTGGTTATACTGGATTTCATTATCCTCGCAGTTATATCAATTTGCACAAAATCTGAACATGTTTGCATTTTTTGTGAAATTGCCCATTATAGCCTCTGACATACTCATCGGACTCGTCCTCTACAGATTCGTCATGTTGCTTAAAAATGACGTGCGTTTAGCCACAAAAATTTCAGCTCTATGGCTCCTAAATCCGCTTCCGCTTTTTATTTCCTCGATATGGGGCATGTTCGATTCCGTTGCAGCCCTCTTCGGTTTAACATCAGTATATCACATGTTTAAAGGAAGATACAGATTAAGCGCATTCTTGCTGGGTGTTGGTACAAGTGTAAAAATTTTCCCAGGTTTACTCATCCTACCGATGTTGTTTTATATCAAAAGAACTCAAGACGGTGGCTTTAAGAGAAGAGCATTAGAATACACCCTCTACGCATCCATAGTACCGATCATCTCTTCGATTCCTTTCCTTTATGATCCAATTTCTTATTTTGGTAAGCTCTTCTTTCACTTTAGTAACATAGGTCAGTTCACCTATTGGGTCGTGCTTTCTGGGTTTGTAGGTTCCACGAGTTTGGGGTATATAAGCACGGCAATTTTCGTTGCAACCCTCATATTGATCTTTGTTAAAATTTTGAGATATGAAACATACTCAAACGAGATATTGATCAAAGGTTCAACGCTAACGTTATTAACATTTCTCGCCACGTCAATGAAAGTAAATGTTCAGTACGTAACCTGGGTTCTGCCGTTTCTGCTGATTTACGCTCTGTACCTCAATACGAAAGATTATAGATTAAACCTGCTTATGCTAAATATAAGTGCGTATGTTTTTCTCATCGGGAGCATAGGGTTATGTAACGGATATGATCTGACTTACATTGGAAATCTTACAAATCTGGATTTTAAAGAAATCAACATATACGGTGCCATCACACTGACAGCAGGGATCTTCGGTTCTAGTAGGATAGTCGCCCTTCTTTTTGACTTATCAAAACTTCAAAGGATCAACCTAAGCATAATGAGAAAGTGGACGGTCGTGGCCATAGTCATACTTTTCCTAGTAACTATGGCAACATTTCCGACACCTACTGGTATCAGCGTTCCAAGTCTGCCAATAAGGGTCGGCGTAGTTGAGGGTTTGGACTCAGCTTTTGTTTTGAAAGATGATTATGGGGTGGATGAGTTCTTAAACAGATACAACATAACCCACATCATTATACCGTTCAGTATAGATTTCGTTAACACGTATAAAGGATATGATGAACATGTACATGTAGCAGAGTACTCTAAGTTCAGAATATCTTCTTTCAGCTGGTCTTTGCGAGATTTAAAGTGTTTGGTGGACGAAATAAAAAAGAGGGGAATCTATGTCATGCTAGGTGTATATCTTGAACCAGAAAAGTTGAGCATACGTTATGGCGTACATGGTTATAGGTCCACTTGGTTAAAGGAGCATCATAAAGAAGTATTGAACGAGTTTGGACTCATAGAATTCCAGAGAAGACTAAAGCCAGATAATATGTATGTGTTATTTGAACAGCCATATGCAGAGTACTTTACATCAAAAGTGTTAACGATCATTAATGACCTTAACTTTGACGGTGTATATCTATTGGACAATTTTAGATACAACGATAAAGCACATGTAGAAAGCATTCTATATCTTATGGATAAACTTTCGCCCACTATCAAGGCGTATTCAAAACAGATAATGTTAGGAGATTTAGATGTTAGAATGGAACCACAGTATGTGGAAACTCTTGCTAAGAATGTTGACCATTTAGTGGTTAAAACATCCTCATGGTTAAACATGTTTTATCGCAACACGCTTGATAATACTACGTTTAACGATTATAGACGTTATCTGCCTGAATTGTTATCTTCCCTACCTGACGATGTGAAATATAAGATGCTCTTTAGCGTTGATACTATGGACATTGCAGAAGGTTGGATGAGTCCGGCGATAGTTCTTCAAGAGGATATAGAGATATTGTCACAGTTTGGTGCAATGGGTGGGTACGCAATATATCACACAAACAAATATTTACCATACAGAATAACGCTCTCAACTAAATGAAGTTGTTTAAACTCACTCCCGTTGTATACGCCTCCATTTAGGCACCTGGGGGTAAACTTTTCCATCTGCTGAAACTCGTCCGCATCCCAGACATAGGCGTTTGTAAAACGCAACAACATACCTTGCTGCGGTAGGCTTATCAAGTTGTATTGGTGCCCCCTCCATCCAGAGTCTAGCTTGTTCTTCAGTTAATTCTATCCAGTTCTTCTTAATGCTATTGCAGAGTAGTTGTGAACCTTCAATCGAAAGTACGACTTCCTGCCCCTCGAGTTTTGCTATATATAAACCCAACGATTGTACGCCCCGCATTTTTTCTGCGACCTTTATCGTATCGCTCGTAGTTAGTCTAATTTTACCTTCACCTGCTTGTATCAAAACTTTATCCGAAAAATCTTCAGCACCATAATGCCTTTCAAGCATTGCTTGGAAAGCTGACTTCTTTGAAGAATCTAATAGAACTATCTTTTTCAGGAATCATCACCCTCCTTCACTATCTTTGCCATAAAGAACCCTTCAGCCTCATGTTCATATGGATAAACTCTTACACATTGCTCAAGTTCAGGATTAAACTTGTTATGCTGCCATTCTAGAATTCCTTTGCTCATCTTCAATCCTTCCAGCTTTATACTCTTTAAACATGCACTCGGTCTAATTGTAATGAGGCGATCTATAACCCACTCGTTTTCTTGCGGACTGAGTGTACACGTGGCATAGATCATTACACCACCAACCTTTAAACAATCGAAGCCGGAAATAGCTAGACTGAGCTGGAGTTTAGACAAACGTTCAGAAGCTCGAAAGCTCCAGTTTTTCGCAGCACCCCAATCTTTACTTACTATACCGAGCGATGTGCATGGTGCGTCAACAAGCACTTTGTCAAAAAACCCTTTGGCCCATAATGGAAATTTCCTCCCGTCGGCTTGCGTGATAACACAATTTATAACTCCACATCTCTGAACGTTAGAAGAGAGTGCCCTTATCCTCTTAACATTCACATCGTTTGCAACTATTACACCTTCACCTTGTAGAGCTTGTGCTATTTGTGTAGTTTTGCTGCCCGGAGCGGCGCAAAGATCCAAGATGAACTCGCCAGGTTTAGGTGATAGCACCTCGACTGGTGCCATGGATACTGCACCTTGAATGTATATTAAACCGAGCATATGCTCAAGCATGTTTGATAAATTGATGTCATTTATGACCCAGTAACCGTACCTCGTCCAAGGTATCTTTTCAAGCTCTACGCCTTTTTCCCTTAGTATATTTAGCACGTCTTCCTCTCTAGCTTTTAGTGTGTTGACTCTTATGGATTGTCTTATGGGTTTTTGATAACTTTCTAGTAAACTTTCGACATCCACCTCCGGTAGACTGTACAGAAGGTTTCTAAGGTCCTCGCTTATCTTAATGGTGCTCATTACTCGTCACCTGAGCTATTACGCTTATTTGAATACTTCCCCAGTTTTGTCAGCCCACATAACGAGGTCAAGGGCCCCGGGCCTCATACCCAAATCCTTAGCAAGTTGCATAAACTTCTTTTCAAGTGTCAAATATGTTCTTCGTGTCAAACTTTTCGGCACCTCTTCTATGATCCCAGCCTCCTTCATACCTCTCAGTATATGTCTGTCCAAAATCGCTAACCCTTCATAACCTATATTCCTCAAAAAATGGCTTGCTTCCTTATAGCCTAGACCTTTCACGTTTTTAACGAGCCACTCTCTTGCCTTTAAAGCATCCGACGGTAAATTCTTTAACGATTTTAAATACGTCCTTGCGGCAATTATGTATCTGGCCTTCGCCTCGGGAAATCGGACACCGCTCCCCCTCAACACAGATGCTATACTCCCCTCATCACCATGAAGTAACAGCGACGCTTCCTTTAGCATTGATATGGCTGCATCAGCTGACCTTGCTTTAGTCTGAGGAGTGCATAGGCAGAAGCAAAGCTCCGCAAACACTTCCTCATCACTTCTTTGCAACATATCTTTGAATTCTCTAAGCCTACTTTCTATCTCTTCACGCTTTTCTTCGTAGATCTTCAGATACCTACGAATGGTATCATTCATGCTACCTGCTCTTTCCCCACTCTCGCTATATGTAGTTGTCTATCATAAAGTTCAAAAAATAGCCTAGTTTTGCCCATCGTCTCTGCATCGATTTCTCTAACCTTAACCACAACGGGTATGTCTTTGACCAGGTAGCCTATAAGTAGACAGTAACGCGGAGGCAATGAAGCTGCTATGGCCTTAACACTTTCGGAATCTATGCGCGAAGTCTTTGCTATTGCCTCCAAATCAGCCTCGTTAGTGAAGTTGAAAAGAATTATGTTGTCTGCCTGTCTATAAATTGTTTCGGGTATAGAATCGGGCTGGTTCGTCACGAAGATTGGCGATAGGCCTAAATGTCTCATTCTCGTAACCATATCGTCCCAGTACGTATCCCTTAAGTAAAGATGCGCCTCCTCGGCCACGAGGAATATGGGGGGCAGCTTTCTTGCTTGTAGCAACTCAGTAAGCTTACTAAGTAAATATTCAACAACCATTCTTCTTGTCGAGGGCAATAGGTCCCTGAGATTAACCACGAGCATTTTACCACCGATACATTTGGCAACCTCATCGAAAGATGTTACGCAGTCTTCATCGTCTGTAATTATGCCCGTGGCCTCTATAGCCATAAGCCTACTCATCAACGCCTCCTTCACGGATTCATGTAGTTGTGTCTTTTGAATGGTATCTATCAAATCTCTGAGGGTAACTTCACCCTTATTCTTCTTTACAGCATTCCATATCCTAAAGAATTCCCGACTACTACTTGACGGTGTATCGTAAACATGGATTAGTATGTCCATAAAAGTTCTGAGGCCGACGTCCTCCGTCCTAACTTTGAAGTTCTTACCTGGCTCCAGCACTTCGTGCCGAAGGGCTATGCTACTCTGGCTCCCATCAACTCTCCTCTTCAGGTTTACGTATTCTCCATTAATGTCAAGCACTATGACTAAGGCCCCATACTCAACCAATGTAGTTGATATTAGTTTTGTTACATGAGACTTTCCGGTTTCTTTCTTCCCAGTTATTATGGTCAGTCTACCATCAAAGGATTCTGCATCAACCCAGAAGTCTTCTCCTCCTACTGTTCCAATGTGGATCCTTCGCTTACCTAATAGCTTCATTACGTTCCTTAACAACTCAGCTTTTGCGACGGAGATACATGATCTAAACCTTGAAGGAAGCCATGAACTATTATGTGCAATTCTATCCCCCTCCACGATACACCTTATCTTACACCTTATCATCCTAGCCTCTTTTATCATAATCGTCAGCGATCCTGTATCAAACGGGTCGAAGATGTTTTCATGATTCACAATTTCTAACGAAACTTCACGTAACATGTCCTCTAGTATACCGGGAATATCGGCATAGCTCACGTCTATTACCTGAGCAAGCATAAACTTGTCCCCTTCGCTCACTAGAAGATATTGGCCCTTTTCGACCAAAATCT
Organism: Candidatus Terraquivivens tengchongensis; assembly: GCA_023268355.1. GTDB lineage: Archaea > Thermoproteota > Nitrososphaeria_A > Caldarchaeales > Wolframiiraptoraceae > Terraquivivens > Terraquivivens tengchongensis. The sequence continues at coordinate 319,472 of JALNJK010000002.1, forward strand.
CTGGAGGGAATGCCAATATATCTAACGTGTCTTTTTGCTTAGAGAAAATCTTCATATCTAGTAACCGTCCAACGGATTGAAAAGGCTGCTTCTTACATCACCCATGTCGAAAGTGTCCACGTTAAACTCTTGCTTTAACAATTTTTGCAACGCTAACACATCTAACTTGTTAAAGGTGCAATAATTGTGGGCTAATAATAATGTCTCGGGGTACCCATATATCAAAGCATCACTGCTGAGAAGATTGTTGATTGCATGCAAGGCACCATCCACTTCCCTTTCACTTACGTCGAGCCTGTAAGGAAAGAAAGTTCTGGATAGGTGGGATACTAATATCCTGCCGAGCTTATGAATTTTAGGAGACGAGCATATAGCATCACTTACATCAACCACACACGGCGGATCTAAGTCTGGTATCAGTGATGTTATCCTAGTTCCCAGATAGGATAAATGTGTTGACTTTGAAAAAGCAAGCACAACGTTGCCGTTCCGTTCAGCCTCACTAAGTGTCTCTCGGGTCAATTGCAAGGAGTTATCAGCTGGCCCAGCCGTTAACGAACCATCAAACAGCAGTATTGAATCAGAAAACGTTGATGCGAGAGAACGCTGAAGCCATTTCTCGAGCAAGCTGCTGATGCTCTTGTGTATTGTCTCAAATTTTTCACTAAGCGGTTGGCCATTCACGAGTTCGGACATAAAGGTGAGTAAAGGCAAGTTATCCTCAAAAGATACAAAAAAGATTAGGGGGCCGATTATCCACGACTCTATGCCCCCGGACCTTTTTCTCCTTACCACGGAACCCCTCAAAGCGGCGAGGTAGCCAAAGGGCCCCTCAGCCAGCTTTATGACCGAAGTATCGCATGCGATCACATCGCACGTCCTGCCAGAAGGTTTCAGTCTGTAGGCCCTAACGGAGGCCATCTTGTCCAACTCTAACATAGCATCATGGCCAACATAGTATCCAAACTCGTCGATGCTGATGGTAGGTAAGGCCTTTCTTAGGTTTTCCATAGATCCTAATCCCATCTTAGAAAATGCTTTAAATACCCCTAAGAAGTTCTCAATAATGGTGGTATCTGTGTTTATAAGTGTGCTCATTCGCGCTCTCACTATTAATACTAGGAATTTATGTGCTTATAAATGTTGCGCAATTTGGGTAATTTGCTCATGTCCCAAGAAAGAATAAAAGTCAAGATAACGGTAGGAAAGGCAAACGTGGAGATAGAGGCACCTCCTGAACTGTTAGAGAAGTCCATAAGGGATGTTATGGCTGCCCTTGGTGTTTCAGAAACATTAGAGCCTGAATCGGAGCCTCAAAAACGTACGAAGTCCGCCGACACATCCACGTGTAGGGGGTTGGTGGAAAGTATGCTCAAGGAGGGGTGGTTCTCCACACCAAGGCCGTTGTCGGAGGTTGTGGCAGAGTTGGCCAGAAGGGGGCACCATTATGACCCGACCGCCGTAGCCCACGTTTTATTAGATATGGTAAGGGAGGGTGGCCTAGTTAGAATAGGCCGTCCCAGAAGGTACTTGTATTTAACACAATCCGCATCAACGGCGAGTGTGGAAACCGAAGAAAGTGAATCCAGAAGCGAATGATTATTTTTTCTCGATTTTCCCTTCAATAAACTCCTTGATGCCTAGCATAGTTATGACATAATCTCCCCTATCTAGTCGTCTGATGTAGCCCTTTCGTAAGAGTAGGCTTAACTTCCCCGATATGGTCTTCTCGGACTTAGCTATACTTTTCGCAAGTTCAGAAGCATTTATGGATGGAGATTCGGCCAGACCCAATCCATGCTCAAGATACCTCTTTATACATAAGAGCATTATCGCCTCAGAAACTGATAGAGTGTTTAGAGGTTTAAGCAAGAAGATCCCCTCGGCTTGGTTATACGCTAGGTAATTCCTCAGCTTCTCAATTAACTCTTGAATATCTACAGAATAGCTTATCCTACTCGCAAGCGAGTAGGATGGTATTACCTTCTCCATAAAGGATATGATGCTTTTATAAATGTCATCGGGCTTTCCCTCAAAATCTGCCCTGACATCTTTATACTGTATTGAAACCTTCATGATATCTTCGTTCATAATCAAACCTCCTCTGCCAGCATATTGATGGCAGACGTATTAAAAGCATACTTCCCTCCATCAACCTTTATAACAAGACCAGACTTTCTCATCTCACTTAGCCTAGCTCTGGTAACCCTTTCTTCTAAGCCTGTTATTGCCGAAACCTCTTTAGGAGAAAGTGCATCGTTCTCCAGAAGTCCAAACACTTTGCCCACGTATGCAGTCGCAAGGCATATGAGTATCTTTTTCTTTGCATCCACTTGAGCCGATATAATTATTCTGCCGTTTACTATCTGTGCCTTTCCCGAAAGTAATGACATGATATGAGAAACATCAACTGTTCCTAGGAACTTCTTCACTATACAGAGGGACGGATAAAGTTCCGAAAGGTACTTGTTAACACTCATCCATACTTCTTCATAATTTCCATCAAACTCGACGGAAACATCGTCATGTTGTATTCTTATCTTAAGGCCTCTCACATTTTGCAAAGTCTTTAACCAACATAAGTATCAAAAATACGGACATTAAAATTTATCGTTAACGTTCTCTATTGGAGGGCCCCAGATTTGAGCGCATGGATCGTCTTTAATAACATGCTGTTTATGAGCGCCCCGTCAACCCTGCCCCTATAGTATTTCATGAGCTCACCCATCAGCTTAGCCACAGCTTTCCTTTCATCAGCAAAGACCTCCTGCTTATACTCTTTAACGAGTGCCTTAATTTTATCTTCCACTTCTGAAATTGGAGGGGACCAAAGGCCAAGTTCATCTATAACTTGGTCTACGCTTTGTCCTTTCTGGGCTACGGCTGTTAGGACATCCCTAGCGGCCTCCTTCGCAACCTTACCACATGACACGAGCTCAAAGAACCTCATCATATGCGCTTTGGATATCTTTTCAACGTTAACTCCCTCCCTCTTTAAACTTCTTAGAAGTTCTGTTAGTGTAGAGGCCACGAGAGTAGGAGGTGCCCCAGTTTTTGATAGAATGTCTTCAAAATCTTCAACTACATCGCTATCTATAAGATCGTTTGCAAGTTGCTTGCTAAGCTCGTATCTTTCCACTAGTTGTTGAGCTATCGCGTCCAAAGTCGGTGGAAGTCTTGCCTTTAGATGTTCGATATATTCTCTTGAAATTATAATCGGTGGTATATCAGTCTCTGGATACATCCTTGCTGAGCCCGGTCTTGGTCTCATGTAAACGGTCGTCCCATCAGGTTTTGCAGCCCTAGTTTCTTCAGGCACCCCGTCCAAGGCCTCTGCTGCCCTTTCCTTAATAACATTTATTGCATCTAATGCTTTATCTCA
>JALNJK010000005.1 GCA_023268355.1 Candidatus Terraquivivens tengchongensis
CCGGTCTTGGTCTCATGTAAACGGTCGTCCCATCAGGTTTTGCAGCCCTAGTTTCTTCAGGCACCCCGTCCAAGGCCTCTGCTGCCCTTTCCTTAATAACATTTATTGCATCTAATGCTTTATCTCTTTCAGCTGCCACAATAACCACAGCATCTAATTCTCCAGCACACGTTGTATCTTTGAGAGCCTTAACCTCTTCAATCGTTATTCCATAATTAGGAAGTTCGTCCGTGTGGAATATCCCCTCTACATCACTCCATGCCCTAACCCTTCCTGCAATCTCCGCACCAAGTCTTATACCAGGTGAAGGTTGCAGACCCAGCAATCCAGCAAATCCCTTTAACACTATTGCATATACAACGCCGCCTGCATCAAGCTGCCTTTTGATTATCTTGCTTGAAGTTTTAGAAAATACGTGAGTAACGTCAACGTGCTTTGTGTTCCAAATGTCTTCTTTCTTAACGCCACGCTTCAACAATTCCTCTTTTATCCGCAAAAGATGTAGTTGCCGTTTAACTTCGTTTTCTACAACCTTTTGGATGAGCTCAAGTTCTTGGACACCTTTTATCTCAACGGGTGCCCCATCTTTGATTGAGATGTTTAAGTCTTGCCTGATGGTTCCTATACCTCTCTTAACTTTGCCCGTTGCCCTTAGTGTTCTTCCTATGACATAAGCTGCTTCCATAGCTTCTTCAGGTGATTCAATGACGGGCTCTGTTGAAATTTCTATTAACGGTATGCCGAGCCTTGATAAGTCGTAATGGACTTCATCCTTTCTAACCTCTATTATCCTGGCGGCATCCTCTTCGAGGGTTATCGTCTGTATAGGTATGGTTTTATTCTTTACCTTTATTTGTCCTCCTATCGCAACTATACACGTGCGCTGGAACCCTGTCGTGTTGGACCCGTCTATAACTATCTTGCGCATTACATGCACTTCATCAACTGGTTTAGAGTTAAGTAGAAGAGCAACCGTAAGGGCCACTTCGAGAGCCTCGGGATTTAAGTTATGCGGAGGCTCCTCATCCATCTCGACCAGACAAACATTCTTAAGATTCGCATGATAGACTATCGTCTTTCGCTTTCTTGATTCGAACATTGCTGCCGCGTCTACAGTGCCTAGCTCGCTCTGAACTTCCCTCAACCTTCTGATGAATGTTATGCTTTCACCATCTTCGGTACTTTCTGTCGGACAATCACAAAACAACTTCTTCTTTGTATCTAGCTGCCTATGTACTTCCAGACCTACTTTCAACCTTATGCTGGAATAGTCCTCCATACTTACCACGAATCCGTGTTAGGTAAGCTTCTTGAGTAGATCTCTCCAGCAATATTCATCAGCATGAGTTTTTTAATTTCCTCTAATCCAGCACCCTCACCAAGGTTACCTAACGTCCACATGAGTTTAACGAGTGCCACCTCGGATAACATATCATCAAGCGGAACAACGCCCGCTTTTAGTAAATCCCTACCGGTATCGTATACATTCATGTTAACTCTTCCAAACTTACACTGAGATGTCATGCCCACGAATATGCCCCTTTCCGTTAACTCTCTTATAATTGGTACCCAATCCGAGGAAACATGCCCTAGCCCTGTCCCTTCTATTATGAAACCTCTTATACCGCTGTCAGCTAGAATGCTTAGTATATCGGGTTTCATGGATGGAAAGAACTTAACGAGAAATGCTCTTTCATCAAACTTTGGTTTGTAGGTATAATTGTTGGAACCTCTTGGGTTTAGATCGTTAGCCACCACTTTAAGCTCACCATGCTGATAATAAGCGATTGGTCTAGAATTTACCGAGCGGAAGGCATCTCTGCTACTCGTATGTAGCTTGATGACTCTAGTTCCCCTATGCAGGGCTATGATGTCATCGGAGTGCCATTTATGCATGGCAACGACAACTTCGCCGAAAGGTGCCTTGGCTGCCGTTGCGACAGCTGCAATTAAGTTAGTCGCAGCGTCGCTTGAAGGTCTGTCTGAAGACCTCTGGGCACCAACAAGAACTATTGGAACCGGCGGTTTCTGTAGAGCGAAGCTAAGTGCAGCAGCCGTATATCCCATAGTATCAGTGCCATGTGTTAAGACCACACCATCTACGCCTTTATGAATAAAATGGTCTACAGCTTCAGCCATTCCAATCCAATGCTGAACCTGAACGTTCTCACTAAACAGACTATATAACACCTCGGTGTCTATCTTTGCAATTTCTGCAAGTTCGGGAACTATCGCCAAAAGATCATCTGCATTTAAAGCGGGCCTGACCGCACCAGTTCTATATTCTACCCTGCTGGCTATGGTACCGCCTGTACTGATTATGATGACATTTGGAAGGCCGCTTAGGGTTTGTGGTTTAGGCGGTCGCATAAACATAGGCTTTGCTCCAGCAGAAATTTTGGATATGCTCGTATTCTCTGCAACCCTTATGCCTATGTTGTAACCGTTGGACAGTTTTAGCGTTATGTAGTTTGGGTCTGCCAACTCGTATCTAGCCATAAGAATGCCCCTGTATTTTCTGCCGTCTGATATTATCTCAATCTCGTCTCCAATGCTTATGTTTTCCTGTTCTAGAAGTTTCCTTACAATGCCTGAGTATCCTTGCAATTCCGGCATATCCATATCATCCAGCTCACGCTTTATTTACACGACATTTTTATTAACCTATACGTCCCGAAAGTTTTTATAAGAACAAGCTATCAGAGATTCTCGAAACGTAGATGACGAGAACATCTAGCAGGGTTTATAAAATAACTCAAGAGGGTGCTTTTGCAGTTCTTGCGAAAGCGAGGGAAGTTGAGGCAAAAGGAAAGAATGTAATACATATGGAAATCGGTGAACCTGATTTTGATACACCAGAAAACATAAAGAGAGCGGCGATTGAGGCCTTGGCAAAGGGCGCAACACATTATACACCAACACCTGGAATACCGGAACTCAGAAAGGCCATCGCAGAGAGGATCTCTACAGACTTAGGTGTTAACGTTGATTGGAAGAATGTGCTTGTGACTCTTGGATGTAAAGAAGCAATATTTGCATCAATCATGTCAATCGTGGATGATGGTGATGAGGTGATATACCCAAATCCAGGCTATCCTGCATACGAATCTATTACGGCGTATGCTGGCGGAAAACCTGTACCTCTAAGGTTAAGTGAAAGTAATGAGTTTAGAATGACACCTGAAGAAGTTAACGAGCTAATGACCAGCAGAACGAAGGCAATAATTATCAATTCGCCCCACAACCCATGCGGCTCTGTTCTGAGGAAAGAAGATGTAAAAGGCATAGTAGAGGTCGCAGAAGATAGGAATGCCTTCGTGATATCTGACGAAATATACTATCCCATACTGTTTGATGGACTGAAGCACTACTCACCGTTATCATTTGCAAAAAAGGATAACGTAATATTAGTGGACGGTTTTTCGAAGAGATACGCAATGACTGGTTGGAGGCTTGGATATGTGGTGGCCCCCTCAGACCTCGTCGAGCCTATGACTAAACTGTTGAACAACCTGACATCGTGCCCAAACCAATTCGTCCAGTACGCTGGTATAGAGGCGCTTAGGGGACCACAAGATTCCGTGAAGCAGATGGTGAAAGCATATGAAGAGAGAAGGAATGCGGTAATGGAAAAATTAAAGGAGATAGAAAACATTACGTACTTGAGACCACAGGGAGCGTTTTATGCATTCATCAACGTTCAAAAGATTTTATCACGCGTTGGTATGAATTCTGAACAACTCGTCGCTAGGCTAATCGAGGACTATGGTGTGGCCGTCCTTCACGGTTCGTCCATGGGCGCATACGGTGAAGGTTTCATAAGGATTAGCTTCGCCAACTCTGTTGAGAACTTAATCGAAGGTATATCCAGGCTTAAAAGAGCATTTAACAATATGCTAAGGCGGTAGCCTGGCCTCGAATACTACTGCTGTCCAGCAAGGCCTCATATACCTATCGTAGATTATGCTGGCATTCGGTAGCCTGATTATGTAATCTTCTAAACCTTTCAAAAGTTTGCTGAAAGGAACGACAGTGTATCCTACACATCTATAAATCATGCCTAACTGGGCAAGCATCTTGGCCGTCACGTCTATGCCGACTATTGATATTGTTGGAATTAAAAGTCTACCACCTGGTCTTAGGTGCACTTTTGCACCCTTTAGAACTGTATCCAAAATTGCCCTACCATCTGCCCCTCCATAAGTTTCTACCCTCAACGGTTTTTGCGATGGAGTCATGGGCGGGTTTGAGATGATTACGTCAAAGCACTCGTTTTCTACGGGTTCGTAAAGATTCCCTTGCCTAACGTCAATATTGTATACGGCATTTAGTTCAGCATTAGCTTTTGCCATCGCTACGGCATCGGGTGAAATGTCTGTAGCCACACAACTTCCAGCACCAAGCTTAGATGCGACTATCGCCAAAAAGCCACTACCGGTGCCTAAGTCTAAAACTCGTTCGCCACCCTTTAATTTGATGCAACTCGCAATCAGCTTCGAGACGGCCAGCGGTCGGTAAACTTTTTTGTCCTCATAAAGCTTAATTGCTAGGTTACCAATCTTTATCGTCCGCAGTTTCTTATACATAGCTAAGCCGACTATAATTTGGTATCAGGCTAAGCTTAAAGCATGTCACTATCTGCGCATCGTATAGGTTTGTAGTAAGCTTTAAGGATGACCAGAAATGCGGTAGAATATATAAAATAGAAGGCAGGCATATAAATAAGATGTGTTTGGAGATTTACACAGGGCCGGTAGCTCAGTCTGGAAGAGCACTCGGTTTGCACCCGAGAGGTCCGGGGTTCAAATCCCCGCCGGTCCACTCCTATCTTAAAAAAAGTTGAATAAACTACACGAGTCTTTGAATACAACCAAAAAGCAGTCACTAAGGATTGTTAAATCGAAATATTTATCTAAGAAAAGTTCACTTATAAAAATTTATGAAGATAAAAGTTATAGTGCCAGTTTCCACAGATTTTTGGAACGATCTGGTAAGAGACGCTTATGAAAAGCATAAGGATCCTGGAACGGAAATCGATATAATAAACATTAAAAGGGGCCCTGAGTCAATAGAACAAATATACGACGATTCTTGGGCAGCGCTCCCCGCGCTGCTTGAGGTAGAGAAAGCTGAGAAAGAAGGGTGTGCTGCAGCTATCATATACTGTTTCGGTGATCCAGCTCTTCTAGCTGCAAAGGAAGCAGTAAGTATACCTGTCGTCGGATTATGTGAACCAAGCATACATGTGGCATCGATGCTAGGAAGAAAGTTCTCCATTATAGGAGTGGGAGGTAAAGTAGGGTATGGTTTAATGATAGATAATGTTACGCGTTATGGACTGTTGCATAAGTTGGCCTCAGTTAGGTTAACAGATATAAAAGTGCTCGATATTAGGAAAGAGTTTGACAAGCTTGTTAAAATATTAACCGAAGAAGGTAAAAAAGCTATTGAGGTTGACGGAGCAGACGTGCTAGTTCTAGGGTGTGGTGGTCTGCTGAATATCGCAGACATATTACAAGAGAAGCTTGGGGCTCCGGTGATAGATCCTGGCCTAGTTGCCCTAAAAGTCGCCGAGCTTTTGGCAAAGCTTAAGTTACGACAGAGTAAAATAGCGTATATTAGTCCATATCCCAAAAAGAGAATAGATTAATTTTAACTCTCTATAACATTTTTTATTTAAGCATATCTAGAGGAGTGTACCAATAAATACCCAGATTTCTTAATTTAATACCTCCCAACTATTAGGATGAAACTTTTCACACTTGTTTATTATAAATTCCTTCTGATCCATAACGTATGCTTTGTATTAAAAATTATTTTTTCATATTATTAATTAAGTGACAAGCTACATAATGTCCATGTGAAACTTCGTTAAGTATAGGTTCTTGTTCACTACAAATGTTCATAACAAATGGACATCTAGTACGGAACCTACATCCTGATGGTGGGTTTATCGCACTTGGAATTTCTCCTTTAGATTCTATACCTTTCGGTAATGTCTTCGATTCTTCTTCAGATATCGTAGGAATAGATGCTAACAACATTTGTGTATATGGGTGGAGAGGATTACTGAAGAGCTCTTCAACGGAAGCTATCTCCATGAGTTTTCCTAAATACATTACGTTAATTCGGTGAGATATGTTCTTGACTACCGCTAGGTCATGAGTGATTAGGATATATGTTAAATTCTTACTCTTCTGAATTCTTAGAAGCGTTTTTAATATTCTTGACTGAGCTGAGACGTCAAGGTTTGATGTCGATTCATCAAGTATTAAACAAGTAGGATTCGTAGCAAGAGCACGTGCAATAGCTACAAGTTGCTTCTCTCCACCGCCAAGCTCTCCTGGCAACTTAAATAAATAATCCTCTGTTAATCCAACATAATTCATTAATATTAATAATCTTTCAATTTTTTCATACTTATTTAAGTTAGGATAATGTATATTTATTGCTGTTTCTATAATGTCTTTTACAGTCTTTTTAGGATTGAGCGAAGTTGCTGGATCTTGAAAAACTACTTGAATCTCTCTCCTTAACAATAAGTTTCTTTTGATTAATGGTATGTTCCCTATTTCATAACCTTTATACAATATCGATCCCGCATCTGCTACATATTTGCCTAAAATTACGTTTGCAACAGTCGTTTTACCAGACCCTGACTCACCAACTAAAGCAAGAGTTTCTTCTTTACTAACATCAAAACTTACATCATCAACAGCTCGGACTACTCCATTAGATGTAGGAAAATACTTCTTTAGATTTCTAACTTTTAGAAGTATCTGATCGTTTGGTGTTTGTATTGCATTTTCTACGCTCATCACGTTCCACCTCCGTAAAGGTAGCAGGAAACATATCTATCTCTATCCACTTCTATCAATGGAGGTTTAGCTCTTCTACATATTTCCTGGTCACAAAAAGGACATCTTGGATGAAATCTACATCCAGACGGTGGATGCCTATAATCTACAGGATTTCCCTTTATTCCCTCTCCAAGTGTACTGCTTAAAATTTTTGGTGCACTATCTATAAGTAGCCGCGTGTATGGATGTAGCGGGTCTTTAAATAGCTTAGATGTTGGCGCCTCTTCAACAATATTCCCTCCGTAGATTACATATATTCTATCAGTCATATTCCGAACCATTCCTAATGCGTGAGAGACTAGCAACATGCTTAGTCCTTTCTTTTTGACTAGATCCATTATCAGCTTTAGTATCTGGGCCTGTATCGTAACATCAATGTTTGTTGTAGGTTCATCAGCTAATAGAAGCTCCCTTGCTGACGCCAGTGCCATTGCGATGACAACTCTCTGACGCATCCCGCCGCTTAACTCAAATGGATACGAGTTAAGAACCCTTTCTGGATCTGGTATCAAAGTGTCACGAAGAAGATCTAATGCAATGTTCTCAAGATCTCGCTTATTCATACCTGAGTTCTCGTGAGCATATTTGATGATATCTAGCATTTGCTCCTTTATCTTGAAGACGGGATTAAGAGCAGCAAGAGGGTCTTGAAATATCATACCAATTTTCCTCCTTCTAATTTCAAGTAACTGTTGTTTGCTACAGTTTAACAAATTCACATCTCTATATAATATCTCACCATTAGTTATTTTTCCCTGGGGTGGCAAAACACGCAATATTGACTTGAGTAGTGTTGTTTTTCCCGCCCCTGATTCTCCTATTAATCCAACTTTCTCTCCTAACTTTACATTTATTGATACACCATCCAATACGTGATATACATACCAGTAGCTTTTGTACTTAACAAACAAGTCTTTAACGGTAAGAAGATTTTCATACATAGATCTAATCACCTGCAAACACTTCGCGAAGTCCATCACCAAACAAGTTGAAGGCCATGACGAGTATAGCTATACCTAAGGCAGGTCCGATTATCATCCACCAGTAAGTAGGAAAGTATGCCATGTACTCTGAAACCATTGTGCCTAGATCTGGTGTCGGAGGTTGTGCACCTAACCCTAGAAAACTTATGGCAGAACCTATAAGGATAACCCATGCTGCATCTAATGTAGCTTTAGTTAAAATAGGTCCTAGAATATTGGGAAGAATCTCTTTAAACATTATGTCTCTATCTTTTACCCCAAGAGCTCTAGCAGCCCAGACATAGGGTTCATCACGAATAGAGCTCGTCATAGAATAGACCATTCTAGTATACCAAGGCCACCACATGAGGGTAATAGCTATCATTGCGTTAACAATATTGGGCTCCAATATGGCGCAGATGGATAAAGCGAGTATTAATGGTGGGATGGATACAAACATATCAGCGAGCCTTAAAACTATATGTTCAGGCCACTTTCCTTTATAATATCCAGCTATAAGTCCTAGTACCGTGCCCACCGGCATAACTATGCTTATAACTATTCCTATCATCATGAAGGCAAGCCTGAATCCGAAGATAACTCTCGTAAAGATGTCCCTTCCAAGATGATCAGTTCCTAGCAAGTATTTCGTACTTATGTATTGAAATCTTTCTTTGAAATTTACATACATACCTGCATGTTCAGGATAAGGGGCAAGATATTCAGCAAAAATAGCCATTATTAGCAAAGTAGATAATATAACAAGACCTGTAATTGCAAGTTTACTTTTTTTAAATCTAAACCATGCTCTTTTAAATCTTTCTTTTCTTACCTCCTTTTCTTTTTGAATTATTAGATTGTAATCCAGCTCTGTAATGCTCATTGTTGACCACCTCGTCTAATCCTCGGATCCAATATAGTTAGTATGATGTCGATTATTACGTTTGTAACAATGTATATAATTCCAGCAACAAGTACGATTCCTACTATTCCATTCAAGTCTTTCCTTAACATGGCAGTTATGCCAAATTTTGAGATACCTGGCCAGTTAAATATCATTTCAACCATAAATGCGTTAGCGATCAATGAAGCAATGTCTAAGCCTATGACTGGTATTGTTGAACACAGCGATGGTCTTAATGCATACTTAAAATAAACATATCTATAGATTGGTAGACCATGGGATAGAAATGTCGTGATGTAGTCTTTGTTGATATTCTCAACCATTGCAGATCTTAAAATACGTGTCTCCTGAGCCATGGCCCCAACAGCTAATGCTAACGATGGAAGGGCAAGATGCCACAATGCGTCTACAAACGCATTGAAGTTCCCAGTAATTAAAGCATCAATTGTTACTAGCCCAGTAATTCTGGGGAGCCTTATATATGATGATAACCTTTCAGTAGCCGGGAACCAGCCTAATATATAGCTGAAAACAAACTGCAGGATCAAAGCCCAGACGAAGGGCGGCACACATATTCCAATATAGGCAAAAACCCTTAGCGCACCATCTATTGCTGAGCCTGGTTTGCAACCGCTTATCGTACCAAGAATTAATGTACCGGTCACCTGAATTATCGCTACAAAAAGCATAAGTTCTAGTGTTGCCGGAAGAAAGTCAGCAATATCTACAGATACCTCTCTAAACGACGTTAGCGAGGGTCCCAATTTCCCCTGGAAGAGGTTTATCAGCCAATAATAGTATTGAACGTAAAGAGGTTTGTCAAGATAGAGCATTTCTCTATATTTTTGAACTATTTCTTCAGGAGCCCTTGGACCAAGAGCCATTCTAGCAGGGTCTCCAGGCATTATTCTTGCTAAAGTAAAGATTATGAGAGACAATCCTAATAATGATATTAACGATAAAATTATTCTTTTAAGTATTGCATTATTAAATATGCCTTTTAGCACATTTAAATTGATTTTCATTAACACCACAACCGTAAACCAATTTAAGTTAAGTCTCTAAGTTATTATTTAAAATTTTATTACTAAACTAAAAATAAATAAAAGAAATTTATATTTTCTTCTCTGGATACACATTCATCTTCCAGTACTCTACATCCCAACCAAAGACTCCAACAAATCCTACTTTTGCTGATGGCCAATCTATATATTTGCTTTGGTATGCTTTGAATCCTATGTAGTCTCCGGCAAATATTGACGGGTATAGATAGAATATGTAACGTTGCAGCTCGGCCGACTTTTCAAGTCTCTCTTTTTCATCTATTGTACCTAAGACTTCTTCTATCATTTTATCAAGTTCAGGTAGATCAAACCATTCATTCTGGTTTACTGTACCATGGGATGCCGAGTGCCATCGTAAATACACCATGGATATAGCTTCTGGATAATCAGCCGTTATCCACATAGGCTCTATGTGATTTGGAGTATCTGGGCGTGTCATAGCTTCTACAACCTTGAGCCAAGGTAGCTTCACCACTTTAATCTTCAGACCTACCTTCTCTGCTGCACTAGCTAAAAGTAGACCAACTCTGTCCTCTCCTGGAACCTCAGCTCTCCAGGTTAACGCTATCTCATACTTATCCAGCTCGCCCCAGTACTTGGATTTCTTTAGCTCCTCCAATGCTTTATCAATGTTATATTCAACGGGCTCAGGGAACGGAATGAAGCCGATCATGTTTGAAGGTACAATACCTTCCGCCTCTTTATGTTGAGGTAAGATCTCAAGGAACGTCCTGTAGTCGAATAGGTAGAATAACGCTTTTCTGACATGAATATCATCTAGTGGAGGCTTCCTGCTATTCATCATTAGGAAATACATACCATAATAGTGAAGTTTGGCTACGTCTACACCTTCGATTTCATCTAAGGCCTCATATGTCTCTGGAGGAAGCCATACAGTTGAGATATCTAACTCTCTCTTTGCCATTAATGTGTGCGTAGTTGCAGGGTCAACTATTGCTACTATCTTCACATTATCAGGAGCACGTGGCGCAAAATCTCCCCACCATTTTTCATTCTTAGCGAGCATCACATGTGAGCCTGGAACGTATTCTACGAGCATATATGGTCCAGATCCTATGTCTATATGTCCTTCCATAAGCCACCCTTTACCAAAGTCTCCCCATTCCCCGTAAGGTCCTGGAGTTTTGATGTTCTTCTTCACTTCTTCACTGTCAACTACGTAAATGTAGCTGGCGAGATATAAGAAGACACCGCATGGTTTCTTAAGACCTATTTCGATTGTGTACTTATCTATAGCTTTTGTTCTATCAAGATCTATCCATGGTACTAGCAGGTATCCCATGCCTTCGGGCATTATCACCATCCTCATAACGCTGAATTCAACGTCCTTCGCTGTAAGTTCCCTGTTAGTATGATGGAACTTCACCCCTTCCCTTAGATAGAATCTCCAGGTAACGTTGTCCACCATTTCCCATCTCGTAGCTAGCCATGGAATGATTTTTACAGTCCCTTCCCTATACTCCATACGGACTAAAGTATCATAGACGTTATGTATGTAGGCTCTGCCAGATTCATCATGGGCAACATGAGGATCTAAATAGGGTAAGTTAGCAAAAGATGCGACTATTAACGACTTTACCGGAGGTGTTGCGGTTGGTGTAGGTGTTGGGGTCGGCGTAGGTGGTGCGGCGAGGTACCATGCTGCTACACCTACTATGGCTATGATGATCACAACTGCGACTATAGCTGCAACAACTGAACGCTTTACCATATTTTTCACCTGACAAGACTTATAGTTTTAAAAATACGTTTATAAATTTTTTGTAAAGTTTTAAATGATTAATATACTTTAAAAGAAAAGCAAAAAATTTTAAATAGGGTCAGGACAAAAAATTGGTTGATGATATATGGTTGGTAGATATGAATACGAATTGGGGAAAGCTGCCGATATTCTCGTTCGAGAACTTTTCAAACTGAAGCCCGACGAGACGTTCATCATAACTGCGGACACGGAATCTGACCCAAGGGTTGTAGATGCAACAGCCAGGGCTGCCTTCTCCGCTGGAGCTAAGCCGATGGTCATATGGTTGGCTTCTCCGTTGGGTGTCGGAAAAGCAGCTGACCCGATGTTACCAATTAAACCATTGACGGCCGCGTTGAAAGAGGCTGATGCATGGGTTGAATTCAACAACCAGTGGTTGCTTTACTCTACACCATGGGATATCGCAATGGAGGAGAACAAGAAGCTAAGGTATCTTTGTCTCGTTGGCATGGATGCAGATATGATGATAAGGTGCATCGGCAGGGTTGACTTTCCTACCTTAAAGGAATTCCAGACAAAAGTCGTGGAGCTAACAAGGAAAGCCAAAAAGATGAGGATAACCACGCCAGCTGGAACTGATGTATCTTTTGAGAATGACCCGTCTAGGCCGATACTTTTAGAGGTTGGTTATGCTGATACGCCTGGAGCTCACTTTATGTCTGGTCAAATAGGCTGGTCCCCAATATTTGAAACAATCAACGGAGTTATAGTGTTTGACGGCTCGCTCTCACCACCAATAGGTTTGCTGAAAGAACCGGTTAAGCTTCACGTAAAAGAGAGCAAGATTGTGAAGATTGAAGGAGGAAAAGAGGCGGTGGAGTTTGAGGCATGGTTAAACAGCTTCAATGACCCGAACATGTTTTACATGGCACATGTATGCTACGGTTTCCATCCGAATGCGAAGCTAACAGGCGCAATCCTCGAAGACGAAAGGGTCTGGGGATGCACTGAGTGGGGTATCGGTAACGTAGGACCCATGCTAGCACCACCAAAAGGAAGGCCAGCAAAGTCCCATACTGACGGAATATGCCTTAACTCTTCAGTATGGCTTGATAATGTACAGTTGTTAGATAAGGGCAAAGTGGTTCATCCAGAGCTCATAGAGCTAGCCAAGAAATTGGGCAAAGCCTAAACCAGATCTTTAATTTTTATTTTTGTTTAGATGGTGGTGTGTTTGATAGAATTTGAGAAGATTGAACTAGGCGTTATTAACATGTTTAGGGTCAATATGGGAGTCAAGCCAGGTGAGAAGATACTCGTGGTTACAGATTTTCCAACGGCAGAAGAATGGAAGGCAAAATCAAGCGAGAAACTTTTAGATGCACTCAGGAGGTCGCTTCTGGCTAAGATGGTGAGCGAGATTGCGATGAAGAACTTCCCTGAATGTACTGTTGAGTTTTTTGCATATCCATCAGTTGGTAAGCATGGGACTTATCCAGGAAGAGAAGTTGAGGAGAAAATGAAAGCAGCGGACGTCGTCGTTGCAATAACGACATACTCGTTAACGCATACAGATGCACGAGTAAATGCATGTAAAGCTGGTGCAAGGGTTGCAAGTATGCCGATGTTTCTGCCTGAAATGTTTTATCCTGGCGGACCAATGGCAGCAGACTACCAGAAGATTGCTGAGGAAACAAAGAAGATTGCTAAGATGCTTACTGAGGCGAATAAAGCAAACATCAAAACAGAAACCGGTACGGATATAACGTTTAGCTTAGAAGGCAGAGAAGGGAAGGTAGATGCAGGTATATTCAGAGAGAGGGGTTCATGGGGCAACTTACCTTCAGGAGAGGCTTACATAGCTCCACTAGAGGGGACGGCTAATGGCAAGGTCGTCGTTGAAGCAGGATGGTACCCAGACCTAAAAGAGAATATGGTTTTAACTTTTAAGAATGGTTATGTGGTCGAGATTTCTGGCGGTGGTGAAGTTGGTAATAGGTTCAGGAGTCTTCTGGCCTTAGAAAAGACTGAACAACCTTACATCTCAAGAAGAAATTTAGCAGAGCTTGGTGTAGGAACAAACCCGTACGCAAGGCGCCCGGACAATGTCTTGGAGGCAGAGAAGATAAGGGGCACGGTACATATCGCAATTGGCGATAACTCACATATGGGTGGAAAAGCTGAATCCGATATACATGAAGACTTCATAATACCGCGCCCGACATTGACATTAGACGGCAAAGTTGTGATGAAAAACGGAGAGTTATTGATTTAAAAACTAAAACTTTTTCAAACCTCCAAAACTTCACCATTTCTTTTATGCGTGTGAAGAACGATAGACGACGTGATTGCTTTTACTCCCTCTATTTTTAATAAGTTTGTTTTTAAAATTTCTCTAAATTTTGAGATGGATTCTACCGTCATTATTGCTATTACATCATATTCTCCACTAACTTCAAATACGTCAGTAACATCATGTATGCTATTCAGCAATTTACAAACATTGTCAAGCTTGTTAGACTCCACGTAGATATGAAGGATTACAGTGATTGTCATTTTTAATCAAAATCGTGTTGTAATAATTATGTTTATTAATGTTACCTTAATATCCTTATATTTACCCTCAATTCTTATCAGCTCTTAGATTATCCGGATTTGTCACGAGAAAGAAGCAAAGCTGTTACGCTAAAAAGGGACATCGGTTGGCTCGGCTCGTTTGCTATTGGTTATGGAGATGTAGGTGCAGATATATTCTTAGCTTTGGGCGTAGTATTCCTTTATGCAGCAGGAGCTGCACCATTTGCCTTCATGATTGCCGCACTAGTATACGTTCTTATTGGGCTGACGTATGCGGAGTTAAGTTCAGTCTATCCCTATGCAGGAGGGAGTCAGGTTTTTGCTCTCAAAGGGTTTAACAGCTTGCTCGGGTTTATAGCAGGTTGGGCACTAATACTGGATTATTTGATATGTGTATCGTTATTCTCTCTTGCGGCCGCTGGATATCTTAAATTCATTTTACCCGAACTCTTTACGTTAACTCTAGATGGTCCATTTAATTTGAAAATATCCCCGCTGGGTTTAATTGCAGCACTGCTTGTACTGTCCCTTTTATTTATCAACTACATTGGTATAAAATATTCCGCTAACTTCGTAACCGCGTTAGTCGTGTTCGGCCTGATAGTTGAGGCAGTCATACTATTGTTAGGTTTTGCATTAACATTCAACATAGAAACTCTGTCGTACCAATTGAATGTTTTTGGAAATCATAAAGCCTTACCAGAGGTAGAATATTTCTTCCCAGACTCTATACAGTTCAATAATTTTATTTACGGCATCACAGTGGCAATGGCTAGCTTTATTGGGATAGAATCAATATCACAAGCAGCAGAGGAAACAAGAAAACCATACAAATGGATACCAAGAGCTGCCAAACTCACAATATTAGCAGTTATGTTATCCGTTCTTTTGTTCGCATTTTTGGCGGCTGGCAGCGTAAGCTGGGAAACGATGGCGACATCTTATGAAAACTCCGTTGCAATTTTAACTTCAAAACTTCCAGTTATAGGCCCGTTTTTCTCACCAATAGTCGCCATAACTGCCTTCATTCTCTGCTATGCCTCTGCCAATACAGGCGTTATAGGTATCTCGAGGCTTACGGCTAGTATGGGCAAATTTAGACTCATGCCTAGATGGTTCTATTATATACATCCGGTATTTAGAACGCCCACAAGGACTTTACTCATTTTCGGAGGTATAGGGGTACTGATAGCGTTGATAGGGGACATACCTTTCGTGGTCAGCCTGTACAACTTCGGCGGGCTTTTAAGCTATACGATTTTGATGGCCAGCTTTATCAGGCTTCGAATAGTTGACCACGAGGTTTACCGTCCTTGGAAAGTGCCCTTAAACGTCGGTCTCAAATTTAAGAACAGGGTTGTTGAATTGCCTTTAATAGGGCTGGTAGGACTGCCTGCTACATTTCTTTTATGGTTGCTCGTAATAATCTTACATCCACATGGGAGGTTATTTGGTTTCCTTTGGATCGCGATAGGGTTGGCATTATATACATTCTACCGCAAATCTCACAAACTTCCGTTGATAAGCGAAGAGGAAGGTTCATGGGTAGTACCATCATCTTACGTCATGGAGATAACGGTCTTAGTAGACCCGATGGATGACTATGATGTTATCAAAAAGGCGATACTGCACTCGTACGACAAGAGGTACAAACTAAGACTCTTAAGTGTTATAAATCATATTGTAGAAAAAGAACAACATCTGAAGGAATTACAGATATCTGTGCTAAGCGACCTTGAAAAATTGGCGATAGAGTTCAGAAAAGAAGGTTACGATGTAACTTATGACGTCTTTTTAGGCAACCTCGATGAGGCGATCAAGCGAGAGATCTCTGTCTTTAATGTAGAGTTCATAACATATGTAAAACATTCCATTAAAGAAACGTTAACGGGTAAGCATCGTGAAGAAATCATAAACAAGCTATTACAAGAATATCCTGGACGGTTCATAATATTAAGAAGAGTGGAATGATCGTGCAATCAAGCCCAAAGCGTGGGAACTTCCCTAATAACCCGAAGCAAAGCAGCAAAGAGTATTAATGATTTAGCAGTGAACGTAGGGTTAGAGTATATCTTTCCTAAGGGTTTTACCTTAACTAACCTGCTTACGAAAGCTGTTCCGGGATTCAGCTCTCCAGAAAAGATCTTCCTTGCAACCTCGTACGTGCTCTCCACAATGTAGTCAGGATTGACACCGTCGGGTATGTCTTTAGTAACAACAAAACGTTTGGTGACGCCCTTATCCAGCTCCACATAAATTGTTAGGCTTTTACCAAATATCCTTCTAAGCATATCCGGCAAATCCTTTATCACATACGCCACATTAAGGCTAAAACCTGACGCTAAGGACATGATTTCTGGATTAGTTGACTTTGCCTTCTCGATTGCTGTGACGGCTTTACGAACCCAGCCCTCCGATAAGAAGTACTCCGCCGCTGACATCGTAAATATAGATGAATTTTTTCTTTTTTAAATGTAACGGCGTTACGTTTATATATTTGTTTTAGTTAATTTTTTGGACATGAACGAAGAATTAGACCCTATTAGAGAGTTAAGGGAGGACCATAAAAAAGTCAAGGATTATCTATTAGAGCTGATCGATGCACTTAACAAAAAAGACGCTCAAAGGTCTCTCGAAATTCTGATATTGCTCGATAAGCTCGGAGGACCACACTTCAGGTTCGAGGAGGAAACCTTGTACCCAACGTTAAAGAAGTTCTTCGGAGAAGAATACTATCGATACCTGCTGAAGGCTCATGACAAGGTTATCACTGCGGCTAAAAAAATTGCCGAAGTCTTGGGCAAAGGGGCTATTACAGAAGATGAGGTAAGGATGCTAATAAGTATAGTTAGATCAGAAGTCTTGCCACACCCTATAGAGTGTGAGGGCTTAGCGTTGTTGATGGATAGGTTATCAAAAGAAGAAATTAGGGCTATCGCGAAAAGTATTGAACGAAGCAGGAACGAGAATGTCCCTCTACTTGAGTGGGCCGAGACTATTAGAGTCAAAAAGGTATAACTAAAATGAAAAAGATAGCACTGATAGTGAACACGGCATCCTTTGAGAGGGTTGCTTATGCACTTTCTTTTGCAGTAGTGGCGGCGGCATACGGTACCGAAGTATTTGTACTCTTTGGGTTTGAAGGTTTGTATAGGCTGATTAAAAGAAAGACTGATGTGCTAGGTGATGAAACGAATCCTTTCATAAGAAACGAAATAGAATCGGGTTTGAAAAAAGGTAGTATGATGCAAATATCCGAGCTTATAAAGAACCTAAAGAATCTTGGAGGAAAGATATATGCTTGCACCTCCGCCATGGCCTTACATAATGTGACGAAAGACGAACTTATAGAAGAGGTTGACGGTGTGCTGGGTTTAGCTGCGTTTCTTGAATTAATAGATGATCCCTCAACGATTATTTACGTTTAATCTTCTTTTTTATTTTTTGGCTTTTCAGATCCAGAAGAATGCTCTAGTATTCTGCATATTTCGCAGACCATGTTGTCCACGGATTCTTTTGTAGCCCCATTTTTAATAATGGCACTAGCCGTTCGACTTATTAACTCACGAACAGCAGGATGCGTTCTCAACCGTCTTATCATTTTAGAGCCACGCTTTGCAGATAAGTACTGGCTTATCGCTGGTCTCGTGGTACCGATAATCTTTGCCACCTCTGTCTGAGATAGCGCATATTTCTCAATAAGCTCTTTAGCTATAAGTGCACGCACGGATGGCATTATTTCGAGGACAAATTTTTCGCATGGCGACCTCAATTCGAAACCTCAATATAAATTAATGAATCATAGGTTAAATATAAATTTACTTACTAACTGGGGGAACGGCAAATTTCTCGACCAATTCATCGTAAAGTTCCAAAACCGTCCCTTCATCGTAAATTCCGGAGCTTGGTCCGACTTGGACTACAGTAACTCCACCTTTCAGGAACGTTATCGTGACATCCTTTCTATACTCGAATGTTATTCCTAACTTTGTCCTATTCTTTGGATGTATGTTGTGTTGGGCAAGCAGACGATCAATAGAATCCAATGCAATCTCCGAAGTGGTTGTTACCATGAATACGCCCTTACCATCCCTCCCACATACTCCGCTCACAACTTTCTCTTCAAGCGGTCTTAATGCAACCCTGCCGCTTCCGCATACGGGACAATCAGGTATCTTAGCAATTTTGACAAAATCAAATGACAGTTTGTTAAGGTCAATGTAGAGTAGGCGATTCTTTAACAGTGGGTCCTTGTTCAGCAAAACCCTTACCGCCTCCGACAACTGTACACCAGATACGACATCTAGCAACGGAGGTAAGACGCCGACTATGGCACACTTAGGTAGCTCTTCATCTTGAAGACCAGAATAAAAGCACTCAAGACAAGCCGTTTCATTAGGTAAGATTGTGGAAACCACTCCGGTGGTTTCTATTGCAGCAGCAAATATGTATGGTATCTTAAGCTTCACAATTGCTCTATTTATCACGTACCTTGTCTTAATGTTGTCGAGACCATCGATTACTATATCAACATCTTCTAACAACCTTTCAACGTTTTTTGAGGAGATGCTAGTTGCAACGGCATCAACTTTTACGTTGGGATTCAAAGAATTTATCCTCTCCTCTAAGACCTCGACTTTTGGCACACCAACGAAATTTTCCCCATAAAACCTTTGCCTGTGCAAATCCGACAAAGATACTACATCCCTATCCACTATTCGGATATAACCTACACCCATGGCCGCCAGTGTGATGGCAGCAGGTGAACCCAGCCCCCCGGCTCCCATTATACAAACTCTGCTGGACTTCAGCTTAGTCTGACCAGCGTAGTCGATATAGTCGAGTACGAGTTGTCTCGAGTACCTCTCCAACTCTCTATCGGTAAGCTCCTCCATTTTCATAGTAATGATAACAACGTTAACTATATATAAAGGCGTTGCTAATTTAATAGTAATGACTTTAAAACAGTATGTAGTTGTGGACGCTCGTTTTAAGTCCTGTCCCGGTCCCTTGATAAGTCTTATCGAAGCTATCAAGAAAGCCGAATCGGGTCAAGTAATAAAATTGCTTACAGCCGATCCAGCATCACCCATGGACGTTAAAGAGTGGATTAAGACTACGAAGCATAGGTTATTAGAAGTGAAGGAAAAAGATAACGCCTACGAGATATACATAGAAGTAGTGAGTGGTGACTTTGGCTAGCGATGTGCGTGTAGGTATAAGGGAACTATTAGAGACGCACGGGAAACCTGTTAAAGAAGTATACTTAGATTCTGAAAATTCAGGCATGATCTTCCCTGAAGCCTTGAAGTTGATGATTGATGCGTACAAGGAGTATTTTGCGGGTCATCCGTCCATCACCCACAGACGTGGTTGGGAATCCTATGAGATGCTCTATAGAGCATCCTCAATAATAGCCAAGTTTATAAACTGTAAACCTGATGAGTTAGTTTTTACGCATAATGGTACTGAGGCAAATAACTTAGCGATCCTTGGGCTAAACAAAGAGAATGAAAGAAGAAAGATAATCATTTCAGCGATAGAGCACTTAAGTGTGGTCTTTCCTGCGGAACAACTCCAGAAGCACGGTTACAAAGTAATCAAGGTGCCGGTTGACCGAGAAGGTTTCATGAATTTAGACTTTTTGATGAATAATGTGGACAAGGATACGCTACTGGTAAGTGTTGGAGCTGTAAACCACGAGATAGGGACCATACAAGATTTGAGGGCAATAGTGGAATTAGTTAAGGATAAGGATGAAAACATAATGGTCCATACGGATGCTTGCGATGCTCTTGGAAGGGTGAGCTTAGACGTTAAGAAACTAAATGTTGATCTAGCATCGTTCAGCAGCCACAAGGTATGCGGTCCTAAGGGTGCTGGGGCGCTGTACATAAGAGAGGGGGTTAAGTTGGAACCAATAATATATGGTCAGTTGAGTACACAGAAATTATGGCCGGGGTTGGAAAACGTACCTGCCATAGCTGGTTTTGGGAAAGCTGTTGAATTGTTTGCCTTAAACTTTGATTCGTACGTAAATCATATGACTAAGCTTAGGGACTCACTCATTCAAGGCATTCTGTCACGTGTTGAGTATGCCCTTCTAAACGGCCCCTCAGGAAATAAACGCTCGCCCGACAATGTTAACATAAGCGTGTTATATTGCGAGGGCGAGGCGCTGACTGTGGAGCTCAGCCTTAAGGGCATTTACGTATCCAGCGGAAGTGCGTGTACCAGTCGCATTTTACAACCCAGCCACGTATTGCTCGCAATAAAGAGAGAGTTCCATGAGGCACATGGAAGCATTTTGATGAAGGTAACTCCCCTTCATTCTTATGAAGACGTGCAGTATGTGGTTGAAAACATCCCCCAGGTAGTACAAAGGTTAAGGTCAATAAGTCCTTTAAAACCTAAAGAAGGTGGCGAATATGTCGGATAGAATACCCCTTCCCTATACACCAAAAGTTCTTGAACTCTTCAAAAACCCGAAAAATTTAGGAAAGATGCCGGATGCAAACGCCTCCGCTGTAGCGGGAAGTCTTGCATGTGGTGACATGATTGCCATATACCTTAAGATAGATGACGAAACGCAAACGATACTCAACGCTACCTTCGAAAGCTACGGGTGCGCAGCCAACATAGCTGCATCGAGTATATTAACGGAGATGCTTAAGGGTAAAAAATTGGAGGACGCGTGGAAAATCTCCTGGAAGGATGTATCGAACGAGCTCGGAGGGCTACCTGCCGTTAAGTATCACTGCGGCGTGATGGCTGTGGGTGCCTTCAGAAGGGCGGTCAGGGAATATTTCAAGAACAAGAAAAAGCCGGAGTGGATTCCTGAGGAGTTAACAGCGGAAGAGAGGCATGTCGTTGAGGAGGAGAAGCTTGTAGAGATACTCTCCAAAAGAATGTCGTCCGGCTCATTACCGCCAACTTGCTAAAACTCATTCAGGTTATTTAACAAATATTGGCGCCGCGGGTCGGATTCGAACCGACGACCAACGGGTTAACAGCTTCAGCCCCCTTCTGCGAGGTCCGCTGCTCTACCGAGCTGAGCTACCGCGGCTTGATTGTTAGCTTATTATTAGGACGCTTTAAATTTTTAGTTAAATTTATTACCTCAAAGGTAGCGAGATATTTCTCGACCTGCTGTAATTCTCAAGATTCTTTCTTCTATTAAGTGCGGCCCTTATAAATCCTAGGTATGCCGCTTCAGGTTTTCCTGGCTTTGATACAAATTCCGCATGGTATTGGGTCGCTATAAAGTATGGATGACTCGGTAATTCGATGATCTCGACTCTCCGTCCATCCTCGGACATACCTGAGAAGACCATGCCTGCACGTGTTAGTACATCCCAGTATGCCGGATTGACCTCATATCTATGACGATGTCTTTGTCGCGTCACTCTAGTGTTGTAGAGCTTATATGCTAACGTTCCGGGTTTTATGATTATCTCAAACGCCCCGAGCCTCATCGTGCCTCCTAAGTTTTCAAGGCTACGTTGTTCTGGTAGAAGGTCTATTACCGGATGCGGCGTATCTGCCGCTACTTCCGTACTGTTAGCCCCCTCAAGACCGCAAACGTTCCTCGCGTATTCGACGACTGAAAGCTGCATACCAAAGCATATTCCGAGAAACGGTATGCCGTTTTCTCTAGAATATTTGATTACGTTGATCTTCCCCTCAACACCTCTCTGACCGAATCCACCAGGTACCAGTATGCCATCATACCTACTAAGTAAGTTTACCTTTTCAGGATATGCCTCAAACTCCTCCGTATCTATCCAGTCTATAATTGCCTTTGCACCTGCATAAGCGGCGGCGTGTATTAGCGCCTCCCTCACACTAACGTAAGAATCTATGAGCTTAGTGTACTTACCACAGACGGCAATCCTGACTTCCTCTCTAGCGTTCTTCATCGAAGCGACTATATCACTCCACTCTTTCAGCCTCGGTTGTCTCCAGCTAAGGTTAAGCCTGCCGGTTATAAAAACGCCCATGCCCTGCTCTTCCAGTATCAATGGCACCTCATACACGTGCTCCACGTCATAGGAACAAAAAACTGCGCTTTCTGGAAGCGTACCGAATAAAGCTATCTTGCTCCTTGTTGCTTTATCTATCGGTTTTTCGCATCTTGCTACTATAGCGTCTGGTTGTATACCTATCCTGCGAAGTTCGTTTACGCTGTGTTGTAAGGCTTTGGTTTTGAATTCTTCAGTGGCCTTCAGTATGGGCACTAGGGCTACGTGGATAAATAGCGTGTTCTCGAACCCCTCTTCGAGACGCATTTGTCTTGCTGCCTCTAAGAATGGCTGCCCCTCTATATCGCCCGCTGTACCGCCTATCTCGACTATGGCTATATCAACACCCTCATTCTCTGCCGCTAGCCTTATTCTACGTTTAATCTCATCGGTTATATGGGGTACTATTTGGACACATTTACCTAAGTAATCTCCACGTCTTTCTTTAGTGATAACCTCCAAGTAAACCTGTCCGGTCGTGATGTTATTACGCTTCGAAAGCGTAATGTCCAAGAATCGTTCATACCATCCTATATCTAGGTCAGTTTCGCCACCATCGTCAGTAACGAAGACCTCACCATGAGCATAGGGGTTCATCGTACCGCTATCGACGTTTAGATATGGGTCTATCTTGATAGCCGTTACCTTGTAGCCCCTTGCCTGTAAAATTCTGCCAACAGAGGCTGCAACTATGCCCTTACCAACTGACGAGACTACGCCGCCTGTTACGAAGATATACTTCGGCACAAAGATGATGTTCTCGAGTTTAATATAAACGTTTGCAAGAAACTGACAGTTGCTTCGCGAACGTTGTTGACTGAAGAAATTCTTTGGCCAAAAAGCTTAATAGTTAGGCAGTGCCTAACATTAATCGTGCCAAGGAATCTTAGTAGGGTCGAATCCTGCTATCTCAAGCGTATATACGCCTCAACAGTTGAGGATGGAAAGCAGATTACGAGCGGTGACCTTGCTAAGATATTCAACGTCAGAATACCTTCGGCTATAGATGTTTTGAATAAGCTAGAAAAGAAGATGTACATCAAGAAAGAGAAGTACGGATACATCACACTTACCCAAGCAGGTTGTGAGGTTGCTATCGAACTATTACATGCCCACAGGGTCTTTGAAGTTTTTCTTGTTAACAGTCTTAAAATGAAGTCTAACGAAGCATGCAAGGTAGCAGACTATGTAGATCATATACTTGATAAGGATGTCATAACCAGACTTTGCGCCTACCTCAATAAACCCATGAAGTGTTGTCACAATCGTACAATAATCCATGTAGGTTGTGGGGCGAAGAGTAAATGAACCTGAAACCATTCTTTTTAATGTCGTTTATACTAATCATGTCCCTCCTTTCGTTACAGTTTGCTGTTAACGCAACGACGAAGATAAATGTCGTGGTATCTACGCCGACGCTAATGTCGCTTGTTAATTCTGCTGCCGGAAATTATGTCCAAGTTACGAGTGTTGTGCCATTTGGGACCGACCCTCACGAGTACCAACTCGTCCCTAAGGATTTAGAAAAAATATCTAACTCAGACATGCTGATCATTACAGGACATTTCAAATGGGAGGAAGAACTAGTATCCTACGTGAATCGCGGTACAGTCCTAGACCTGCACAAAGCATTAGACGGAAAACTGAAACTGCTTAACATTCCGGATGATGATATAAACTTACATGAATGGTGGCTCTTACCATACAACGCCAAGCTCGTTATACATGAGATAGCATCCAGATTGGCAGAGATAGACGTGTACAACGCTAAGGTTTATATGAACATCGCCGAAAAATCCACAGAATCTATAGACAAGATTGTGGCTGAAGTGAAAAGAACGTTAAGCGAAAAGGGTCTTATTGGCGATGTCGCGATCTGCTCGACACCAATTGAACAATACTTAATCGAAGGGTTTGGTATGCGTTGCACACTTATCTTGGCAGAAGAAGAGTTATCTGGTGTAAAACCCTTAACGTTCGAGAAGGCGAGAGCAATGCTTGCTGAAAACTCTCCTAAGGTACTCGTATTGGCCGACATTAGCGAAGGTACTGCTGGAGCAGATGTGATAAAGAAATTAGCTGATGAAACGAACACGTACCTTTTGAGACTCACTATGATGCCAGAAGATAACTGGACTTATGAAACACTCTTAGCATACAACGCGGGCTTAATTAACAGCGTGCCTTACACATCTAAGACGAACTCTGGAACGGATATAATCATGAGCATTTTGGTCCCAATATTGTCCATCGTTGTAGTAGTCGAAGCAATAATCATACTGAGGTTAAGGGTGAGAAGGTCATGAACTCCGTTGAGGCCTCGGGGTTAACCGTTAGGTTGAATGGCTTTGAGGCGTTAAGTAACGTCACTTTGTCGTTGAATCATCCGAGTTTTACGGTAATCATTGGACCAAACGGTGCTGGTAAGACTACGTTGCTTAAAACAATTCTTGGGCTTCTAAAACCACAAAGCGGAAACATCAGAGTGATGGGATTGGACCCGACAAAAGAGCCACAAAAGGTTAGATTGATGGTCGGCTATGTTCCGCAGAGGGATAGGATATCATTCTTCGTACCGATGAAGGTCAAAGATGTCGTTATGATGTCAAGACTGGCATGGAAAAGACCGCCGAGGTGGGTAACGGAGCATGACGAGGCTGCTGTAAAAGAGGCCCTAAGAATCGTAGGAGCTGAGGATTTAGCGGATAGGATGTTCAATGAACTTAGTGGTGGTCAACAACAAAGGGTCTTGATAGCTAGGGCTATAGTTTCCGAGCCCAAGTTACTGTTACTTGATGAACCCTTTAACGGCATCGATGTAATGACCCAGCATGAGATAATGAACCTCATTGCGAGCCTTAGGAAGAACGGTGTTTCCGTCATAATGGTCACACACGACGTAAGCGACGTTATTGACCTCATAGATAACCTCGTCTTACTCTACAGGAGTATTGTAGCAATAGGGAAGCCGGAGGACGTTTTAAGGGAAGACGTTCTAAAAAATGTTTACGGTAACAGAATCAGGGTTTACTCTAATGAACCATGCCTAATGTTCGTACCGAGAGATTCACATGGTTGATCTATTATCGCCTTTTTTGATAAAGGCCTACGTCGCTGTCCTACTCATGGCAGCCACGTCCATAATAGGTTCTATCTCCGTATTGAGGGGCATTGCCTACATGCCTGCCGAAGCGGCACATGCGGCATTAGGTGGCGCAGCCTTAGGAATCCTGCTCGCTCATGTAGCCAATCTGACGTTAGACCCATACATGGTCGCGGCAATCTTCGCTAGCATTACAACGCTTTCTGCGGGCTATATAGGAAGGAAAGGTGGTCCTGAGGCGATTGCGGCAGCACTCGCTGGTGCACTGACGCTTGGTGTCTCCATTTATGCGTTCGTGAGGTACATTTTACCCGCGAAACTCAGGGTCGTTTTGGATGGCTATCTTGTAGGCGATATACTTCTCTTAGGAGATTTTGACATAGTCGCATTATCGATTCTAACTGTGGCATGCATGACAATTTTCGCCATGTTTTACAACGAGATAGTTTACGTGTGCTTCGACCCTGAAGGTGCCGAGGCTATGGGCGTAAACGTTCTATTCTACGACTTCGTGATCTTCTTTTTGATAGGTCTGGCTGGCAGCATAGTCACAAAGACTGTGGGCACGCTTATCGTTTATGCGCTTGTGATAGCGCCTGCCATAACAGCAAAAGAGTTATCGAGGAGCGTCAACGGTATGCTAACACTCACCGCGGCTATAACTCTAGTGGCTGGCTATAGTGGTTTACTGCTCTCAATCGTATTCAACATACCAAGCAGTGGCTCCATAGCGATATTCGCGAGTGCTATATATGTTGGCACGATGCTGGCTAAGAGGCTGACCCTAAAACGGTGAAGGTATAATTACGGCTTCGTTCCATGAAAGGTTAAAGGAGAAATGGGCCGGTAGCGTAGCGGAAGCGCGCCCGCCTCGCACGCGGGAGGTCGCGGGTTCGAGTCCCGCCCGGTCCAATAATCAAATTTTTTTAAATTTTGATATTGGGTAGGAGCACCGTTAAGGCAACGACATGTAGTAGTATCCATAATTGTCTTTGTTTGTGACTGTGTAGGTGACTTCCGACCATACCTGCGGCCCACTCTTCAACTGGAATGCTTGCGATGTTATCGGGTCTATTATGACGGGTGCTGTAAAGTCATTCAATGAGCCAGAGCCGGTGAACTCCTTCAAGATATCAGTAACGTCTGAACCGGAAGTTATTTGGACAGTGTGGGTTCCAGGTGCTGCTGGAAACGTCTGTTTCCATGCATCATATGCAACCACTGATGAAAATGCGTTGAGACCGAAGAGTAGTAAGGCTTGAAAGGGTAACTATCATACCATTCGGAACTGAAAAATTCTCGCGTCAAAATGGGATGCTTAGCGGTATAGGTTGCGTAGTGAGCTTATAAGTGATTGTATGTCTTGCTTGAGTGACAGGACGAATGGCATGCCTTCGTGCTCTGCCAGCGTTATGGCTAGCTCGTCCACATCTTCGGGCTTTGTGGGCCCATGGATTACTATCATCCTGGGCTTTATCGGGTATATCTTCACTGCGATCAAAGGTGAGCGACCCCTGCTTACGCCGACGAAGACCAGCGCCCTCATGGAGTTCGTACCGAACAATCTTAGAAAATCTGTTGCGTCCATGAATTTTATGGCGTTCAGGCTGTCCACGACTGTGTACCCGTATACTGGCTGGTCCTGTCCTTCCTTGCCGGCCAGGATTACACCATCCACAGCCTCCGTAACTTCTTTGACAGATTTTGCCTTAGGAAACTCTGCCATGTCTAAGATAACGTTACTGAGATCTTTCGTCGTTGTTGTGAACTTCTTTATATGAACGCCACCCCTCTTGGAATCTATCTCTATCAGCGCTGTGACGAATTTCCTAAGAAAGATAGTTCCTGGCGATTTTCGTCGATTCTTTTCGTAATCGTTCAAAACAGACGGTGCTATGCCCATGTGCCTTGCCAGCTCACTTTGGCCGAGCTCAAACAGAAGCCTCCATTTCTTCATCACGTCGCCAGGAGTTTTAGAAAGTATTATCTCACCAGCTATTCTGTTCATTAAAGCCTCTTCCATCGCCCCATACGTGCCAGCAGAGCTACCCATCTACAATGATTTTATTGAGGAACCTAAATATATTAATATTTTAGTGCTGAAGTAAGACAATATAGGATGGGAAAGAAAAACACACGTATGAAGAAGGTTAAACCACCTGTCGCAATAGAAGTCTCAGATATTTTAAACCTGGCTAGGCTAGCTATGAGTAGGGTTGACATTCAACCATTATTCTGGCACTTCAGGTGGAAAAACCAGCCGATACTCGGCTACCTTTCGTCCATACCGTATTGGTACGGAAATTTGCCGATATTTGCATACACAAAACTCGATTGCAAATTGAAAAGTTACATAGCGTACATGAGTGTCGAGAAGGAGGAGGTCTTATTGACAGATAGCAACGACGATAGCCGGTACATGTATGGCGCGGTTGTTGAAACGGAGAACGAACCTCCGTTTATAACGGAAGCCCTTTCTGGGCGCAACAAGCTGAAAGATAAGCCAGTACTCATAAAAGCAGGAAACCTAAACTCTCTAATCAGGATGCTGATCATACTATCAGATACGAATTCTTCGCCACCTTTATGGTACTTTGAGTTTAAGGGCAAGCATGTGCTAGGTCTTATAGCTCCTTTCTTTGACTATTATGACGCCAATGCTTTACCGGTTTTCTTCTACATAGAAAGCGATACAAAGCCTCCAGCGTCATTCATAAGATACATCTCACTTAAAACTGGAGAGGAGATTTCGTACGTGCCATACATAAGCGATATGAAGTACTTCTACGGCAGGATAGTGAACGTTAAGTCTATGCCCTTCTTTACCGGCCCTGATTTGGAGTACCGCAGGTAAATTTTTACAAACTCCCAACCTCTTGATGGATGCCAGCTCCTTATCGAACTCTATTCATTTTAAATACTGTAGAGGTTTTTCATGCATTGACTACATAATTTTATTGCTAAAGGGTGAATTCAGGCAAAAAACCTGTAAATGTTACAATTTTAGCCCAAGATTGTGTTAAAATTTATTAGATGGCTAAGTTAGCCGTTGTTTCTGGAGTGTGAGTATTGTATGGCTTCAGCTGAAGTAGGTGTAGCACAACCAGTCATAATTCTAAAAGAAGGTACGCAGAGATCTAGGGGTAGAGATGCACAATCATCAAACATCATGGTTGCAAAAATTATAGCGGAAAGTATGAGGTCGTCGCTCGGACCAAGAGGGATGGACAAAATGCTGGTTGACAGCTTCGGTGACGTCGTCATAACAAACGACGGTGCCACGATACTTAAGGAGATGGACGTTGAGCACCCCGTGGCTAAAATGCTCGTCGAGGTAGCTAAAGCGCAGGACTCAGAGGTCGGTGACGGGACAACTACGGCCGTCGTCTTGGCAGGGGAACTCCTTGCTAAAGCTGAGGAATTAATCGAGAAAGAAGTGCATCCAAGCGTAATAATTGAGGGATACCGTAAGGCGGCCGTGAAGGCCCTCGAGATACTTGATGAGATAAGCTACCCGGTAAGCCCGAACGACAGGGATATGCTGATTAAGGTCGCTAAGACCTCGATAGCAAGCAAGCTCGTATCCGAGGAGTCAGATTACTTGTCGAACTTGGCAGTAGATGCTGTGCTAAAGGTTGCTGAGAAAGTTGACGGAAAGTGGCACGTTGACTTGGATGATATTTTGCTCGTTAAGAAGAGCGGCCAGTCGTTACGCGACACGAAGCTCATCGAAGGGATCGTTCTGGACAAAGAAGTCGTTCACCCAGACATGCCGAAACTGGTCAGGAACGCAAAGATAGCCATACTCGACGCGCCCTTAGAGATTGAGAAGACGGAGTTTGATGCAAAGCTCCACATTGAAACTCCGGAACAGATGAAGGCTTTCATGAAGCAGGAAGAGGATATGCTAAGAGACATGGTCAACAAGATTATATCGGTCGGTGCAAACGTTGTCATCTGTCAGAAGGGCATCGATGACCTAGCGCAGTACTTCCTCGCAAAAGCAGGTATTTTGGCGGTACGTAGGGTTAAGAAGTCTGATATGGATAAACTCGCCAAGGCCACAAACGGTAGGGTCATCTCAAGAATTGACGACTTAACGCCTGAAGATCTAGGAAGGGCAGCACTCGTCGAGGAAAGGCGTGTTGGTGAAGACAAAATGGTCTTCATCGAAGGATGCGAGAACCCGAAGTCGATAAGCATACTCAT
The DNA here is from genome assembly GCA_023268355.1 of Candidatus Terraquivivens tengchongensis. Taxonomy (GTDB): domain Archaea; phylum Thermoproteota; class Nitrososphaeria_A; order Caldarchaeales; family Wolframiiraptoraceae; genus Terraquivivens; species Terraquivivens tengchongensis. The sequence continues at coordinate 29,424 of JALNJK010000005.1, forward strand.
TAGGGGAGGTACACAGAGGATAGTTGACGAGGCTGAGCGCTCGCTAAAGGATGCGATAAACGTTGTCAAGGATGTTATAGTCGAGGGCAAGGTGGTAGCGGGCGGTGGTGCTCCCGAGATAGAGCTAGCCATGAGACTCCGCGATTATGCTAATACCTTGGCCGGTAAGGAGCAGCTGGCTGTTAACAAGTTTGCCGAAGCGTTAGAGATAGTGCCATCGCAACTTGCCGAGAATGCGGGCATGGACCCAATAGAGACGATAGTTAACCTGACGAGCGAGCACAAGAAGGGCAACAAGTGGGCAGGTGTCGACGTCTTTAATGCCAGGATATCCGACATGTTTAAGCGCGACGTTATTGAGCCGTTACTCGTTAAGAAGCAGACAATAAAGTCGGCGGTCGAGGCCGCCTCGATGATACTCAAGATAGACGATATAATCGCCGCATCAAGATTAGAAGAAAAAGCTCCAAAGACTGGAAAGGAAGAAGGAAAAGTTGGAGAAGGAGAAGAAGGATCTTTCGATTGAATACAAAGGATTGACAAGGTACGAGAAAGCAAGGATAATTGGTGGGAGGGCACTTCAGCTTTCGCTTGGTGCCTTCCCACTCATTGAGACAAGGCCCGGCGATACCGTAATAGACATAGCCAAACGAGAACTCGAAGCAGGTGTTCTGCCGATTATAATAAGACGGAAGAGACCTGACGGCTCTTATGTTGACATCCAGCTCCAAGAGTTGCTTGAAAAACAAATTGTTTAATTTTTTATTGTATTCCTATCGTACTTCTCTTAAAATCGTTAGTACATACTACTCGAATGTTTTTGACATCAACCTTTATAAGAAATAACCGCTTCTCCATAAATTACGCATATAATATTCAGGTGATGCTGACAGATGTATCGAGCAGGAATAAGAGAACTTGAAGCATCGTACAAAAAGCTCTCGTCTTGGTACTATAAAGTTGCAAGGTCCATCACCTGGAGCGTTATAAGGGCTTTTATAGATAATTACAGTCCATCAAAGTTCACACGAATTTTGGCCAGCCCTTTATGCTTTGATCTTTTAACAGTCGCTACTGGGTTAGACGAGTTGGGTAGTGGGTCTACCACGATCATTGGTGCCATACTAAAAGATGTTCTCACACCCGCTGACGGCATAGCGATACTTGGTGGAAAGAGTCTTGCTAGGTTCGACGTTCCCAATGAGCTTGATGCTGTTGCAACTGAGCTTGGCCTTACGAGCGAAGAGGTTGAGCACCTAAAGTACTGTAGCCGAATGGTGGCAAAGGTAGACGAAGCAGCCATACAAGATGGTTTCCACTTATACCATCATATGATGGCTGTATCGTATGACGGTTTTTGGGCCGTCGTCCAACAGGGAATTAACCCAATATCTTGCAAGGCCAGAAGGTACCACTGGTTCTCCGGCAAAGTCAAAAGCTTCGTAGAAGAGCCTCATGAGGGCATAGTCAGTCAAGAAAAGTCGAAGCTTGTCCTGGATATGACTGCGAAGGAGAGCGAAGAGGCAAGGCATGCATCGATCGAACTAATAGTTTACGACTTCAAAAAATTGAGGCACGTGTACAACGTTGCTAAACAAAGGACGCAAACGAATCTTTCTTTATGGTTTGATTCGCCTAGGATAGAAAGCTTCGTCGAGTTGCCGCTTAGGATAAACTTGAAGTTAATCAAGAGCATCAACTCGAATCCGCCAGCAAACTATGAGGGTTTGCTGGCGATAAGGGGCGTAGGGCCGGAGACAGTAAGGTTTCTCGCCTTCGGGTGTAGATGGTTATACGACATAGTACCGAGTATGAACGACCCTGCCGTGATTTTGGACGAATTTACCACTTACACTCCGAACAAAGAAGAAGAAAGGATGATTTTCGAGGTAATCTCAGCAATAGAGTTATCCAACCTTCCAGTTGAATTGAAAAATCGCGCACTCCATAAAGTAAATGCGTGGTTGACACAAAAGGAGTTTAGTGCTTAACGTCACTTGCTGCGCCCTTTATGAATTCTTCTACCATCGCCCTTGCAACCTCGTCTGGATATTGAATCGGCGGCGATTTCATGAAATATGCCGAGGGGCCTATTAACACACCAGCTATGCCCCTGTCCATCGCTATCTTCACACAACGTATAGCATCTATGGCGACACCAGCTGAATTTGGTGAATCCCACACTTCAAGCTTCAGCTCTATATTAAGGGGTGCATTGCCAAAGGCCTTTCCTTCTATCCTGATGTAAGCCCACTTCCTGTCCAAAAGCCATGGGACGTAATCGCTGGGTCCTATATGGATGTTCTGCTCACCTATGTCGTAAGGTATGAGCGATGTGACGGCCTGCGTTTTGGAAATCTTCTTTGACGTCAGCCTCTCCCTCTCGAGCATGTTTAAGAAATCCGTGTTTCCACCGACGTTCAGCTGCATTACCCTCTCGACCTTCACGCCCCTATCAACGAGTAGCTTCACCAAAACCCTGTTGACGATAGTAGCACCTACCTGAGACTTGATGTCATCGCCGATAATTGGTACGCCCCTCTTCTCGAATATCTTCTGCCAACGGGGTTCTCTAGCTATGAAGACTGGTATGCCGTTGACAAAGCCGCAACCTGCTGCAAGCGCCTGCTCGACGTACCACTTGGTAGCGGACTCACTTCCTACTGGTAGGAAGTTTATGACGACGTCTACCTTGTTGCTCTTCAGAACGTCTGCAACATCAACCGTAGGTGACGGGTGCTTTTCGATTACCTCAGATAGGTACTTCCCTAAACTGTCATGTGTCATACCCCTCATCACCTCGACACCGAGCCTCGGCACGTCTGCGAACTTTAGGGTGTTATTTGGTGGGGCGAATATCGCCTCGGAGAGGTCCTTCCCTACCTTGTTTTTGTCTATATCAAAAGCCGCTGCGAACTCTATGTCGGAGACATGATAATCTCCAAGCCTTACGTGCATGAGACCGGGTACTAATTCGTTCTCGTCCGCATTTTTATAGAACTCCACACCTTGCACAAGCGCCGATGCACAATTACCTACGCCAATTATACCTACCCTGATCTTACCCACGTCCACCTCACCAGAATTTTATGGTCATAAACTACTGTATTAATCTTTTTTCTCGGCAAAAAGTTGGGCCCTGAGGTTATCCAAGAACTCTTTGGCTTTCTCGAGGAACTCCTCGCCCTTTTTTGTTATCCTGTAATACGTCCTGGGTGGTCCCACTTCGCTCGGAACGGTTTGGGATACTGCTACAAGCCCTTCCTTCTGCAGCATGTAAAGCACGACGTAGCATGTAACCTTCCCTGGTCTGAACCCAAACCTCTTCTCTATCATCCTTTCGACCTCGTAACCGTAGAGGGGCCCCTCCTTTAGCAAGCTGAGTATGTAGAGCCAAAGGTTTTCCTTCGTCAGCTTTCGAACGAGGCGCTGGAATGCCATGGTTAATCCGTATGATGCAGTAGCCCTTTGAATAAGAACGTTTTGCCGAACATGTTAATATCAAACCGTTAGTTCGTTTAATTACGATGCAACCTTGGTAGATATCAGCAATCTGAAGGCCGTAATCCTAGACCTAGATGGTTGTGTGTACATAGGCGAAAAACCGGTTGAGGGTGCGGCTGAAACCATCGAAAAGCTAAGGCAGATGGGCTACCGCATACTGTTCCTTACAAACAACTCGACGCTCTCGACAGCAGGTTACGTTAACAAGCTTAGTAGGATGGGCATACAGGTCAAGGATGAAGAAATACTAACTTCAGGTATGGCGACTGCAAAGTACATCTATGATGTCTACGGTCCATCCAAGATACTCGCCGTGACGGAGGAAGGTTTCGTTGAAGAAGCTAACCGGATGAGCCATGTCGTGGTACCTTTTGAACGTTTCCACGAAGCGGATATAGTCGTGGTAGGGCTGGATCGTAGATTCAACTACCAAAAGTTAAGAGCGGCAGTTAGGGCGATAATGTCCGGCGCGAAGTTTATTGCCACGAACGAGGACAGAACGCTTCCAACAGAAACTGGTCCGGACCCGGGTGCGGGCTCGATCGTAGCAGCAATCAAGGCCGCCACGGGTGTTGAGCCTATAGTTATAGGAAAACCCTCCAAAATTATAGTAAACATAGCCATCGAAATGTTAAACGTCAAGAACTACGAGACGATCATCGTCGGTGACAAGCTAGAGACGGATGTTCAGGCAGCAGCATCCGCAGGTATGCTTAGCGTCCTCATTTCGAGCACAGAACCAGTTGGACATCCAAAACCTGACTTTGTTATCAGTAGCATAACTTTATTACCAGAGCTCCTATCACGAAGATAGAGTGTTGAAAATATACACGTTCGGGCTTTCCTTTAAAGTTCGTAGGACAACTCTCGTCTCGGTTGAGACCACACCTTCCATCTTTCCTATCTCATCCAGTATTTTTGCAAGAGCTTCCCTATCCTTTACCCTTAGCTTAAGCAAGCAATAATAGTCGCCCGTTACATCATGAACTTCTTGCACTTCTGGAAGAGAAACAAGTGCCTCTAACACTTTGTCGTATAGGTGCGGTTGGGCCTTTACGGCGATGAAGGCCGTCATCGTTTTCCCTATCTTATTTTCATCGATTACCGCCTGGAACTTTTTGATGTAACCTTGCTTGATTAGCTTCTTTACCCTGCTATAAACCGCCGCCTCACTAATGCCCAGCCTCTTGGCTATCTCGGAGTAAGAAGCCCTACCGTTCTCTTGGAGTATGTTAAGAATCATTACGTCTTTTTCGTCTAATCCAGCTTTCATAATCATCCACAATAAGCGTTTTAGGGATATTAAGATTATGGTTATGTTTATAAATAGTCAGCGTACCAAAAAAGATTAGCAGTTATGTTGACTACGGTAGCTTTGGTTAAGGGTCCTGAACTTCTGAAATACAGCTTTCCGGCACCGCACCCGATGAACTCCCGCAGAATCGAGAGCTTCTACGAAAAGGTCGAAACTTTGCCCAAGGAGATGTTAGAGGCATTAAAGATTGTTGCGCCCAAAATGGCGACGAGGGAAGAGGTAGCGCTATTTCATGACGCCGATTATATAGAGTTCGTGAATAAAAAGTCCATGGAAGGGAGGGGGTACTTAGACTCTGGCGACACACCGTCCTTTCCTGGAATCTTTGAGGCAGCCTGCTACGTGGTGGGTTCGACGCTCGAGTTATGCAGAATCATCCTTTCAGGGAGTGTAAAGAGAGGGTTCAATCCTATGGGCGGCCTCCACCATGCACGTAGATCATCGGCCTCGGGTTTTTGCGTCTTTAACGACCCAGGAGTGGCCATAACTTACCTACTCGAGGTGGCGGGCCTCGGGGCTGTCGCATATGTAGATATAGATGCCCACCACGGAGACGGCGTCTGTTATGAGTTTTATGAGGATAAAAGGGTCGTGTTCGCAGACATACACCAAGACGGTAGGACGCTTTATCCTGGTACTGGTTTTAGGCACGAGAGGGGAAGGGGCGAGGGTGAGGGTTTGAAGTTGAACATACCTTTGCCGCCAGGTTCGGGTGACGAGGAGTTTAAGGCTGCTATGCTTGAGGTGAAGGACTTCCTCATGGCACACGACTTCGATTTTATACTCTTCCAATGCGGGGCTGACGGTATAATGGGAGACCCAATCACCGATCTGAACTATACACCAGCTTCGCATAAGCTCGCTGCCGAGATTTTATGCGACGTCGCAAACAAGAAATGCGGCGGTAGGATACTCGCCATGGGTGGCGGCGGCTACAATCCAGAAAACGTAGCAGATGCTTGGACTAACGTTGTGAAGGTTTTCGTCGAGAAGCCTTAGCTCGACACGAACTTCATGACCTGCTTGGCTATCAGCTTCGAAAGCCTTACAGGTTCCGGTATGCGACCGTGTAGTGTGAACTTATCTAACAATCTCTTACCAACGTTCAACTCAACGCCTAGGCATCTGATGAACACAGCGTATCCCGTCCAGAGTTTTACCGCGCACCTTGCACCGTTCCTCTCATAAACCTCCACCCTGGCTTGCCAGTCGTCAGGAAAATTTTTTATGAAATATTCCCTTATGCCCTCGGATTCTTCGTAGGTTATACAGACCAGTGGCAGACCGATTGCCTCATACACTGCGTTGAGGTCCACTACGTTGTACCAGCTTATCACACAACCGCTCAGAATCATGGCGTTTATGTCTGTCCTGCCGAGCTTCCTGTAAAGTGAGATAACGGCCTCTGTTGCATCCATGCCGCCCACAGTACATTTAGTTATCGCCAGCCCGTCCACCACAAAGTCACTCCTCATCACGACGCCTGCAACTATCGAGTTCTTGTTAAGCGTCCTATCGAAGCTCTCGGCTATCCCGAGGACACGGATGGCTGGCTTATCTAACCTTAACTTCAAATAGCTATCCCTCCTGCCAGTAGACCTCTCCGGGCTCCAAGACCGTTCCAGCTGGAACCCTGCTGTAAGGTGATATGACTGCGCCGAACTCCCTTCTACCGGTATCGACTAGTTTGCCTGAAACCATGGCCTTGACGGTCTCCTGTCCAACTGCCCTGTATCGTGTGGTGCATCCAGCGCCGAGCAAAGCACCTTCACCGACGACAGAATAGAATATTACAGAACCATCACCGATTGTAACGTTCTCCAAGATGAGCGAATTGCCTAGCATAACACCATCGCCCACCAAGGCACCATCCAATACAACGGTGTACGGTAGGACCGAGGAACCTTTGCCCAGCTTTACGTTTTCGCCTAAGAAACAGGGGCCGAAGAGTTTAGCACCATTCTCTGTCTCGACGTAAGCGCCCGGCCGCAAGAATTTACCATTCCTAGGTGAATAGTTGTGCTTGGATGAGAGGTATTCTAGGAAAGCGGCGTTAGCGTCCAATAGGTCCCATGCCCTTCCAATATCGAACCACAGACTATCGCTCACCTTCAGTACGTGTATTTTGTAGCCATCCTCAACGAGTAGGTTCAGTATGTCCGTCAGCTCATATTCGCCCCTCGCCGACGGCTTAATCTTAGAAAAGTAGTTGACGGACTCTGATGGAAGTATGTATGCGCCGGCATTCACATAGGCCTCGGCGGCTTTCCCCTCAGGTTTTTCTATCACGCACTCCAGAATTCCATCCTTCTCCTTCAACATACCAAAACTACTTGCGTCCTTAACCTTAACGGCCAGCATGACACCATCGCAACTACCTTTGCTGAAGGATGAGAGCAGCCTTCCCACAACATCCTCGGTTATCGTTATGTCGCCGTAGATGGTGAGGAAAGAATCCTCGCCCTCTAGGAAATCTTTACACACGTAAAGAGCGTGGGCTGTACCCAACAACACCTTCTGCGGAATGTACGTTATGTTCATCGGAAGACGTTCCTGTTCAACCACGCGCTTGATCGATTCGTCCATGTAAGCGACCGTCATGCCTACGTTGACTATTCCGTTGTTGAGGAGAGCCTCAAGTACCCTAATAAGTACGGGCTTATCAACGAGCGGTAATAGGTGCTTAGGTCTGAAGCTCGTGAGAGGTCTCAGTCTTTTGCCCAGGCCTGCGGCAAAAACTACGGCCTTCAATCGGCTTTACCAAATCTACGTCGTTTTAAAGGATATTAAGCTTTAATCTAAAACCTCTACCGCATGAACATAACTTTCGTAGGTCTTGGCCTTGGTCCGAAGCGTTACATCACGGAGGCAGCACTCGACAGCATCAAGGCTGCGGACGTTGTGTTCCTTGACACGTACACCGGAATCCTTCCTAAAGAAACCGTAGAATTTCTGCGTACGGTCAGCAAACATTTTGTCCTGGCCGACCGCCGTCTGCTGGAAGATGGTATAGAGACGGTGCTGGCGGAGGCCGCTAAGAAGGATGTAGTCATAGCCGTCCAGGGCGACCCGTTCATAGCCACGACGCACGTCTCCATAATGCTCGAAGCACGTAAACGTGGAATCAAATGCAAGATAGTTAACGGTATATCCTCATACTCTGTAGCGGCAAGCCTATCTGGCCTCCAGGCTTACAAATTCGGCAGGGCCGTTACGTTGCCAGCTGAGGGATGCGTCGAGCATGCGAAGTCTGTCTACGAAAGTATCTTGGAGAACATGTCCAAAGGCCTGCACACGCTCGTCTTCCTTGACACCAAGGATGGCGGGTTAACCATACCCGTCGCCCTCAAACGTTTGAGAGAATTGGAAAGCTTACTAAGGAAGGGTTTGGTATCGGACGATAGGCTTGTAGTAGCCCTCGCAAGGTTAGGATATGAAGATGAGCTCATAAAGGCTGGGAGGGTTGCAGAGATTGCTGCAACGGATTTCCCAGAACCTCCGCACATGCTGATATTTCCCGGCAAGCTACACTTTCTAGAACGTGAGGCACTCATAAGGCTTCTCGGCGCTCCCCGCGAGTATGTCGAGGCTTACGAGCCGATAAACTATGAAGTAGACAGGGTGAAGCGCTACATCGATACATGCGAGAGGGTTCTGTCCAGCCTATGTGCCTCTGCTAAGGGGACAAGAGTTAATGACGTGCTGAACGTTGCCAAAAGCTATTTGGATGATTCAAAATTTTTCCTGAAGTCAGGAGAAATCTTCGATTCGCTATCCGCGATATCATACTGCGAAGGTTTGCTCGATGCTCTAAGAATGATGGGCTATGTCGAGTTCGATTGGAGGTTATGATTCTTCGGCTTAAGCGCCCCAGCTAAGACCTCGGATATGTCTTTTATCTTCGCCTCGCACACTTTGTATAGCTCCTCGTAGACTTTCAGAGCTTGCTCGAGGCACTCGTCGTACGTCTTTGTGCCTTTGTTGACCATTTCCATAAATTCTTCAACAAACTTTCTTGTATCGGGCGTAACGAGCCTTTCGTCCACACTGGACAAAGCCTCGACAAGCTTCATGCCCAATTCCGTCGGATAAAAACTCCTGCCCCTCCTCACGGCATAGCCCCTCTCCATCACTATCTTTGGGTACTCAGCACGTGTGGCATCCGTTCCTATGCCGTTCTTCTCCATGAGCTCCAATAACGCCGATTCCGTGAGCCTCGGCGGAGGTCTGGTTTTATCTTCCTTCAGCTCCGACTTAACAACCTCTAAAATATCACCAGGCGATAATCTGGGCATGGGTGCATCTTTTGGCATAAAGTACTCGAATATTTCAAAGAACCCTTTCCTTCTAATTACGGCACCCGATGCCTTTACGACTGCACCTCCCACTCCTATTTCTGCAGAACTCTCCGCAAGCTCGGCGTCGTTGAACAACGTGTTCGCGGCAAACCTCCTCGCTATGTATTCCCAGACAGTCCTCTTAAGCGAACCATCCTTAGGATATGGCTTTATGGGGTATATTGGAGGATGGGCACCGTCGTCCTTTCTTCCGTTGAGCGGCTCGATCCGTATTTTCTCCAAGTCTCCGAGCAGCTCCGATAGGTCGGATTGGGCCAAAGCCTCAATGGGTTCTTTGAAGTTAAAGTCGTACCTGAACCTGTTGGTCTCAGTCCTCGGATAAGAGCAGTAACCCTCAGCATAAAGCTCCTCTGCCACGGAGAGCAGAGTCGCCGCCGATACTCCTGTTATCTTCGTCAAATCCTTGAGGAGCGTATCGGTATCGGGGGGTAATGGTCTGCGGATTGTCTTTCTTTCCTCATCATAGGATATGACGTGCCCAGTCTTCTGCCCCTCAACGCTTTTCCAAACGGCCTTGGCCCTTTCGGCGTCTTTCATGTTTTCGCTTTTAGCCTCAAACTCCTTGCCGTCTTTCGTTCTGAACTTTATCCGAATGTACCAGAACGGCTCTGGCGTGAAGGATATTATTTCTTTCTCCCGTTTAACGATAAAGCCCAAAGTGGGCGACTGGCAGGAGCCCCACGATATTAGCCTGACGTTTCGGCGTTTTCTCGTCTCCTTTGTAAGAAGTCTCGTGAAGGCCGCTCCAGTCACGAGGTCGAAGTGTTGTCTGAGCATAGCTTTCATGACCCAGTTCATGTTTAATGAATCTTCGAGGTTGTTCCATGCCCTCCAAAGCTCGCCTGGGTTCGTCGAGTTAAACCTCATCCGCTTGTATGACGCTTGGTTACCCTTAGTAGCCCTATAGATTGAAAGTATCTCATAACCTATAAGTTCGCCTTCTGAATCGTTGTCCGTCGCTACGACGAGCACACCGTCTTTTTTGAAAGCCTTCTCAAGTTCTTTGTAAGACCTCTCGTCGGAGACGATGCTTCTAAATTCTCTGACCGAAAATAGCTTGGACGGATCTATGCTGTTCCATTCATAGCCTTCAGGGAAGTCTGCGTTCAGTACGTGACCCCTAACGGAAGTGACGTAAGCGTTTATGCCTTTACTCTTCAGTAACCTTGCTATGCTCCTTGCAACGCTCGGCTTTTCCGCCACGACTATGTAGTGATATGTTTCGTCTCCGTTCACGTGCATCCAGCCCTATTGACATGAATGCGTGAAATCTTTGCTTTATTACGTTTATGCGTGGAAAGTTTAAACAAGAAATAAATACCCGCGAAATTTACAGTACGATCATGAGTAGAAGCGAGTCGTGTTATAAATGGGCAGACGTTCCAGAGGATAAGTTAAGACCTGATCTAAGTAGGAAGGTAATACACGGAGAAAACGTCACGATTGCTATGTTCTCCCTCAAGAAAGGAGCAAAAGTCGATTCGCACAAGCACGTTAACGAGCAGATGAGTTGTGTCCTTTCTGGAGCTGTTAAGTTCATCATGGCTGATGGAAAGGAGTATGTGTTATCGCAAGGTATGGTGATGCATCTCCCACCAAACGTTGAGCATGCTGCCCTAGCATTAGAGGACTCGGTTGTTATGGACGTCTTCAGCCCTCCAAGGGATGATTGGAAAAAAGGCACTGACCAATACTTAAGAAAATAAAACGTTTAAAAGAATGCCCCCTCTTTTTCTACATAATAATGGGCGATATCGTTAATGGCCAGCGCTACACAAAAGAAGACTGTCTTAGCTTCTGGTGCCTTTGATATTTTGCATCCTGGTCACATAAAGTTTTTGGAAAAAGCGAAGCGAATGGGCGGCAAAAATTCCAGGCTTATAGTGATCGTTGCTAGGGATAAGACAATCAAAGAAAATAAGGGAAGGGATGCAATCTTCAGCGATAAGGCTAGACTCTCCATAGTTCAAGCCCTGAAGCCTGTGGACAAGGCTGTATTGGGATACCGGCCGTTCTCCTTTGAAAAGGTAGTCAAGAAGTACAAGCCGGACATCGTAGTCTTTGGTTACGATCAGGTATGGCTCATGAAGCGGTTCAAGGAGCTATGCCGAAGAAGGAAATGGAACATCAAGGTCAAGGTGCTGAAGAAGTACAACCTCGGAAGCCTTAACAGTAGCTCGGATGTGATAAAGAAGATCAAAAAGCTTCGGATACTCAAAAGAAGAGCAAGATAATACCAGCGATTATCAGCAATATTACCATGAATGCTATCAACCCGCTTGCAATCGAAAAGACGAAAGAAGGTGTCGTAAGCCAATAGAGAAAAAGTATGCCGGAAACGAGCATGATCGCTCCTAGAATTTTCGTCCATATCGTAACCAGATACGACTTGATTGTGCTCATGCTTTTCACCATCCTTTCGGTACCAGGAATTATATTTACGTTACGCGAGCTTGTGCGGCGTGCGGACAAGATATTATGAGGTTTGATAAATGGATAGTCTCGATGTGATATTCTTCATCAAGATACTAAGAAGGGCTAAATACTTCGCTGAACGAAGTGGTTTTCAAAGGTAGATAATAAATGAAAATCCCAGGAATAACGAAAAAAAGGGATGAGGAAGTAAAGGTAGTAGGTGTGACCGATATGGGCTTTGCCAGGGATAGGCTCATGGATGTTATCACGCAGCTTAAGATCCAAGCGGAGAAGCTAAACAGAACGTCCCAGAGACTCGCAGCAAGGGGCAAGGAACTGTTCGAGATGTGTGTAAGGGCGGAGCAGGAGAGGGATAAGGGCAGGGCGACGATATACGCCAACGAAATAGCTCAGCTCAGGAAGATATCTCGTACGATACTGAAGAGCCAGCTTTCCTTAGAGAAGGTGATCCTAAGACTAGAGACGGTGAAGGAATTTGGAGACGTTATGAACGTCCTTGGTCCGGCAACGAGCATAATAAGGCAGGTGCAATCGGAGATTTCTGGCCTAGTCCCAGAGGTTGCCTATAATCTGAGACAAGTTGACGATATGCTCGAGAGCATAATCGTCGAGGCTGGAAGTGTAACAGGCGCATCCGTCCAGGTTATGGTGAGTGACAGCGAGGCACAGAGGATACTCGAAGAAGCTGCTGAGATAGCTGCTCAGCGCATGAAGAGCACGTTCCCCGACTTGCCGGAAGGTTACAAGCACCTGGAGACCTCGACAGAGCCGAAGCAGTAGCCAGTAGCCGACGACACTAATACATCGATAGCCCCGCTACGGTTACGATAAAGCGTAGTATAGAAAGGAAGACGACCTACCAAATACCAAAAAATTATGTATATTTACTTATGCTAACATGCTTTTACTTAACATTGTGTTTTCGATGACGATGACCGTCTTTCTAAGACTCCGAGTTTGTAAACATAACCGTCGACTATAGCGTTTAAACTTGCTTCTAGTATATTTTTTGATACATACGTTGTTGTCCAAGAGGCATCCTTACACATGAACTCTACGAAAATCCTCACAGATGCTGCTGTACCGTCTTCGCTGTCTACAACGCTTACCTTGTAGTTAACAAGTTTCGTATCTTTCAACTCTTGGAACTTACTCGATAAGGCCTCCTTAAGGGCCACATCCAACGCATGAACCGGACCAACACCTTCTCCTATTGCTGCGATAACATTCCCGCCTATGTCTACGGACACTATTGCCCTAGATACGGGACTGTCTTTGGATTTAGAAGTCTCGACCCACCAGAAAGTTACTTTAAAACATGTGGGGTCTATTCCTAGGGACTTTAGCATCAAGAGCTTCACAGTAGCGTCGGCGAGTTCAAGATGATATCCTTCAGCCTCCAGCCTCTTTACTTCCTCTAGACATCTTGCCATATCTTGCTTTGATAATTCCAGACCGAGTTCCTTTGCCATATTCACAAGTACGGACCTTCCCGAAAGTTCTGACACAGACACTATTCTGCTGTTTCCGACAAGTGTTGGCTCTACGTGCTCGTAACTCCTCGGATTCTTAAGCACGGCATCCACGTGCACCCCAGCCTTATGCGCGAATGCATTCCTCCCAGTATAAGGTTGTCCCAAAATTTCCGGCATGCCTGTAACTTCGTATACATATCTCGAGACCTTCGTTAGCATTTTTAGGCCATCTTTATTCTTAAGAACATCGTACCCCATCTTCAGCTTTAGGTTCGGTATTATTTGACAAAGGTCAGCGTTCCCACATCTTTCTCCAAGCCCGTTTATAGTTCCTTGTACATGTCTAACACCTGATTCCACGGCAATTAATGTATTAGCAACAGCAAGTCCCGAATCATTATGTGTATGCACTCCCAGCTGACAACCAACAATATTCCTGACGTAAGTTGTTATGCTTTTAACATCATTAAATAACGAACCGCCATTTGTATCACAAAGCACAATAGTTCTGGCCTTAGAGTCTAATGCTGCTTTAACGACCTCTATGGCATAGTCTTTGTTATCCTTAAACCCATCATAGAAATGTTCCGCATCGAATATGACATCCAAGCCATGCTCCCTAAGGTAGTCTATAGTATCAGTAATCAACTGTATGTTCTCTTCTGGTGTACACTTAAGAACTTCTTTAACATGCAGAATCCAACTTTTCCCGAATATAACAGCAATCTCCACATCTGCCTTTAGTATAGCATTCAAAGATGGATCATCGTTTACCTTTATGTCCTTTCGTTTTGTGCTACCGAACGCGGCTATCTTGCTATTCTTTAAGGATATTTCTTTAACGAATTTAAAGAATTCTTCATCCTTTGGGTTTGAGCCTGGCCATCCTGCCTCGATTATATCTACGCCAAGCTCATCTAGCATATTTACTATGTTAAACTTATCTCGAAGGGTAAAAGTAATACCTCTCGTCTGCGCCCCGTCCCTGAGCGTCGTATCGAGAATTTCAACGTAATCGAAACCATTCACCTCAAACTTTTGGGTATTATAAATCGATGGATGTGTATAAATATTTTTTTGGATATCATGCGGTTCAGCATTTATTAGTAAAATTGTAGTAATTGGTGTCAAGAATTTTGAGGGCGTTACTTTCTTTTATGTTGAACAAGCTCGTACAAGACACCATGAAGATCGTTTGGGCTCACGAATGCTATAAGCATATTTAGAACTTCGCTTATTGGCTTCTCGCCTACGAATGACATTCCAAGCTTCTTTAGCCTCTCAACTTCTTCCTCTATATCGTCAACCTCCACACCGATATGATGTAAGCCCTCGCCCCTTTCTTCAAGCGATCTATAAATATCAGAATCGGAAGATAGGGGTTGCAAAAGCTCTAGTATTGTGTTATTGAACTTTATCCAAACGAGCTTCAGCCTCCCTTCATCGATTATATGTTCTCCAACTAGCGAACCATTCAGCAACCTCAAGAAAGTTTCCTTCGCCCTATCGGCATCTTTTACAACTATGCTAATATGGTGAAGCCTTACCATACGACGTCATGATTGAATGATCCGCACTCTTATTAAGCGTTGCGCTATAGATGCGTACAAAGGTTGCTAACGATGACGAGAGAATATCTTATCTAGCTCCTCATAATCCTCTATACTCATAGACCAGCCTACGGACCCCGCATTCTCTTTAACGTGCTCGGTTTTCACAGCTTTCGGTATCGCTATCACGCTTGGCCTTCTTGTAACCCAATTTAGAGCTATCTGGGATGATGTCTTTCCGTACTTATCCGCTAATTTTTGCAGGACGTTCGCCTCACGTCTATCCAAATGCCTTCTGGGTTCTGATAGCTTGCCACGTGCAAGCGGACTGTAAGCGATCACGGTTATTCTCTCTTTTTCGCAAAAGGGTAGTAAGTCATCCTCTATGCTCCTATCAAGCAGGCTATACTCAACCTGATTCGATACTATCTCCTCCCTAGCAAGAGATGCCATGGCCTCCTCCATCTCGCTTACCGAAAAGTTGCTCACACCTATGAACCTCACAAGGCCGTCCTTAACCAGCTTCTCCATGGCCCTCATCGTCTCCTTGATGGGTATTCTCGGGTTTGGCCAATGAACCTGGTAAAGGTCTATTGTCTTGATGTTGAGTCTGCTCAAGCTGGCCTTTGCTGACCTTATCACGGATTCATAAGAGAGATGTTCCGGAGATACCTTCGTCGCCACGAAGACCTCGGCCTTTAAATCTGCTATGGCTTTGCCCACGACTTCTTCAGAGTGTCCTGCTCCATAAGCTTCGGCCGTGTCTATCAACGTCATGCCCAACTCTATTCCAAGCTTAAGGGCCGCTATGGCTTCAGCATCCCCGCTTTCGTCCCTGCTGTAAAACCCTCCTATGCCCCAGGTGCCTTGACCCAAGACTGGGACTTTCCATCCCGTCCTACCAAGCTCCCTATACTCCACACCGAGATTTTGAGCAGGGTAGGATTTTAGTTTTCGGAATTAGTTCAGCACCACGGAAAATTTTTTCCAGCATGCTGAACTAATTGGAGCGGTACGCTGTACCCCTGGTACTATGGTCTTATCGTCCTCTACTGGACCTTAGCAGCGGATTGTAGTGAAAGGGCCTCCGCATGGGCTTTCTTGAGGAGGTACGGAAGCGTCTCCTTCGTTACGTAAGACACCTCTACAGCAACGGCGAGCGCTTTCATGTAAGCAAACGCTACAACCTGCGCCGCAGTCTCTTTGCTCACGTAGCCGACGTTCACGGCAAAGTTGAATGCACTCTTTATTGCGCTTTCTATATCTTGCTTCACCTTGTCCAAGTCTATGATCAGCTCGTCGCCCGAGTAAATCCTGCCACCCTCGTAAGCTGCATCAATCGTTACTCCCTTTAGCACGGCCTTTATGTCTAGCTTCATGAGAAGGCTGGCCAGAGCTGACGATATCACATCGCCCTTTTTCGCCACGAGTGTATCTTTAGCTATCCAGATGCTGCCGCCATCTATCCTCGTCGGTATCTTCATTTTACCTAACTCGCTCAGTATGGGGCCTGGTGGTATGCCCGTGTTGCACTCCGGAATTACGACGTCGACATCAGCCTTTTCACCTGCTTTTGCATGCATAAGCACCCTGCTTTTCTGTAGTGTGAGCGCAAGCTTGAACGCCGATACGTTGCTGAATACCAGGCCGATGGGCTTAAGCTTACCCTCCACGAGACTCTTCAGTTGGGGAATGCCGGCCTTTTCTGCTGCCTTTGCAAAGAGCGTTTTCTTAGTTACCTTAAACACGGTATCTTGCCTAAGCTTTGCCCTCAATTCATGCAGAACGTTCGCCCTTACGCCCGTAAGCTCGAATACAGCGATCGTTGGATACTTTTTTATGTACTCTACAAGCTCGGCTAGCTCATGCTCCTTCCAAGCCTTACCAGCCCTTTTCTTTATAACCAACGCCAAGCTAGTTCACCGACCTCTCAACGCGCCAGCCCGGTACACCTCTCACCTACTTCTCCTCGATTTCAACCTTTACGGGCTTGCCCATGGTTTTTTTGATGTATATGGATGCCACGTTTTTGAACCTTTTTTCTAATTTTTCCACAATCCTGCTGATTACGGCCTCTGCATTTTCGGCCAACGCCTTAGAGTCCATGTCTTCCGTTCCAATTATGCAGCCGAGCGTTGGACCCTTTCGCAACCTGAGGGTTACGCTCTTCGAATACTTTTCTATGAACTTCTCGAGCTCCGTGCCTGGAGGTATTGGTACGGGCGCCTTCCCTTTCGCACCGAGTGCTGCACCGAGTGCCTTCGCCGCTATACTCATCATGGATGGGTCAACGAGAAAGTAATCGTAGCTTCTTGCGAGCTTCTTCGCCATCCTTTTGTTACCTACTAAAGCCTCCAGGTCTTCCTTTCCCAAAACCTTGTCCACGAGCGGTACCCTCTCCGCCCTAAGCGCCACGTCGCCGGATGCTATCACGCATATCTTCCTCCTCTTTTTTCCAAGGCCGTGCGGAAGCTCGATGGTTTCTGTAAATCTATTTTCGGGTTTTGTTAGGTCAACATCTTTTACGTTTATAGTAAGCTCAACCGATTGAATAAACTTTCTAGCGGATGAGTTCTTTGCCGTTTCTATGGCATCCAATAATTTTGATGATAACGTTCTTAACAAACTAACCACCCAGCATGTTATCATACAGCCCTGAATCTATGTCCTTAAGTACTTGCTTAGGTTCCTTACCATCGACCTTTATTCCCATGCTCACACACGTACCAACAACCTGCTTCAGGGCGGCTTTTAAGGTCTTGGCACGCATGTCAGGCATCTTTATCTTTGCTATCTTGATAGCGGCGTTCATCGATATGCTGCCGACATATTCCTTACCAGGGTTGCCCGAGCCCTTCTCAACTGTCGCCTCTTTTACTATTAAGGCAGCAACAGTTGGTGTTCCTACCTTAACCGAGAACTCTTTCGTATCTGTGTTAACGGTTACCTCGACTGGAACACGCATACCCATGAACTCTGCCGTGACCTCGTTTATTTTTTCCACGACCATGGGTACGTTCAACCCAAGCGGTCCTAGAGCCGGACCTATGGGCGGACCTGCCGTAGCTTTCCCTCCTTCTATTATGAACTTGAACTGCTTTTCAGGCATCCTTAACTCACGCCCCTCCTTTCTGGGAAGAGAGAATTCTTACCTGGTCAGCCGATACTGATATCGGCAAAGGGAATGCCGCCTCGGACAACTCTACAGTAACCTCCTTCTTTGCCTTATCCACCCTTATGACTTTGCCAGTTATCCCCTTCAATGGGCCTGCAGTTATCTCGACAGTGTCACCTTCTGAGAGCATGTCTATTATGGGTTTCTCAACCAGATGGTTAGATATTTCTTTTATATCTATCGGTATTATAGGTTTGCTCTTTATGTGCCTTATTCCTTGTATGAGCGCGTTTATGACTTCCTTATTCTTCGCCTCAACGAAGATGTAGCCCTTGACCTCTGGAAGCGTCAGGATAGAGGCCACCTCGGCGTTCTCACCCTTTATCCTGCCCTCCAGTATCCTTGCCACATTCCTCTCTTGCCCTACTGTCGTCTTTATCGCGAACAGCTTATACTTCTCCGCGCTCAAACCTTAGCATCCCCAAGCCTCATCGATCGTCGGACCTTTAGCTACCCTCTCTAACCAAACCGTCCTTAAATATCTATTTTTGCCCTCTAACGCTAAATCGTCTGGAGGGCGAGGGCCACGAACCTCACTATAAAAGCGATCGCACCTAACACAACTATGCCTAGAAGTGTGATTTTTAAAGCTACCGTGAACTCGGCCCTGCTGGGTTTCTTCGCTACTTTCATGAGCATCTTCACGGATTTAAAGAACTCAATAAGCTTCATGTTTTTCACGGGCTCCTTCCTTCATGTAGGATATATCTTTTTTTCTAAAAGATTTTCCCACCTCATAAAGGTAGACCCTATGCAGCCTTCCATCCTCAGCAGAGACTTTATCCACGACGACTAGGGGCCACCATCCCGGAACAGGAAAGTCATGGGCGACTACCCTCGCTCCAGGCTTAGCGTAAAGCTCAAGCCTTGGTTTTAGTATTTTCAAAGCGTCGTGGGTTAAATACAGGGTTATGACATCTGCTGGTCTAACATCAAACTCGAATAGATCTCCTCTTATTATCTTGAAGTTTTTGATTCCTTTCTCCAGCAGTCTGTTATATGCATAGCTCGCCAGTATGGGTTTGGACTCAACACCTATGACGGAACACCCGTAATTACTGGCCGCCTCTACCAATATTCTTCCATCACCACAGCCTAAGTCGACGAGTATCTGCCCTTCCTTCGGTTCTGCAAGGTCTACCATTAACTTAACTATGTCAATTGGTGATGGATAGAAGGGTATCTTCGAAGAAACGTTCTTTTTGGAGATGTGCGGATGGGACATGATCCGCGTATGGTTTACCAGAAGAGCTTAGATTAAAATCTTCCCCCGTCCTGAAGCAAATATAACAACAAAGCAGCCTCGGTATGTAGCCTGTTAGCAGCCTGTTGCCAAACAGCTGACCTTTCGCCGTTGATTACCGATGCCTCTACCTCCTCCTCTCTATGCGCTGGCAAACAATGCATGAATATCGCATCAGGTTTTGCTAAGGACATGAGCCTCTCGGTCACCTTGTATTTTGGATAAAAAATCTTCAACCTTTTTTCCCTCTCTTCCTCCTGACCCATCGAAACGAAAACGTCCGTGTAGACAACGTCAGCATCTCTCACGGCATCCTCTGGGTTTTCCGTCAGCTCTATCAAGCTCCCAGATTTCTTTACCCACTCCTTAGCCTGTGTTATCACAGTTTCCGGTGGCTGATACTCCTTAGGCGATGCTACCGCGATTCTGACACCGAGTAACGAACATGCTTGGATAAGAGAATTACAAACGTTGTTTCCGTCACCCACATAAGCAACTTTAACGCTATGGATGTCGCCCTTTAGCTCCTTGATCGTCATGATGTCAGCAAGTCCTTGGCAAGGATGGAATCTATCGCTTAAGGCGTTAATTACCGGGACTGAACTATATTTTGCCATCTCGGAAAGCGTCTCATGTTTATAGACTCTTGCAACGACAGCATCCACATAAGCTGATAGAACACGCATGGTGTCGCTTATTGGTTCTCCCCTGCTCAGCTGCATTTCGCTAACGCTGAGCGGTATGCTCTCGCCGCCGAGCTTTGTTATCGCTACCTGGAAGGATACTCTAGTCCTTGTAGAAGGTTTTTCAAAAATCAAAACCACGGACTTGCCGGATAGCGGTTTGTTATCAGGATATCCCTTTCTCTTAAAATTTATAGCCATGTCTATTATGTGGAGTATTTCTTCCGCAGTGTACCCTTCGAAGTCTAAGAAATGTCTGACCATGTCCGAATCGTATTACAAATGAATATTTAAGCGTACTAACTCATGGGGCACCGATAACCTTTATCTTAACTATCGCCTATAACGTAACGCAGCCTATAGGGGGCGGTTCATATATTTGTTGACGATGAAGGAAGAACGCTGGATAGGATACTGGAGGCATTAGCGTCACCTATAAGGATTGAGATGCTGAAGCAGCTCTCGAAGCATGATATGAACTACACGGAGTTGATACGCTCGGTGGGCATGAACCCTCAGAAAGATGCAGGAAAGTTTTCTTACCACTTAAAAAAACTACTCAGCTCAAAACTCATAAGGATTAATGAAAAGACAAAGCTTTACGAGCTCTCGCATAGTGGTAGGGCAATGCTGGAAGTAATCGAACAAGCGAGGAGGAAGCTATCAGGCTCGGACTTGCTGATCGTCAGACGCAGTGAATGCTCGATAGAGTCCTTTGATAAGAATAAGATAGTGAACGCTTTAGTCAAGGAGGCAGGTATGCCAGCAAAACTCGCCCATAAAGTTGCATCCAGCGTGGAGGAAAAACTTCTCGACCTTAAGATAGAGTACCTCTCCGCACCTCTGATTAGGGAGCTTGTAAACTCTGTTCTGATAGACCAGGGTTTAGAAAAGTACAGACACAAGCTTACAAGGGTCGGGATGCCCATTTATGACGTCACTCAAACAATCAAGAATGCCTCAAAGCAAGGTGGAGCCAATGCTGTCATGAGGACAGCAGCAAACTCAGTTTTGAAGGAGTACGTGCTGCTCAATGTGCTACCAAGAAACGTAGCTGACGCTTATCTTTCCGGAATGATAGATATCTGCTTTCTAGAATCGTGGGTCACGTCGGTTTATGGTAAGGCGTACGATGCGAGTATGTTAAACAAAGATGAGGGCGCAGATGTGTGCGAGGCTCTCATGATGAAATTCATGGAGGATATGTTCGCCGTCGAAAGAGAGTTCCTTCTGTACAATCTTAGCGACGTTATAGCAAATAAGAAGTTATCAAAACAGCTTGCATCAACACTCATAAAAACCTCATCACTAAGCCTGTTTGAAGGGCGTAAGTTTGTTCTCAATATTGCCGACGGTTTGGAAAACGTAGAGGACTTTGTGGAGACCTTTGATAAACATCAGAAGGATAACATCTCTATCGTAGTAAGTAAAGATTTGGTTGAGAATGCACTCGCACGTTGTATTTCCAGAGAAGGACCCGAACTAGTATTCACAACAGGCTCCAAATCAGAGATTTTGGCGAGCGATGGATACAAAATCTCCGTTAATAATCCAGAAAATACCGAAAGCTTTCTATGCGGCGTGGCTGCAGTAAACATGCCAAGATTGGCGCTACAGTGTGCAGGCAACGAAGAAGAATTTATGGAATCTATAAGAAGAACGATGCAGCTTATCATAACGGCATTCATGAAGAAGATGAACCTAACGAACATGCTTTATGGAAACGTGAACATCAAGCACCACTTCATAGTATCGCCGTGCGGAATATTCGAAGCGATAAAATGTTTAACGGGAGAGTATCCAACACACGAATCTTCAGATATTTTGTTGAATGTGTTGAGGGAAATGGTTAAACTAGCGTTGAAAGGCTCTAAGAAGGACTTTCAAATAGGAGTCGCCAATGCCTGTTCACTACAATCTTCTAAGAGGATGATTAAATCTGATATAGAGAGGTTCGGCTTTAAAACAGTATCAAACCTATCCCCCTATCACACGTCGTCTAACTTCACCTACTCGTCAACCGTCGTGCCCTATGATACAAAAATACCGCAGGAAGATAGGCTACAGCTCGAAGCAAAAGTCGCCAAAGTTTTGAATGGTGGTTATATAGCGATGCTGCCTAAACCTACAAAGGATAAAGAAGCCCAAGAAGCTATTGAGCTTGCCGAGAGGTACCTAGAGGTCGGTTGCGATTCCCTGAAGTTCATTTAGACTTTAGTAAGAGGATGGCCTTTGCTAAGTCTCCGCCTACTTCTATGAGTGCCCTCTTCGCCTCATCCTCGGATACGCCTGCCTGTAGCGCTACGATGGTTATGTCCTCTGGCGTTGGCTCATAGGTTGGGGCCTTCTCTTCACTTACTCTGGGTTTTTGTTCAGAAACTTCGCCCCCTATGATCTGGTAGACTTTCTCGTCACCAACCTGCAAAACAACGACGGTTGGCTCTTTTATTATTACGTCCTTGTCTGGCAAACGGATCAACACTTCTTTAGCAACGTTTTGTTCCCTCACGTCAAGACCCAAGCTGCCAAGTAGCTTTGATTGCATCCTTCTAAGTTCGCGCGAACTCAGCTTTCTCATAAAGTTCCGCCCCTGACCTTTCTAACCTTCACAGCCAGACCCCGCCTAAACTTACCCATCTCGCAACCGCTAATCACAGCTTTACCTACGGCCAATAGTTCACCCTTATCGTTTTCTATGATAACCTCTTCCCCAGGTAGAATTTTTGGGTCAGCCTCAAGAACGTGTTTAGAAAATAGAGATTTTCCCTCAACGATGAATCTAACAGCATCATCGGATGCAATGACTCTAAACCTACCAGGTGGTAACAAAGCCCTCAACCTCATCGCACCCTCGACCGTCAACACTATAAAACCATCGTTGCTCCTTACGGTCGCCAAAAGTTTACCGTCTAGGTAGATCCTCTTGGGTTTACCTGTACGTTTTGACACTTCAATAACGGTCCCGTCCGGGAAAAGCTGTTCACCCACATCCGTGCCGAATTGATAATTCGAAATTGCCCTGACAACGTCTAACAACTCAACTACCCTCTATCCTGAACGATTTAACTAGGCTGAGCCTCTTCAACTTTTCGGCTAGATGATTAGGTGCCTCTACCCTCAGCTCTATGAATCCATCTTCATATTTTAACTCTAAAACGTTTGACTTCTCACATATCTCAGACAAAACCTTCACAGAACTTTCATCACTTCCGTCTATCTTGGCTGTCGCTATCACATAATTTCCCATCATTGAAGCTATGGTTTGCTCCAATACGTCTATATTGGTACGGTACAGGGCAGATATCATTACGTAGGGTAGTGTTAGGCCAAGACTTTCAACCTTTTTTTTGACATCGCTTACAAGGTCCATCTTGTTCAATATGATAAGCGTCGGTATTGAGTGAGCTCCTATCGAGCCTAAGGTTTCTAGTGAGTAGGCTAGCTTTTCCCTGATGATTTCTACAGGTTCTGAAAAATCTGCGACCAAAAGTATTAAGTCTGAGAACAGTATCTCGCTCAACGTAGAATGGAATGCATCGATGAGTGTTGAAGGCAGGTTTTTGATGAACCCCACAGTATCGGATAGGAATGCACTCCTGCCCTTTATCTTAACGAGCCTGACCGTCGTAGAAAGTGTTGTGAAAAGCCTGTTATCAACAGGTACGCTCTCTGATGCTAATACGTTGAAGAGTGTTGATTTACCCGCGTTAGTATAGCCGACGAGCGATATCGTTGGGATTCCGTACTTTTCCCTTCGAAGCCTGAACAACTCGCGTCTTTTCTTTATGCTGGCCAGCTTCTTGATCACCGTATGTATTCTTCTGTTAATCTCGTTATAGTAAACGTCAGCTTCATAAGCACCTAGTCCGTGGAAACCTGGCTGCTCACCCATCTTCGCAAGCCGAACTTTTTCCTTAGCCCTTGAGAGCTCGTACTTTAGCTCCGCTAGCTTTATTTGCAACTTGGCCTCTTTCGAGGATGCATGAAGGGAAAATATCTCCAATATTAGTTGAGTTCTTGACATAACAGGGATGCCTAAGGCTTTAGCCAGGTTATATTCTTGGACGGTCTTTATGTCGTTTTCGAAAATTACCTTTTCTACGTTAAACTTCTTGATTGCGTCCTTTAACTCCGCCAGCTTTCCAGGTCCGATGTTATACTTTGGATGCGGATAGCGGTATTGCACTAACTCGTACACCACTTCATAGCCAGCAGTCAGACATAACTCCCTAAGCTCGTCTAAGTTCGGCCTCTCGCCAGGCTGCACACGATGAACTATCGCTACCCTCAAAGGCTTATATGTAGTACTTTTACGAGTTATATCAACCTTCCTTCTTTTCTTCTCCGAGCTTCTTCATAACGTCGCCTAACGTATACCCGCCGGGTTGTGGTTTGCTGAGGAATGGCCCATATTGGTAGTCTTCCGTCACCTCTTCTATTATCTGTATCTTCAAAAATTTCTCGAGCTTCCTAGCAAGCTCGATGGAAGGTTTGACCTCTCCTTGCTCGATTTTCTTAATGAGCGTTGCTTTCTCGTTTAGTTGCGCAGCGAGTTCCTCTTGCGATAAACCCATGCGCTCCCTCGCATTCTTTATTCTTACGTGAAATCCCTCCACATAATCGATTTTTTCCATGGGCATAAGGCTTTTCGGGGTTGCGCCCTTCTTAGCCTCAGCTCTTTTCTGGGGCTTAGAAGTCATGTTAATTCATTAAAAGCACTCGAAACGCCCTAATATATTTAATCGCGAACATCATTGACCTGTTGCGATTAAACGCTTAATTTTAACGATATGATCGTAAAGCTTGTATGATATTCGTGGACAGTAAAGAGGCGTCGAAGAGTAAGAGGATACTTGAAATGTTAACTAACGTGCTTGGCCAACAGGTTGGCATAAAGAACTTAGAGGTCGGAGACTATCTTCTTGATGGTAGTGAGGGTATGGCCGTTATCGAGAGGAAGACTGTAACCGACCTGCTGAGTTCTCTGAAACCCGACGAATCGGGCCGCGGGAGGATATGGTCCCAGTTAGATAGATTCGCTGAAATGAATTCCTTCGAGAAGATTCTGATAATTGAGGGGTGGCTGGGTGCGATAAGAAAGATGACAGAGTGGAACGAGGCCAGCGTATACAGAGCGCTAGAAAGCATCCAGAAAGGTTACGAAGTCGTCGTTATCCACACACCAGATTGGAAAGGTACTGGAGCTTACGTGATAGCAAAATACAAGAGCCTCTCGGAGAAACCGGAGCCGAGGGACATAAGACTTCGGGTGAGTTCTGTTTCTATGACGCCGGAACAACAGGCGCTCTACATCGTGGAAGGGCTTCCAAGGGTTGGACCTAGTTTAGCCAAAGCCCTCCTCAAGGCCTATGGTTCCGTGAAGAACGTGTTCGATTCATTGGCCTCGAAACCCGTTGAACTCCTAAGGGATGAGGTGGCTAAGTTTTTGGGCAGAAAACCTCCCGAGGTTGTTATAAAGAATGCTAAGGATGTTATCACGAAGGAAATAAAATTAGAAGAACTTGAAGAAAGAAAACCTTAGAGCGTGTATGATTTAACCTAGGTTGCCGAGTAGTAGTGATGCAACGGTAGCGGCCATAATTATGAGTAATGTCTCCAGTAATATCTTCTTCCAATTAATCCGGGATTTCTTGGAGCGGTATCTAATGAGGTACGCATTCATCGCACCTACGATTGTTAGTGCCGTTATGAGATTCGCTGGCTCCGGCAAAACGATGTATGCAACAACAGGAATACCTCCCGCTAGAAAAGTAGTTATGCCACATATAAGCGCGGCATACAAATTAGATAACCTCACTTCTTTATGAAGCAACATGAATAACCTCTTAACTAGCATGAGAGATTTATTCCGCTCATTCTTGTCAGGGATGTCACTCAAGCTAAACCTCATCAAAATTTGAAGAGACCTTATGTCTGCTAGGTCTTCAGTTATTCCGCCCAAAAGAAAGCTTGAAAAGTTCGTTATGGCTACAGCTACTAACGTCAAAAGAGCGGCGAATGTTACAACCTTAGCAAACAGGCCGGACATGAAAACAGAAAGGACAACAACGAGTCCTGCTATGGAGCCATCTACGAGGCCGGCTACAACCTCGAGTATAGGCTCCCTCTTCAACAAAAGGTTTCTCCATTCCTTACCTAACTTCAAACCCTGAGGCGTTGGCCGGATGTAATCACCATCCTCAATTATTAGCCCTTCAGAAACCATCTCTTTTAAGGCCTTATCTAAATCACTCGCTTCGACACAGACATCGTTGGCACAAATTTCGTCGATGCGTTTTTTGAGAAGAGACTTATGCGTACTCGTCTTTCTTTTCAGATTCAACAGAATGAACACTTTTATAACGTCGGGCAGCTCTTGGATCTCAAAGGACACTCAGCGTTTCACCGCTCGCATTTTAGTGAATATGTTCGTCGATCTAATAACCCTTCTGCCATCCATATATAAATACGGCTATCGGAGTGCGCTGGAAGCAAGGCTTTACAGAATAGATAAAAATGGTTTTAAGCTTCCCTCAACACTCCATGCTTTAAACCTGCGGCATAAGAAGGTTGGCGTGGATTGAATAAAACTTCAGAAGTCTTAAGCGTTCCATGGATAAGGTCGTCCTTGATTTTGGGTGGAATGCTTGCGGCTGTAGGTGTAGCATTAATTTTGGTCTTCAAGCTTTTGAACCTTGGGAGCTCTCCCTTCTTCACGGATTTAAAAGCTCTTGTTATGAAGTATGGACTTGCAGGTATATTCATAGCTACGATACTAGCTGGCACGATCGTACCCGTTGGAAGCCCGGCACTCGTCGTGGCAGCAGCATCTTTTGGTGTTCACCCGGTGCCCTTAACAATTGTAGCCACGACTGGTTTCACGGTGGGCATGATAATAAACTACGTGTTGGCTTACGGTCTTGGAAGACCTTTCGTGATAAAGAAGTTAGGGATGGAAAGGCTTGAAGAAATATCTGCGTTATGGAACCGATGGGGCTGGATCATATACGTGCTCTTCGGGATTATACCTGTGCTTCCAGTTGAGTTCTTAGCGTTGTTCTGCGGGTTGATCAAAGCGCAATTTGGTCGCTTCATTGTCCTGAGCTTCATTCCACGTTTAATAGTGTTCGCTTTTCTATCTTACTTCGGAACTCAACTTGGTTGGTGGCTCGAAATAATGTGATAATAACCTGTTATCTGAATGTATTTGACATAGAGAATTAATGGACCGGCGGGGATTCGAACCCCGGACCTCGCGCAGTCTAGCCAAAAGCCGAGGTCGCCAGGCGCGCGATCTTCCGCTGATCTACCGGCCCCGGTTTTAGATAGATTTGTTAGCAGCGTTTAAAGCTTTTCTTTAAGTTTTCATTTTTAATGGCTTTAACCACCTGTAAGACCTCAGCCTCTTTGAAGCACCAAAGCCGCACGCAGCGCACCGTTTCTTAGAAACATGGAATGACCTGCGCCCGCATCTCCTGCAACGTATGTGCACCGGCTTATTTCGCTTTCCTAAGGAGGGTGTACCCTTCACCATACATGCTCAACCAGACCGTCAAAATCCTTCTAATAAGCTTATCATGCTACTCCTTGGGGCTGGTGCTTATCATTATTATGTTATCCCCTCTTACAACTATAGTCCCGATCTGATTACTGTTGTTCTGATCTATGACTTCCTCGGCATTTTCTAGGACTAGGTTTAGATGCTGATCATAACCCTGAAGGAGACCTCTGATCAGCTTACCATTCCTGAGCTTTACGAGAACTTTTTCACCCAGGCTTTTGGAAAGAACCTTTAGCGATATGTCACCGGACATGTCTCACGCAACCTCTTGCCTCTGCCCCTCTTGTATTTCTTTTAATAATTAAATCTATCGTTCAAACAACGATTATTTATCCAAAAAGCGATATGGTTTCAAGGTTCTTTGGCATGTATATGTTTGCCGTAACGATCTTCGAAGCAGACTCTGCTAGGCTCTCAATAGCCTTGGCCTCACCATGTAATAAGATTACGTTCTTCGGCTTCGGTGTGAACTTCTTCAGATAGTTCAATAGTTGTTGTCTACTGGAGTGTCCCGAGAATCCATCTACTTTTTCTATACGCAACTTAACGTTTAAGACTTCGGTCTTACCCTTCTCGTCTATAAACGACACTTCTCTTATACCTTTAAGCAACTTTCTGCCCAGTGTTCCCTCTACTTGGTAGCTGACGAATATCAACATGTTCTTTTCATCGTTTGCAAACTCCTTCAAATAATTCAGTACCGGTCCACCTTCTAACATTCCTGACGTGGAAATCACGATGGCAGGTCCTTTAGCATTTAGTGCCTCATCTCTTTGCGAATGACTCCTTACTGGCGTGAAGTAGTCTGACATGAACACATTCCCTTGAGATTCTATAACGTTCTGCAATTCTTGGGAAACGTATTCGGGAAAGGCTGTATATATTGCGGTTGCCTCTATGACGAGACCGTCTAAGTAAATGGGCACCTCTGGTATGTTCTTTGAATTTAGAAGGTCGTTGAGGACGAGCATTATCTCTTGAGCCCTACCGACAGCTGGTACGGGTATGAGCACCTTCCCGCCCGACTCTACCGTCTGCTTTATGTAATCAGCTAGCAATGCCTCGCTTTCTTCTCTGGTAAACGGTATTGGTGTCGCACCATAAGTGCTCTCCATCATCAGAGTCTCTGCCCTTAAGAATTTGTGCGCACATGCATCCAGCGTCCTAGTCTTCTCAAACTTGAAGTCGCTAGTGTAAACGACGTTGTATAACCCCTCACCTATGTGTATATGAACGACTGAAGAGCCAAGGATGTGTCCTGCGTTGTACATAGTTATCCTTATGTCAGGCGTTATGCTTGTAACGCTACCATACTTAAGGGTTATAGTATGCTGTACTGCAGTTTTTACGTCATTCTCATTATATAATGGAAATATCCCCTCTTTTTCTGCGACATTAATGAAGTCTAGCTGTTCCATCGTCATAAGGGGTAACGTCGGCTCAGTACAGTAAACAGGCCCCCTGTAACCGTACTTAAACAGATATGGTATGGCGCCGGTGTGGTCGAGATGCGCATGCGTTGCTATCACCGCATCGAGCTCATCAAAGATTGAAGGATAAGCATCAAACCTGGGTAGCATATCGAGCTTGCTCGTAGCGCCGACGGCAATACCGCAATCTAGCAATATCTTGCTTTCATTGGTCTGGAGCAATATGGCGGACCTACCAACTTGCCTTCCGGAGCCAAGTACGCTGAGTATTACATCACTCGTTTCGAAAGTTTTTGACCCGAATACTCTTTCACCTATCGCCCGTAATATGCTGAGCCTTTTATCCGAATCTTTGTAAAGGTATTGGTTAATCTTCTCGATAGTCTTTGAGGGCATTAGCATTTTCTTTACTAACTTTACATGCCATCCTGTAGCCTTGCAAACATTCTTGATAACCTCCCCGTTTTTGTTGGCGTTGAAATCCTTAACCTCAACTATAGCCTCACCCAACGTCTCATCAAAGAACACAGTGACATCTTCGCCGAACGTTGACTTGAGCACGCTTTCCGCCTCTTCTTGGGGTAACCTTATCGCTGGGTCGGACCTTATGACCACACGTTTCTTAAGTATGTTCACGAGGTCTTTTGCGATCTGATCCCTTTCCACGAACAACTCAGGATTCTTAGTATATATAGCGAGCCTTGTACCTTCGTACTCGATTCTTGTAATAGCAGCCTCTCTAGGGCTAACTACAGAGAAGTACCTTAATATCTCAGCTCTGAGCCTATCCGCTGCACTCAACCTATTACACCCTGAGCTATCCTACTTAACGCTAATCTTCAGAAACTCCTCATAAAGCGGCATCTTCTCATCTAACGTTAACTCAGTATATGGCTTGGTAGTGGTAATGTATGCAACGTCAATGCTATCTCCCGTACCTACATCTCTTCTGATGGCCGACGCGACGCTCTTAAAGGCTAGCCTAATCCCATCCTCAAGCTTTAGGTCTGGACTGTAGCTTGACTCGATTATTCCATATGCAACAGGTGAGCCCGAACCTGTTGCGATCATTAACTCCTCGGTCATAGAGCCCATCGGGTCTAGGTTATACAGATGCGGCCCTTGACTATCCACACCGCCTATTATTAACTGCGCTATTAACGGAAAGTATCTATAGCTGAAGAGCATGTTCGAGGCAAGCCTAGCTACAGACGCGACATCCATACGCCTCGCCCATTGGATTTGATAGTAGTTAATGTTAGCGCGGAGTACGTCTATAATGTTCTGCGCATCGGCAACTCTACCCGCGATCGTTATCGCCACATGATCGGCTAGCGGAAAGAGCTTCTTTCCTTTTTTATGGGCTATGAAATATCCTGCCGTAACCCTGGTGTCCGTAGCAAACACCACGGCATCCTTTACAACTAGACCTACCGTCGTGGTCCCCGTCTTTAAGAGTTTGCTCCCATTTACCTCATGCCTAAACATCGTCTTTGACACCAACTAATGCTCCAATAACTTATTCACGGCTTTGTGCAGAAGCCATAAAGTTCATAATTCTGCCAAAATAAAAATGTTTGCACGTTAACACTTTAATAAAAGCCATTAAGCAAAAAGTTGAGAAATGTCCTCGGAAGATTTAGAAACTCCTAAGGAAAAAGGAAGCACCGGCGAGAAGCAGGCATCGGAGGCCCCTAAACCTGTTCTATCTTCAGGTAGCTTCCTCTTAGTAGACTACACGATAAGAATCAAAGAAACCGGTGAACTTGTTGACACAACCTCGGAGAAGGAAGCGAGAGAGGCAGGTATCTATGATGCTTCAAAGCTTTACGAACCCAGGTTGGCGATAATCGGTAAGGGCATGTTACTCAAAGCAATCGAGGACGAATTAGTCACAATGTCTGTTGGCGAGTCAAAGACGTTTGAAATCTCACCAGAAAAGGCCTTTGGCCAGAGGGACCCAACAAAGGTTAAGGTTTACCCTATCAGGAAGTTCAAAGACGTCGAGGCACCGCTGGTCGTAGGTGCTAGGGTTAACATCAATGGAAAAGAGGGCATAATACGTTCTATAGGTTCTGGAAGAGTCCAGGTGGATTTCAATCCGTATCTTGCTGGCAAGACACTCGTCTGTAACGTTACCATAAAGAAGATCATAACTGACGACAAGGAAAAGGTCCAGCAGATATTGCATAACAGGCTACCGGATGTAGATATTCAAAAATTTACTATTGAGCTTGCACCTCCGGAGGTGGTCATTACCCTGCCAGAGGAAGCATATCTTCTGCCAAATCTGCAGATAGCCAAGAGACTCATAGCTAAAGAAATTCAGGAGAACATCCAAGGTATAGAAAGGGTAAAGGTTATCGAGCTTTACACGAAGCAGACATAATACTGTAAGTTAAATCTTATAATTCGTTACTGAGTTACTGTAGTGTGCTGGCCGGGGTACCCGAGCCTGGTCAAGGGGGTGGGCTCAAGACCCACTGGCGTAGGCCATCCTGGGTTCGAATCCCAGCCCCGGCACTCTTATGTCTTTCATTAACAGTCAGAAGTCAACGCACTGTGGTGCGGATACATCAAAAAGGATAGCAGTAGGCATATGTGCGGCAATCGAGAAGAAACCATGATTCACTGCACAAAACAGTATGATTATATTTAAATATAGCTATATTCGCCTCTCTTGTTAAAATTACGAACACAAAGCTAGTTTGGTGAGGAATAATATGACTGGACAAAAAGCCGGCCTACCGATCTTGAGCAAGTTTCTAACGCTTTGGATCTTCTTGGCAATGATAATCGGCATAGGCTTGGGCTATGTCTTCCCAGATATTGCTGATGTGCTGGGTCAGCTAAGCATAGGCACGACCTCCATCCCTATAGCGATAGGTCTAATCTGGATGATGTACCCGCCTCTTGCCAAGGTAAGGTATGAGGAACTTAGGAAGATAGTCACAGCCAAGGGTTCGAAGACTATGCTTACAGAGTCGCTTATACTCAACTATCTGGTAGGCCCGTTTCTTATGTTCGTCCTTGCATGGATATTCCTCGCAGATTACCCTGAATTCAGAAACGGCGTAATCCTAGTAGGCTTAGCAAGATGTATAGCGATGGTTATCGTCTGGAACGACCTTGCTGATGGTGACAGGGAGTGGGCTGCCATACTCGTCGCCCTGAACTCGGTCTTCCAGATTTCGTTCTATTCCGTATATGCCTACTTCTACATTACCTTCGTAAGTTCTTGGATTGCCGGTACCGGCACGGTAGTTGATATATCCTTTATAGAGGTTGCCACATCGGTCCTCATATACCTCGGCATACCGTTCTTTGGCGGAATGATTACGCGCTTTTATTTCCTTAAAAAGAAGGGAAGGGAATGGTACGATAGAGTTCTCATACCGAAACTCGGGCCAACATCCCTCTTTGCCCTGCTGTTCACCATAGTTGTGATGTTCTCCTTAAAAGGCGAATACATAATCACGCTTCCGATGGATGTCGTAAGGGTAGCAATGCCGTTGCTTTCTTACTTCGTTATAATGTTCCTCGTATCCTTTCTGGTTGGCTACAAATCTGGTCTTGATTACAGCAGGGTCACTTCACTGGCTTTTACGGCCGCAAGCAACAACTTTGAGCTCGCGATAGCCGTGGCTGTGTCCGTTTTTGGCTTAGCCTCAAAGGAAGCCTTTGCTACAGTGATCGGCCCCTTAATAGAGGTTCCAGTGATGATCTCTTTGGTAAACGTGGCACTCTGGTTTAGAAAGCGCCTTTACGAAAAAATAAAAGCAGTCGCATAAATCCACAAAATTCAAAAACTTGTTTGGTAAGGAGTGCTAAATGTAACATAGCGTTTCGCCGTGCGCTCTGGCTAATTTGGAATCCAGATTGAAGTTTAGGATTTTCTTGAAGGTTAGCTTTGTACAAATTTCCAAAAGCTTCCCCATCATTAGAATTGTAAAGTGACGTTTTTACTATTTTAGAGTGAAATGTATAAATCAGTGTAAGTATTGTGTTAATTTGCGTCGTCCGGAAAAGGAGAGGCCGGCGCTAAGCAACACCTGGGGGAAGCCTCAGGTGTTGTATGCGTCGACCCATGCCCAGCGCTCCGGGGCTGCTTTGGCAGTACCTCCAAGCTGGGTATGGGTGGGAGGTGCCCGTAGGGCATCAGGGGTTAATCCATGGAGGGTGCCCTAGCAGGGAGGCCCGCCATCTCCGAAAGACGACGCAATTATAATTAATTCTTGTCATTTAGGCCTTTTCATATGAACCGCATGATGCGTTCTTAAGTCTCATCATTTGCTTAACAAACTCGTAATATTCCTGCGGCGACAACTCGCTAACCATTACTTCGTCAACGTTTATCACGTAGATCATGTAAAGCCTTGCGTTAAGTATCTCTTCAAGACTAACGGGCGGTTTCGTGTAGTAGAGGTCGCAGATTCTTTTAATGTAAAGTATCTCTTCCTTAGTCCTGTCCCTTGGTGGTTTTAAGAATACATGTGGCACTTGGACGATGTTATGTGGCGGCGTTCCGATGCCGAACTTTTTTGCAAAAGCGCTGTACCTAGCTATTTTGCTGGCAACCCTGGCTAAGAGATAGGTATTGGGGTCAAGTGCATGCTCAGGAGGCACGAAACCTGTCTCTATCTCGATTATGATGTTACCATCACCTTTTACTCCATATATATCGCATGTGAGTATCTCGTTAAGCTTATGCTCAGCGTCCACCTCATATCCCTTAACGATTAGGTCGGCAGCGCAGACGACCTCCATCACGGAATGGTTTATCTTAACCATGTTGGCTTCGTATAACTTACACAATTTTTTATACACGTCGTCAAGTTTGTTTACAACTTCTTTGCCGTACTTATCGCCTATTTGCGCGATGACTTTCAAGACGTCTTCTTCGAATTTATTCATCAAAGCTGCCAAAATGCTTGATAAAGATAAACTTTTGATAAACTCCAGAAGCCACCGCAAATAACGAATGAACTGGTTTTTAAGCTCTGGCCATAATTGTAGAGCTGCTCTATGGATTAATACCGTCTTACTACTCGTGTTAAACACTTAAAACGTGGTTGATGATATTACATAACCAGAGATGGCAAAAGACCCCGTGTGCGGAATGTTCGTGGAGGAGACTGATGATGCTCTAAAAGCTACCGTGAGGGGTAGAACGTACTACTTCTGCAGCGAAACTTGTCTCAAGACATTCTTGATGCCTGAGGTTGAGGTTAGAAATCTGAAAAGGATGACCATCCTTAGCTTCGCGCTAGGAATACCTGCCCTCATGTTGACATGGTTCTTGAGCCTACCCTTACCTATACCCAATAGTCTCCTGCTATTCTTTTTAGCAACACCGGTTCAGTTTGTCGCGGGTTGGTCTTTCTACAAGGGCATGTGGCACGCTATTAAGGTCAAGTCAGCAAACATGGACACACTTATAGCCATAGGGACTTCTGCGGCATGGCTTTACAGCACGCTAGTTACGTTCATACCTTCCGTATTTCCTGAGGGTTTATACTATGAAGTAT
The DNA here is from genome assembly GCA_023268355.1 of Candidatus Terraquivivens tengchongensis. GTDB lineage: Archaea > Thermoproteota > Nitrososphaeria_A > Caldarchaeales > Wolframiiraptoraceae > Terraquivivens > Terraquivivens tengchongensis. The sequence goes on from JALNJK010000005.1 coordinate 63,682, forward strand.
CGGCGTTAATAATAGCATTCGTACTTCTCGGAAGATTACTCGAGCATGTTGTAAGGAGGAAGGCATCGGATGCTGTGAGGAAGCTTATGGAACTCCAACCAACCACAGCAAGAGTGCTACAGGATGGCACCGAGACAATAGTCCCCGTCGAGAAGGTAAGGGTTGGCGACCTTTTGTTGGTTAAACCAGGCGAGAAGATACCGGTAGATGGTGTAGTCGTCGATGGTCATTCGACAGTTGATGAAAAAGTGATCACAGGTGAAAGTATTCCTGTAGAGAAGGAAGTGGGCAGCGAGGTCATAGGTGGTACGATGAACAGAAGCGGAATCCTCTTGATTAGAGCTACTAGGGTTGGAGCCGACACCACTTTATCCCAGATAGTAAGACTTGTCGAAGAAGCTCAGGCCGCACAAGCTCCGATAGAACGTTTAGCAGATAGAGTGGCCTCCTACTTCGTTCCCGTGGTCGTGGGCATCAGCATAACCGCATTCTTAATATGGTACTTCCTTTTCAGTAATCCGCTCACCGGTCTTACGGCATTCATAGCAGTTTTGATAATAGCTTGCCCTTGTGCCTTGGGTTTAGCGACACCGGCAGCCGTGGTGGTTGGTTTAGGAAAGGGTGCTGAAAACGGTATTTTGATAAAAGGTGGCGAAAATCTTGAAAGGGCATATAAAATAACTACCGTGGTCTTTGATAAGACGGGCACACTCACAAAAGGTGAACCAACAGTAACTGGCATCATCCTGTTAGATGAAATGGATGAGAAAGAAGTCATGAGGCTGGCCGCATCCGCAGAGTCTGGCTCGGAGCATCCTTTAGGGGAGGCCATAATTAAGAAGGCGAAAGAACTCGGAGTAGAACCTGTCAGACCGGAAAGCTTCGAGGCAGTTCCCGGCAAAGGTATTCTGACAACCGTGAATGGAAAACGTGTAGCAATAGGCAACAGGAAATTATTCCTTTCGTTGGGTCTTGAATTATCCGAACTGGAAGAAATTTTGAGGGCACTTGAGCAGGAAGGTAAAACGGTGTTGATAATTTCGATTGATAAAAAGCCGGTTGCCCTAATAAGCGTGGAGGACGTTCTGAAGGAGCATGCGGCCGAAGCAGTGAACCAGCTGAAATCCATGGGCCTCGAAGTCGTAATGCTTACGGGTGATAACGAAAGGACGGCGAAGGCTATAGCAAAGCAGCTGGGGATCGAACACGTGGTGGCAGAGGTCTTGCCTTCTGAAAAGCTCGAAAGCATAAAAAAGCTTCAGACGAAGGGAAAGATCGTGGCGATGGTCGGTGATGGCGTGAACGATGCTCCGGCGCTGGCTCAGGCCGACGTAGGAATCGCCATAGGTAGTGGAACAGACGTTGCGATAGAGACTAGTGGTATAGTCCTGATAAGAGAGGACTTAAGAGATGTCGTGGCAGCGATAAAGCTCAGCAGAGCTATGATGCGCAAGATAAAGCAGAATCTTTTTTGGGCTTTCGCTTACAACATGACGCTTATACCGGTGGCCGCCATGGGCTACCTCAACCCTATACTGGCCGGTATAGCCATGGCTCTGAGCTCGGTCAGCGTAGTCACGAACTCTCTTACGTTAAAAAGGCTGAGACTAAGATAAAAAGCATCAAACAAGATTTTTATCCTAAATGTTGAAGTTTTAATCGAATAAAATATGAGCGTAGGCAGGAGCTTACTAAACATCATATACAACAGAAGAACTATCAGAAAGTTCAAACCCGCTGATATACCAGAAGAGTTACTCAACATGATAGTAGAGGCGGGTCAAAGAGCACCCTCATACAACCAGGCATACTCGTTCATACTCGTCAGCGATAAAGAAAAGAGGAAAGCACTCGAGGATATTTGTGATGTAAAGTACATATCGAATGCTTCTGCGATAATAGTCATATGTAGCGACCTTAATAGGGTTAGTAAGATGTATGATTACCTCAACCGAAACCATGTTTTGACCTCTGATGAATATCCCGTCGAGACGATATACAGCATATTTGAGACGGGGCTTGCAACGCAGAACATGATCATTGCAGCCGAAGTTTTGGGCTTCGGCACCGCTCTACTTGACTGTGTGCTTGTTGAGGCAGAGCGAGTAGCGGCCTTGCTGGAGCTCCCGAAGGGGGTGATTCCCATAGGCCTCCTCTGCATAGGTGAAAAAGATGAACTGCCACCCAAGAGACCTAGGTGGCCGTTACACATAGTTTTTCATAAAAATAAGTACCGAGAGCCGAATCCTTACGAAATCGCTAACTACGTCGAAGAATCTGCAGAAATGTATGACCAAGAGGGTTACTTGATGAAGTACGCGGGTATACCTATGAAATACAAGGATTACTTAATAGCAAAGGTCGAACGAACGAAAGAGGTAGAAAAGAAGTATGAAAAACTATCAAAATTCCTCAGGAAGTTAGGCTTTAAGATATAATTGCACCGCTAGATAACAATCCTAAGCTTTTTATACTATTGATGTAAAAAGCGTACCCGAAAGTATGACGGAAATAGAACAACAAGTATTGAATATGCTAAGGGAATACTCCCAACTTGTCGAGAGGGCTATAGAGCGTTACATGCCAAGAAAGTTTACACAGGAAGCTGCTACTAGGTTATTTGGTAAGCCGAGGTTTTCGTACGAACCCGAATCATTGACCAAGGCGATATCCGAACCATTCTGGGACCTTATAGATAGGGGCGGAAAGAGATGGAGACCAGCCTTGCTTTTACTGACATATGAAGCGTTGGGCGGTAACGCTGAGGATATAGTGGACATAGCCATAATACCCGAAATCGTCCATAACGGTACGCTAATAATCGATGACGTAGAGGACAACGGAGATTTTAGGCGCGGCAAGGAGTGCATCCACAAAATTTATGGTGTCGATATAGCGGTCAACGTTGGCAATGCGATGTATTATCTCCCGCTTTTGGGTCTGCTGAACGATGAGAGGATACCTGCCGATAAGGTTCTTGCGATCATGCGGTGTTATGTTGAGGAAATGCTTAAGCTGAGTCTAGGTCAGGCAATGGATATAGCTTGGCATAAAGGACTCGTTGAAGAAATTACCGAAGAGCACTATATGCAGATGTGTGCTTTCAAAACAGGTTCGCTGTCGCGTATGGCGGTCGGAATAGCCGGTATAATGGCCGGCGCTAGTCATGGACTCTTAGAAGGCCTAAAGGAGTTCGCGGAATCTCTCAGCATAGCTTTCCAGATACAGGACGACATACTAAACATCGTGGGCGATATGACGAAGTATGGTAAGGAGATAGGGGGCGATATAAAGGAAGGCAAGAGGACGTTGATGGTGATATACGCATTGAAGCATTTGCCGAAGGATGAGGCAAACAGGCTCAAGGAAATCCTTTCGTTACACACGAACGAGCCCAGCCTAATAGAGGAGGCAATCACTCTGATAAAGAAGAGCGGAGCGATAGAGTATGCGAGCGGAGTCGCCAGGGAGCTGGTCAGCAAGTCTTGGACGGTGCTAGATAAGCTCCTACCAGATACGCCCGCAAAGAAGAAACTCAAGGCTTTAGCGGATTTTCTAATCACCCGCGAATTCTAACACAGTCGTTTGTTCGGCACGTGCTAGCCTTTTAAGAGCCTCAATTTTTGATGCTTTCTCCAACTCTGCTGCCTCGATCATCTCTCTTAAGAAATTCGTTACCTCATCCATAGTCCTCCTTGATACAGGATATGGCACACCATCCTTTCCGCCAACAGCAAAACTATACTTCACAGGGTCCCTCCAGTCAATCTCTGCGCCGAATATGAGTGTAGCAATAAGAGCCAGCGCCCTGACGGTCGACGGCCCAACTCCCCTTATCTCGACAAGTTCCTCATAATTTCTTGGCTTGAGCTCGTACACCTTTCTTAACAAATTCCAGTTAATAGTTTTTGGCATGCGAAGGTATGCTGGGGTTTTTTCTATCACCATCGCATCAGTCCCTTCATCCAACCATCTGGTCAAGCTTTCCTGCTTATTGAGATTGTTGAACATGCGAATCACCTTTGATGGTGATTCGCATACAAGGTCAACAGAAACTTTTCTAGCGTCCTCGCACTTTCTTGATGTCATGTTAAGAACCACGGATGATACGCCGTCGCTGACTATGGAAGAGTGTGGTTCAACAACGAAGTTCTTCACGGCCTCACCGAGCCAGTGGTACCTTCTTGCATAACCTTCTGAAACATTCATTCCTTGTTGCACTACTGCCCACTTTCCTTTTTCATCTATAAATATAGTATGATGGTAAAGTTCATAACCATCCTGGACGAGCGCGTTATCAACCTTTGCGGACAATCTGCTTGCACGTAGCAAATACTCCACCATTCCTTCATCAAATCCATACGAGATGAGCGTCGACCTTAACTCATCAGGCGTCCTTTTGCTTTTCAAACCCTTTCCGCCAGCGACCATGACACCATGTTTATCGAGGTTTAAGCTATCCCTAAGAACTCCAGTCACCACGGTGGTCAGACCACTTGAGTGCCAATCAAAACCAAGGACGCAACCGAACGACTGGAACCACAAAGGGTCTGATACCCTCCTGAGAAACTCTCCTGTATCGTAACTATCAACGATAACGGAGACTATGGCATCCGCAAGCTTTTTCATCTTCTCTATAAGCCAGATTGGTGCATGGCCAGAATGTAGTGGTAGCTCGGCAATACCCGTCTTTACAGGTGTCATTCATATTTATCAGAAACTCGGATGATAATAAATGTAGTGTTCGTTAGGGCATTTGTGTCGTGGTTGAAAATGAACGTTTTTATCAAACTGTAGGCTCCCGATTATTATGGTGTATGCAAGTTGAAGATGGAGATAATAGATGTAAAGGTGCCTGAAGGTTGTAATGTTATATTCGGCATAACGCACTTCATAAAGAGTGTGGAAGACATCTATGAAGCGATAGTGAACTCCGTACCAGGAGCGAAGTTCGGCTTGGCGTTTGCTGAGGCCAGCGGTCCATGCCTCATCAGGCATGAGGGTACGGACGGGGAACTAAGAAAGCTCGCGGCCGAAACGTTGCTCAAGATCGGGTGCGGTCATACGTTTTTGGTTTTTATAAAGGACATGTATCCTATAAACGTGCTGAACAGGTTAAAAGAGGTGCCCGAGGTCTGCACAATTCTGGCAGCCACAGCTAACCCGCTTCAGATTGTTATAGTTGAGTCGGAGCAGGGCAGGGGCGTGCTTGGTGTGATTGATGGTTACAAATCAAAGGGAATAGAAGGAGATGAGGACATAAAGAAAAGGAAGGAATTCCTAAGGAAGATAGGATACAAATTGTAGCCGAGCGTTTAGAGAGTGCTCTTTGTGAATTCAACGTCGGTAACGAGTGCCCAAGGTGCATAGACTGGCGTTTCTACTTCCCACCACTCTATCCAGTGCCTCTCCGCGCTTAGAGCCGCTACGGAGCCCAGGAGCTTTATCATGTTACCGACGAGTCTTAGACCCTTGATTGGCACCTCTATGCTACCGTTCTTTATCACGAAGAGACCGTCCCTCGGTACTGTGGAGAAATCCCCCTCTCTGTAGTTTGAATATCTTAGATACCAGTCATTCGTTACGTATATGCCTCTATCGATCCCAGAAATCAATTTCTCAAAAGTCTTATCACCAGCTTCAACAACCAGGTTAAACGGTGTAGGGACTATTATCCCAGCATTCGCAGTACTTACAGTACCGTGCCTCTTCGCTGTTGTGCTGTTATGAAGATAGGTTTTCAAGATACCGTTTTCTACGATTACGTTCCTCCTACTCGGCAACCCCTCATCATCGAAAGGCTCGGCACCATAGGTATTATGCAACGTAGGATCATCGATTAACGTGAATTTCTGCGAAGCGACCTGCTTTCCTAGCATATCGACCAAAAATGACGCCCCGATGTCAACGTTAAAGGCGGACGCTGCTGAGCCGAACTCATCGACGATATGAGCAAACGTCATGGGTCCTAAAATCGCGTCGTATTTGCCCGGCTCACCTTCGACAGGATTCAGAGCCATCTTTGCTATCTCACCAGCAATAGAACCAACCTCTTCTGGCCTAAATTCTGAACTATCAGCAGCAACCGTGGCAAACTGTCCCGTGGCATCGTCTGCCGCAAACGCTCTCACAGAAAGCGCTACAGCACTCTTCGTGGACGAGGCCTCTACGTTACCACTAGTGCAAAGCACGGTCTTGTCATTCATAGACCTAAGGGAACCCGCGACCCTTTTAGCACCGGCGGATATCGCAGAGTTTACGGCAGCATTTACGTGATCGATGAGTATGTTGGGCTCCATAGCAACCTTGCCAACTTTTAGAAGACGTTTATTATACTTAAACGGGCCATTTGGAAGGGGCGCATAAACATCCGAAGGTTGAACGGTCTTAGCGGTAGATACCAATCGTTCAACCGTTCGTTCAATTGAAGCTTGTGAGAGGTCAGTTATTGTGCCCGTAACCCTTCTCTCTTTAAATGCTACGTACATTTCTAGCATAACGTTCTTGAAAGAGTTCGAAATGGTGATGTTGTTATTCGAAAACCTTATCATCGTAGAATTTGATATGTTTAACCTTACTGCCGCATCGGAAGCGCCTAGCTTCAGAAATTTTCTAACAAGCTTTCTCGGAAGTTCCTGGACCTCTAAAGTGGTTGACATGCCGAGCCTCGTTATGCTGAACGAGAATAAAAGTTTAAACCTTGAACTTGACTGATTTATAAGGGAATGTACGCAATTCCAGAGGATAGGTTAAATCTATTCGCACAAACAGCGCTCGAAGCTTCGAGAAACCTCTTTAAAGAAGATGACGTGTCATGCCTCTGCATTTATGGATCGCAAGTTTCTGGTTATTCTTCAAAGAGTAGCGACTTGGATGTGTTGTGTGTAGTGAAAGGTTTCAAAGAGGACATAAAGTATTACTATCTAAGGAATTTCGAGCCTACCGTCGCCGTCTTAGCGGTTGACGAAGATGCTATGAGGAGTGATGTGACAAGCGGTTCTTTGGGAGAATTCGTTGCAGGAAGACTCCTAACGCCGTTTTATCCTGTTGTAGGTGTCGCGCTTTTGAAAGAATTCGATAAGACCTACAAGAAGAATGTTGTTTTGGAACTATGTGATAATCTGATACTGGAACACAGGATGGCGGCGAGCGAGCTCTTGATACGACCCGAGTATTTTCTCTTCGAGAAGTTAAGGAGAAGGGCTTTGATGTACCCGCCAGCGCGCTATAGTTATTCAAAGATATTTTCTGGTCCCTATAAGAAGGTGAATACAGAAATTTGCATGAAAGGGTTCCATGCAGCTTTTGCGGAATTGGAATCTGAAGGTCTACTGGTCAAGGATGGCGAGTATTATCGCCTGTCTAACAAGTTTGTAGTTTCAACCTTAAACAGGGTAAGCACATTTGCCAAGAAACTTTATGATTTCGAAAGAATGTTTAAGATGTATCTCGTGCACGGTTATGCAGGGCGCTTTAACCCGCGTATCATAGCGGAGGAACTCTACTCAAAAATCAGGAGGTCGCTATTTTACAAAGTTGAAGATGAACTTCCGGACCCGGAAGAATATGTGTTCATAAAAACCGCCATAGGAGAACAACCGTTAAAAGAGCGATTTGACATCCTAGATTTCGTTGAACGAGTTTATGACGTAGACAGAAATCAAATATCTATAAAGAAAATAGGCAGGATGCTTAACTCGACTTACGCGGTCACGATCCGCACAAAAGATTCAGAAGAGAAAATCTTTGTGAAGAAATACCTTAACTGGACAGATCTGAAGTGGGTAGTGGCGAGAATTTGGACCGTCGGTGTGAAGAATTTTTCGGTCGTAGCTGAAGTCAGACTTTCAAATGAAGTTTACTTCGTTAACAAGCTAGCGGAACTTGGCTTTAATACAGCTGACATATACCATGTAAATTGGAAGAAGAAGATGTTGTTCCAAAAATTCATCGAAGGACAAGACCTCATGCAGATATGGACGTCAGGAAGTGAGCAAAACGTGCGACAGAAGGCGGCGTTTATAGTAGGGAAAGAATTGGCAAAGATTCATCAATACAACATCACATTAGGTGATTGTAAACCTGAAAACGTCATAATCTCTGGAGACAAAGTTTACATAACAGACTTAGAACAAGCTTCGTTCAACGGTGATAAGGCATGGGACTTAGCAGAGATTATCCTTTACATAGGACATTATCTCGATGTAAATAAATCGGTAGAATATGCGCGCTCCCTTTTATCTGGATACCTATCCGTCGGAAGCAAGGATGTTCTGGAGAATGTTATTAGTGGTAAGTATACATCGCTCTTGGTACCTTGGACACCCGTATGGGTGCAGAAGAGAGTTCTTAGCGAGGTGAAAGCGTTTCTTCGATAGGGATGGCATACTCCTTATTCATACCCTCGAACGTACCGATTAGTAACCACTTAAAGTGACGCCCGCTTCTCAAATTCGTAACGCATTCTACCTTCCCAAAAGCCTCTATCCGTGTACCCTCTTTGAACATCGCGGTGAATGTTCCATCAAAACATGCTAATATTTCTACATCCTTAGCGTATTCCTGTTCCGCCTCCACATCGGATAACTTGTAGATGGCTGGCATGAAGCACGATTCTGATGCATCAGAAATTACGGCCCTTATTTTAGCAAGACCCAGCCTACGGTAAACAACCTCACCATAACTTCTTGTCACTTCTTCGTCCAACCTAACGCCATGGATCGAGAAGGGCGTCCCTTTGTAGATGCATTTGTTCCTCAATAGCCTCGCCAGCCTTGATATTTTGCTCACCGGAATGGGGTACTTCATGCTTGTCCTCCTAATCCAATCATTCAACCTGAATTCATCAAGAGGTTTAACACCGTCAATTGAGTGCAGGTTATGCAATACCTTCCAAAAGTTGTTTTTCCCGTATACGACAAGGTCTATGTCCGACCTTTGATGATGCATTTTTAAGAGTATGGAACCGGTAATTCCCATGTTTTTAATTTCTACACCAGAGACCGCGGTTATTAATTCCACTAATTCCTTAGTCTTACTCTCAAGTTCGTCCAAATTATCGCTTTCCATCATATCATGCAATCTTTCATCACATCTATATAATTTCGATATCTTGTTAAACGGAACGCAAGACATCTCGGCATCTATTGTTTCGTCGTAAAAAACATACTCAGGTTTATTTTTCTTGAGAAAATTTATCGTGTCAAGTAACTCTTGCATCGAATACGTACATATGGTCCTCTTAAAACTTTTTCCCCATCTTGACCATACACCGTCACCTGGCAAATATTTTAAATAAGCGATAACTCTATCATGGGGGTGCTCCTCGCCTACTATGCAGAAGAACCACTCCTCTTGCGTTTCAACATAATCTTTGTCTCTAAACATTCTCAAGATGAATCGACCATTAAAAAGTCCTTTGGATCGTTTCCGATGAATAATCTTAACTCTCCGTCACTTGATATCTCAAGTCTCCCCGAAGCTATGCCAACCTCACCATCACGAAGTTGTTCGGCAAATCTGCTTCTGAATGATACGATCGAGGATACCTTCGCTGAGATATCCGGCCCATCGATTACACCAATTACATCAACATCATAACGGCAAGGTGTGAAGATGCCCTTTGATGCATCATTCGCTTGGAAGCGTATTGTGCTTCTACCGATTTCCTTAAAACTGCGCTCTCCGTATTTATCCCAAAACTCTTCTGGGAAAGGAACAAGCTTTAATGTGTAGGGTCTTCCCATGAATACTCCGTTTGTTAACTTTCTCCTCTCATGCATCTCCCATATGACAGATTCTACACAGGTATCAGACCTTGATTCCAGGACTTTTTCTAAAGCATTTCCAGAGAGACAGCTAGTCACGTTACTTTCACGCATAAGCTTTAGGGCATCGTAAACTTTCAGACAGTTCTCTATACCATAAACTACGATGTCAACGTCAGAGGATTCGTTGTAAAGTCCTAAGAGGATGGAACCCGATACGCCAATAAAATCACTTCCTATCCCGGACTTTTCAACAATTAGGCCCGTCATTCTAAGGGCGATGCTTGACACCGCATCTTTTCTCAAACTATTCTTTCCATTGACCGGATCGTAAACTCTCTTAATCTCCTCAAAAGGTACGAGCGGCACCTCCTGGCCTATATATTCATCATATACCAAAAATTCGCAAAAGTGTCTTCTGAGAAAATCCATTGAAGCATTGAAACTGTTCAACTTAATGGTTGAACCTTCCGTCCTTAAATATTTTGGAACAGCTATGACGCCTTTAGGTGGGTGCGACACACCTTTCACTGCAAATATCGCACCATCTTTCACTTCGACATAACTACCCTCTATTAGGACTGGTCTTTTAGCGTTCAAATGCACCCCTACCCCCATACGCATTCATTGAGAATAAGCCTTTCTTGAGCAACCTTTATTATTAGACTCCAGCTTATTACTTCAGCCTTGAACCCAATAACTTCGCTCGGCGAGCTCATAAAGCAGGCCATAAGCAAGTTCATGTCAGCGCCAGGAGTAGATAAAAATGTTGTCGAGGAACTCATAAGGGGTATACAAAGAGCTCTCCTAGTTTCGGATGTAAATGTCGAGCTCGTTATGAAGCTTTCAGAGAAGATAAGGAATAGGGCGCTGACAGAGAAAGTTCCGCCGGGTATTTCCAAGAAAGACCAAATCATAAAAATAGTGTACGAAGAACTCGTCTCGCTGTTGGGCGAGAAGCCCTATAAGTTTACCATAGATAAATCCAAGCAGTACGTAATCATGGTCGTTGGCATACAAGGACACGGAAAAACAACTACGGTTGCGAAACTGGCAAATTATCTCAAGAAATTGGGCTACTCTGTAGGTGTGGTCTGTGCCGATACGTTTAGGACTGGAGCATACGAGCAATTAAGACAGCTCCTCGACGGAAGGGATATACCCGTATACGGCATGCCTGGAGAACATGATGCAATCACCATAGCTACAAAGGGCATTGAATATCTGTCTAAGCAACAAAAATGTAACGTTATACTTGTGGACACGGCTGGTAGGCACAAAGACCAACAATCATTGATGCAGGAAATGAAAGCGTTGGAAGAAAAGATTAAGCCTAACGAGATAATGCTGGTCTTGGACGGAACGATAGGTCAGCAGGCTGGCACACACGCTGAGGCATTTCACAAAGCAACGCCGATAGGTTCCATAATAGTCACTAAGATGGACACGTCTGCGAAAGGTGGCGGTGCGCTGTCGGCTGTAGCGGCTACTGGAGCACAGATAAGATTCATAGGTACTGGTGAGAAGCTTGAAGATATAGAGGTATTCAACCCGCAAGGTTTCATCGGTAGGCTCCTGGGTATAGGCGACCTAGAGGGTTTGTTAGAAAGAATAAAGATTGCTGAATTAGAGCTTAGCAAAGAGAAGCTTAAGAGTTTTACAAGTGGCACGTTTACCCTAGAAGATTTCATAAAGCAGTTTAAAGAAATGAAAAAGCTGGGGCCTTTAAAGAAAATATTATCAAAGCTACCTTTGCCCGGGCTTCCCAACTTGCCTGATGAGGAGCTCGAAAAGGTTGAGGCCCAAATCGAAAAATGGTCGGCAATTCTACTTTCCATGACGCCCGAGGAAAGGGAGAACCCCCACATCATAGACTCTTCGAGGATAAGGCGTATAGCTAGGGGATCTGGTGTGACAGAGAAGGACGTTAAGCACCTCCTCCAACAATATAATTTATTAAAGAGGATGATGAAATCCATAAAAAGATCTCCTTGGAAGCTACCGAAACATATGTTCAGCGCAGAATTAGAAGAATAAGCGCGCGAAGTTGGTGAATGCGAATGGAGGAAATACTCAACTTAGCTTATAGAATGTTGCAGAAGTATGCGCTTTGTGATTACTGCCTCGGGAGACAGTTTGCAAGATTGCTATCCGGTGTGGGCAATAAAGCAAGGGGCGAGGCTCTTAAAGTTGTGTTGGCGATGGAGGCGAACATGAAGTTGCTCATGAACGATAAGGATGCGGCAAATGTTTTGAAGATTGTCGCAGAAAACGGCATGAACAAGTATGCAAAAAAGCTTGCTAAGTCGCTTAATTACCAGATTAATGAAACTAAAACATGTTATGTATGCGAAGGCAAATTGATTGACGAGAACATTCGTCGCATGGCTGAAGAGATAATAGAAGAGTTAAAAGGATACGAGTTTTCGAACTTTCTAATAGGTGCATCCGTCCCAGCTCATGTAAAAGAAAGGGATGACCAAATAAAGGCTGAATTTGCTTTAACCTTCGGCGAGGAGATCAAGAGCGATATAACGAGAGAAATAGGAAAAATTATTGAAGGGGTCATGAGAAAACCTGTTGAGTTTGCCACACCAGATATAACAATAATCGTTGACATTTTTTCAGGGACGTTTACAATCAAATCAAACCCTGTATTTATCAAGGGCTACTATAGGAAGTTGCAACCTAACATACCTCAAGCACCATGGATATGCAGGAAGTGTCGGGGTAAGGGATGTGACGCTTGTGGTCATACTGGAAAAGAGTATCCTGATTCCATTAGCGAGCTTATAGGAGATCCGGCCTTAAGCCTCTTCGAAGCCCTTGACTACAAATTCCATGCGGCGGGAAGAGAAGATGTAGACGTAACGGTTCTTGGAACTGGAAGACCTTTCATCCTTGAGTTAAAATCACCGAGAAAGAGGTTTGTCCAGCTTAACCAACTACAAGACGCCATAAATGAGCATGCGAAGGGTAAGGTTGAAGTCTCGTCCTTATCCTATGCAACAAAAAAAGATGTGAGGGATATGAAAGCAAAATCAGCAATCGCTTCAAAAACTTATGTTGCACTTGTTGAGTTCGATTCCAGCGTAGATGAAAGTAAGTTAAAGGAAGTATGCGAGAAGTTTAGAAATTTGTTGATACATCAGAGGACACCGAGCAGAATTCTCCGCAGAGGTGATAAGGTCAGGAAAAAGTATTTGTATTTCGTAGAGGCTGAAAAGAAAGGGGATAGAATCGTCGAGTTCAAGATAAAGGCACAGGGTGGTCTTTACATAAAAGAGGTGATAAACGGGGACGGTGGGAGGACAGTGCCTAATATAGCTGACGCCCTAGGAACTGCACCGATAAATATTACCCTTTCAGTCTTAGAGGTGGAGGGGTAAAGGCTGGTATGCCCAACTCGCATGGTTACAGAGTGAGAACTAGACAACTCCTTAGGAAGAAGTATGGCTCACGGAGTGGTCCAAGGCCAGACATATACCTCAAAGAATATAATCCGGGCGATAAGGTGTTGATAATGGTCGACCCGGCCGTTCAAAAAGGGATGCCGCACAAGAGGTTTTATGGTAAGATAGGCACGATAGTATCGAAGAAGGGTAATGCATACGAGGTTTCTCTCATGTTAGGGGATAAGTTAAAGAAGTTAACGATCTTGCCGGACCATATCAGGCCTTGGGAAGGTGGCTAAGTTGCCAAGGAAGGTATTGAGCTCTAAGCCTATACCCATAGCTGAAGTCAAGAGAATCTTGGAGGAAAGGGAACAGTACTTAAATCCACTCCAGTTAAAAACGTTAAGTTATGCAAGAAAGTACTCAAAATTAACTCCTGAACAGGCCGAGGAACTTATCACTAAGCTTATGAACGAATACGGACTCGAAAGGGAGGAGGCGGTCCAAGTCGCTGATATATGTCCTGAGACCGTCGATGAGCTCAGAACAATCCTGAGCGGTTACCGACGCCTTGTATCGTTTTTACTTTTCTCCGAAGAAAAGATGAATGGCATACTAAGTCTTGTCAAGCAAGCTTTAGAGGCGAGTAAACAACAAATTTGAATTTATGTGACAAGGCATTAAAGGGGGAACTTACATCTGCAAAAGCAGAAGAAATATGAGGATTATGCTTACGTATTGGATGTAGTCGATGCAACACTACTCAGGAGCTCAACCCGTCGTGTAAATATACATAGGGGCGAGCTACTCATCCAATTATTAGGTGAAGAATACTTCACTCTCCTAGAAGCCGCGATAAATGAGAATTATAGACCGCGCGTAGGTATAAGGCTTTATATAGGCAAAGACGTCCCCCGGAACATCTTAAGGATACTTGGGCGCATAAGTTATGATGAGCTTACTGAAAACGCTAAAATTGAATTAGAAAACGCCATCCAAAAGATAATTCAGGCAAATGAACAACGATTCGTAGAGTTCTTTAATACATGCACGCCCGTGTCGCCAAGGCTCCATGCACTCGAGCTGATACCTGGCATCGGTAAAAAATCTATGCAAAAGATCCTAGAAGAAAGGGAGAAAAAACCTTTTGAGTCCTTTAAGGACTTACATGAAAGGGGTGGGCTTTCGGATCCTATAAAGGCGATTGCCAAAAGGGTAATGGATGAGTTGACGGGTCGGAGCGGCGGCTATTTCTTGCTTGTACGAGAACCATCCAGCGTTGCATCGGAAAGATTCTTTAGAAGGGAATGATGTTACGCAAGGGTAAAGTTGGATTTATAAAACAAAACTTTGGTTTGGTAAAGATTAATTAGCGGCTGATTCTTGCAATATAGGCAAAGAGGGTAAATACATGAAGGCCAGGAACTACCGCAGAACGGAAGGCATGCCCTATACAAGAGAGGAATACATCCATGGTGCACCTGAACCAAGGATAAGCAAGTACACGATGGGGACCTATAGAGAAGACTATACGCATGAACTCGAGCTCATAGCGCTGGAAGAACTTCAAGTTAGGGATGTGGCGTTGGAGTCTGCTAGGGTGACCATAGGAAAGATGCTTAGCGCCAAATTAGGTGAAAATTATTTCCTAGAACTCAAGGCCCATCCACATATCGTTTTGAGAGAAAACAAGATGATCTTTGGAGCACATGCAGATAGGCTACAGGAAGGTATGAGGAGGGCGTTCGGAAAGCCTATAGGAAGGGCCGCAAGGTTGGAACCTGGAAAGCCTGTCTTCAGGATTCTCGTGTATGAAAATGGTGTTAATGTTGCCAAGGAGGCTCTCGAACTCGCGTCAAAAAAGCTTCCTAAGAGCTATAGGATAGTTATTAATAAATTGACAGAATCAAAAGCAGCCTCTCAACTAAATGCTTAAAAGTTAACCAATAAACATAATTTTTTGCAATACTTACGGGGTAAGAAAAAATGAAAGAGAATGCGTTCGTATTCGAACTGGAATCAATAACCAAAGAGGATGTACCC
>JALNJK010000006.1 GCA_023268355.1 Candidatus Terraquivivens tengchongensis
ACTCGTTCTCGCCAGTAGCTATTGGTAAATCCGTATAATCCTTTAGCAACCTGTAACCTTCTAGGTCGAATGGCGGTAAAGGTTCTTCGTACCAAAACACCTCGTTTTCTTCGAATATCTCAGCAATTTTTATGGCCGTAGGTCTATCGTAGCCGCAGTTTATGTCGACCATGAGCTCGGCGTCTTTTCCGATTGCTCTTCTCATGGCCCTGACCCTTACATCATCCTGCCCGAACCCTTTGCCGATGTGGCACTTCACATACCTGAAGCCTTGGTTTACGAAGGAGGCCGCTTTCTTTACCATCTCGTCAACATCGTCCCAGAATATGTCGCTCGCATAAGCCTCTATCTTATCCCTATAAAGTCCGCCAAGCAACTTGTACGCGGGTACGTCCATGGCCTTGCCCATTATGTCCCAGAGCGCCATCTCGACTGCGCTTATGGCGCAAACCCATGCTCCTTTCGGCTCCCAGTAAAGCCTCTGGAACATCTTTCTCCATAACCTCTCGACGTCGAACGGATCTTCGCCAATAAGCATGGGCGCAAAGTTCCTCTCGACTATCTCCTTTATCACGTTCGGTACGCCGACACCCTCGCCCAGCCCCTCAATACCATCGTCGGTTATTATCTGAACTATTGCGGTAGCCCTTTCCTTAAGCTCGGCCTTTGAGGTTACGAGGGGCTTATCGAGTGGTTTCTTCAGGATAAAGGCTCTAACACTCTCTATTTTCATAACCTTTAATCTACGTGCTAGAGGGATAAATATCTAACGAATGGATAAATTTGGGTACGGTGGATGAATCTGATGGCAGCCGGGGTACCCGAGCCTGGTCAAGGGGGTGGGCTTAAGACCCACTGGCGTAGGCCATCCTGGGTTCGAATCCCAGCCCCGGCATCCTTCAGTTGTGTTCAGACGTAATTCTTCGGCAGATAGGATGATCAATTTGTAGAAACGAGACAATAAAAATAAAAAAGGAACTAGGGCCTCACGTTCATGGTATCAGGACTGCTACCGGATAGCTCTTGCCAGAAGATGTGTGCACGACGATCTCGTAGGTAACGCCATGAGCCCAGTCATCACCACTAGGCGGTTTTCCTACAGTTATTTGTTTGGTATCTCCGATAGCTACCGTCAATGGATTCTGTGGTGCTAGTTGTGGGTCTATTCCACATTGATCACCATCCGTCACACACGGCATACCGTTTACAAAGATGTTGTCTATCGACGTATCCGCAGACCCTGTGTTCCTAACAGTTAGCACGACTCCCGTGTCAGAAACGTAGTACGCTGAAGTTATTTCTAGCTTTTCAAACCTCGTGAACACGCCGACGAGCCCAGTCGCCCAGAACGCAACGGCAATCGCTATGACGATAGCAATCGCTACTAGGATGACGGTCGCCATTACAGGGCTTATTCCAGATTTGCCTCTGTTCATTACTTTAGAGTTCGTTGTATAGATATATAAAAATTTCCTATTGATGGACTTCCGAGAATATTACGTGGGCATCGTTATTATCTGTACGCTTATCGTTCCAGAGAGCCAAATGGATATAAGAGCCATGGCGGCCATGATCATGGCATGCTTGAAGCCAGCGGCTACTGTACCCTCTGAGATCTTGCCCGCGACGAAGCCGCTGATTATCGCTATTATCACGACCGGCGGTAGGAACATGTGGACGAACTCGGCTATGGATATGTACATCCTTGCGATCTGAAGGAGGTTCCTCATGAAGACGACTAGTATCACGATCACGATGATGAGCATGGCGGCCGTCATATACGGGACGAGCATGAGGGGCTTAAGCGTTGCCCGCTTCTCCCTCTCGACTTCCTCGAAGTCTTCCATGAAGGTCGTCAAGGTCTCGAACGTCTCAGGAGAACCACCGCCAACGTCTATTGAGTCTATCAATATGAACATGCCTGCTCTCGCTAGCCAGCCATGAACCCTCTTCTTGAAATCTTCGTAGATCTTCTTCAACGAGGCTCCCCAGCCAATCTGCCTACTCATCAACCTAAGATGTTTAGTGAACCCGCTGTAATCCCTGTCCGATAATATCATGATGCACTTCTCTGGACTCATACCCGTCTTCCTAGTTTCCGTCAGGTCCCTAAGAAACCTCGTCAAACCGCGAAGAATAGAGAAGTTCTCCTTGCCATACTTCTCCCAGGCAACCGCTCCAGGAGCTAAGAGGACGAGGAAACTCAGGCACATAGCTATCGTCGCTTCATACCCTCTCTCAAGACTCAGCAATATCCTAAACTTAACGATCAAGTCCGACGTAACACTAAAGGGTATGATGTACTTTAGAGGCTCGACATAGAATGGAATCACGAACAATATGAAGAAAGCTATCCCGACTGGGGACGACATCAAAAATATTCTGAGAGGTCTCTTATCCGTAAATGGATACTTGGGTTGAGTGATGTCAGCAAGGTAAATGAACATTCCGGCCATAAGCGGCATGATGAGGTAGGAGAAGACCACGAACTGTTCCGCGGGGAAGGAGAAGTATTCTGACGGAAGGGCCCTCGATATTATGAAGACTATGTAAAGTGCTAACGATATCATCATGATGGCGGCAGCATACGTTTCCATCAACATGCCGAGCCTCTCACCGATAATCTTCA
Source organism: Candidatus Terraquivivens tengchongensis (assembly GCA_023268355.1). Lineage (GTDB taxonomy): Archaea > Thermoproteota > Nitrososphaeria_A > Caldarchaeales > Wolframiiraptoraceae > Terraquivivens > Terraquivivens tengchongensis. The sequence continues at coordinate 2,630 of JALNJK010000006.1, forward strand.
TGTTCGCCGTCCTACTCTGAAAGACCATCTCAGTCTTCCTGATCAAGAAGTGGACCACGTCTCCGCCGCTCCTGAGCGTCGAGACATAGCCTAAGAGCAAATCCTTAAACTCCTTCGATTTAACATTCTTCACCATATCTTCGATCGCGGAGACAGGGTCCTCTCCTGTCGCATCAACCTTGATGTGCGCTATGCTCGCTATCTTTGCAAGGTTGGGCATGAGCTCACCTTTGGAAAGCCTTCTTAGGCTCATGTATGGTGGAACTCCACCCGTGGCCATGACCGCGAGATATGTGGCGGCATACGGGACTTCACTCTCGAAGATGGAGGCAATCGAAGAAGCTTGGGAATAGGGATAGAACACTCCAAGAAGCATGACTATGGGCGGAACCGCTAAAAGTGCAAGGCTTAGGAGGTTTCCGGTAAAAAAGTAAAGCACGACTGCCAACGGGATGCATATCACAGCCGTGATGAGTGTCAGCCCTGCTACCGTGGCAGCATAGGCCTCGGGATAGATTCTGATCATGGCGGCATCAAGCTTTGAGGTTATTCCAGGAAATATCCTAAGAAAAATCGGCCCGAGAGTACTGAACCTCGAATAGAAGAAACCTACAAATTTATCTCTAAAAGTTAACTTCATAACTCAGGTCACCTCAACCTACTCAGAGAGGTGCGCCTCCAGTAACATGTCAACGAATCCTAAATTGGGGTTAGTGCTCGTCAAGCACACGACATAATATTTCTTATATTTCCTTATTAAGACTTTCCTACCATCCTCAAGCTCTATGCTTACTCGTTTGTAATCCTTGGAATTTACGAGTTCCATAACGGAGGATATAACCCCACAAATAGCCGCAACAGCCGTAGCAATATACTCCGGGTCAATCATTATGCTATCATTCTCATATACTATAGGCGTTCCATCTTCGGAGACAGCAATCACAGCCTCGAGCCACCCGCGACTACTTTTTTTGATCGCCTTGACCAAGCCGGCCACTGCTTCGACTTCAGGCTTTTCAGTCATCTACATCTCCCTAAACTCTCTAAGAGGTACGTCCTGAGAAGATCCCGGATTTCCTCAACTTTGGCCATCATTCCCGAATCACTTACAGCGAAGGCAAAGGTCTCGATTTCTCCAACCTTCCCAACAGATAAAAGAATGATCTTCTGCCTATCATCGAAGAATGTTAAATTAAAATCTGGGTTAAGTCTCCGCATTACTGGTATAAACTCTGCGAGCAAAGCCGAAACCCTGTACTCTTCACTAAAATTGTAGGACTCTATGGGCACTCCAAATTGGTTGAAGAATAGAAGATATTTAGCACCAATCTTGGAAGCTAGTTCTCCGAGGGAGGCGAAACTGCCCAATCCCCTAGGCTCAGCAGGCTTTGCTTCCGTGTCACTTCTCACTTGTCGTTCAGCAGAATTTTCTACGGATTTAACTGCCATTTGAGGAGATTTTGTCTCCTTCCTTGCAGTAAACCTTCTAATAAGTAAAACTGAGGTAATAATTATAAAAATAACTGCAATAATTACCGCAAAAAGCGTCAAATTACCAATAAATGGCGCGATAAAATTGTCCATTCCCCTGAGTATAAAAAAGCCTATATTTTAAACTTATAAAGCTTGCCCGTCACCACCGTAGAAAATATATCCTAGAATATTCTAAGAATTAATTTAGTACTAGGGTGATGGTCTTACAGAATATTTCAAAATCGTTAGCGATCTTTAAGAGGAAGCCTAAACTCAAAAAGATCCCAAATCCATGGGAAGGGATAGAAGTTAAACCAATTCCTGAAGGTTACGAAGTTTTAGAGCGCTATCCAATAAAGGAAGGAATCGCAGAAGTCGTAATAGCCGCACATTCTAGCGAGATGATAGAACCGGAATACTTCGCAACAGAGGTTCAATTATCTCCAGAGGAAACTTTAGCCATAGAAAAGCTGAAAGATATTTTATCAAAAGAACTCGAGCCCCCGAAGCTTGGAGAGGAGGAAGAGGCTAGGAAGATGCTCCTAAACACTGCCGACAAGCTCCTTAAAAAATACAAAGGAGCCCTCGGTAATTTTGATGAGAAATCGAAGGAAAAAATATTTTATTATCTTGAAAGAGACATGACTGGCTTCGGCCCACTCAACATATTAATGGAGGATTACAGGATAGAAGACATATCATGCGATGGTATAAACGTGCCTGTATACGTTTGGCACAGGGATTATGAAAGTATCCCAACGAACATAATTTTTACGGATCGGGAAGTCTTAGACGATTTCATAATCCAACTAGCCCATAAATCCGCGAAACACGTCTCCTCAGCTTTCCCCATACTTGATGCCATGATCTACGGTAAGCATAGGTTGGCGGCGACTTTCAGGGAAGAAGTCTCACCTAGAGGTAGCACTTTCACGATAAGAAAGTTCAGGGAAAAGCCCTTCAGTATAACTGAGCTTATAGCGAGCAATTTGCTGAGTCCTGAGATGGCTGCATATTTCTGGGTATTGATAGAACACAAAGCAAACATACTCGTCGCAGGAGCTACTGGAAGCGGAAAGACAACGATCCTAAACGCCTTGTCATGCTTCATAAAGCCTAGGATGAAGATAGTTACTTGTGAAGAGACGGCAGAGCTGAATATACCGAGTGAGAACTGGGTAAGGTTCGTGACTAGGGAAAGCTATGGGCTTGGAGCCCAGAAGACTGGTGAGATAACACTTTACGATCTTGTTAAGACGAGCTTAAGGTATAGGCCTGATTATCTCATAGTCGGAGAGGTTAGGGGAGAGGAGGCGTTTGTACTCTTCCAAGCGATCGCAACGGGACACGGAGGTCTCTCAACAATTCATGCGGAAAGTATAGAGTCGGTTGTCAAGAGACTCATAAGCCCACCAATGAACATTCCGCCCACCCACATCCCCTTACTGGACGCGGTTGCACTCATTGAGCGTGTAAGGCTTTCAAAATCCGCAGATAGCAAAGGGTACGGTAGGAGGATGCGCTATGTTTGGGAGGTTACAGACTACAATAAGTACGTGACGATCGCAGAGTGGGAACCGACCACGGATTCCTTTGACGTAAACTTCTCCGATAGTGTTGTCCTAGATTTCATAGCGACAAGGCTTGCAAAAACGAAAGATGAGGTTATATTCGATATAATGATGAGGGCTGCTCTCCTGAGACGTTTTGTTGCTAACAATATATTCGAGATAAGGGACATAGCTAAGGAAATATATTCCTACTACACGGACCCAGAGCAAGTATTGAAGAAGTATGGAATCGGGGTCGAGACGATCCAGAAGGGTGTTGAAAAAGAGTTTACAGAAGCTGAGGCCTTTTCCGTAAAAGGTGCAGAAGAGGTTAATGAAGACAAAGTGATGAATATGATACTGGATGCCCTGAGGGCAAGCGATGGGTCTTATCCCTTCTGGAAGGTCTTCGTAGAGATACCTGCCTCGAAGAAGACGATATTTGATGCTCTTAAAAAGCTTAGAGAGAACGGCGTAATCGAGATCTCCCGATCAATGATCAAGCTTAAGGAAAGCTAAAAACGTCGATAGAAAGAGCTTGGTTTAAGACTGCCTCTTTAATTGAAAGTCTGATTACTAATCTATTGGTTACCTTCCTTTTACTTCTTTCGTATTTGGACATCAACCGTCGTTGTCTTTTCATCGTTTTTGTAGGGTAAACCAGAGTAGAAACCTTCTCCTATAATGGCCTCCTTATCAATAGTGATTGCTAAACTATATTTGCCCTCTGGGCCTTTTATTGTGATTGTACATAGTGCGGCTATAGTTCTCTGTCCAGGTTGTAGTGTAAAACCAGAGAAGGGTGTGCATACGATATCCTTAGAAAGTTGTGGTGCACCAGTAACCTGTATTTTACCCACGTCTACATCAAAATCCTTAACCGGTTCGAGTGCCTCTTTTGGAAGCTGAACCCATATGCCTGCACTAAATGACTCTTCCTCCCCTTGGACGGCGAAAACTTTCCTCGGAACGTCAAATATTATATCTAAAGTTACGGGTTGATATGGTACCCTTCCCAAGTCAAAGATGATTGCTGAGGTATCCGGGATGGTTATTGTTACTTGGTTATCTTTAACTTTTGCAAGGACGTTATTTTCATATAGTGAAATTTTGTACCTACCAGCTGCAGCGCCAAAGGCTATTGTAACGTTCTCATTTGAAGCCGTTGCTTTATGAGTAAATGTACTAGGTGTTATATTGCCTTCACCAAGGATTTCTACGCGAGCTTCATAAGTTGTGCCCCTCTTCATGTTTAATATGCTAACAGTTAACGTATAAGGAAATACTATATCAACCAACTGTCCGCCCGTTAGATTTACCCTATTAGAGGCGAATAACCTTCCCTTTTCGCTTACAACAATAAATTGTGCAATACCTGTAAATCCACTAACACATTGTCGAACATTAAGAGTTGTATTTCTACCTGGGGGCAAACCTTCTAGTCCTACCCCTAAGCATGGAGCATTTCCCGTTAGAGACGTCTGTTTAGCTACGTTGATTGCCCATACCCTGACAGGTTTAACGTATACTGGACCATCGTTTGATAGTATCAGTACCAGATCTTTTGTTGTCTTACTCTGAGATGCCTCAACCGTTAATGATTCTGAAGCCCTATCAGTATCGAAGATTCTGCGTGAATTTGATTCCTGTAGGAAGATTGTGTAGGAATTTTGCATGAGCAACATTAACGGTATTATTGTTGCGAAGAATATTGCTAGAATGATTATTCCGCCCACTATAGCCGATATGCCACGTCTCTTACCGTGCTTCCTACACATCTTGCCTCACTACTATCGCCCACTGGATGTTTTCTGTCGGGTTCTTATCATTATATAGCGTTGATGCAATAGCAGTTATTTCGATAACGTACGGTCCGGAGCCGACGAGTTGACATTGTGACCCTATTTCCAATGGATAAGTGTTGCTCATCGATGCTTTTACTTCGATCAACTTTTGATAGGTTTTTGGAGGCGGGCTAGAAGATTTTGGATAAATTGTGCACGACAATACGACTAGGTCTGCTTTTCCTGGGTTTGATACCCAAACGATCCCCCTTTCTCGGTCAACAAACTCTACTATAAGCAGACTTCTTTGCTGCGCTACTCCCTTATTCGTTTCTCTTACCATATCCATTGCTGAGGTTCCTGCCCAACCCCCAACAATCCCCCATATGAATAGGCCTGCGGCTATAGTTACAGCTGTCATAATAGCTACTGTAACAATATAACTAACGCCATTTTTCTTTAATCTCATTTAAATAAATTTTCATGTTCTGATAATTAAGTCTTTAGCCTCTTAACAAATCGATAATACGGCTACTATGGCGTACTCTATTACGCTGTAGACCTATTCAATGAGTTGGACTCAGGAGAAGTGTTGCCCCCATCACAACCAGTATCGAACTAATTATGGTCCTTCTCGTCAGCCTTTCCTTCAAGAAGACTGCTGCCAGTATTGCAGAGAATATGGGAGTAGAGGACCCGAGAGGTACTGCGGTGTTTGCCTGTGTTAAGCTTAGCCCCACTAAGTAAATCATGTCACCAAGTCCTACAGAGATTAGTCCGCCTAGTATTGCCGCGATGACCTCTGATCTTTTTGGCGGGACGACAGAAGATGAATCCTGATGACCCAAAATTTTGAGGTACGCTGCGAGGAACGGTAATACGATTAATATCTTGAAAAACGCCGCGAATACTGGGTCGAAGACCTCCACGATCAATTTGAACAGTGTAACGCCAAGAGCCCAGCAGATGGCTGTCAAAATCCCGGCTATGAAGCCAAGCTTAGTTGAACCTTCAAGTTGTAATTTTTTCTGTCCGCTGAGTAGCCATACCGCCAGTACTATCAGGACCGTACCTACAGCAATGTTTGGGGTAAGTTGTTCTCTAAGTACGAATATGCTAAGCGGGACTAAGAAGAGTGGATAGGAGTAAGTTAGTGGCACTGCATGAGACACGCCTATGTGCTTTAGGCTAATGAGGTAAAGCGTATCGCCGAGTGCCCAGCCTATGAGGGAGGCTGCAATAAGGTAAACGGCCGATGGTATGTATAGCAGAAGGAAGTATTTGCTTTTATCCAAAACGAGTACAAAAACTAAAAGAAGGATTGCTGCGGCACAACTCCTGACGAGATTAAGCTTAATCGGACTCATGCTTCTTAAACCAACCTTGTAAAGGTTGGCACCAGCGGCCCAGCATAAAGCCGCAGAAAGTGTCAGCATCTCTCCGAGCATAAGGGTTGTACGAAAAGGTCGAGTATTAAACCCATCCATAGAACCAAAAGCTTTAAGTAAATTCTGAGACGAAAAAACTTCATGAATGCGACGTCAGGGGACGAAGAAAAACTTTGGGCTTTTATTGCATGGTTGATCCCTCTTATCGGAGGTGTGTTAGTTTTACTACTTAAGCCGAATTACAATTATGCAAAACATTGGGCATATCTTTCCATAGCTTTCTTCATAGTTGCGATAGTCGCTAGCATTGTAGCTTCTATCATATCGCTTATCACATCGCTCATACCTTTCATGGGTTTTCTCGGAGTGGTTATTAGCGCAGTATTTGGAGCACTCCTTTTAGTAGTCTGGATACTCGGCATATTGAAATCGCTCAACAGAGTTTATTGGAACCCTCCAATAATCTATGACCTAGCCAGGCGATTAGGACTATAGTCTGCTATTTTTATTTATATTTCTTTGAGACACTTTACATAAAGCTTTATTGACTTCCAATTCAGAATCAAATGAACGACTATCACGAGCAATGCCAACATCGAGAAGTATACGTGAAGGTCAGACCAACCGGTCTTATTAAGCCCCATGATTATCAGTTGGCCTGACCTAGGACCATGAGGCCAGAAGTATAGGACCAAACCGGTAAAGAGACTAACGAGTCCGAGGGTAACCGCGGAGAAGAATATCACAACCCTCACGCTACTAATCATAACCATTTATGCTAAATGATAGAATATGTTTGTTGCTTTTAACTGTTTAAGCTTGTAGGACAAAAAGGACATAGAGTTCTGTTAAGACTCAGCAACGTGAAAATATGCCCACTTTCCGTCCTTCTCTATCCTCCTAAGGAAGCCCTTCTTCACAAGCCTAGCCAAGTATACCGAGACTTTCTCTGGAGTATCCGGCACGGCATTCGTCTCGAGGGCTTTAATGACTTCTGCCAGCGTGCGCGGCTGCCTTCCCCATGATGTCTGGAATAGGCTGGTTATGTTTTCTGTCGTACTCTTTGACGGCTTTATTGTTGGGACGTCGGATGTGGACACTGAGGAGAGTTCCTGAAGTGAGGGTGGTTTTTCCACCTCAACTTTGTCTGTCTCCACATGTAATTTTTCATCAAGCGATTCTATGAACTCGGATAGGGCGTCAAGCTGTCTAGTTATCGTAGGTATGTCGCCTTGGACTATTACCTCGAATCCTTTCCTCTTTATCTTAAGTGTGATTGGGACGTGTTCGTTCTCACTTTTATAGGACGTCAAGATTTATCAAATAAAACCTGTATAAGTTTTAGATAAGAGTTTTTCTGAGATATGGGGAGAGGTGCGCGAAAGTGCTACAAGTGTTTGATACATTCGGGAACTTTTATATGGAGACATATTATACTTACTCATTTTTTAGAAAGATTTATATTTCTAATACCGGCTACAAGAATTTAAGACTTCATGAATAATCGAACAACGTCAAAAGGAATTAGTTATGGTGTGGGCGCGCTTGTAACGACCCTTATTTCCGTTGGTGTTGTAATTATACTCTATGGTACCGGGTTCCTAGTTTTTAATCTTCTGAGTCTAATGGCATGTATTCTTGCCCCCCTCGGTACCTATACGATTGTTTATGCACTCATAAAGCGTAAGGACATTCTTTATTATATATCATGGGGTTTGATTATACTCACCATCGGGCTAGCATCAGTTTCATATAACGTTATGAATCCGCTTGTCATTTTTGGTGTATTGTTAATAGGTCTCGCGATTATAGGTCTGGCCGCATATTGGAGGAGGAGAGAGGTTGGAGAAAGTTCGTAGGGAAATGGGTCTATTCGAGAAAATCTTGAGTTATGTTCCCGGATATCGTGGGTATAAGGAGAAGGAACTGCGCAGAGAAAGTGATAGGCTTGTTAGGATGGAAATTGTCAATAAGCTCAAAATGGCAAAAGACGTCGTAAGAAAAAGCTTGGCCAACCCTATTATAGCACAGAATATTTCTAGCGAGGATTCTTGGAGATTCGATACATTCGTGTCAAACCTTGATAGGGTAATACAGCGCATAGACCGGGCTGTTGCCGGGTATGCTGGAATATTCGACGCGGTTAAGGTCAAGGAAGATAAACTCGACATGGTCATCCAACATGATCTAAGCCTGATAGAGAAAGCAGAGGCATTAAGAGCGGATGCGGAATCTCTGACTAGAATGGAACCTGGAAAAGAAGAGTGGAGAAAACTTGTGGATGAGCTAATATCAAAGGCTGGAGAACTGGACATGCTGATAGATAAGAGAGTCGAGATTCTCAAGGGGCTGGTAAGCTAAAATGCCGAAGGTCATTGAATGGGTTGGTGCAAAGGAGAGCGACATAGTCTGGAGATACCCCAATGAGGAGATTGCATGGGGAGACATCCTCGTGGTTCACGAATATGAAGCAGCAGTATTCTTTAGGGATGGTAAAGCATATGACGTGTTTAGGGCTGGGCGACACGTCCTAACAACAGCAAACCTGCCACTATTCACAAAAGCACTGTCAGCTATATCGGGCTTTGATAAAGTCCCATTCAGAGCAACGGTAGTTTTTGTATCGCTTAAACAGTTTCAAGGAAGATTTGGTGCTCAAAGCCAAACAAAAGAACTGGCCCCGCTTAAGTTCTATGGCAGCTTCTGGTTCAGAGTTGAGGATTCAAACCTATTCGTAAACGAGGTTGTGGGCGGCCAAGGAGCCTATACAACCGAGAGGCTGCAAGAATTCTTAAGGGGGTACTTTAACGAGAAGCTAATCGATACCTTGAGCCAATATTCGCTTATTGAAGTATATGGTAAGCTTGATGAAACCAGTTTCTTGGCCAAGAACGTCCTTTATGATGCATTCAAGAGGATAGGGCTGGAACTCATAGATGTAAAATTTGAGGGAATAGATACAACACCGGAATGGAGAGATAGGCTATTTTACTTGAGAACTGGTGTCATAGCACCGGAAGTCTTGAGGATGGAAACTGTCCAAAAGGCTGCTGAGAGTTTATCAAAAAGTCCGGGAGCGGCTGTTGGAGCTGGCATAGCCATAATCCCACCGTTATTCCAGTCGCCAACGGCTCAGGCCCAATCAATGGTGCTTTGTCCTAAATGCGGCTTCCAGAACCCACAAACAGCAAAATTCTGTGGTAATTGCGGGGCACCGCTGCAAGTTGTTGGTCCATCTTGCCCGAAATGCGGTATGACGAATCCTGCAGGAGCGAAGTTTTGCATGAACTGCGGAAGCCCGCTTCAAACATCCAGCAAATGTCAGAAATGCGGAAGCGAGGTTCAGCCTGGAATGAAATTCTGCCCAAACTGTGGAGAAAAACTAGCTCAGTAAATCCTTATGCCGTTCTCTTAGCGCCGCAGTTGGGACATACGATCTCTGTCTGTGGGAAGAGCGCCCCGCAGTATTTACATGGGACCATTACTACTTCGCGGATCACTTCCTTTACAACTGGTGCAGCTGGCGGCTGAGCAACTTGTATCTCTACTGTGGGGCTAACGGCGTCTGGCCTGCCCTTAACTGCTACTACACCTTTAATTGTCCATGTAACTCTCCTGTCTACACTCTTTGAGGTCGGCTTCATGGTTATTGGAATTGGAATGTTAAAGGGAAACTTATTCGAAAAACCCTTTGAAATATGTAAGGGGCCGCTGAGGCTTGGTTTGACAGAATAGATTGTTGCAGATTCCCAAACCTCTGTGAAGATTTCCCTCTTCAAGGACGGGCTATAGATTCTTTTCTGAACCTTGGCCGACTCAACGCACTGTAGCTCACATCTGATCTCCTCAGAGTCAAACTCCTCCTCGGAAGACACAATTAATTCTCCTTTAATGTCTCCACCAAGAAAAAACACAGAATCGCTAAGGTTCAGTTTCAAGTTAACTTTTGGTGGCGTAACCTTCTCAGCTAACTTCCTTAAGAAAGACATGATGACCTTCGGAAGAAATGTAAAAAATAAAGGTTATTAAATATTTTCGTAATTTTCAAAATCATTTAACTTTAAGGTCCACTGAAAGTTCAACGGGTTGGATGATACTGAGTCGATAATTTCCTGGAGCTGCTTTAATTAACAGCATTGCGGAGTAGGTAGCGTTTTTCTTTTCCACAGGTATCTCCAAATAATGTTCTGTTCTTCCAGTTTCAAGGGATGTTATCTTAAATTTAAAGATCTTACTTTCTTCTTGAAGTGGTGCGAAGACCCATGCGTATACCATGAATTCTCCATAACCTGAATCTTCGGCCGAGGTTTCTAACGTATTGACGAGTAGGGCATAAGACCTCGTAGACCCTTCTGCCGTGATCCAATGGGTCGTATTCTGAGGACTTATGCCTCCAAGATATATGATGCATGCACCGTATGCCCTCGTAGAAATAGATAATCTTATACTTCCCGAACCTTCGGCTTCAGCCCAATAAGCTTTCAATCTTAGAGAATATCTTCCAGGCTCTATCCTTAACGGTACGTCATATCCAGGTATGATGACCATGATTCTAGCGCACGAAGCATTAAAGAAAAGAATGCAGGGCATGTTGATGCTGTAGTTTGCATTCTTTGATACCAAGTCTGCTCTGACATTCAACGAGATAGATTTTAAGCCTTCTACACCCCAGTCAGCTAGCTTAAATTTTAACATATCTGGTTTCCCTACGTCTATTATGGCTATTTCCCCAAAATCCTTCGTGCCCTTTTCATCACGCACGTCTAATTCAACGTTTAGTATTGATGGGTTTGTTAGTAATGTAGTAGTTGTCGCCGGAGGATAGACTTCTCCAACATAAAGTAGCGTTAAAGAGAGTGTTAGGATTCCTACAATGACAATTATTACCAAAATAAATCTAGGCCTAAACGTATAGCTCGCCCGATTAACATCTCCTTCCTAGGTTATATAAAAAATATTCCTACGGAAGCTTTGACGACTACTCAGAGAAATATTTTACGGGCCCGGCGGGATTCGGACCCGCGACCCCCGGGTTAAAAGCCTCACCGAGACTTTCATCTCACCGGTGCTCTATCCTGGCTGAGCTACGGGCCCATTTACGTTGCTAAACACAATATTTAAATATTTCGCATTACTCCGTATTCTTATGATACCAAGGAGGAGAGGGACAATCGACGTTTTCACACTTGATGATTGTGTTAGAGAATATTTTAACCTTAACCCCCAGCTCATTAAATTGAGGCAGCATTATACGCTTCTCCGAGTCTTAGATTTTTTACGCGACGCGCTTGGGGTTAAATCCTACTCTGAGATTCTGAGGACCGATGCTAAGAGTCTAATCACAGCATTGCAGAAATTCGTAAACTCATGTATCGAGAAAGGGCAGAGCCAAAAAAGCATTAGATTTAAGCTCTACCTCGTTCGAAGCTTCCTAGGTTTTTATGATATCGAAATTAATCCTAAAAAAATTAAAATCCCAAGGAAGGCCGGCCGCTCTCGTATAGATAGAATTCCGACGCTAGCCGAGTTGCAGAAATTACTGATGGGAACTCGATCTAGCCGAATGCGCTTAGCGATCATGCTTATGGCCCTATGCGGCCTAAGGATATCCGAGGCGCTATCGGTCCGGCGAGAGTGGATAGACCTGGAGCGCGGGTTCCTAACCCTGCCAGCTGAGGCCACGAAGATCGGTAAGCCGCGCGAGATTCCAATACCTACAGAGCTGAGAGAGGAGCTGAAGCGCTACCTCGAGAATTATCCGCACAAGAGAGGCTATTTGTTCTGCGCTGAGGGTAACCCCGAGAAGCGCATCCCCAAAAACCGGTTCTATGAAAATTACGTTAATTTACTGAAGCGCCTAGGCCTCGATGCAAAAACACCGGATGGTACTGCATACCAATTACATCCGCATGTTTTCCGAAAGTGGTACCGGACCATGCTTGAGTCTGCGGGCGTGAACAAGTTGTTAATTGATCTGTGGATGGGCCATAACAGCGGCATAGAGAAGCATTATTATCTGCCAACGCCCGAGATTATAAAACAGGAATTCGAGAAGGCAGATAAAGCGCTTCGAATATTCGGCAACGTGCTTCAAGCTATGCCTCAAGCAACGGAAGCAAAAATCGCAGCAGTTGAGAATGCTTTGCGTGAACGCGAAGCTGAGTTTCGCAAAAAATTTGAAGAAAAATTGAAAGAGTTTGAGAGGATAAAGGAGCGCATGGAAATTTACGAAAACACATTAAAGACAATACTCGAAAAACAAGGTATTAAAACAAAAGATGACGTTGACAAATATTTAGAAAAGTTTCCGTTTTAGGACCCAAGGCGCCTAGGGATTGGTTAGGGTTTCGGCAATTTTTTTCATGTTTTCCCAACGCATGACGTCTATCGAGGGCAGTGCTACTTCCATGCCGAGTTCTCGAGCGGCTGCTGCAAGAGCTTCCACTTCGTTGGCAAGACGAAGGAGTTCAGTGTATGCCCATAAAAAATCAGCCGCAAGCCCCTTAAACTCTTTTTCTATTGCTAAAAGACGTTTCGAAAGGTCAGCTGATTTTTTTTCCCATAGTGAAAAGTTTTTCTGAACGTGGTCTTTGATGGCGGCTTTCCAATCGTCAATTTGTTTTTTTAATTTTTCAATTTCTTCGTCAACTAATTCCAGTTCATTTTTTGCGGCAGCATATTCGACACCGTTTAAGCTTTTTTTTGCTGTCTCAAGACGAAACACCAGGGTCTGTCTCCGTTCGGTGAGCTCTGTAAGGCGAGCTTTTACCGCCAAAATGTTCATTTTTTATTACCCTCCAGCGAGCTCCTAAAAAATTGTAACTCACTAAGGTAAAATCGATAATGCCCCCCACTCGTCCGAAAGAAACAGCCTTGCGGTATCTTACCACGTTTTATCCAACGTCTCAGCGTAGACGGGCTAATACCAAAAAATTCGGCTGCTTCGCGTAATTTCATAATTTTGTTCATGGTTTACGATTAAACCAAATACTATTTTTTTGTAAAATTTGAAAACGTTTGGTTAAATTTTTCTGCACAAATTTTTATGATGACGAGGGGGAGGGTCGGAAGTATATACATAAAAATTTGTACAAAATTTTGTACAAACATTCACATATAAAATTTTTTGATGTTTTTTACCTTAAAATAAGTCGTCTCACACCGTATTTGATGAGTGAGAAGTATGGAAAAAGAAAAGAAAATAATTTTCTCAGTCAGAGTAGGCGAAGACATGCTCGAAAAGTTGAGACAGGTTGCATTAAAGCAGGATCGGCCAATTGGTTACCTTGTTAGAAAAGCAATTAGCGACTATTTGCAAAAGGTGTTCGAAAATGAAAAACAAAGTCTTTGAAGCGGTGATAGGTGAAGGCGAACGCGTGTGTGACCGTTGCGGTCACACCGATAAAGCCGATAGATTCGTATCCATCTACTATGGTATTTATGGAGAAAAAGTTGATTTATGTCCTACGTGCGTGGGGAGAGGCCCAATAGTCATCTCTGCCCGCCGAGGGAAGAGAGGTGGGGTTTTTAAATGCCTAAAAGAGCTATTGTAATTTTTACAAACAAAGACATAGAAAATCTCGTTGGCGAACTTTCGCGGCTTATTATTGCAAGGGGAGGCCGCGTGTTATACCGCAAGGTTTCGGCGAGACCGGTTTTCGTTTTTTTTGGCGGTGAGGTTGGGAATGCTGAGCGCGTCTGATCCCCTCGAGCTTTACATTTCGCGCGGCCTTACGCCAATTCCACTCGAGGCAGGTGGAAAGCGGCCGATCCTAGAGAATTGGCCGAATGTTTCGCGAGAAGAGACGTTAAGGGTTTTCGAATCCTCGATGAATTGTAATTTAGGTATCAAACTCGAGCCTCCACTTTTCGTGATTGATATAGACGACAAGCGCTTACCACCCTTGATCTTGGATGAAGTTACATCACCAACCTGGGTCGTCGAAACCCGAAGGGGCATTCACATATACCTAAAAGCACCTGAGGGCCATTATCCAACTACAAACAAGAAGTCCAGGCTTATTCAATTGCTCGCGGAGAAATGCCAAGTCGTAGCTCCACCGAGCATTGTCGAAGGCCACATCTATAGATTTCTATACGACCCGCATAAAACACCGATAGCTGAGGTCAGCTCGGAGAAGCTCAAGCTGCTCGAACGTATCGTGGAAACTTTTGCAAAACACGAAGGGCTCATTCTAAAATTTGCGGAATTGTGGACTGAAGGGCATCGTCATAATTTGAGTTTGTGGTTGAACGGTGCGCTTCGGAAATCGGGCATCGAGAGGTTTGAGGCTGCAGTGATTGTCAAGTCTATCTGTTTATTGGCAGGAGACTTGGAGCTAAAGGATAGATTAACAGCCCTCAAAACAACGTATGAGCGCCCCATCGAGGAGATCGGAGCGTGGTCTTATCTCAAGCGCGAGCTCGAGTCGATCGTAGGCCCAGAGCGCTCTAACGAAATCCTGAAAACGCTTCCGGTCAAAATCGAAGAGGAAATCAGGCGCGAGCATGAGGCCGCCGAGAAGCCTCGCGCGAGATATGTTTTGGGCGGAGAGGTTCTCGGCGATGGCCGCGTTATCGAGATCGCGGAAAACGATGGCGCGTTAAAGCTATTGGTCTATGACCCGTCCGCGAATGCGCTCGAGATATGCGATTCACTTAGGATCGAAAACGTCGAATACAGGCCATACGCGGATCTCCCCTTCAAAGAGTATCTGCCCGGAATCCCGGAGGCCATAAGCGAGGATCCAGAGTTATGGCGCGGCACGCTCGATTTCATCCGCGAATACTATGATAATCCGAAAAGTGATGACGTTTACCACGTGATGGCCGCGGTCGTGGCCTGGTCCTATTTCTGCGATCTCGTGAAGGGATCGACGCCCTACTTATGCTTCCTGGGGCCATTCCGCTCCGGAAAAACGCGGGCCCTCGAGGTCATGGCTGCGTTATGCTACAAGCCCATGCTCATAGTCGATCCGAGTGAGGCATCATTGTTCAGGATCATCGAGAAGTTCAAGCCCACGTTATTTATCGACGAAGCCCAAATACTCGAGAAAAACATCCGCGCGATCCTGGCCTCAGGCTATCGCTATGGTATGAGAGTCCCAAGGGTAATTGACCCGGAAACTGATGGACTTGAGGGAATAAAATGGTTTGATTGCTTCGGTTTAAAGGTTTACGCGTGCAGAGAGGAGCCGCCCAATGATATCCTATCGAGGAGCATTGTGATTCACTGCGAGAAGAACGTTCGTCAGTTAAGAAAAAAGATTGATAGCGAGAAGGCGAAAGAGCTTAGGACACGATGGCTAGCCCAAAAACTTAGAATGTTCAATAAAGTAACCGTGACATTCGAGGAGTTTCAAAGCGAGGATGGAAGGCTACAGGAGCTGTTCTCGCCGCTAATCGTTATAGCCCAGCTCTTCGGAGACCAAGAAGCCGCGGCTGCGATCGAGAGATATGGCCGGCAAATAGAGCGCGAGATATTCAGCATGGAGGCCACATCCGATGACGCGCTAATAGTCGTCAAGATACTCGAGATCATCAGCGAGAGATCTAACGATGCGCCGGAGGTCCTAACAAACAAGGAGATCGTGGAAAAGCTAAACAACGAGTATCCCGATGGGTTCAGTCCCGAATACGTGGGCAAAAGGCTAGTGGCCTTGGGTTTCGAGCGGACCAGGCTGCATGGCGGGAAAGTAGCCTATAAGATTGATTATGAATTATTGGAGCGGCTTGCTAAACGCTACAATATAAATTTTTCCATCAATATGACCCTTGGGGTGGTGAATGGTGAGGGGTGCACGCTTTTCGGGTGAAAGGTGAACCTTCACCCTAAAATCGCCTCTCCAAGCCTTGGAAAGCCGGAATTTCGCCTCAGGTGAAAGTGTGAAGGATGAATTCGAAACGGTGAAGAGCACATTTATTCACCCCTTTCGAACATCGGGATTTGTGATAGTATATACTCCGCTCCTCTCCCGTCTTTTTATAAAAAGAGCGAATTCGTGGACAAAAATATAACAGCTGCTTGATCAAGTATATTCACCATATTTTATGGAGGAGGTCTCTTAGGTAAGCTATTCTTCTCTCTATCTCCTTTCTATGGAAATTTAGCCGAGATATTTCAGCATCTATCTGAGCTATTCTTTCTCTATCATATGATGAGGGTATTGGATCACTAAGTATCCTGGATCTTAATTGTTCAAGCTCAAATATTCTATAATCTATATCTGCTTGTATGTGCATTAATCTTCGTATTTCCATTTCAATTTGATGACGAGAAGGATGGGTAGGCCACATCGATTCTACTCTACTATAAAATTTATTAATAAGCCTTAGATAAGATTTTTTATACTAAAAATCTTATGTTTTCATGCGAATTACCTCACCTCGAATCGCTATCACTTCTCCACTACCTTAGGCTAGCTGACCTCTAAAACTTCAAGGGCCTTAGAAATCTGAATCGCAGGCATTTACTAAATCTGTAAGATTTTCAAGTAAAAGAAGCCCAAATCGAAACTGCGGTTACTTGTGGTTTTTATACCCAAAATTCACGGTAATTAAAGTCATAAAAACTTAGCTGTAGGTTTACCCTTATGATTACTGGTATTGATGTCGATGCGAAAGGTTTTAAGCGCACTTACTTAGATCATATGTTGAAGGAGGCTTATAGATGGAAGTCTGTCGCGATGTCTCCATTAGAAAAGGGGTGTTAGCGGCCTTCATACGCTTCCTGAAGGATAGGCTGGGCTACGTCTTCAACGTCGAAGAAGAGTTTGATAAGAGGTTCCTTCTGCAAAAATACGTCTTCCTAGCCAAGTATTTTGGTCTCAACCTGGGATACGGTTACTCGCTCTACATCTACGGGCCATATTCTAGGGAGCTGTCGGATGACTACTATGAGCTGGTGAGGCAAAGGGTTTTGCCTGAGGCGGATCTGCCGAGCGGGTTCGATGCCGAGGGCTTCATAGAACTGGTGAGAGGCAGGGATGCTAGGTGGCTGGAGGTTGCCGCCAGCATATTAACGGTCTCGGAGAGGTATCCAGATCTCCCGGAAGAAGAGATCTACGGCATACTCAGGATGTCTAAGCCGTGGCTAACCCGAGAATACTTTAAAGAAGTTCACAAAGCCCTCAGGGAGAAGCGGTTAATCTAGCTAGCATCAGCCAGATATGAGGAGTGGAGCGGAGCAATTCTATTATCTAGACACGAATTATCTTATAAATTACCTCTCGCTTAAGCATGACTTGATAGCTAAGAGGGTGTCCATCGAGCGCGATGCCAGAACCATCGCGAACAGCGTGGTAAAGAGCCTCTCGCGGAGGATCAAGATACCCTTTATCGTAATATCGGAGGTGGCTGGAAAGCTCATGGAGCATGAGATAGACATCGGGATCATCGAGATACTCGGCGATCTCGAGATCGCGTTCCTCAGAAAAGAACTCATAGCCGATTTCTCGAGCATCTTACGGGATCTCGCGGAGATGGATAGGAGGCTTGAGCCCATGGACTGTATGATAGCGGCCTTCTCCATAGCGAGCCCGGAATGCCTCGGCCTCCTCACATTTGACAGCAAGCTAATCGAAAACAGGGCAATCAAAAACATAGTCGAGGAAAAGTATCCAGGCCGAGAATTCTTGGTAACAAGCGATCCGAGAAAGAGCTGAAACTAGGATCTCCTTAAATTCATATAGTTAGTAGGTGTGCCTCCGGAAGCTACGACGAGAATCCAGAAGTAGAAGGAAGCTAGGCTTTCTTAAAACTATTGGAAAAATTTTATCTATCTAATAAACTTTTGAACTCATGAATGCGTAAGAGCCACGAACTTTACCTAGTATTAACAGTTTCCATTCTTATTATTTCGCAAATAATGTTCTTTTGGTTACCTGCTAGTGGATGGCTTAAGAGAATGATTCATAAGGAGTTCACATGGTTTTACGGTTAGAGGGAGTTGTATTATAGTTAGACATTTTAGGTTGATTGGTATATTGCATATCTCATGGTCTCTCTTAGCGGTAAAATGTGTGAAGTTGTGAAACTTTAGGAGATGTAACGCTTATACCTAACGTGGTAATTACTGCGACAATAAGCGCGATAACGGCCACGATGTTTGCCTTCATTTCACCTAAAAGATGTTGCCATAATGGTTTAAATAATTTATGCCGCCTAATGTGCGAATACTTCTTACTCTAGATATACGGAGACCCTCGGCTTCACTCACCTGGTATATTCAGGCGAATAACTTGAATAAAAAATATTCGCTTTACTCATGTTAGTATTAGCCGAGAAAAAACTTTCATTCTTATGATTCACATGAATAAATGATGAAGCGCGCATCCCCGAAAGTCACGGTAAAGGCCAGGATTGAGAAGAGACTCCGCGACAAGCTCGAGGCATACAGCCGCGCATCGGAAGCATCGAATTAGCGAGAGAAAAGTTTAAAAACCCTGTAGAGCAACGCAGAACCCTTCGTGAAAGTCTCCTGGCTGAGCTACGGGCCCATCACCGTTCGTCATTTAGTATATTGCCGCTCGGGAGCTAATATAGATTGACTCGATTATAGGCAGCATACCTTCAACAAGACATCGTGCATTCTCGAAGTTTAAAGAGATTAGCCTGCTGCTCTACGTGAACTATACAAATACTTCTCCACCTCATGGAAAATGTGCCCTTTATGTAAACAGCAGAGCAAAACGGAGGAGAAAACCCTTTTATTGATGAGCCGCATGATAAACTTATAGACAGCGACCTCGCACTATCGTTTCTCGAGTCCCGAAGAGGATGTGAGGAGTGGAGAAATTTTTAAACAATACTAAGCTACGGGCCCACAGCGTTAAATCTTAATTTTTATTCTTTTCGGCTTTACGGAAGTAATGCCTGCTGACGTATACGAAACATTGCGCTTTAATTTGTTTAACACACTCCATTTTCTAGGTTATAAAAACTTTATATTAGGTTTTAAGAGCAACGTCTGTTGGTGAGTTTTTATCCATGGATAAAAAGGATCTATTAACGCTGCTGATCCTGATCGCTACATCATACGCTTTGATGTTTCTGATACCTCCAATGGACTTTCCGCTGTCTGATGATTATGTATACTACAGCGAGGTAAGAACATTCCTCGAAGAAGGCAAGATAAAGATGTACCCGTCAACGATGGCCACGTCAGTCGTCCAGATTATGATAGGTAGCATTCCTTCACTTATTCTTGGCCTAAGTCATAAAACATTGATGCTAACTACTATGCTTATAGGTGTCGTTCCGATAATCTTCACATATCTTTGGTTAAGATTGTGGAGCAGTAGGCTTTTATCTTTCTTAGGATCCATGTTGTTACTTTTGAACCCTGTGTACTACTATCACAGCCATACGTTCATGACTGATGTGTACTCCATATCATTCATGTTACCGTCACTCTATTTTCTTTATACTGGTGTTGTTAAAAGAAGTGATAAGCGCGTGGCGATCGGCGTCATATTGTCCCTATTCGGCTTTTGGGTCAGGCAGTACGCTATACTCATAATCGGTGGTCCAATATTATGGTATGTCTATAGGTTGTTTAAAGATAAAAAGAATGAGTTTACTCCCATACGCATCTTTATTCTGATAATAGTTCCGGTAGTTAACGTCCTAATATGGTGGACTTTGTTTCCGATGCTTCACGATTTAGAGCATATGTGTCTCTATGTCGTCGGCATTGGTGGATGGGTTCCTAAGAACATGCTTCAGCTCGTACTTTTCTCGGGCTATTTTATTTTCCCGCTGGGAATTGTATATATACTAAGCATAAAAAGGTTTGTAGAAGAATTTAACGGTTTAAGTAAATATTTCAAGATGTTTTTGATTTTACTCCTCATAGCATTAATCGCGTTTATGATTCTAAGGACTGTTTATGGTCTAGGGAACAAGTGGGTTCCAGCCATGCCGTTTGCATACGCTACTGCAAACCCTAAAAGTATTGGACCAACACCTATAGCGGGCTACAAGGATTACCTCTTTCCTTTAGAACTCTGGTGGCCAATATCTATACTCTCTGTTGTAGCTGCTTTTGGAACACTTGTCGCTGGATTAAAAAGACTTAACGAGGAAAAGTTTGTACTGCTGTTTGCATTCATGGTATCTTCAATGCTCCCTCAGACCTTTTATGGGAACTTCTTTGATAGGTATTATATGTTAATGATACCTTTAATGCTTCCAATAATCTTCAACTTTATTCGAAACCAACGAATTCTGATACCGTGCCTTATCTTGACAAACTTCGTCTTAGGCCTATGGTCATATTACGGCGTATATGATCACTTCTCATGGAACTCTGCAAGATGGGAGGGCATCAACTATCTTCTGAATACGGGAGTTCCTGAACAAGAGATAGATGGTGGTTTGGAGTATAATGCAAGGTTCTTCCAGGGTTGTCAGAACATAAATGTAACACCAGTTAGATGGTACGGATGGGGATATAGTATAAGCGACAATTATATAATTTCTCTGAATAGCCCGCTGGATGGTTACGATATACTTAAGGAAATACCTTATTATAACGTCTTTGGTACGAAGGTGGGGAGTGTTTTCGTTCTAAAGAGGTCTGTTTAAGATTTTATGATTAAGTTGCTTATAGAAGAAGATATTATCAACTTAGTTTAGTAATATATGTCTTAAACTTTTTAAAATTTTATCCCAGCAGAAAAATTTAGCTCTTTCTCGTGCATGTTTAACTATCTCTTGATACCGATTTCCCCCCTCCATCCAAATTTTATATAATTTTAATATGGCTTCAATAAAAGAATGAGGATTGTAATCCTTAACTACAATACCTGTAATACCATCTATTACGCTATTTTTAAAGCCTGGGGCGTTTGAACATATAACTGGTGTACCAGATGCCTGTGCCTCTAATGCAACAAAAGAGAAAGCCTCTACACGACTCGGAAACACTGCTATATGTGCCTCAGCATATAGCTTAGCTAGCTTTGAATCATTAACAAATCCTAAGTAATCTACATAACCCTTGCTAGCCATTTCACGCACTTTATTCGCCCAAGGGCCACCAACACTTACTATCACGAACCTTATGTTTAAACTAGGGTGCTTTGTCTTTAAAATTTCTGCAATTTTAAGAAAGATATCAATTCCTTTATCCTCAGATAAAGCCCCTACAAACAATAC
The DNA here is from genome assembly GCA_023268355.1 of Candidatus Terraquivivens tengchongensis. Taxonomy (GTDB): domain Archaea; phylum Thermoproteota; class Nitrososphaeria_A; order Caldarchaeales; family Wolframiiraptoraceae; genus Terraquivivens; species Terraquivivens tengchongensis. The sequence goes on from JALNJK010000006.1 coordinate 23,984, forward strand.
ATTAAATATATCGTATCTTTTAACACCCTTATCTGGTGAGAATTTTTCGCAATCAACACCGTTAGGTATGTGAAATATGGGGACCCCTTTAAGTATGTGATTCAAACTTATATAATCAAAGTAACTAATGCAGTGTATCCCCTTTATAATGCCCATCCTAGATAAAAGTCTAAAGAGCATTGAAAGTCGTTTAAACCTTCTATACGAACGGCTCGCGTGTAATCCTAAGACTATTTTTCTACCACCAAAAAGCATAACAATCAATGTCAATACTAATGCTTGATAAGCATCTCCAACAGCAATATATATCGATCTAGAACCTCTAATGATCTTAAAAATCTGGAATATTGAAAGCGGTATGACGATTCCGAATTTTTTTAATAATTTTGCTATAGTATGTTGGGATGCATGTGTATGGTATAAAGCCTTAACTTCCTTCCAATTTACATTTCTTAATTGCGATTTGATTTGTGTAAGTCTATCCATCAAATTCATCATAGGATATTTTTCTAAATCTGTTTGGAAGGTGATGAGCGATACTTTACAGGCTTCCATTGACAATCTTTTAGTTACCTCGATAAGCCAACGTTCAACACCTCTAAGCACTAGTAAACTAACTGAATGTATAAACGTAATTTTAGAATTCATAACTCGAGATTTCAAATCATCCTTCCTTCATTATTCTCGAGATCTTTATAACAAGATTATCGAGCAACTTTATAAAATCCAACTCATCTTTCACGACACTAAACTTTCTTTCATGTATTGTTTTCATTATCTCCTTCAATCTCTCATCGGCCTTTCCCATCTTATCCATCAATTCTATCAATTTCTCTGCGGCATCTATCAGCCTGAGCGGTCCATAAAGCGGCGGCTCGTCCACGCACCCTCTTGCGCTGACTATGAGGAAAGTTAGGAGCTTGAAGTGTTCATCCTCTATAATACTTTCCGTAACCATCTACATAAACCACCTCACTAAGAGGTCTCCTTTCTGGAGGTTGTGGCCATTCTTCAGGATAACCTAGGCTGATCATCAAGATAGGCTCAAAGTTATCTGGAAGCTCGAGAATTTCCCTCACCGCCAGCTTATTGAAAGATGCTATTGGACACGAGCCTATGCCGAGGCCATACGCCATGAGCATCATGTTCTGGGCTGCCATGGATACGTCCATGAGCGACAACGTATAACCTATCTTCCCAGCTCTTTCGTACCTGTTCTTGTCCACACATGCTACGACTAATGCATCAGGATTACCAAACAGGCCTGGAGACACAAGCTTTATCTTCTTTATCAATGTTGGTTCTCTCACGAGAACGAACTGCCATGGTTGTATGTTGCCCCCGCTCGGAGCCCATATGCCTGCCTCCATTATGAGCCTCAGATGTTCGTCGGGAATCTTCTTCTCCAAGAACCTCCTAACAGACCTTCTTCCCTTTATTATACTTAAAAGTTCCTTCGGCTCCATGCAACTACGGCTCTCATGCTCGGATAAAATCGTTTATCCGTTTCTTAGAAAAACTTTAAGAATTGCTTTTAGAAACTCTTTTTTGCCATACTCAGATGAAGCCCTGGTAGTATAGTCCGGTCTAGTATCGGCGGCTGTCGCCCGCCGGACCCGGGTTCAAATCCCGGCCATGGGGAGGGTTAAAAAGCCCTGCCCGCCGAAGGGCGCTAAGATTTTTTTTGAACCCGGGTGAAATACATATTAACGTAAACGTTTCTATAATACCTAAATAAATAGAGGTGTAAGGAAAAGCGAAGTTGCGGCTAGCCAAACTTTCTTACGTATATGCCCTCCAGCTCGGGCTCCTTCTCTAAAACTTTTTTAATCAAGTTTTGGAGTTTTGCTGTTTCCATTCGTAGAACGATAGACGGTCTAGTAGGTATGTAGCGGTCCCCATATTCAACCAGCCACCCTCTTTCACGAAGCCTTGCAAGGATCGCACCCAGTTCTGTTTCACCAATGTTGAGCGCTTTTGAGAGTTCTACAGCGCTAGCACCTCCTGAAGTTAGTAGGGTAAAGTATACGCGCACGTCTTCTGAAGGTACGCCGAGCTCAGAGAAATGTTGGTACAGTGCTTCACTAACCTTTTCCCGTCTCTCAGCCTTCTTCTGTGCCTCTTTTAATATAGCATTTATAGCATCTCCACCTTCAGCTATTTTCAGCTTTCCGGCCTTTACCGCGCTATCTAAAAGTTCCATGGCTTTCTTAGACCTGACTATTGCCAAGTTCCAGTTGAGGTCTATGACGCCGGCATTACCAACGGATATGTCCGCCAGCCTTCCCGTGAAGTCTGTACAAGAAGAGCACGACGACCAAGAGTATTTGCTAAGCTCCTTCACTGGTAGCTCTACTTGCTTGCCCTCTTGGGTAAAGACCATCAACTTGCCCTTTGATATATCAAACTTCTTTATATTGGAAAGGTCGATGTTTAGGGTCTTTTTAATGGTCTCTAAGAGGAGCCCCTCGTAAGAAAAATTCCTGTGACAGAACAACCCGATTATAAACTCAATCTTTCCATTTTTAACAGGAATCATAGGTTCCATTTGTAACTTTCTTGCAGCTCTGACTTGACACGGAAGACCTACGATAGCAACCTTTTTAACCGTTGGATCACTAATTACTTCACGGTAAGCGAACATATTTGGACACATAACATATTTTGAACCGGCTGCTTTCTTTATTTCCTCAGGGGTCCTGGCAAGTATGGGCTTCGGCATCCAATCCTTTTCAGCTACCGCTAGAATAGCACCATCTATCAGCCCGGCCTCTAGTGCATGAATCAATAACGTGGTCACTAAGCCTCCGTTTTGTGCTATGGAAAGTATGTTTTTGTCGGTGCTTTGCGCCAGTATGCATTTTTCATAATATCCCAAAGATTCATCCTTGTTTGTGCCAGGGAACAGCTTCTCCTCAAATTCTTTCACAGGTACATAAGTCTGGGGACAGTACTTGTAACAGTTTCCACACTCAGAACAGTAGTTTATGAGCCTTGGAACTTTTCCATCCAGTGTTATTCTAGGACATACGCCTGCGCAGGTGCCGCAATAACAACAAAGCTGCTTTTCGATTACCCACCTATTTAAAAGTTCAAAACTTGGAGTGTAACTTAAGGCGGTGCCTGATGTTGCTATTGTTGCCATGCCAATAAAACTAAACATGCCCCTTCTATTTAAATTATGTGTTTAAGATGTGGCGTCACTGCTTATACGCTTCTTGAGCTCATCAATCGCATATCTCAGATCTTTTAGGCTCTTAACAAAGTCTTCAGAAACGCCATGATAATCTAATTTACCGTAGTTGTCCAAGATTTTAGTCTGGTCTGGACTTGCATTATCCACCTCCTCATCTGACACGCCTTCAGCTCCTTTACTCATCTGTACGTCCTTTACTGAACTTTCTATTAATTCCACGATTTTTTCAACTTCATCCGTACCTTCTTGGGGGTTAATGTCGCCTTCACTCTTCGTTAGCTGCATTTGTTGCGGCTGTAAAGAAGGCTCTGTTTTTGGAACAACCTTCGTTAGATTCGATGCTTGCACTACGACCCCGTTATCATCCCTAAATATATGTTGATGGAAATCGTCATGAGTGATGCGCTCGGTTTGGCTGAACATATGCCCCGCCGGAACGCGTCTTGAGGTGTTGGATATTGCCTTAGTTGTCCTGATCTTCAAATAGAAAAAGGCTACGCATGTGTAAAACACCGCTAAGAAGACAAAGAATATGAGCATCAACCCAGTATCGGACAAACCCTGCATCTAACTTACCTCCACAAGGCTGCCTAACTCTTCTACATTAAACATAACGCGGAAGAGCGACTCAACGGAGAATGATACCGCTAAGAATGACGCTGCTGAGATTATCATAAGCAGACCAAGGTACGTGAGGAGTGTAAAGCGCGACTCCCCTTCAACGAAGTATATGGCGAGGCTACTGCCGATAGTGACAGCAAGTATCACCGAGAAGAAGTATATATTAACAGTAAGTTCGGGTGGAACTTGTATTATGGAAACATATGGTGAGACCATTTGCATAAGTTTCCTAAAGATTCCGGTGAGGACTTTGATGAGTGCCAGAACACTGCTCAGTGTTGCCTGCAAGGGTATAATAACGCCCTTCAAATTGCCAGCGACTTGGGCACGTTTGTTCCTTCTTATCAAGACAGAATTCGTGTAGTCACCTAACACCTTGCCGTAGATGCTAGCCTTAGCACCAGACCTTATGCACTCGCCTAATACGGAAGAACATGAGGCGACGGTCTTACTGCCGCTCTCAACACCAAAAAGGTATAAACATACGCCAGCGTCGAATCCAGCCTTAAGTCTATTCATCAACCTCTTTATGAGCCCTGTAAGCTTACCGTAATCATTTAGCATCACTGGTTTTAGTGCTAGTTTGAGGGAACTGGTTACCGATAAAGAATCTGCGAGGGCTTTAATGAAGGATAAGAAAGCCACCTCTATCTCTTTTACTTGGGATACGACTTTCTTACCTAGTAGTCCAACGACAATAGGAGCGACAGAACCAATTAAGAAAGGGAGAGGAACAGGGTATAGTAAGTATATCGGATTGGGCAAATCAAAATAAATGGGAATCACACCAATTATGACAGTAATTAAAATGCTCCCAATAAGGGTGGGTAGTATTAATTTCTCAACTTTTGCTATGTTCTTCGGTCTCTCCTTCAGAGAGTGGAGAACTGGAAATTTTATCGAATTCCTAAAGATTAAGAAAATGACGCAGGTTAACGTTACCAGCATCATTAGAGCAGAAGTTATTAGGATTTGCTCAGGCCTTGCACCACCGTATATCATCGATGTTAACAGCATTGAAACAGATAAGAACGCGAAGGAGGTCAAAAGCGCAGAATAGGCCTCGGAAAACCTTTTGAGCCTTTCCATACACCTATCAAACTCCGCCTCGGAAGTTGACATGAACCTCTCAAACTCTATCTTGGCAAACTCCGAAATGTTGGCTCCTACTTTGATTGTTTGTCCCATCCTGAGCAACATACCTCTGACCTTTTTATCTCGTACGTCTTCCAACACCGTGGAGTAAGCATCATGAAGTCCATAGGACCACTTTTCAGTCAATGACTTTATCTTTTGGAATATTATAGACAAAGGACCAATCACGTTCATTGCTGATGCCATCCTGCCGATGATTACCTTAACGTTTATGTTGGACATAGAAAGGCAGGTCAGCAGGAGCAACATCATGGTGTAAAATTCACTTATGTTACCGGCCTTATGAAGACCTTCTTTGGTGAGTTTACGGAAACTTGTCAATATTTCCAAATTTCATCCCCTCTTAAAATCATATTTAACGCCTTCTCTACCCCAGTCTTCCATGCAACTTTTACCGCCCTCCAAACGTCAAAGTAATCCAAAACACCTTTCTCTATCAATTTCTCAAGAAATGTTGCCCTGTTTTCAAGCTCCACGTAAATCTCCCTGACCCTTCTTCTAGGTATGCCCCGCATTACGGCAATCTTGTTCTCTAAGAGGTGGCTGCTTCCTTCGCCCCTGAATACGAAAGTGTCGCTTATTGGGTCCCAGCTAAACAGCTCTATGAAGTCAAACCTATCTTCGACGGAGTCGTAACCAACTATCTCGTTGACGCTCAAAACTCTTCTTTCGAGTGTACCGGTAGACGGGAGCCTAACAGCACTCTGAATTACTGCGCAATTCAATATGTCTATGTAGCTCTTCGGTATCTCTATTGGTGCGCCAGTGAGACGTTGTATAAGCTTTTGTACAGAACCAGCATGGAACGTCGTTACAACTGGTGCACCTACCTGCATCGCTTGAAAAGCTACGTATGCCTCTTTGCCCCTTATTTCTCCGACGATTATGTAGTTCGGCCTTTGCCTTAAGGACGCCTTCAAGAGATCAAATAACTCTATGCTGCTTTCTACATCTTCTCCTTGCTTCGTTACTTCACGAACCCAGTTATTATGCGGAACGATAATCTCAGGTGTATCCTCTATTGATATTATCTTGGCCTCAGGTCTTATGAACACACAAGTGGCTCTTAAAAGTGTGGTTTTGCCAGAGGCCGTCTCGCCGCAGAACCAAACGCTTAACCCGCTCTCTAGCATAAGCCATAAGTAAGCCGACGCGGTCGCATCTATCGTGCGCCATTTTATAAGCTGAGTGATGCTTATCGGTATATCGGCAAACTTCCTTATAGTGAAATTTGACCCCCGCATGCTGATATCGCTACCGAAAACTATGTTTATTCTGGAACCATCAGGTAAAGTACCATCAACTATCGGTCTCCTATAGGTTACGGGTCTCATGGCTCTTTCTGACAGAGAGATGATGTACTCATCTAGCTGGTCTTCGCTCTCGAAAACTACGCTGGTCTCGCAACTGCCGAATATTTTATGCTCTATAAATATAGGTCCTATACCATCACAAGATATATCCTCAATATATGGATCCCTTATGAAGGGCTCGAGCAAGCCCAGCTTTACCTTATGGAGAATAAGTTGGTATTTAAGGGCCGAGAAGGTTTCTTCATTCATCCTTATCTTGGTCGGAATGCCAGATTTTTTCAAGACTTTGTAACTCCATGTTGGGAGGCTTTGGTCTATAATCACTAGAAAGTTAAGCTTTGATAACAGAGTCCTTTCTTTTTCAGACTCGCTCTCGCCAACTTCTTCGTCACCTATCAACACCGCAAGAGCCTTATCGACTTCTTTCAACAACTCCTCAAATTCTTTCGGTACTGTTGGTTCGATTACTTGATAATAGAGCCTATCGCTTTTAGCTCGTTCGTAAACGTGGATGAATATTGGGTCTCCGACGGGATAAAGTATGTTCACGTTCTTCATGTATTTCATATCCCTTGAAAGCTGAACATAATACGTCGGCTGACTAATCCCTTTGCTACGCAAGTTTGCTAAGTATTTCGCCAGATGAGGGTTCGCTTTAACGGCCTCTGCAAGGCTCTTGCCTGGTTGTTTCTCTTTCTGCTCATAAGTCATCATGCTCATGCCCTCGCCTGGGAGAACGGTAATACCTTAATGCCGAAAGCCGTATCCACTTCAAAGCTCAGGATAACCGATGTAGATTTTATTGCACCCTTAATTTTCGGTGCCTGTAATATTCTGACCATTCTATCGCCTATTTCTTTTATTGAAAGCAGAAAATGTACGTCACAAATCGAGCGAATCCTTAGCATCATTTCTTGGGTGAATGCGTGCGTGTGAACCGTTATGATGAGAATCTTGGATTCTTCCTCAACTAGATTCCTTAAGTCTGTGAAAAAGCTTAGTATGTCTTCTTCTGACGCATAGGTTGCTATGTAAGTAAGCGAATCTATAACGAAGACATCAAATGCCGGATTATTTTTAATAAGATTTATGATCAAATCCAAAAATTTTTTTGCTAAATCCCTTTTCCATTCTAGCTCCTTTACGTGAAGTTCAGCTATCTTCAAGTCACCATTGAGGAAGTAATACTTTACATCAAACGAGACGTCTTCCATGTTCTTAATTAATTGCCTATAACCACTCTCCGTTGTAACATAGTAGACTCTGAGACCGCTTTGTAAAGCTCCATAAACATACTGTTGGGATAGCACGCTTTTGCCGGAATCGTTAGGCCCTTCTATGAGGACAATTGATGGTATCTTTATCGGGCCTATCCTTCTATCTAGCTCTATGTTAGAAGATGTAAATTCTTTTCTGGATTTGCCTGCAAACTTTTCGCTCAATTCTGAACACCTCCCTCTACTGTAGATACGCCATTTGGTGCCACGAATACCACGCTAATTGGATGCGTCAAATTGAGTGCATGCTTGTTGCTTAGAGTGATTATGATAACCAACTCTTCTAACGGGTCCCACTTGCCGCTTAAAGCAGATGGTAAATCTATCGGATTAAGCACATCACCTATGACGCCGTTAGTGTAGACTGATACTACCCGCCATCCTTCTTCTCTAATTGATGATTGGTCAAATGGCACTCTTATGACGGTCGGATACGTGTAGTTCACCAACGTTCCGATGACAAAAATTTCCATCTTGTTAAATTGGATAACCGGTATGGAACAGGAACCCGTGTTCTTAATCCTGGCGTAAATCGTTGTGTTGCTTTGGGGCGTTACGTTGATTATCTCTATGGCCGTACTTTCTAATGAAATTCTATGTCTAAGAGCTTCTAGCCCTTCATAGTATATTCCAATCCCTGTCTGTATTATGTACGTACATTGAGTGAAGATGAGCATAATGATTATCGTTAAAGTGCTCGCAGTAATCAGCATACCGAAGTTGCTCAACAGATCACCTCGATATGGAAAACATGAAGTCCGTGTACTTGCCTGTGTAAATAGCGAACCTAATGAAGTAATCCCCCTTCTGCAGACTGTACGGCCACTCTATCGTTATCTCAATCGTTTCACTAGGATCCCATCTACCGTCATCGTCAACGTCGTTTACGAACTCATAATACCATCTTGGCAGGCTAACCCCTCCATAAGGTATGTGCTGAAAAGATGTTTTAGAACCAAAGAAAAGCTCTGATAATCCTATCAGCTCTGATGGTATGTCGGATTGCCCAACGTTCTTTAACCAAACTTTAATTACCGTTTCACTGACTGGAGCAGCAAAGATAATTTTTACTTCGGTCTTCAGCTCGTGCTCCATTCGACTGATCGCAAATTTGTTAGCATCAGACACTGCATACAGGCCAGACATAAATGTAGTTGCAAACACAGAAGTGGCAACGATCGCAGCAATCATTATTATTGCTTCACTAATGAATGATGTCGAGACCACTGCATCATTCCCTCCTACGCAAACCGTTATCATGTTGGAGTCTGTTAATGATGAGCAGCAAGAGAATGAAGAGCGGATCATCATCGCCTTCCGCTAACTTGTTCAGAAGATATGCAGATATCAAGCCGTCTTCGACCGTTAGCGTGCTCTGAGGATATTGATTCTGTACTTCGTTCTCGAACTTCTTAAGCATATCTAAAGATTCTATTATTTGGACTATCGTATCGGATGGTATCAACGATCTCCATGATGCAGAGCTAAGCATGCTAAGCAGGCGCTCATGCCCTATAAACCTTACCATTAAGCTTGTAAGTGCTAAAACATTCAGAAACCTCGTCGCACCTAGATTATAACGCCCGGCTGACGTGTAAGGTTTCGTTTTTTCTTCTATGATACGCTCCGCATAAGGCTGTTGTTGGTGTAAGTTTTGCTCAGCTTTGCTAGTCCCATCGCTAAGTTTCAACTCCTTTACGGGAAATGTTCCGATGAGTTTTGTGATGTATTCAAAAGGATTCTCCAACTCATTTATTAAACCTCTAATATCCATCAAAGTCTTTTCTAAAGGTTCCTTCATTTTCTGAATCTCTTCTTCTAACATCTTAATCCTTTTTTCAACATCATCATACTTCTTATCAGTTGACAATTTAAAGCTCCCTCCTCTTACATCTTCTTGATTACATACTCACAGAATTGTTTGTTCTTCAGTTGACATTCGTTTTCGATGATAAACACACCATCTCCTAGAAGCTTTACAAATATTGATTTTAGTAGACCGCGCATAAAACTACAGAAAAGTGAATGATCTTCCGTGTTGCGGTCATGCTCTAGGAGTATAGATAAGACGAAGTTATTACTAACGCGGACGTGATATTCCTTAACGTTACTGCCCGGAATGTTAGATTCAAAAAACCAAAACTTTTCAACATAATTGTTTTCGATTAAAGTTTTTGAGAGTTCTCTGAAAACCTCGTGAAGGTCTAATCCGTCCTCGGTGACAGATGGGTTAGGTTTTTGTAAGAGTGAGCTGATGATCTTGCAACCTTCAGCAACACCTAACATGAAAAATATGGCATTACATGTTGGTTTGCCAAACAGTTTCACAAGTATGCTGCTTATATAAAGCAGAGTGCGCCATTCTAAAACCTCTCCAAACCAAGTTTCATCGTGTTTTTGAGTCATTATTTTGTTCACCTTTTGTCTGATTTTTGTATTATTAGAATGATATTTAAATTTTTCGAATTTGACAAAAAGTTTAAATAAAAGTATTACATCAATAATACTATAGTAAAAGTGGCGATAAATATGAAGAATACTTCGATACAGAAAAACCGAATGCGAAATAGGGGGTTAACGGGACTGGAGACTGCTATTATACTGATAGCCTTTGTGGTGGTCGCTGCCGCTTTTGCGTTTGCTGTGCTGAACCTTGGCTTCACGACAACTCAAAAGAGTTCAGAGGTCATAAGAGCAGGCCTCAGCGAGGCTACTTCTGCGATAGAACTGAGCGGTGGGGTTATAGCCAGATCCCAAGAATCAGGTGGCAGTAGGTACGTATCCAATATAACGATTTACATTAAAACCGGTCCTGGAAAAGAGCCTATAGACATGAGCGATGCAACGCTAACAGTAAGCTATATGGATCCACATATCCATATCGCACGGTTAACTAACGGTACTAACTTGATAGTCAGCGAAGTAAGGGGCGACCACGACATCTTACTGGAGTATGGCGAAACATGGCAAATAACCATCAAGCTAGACACGCTTTATGGTGATCTTACGAATGTTAAGATTGGGGCGAACGAGGAGTTCGTTGTAGAGATAAAGCCTGCAGTTGGTGCTATGCTGACCGTCGAGCGCATCCTACCACCCTCAATAGATCCGCTAATGAACTTAGGATAGTCAGCTTAACCCTCATCAAATACCCTCTTCTTTTTATTTTCAAAAGCTAAAATAGGACGACCTTAGCATGCTTTTTGCCATGGACCCGCAAAAGGTGATAAAAAGGGTCGTCATAACACAGGATACTGTATCGCTCGTCGAGAAAGAGAATAAGATAACTTTCATAGTTGATATCAGGGCTACGAAGAAGCAAATAAAGGATGCCGTAGAAAAACTCTATGAAGTTAAAGTGGAAAAAGTCAACACGCTGATAACGCCGCTAGGCGAGAAGAAGGCGTTCGTGAAGCTGAAACCGGAGTATAGCGCATCCGAGCTTGCGGTTAAGCTCGGAATATTCTAGCATCATCAAAAGCTCTTAAGGTAGCTATTAATAATCTTTGACTGTCGCTTAGGGCTGAAGGTGGGCGTTAACATGGGAAGAAACATAAGGGCTCAAAGGCTCGGTAGAGGCTCGCCAAGCTTCGCAGCCTCACTCAGGAGAAAGTTTCGATTGGGCTTTCCAACAAACATCATAGAAGCAGGAAAGACGCTCGTGGGCATAGTTAGAAGGTTCCATCACGACCCGGGCCGTGGAACTCCTGTAGCTGAGGTGGAGCTCCAAAACGGCGAAAGTTTCGTTATGGCAGCGGTAGAAGGTATGAGTGAAGGGCAAAAGGTTTACATAGGCTCGGACGCACCTATCCAGCCTGGAAACATTCTTCCGCTTGGTAAGTTACCAGAAGGGACAGTAGTATCTTCGATTGAGCTTAGGCCTGGAGATGGAGGTAAACTAGCCCGCTCTTCAGGTGCTTATGCGACTGTTATGGCACAAATAGGTGACAAAACATTAGTGAGGTTACCCTCAAAGAAGATAGTGGAGTTAAGTTCTAAAGCCCTCGCGGTAATAGGTGTGGTGGCAGGTGGCGGAAGGTCGGACAAACCGTTCTTGAAGGCCGGCAAGAAGTTCTACTGGATGAAGGCTAAGAGAAGGCCCTATCCGAGGGTTAGGGGCGTCGCGATGGCACCGGCTTTCCATCCGTTCGGCGGTGGTAGTCATAAGCGTATAGGCAGACCCGAGACGGTTTCTAGGAATGCACCTCCCGGAAGAAAGGTTGGTCTTATAGCCGCTAGGAGAACTGGAAGGAAAAAGAAGACCTAAACCCTTAATAAAGACTGCTATGAGATAATCCTTTTGACCTTAAATGGTAAGGGAATTCCTCTACAGGGGTTATACACTGGAACAGCTCAAGTCTATGAGCATGGACCAGTTCATCAAATTACTTCCGAGTAGGCAGAGGAGGAGTTTAGGAAAGAGGGGGTTGACGCAGGCACAATTGAAGCTCCTTGCTAAGATCAGAAAGTACAAGAAGCTCAGTATTCAAAAGCCGATTAAGACGCACGCAAGGGATATGATAATATTGCCCGAAATGGTCGGCCTAACGATACATGTACACAACGGAAAAGAGTTTGTACCGGTTGAAATAGTTCCCGAGATGATTGGTCATAGGCTGGGCGAGTTTGCAATAACGAACAAACGCGTTGTGCATGGAAGGGCTGGCGTCGGTGCTACGAGGTCCAGCATGTACGTACCGCTGAAGTAAACTCTCCTTAATTCTAACTAATTTCAAATGAAATTGCTCCAGAATATACGAGCATATATGCGATCACAGCACCTACAGCCGTCGCTATCAAGTTTACCATGTTGTTGTCAATGTATTTAATCCCTCTCAGGAGTTGCGCCTCGGTGTTACAATGGGTTCTCTTCTCAGTCGTCTTACCACATATTTTACATCTATATACCGCCTGCATCGTCGCTCCCATAAGGCTGTCAAAAGCAGAGCCCAAAAAGCTTGATGCAAGCACGATTACTAATAAGTTAAAAAACACCGTTGACCAGTCCCCAGTGGGTAAAAATAGCATGGTTGCCGGAACTATAGTAAAGGCGCTGAGAAGTTGTGCAGCAGTTCCGTAAGGTGAGACTCCTCCGGGCGTTCCAGCAGGTACGGGTTTCATGTTCGTTATCAATCTTGGTTCTCGCGGATACAACAAGCCTATCTCCGTAGCAAGTGTATCGGCATAGGCAGTCGAGATGGCGCCTAAATATGCCGCCAAGAATTCGGGTCTTAACAAGTTATTAGTGTAGGCGGCCATGCAAACAATTGTAGTAGCTACACCACCATTCGCAAGCACGTTTCTCCATCCCCTAGCACCGAGCTTCTCTTCTGCAGCACCTTTGAGCCTTTTTTCTTCATAACGTAACTTCGTCATCAAACCAGCTATAATATAGAATATGAGCAATGGAACGAAGAATAGTCTATCACCAAATACGTATATCGTATAACCGACTGCAAATGACGAGATCAGACCGCCTGGGTCAACAAAGCCTGCCTTAATTGAGATTAGCATGAGGGTGATCATGACGAGTGTTGCCTCTATGATTAACCCTAGCGAGGGCAAAGTAAATGCCCCTATTGTTTCCTGAAAATATTCAAAAGCGCGCTTTGGTCATCAAGCTTGATCTCTACTTGCATCCTTGTCTGCAAGTCTTTAATGGTAACAGTATTTTGCTGAGCTTCCCGTTCACCGACTATGACTAACCATCTTATGCCCTTCTTTTCACAATACTCTATGGCTGCTGGTATCCTTTTCTCCGTAACGTCTAACTCCACTGCCATGCCAACAGCTCGTATCGCCGCGGCTGCCTTTGCTGCATAGCGTAAGCTCCCCTCCCCGACATTCACAAGGAGAGCATCGACCTTTGGCGTATTGAAGCCTTGCGTTCCGACTTTCTCTACAATATACTGTTGGATTCTGGTAATGCCTATAGCACACCCTACGGCAGGCAAAGGTTTCCCACCAAATATCTCCGTAAGCTTATCATACCTCCCGCCACCGTTAAATGCTATGTCTACGCCCGGTATGTATTGTTCAAAGATGAAGCCCGTATAGTAGGCCAAGCCCCTAGCAAAACCTAGGTCTACGATAATCTTTGAATCAACACCTGTGCTACGTGCAATATCTATTATCTCATGTAAATTATCTAGTGCCTTAGTAGCTTTATCCCATGATGACAGTAAATCATAACCTTTTTTCAAAACTTCCTCCGCATCGCCGGAGATTTTTACAAGTTTTTCGATAACCTTTTTCTCCTCACATTCTTCTATGAATGAAAGCGCCTCGTCAACCCTTTTTCTGTCAAGCAAAGAAAGTACGATGTCTTGTTCAGCCTCGGCAATACCTGAGGTTTCCATCAAAGACCTAAGCGTTCCAACGTGGCCGACTTTAAAAAAGTGCTCTTTTAATCCGATCGTATTAAACACATCCCTGCTGACTTGGATTATCTCAGCGTCTGCAGCAGGACTAGAGCTACCGAACAATTCAAAACCACCATGGTAAAATCTCCTCTTTCTTCCCCATTGAGGCTCATCGTAGCGGTAGCAGTCTGCTATGTATCCTAATCTAATAGGCAACGGTACGCTCTTGAGTTTCGTGGCTACGAGCCTAGCTACTGGCGCCGTCATCTCCGGCCTGAGGACGAGTTTCCTACCAGATTTGTCCACGAAGGTAAACATCCTCTCTCTTATCTCCTCGCCTGACTTTACCTCGAAGATTTCATAATGTTCAACAGTCGGTGTTTCTATCTCTTGGTAACCATACTTGTTGAAAATTTTCCTCACAACATCTTCAATCGCCCTCTTAACCGCCATATCTTCTGGCAGAAAGTCATCCATACCTCTAACAGTTGAAAGTCTTATTTCTCTTGACATAGGTCACTAGGTTCCCTCATGATAAGGTTATAATATAAAGGTTAGGCTGAAACTTCTCAGGCTTTTGAGACGAATTCATTGAACCAAAAGCACGAACAAGAAAGCAAAGGTTAAATGCTCATAAGTAAGGATCTTACAAATAGGCCTCAATATACGTGGTGTACGGCTCTGAGCGTACCGCGAGAAGGTTTATGCAATGTATGTAACAAAGGCAAAGTCGTATACTTTAGGGCGTATTCTGGCGAGAGGTTATGCTCAAAGTGCTTCACAAAAACGTTCGAAAAAAGGGTTGCAAAGACTATAGCTAGGTATGACATGTTAAGGTACAACGATAAAATAGCGGTAGCAGTCTCTGGAGGAAAAGACAGCCTGACATTGTTAAGAGTTCTAGCAAAAATTGAGGCTAAATTTCCTGAGTCAAGTATGGTTGCAATAACTGTTGATGAAGGTATAAACGTTTACAGGGATGAGGCGATAAAAAATGCAGAAGATTTTATTTCAAGAATGGATAACATTGAACACGTAAAGATAAGCTTCAAAGAACTTTTTGGCTTCACCTTAGACGATGTGGTGAAGGATGGTATCGTAGATAGGGCGGGTATCAAGCCGTGCACGGTTTGTGGCATACTCAGGAGGAGGGCTCTGGATATTATGGCAAGACGTGTCGGTGCGAGTGTGATAGCAACAGCCCACACTTTAGACGATGTCGTCCAGACATACATCATGAACGTGTTCAGGGGTGATATAGATAAGCAGCCGTTCGGTACGAGAATAGAACTCGAGGGTTTTGTTCCAAGGGTCGCGCCATTTAAGCTAACACCAGAGAATGAGGTTGTAATGTATGCATATTTACACAAAATACCATTCCAATCCCACGTTTGCCCATATGCAAGGACCTCAATGCGCGATATGATTAGGAACTTTCTAACCGAATATGAAGAAAATTATCCCGGGATGCTTTACACCGCTTTAACGTCGTTTGAAAAGTTGATAAAACCTTCAGCTATCTCGCTTCAAAAATGTGAGGTATGCGGTGTCCCTACTAGTAGAAGAGTTTGTAGAACATGCGAGATACTCAAGCATCTTGGCGTAGAAAGAGTCCCTGTTCAATAAAAATTGGCTACTCCAGTTGGTTGCTTACCTCGAGTCCTTTAGAGAAGCCAGCCTCAAATGCCTGAATGTTAATCTTTGCAACTTTTTCTGTAAACATCCCTTCTATCGCCGCATGGAAATTATGTTTGGGTATCGGAATATCGGAGACAGCCTTCATAAACCCAAGAAGTACAGTACCTGCAGCTAACCTAGAGCCAGCTGAGCTGGCCAGTCCGGACGCGTCTACTACAAATACTTTTTTCGCGATAGTCAAAAGAGCTGACTTTATGTCTGCTAACGAAGGATATTTCTGCTGTTTAAGTTGGACGGTTAAAGGATAGACGGGTCTCTCATTGTATATAACCGTGCCATCTTGCTTAAGGTATTGAAGAGAAATCCTTAAGGCCTCCAGCGGCTCCACTCCAACTACTATATCCGCAAGCCCATCTGGGACTATTGATGAATATACATAATCGCCGAACCTTACATGGCTAAGTATCGCGCCGCCCCTTTGCGCACCACCTACGATATCCGTTGTCTTGACTCTATAGCCTGAAGCCAATGCTGATTCTGCTAAAATTCTGGCAACGGTTACTATACCTTGACCGCCCACACCTGCGATTATAATGTTCCAAACCTTACCCATCACGACACCTCCCTAATTATCGCCCGGTATGGGCAGATTTGGGCGCAAACTCCGCAGCCTGTGCAATCATCGTTATCTATCCTAGCTTTATTGTTTTCACTTAACACGATGGCAGGACATCCAAAGTGTTGTGTACATATGCTGCAACCAGTACACTTATCCTCTATAACTATGTATTTGGGTAATCGCTCACCTTTCATCCTAGCCTCTCTGGTTACGTGTACTGCACATGGAGAACGCGAGACGAGCACAGCAGGTCCAGGTCCTTGATAATTGATCGCCTCTTCGAAAGCCCTTTCAGCTTCTTTCAGGTTTAGTGGATTGAAAGTTTTTACGAACTTTACACCAACTGCACGCGCAATATCTTCCGGCAGTATGCGCTGAGTGTCAACACCGTTCGCATTCACTCCCATGCTGGGCGATGGTTGCTGACCAGTCATACCTACCACAAGGTTGTCCAGCACGACTAATACGAATCTGGCATCATTATAGGTTGCATTCAACAGACCTGGTATGCCAGCATGGAAGAATGTCGAATCGCCGATTATTGCAAACACTTTGCTGTTGACGTTGGACTTTGCAAAGCCACAGGCTAAACCTATGCTTGCACCCATTGAGAACTTCAGATCTATCAGCTGGAATGGAGGTTGCGATGCGAAGCTATAGCAGCCTATGTCACCACAGAAGATTGCCTTATCTTTGAGCATTTTGTTAATTACTTTCTTCATCGCATAGAAAGTAGCTCTATGTGGACAGCCGCTACACATAGTAAGCGGTCTGGAAATCAGCATTTGCCTAAACTTAGTAGCGTGACCCCTCTCATGTACTGGAGAAAGCAATTTCTCTCCACTTACCATTTCGATCAAGCTTGCTACCTCGCTAAACGTAACCTCGCCTACGAGTTTTGGATTGAAGCTAGCACGTCCATACACTTTGCAATTTATTCCCTCCTCGGCTAAGACAGCCCTTATGTTATGTTGTAGATAAGGTTCTACATCCTCTACCACAATAACGGCATCGAGGTCATTGCAGAAATCTCTGAGAAGTTTCTTTGGTAATGGATGAGATGCCGCCAGCTTAAGCGTCGCAAATTTATCTTCCATGTTGTAGTAACTTAAAGTCTCCATGAGAATGCCGTAACCCATTCCAGCCGAAATGGCTCCCCATTTTTCGCCATCACGCTTCACTACTCTGTTAAACGGTGATTGCTCAATGATGGACTCGATCAATTCTTGCTTTTTATGTAAACCTTCGTGAAGCCTTACTGACCTTCCACCAGCGCCTGCTACTATATACCTCTCATCTTTTTTGAATTCGGCCTTAACGTTGGGCTGGAATATTTCCCCTAAGACAACATCCTCAAGACCGTGTGAAATTCTTTGTGTAGAACGCAAGAGCACTGGAAGCTTAATGCGCTCTGAAACCTCGATACCCCATACAAACATGTCTTTTGCCTCTGCTGGACCCGATGGGTCCAGCATAGGGAGCTCGCTCATGGATGCCAAGAACCTTATATCCTCCTCATTTTGTGAAGCTCTGCTTTGTGGATCGTCACCAACCACAACGAGCATGCCTGCCTCGATGCCGCTGAGGTTCACACACATTAAGGGGTCAAGGGCCCAGTTTAACCCGACATGCTTCATTGCTACAAAGGATCTGAGACCAGCGATTGATGCGGCAGACGCGGCCTCAAAAGCTACCATTTCATTAATGGACCACTCGGCATATATGCCAAGTTCTTTGGACACTAATAGTAAAGTGTCGAGTATCTCTGTGCATGGGTTTCCAGGATAAGCGGTCGCAAACCTGACACCAGACTCTATAGCACCCCTAACAATAGCTTCATTCCCAGAAAGTATGACACGTTTACCTTTTTCGTTACTAAGCAAAGAATCTTTTAACATTTTCTTTCTATCGGTTTAGGACAGCCAGTTAAAAAATGTTACTTTTACGAGCAGAATCATGGATTTAATAAGACTCTCCACGAAAGTGTTAATTAGAATCATGAACCTGTTCATAGCAGACGAAGTTGACGCATCGCTTTCCTGTAAGGTACGTTACATATGACGATGAACATTGGAAGCTATTAAAAAACCTCCGGAGAAAAGCCGTCAACCTTATGGAAGCTCTCAGAAGACGTAATCTGTTCTCCTTAACCTACGGTAGTATAGTAAGGGGCGATGTCAAACTGACTAGCGATGTTGATGTTTTCATACCGGATGTTATACCATCGCACGACATTGAACTGGCACTAACGAGTGCTGGTTATAACATAATTTCAAGAGAAGTCATACAAGCTACACCCTCGTATGTCGTGAAGGGATATATTTATGTTGATGAGCTAACGTCCGTTTCTTTCCCCCTCATTCCGATGAGAAGCGAAGAAGAGATGTTCTATTCGCTCGCAGGAAAGTCAACTCTTGACGAGTTAATTGGTGATGTAAGAAAACCCGGTATAAACAAAGAGCTTATGCTTATTGTACCAACTGAAGAGGGCCATTACGAGTTCGCAATCGAGCGTAGCATAGAAGAGGCGGCTAAAATTCTTTCCGTAGACCCTAACGTACTCAGAAAAAGAGTATATGTTCTCAGAAGGCGAAAGGAAATAGGTAGGACTGGTGTTTACAGGTCGATCTTGCTACAACCCGAAGAATCTTTTGAAAGCGTTTTAAAAAAGTTAATAGACGCATCCCCATCACTTAGGAGAAGGCTCAAAGAGTATGGATAATAGGTCACATGTCCATGTATGTTGCACAGCTAAGGAGGTGTTGTTAGATTGGAGATAATCTCAATTAACCCCAACAAGAAGTTCATAAAATTGATACCCGAGACGACGCTTGACCTACTCAACCTCTATAGGATAGTATCTGCGGGAGATATTATTTACTCAGATACGAGCAGAGAGATCAAGAAGCAGAGGGCGGACGGAAAGGTTGACAGCGAAAGGGTTAGAGTCACTATAGGTGTGAGGATTGAAAAGAAGTCTTTAGACCCCCTCATGAGAAGGCTTCGCTTTCTCGGCAGGATAACCTATACTGACGCTGAACTTGATTTGATCGGAAAGCATCACTCACTGAACGTGGATGTCGGGTCTGAATTGGGCATAAGGACTGAAAAGGATTTTTCTAGGTTAGAAAGTTTTGCAGAACATTATCGGAAATTAGGTAAAGCCAAAAAGTTGCTTTGTGTGTTATTGGATGATGAGCAATTCACAATATTGTCTTTAAGCGACTCTGGTATAGAGGTAGTACATAAAGGCAGGTTTGTTTCACAGAGTAAAGACAGACCGGATGAACACTTAAAAAGCGTAGAAAATATCTATGCGGAGATCGCCGAAACGATCGAAAGGAAGCTTGAGATGGAAAATCCAGCGGTTGTTGTTTTGGGAAATGAGATAGCTACGGAAAACTTCCTCAAATTCTTAAAAAAGGAGAGAGAAAAGGTCTTCAAATCGATTAAAAAGGTTGGCCACGTTTCGGACGGCTCCTTGGCAGGAATACAGGAAGCGCTAAGGAACAAGCTTCTTGACGACGTTGGCGGCTCCATTAAGCCGGTAAGGGATGCAGAGCTCGTTGAAAACTTCATAGAGTTTATGTCAAAAAATTGGATGAACGTTGCCATAGGGTTTGAAGAGGTTTGCAAGGCGATTGAGTTGGGTGCCGTTAAAGACATCATAGTCGCCGAAGATTTTATCTGGGCTAACATGCACGACGAAAGGTTTCAACGAATCATGGATTTAGTTGACGAACGGCGCATCGAGATGCATATAGTACTTCCTAATACTGAAGCAGGAGATAAAATAAGGGCGTTCGGAAGTATTGTGGGTATATTGAAGTATCCGATGAAGCTTAATTACTGACGAGCTGATCAGCCGATATTATGTGGACATTTTGTGACCTTTTTGAAATTTCGCCTATTCTCATCCCTATTAGATATACGTCATGATCGAGCGTTGCTGCAATATCTACGAGCCTCTGCGTCACTACACCATCGAATATGACATACTTCATATTTTTGTGTTCGGACATCTTCTGAGCCAGCTCGCTTACTGGCATTTTTGCCAGCACTTGAAACGACTCGTCTAATATTATCGCCATAAGGTTTCCATCAACTTCTTTTATGAATTGTGCCAGTTCTTCCGGCATTTGGGAAGGTTTTTCTGTAGTCAAGTGTTTAATGTTTTTAATGGCTTCCTCTACCGTTACCGCTCTCTGTAACGCCTCCGATATCTCCTTACCCGTTAACTCTTCAACCTCCTTGCCATAAGGTGCCCTTGCAACCAAATCTATCTTAGAGTTTTGTAGCAACTCTCTAAGTATTAAATCACCGCCTCTATCACCGTCGAGGAATGCTATCACGGTTCTCTTCTTCTTCGTCAACTCGGAGATGGACTTCGGTACCTTTACGCCCTCGACAGCTATCACGTTCCTATAACCATGGCGTAGGAGGTTAATCACGTCGGCCCTGCCCTCGACTATTATCAATTCATTACTCGATTCGACTTCGGGTCCAGCAGGAAGCCTATCTGGTCCGTACTCTATGACTTTACTTCTAATAACTGCCTCCTCAAGCTCTTTAAGTATTTCATCGTCTTCTGGAATCTTCTGCTTTTCCCATTCATAAAGTATGGCCCTCGCCCTCTCGATTATCTTCCTCTTCTTTTCAGCTCTCGTATCTTCAATCTTTTCTATGGTAACCTTCGCATGATAAGGACCCACCCTGTCGATGCTTTCTACCATTGCGGCTATGAGGGCTGTTGTGAACCTATCAAGATTCGTGGGGATGAAGATTTTTCCTACAGTTTTGTTGCCTTGAGACGTTGAAGTTAGTTCTATTCTTCCTATTCTACCGGTCTTCTGGAGTTCTCTGAAATCTAACTCCGAACTGAATATCCCTTCCGTCTGTCCAAATATGGCACCAATTATGTCGTTTCTATCAACAACTCCGTCAACTTCTATTTTAGCCTCTATTACGTACTTGACGGATGTTATTCCTGTACTCAAAAATTATCACCCCGTTTTTATTTTTAGAGTCGATTATCAACCATCACCAGACTCTTATGAATATAAACCGAGAGACTTAATATAAGCTTTAACTTTTGATGCACGTCTACTGAAGCCATAGGAATCACAAAGGTTATCGTATCAAAAGCTTATTCTCGTGGACTTTGGAAAACTCTCAAAGTATTCCTTAGCGGCTTTATACACTCTTTCCCTATACTCGCTTTCTGTGTAAACCCTGATTATGTTGTATACTTCGCTTACAGACTTGAGCAAAAAAGATTCTACGCTTACTTCTCTTATGCCTTCTGCACTTTCCTCATAAAACGTAACCTCTTGGGAGTCTGAAAGTGGCAACGGTGGGACATATGGTGTGTCTACCCATACATACTCAGCGCCTATTCCAGCCATCGATGCTATCTCTTCTTCGATGCTCCTTTTTATATGCGGCTTGCTCAGAATTGTTAACGAAACTTTCTCGCGGGATATCCTATCCTCAAAAGCTCGTTTTGGTAATATCCGACTCTCTATTCTTTTTATTATCTCTTTAGACTTTTCGTTGGCTTTCATCATGCACCATACTGTATAATCGTCTTGTGAAATGTATTCTTCAACGGACATAGAAGAGAAATCCAAAGAATGCTCGATTAACCTAACGCCCCTCAGGAATAAAGACTGAGCAGCCCTGGCCGCATGATGGAAGTAAATGTTCATGAAGGACTGAAGACGCGCTAACGCTAATTCTTCTAATACGCCCAATCCACGGACGCTTATCATAGTCTTACCGTCAATTATTTTCGTCATCATGATTATTCTCTTCGCATCAACTATACCATACGTGGCCCCAGTAAAGTATGAATCCCTTATGAGGAAATCGAGCTTATCTACATCCGTCGGTCCAGATATTATGGCCGACTCCGGTCTACGCTTTTCAAGAATGTCCACGATATCTTTAACTCTAACACCTGAGGTCTCTATCGCAGAAGCAAGCTCAGAATCCTCATTTAAAATTTTTACACCCATCGTCTCATGATTTATACCCTTCTCAATCAATAGAGCTTCCAAGAGATGGGAGTAGGGTGTGTGACCTATGTCATGAAGTAATGCGGCATACTTTAGTGCCCTTGTCCAATACTCGTCTAACGCTAGATGCTTGGCGTACTCTCCTGCGAGGTAAAAGCAACCTAATGAATGGTCAAACCGTGTATGCCTTGCACAAGGGTATACTAAGTAAACTAGGGGGAGTTGCATTATTCTCCTCAATCTTTGGAAAGATGTCGTATCAACGATTCGCCTATCATAATCATCGAGCTCTATATACCCCCACACAGGGTCTTTTACTAACTTGATCTTCATCGTAGTTACGAATGAAGTCTGTCTTTTTAGACTTTTTGTAACCCCATCCTTCATGAAGTTTATAGTTTACCATGATTAGGTAATCTTGGTTAAAATGAAGCTGGTCCCGGGCCCTGCATCCATGGAGCTTGCAAACAAAGTGTCTAGCATATTAGGTCTGAGGTTGATGGAGTTAGAATATAAAACATTCCCTGACGGCGAATCTTACTTTCGATATGTTAGTAGCGTGGAAAATGAAGATGTGGTAATATTTCAGGGTACCCATCCGCCCCAGGATAAGCACTTACTTCAACTTTGCCTTCTCTCAAGCGGGGCAAAAGATCTAGGCGCTAGAAGTGTCGTGGCAGTCATACCTTATTTAGCCTATGCTAAGCAGGATAGGCGATTCAAGGAAGGCGAAGTGGTAAGCATAGACGTTGTGTTGAATATCCTTAAGCAATCCGGTGTGGACAAAATATTAACAGTAAATATACATGCGCCATGGATTATCAATAGATCACCGATTCCCATCGAGAACTTGGATGCTGTCGGTACACTCACCTCTTACATCTTACAAATAAACTTGAAGAATCCAATAATCTTAGCACCCGGGAAGAAGGGGGAGGATATGAGTGCCGCTGCCGCAAAGGTCTTAAATGCCGATTATGGTGTAATTAGAACAAAGAGAGATGTTAACACGGGGGCTGTTGAGGTTAGCTTGGAAGACATAAACGTCAATGATAGGGACGTCATAGTGATTGATGACATGATAAGCACAGGTGGTACGATGGTTAAGTCCGTAAACACACTCAAGTCGGCTGGAGCTAGAAGAATATTCGTTGGTTGTGTTCATGCAGTAATGATAAACAACGCGGACAAGAAGATCCTGTCATCGGGGGCGGATGCCATTGTAGCTACGGATACCGTTCCCAACAACTACGCTTTCGTATCCATAGCAGGCCTTTTAGCAGAACGCTTGCGGAAATTATGAAGGAACGAATGCGGTACTTCTTTCAATTATCTGGCGAATACCCTGACCTGTCCTTTGGTGAGCTTAGGGCTATACTTTTTACGTTCGACAACTCTCCAAAAGTTGCTTTAGATTGTAAAAATGTTGGACTAGCGGAGACCACAAAAGATTGTGCGGTCTTGGCCGTTGAACGTTCCGCCTACGTTAAGGAAGCAGCGCTGCTCTTGGTGAAGTCTACAGACGTTCACGAGTTGATCGAGCAAGTGAAGATGGTACCTTTACACGAATTGTTAAAGGATGGGGAAACTTTCGAGGTAAGGTGCATAAGGTGTTGGGGTGCAGAGTGTGACACAAAAAATGCTGAAGCAGAGCTAGGAAGAATTATCCTAAATTGTGGGAAACGTATCTCAGTAGACTTGAAGAATCCCGATAAAAGGTTCGTGCTTTTGGTTACACCATGCGGGCCTTTCTTTGGGTTATCGGTCGCAAAGAAAAGAAAGAAGGAGTTCTACGACAGGAAGGCTGGTAGGAGACCTTTCACGTTACCCTCTGCCCTTCAGCCTAAGATTGCTAGGTGCATGGTTAATCTGGCCAGGGTTAGGCCCGGCGGTAGAATTCTTGATCCGTTCGCTGGCTCGGCCTCGATACTTAGCGAGGCATGGTTATTGGGGTACGAGCCAGTAGGATTGGAGATAAAGTACTGGATATGCGAAGGTGCAAGGCTGAACCTAGAGCATTACGCACATGGTTATCCTGATATAGTAAACGGTGATGCAAGGGCCGCACCTTTCAGGAGAGGTTTCGATTCGATCGTGACAGATCCTCCTTATGGTAGGTCTACCACAATACCGACCGGCTCGTTAACTAACCTATTGGAAGATTTTCTATCGAAGTTAACCGACCTACTCATAAAAGGAGGTAGCATATGCATGGCCTCACCTTCGAACGTTGATTTAATCTCCTTAGGAAAAGCATACGGTTTAGAAATCTTAGAAACGTACGCGATTAAGGTACACGGAACTTTGACGAGGAACATAATGGTTTTTAGGATGCAATAAAGCAATAATTAAAAACCAAGATATCAAAACAGCCTTCGGCAGGAATGTTAGTTGACGGTCATGAGAATAGTCTTCTTGGGCACTGGGGGTGGCATGCCGAGCAGGAGGCGTGGACTTCCAGCTATCGCAATCAAATACGCTGGTAGTACGCTTCTGTTCGATTGCGGCGAGTCAACACAAAGGCAAGCGATGCTGGCTGGCATAGGCTTCAAGAGAGACTTTAAGATCTTCTTAACTCACCTTCATGGAGACCATGTCCTAGGCTTACCAGGCTTGTTGTACACGATGTCTATGTTAGGTAGAGGCGATCCCATTGAGATTTATGGTCCCGCTGGTACGAAGGAAGTTGTTAAGGCCCTGCTCATCACAACGGGCGGTACGACCAGCTTTCCCCTCAGGATAATTGAGGTGGACGAAGGTACTGTGTATGTATCGAAAGAATATAAAGTGGATGCCATAAAAACGGAGCACACCACCGAGTCGTTAGCATATAAGCTCCAAGAAAAGGAAAGGCCGGGTAAGATGCGTGTAGAATACCTGGAGAGCATAGGTCTGCCAAGAGGTCCATTATGGGGTAGATTGCAAAGAGGTTACGTCGTAGTTTACAAAGGTATGAAGATAACACCAGAAGAAGCCGTTGGCCCTCCAAGGAAAGGGAGAGTCGTCGTTTACACAGGAGACACGAGACCAACTAAGAAAATTGTGGAGTTCAGTAAGAATGCCGACGTCCTAATACACGATGCAACATTCTCTCATGAACTTTTAGAAAGGGCTAAGGCAGAGGGTCACTCCACTGCAAGAGAAGCGGCAGAGGTTGCAGCCGCGGCTGGTGTGAAGAGGTTGTATTTATTCCACATAAGTCCCCGTTACGACGACGAACCGGAACAACTTTTATCAGAAGCAAAAAGCATATTCCCGCAAACATATTTGTCCGAGGACCTTATGAAACTTGATGTAACGTACTCTCTAGAAGAAGGCTAAGATTATGGCTATCACGACTAGAGGTGTGCCTACAAGAACTTTCCAATTGAAAGCCTCGATCTTTCTATTAAAGATGTAAGATAATATCAAAGTGAACAAAGGGTATGTGTTAATGACTGGTGATGCAAGACTAACCGGCACATATGCAAGCGCAACATAACGTGTCAGCTGACCAGTCGTTACCAAGAACGCACCTAAAAGAAAATACTGTTTAGCTTTCACATTAATGCCAAGAACTTCTTCTTTATATTTTGGAAAAGTTAGGAAGACAGAGCATGTTATCAGAGCAAAAAAATTCGATATCAGTAGACCTAATGATGGTGAGTTCGTCTCTAGTACACCCAACCTAACAGTAATTGACGATATACTGAGGCCTAACATTGCAAGAGTTGCATAAAGTATGCCTTGCTTGAAGTTTGTGAAAGATCCATATTCACCCTCTGCATGAGCGTTTTTGCTTGTAACAAGCACGATACCAACTACAACGAGCATTGCCGCAACTATCAGCTTGTATGAAAACTCTTCTCCGAGCAGTACTATCCCAAGAAAAACAGTTATCAGCGTATCACAAGAAACTATTGGAATAGTCACCGTAGCACCAGCCAGCTTTATGGCCATATATATCAAATACCTTACGACGAGGAAGTTTGAGATGCCTGCTATAATAAAATATATTGTTGCCATAATACTCAAATTAGTTAGAGTCCATACCTCACCAGTAAGGAATGATACGGCGATCGTATAGGGTATTGCGAATAGTAGGCTGATCAATACGCTTGGATAAACGTCGCCGATTATAAGCCCCCTTCTCATTACGACCGAATTCAGCCCGAAGATTACGGCCGATACTAATGAAAGAATCAACCCAAGCATTGTTGCCATTAAATGCTGAACTCTATTATAAAAATCAAAAATTCTATAATGCTAAAGTACTTAAGGAATTTTAAGCTTGAGTAAAACCTCGTTCAATTTGTTTAAGCTATCTTCCATTCTGCTCTTACACTCTAACGTAACAAACCCATCGTATCCTTTTCTAGCTAAGTTTTCTAAAACCTTCCGCCACGGAACTTTCCCAGCATCTAATGGCATATGTAAATCACGTAATCCATCGTTATCGTGCAAATGAACGTTCATGAGCCTTTCATAAAATTTGCTCAAAAAATCGTCTAAGTTTCTCTCAATGTATGCGTGGCCTACATCTAGACATAAACCTAGGTTTTTTGCACATGTTGTATCGAAGAGTATGACGAAATCCTCGAGAGTATTCATGTATGCACTTTCATTTGACGTGCAGTTCTCAACAAGTAAACTTATTCCAAACTTTGAAGCAGTGGATGATACCTTTTCCAAGTTTTTAAGCGTAACCTCAAGATCCTCACACTTTGGCATGTGGACCACAACATAGCTAGAACGTAACAGCCCAGCCAAAGCTACCGTAGCCTCAAGCCTTTTAAACCAAACATGTCCAAACGCTAGCGGGTTATATGGGCCATGAACGTTTATCAACGTCAGCTCACTAAGTGCTATGTTCCTGTAGCTCTCAACTTTTTTGATGTCTAACTCATTGGGCTTTTCGTCTATTATCTCCCACGCCCTGGCCCCTAAATGCTTCAGCCATTCCAAAATCCTGCCGAATGGCGACTCATGAACTGAGAGCGTCGATACACATGATATCATGCTTTTGCATCCTTTCATCATTCAGTGAGCCAATTTATCAGCTTATTCGGATCGTCTGTTTTTATTGTGACTCTAATCGGGCCGAGTGGTGATTCACCCTCAGCGTTTGAAAACGACACTTTGCCAGCGTATGCTGCTTGTTTATGCAGATAGAATTCCACAATGTTGCCTCTTATACCGCCCCTCATAACAGCCCTAGCAGCAGACCTTATCCTTCTTTGCCTTATCATACGCTTTAATTTTTCGAGGGAATTTATGTCTTCTGAACAACCTATTATTTCATTCTGCATCACGTTTACCTTGACTTTAAATATACTGAGTATGCTCTTCACAACCTTCTCCTCGTCTTCGGTCGGATTCAGAGGTGCTCTGACTTCTAGGTCAGCGTTCAACTTCGCACGCCTATTAGCCAGTAAGACGTTCCTTTAAGATAAACTTTAACTCTACTTCGCAACATCCGAGCGGGTACGGCTCTGTATATTACGTTAAGTATTCTAGCTATAAATAAAGGGAGATGCAAAGATATGGGCTGGTGATGGTTATGGAGGGCGGAGACAAGGAACATACGACGCACTCGTATAAAATCGATAAAATTAAGGAGAGCGTATTGCAATCTTTAATGCAACTAGGCGAAAAGATAGTGAACAGCATCGAGAATGGTGTTTTTCCAGAAATTCAGCTTCCGTTAAGGGCAACGAGCAACATAATATACGATTCTAATTTAAGACAATATGTCTTGGGAGATAAACATGTTTTAAGGACAACAAAAAATGTTAAACATCTTAGACCATTCGCCCAGTTGATTTGGATAAGTAGCTTTGCTAAGAAGTTGATAAAGGCTGGCAAGACATCCACCCTTAGGGATACGTATTATGTTGCTATAGGCGAAGGTATAGATTTCGAGGATCAGAGTGAAAGTGACGACGCGATAGTTGAGTTGGAAAGTTTGCTGGGACATCCTAGGGAGGACTTTAACATATTCCCAGAAGAAAGGGCCTCCATATACGGTGACTTAGTGATAGAGTATACGGTACCAGGGTTTAGAGGTAAAAGGGTTGACCTTTCATCACACCCAGATGGTTTTGCCATAGGTCCAGCTCTCACGACGGCTGAATTCGTTAAATGTGGTGCCGAAGTCCTCTTCGTTATAGAGAAGGGTGCAGTCTTTGCAAGGTTCGTTGAAGAAAGAGCCGATAAGAAATATAAGGCCCTCTTAATACACACGGCCGGTCAATCTCCAAGAAACGCAAGAAAGTTGATCAGGAGATTGAATGAAGAACTTAACCTTCCTGTTTACATCTTTGCAGATGCTGACCCATTCGGTGTCCATATAGCGTCAGTCTTAATACATGGTTCAGCAATATCAGCACATCTACGTGAGTTGAACATTCCCGATGCTGTGTGGGCTGGTCTGTACGCGTCTGACATTATCAAGTACAAGCTACCATCCATGAAATTTACTGAGCAGGACGCAAAGAGGTTAGAGGAACTAAAAAGAGACCCAAGGTACCAGACAGACCCTTGGAAGAGGGAGTTGGCTGTATTCTCAAAAATTGAGAGAAAAGCGGAACTTGAGGCTTTCTCTAGGTATGGTTTAGAGTTTATCGTAAAGGAGTTCTTGCCCGAAAGGTTAGCAGAGCTGACCAAGCGATAAACGAACTTAGCTACAAATCTTTGGATAGATGGGTTTAATACTTAGATTATCACCTAACAGTATGACCGGGGCTAGTCTTGTTTAAGATACCAGAAGCACCTGCCCTACTGGTTGAACGACCCATTAAGAGCCTCATAATGTCAGATGTTCACATAGGCTTTGAAGAAGAGCTTCATAATGTGGGTTTCAGAGTTCCTTCCCAAAGCTGGAGACTCGTTGAAGAAATTAAGCAATTAATAAAGAATACTGGAGCTAAAAGGCTAATAATCTTAGGCGACCTCAAGCATAAGGTCCCCGGAACATCTAAGATTGAATGGAGGTATTTGTCCGGTATGGTCGAAGACATTCGGAGGATGGTTGACGAGATCGTACTAGTACCAGGGAATCATGATGCTGGTATAAGCAAGATACTTGGGGACTCTGTTACTTATGCACCCTCAAGAGGTTTCATGATCGAAGACGAAGAACATAAGGTCGGTTTATTTCACGGACATACGTGGCCATCGATAACCCTTTCCAACGCCGACATGCTGGTAATGGGACACATGCATCCCGTCGTTAGACTAAGGGCAGAAATCGGCTTCACTATCAGGAAAAGAGTTTGGTTAATTCTCGAGGCTGATAGGGCTTCGTTGGTGAAGAGGTTAAGACGTAAGCAGGACTTGAAGGCTCCGAGGGGGCGTCTGAGTCTTTTGGTGATGCCTTCCTTCAATGACTTTCTTTCAGGTGTTGCTGTAAACACTGTATCGGAAGGGCGTGAATTGTTAGGACCGGTAATGAGATCAGGCTTATTCGATCTATCTAAGGCTGAGGTCTACATGCTTGACGGTACGCATCTGGGCAAAGTTTCGGATCTGAGGGAGTTTGCGTGAAGGATGAGCTGAATTCGTTAAAGGAAAAATACGGCTCGATGTATGAGGAAGCTCTCAATGCCGTAGAGAAGGGCCTCGTGAAGCGTTACATCTTTAAGCCGAGTGGTAGGACGAGGTGGGTTGTTGTGGGTAGGACACAAGATTACCTCATTCTGCTCAAAGCAGGATATTGCACATGCGATGATTTCTATTTTAGGGTATTAAGTCACGAGAAGCCTATGTGTTATCATCTATTGGCCGCCAAGATAGCTTCGGAGAGCGGAAAGTATGAAGAAATATACGAGGAGGATAGGTGGTACCGTAAGCTGTTAAATGAGTGGTTACCGAAATAGAAAACACTATCAGATATGATCTCTCTAGCCCCTCATGGGGCAGCCATCAAGATCTTAAAATTATACTTTGTATAATCAAAATTATGGAATGCTAAATATAGTTTTTATCGGTACGGCTGGATGTGGGAAGACAAGCTTAACACATGTTTTTGGTAAATGGTTGGAGCATGAGTTAGACGCAGAGATATCTTATGTCAATTTAGACCCTGGAGTACATAGGACACCGTATGTCCCGTCATACGACGTAAGGGAGTTAATAACTGTTGAGAGATTGATGGAGCATGGGCTAGGGCCTAATGGAGCGATGATTAGGGCGGCTGAGATAATAGAAGAGAAAATCTCTGAGGTATCCAGAAGGGTCTACGATCTAAAATCGGATTTTAAGCTGATAGATACTCCCGGACAGATGGAGCTCTTTTTATTTAGACCCATGGGTCCGCGTTTCGTCGAAGAGATATCCAAGCACGTTCCGACAGTCTCTGTATACATAATCGACCCGGCTTTAGCCTCTACCCTAAGCGGTTTGGCTATATCGTTCTTACTACCGATGATAACTAGGCTCAGGCTCGGGGTTCCAGTGGTCTCTGTGATAAATAAGGCCGATCTACCTGAGATCTACAAAGTTGAAGAGTTCTCAAGAGACTTACGTAATTTGAAAGAAAAGATGGTATCTGAAGAGAAGGGGTTGATAGTAGACTTGGCGTCAAGATTTATCGAATTGGTTGATGAATTCTCTAAAACCATTAGGATAGTTAAGACCTCTGCTAAGACGGAAGAAGGTATGGATGACCTCTACACGCTAATTCGTGAGGCCTTATGCGAGTGCGGCGACTTGATGTAACCTGGGTCGTAACGATTTCATGGTCACACTTCAGGTAGCGCTCTTTATGCAAAATTAATATTAAAGGGCGATATAGTTCTCACGGAGCCGGGGTCCCTTAGCCAGGTATAGGGGCGGCCTCGAGATCTCTATAATGAAACGGTGCTGGTCAAGAAAGCCGCTGACCCGATGAGGGTCGCCTGGGTTCAAATCCCAGCCCCGGCGCTATACTTACCATATCTTTTGAGTATATCTTAATTCTTTCCTCTTTTACCGGTCTTCGCAATCTTAGCTGGATTGATGTAGTACGATTCTAACCCTGATACCACATCTAATGTTACACCCCAAACAACTGCTGTAAACATACCTAACACCATCCAACTTATCTGGACAGTATAGTCTTGTAGACGGTCTGACTATCTTTTCGAAGACCTCAGAATACCCAAGTGCGAAAGTACCGAGTGCAACAGCTCCTATTATGCCTTTTATTACAGTCCTTCTATTTACCAAGCTTCGTCACCTCCAACGGGAAGATTGATGAAAGCACCACAAAGACGAATCCTTGTTCTTTTAAAGAACCGGTCGGCGATGCGAGAAGTAGCAACCAAACTTGACACCGTCTTAATAAAGTCCCTTCGTCCAATTACTTGCCCGTCAGGAACATAATTTTTTACTAAAACCCCTCAAAAGCAGTGCGCTAGATAAACCACACAAAGCGATTACATGAACATGTAAAATTTATCTTCGTATAAAAAATATTATTTATATATTGGAGTAAAAAGCAGTAACGGCATGGAACAAGTAGCCATAAAGTACACGAAACCGGACGCATTAACAGCGATTGCCTACATAGTTATGACCGGAGCAATTACCGGCGTAGGCTTTTTGCTTACCGCTCCCATACCCCTGATACCTGGTGCAATCCACTGGAGGGTCTTGGCATTCCTTCCCTGCGTATTCGGTGTACTGTTCGGCCCGATCATAGGGTTCTTATCTGGTGCCATAGGCAACACTTTATGGGCGATAATAGGGGGCTACTTTAATCCAGCGACCCCGATCTTTGACTTAATAGGCGTAGGTCTGACGGGCCTCATACCCGGGCTAGTCTGCAAGCCCAAGGACTTGATGAGCGGTAGGGGGGTTCTGAAAGCGGCGGTGATTTCGCTCATAGCGGGTATAATCATGGTACCGATAGTCGCAGTAGGTTTCGATTGGGTCGGAGTAGCACCGTTCGGACCCGCGGTCTTCATGTTAGCGGTCAGCGACCTGCCACCAATCCTCATCGGAACACCAATAGTCCTGAAAGCCATAGCCCCTCCGCTGGTTAGGAGGGGACTCCTCAAATGGAGACTCTAGATAACCATGGTCTTAAAGCGGTCGCCCTAGGGTGTAAGTACGACAGAGAATGGATATTCAAAGACCTTACTTTTTTTGTTAAACCTAGAGAAGCCCTTGGTATAGTTGGACCGAGTGGTTCAGGAAAGACTACCCTCGCTTACTGCCTTACGGGAATTATCCCTAAGAACTTGAAGGGTGAGGTAACCGGAGGTGTTTACGTTGATGGAAAAAACATACTGGAGCTGGACGACAAAGAAAGGTATAAGATTGTAAACGTGGTCCTGCAGAATTACGAGGTGCAAATATTCGGCCTTACGGTTGAAGAAGATCTTTTGTTCGTTCTCGATAACCTTGAGTTGAACGAAAAAGAAGCAGAGAAGAGACTTGAATTGGCTCTCGAATGCTTCGGGCTGAAGGAGTACAGAAACTATCAGGTTAACGAGCTCTCGGGTGGACTTCGACAGAAGCTTGCGTTAGCTTCGACGCTCCTGATGCAACCAAAATACCTTGTGATGGATGACCCTATGGCCAACTTAGATTGGCGCGGTATAGTTGAACTAAGGCGAACACTCCAAATGTTGAAAGAGAGTGGACATGGTCTAGTGATAATGTCTAGGAGACTCAAAGGTCTAGAACCGGTGATAGACAAAACAATAGTCTTGGGGCAGAAGTTAGCTCAGCAAGGTATACCGGATGAAGCTATGGACGAATCTCATCTGACGTTCATCAAAGATGACCCTGTTATCAAGTTTGAGAATGTGTGGTTCAAGTATGCTAAGAGGATGGTTTTAAAAGGTATCAACCTAAGCATAGATCGCGGCCAATGTGTAGTTCTGATGGGACCGAACGGCTCAGGAAAGACTACCCTCGCTAAGCACATCAATGGCTTGCTTAAACCTTCGAGCGGAAGGGTCTTAGTTCTCGGAAAAGATACGAAAACACATGGACCAGCGCAGATGGCAAGGCATGTGGGCTTCGTCTTTCAAGACCCTGATAGGCATATTACACAAGAGAGTGTATGGGATGAGGTTATCTTTGGGGCAAAAAATCTGGGATTATCCTATTCTTATGCCGAGATGGCCTTAGAAGCGCTGGGTCTTAATCATCGAAAAAACGAGCCGCCCTACCGTCTAAGCATGGGTGAAAGGATTCGGTTATCGATCGCGGGCATTTTGGCCATGAACCCAGAAATACTGATACTCGATGAACCTACTACGGGACAGGATGAAGAGACCTTATCTATCATAAGTTCGATGTTAATAAGAATGAAAGCCGAAGGGAAGACTGTGTTAGTGATCACCCATGATAGCGATTTTGCCCTGAAGATAGGCGACAGAATCACCGTCATATATGATGGTAATGTCGTAGCAGACGGTCAACCAAAGAGAATATTGTTTGATAGAAACTTGCTCGAAGAATTCGGATTGGAGCCCCCATCGCACCTGTTAATCCAATATGCCAAGGAGGCATCTTAATTATGCCAAGGCTTGATTGTAGAAGCAAGTTGATCTTTTTCTTCTCGATCATGACCCTTACCTTCATTTGTAAGGACTTTTGGTGCATACTCATCCTTTTAGCTATTGCATTTGCAACGGTGGCCATTAAGGGAGCTTCCTTAGTCAGTAAGAGCTTGAAGATGATACTTCCCATGATCATCGTCGCGTTTGTAGTATGGTCCCTGCTACACAATTGGTCCCTCTTCCAATATGGAGGGACTGGCCTAGATTGGCAGCTAGGAAGCTTCATGGCGACAAGGTTATTCACAATTTTAATGATATCGAATGGGTTCTTAGCAACAGTTAAGCCAGGAGAGCTGATGAAGGGGCTTTCACTATTTGGTGTACCATACGGAGTAGTGTTCATAACTGGTCTGGCTTTTAGGCACATCTACACCGTAGCGGATGATTACCATGCTATCAAAGAGGCTCTATCGTCAAGAGGTCTGGAGTTTGACAAAGGCTCGCTCATCAAAAGGATTAAAAACTATACGTTCGTTTTAACACCGTTGTTAGTAAAGAGTATCGAGAATGCTGAAAAGCTCGTGCTTGCTATGAAATTAAAGATATTCTCGCTTGACAAAAAGCGAAGGAACGGTGAAAGGCTCGGTCCTTTGGACATATTGTTGATGACAACTTCTCTCGTTATGCTATCGATTGCAATTTTACATTATTGGGTGGGGGTCATTTAATATGCTGAAAAGAGTTGTGCTCTACAACGGAGAGTCTACTTACAGGATTAAAGTCGGCGACATCGTAAGGGAGTTGCCAATAGTTCAGGTTGATGAAGGGCTTTGGATAGCCTCTGATGCAGACTTAGTTTTGGGCGATATAGAGTTCATTTCACATGCAGCAGAGCTTATTTCTAGAAAGGTTGGACATTTGGACCCAGAAGTAGTGGTTGCGCCTGAGGCAAAGGCGTTACCGCTTGCGTTCCAAGTCGCAAAGAATCTTGGTCATAATAGAATGGTCTTTGCAAGGAAAAGCATCAAAGCTTACATGTCAGACTATTTACTCGTAGAGGCGAAGTCTATCACGACAAGCGAAAAACAAACTCTTGTGTTAACTAGAGGAGATGCAGAATACCTGAAGGGGAAAAGGGTCTGTCTTCTGGATGACGTGGTATCAACGGGAGGCACACTAAAAGCCTTGGAAAGTGTGACCAATAAGGCCGGCGGAAGAATCGTTTGCAAAGCCTCTATATGGATAGAGGGGCCATGGTATGAGGACGATCTAACGTTCCTTGGAGAGTTGCCCGTATTCGTGAACGAGGAAAAACTCAAAGAATTAAAGGCTACCCTATACAGAATTCGTAAGTAATGCGTGAACCATTAAGGGCAAAACTCAAAAACACAATGCTACACAATACATAATTATGACAAAGGGTGGACGATTCAAAAATCATGTCGTCCTTGTTGTTGGCGCATCTAGTGGAATAGGAAGAGCTACAGCAGAAGCCTTCTCAAGGGAAGGGGCAAAGACTATACTCTCCGCACGTTCTGCTGATAAGCTCGAGTCCATAGCGAAAACTCTCCGCTCCGAAGGGTTCGAGGCCTATCCGTTCCCGTCTGACGTAAGCGTCAGACAGCAGGCTGAGGGACTTATCGACTGGGTAGTCCAAACTTTTGGGACGTTAGACATACTCGTAAACAGCGTCGGTATATATGATGTAAGAAGGGTGACCGAGGCCGATCCATCTGACATAGAGGAGGTCATGAGGGTGAATTTCTTCGGACCCGTTTACTGCACACTAAAAGCTTTAAGGGAGATGCTGAAGAGAGGTAGGGGTGTTATAGTAAACGTTTCGTCGGTTGAGGGCAAAAAAGCTCTGAAGCATCCCCCTGGCTACGTATGCAGCAAGTTTGCTCTGACGGGTTTTACAGACCTTCTCAGGCAGGAGCTGTATGGGACAGGCATACGTGTTTTAGGTGTCTATCCTGGATACGTTGATACGCCTCTGATAAAGAAATTGAGGCTACCCGACAGAAAGATAACAAAACCCATACCATCAGAACAAGTTGCGGCCGCGATACTCGATGCTGTAGAAAAAGGCAAGGCCGAAGTCATAATACCTAATCCGATAAACGTCAAAATTTTTCTCACATTAAACACGCTCTCACCAAGTATCGGCGATTGGTTCGTAAGAAAATACAACCTCTCCGGAGAATTTTAGTAATCTAAAACTCTATAGGTTATCTTAAAACCATTGCTGGTTTGCTCAATCAAATCGATCTTTATGCGTCCAACCTCAGATGTGCTCTTTACATGTGTTCCGCCACATGGTATCGCGTTTATACCCTCTATTACTACTATCCTATAAACATCTAAACGGGGCAACCGACTTAAGTTAGGCGCACCGAAGACCTTCTTACTCAGTTCGTGAACACTTACATATTCTGCGAATACAGGTTTGCTTGATGCTACAACTTCGTTGGCAACTTCTTCTATTCTTTCCTTTAAATCGCCAAGATATTCGCCGAGGTATTCTTGGAAACCATGTCCTACATCGTGCATCGCCGACTGAGATTGAAAAAGTTTTCCGTAGGTCGTTACGACAGCATAATCAACTATATGGCCAGCAGTATGTGTTCTCATTATTTTATATCTCCTTTCCCAGTCAAGACGCATTTTTACATCCATTCCTTCCTTAAAATCGCCGCCGCTTATCTCTCCGTAGTGCACAATTACGCCACCGTATTCCATGACCTTGCTTACCGTGAAAGTGATACCAGTGGACTCTAAAACACCACGGTCAGATGGTTGAGCTCCGGATTTTGGATGCATTATCGTTTCATCAACGACGACGTAGCCCTTTCTTCCCGTCTCCCTTATCCAACGTAGTATGTGAGATTCTGCCTCTTTTTTGTAAGCATCATCAAGGTAAAGCTTTTTAGTTTCAGACAAACCAACGACAACCTCAGCTAAGCTTACCATTTCGTGACCCCTCTGGACGTCTTCAAAACTCTCACCGTATTAAACGTTTAATGCGAGTTTGGTGACGACTACTTGAGGAGAATGGTGCGCGTTCCTACGGGTCTGCCGAAGCTTGACATGAGCATAGGTGGTTACGTAGGTGGTGCGCTCCACTTCATCTATGGTGAGGAGAAAAGCGGCAAAACGAGCCTCGCACTCCTAGCCGCCGCGAATGCTATTAAACTCGGCGGTAAGGTTGTATGGATAGATTGTGGACAAAGAATACATGTTAAAAGACTCTTGCAAGTGCTTTCCACGAACAGAGCAGACGCTTCCAAGCTTATACTTACGCCAGTTAAGGATTTCGACGAGCAGGAAACAACGGTCATAAGCTTGCTAGAGAGTACCTCGCTTAGTACGAGATTAATAGTGCTTGACGATTACACGTACCTACACAGAATAGCGATGAAGGGAGAAGTGAAAGAGGACGCGTCCATATTCAAGAGGCTGACGTTTCAGACGGCATCACTCAAAGAAGTCGCGCTAACAAACGATATACCGGTAATCATAGTGGGGCAAGTTCACGAGGTACCCGGCATGGGCACAAAACCTGTGGCATCCAGGATAGTCGGGTACTGGTCTGACGTCATATTCAGAGTTGAGAACATTCCTACGGGCATCAGATTGCTTAAGGTTGAAAAAGGCGGACCGCCCTTTGAACAAAGGTTCAGGATAACGGATGCGGGCGTGGAAGCTATAGACTGATCACCCAATTTTTGCCTGTAGAGCCAGTAGTATGCCGACAAATGCTATCAGCAAAAGTATGAAACTAAAGATGTACATGTACTTTACCCTTCTGCCCAAAAAGCTCTCCCTTCCTGCCATTATGTAAAGTACGACGCCGATTAGGGCCATGAGGTAGTATGTAAACATGACGAATAATTCACCGTATGTCTGCATCATATAGTCAGGAATGAAAACACGCACTACGCCTCCTACAAATATAACTGCTGCTGTTGGATTCGAGATACAGTACAGAAGACCACTCATAAGGATTACGACAAACAGTGCAATAGCTAATGGAAGGCCTATCTTGAATTGCTTTGCCGAAATAATCTTACTAAACGCCTCAGCAAGACGGTTGTAAAGTTCCTCTAGCTTCCTCTCCATTTCACGAGCACCGTTCTTTAACGTCACATTACCGAATGTTGTATATATTAAACAATCATGGTCAGTTTTAAAGATTCCTAAAGCTATATAAAACTCGTTAACAAACACTTTTGAGGATAGCTCGGTGGGCGGCTTGCTGACAATAGTCTGTGGACACTGCGGTTATGTGTTGTACGAAGGCAATGAATTAAAGATGCTTAATGAAGTAGTTCGGGAGTATGCGAACGTTTGTCCTAAATGTGGCAAGACCCTGAAACCATCCGCCCAAAATATCAGGATTTTACGAGGAAAGTAGGTGAGATTTATGGAAATTAAAAGCAGTTTTCGCACATTTTTTAAGTCTAGACCCGTTGTCTTAGAGATTGCAGCATTAATGTCCATTTTAACAATTGCCTTCATCATCAGGATGCTGCCAATCAGATGGGGCGCTCTTCTCTCAGAGTTTGATCCATGGATGCAGTTTCGCCAAGCTGAATTTATCGTCGAAAGAGGATGGTCGGGCTTTATCGAATACTTCTCTTGGATAGACATGGAGCGCTGGTATCCTTATGGGCAGTTTGTGAGCAGATCTTTCTATCCAGGACTTCCTTTCTTACTGGCGTTCGTTTATCTCTCTTTATCATCGATAGGTATACATGTCAACCTTTTGGAGCTAGCTGTCGTCTTTCCCGTCATAATGTCTATGGTAGCGGTACTGGTGGTTTATTTCTTAGGTAAGGAGGTCGGAGGAAAGTCGACTGGTCTATTGGCAGCGTTTGCATTAGCGGTAAGTAATGCAAACATAAGCAGGACGCATGCAGGCTGGTTTGACGACGAGAGTATTTCCATTCCCTTCATGTTGGTAAGCTTTCTTATGTATATATACGCCATCAAGAAAGGAAGGAGCTTCAAACAGGTGATCGTCTACTCTGTCTTATCTGGTTTCTTCCTAGGATACGTCGCAACATGTTGGGGTGCTCATAGATTTCCATTCATGTTCATACACGTAATAACTTTGTTACTCTCATTCATAGGGCGATACAGGAGGGAACTTCTAGTATCTTATTCGATAACCTTCGGGTTATCGTCAACGATAGCCACATCCGTCCCTAAGTTAGGCGGTGTGGGTTATGTAGGTGACCTGACAATAATGACTGGACTGTCCGTCCTCGTCTTGCTTGTAGTTTTTGAGTTGTCGAGCAACTTCAGTAATAAATTCCTAAGAAGCTTCGTGCCTAGGATTACGACTGTGGCTTTACTGGTATCGGTTGGTGTTCTAGCCACCCTTCCGGGCATTAAGTTCCTTTCGACGTTACTGCCAGGTATAAGGGGCGATTTGCCAATTCTGATATCGGTTGCGGAGAACCAGGTAAGTACTTGGGTGACGATGTTCACGGACTTAGGATTCTTCTTGGTGTTCGCTCCAGTAGGAATTTATTACATGTTGAAGGAAGGAACTGACGAGGCAATATTCATCTCCACTCTTACCGTCTTCAGTATATACTTCTCAGCATCCATGGTAAGGTTATCTGCATTAGCCGCACCGTTCATCGCCATAACCTCTGGATACGCGATCAGTAGAATATTCAACTCGCTTGGGAACATGATCACAATCAAGACTGAAAGGAGGAAGGGCGAAAAAGTTCCCATAGAATATGCAATTGTGACCCCTATACTCGTGGTATTGCTATTAGCAGTTCCGTTAGCGCCCTCCTTTCTCATCGGTAGAAGTTTACCGAGCCTATCACCAATAGACCAGGCCTACGTTCCTCCTACGGTGATACAGAGCACACTACCAGTTGCGGCAAACATACCTGATTGGGTAAATGCTTTGTCATGGATGAGGGACAACCTCCCGGACAATGCAGTCGTTGCTGCATGGTGGGACTATGGTTATTGGATTACGGTGATGGGGAACAAAACGACGCTTGCCGATAACTCTACCACGAATAGCACACAGATTGGAGTATTGGCCCTTGCATTCATGTCACCACCTGAAAAAGCTGCTCAGATACTAAAGCAGCATGGTGCGACGCATGTTCTAATATTCGTAACGCATGAGGTTGTACCGTACGCTGGTAAGTATTTTCCGAGGTTGCTTGGTTATGGTGATGAAGGAAAATGGGTCTGGATGCTGAAGATAGCAAACCAAGAAGCGGATAAGCTCGGCATACAACCTTTCAACGAGAATGACTACTATGACCCGACGAAACCGCTAACCGAGGGTGCCACGGATAAGTTTTGGAAGGAAACGTTACTCGGTCAGCTTATACCCTACAAGCCGAGCACTGAAGACGGCAACGTCGTACAT
Organism: Candidatus Terraquivivens tengchongensis; assembly: GCA_023268355.1. Lineage (GTDB taxonomy): Archaea > Thermoproteota > Nitrososphaeria_A > Caldarchaeales > Wolframiiraptoraceae > Terraquivivens > Terraquivivens tengchongensis. Next base: position 64,065 of record JALNJK010000006.1, read on the forward strand.
TATTATGAGGAGCCCAACGTAAGTGGCTTCAAGCTCATTTATTCGTCAAGTCCTCCATACAGGAGTTATGCCTACGTATACATCTATGAGCTCACCGATTAAGGAAAAACTTAATTAACGAATAGGCACTCTTATAATACTCTGGGTTTAATGTCAAAGAAGACAAAAGTTTCTACAAAGGGCACAAAGGACTCGTTTCTGGTGAGATTGGTCCTTGGGTTGTTTGTGGTGTTTGCCATATGGTTGGTGTCCGGCATATTAGCGGCGATCGTAGGTGTTCCGAACCTCGCAGCGAAAGAGCCTGGTCTTGATTGTCTTTGCAGCCCTGCACTTGTCAGCTTTCTGGGATATTATGTTAAGTTTGGAATGCTGGAGGTCAACCTAAGTTTCTTGCTTCCAACACTTGTTCTGGGCATGCTACTCCTATTACTTTACGCCTCTAAAAAGGAGACCTTTCAAACCAAGCTAAAAAACACTGTGGGCATATCGTTGATTGTTTCTTTCATTGGTATCGTGGGTGTGGTTGCGATGGCATACGTTGGTGGAGAGCTAGGACCCTACGAGCAACCATACCTCCATGTGGAGTTTGAGCTTTTGAATGGTGATGTTGTAACCCTATCGAATTTTAGAGGTAAGCCTTTATTGTTAGAACTCATGTCGCCTTGGTGCAAGTACTGTAGTATGCAGGCCTATGAATTAAAGAAAATCGTGGAAAATTATAACGACACAATCAACGTGTTATCTGTATGCACAGCCAGCGGAGCGACAGTTAAAGATGTTGTACTATTCAACGAGGAACATGGTGTCTCTTGGCAGACAGGAATAGACCCCGAAGGTAAGCTCATAAACGCTTTTGGAGTAACTGGGTATCCGTACATGGTGTTGATGGATAAAGACGGAAACATAGTCAAAATCTTCAGGGGACTAACTAGCGCAGAAGTGATTGGAGAATATATCAGTGAACTCATTAGTCAGTGATTAGGACCTTAACGTCTTCGACAACGCCGGAAAAAGCCTTCTTAAGGCGAGAAACCACGTTATCGTCACTCGGTAACACCTTTGCCTTTATTATCATGTCCACGTCGCCGTAAACCTCGTCTATGCTTTCCACATCATCCCACGTAATAAGCTCGCTTATTATCTTCGATGCAGGGAACTGTGGTTTCAGCCTTATCAGTATGTAGGCGCTCTCGGCTCCGAACAGGCTCGAGATCTCTTCCATCTTGACGGGTATGCCAGCGTTCACCAGAATCTCCCTAACCTCTGAGGGCAGGAGTCTTCTTCCTTTGCTACTGGCGCTTGAGGCGAGAATCTCTGTGATCTTCTTCGCCTCATCGTCCTTGACTCCGTACTTTGATAGGAGCTTTTCAACAATTTTGTGGCTCAAGTATGGAGTAGCCTCAAACATGAGGCTTCCGTTAAAGTCGTATATCAGCTTCTTTTCAGGAACATATCCCTTCGGCATCTTAACGACCATGGATTGATGCACGCCTGCCCTAACAGTCCTCGCCTCCTTCGAAAGCGGATGGGAGAAGTAGGGTCTTATGCCTGTAAGCTTTGAAAATTTTTCGTAGAGTTTAGAAATAGCCTCACGTTTCACGCCAGTGTCTATGTTGTATAAATCTTCCAGCCCTGCAACAACCTCGTAAAGGTCTGCTATCCCGTTTCTGTCACCGATTCCGAGTATACATACGTGCGCCTCATCCGCCCCTTCAGCTACCGCCTCGACAGTATTAGCTGAGGCATAACCGTAGTCGTTGTGAAAGTGACACGCTATTGGTGTCTTGCATTTCTGCTTTATCTTCGACACGAAGTCTTTAGCTTGGGTCGGAGATAGCATACCAGCTGTATCCGGTACGCTGACTAAACTGGCGCCTACATCGCCTAAGAAGTCGATAAGCCTCTCAAGCTTCTCAATACCTGCTGGACCCTCTAAGTAAAATCTACTCGCATCCTCGACCGTCGCTCTGATATACTTGAAGCCAAAGGATTTTGCCAATTCTATTGATTCTGCCATCCTCCGAACAGCTTCCTCATAAGATATGCCACCTAACTTGTACTCCCTATGAATGTCTGTCGGTGCGAGGTAAAGGGCACAACCTTCGATGTCGTACTTACTCATAGCCTCTACATCCCTTTGATAAGCCCTGCCATGCATCACAACCTCTACATCGTAAGGACTCAGCGCGTCTACGATGCAGGCTATGTCCTCATGCGTAGTTCTAGGCGGATAATCAACAGTCAGCTCTATCCTTGGAATATTTATCTCTGCCAGCTGAACGGCTATCTGCATGTTGACCTCACGGCTAAAAATCTTGTAAAGTTGCCCTTCACGTAAGGTTGAATCGAGGATGACAGGTCTCATGGCCGATTCGTATGTTTATCGTTACTATTATACGTATTTAAGCATAATGTTTACGTCTTTCGTAAGAGAATATGTATTCTTTTTCATTAACGTGTAACTTTGTTCCGAAAAATTTCAGGATCGTTTAATACGATAGCTAGATCTCGGCGAGTACCACACAAGGGGCGCTATCGATACCCTCTATGAAGAGCGGTATGACCATTATCGTTTTTGGGCTTTCGGAGAGCTTAGAAAGGTCCATGTCTTCTATGATAAAGAAATCCCTACCGCTCAGCAATATCTTATGCGAAAGCCTACCGTCCTCTCTGTGGTCAACAGAGGACAGGGATACCGTGTCCAAACCCAAGGCTCTGAGCTTTGGAAAGTTTTTGACGATATAGCTGGCGGCATTCGAAGAGAAGCCTGGGTTATGCATGCTGTACCTTTCGGGATCGGACAACCTAAACTTCTGGAATCCGGTCTTTATCAGGAGTATGTCTGCCTCTGCAATCCTATCCTTATGCGCTTCTAACTCTTCAGCCATGATCAGCTCCGAATCTCGCTTCGGTATGTTGAGCAGCAATGGTTTTCTAAAGATCATGC
>JALNJK010000003.1 GCA_023268355.1 Candidatus Terraquivivens tengchongensis
TACATGTCATAGGCATGCAATACTTCCCTTCCAACACTATGCTTCATTAAAAGGTCCTCAACAATCCAGAAGGGATAGTCCAGATATTTTAGTGTAGATCTGATCCTCTCTTTACGTATTATACTACCATCCAACTTATGGAGCAAAGTCATCATAAATAACGTTAGCGGGATGAGGCGGCCATACCTATCATCGTTTACGTCATAATTGTATAAAGGATGGACTGGCATTATAACTCTTCTTTCAACCGTCGGATCTGGGATGTGTGAAAATTTAGCAGGATAGATTCCTGTTGAAATTATGGCTTTAGATAGATCGGGTAAGATTTCTGCAAAATCTTCAAGTTCCTTTTTACTACCACTTATAGGTGTAAGGTGTAATGCCCATGTAAAGTCAAGCAATATCATGCTTTTTTCGTCCGTTCCTACTCTCTCCACAATGCTCCAAGGTCTTTGAATAAGCTCCTCTGTTTCTATAGGTTTTTCTTTTCCATCGATTGCTACTATAATTCTGTGGGCTAAAGCAGATAAATCGTGCGCAACTTCGTAGTGCGTTGGTTTAGCGAAAAAAAGTTGAATTATATAATCAACGCTCCTAAACTTCTGCTCATATCCTATAACTACCTTCCGTTGAGTGAGTGCTTCAAGGACGCAAAGCGGACAAATGAAGATCTTATTCCTTTCCCAATTTTGGAGAAGAACGTTCATGTTTATGCATCCAGGGTATCTGGGAGACCATCTTTCTGTGGATGCCTCGTTATATTTTAGTCGCCCGTATATTGTTGGACGGATTGGATCAGCAACACGGGACCCACATATTATGCAGCTGTTCTCTCCGTTTTCATAATCAATGCTAAGCAACTTTACACCAAATAAGGAAGACTCAATGGAACTGTCTAACTTTATAGTCTTGTTCGAGTCTACTGTAAACTTGCCAATGTCGATCCACTTTTTAGGCTCCGTTTTGCTTCCCTTTCTGATAACATCAGAGATTTCGTCAGAGGTTGCACCAATTCTTTTCTTTAATTTCATGTAATCGATCTCTATTGGCCATGTTATGTTCAACTCATTTCTCAAAATCATGAGGAGGCCGTTTCTGGTTAAGATAAAGAGGGCATGAGTTTTATCCAGACCGGTTTCCCTTAACTGTTTTTGGACATGTTCTATAATCATTTGGTAAATTAGTGAACGAAGCATCACTTGTGGGACAAACATTGATACAACATACAACTTTAAGCGGTCACGAATTTCCTTAATTTTCTCTTTAATCATCTCATCACGCATCTTTACAATAATATCAAAAGCACTTTCAGCGCTGGTTATGAAGTCTGCAAGCCAAACACTTTTTGCAGCTATGCTGTACTTGTCCAACCATATTCCAGGGTTTTCAGCCACATTATATTGACACCCCTCGAGTACCTTACTTTTTAGATTTTTTTCAAGACCTATGTTCTCTAATGTGTGGAAAATAACTTCTTTGAATTTATCCTTTGTTAACGACTTATCTGTAGCTTCAGCTTTTTGGTATACATCATGCAAAAGCCCGCAATACGTAGCCACATCCACAATATCCTGGTCATCAGTCAATATGCCGGCAATACCGCCGGCAATTGCTGCAGTGTTCAAAGAGTGCTGAAAGGCTGACACAACGCCACGCTTTTTCCAGCTGACCAGGCCGACAAAAGGATGAAAAACCTGGTAGGCGGCTTTATATAGTTCTTTCCTAACCATTGTTAGTTAACGTAGTATAATAGAAAAATTAAAATCTTTTGTCCAAACTAAAAAGAAAAATGTCAATATCAACATGACAAGATGATTAACAGTTATTTCTTTTGGGGTGACAACAGAAATCGCGAAGGGTTTTTAATACATACCAGTCATGATCTGCTGTTATTGGCGTCTGGCGTCTATTTAGATAATATAAATTTTAAGGGTTATGTGTAACGGTATTAGCGCAGGATTTTATGAACATCGTATTAAGCCTGATGGGCGCGGATTCGCCGGCTTAATACGTTTACTTGACAAGCTAAGACTAGGCGAGGCGTATATGGAAATGGTTACGGGTCTGGGATGCCTAGCGTACTTTTAATCAAAATCCTGCATGAATATACCGTAGTATGGATATATCTATCTCGATGGTAGATCTGGTCCGCTTCAAAAATACTTTGCTTTTTCTTGCTGAATGGAAAATTGTGGGTATAAACGAATTGTCTAAGACGATTAAGATCTCAAAAATGGACTTTTACAAGACACTTTCCTCATTGATTAACCATGGACTCGTCGAAAGGTTTGGACGGACAGCTATAGTTTAGCATTTATAGGTGAAGCTTTAGCTATGCTACTAGAGGTTGGGGACGTATGAGTGATTCTGGTTTTGAGATTCTTAAGGTAAAAGTTACCGCCTCATCAACAGACTTTATTTATAATTATACAGGTAAGGTAACAAAAGCGATCCTACTAACCGAGGTCCCCGAGCTACAAACAGTATTCAGACCAGTTAAAGGATTCTTTAAGATTATTAGGGTAAGCCCACTCATCAAAGACGGTTCTGTAACCACGCCATTCTTTGAGGCTAAGCGTATAAATGGAAAAATCGTTTACGAGCTGAGACCGCTCTTACTTTCCGGTAATTACACGTTTGAGGTTGGTTCGACTTCCGATAACGTTTCACGTATATTTAGCAAGTTTAATAAGGTCCAGGGCATTAGAACGAGGCTTAAGTTTGAAAACACGGTCATTGAGTATACGATTGAAGATGTTGCAGTAGAAAGCCCCAACATGGCCTTAGGTAAATATGTAATTATTAAGTCTATCAGTCCAGCCCTTCTACCAACACCATATGTGGCAACCCAGCAGGTAAGAAGATTTACGATAACTCCTGCTATACTTTTATGGGTTCCGTATTTAATCTCGCAACAAACATATACTGTTACAGAGGACCTCGTATACAAAGCTGTTAAATTGTTAGAGACTTCTTTCGTAGAACACTACTCGTCGCTGGCAAAGGTGATGCATGTCCTATACGACGGAAGGAGGGAGCCCGCGTTACACTTTAGGGCAAAGTACATCGTCTTATGTTCTGATCAAGAAAGGATGGAAACATTGGCGAGGATACTAATGGTGGCAAGAACGCTTGGTGTAGGAGCGAGCAGGGCTAACGGCTTTGGGACGGTCCAGATTTCACAGAAAAATTAAAAAAGAAAAAAGAATTAAATTAAATTAGGATAGGATATAGTTAATGTGGCCCCCTTAGGTAAGCAGTATGCGGCTTTACTTGAGGTCTGCCTAGTCTCACTAATTCTAACTTTTGTTTTGTGGTTCTACGAAGCTTACTTAAAGTGTAGTATGTTCTGGCATTTTGGTCTCCCAAAATTTATTATAATATTCATAACCCTACTCGCCATCACCTTACCCAGGAGGAGTTTTAGGATTTACGGCTTCCTACCCAGAAGCCCGCGCTTCACATTGAAGTGGAGCTCAGCATTTATAGCGGCATTTATCCTACCTACAGTGATCTCAATTGGGATGTCAGCGGCTCTGGGCATGGCTAAGCCTGCTGGGCTGTCGCCGCTCGGCGTAGTTCTAAACGTGATCTTCAACATGATCTTCATCGGGCTTGTTGAGGAGGCTTATTTTAGGGGTTACGTCCAGTCTAGGTTCAACGAAGTCTTTGATAGGCGCTGGCGGAGACTTGTCTTTAAGGCTTGGAAGGTCGATTATGGAATAGGTCTACTTCTAACCTCCGTAATTTTCGCCCTGATACATATAGTCAATTACTGGAACCCGATTACATCAAGGTGGGAGCCAGCTTGGTGGATGCCCATACACATCCTAGGAACATTCGCCTTCGGATGCTTAGCCGGGGCTCTAAGAGAGGCATCAGACATTTATGTTTCAGCTTCACTACATGGAGGTATAATGACTGCCTATACGTTCCTATCCATTTATACAAGCGAATTGATCCTGAACATAAGCCTATTCATCAGCTGGTTCATCTTCTTCTATCTTCTAACCATCTTCTTCCATGAATCCGAGAACCTAAAGCCAAGAACCATGGAGAGCAAAGCGATGAAATGAAGACAACATAGAGAAAAGATAATTGACTGCAAGTTTTAACCCAGATAATTATGAGAAGAACCTTGTCAAGTTCATAGAAAAAAGTGCATTTCATACTCTTTGAGGAGAGCATTTAATTACTGGCGTCTTTTCTCCAAATTTTATTAATGGATGTTTGGGAGGGAAACCTATGAGTATTAGAAAGAGTGAGATAATTGTCTTAGCTTTAATTGTTCTGTCGTTCTGTGTTAGTGTTTGTTTATACCCGTGGATTCCGGAGAAGGTCGCCAGTCACTGGAACATTAAAGGCGAAGTTGACGGTTACCTCCCGAAGTTCTGGGGCCTATTCCTTGTTCCTTTCGTGTTTACTGTAATTGCCCTGCTCCTTATCGCAATACCAAGAATAGATCCATTGAAGGAGAACATCGAGGCATTCAGAAAGTACTATGACGGCTTCCTCATACTCTTCTCAATATTCCTCCTTTCTGTACATCTACAGGTGATGCTTTGGAACATCGGTGTGCAGGTGAGCCCGACGGTTACCATATCGATAAGCATCGGGTTGTTGTTCTTTTACATCGGGATCTTATGCACGAACTCAAAAAGGAACTGGTTTATCGGGATAAGGACGCCGTGGACATTGAGTAGCGATAGGGTCTGGAAGAAGACACATAGGCTCGGAGGGAAGCTTTTCAAGGTGATCGGAATATTTACAATCTTCGGGATGCTAATCCATGAATATGCGATCATCCTATTCATCGCTCTAGTAATGTTCGCCGCAGTCTATACGATAGTCTACTCGTACTTTGAGTACCAGAAAGAGAAGAGCGCTAACCTCCAGACCTAAAGCGAACAATTACTCTTCGCTCGGTGTACAAAACACGGAAACCTTGCTGGTAATGTGTCTGAATAACATGGAACCAAAAGCCGCAATGTCCCAATTAGTTCAGCATTCGCGAAAATTTTTTCTTCTATGCTGAACTAACTCGTTAAGCTTAAAAAAAAGTTTGGTTGTTACTACCTCAATCTACTCTCTACCGTCGTTTTGTATTTCATACGTTCGATGCTATAACTTTCTTAGGTACGAGCTTTATTATGACGGATTCGCCCTCTTCTATGGGAGCCATCTTTTTGTATTGTTTGTACTTCCTATAAAGTAGGCGTCTTCCATATGCAAACTCTTCACCACCTTCGTAAATTTTAGCCATGCCTTGGATCATGAGGCTTTTTAACCGATTCCAATTTTCATAGTATACGTCAACGAGTAGCGTAGCTGATGGATTCCTCTTTAAGTTCTTAACCTTTTTAGAGTTAGCATCAGTACCTATGTATATTGCTTTACCATCGAACGCATAGCATACGGGAACTAAATGGACTGTCCCATCTTCAGATATCGTTCCTAATCTTCCGACCCTCTGTTTCTTAAGAAAGCTCGCATGCTTCCCTTTTAATTCCTGCAAAACCGTTGGCACCTTCACACGCAGTTGTATTAAAGTATATTTAAAGCAAGCGTAAAGGGTCTGGTATGGTGTTTACAGAAAGGGAGTTGGAAAGGTACGACAGACAAATTAGGTTACCTAACTTCGGTGTGGAAGGTCAAAGGAAACTGAAGACCGCGAAGGTTCTTGTCGCGGGGGTTGGAGGCCTCGGCACCGCAGCGGCTCTTTACTTGGCAGCAGCGGGTGTAGGTAGACTTATGCTGGTTGACAAAGAAGTTGTCGAGCTCAGTAACCTAAACCGTCAAATTTTGTACACTACAAACGATTTAGGAAAACCAAAAGCAAAGGTCGCGGCTGAGAGGTTGAGCTCCTTAAACCCTGAGATATCGATAGAGGCTCTAATGGTTGAGATAAACGAGGAGAATGTGTCCGAGATTATAAAAGGATGCAACGTCGTGGTGGACGGTCAGGATAATTACAAGACTAGATACGCGTTAAATGATGCATGTATTATTCAGAGAATACCGTTCGTTCATGCCTCCGTGCATGCGTATGAGGGTAGGCTGATGACGATTTTACCGGGCAAAGGGCCGTGCTATAGGTGCATCGTGCCCGTACCGCCACCAGAAGAAGGGGGTTTCCCAGTCCTCGGCACGGTTCCAGGAACAATCTCTACGTTACAGGCTACAGAAGCGATTAAAATCGTACTCGGTATAGGAAAGCTCTACGTTGGAAGGATGTTAATATACGACGCTCTTGAGATGATGTTTTACGAGGTAAAGGTCGAAAGGAATCCTGAGTGCCCTTCATGCGGCTTGCTTTGAAAACGTTTATAAACATCAAAACTAAAAAATATAACGTGAGCAAATATGCCAAAAGCATTTGTATTGGTGAACACTGAGATACCCCGATAAAATAAGGGGCTCAAAAGGTTCTGAAGAAGAAGTGGTTAATGAGCTGAGAAAGATAGACGCGGTTAAGGAAGCGTTTATTGTATATGGTGTTTATGACGTAATAGTAAAGGTTGAAGCAGATAGTATGGACAAGCTTAAGGAAATAGTCTCATGGAAGATAAGAAGGTTGGATAAGGTCAGGAGCACGCTCACGATGCTTGTGATCAGCGAGTAACATAACGACTCAAAAAATAATTATTATTGCCTCCCCGTTTTAAATGGCCTTGGTTAGCATAAAGGTTCATGGTGGAGCTGGTGAGATAGGCGGCAATAAGATACTTGTGAGTACGAATGAGGCAAAAGTTTTCCTAGACTTTGGTACGAGCTTTACGACGAAGAGGAAGTTTTATGGTGGTTTTATTAAGGCGAAGAGGTTCAGGATACTTGAAGAATATATCTTAACGGGAATGCTTCCAGAGCTATCCGGCATATACCGGGAAGATTTGCTTGGAAACCTAAATCACTTGAGGAGCGACGTTCCATCTGTTGATGCATGTATAATCACGCATGCCCACCTAGACCATTGTGGACACATCTCATTGCTTAGACCAGATATCAAATTCTACGTTGGAGCAACAGCAGCCATTTTGCTGGAGGCAAGGGAAGAAACTAAGACAAGCAAAGAACCAGAAGATCAGATAATCAAGGTAAAGGATTACAGAGATGGAAGGATATTCAAAAGGCAGATGGAGACGTTTTCAACTGGTAAGAAACTCAATATAGAAAACATAAATGTGACCCCTATACATGTGGACCACTCGACCCCCTCGTCCTACGGACTCATACTCGAGTTGGATAACGTTCGTGTTGTGTATACCAGCGATTTCCGCTTACACGGTCCTATGCGTAAAATGACCGAGGACTTCATAGAGCATGCATCAGCGGATGATGTAGATGTGCTGATAATTGAGGGTACAAGGATAAGCGACCCTTCAATCCATTCTGAAGAAAGTGTTCTGCTCAGCATGAAGAACTCTTTGAAGGACACTCAAGGAAAGGCCGCAGTAGCTCTAATAGGTCTTCTCGACTTTGACAGACTAAAAAGTCTGATTTCCGCTGCCGAATATGCGGACAGAAAGTTAGCACTCTCACCAAAGTTAGCCTACGTCATCAACTGTCTCGAAAAAAGAGCAACAAACATCCAAGTACCAAAACTCACAAACGATATGCTATCAGTTTACTTAGAACCGAGCGGCTCTGGCGGATACGAACCTGAAAAAAATTACCGCGGCTGGTTGAGAAAGTTCTTAGAAGAATGTCAAGATGTTGGTGTGCACCTCGTAACTCCAGAAGAATTGGCTAAGCAGAAAGACAGGTACATCCTGACGTTATGCCAAAGTGAGGATTTGCCTGAGCTTGTCTCGATCAGACCAGAACCAGGCTCGATATTTCTATTTTCATCCAGCGAGCCCCACAATGAAGAGCAAGAAATAGAGCGGGAGAAGGTAATCAATTGGTTAGAGCTTCTTGGTATGCGACCTGTGCATGTACACGCCTCAGGTCATGCATCACAAGGTGAGATAATCGGCACGATTGAAAGGATGTCACCAAAGATGGTGATCCCTGTACACACAGAACATCCTGAAATGTTTAAAGGGCTGCTTGAAAAGCAAGGAATAGGTTCCAAAGTTATAGAGCCCCCAAAATCTCATGAAATCATCGTTTAACAAAACGTAATACCCATAACCTGTGGCGTATATTACCAAACGTAATACGGGGGCTTTGGGCTGAGAAACGCTCTTTTACTGCCTCTGAATCAGCATTATCGAGTGGAAATGGCTAGAGAACTCGTAATAGTTGAATCAAAAGTAAGGCAACTACTACCGGAGGGCATAAGGCTCGCATCAGACGCTCTCGAAGGACTTGACCAGATAGTCAGAGAAATAATCAAAAAGGCGGTTGAAAGATGCCAGGCTAACGGTCGCAAGACGCTGATAAAAGAAGACTTCTGAGCGATAAACCAATGCCTCGACAATCCCGTCATAAAAGTCCAAAAAGTTAGTCGGTTATATCCCTAGTATTTTTTCATTTAATCCGTTAGATGAGACTCTTAGGGATGTTTAGTCAGAATCGTTAGTGGTCAGCTTTCTAAACTATTCCACCGGCCTGAACCTCGACTTTAGTTTCTCTAAGATTGATGGCAACGTCGTGTACTCCATCTCAGATTCTTGGAGCCTTGATGGTTGGAATTCGCCCATCGTCCTGAGATAAATAGCGATCTCTGACGCAAACCTTCGTGAGTAGTCAAAGAATGGATCTTCAAATAGGTCTGCCGGTTCTTTTCCGTCAACTCCAACGAGCTTTCCGTTAGAGATTTGCCAACCCATGGCTATCACTCTAGGTGGCCCGTCAAAATACGATACTACGTTCTGTCCTTTCTTGAACGATACTGGCATGAGCGGTCCTATATGCGAGCCGCGCATCCAACCGCTCACAAGCGTCGGAACCGCAAAGGCGCTGAGCACTTCGCCGACGGCAGGTAATCCTGCTTGACACCTGACTATCATAACGGGATCATCCTTACCCACGTACCTCCCGGCTATGAGGCTTAGTTTTGTCGTACTGGTAGCTGCCGCAGGTTCTCTATCGTTTGCTCTTAAAACCTTCGCGATAACATAATGGTTCGTTGTTCCGATCAAACCGATCAAATCGTACAACTCTTCTGGCGTCTTTAACTCGACAGACTTTGACTCGATGAGGTCCAGCACCTCAAAGATGAACCCGCCATGCATGCTTGGGTCAATAACCAAACCTGCCGTATTGTCTGGTGATGCGAATATCCTGTACAACGGTATGTTCCAAGCACCGGGCTCTGTCTTATCTGCGGCGAAGACTATTATGGGCTCTGACTTCCTCTCTTCGAACTCCATCTCTGCAACCCCTGGACCTAGGCCTTTAATGTTACCGCTGAAAGCGTCGCTCAAAAGGTCTTGTCCTGCAGCGTATAATTTCATGGGCCTCGAGATCTTTTCGGTTACCTCACGGAACGTATCCCATGCGAGACCGTGTATCTTTGGATTGTTCGGACCCTTATTGTGGGTCATAACGAGTATTATGTCATCACCACAATGGGTTGCGTAGCCGCTGTTTATTAGCCCCTCTTCTTCTGCATTAAGGAGCTTTCGTTGTGCATACTCTATCATGGCAGTATGTGGCTTGTAGTGACCCACGACACTCCCAACGTCAGCTTTTATAACCGATACCGTTACCTTTGGCAGATTACATCACCACGTTTCTTAAATGTACGTGGAAGTATTTATCATCTTCTCTATTAAATGTTAGAAAACTTTTGATGAATCTCGTCGTTATACTCTCGATATTTTAAGATAATAGGACACCAATCCTTTTCTGGACAGTAACCTAGAAGCTTGCACTTCTCGCCCATCATCGAACCTATGAGCTCATTAGTTTTTGATACAGCAAACCAAAGCTTGTATGCTATACCCCTTTCCTCGTGCTGGGCGTAACTGCACGTCCTTGTTGCAACAAACCCGATAGGGTAAAGAAGGTTAAAACCATCGTATATTCTAACAACATAGATCTTTACGGCTTGGGGAACGATGTATACGGCAGACGCAGGTGAAGCGCCTAAAGCGATAAGCTCGGCATAAGTCTGTAACGCCATGCTGATAACATCTAAGAATTGCTTTCGCAAGCTGGAATTCCTATTGATGGTCGGTGGAACTGCTGTCCATTTCTCGACGTCCCTTGAAGCCCTGTGCACGGCCGCGTATATGGACTCGACAACCGTAGGCACGGTTCTGTGCCTGATTGCTTGATGGTATGACACAAGTGACATAGGCTCTAGCATACTCGCATACACTAGATGGCTGAGCTGTCCCAAGCTTTCCGTCGTTATGCGACCACTTACGTACGAAAGAACATTCTCGCCTCCTATTATTCTAAAGTCGAGCAGCTTGGGCTCAGATGGTAAGCCATTCTCTGCAGCGATCTTAGTAATCATGTCCTCATCCTTAAATGGGTTCGACAAAGGGTACGCAACTGATTCGCCATTAAATTTCATTCTTGCCCTAAAGAGTGCTGGAGATACTTTCTCGAGCATATTGCTTATCTTGTTCGCGAGAACTGCAACCTCGTTTGGTATGAATTTGGACGATTTTGCCTCAAGACCGAGCCTGATTAATGGAATCATAGATTCAAGGGTTGTGCTGACGAAGAGAGATGTCTTGACACCAAGCGGTAAAACATAACGTGCATCCTCAATCGGTATTCCTTCATCACAAAGCTGTGAATAAACATCAAAGCATGCTTTAGCAGAATGTTGATACGTGTCGCTTAAGCCCTTTACGTTTAACTCTTCAGGACATAAAAAGTAGGATGGATCAACCTTTTTCCTTCTCTGCGATTCCTGGAGATAAGAGCCAAAACGTGACGCTACGAGTAGCATGGAACCTATCCTGCTGCATCCCTTAACCTCGAATTGAATGGAAACGCTGGTTGATAGCGATGCATGGCCCCTTCTTGTTGATTCACTATGCATCTTCGAAGCGAACTTTTCTAGATCCTTTCCCTTCTCAAGAAAGTTTTTCAACCTTTCCTCAAGCGATATTCCTTCAAAAGTCCCAGTGCCCTCTAACGCGATAAAAACATCCGGCTCCAAAATTAATTTTCTTTGATCTATTAACACCTCGCTCCTAGGCCCGTATGAATAGAGGCAGACTTCCAAGTCCTCGGGTTTCTGCAACTCGCCTCCTATGTATTCACGTTTAAATCCGATAAAAAGCTTACCAAGCATTGTTAAACACATATAATCCTCCGCCAAAAGGTATAGTATGGTATGAGTGGAATAAGAAGACCCGAGGACATGTTGCGTGAAAGACTCGGGGATGTGCCTGTGTTTGGACAAATTCAACCAAGACCAGTACTTTCATCAGATATTGAGTTACTCATAAAGGAAGTTCAAGCACTTAAGGCCGAAATCATAAGGATAAAGGCTGCCTTGAAAAAGCATGGCATAGAAGTAGACTAGGGCATCATATCGGTAATTCTGGCTTGAGTGCCTTAACCAGCGGTCTGAGCTTTGAGAATACCAGGCGAAGGACGTTCAGGTCATCCTTGCAGTGATTCTTTATAATCCTGAGTGCCACTTTATCGCCCTTCATAGCCTTAACATAAAGTGTGGGAACATCCTGACCCAATGTCTTAACATCCTTCTTTATTCCGAGAAATTTTGACACATGGAATAGGTCCGTCCTGCTGAGCTTGAGGTTGTTCCTGACGAGCTCTGCCATGTCGAGATGGTAAATAGAGAGTAGAGATTCTGCTTTTAAGTTATGCTTTATCGCCCTTGATATAAGAAACGGTATGTCAAAGCTCTTCCCATTCCAAGTGATCACTATATGGTATTGCTCGAGCTTTTTCAACAGATCCTCCAACCTATTCTTCTCTAGCTCCGGTCTGTCCACAGATATGTAGCTGAACTTTCCATCATCTTCCATGATGCCAGCTCCGACAATCGTCCCTACGTCCGCCTCTAGTGATGTGGCCTCAACGTCGAGGAAACAGACCCTCGGTCCGGCTCCCCTCCTCTGCGAACGTTGCATCAGTAATAACCTTCGCATCAAGATTAAAAAGGTTATCTAAATGAGTCACGGTCCCGGAACTCATACCATGCCATCCTTAACGTACCCGTCCTTACATCAGTAAATTCCCGCAACGTCGCCATAAGAATCATGGTTTTGCTGAGCGGAGGCTCCGGAAGCCTGCATCCATAGTTGTCGTATCCAACATACACGAAAATCGGCCTTATGTCCATCAAAGCCCGTATAAAATAATCATCAAAATCTATAATGGGTTCCACGACCACTCCCTTGTATGGATGCTTCAGTGCCTTCATGGCCTCGATCCTTTCGGAAGGTTTTGGAGCCCGTGATAGTCCGTAGTCGCGGTTAGATTCTATAGTCGCAGCGAGTACAACGTTCATTGGAAACTCGTTCCCAAACCGTAAGTACCGATTAGGATTCTTTGTAAGAAACATAAAGCGTACATGCGGCTGCCCTCTAACCACATCTATGATGCTCCGTATCCATTCTTCTGGAACCCAATCACCGAAAAGATCACCCATATCGCACACGAATACCGTGGAACCCCTCCTAAACCGCTTGTTAAGCCTTTGAGGAAGGAGCGTGGGTCTAAATCCGTTGCTTGAGTAGGGTTCTACACCCATTGACGCAAGCTTCCTTGCCAATCTTACAGCCCAGCAATAGGCGCACTGATGGTTGCATCCTATGACTGGGTTCCAAGTCTCCGTTATTTCACCAAATGTCTTCTGAGTATTTGCATTTATCTCAATCACTGTGCAGCCTCACAATCTAAGAAGTTAAGCGTGCTTTTATCGTTTACTGGTCTGACGTGAGAGTATCGTAAAAGTATAAGTATTGATAACGATCGTACGCTTGTGGCGAAGAACTTGCCAAAACTGCTAGACTTTCCGATAATAGTCATCAATTTCAAAACATACCTCGAGTCGTTGGGCGATAGGGGTATGAGGATTGCGAAGGATGCAGAAAGTGTTTCCAATGAAACTGGCGTATGCATATGCGTAGCGCCACAGTTTACAGACATCAAAAGCATAGCCAATGCGGTCAGCATCCCGGTCTTTGCTCAGCATGTTGACCCATACCCGCCAGGTAGTTACACTGGCTCGATATCCGTCGAAGCTATCAAGGACGCAGGCGCAATTGGTTCGATCCTTAATCATTCTGAAAAGAAGCTACAGTTAGCAAGCATATTTGCCGCTGTAAAGATGCTAAAAAATGCTGGCATGTTTTCTTTAGTATGCGCCGAAGATGTCGAGCCTGCCATGGCCGTTGCCGCATTAAGCCCGACGATGCTTGCGGTTGAACCCCCTGAACTGATTGGAACCGGTATACCTGTCTCGAAAGCAAGACCTGAGATAGTATCGGAAAGCGTTCAACGAATACGTAGCATAAATAGGGAGATAAAAATCCTCTGCGGAGCCGGTATAACTAGGGGAGACGACGTCCGTAGGGCAATCGAATTGGGCTCCGATGGTGTCTTATTAGCTAGCGGCGTCGTAAAGGCAAAGGACCCAAGGGCTGTAATAAAAGAGATGGCCGAAGCGGTGCTTAGCTCTCGCTAACGCTCTACAATCACTTGCATAGGCTCACCCTTGCTGTTGTACGCGACAATGTGTTTTTCGCTTAGATATGGTGCCACAACTATAACCAGCACTCTGCCTATCATGTTGTTAAGGTCCTCGACTGAAGGTATGGGTATTCCTGATGGGTGGGAATGGGCTACACCGATTATGGAGAAGTCCATGGGCAACATGTCTAGACGAAATTCAGAAAACCCCTTGCCATACACCGACCCGGGTGCTAGGAGGACCTCCTCTAGGACTATATCCTGCTTAGTCTCCTTCCCCCGAAGGAGGACTATAGCCTCTTTTGGATGAAAGTGTTTAGAAATCTCTAAAAGGGCTACCAGGACGTCATTTTTAAGTACTACCTTCTTCATAAACCGCTAGCTTTATAGGTTAAAGGATTTTAAAATCCTTAACCCTCATGCATAGGTTTAGGGCTGGAGGAAGACGATATGTCCGTCATAGCGAGTGCAATTAATAAGTTCACAAACTTTAGCAGCTGGTTTGATGAGCTGATATTTCAGGCAAGAATAGTCGATAGTAGGTTCCCGGTCAAGGGCTTTATAGTTTATCTTGAGAACGGCATGTTCATCCTTGAAATGATAAGGAGGAGGTTGGAAGAGCTCCTTGTCGAGACCGGACATAAGACCATGATGTTCCCTCTCGTAACTACCGATGAGCTTTTTGCCAAAGAGGCGGAACACATAAAGGGCTTCCTTTCTGAAGTTTTTGTCATAGAGAAAGCTGGCAATAAGCCGTTAGAGAAGAAGTTGATAATACGTCCCACATCCGAGACAATAATGTACCCCATGTTTAAATTATGGATACGGTCGCATGCAGACCTTCCATTTAAAGTTCACCAAACAGTAAATGTTTACAGGTATGAAACAAAAGCAACGCGACCCTTGTATAGGGCAAGGGAATTTCCGTGGAACGAAGCACACACGGCACATGCTACTGCTGCAGATGCTGAGGAGCAAGTAAGGGAGGCAATAGAAATATACTCTAAAGTTCTTAAGGAGCTTGGCATAAGCTATCTTTTACTGAAGAGACCGGATTTCGATAAATTTGCTGGTGCAAAGTACTCGATAGCCTTTGATGCTTGGAATCCGGATGGTAGGGTCAATCAGGTGGCTACGGTTCACAACCTTGGTAGAAATTTCTCAAAGGTATTCGAGATAGAGTTTGAGCAGAAGGATGGTAGTAGGGCTTTAGTGTATCAACTCTGCTATGGCTTCGGCCTCAGCAGAGTTCTGGCTGCCGTTATTGCGCAACATGGTGATGATAGAGGTTGTGTATTTCCTCCTAGCATCGCACCAGTTCAAGTAGTTATAGTGCCTATACCGTTCAAAGGATACGAAGAGCTCATAACGTCATATTGCAAAAAAATCCATGAGAGATTAAAACGAATATACAGATGCGTGTTGGACGACAGAGAAGATGTTACGCCTGGCGAAAAATTTTACCATTGGGAAATGCTTGGTGTGCCGGTGAGGGTTGAGATAGGACCAAAAGAGGTTTCGAGTAGTAAGGTTACGCTCTTTAGGAGGGATACGTTAGAAAGAACCGAAGCAGATCTAAACGATGTTGAGATGCGCGTTGAAGAACTCATGACAAAAATTTTCACATCGTTGAAGGAAAGGAGCGCCAGAATAATGGAGCAGATGGTGGTTGACGCCTACAGCCCGGACGAGGTAAAAAAGGCTTTATCAGAAAGAAAGATAGCAAGGATTGAATGGTGCGGCAAGGAGGATTGTGCCCTGAAGCTCAAAGAGCATGCCGGCGGCGAGATAAGGGGCAGTAGGTTTGACATCGTAGAAGTACCGCAAAGAAATTGTATAGTCTGCGGTGAAAAGGCCCAAGAAGTCGTCTATGTTGCTAAAGCCTACTGACCTCAGGCTATGTAAGCATCCAGATGACGGAGCCTCTTGGCAGGGTGCGGATGAGTGCTAAATAGTTCCATCAAAATGCTCGGTTTTTCTGCTTTAATTCTTTCTACAAGGGAGTCTATATCATCATAACCTCTAATGGTAACCTCAGGGTCTGTGATGAATAGTGCTTTCATTTGGGTGTAAGAGGCGATTTTTTCCTTACGAATCTTCTTTGAAGCACTCATTATTCTGACTAGGCCCCTTTGGAGATTCTTTGCACCGTTCTGCACGTAAATCGCGGCATGTGAGTCAGCATAGTACTCCCTTAACCTGCTAAAGTAGAATACGAAGAGGTTGAAGATGAAGCTCAGAACCATTAGACCCAATCCGATGAGCACCAATAGTGCACCGCCACCTCCTCTTTGATCCCTAGACATGTTGCCGAGCCAACCAGAGTAGTAAAGTATGTGTCCAAGATAATATATGAGCGCGGGTATTATGCTTATTACCATCATGAACATGACGTCTTTATGCTTTATATGACCCACCTCGTGTCCAATGACTGCCTCGACTTCTTCGCGAGGCAGTGTAGATAAGAGACCTCTAGTAACTGCTACGAAGTTGCCTGTAATCGGGTTACCGTAAGCGAAGGCATTGGGTAAATCTATCTCTGCCAGCATAAGCCTCGGCTTAGCATTAAGCCCACTTGTCGCCGAGATTCTCGATACGGCTTCATGAAGCCAAGGGTATTCGTGCGGTTTAATAGGTCTGACCCTATATATGGCGTTAATAATGTAGGGTGCGATCAACCACTGCAGTATGTGGAACGCAACCACTATGCCGGCTATTGTATATATGCTAAGCGAGGCCCCAAGCCAACTTAAAATCACCATCAGAACAAGCGTTGCTGAACCGATTATAGCCGCCAGCGTACCCAACATCGCGAGCCTCAGTTGTATAAGTGACATCTTTGCCCTTGATGGCATAGAAAATCTACCCAGTTTTTAAGCAGGGTGAGGCCGTCTAAAAAACTTTTTCCATATTTTATGAAATTTTTCACGTAGTTTTCGTTCTTACATCCAAATATATTGGTTTAATATGCGACTTTTCTCTCTTCTCTTGCCCTTACCTTCAGGACACCGTAATGTATCGCACAACTAATGCAAAGATTCTTTGTTATTACGTTCTCGGCAAGGTACGCGCCTTGTTGCTTTAACTCCTTCGCAAGATCTTTGCCTACGAGCGAGACCCTCTTCGTAATTCTCTGAATCTTACTCCTAGGTACATAAGCACCACAGTTGTCGCATTGCACCATCGGTTCTTTGCCTTTTGCGCCTTTAGCCCTACCCCTGCTCTTACGCTTGAACGGCATGGTCCCACCTTCATTATATTGGATGTTTATGGTTGTATAAAATGTTAACCAGACTCAAACCTGCCCTTGTTTTCACGTTCATGAGGGCTCTCCTACAAAGTAAATGTTTTTACCTCCCGTTAACCACTTTTTTAGGCTAGTATAAAGGGCAGACGGAAGGCTGAACATCATTGAAGCTTAGGAGAGATCGATGGTATGCCAATTAGTTTAAAGGAAAGGATAGAGATGCTCAGGCAAGGCATCCTCCACCGTTATGTGATACCTGCTTTAGAAGAAAGGGGTTTCATGGTTAGTAATTGGAAAAGACCGCAAAGTTTTGAGGATATGGTGCTAAGGGACGAAGGCTGGATCCCTTTATATACGCAATTCACAACATGGGAAACTTATTCTAGAGACAGTCCGTTATACGTTTATTTTAATACGTTTTATGGAGATGTTTACGAAAAAGCGTACAGAATTTGTTTTGTTGAATTCATAATAAACGTACTCAACTTCCCCCTAAAAAAGAACCTTGTTGGAACTTTTACGAGACTTAACGTAAAGGATGGCTATTACTGGAAGACTAGAATACCCATAGACCTGTCTTTTCCAGATGCCTGTGTTAACGAGATAGACGGCAAGTATGATGAATTGACGCTACTCATGTCTAATGAAGGTGTTATAGAAGAGCTCATGAACCTTGACAACTCAAAAGTATGGCGAAAGGTCATCTAACGACCCTTAGCACTAAGACGGTGTTCGTGTTCTTCACACCTTCTATTTTCCTTATCTCTTCGATGCACCTATTTAACCCAGCTACGTTGTTGGCGGAGACTATGGCAGCCACATCGTATTCACCAGTCAACTCGTAAACACCCTCAACACCATCTAAGGTAGCGAGTTTCTCGCTCACAAACGGTGTCGGCACCCCAGGGTCTATCGTGATAAACGTTATTGCCCTTACGGCATGCCCTTTCTCGACTTCTATAGTGAACCTCGTTATCACGTTATTCTTTATCAAGTTTTTTACACGACGTCTGACAGCACCTTCCGAGAGCCCCAATTCTTTGCCTATTTCCACAAAAGGTTTCCTTGCATCTTTTTTCAATATCTCGATTATTTTATTATCAATTTCGTCCATAGCAAGTATTTTCATTAACGGCGTTCGTTAAATACTTTACGGAAACCATTACTAAAAAATCTTGAAAACTAATTTAAGAATAATAAAAATTCTAAACAGTCTTTTTATACAAGACGCTTTTTTCCTTTAAAGGATGCGCGATGAGGGTGGCATTAGCATATAGCGGCGGCCTTGATACGACCGTAATAATTAAGTGGCTTCAGGAGAAGTACGGTGCAGAGGTTATAACTGTAACAGTGGACGTTGGTCAAGAGGAAGATTTTGCGGCGATAGCGGAACGTGCAAAGTTGAGCGGTGCAGTGAAACACTATTACGTGGATGCAAAAGAGAGGTTTGCAAAAGAGTTTGTGGCAAGGGCCATCAAGGCTAACGCTCTGTATGAGGGTGAGTACCCACTAACCGCTGCTCTTAGTAGGCCCTTAATAGCTGAGGAAACGGTTAAGGTGGCGTTAAAGGAGAACGCCGATGCCGTAGCCCATGGATGTACTGGAAAGGGTAACGACCAGGTAAGGTTCGAGGTAACATTCGCGGCACTAGCACCTGGAATAAAGATACTCGCACCTGTAAGGGAGTGGAACATGAGCAGGGATGAAGAAATAGAGTACGCCTTGTCCAGAAAGCTACCGATACATCCTAAGAAGAGCAGGTTCAGCATTGACGAGAATTTATGGGGCAGGTCGATAGAAGCAGCAGAGTTAGAAGACCCATGGGTAGAGCCTCCACAAGAGGCCTTTAAGTTTGTTGCACCTTTAGAGAATACTCCGGACGAAGCAGAAGAGATCACAATAGGTTTCGAAAAAGGTGTACCAGTTTCACTAAATGGTGAAGAATTACCTTTGACTGAGATAATAAAGCGTCTAAACCAAATCGGTGGAAAGCATGGTTTTGGCATAGTGGATCACGTGGAAGATAGGGTTGTAGGAATAAAGTCGAGGGAGGTGTACGAAGTTCCGGCTGCACTCATGTTAATCAAGGCCCACGCCGATTTGGAGAAGATGACCTTAGGCGGAAGGCATCTGATGTTTAAACAATTGATCGACAAGCAATGGTGCTATATGGTTTACGCTGGCTTATGGGTCGATCCTTTAATGGATTCGCTCAATGCTTTCATAGATAAATCACAAGAGAACGTAACCGGTGAGGTAAGGATAAAACTGTATAAGGGTTCTGCTAGGATTGTTGGAAGAAGGGCAGAGAGACCTGTGTACTCAATGGCCATGGCAACGTATTCACGTGAAAGTGCTTTTGATCAAAAAATGGCTGAGGGCTTCGTGAGGATATGGGGGTTGGAGACAGTCCTAGGCCGGGCGGCGCTAAGAAAGAAGGAATAAAAATTCGTATTGGAATGGCACAAATACGTGTCTTCCAATAACATGAATTATGCTAATTTATATGCTAGCAAACATCTTTTATCCAAAGAAAAGCTTTGGGCACATGGTTTAACATCAACATGAAATTTACTTCATTTATAGTAGATAACAATGCCTCGCTATTGAATAATTAAAACTTTTAAAATCTTGTTCTAAATTAAAAATAGCTTTACAAACTTTCCAAACGTTTAATTAAATTCTCTGTAATCCTGCTTAATGTAAATTCTGCGGCCCTTTTTGCCGCGTTCTTTCCCATATCACTCGCAAGCTCCTCGTTATCAATCAATCTCAAGACAGCTTTTGTCGCACCTTCTATGTCTTCCGGACCGTTAACATGGATACCATCGATTTCATTCCTGATCAGCCAACGTTGGCCACCAATCGCTGAAGTTATTACGGGTTTGCCGGCGTACATGAATTCTAGTTGCGTTAGTCCTAAAGCCTCCATCCTGCTCATGATGATGTTAGCATACGACGCTCTTATCAACGAGATCTTCTCATCCTCGCTAATTTCACCAATGTATCTGAAATTTGGAAGAACTCGAGTAGCTTTAATTAAAATATCAGCCTGATCGGATGGTGAACCGGCTACGATGAAGATTACGTCTTTTCTGTTACGTAAGTTGTTAGCAATTTTAACTATGGCGGCTGGATTCTTTCGCTTTTCCACAGTTCCTATAAAAGTTATCATCTTAACGTCATTAGGTATGTTGAATCTTGAATATACATCTACTTTACCTAGATTGTTGAACGCCTCCTCATCAACCCCTCCAGGATAAAGGAGACACTTATTGGCATCTGCGCCTAGTTCGATCATTTGATCAATCTCAACAGGTGTTGTGCAAAGTATCAGGTCTGCCGTCTTGAATATTATAGGAAATACCGTGCTGTTCCATGCCTCTCTATACAGCCTTTCAATTGGTGGGTAATGTATAGGACTCGGAGGTTGGTAGTGTGGCATGAAACATGCTATCAACCTTCTATCGCTCAACCCCTCCTTGAGCATCATGTCACTCCATAGTTTGAAACGGGTGAGTTCCTCCGGGCCGTTCCATAGCGTGCTATGGACTATAAAGCATTCCACTCCTAAGTCCTCAACAATATATCTGAATGTTGATTGTGCATCCCTAAGCATAATTCTCCTTGGAGGCCAGCTAGATATGTAGCCATCCATCCTTATCACAGGAACACCAAATTCTTCTTTAACCACGTAGCCCCTCACACTCTTTAACACTTGCTCGTACCAAGGAACGCGCTTCCCATCATGGAACAAAGTAGACAAAAGAAAGGCATCTTTTCTCTGCTTACGTAGCCCTTTCACCATTCGAAGTGCAACAAGTTCCTGGCCCTTAGTCAGGCTAGTCTGGTACATCAAGACGGCAATCTTCAATACTCTGCACCCTTAAACTCTGCAAAACGGTAGGCGACTCGGGTCAAAATTCAATTTGAGGTTAACAAGTTCTGAAAGAAGTTTTGGGACATTTTCAAACTTAATAAAATATTGACACTCCAGCTCCGGAGCGCTATGCCCGTGGAGCACGCCCACAGAGATATTAGCAACCTTGAAAGCGGGATTATCCATTTTACTATCTCCTATATACATTATGGGTCCATTTATACCAAGGACGTCTTTTATGAAAGATACAACAACTCCCTTATCTGGTTTAACTGGGAAGATGTCTAGGAATGGTTCGCACTCGTATTCTTCAACATAAAGATTAAGCTTTCTCGCTATTTCTTTTATTTTTTCCACAAGATTCTTGGTAGGAACCCTTCCATAGCGCCAATCAATACACAAACCAGCAACTTTCCTATTCCTTAAGGCCTTTATCTCAAAAACAACGTCAGGATCTACAACTATTCGAAACGAGGCATTCAATAGTTTACTAATTACTTTAAGCTTTTGCGCTATGCCTTTCTTTATCCAAGCTCTATCTCCTATAACGGCCTCTATTCCACCTATGCACCCTATCGCATCTAAATTTGGCAATCTACTTACAAGAAACCAGTAGTCCTTCGTGCTTATCACGATGAACTTTCCATAATTCCTAACTCCATCAATACTGTCCTTAATTCCTTCTAAGGGTTTTGATTCTACACGTGTAATGTTTTTTGGGGCCAGTGTTCCGTCATAGTCTGCGAATATCCCGGACAACCTCATCGCCTCTCGCCTCCCTTTAGCACATTCTCAATAAACTCTTTAACCCTGTCTTTCAGAATCCAACCAACAATTATTCCTAGTATTATTGCTACGGCCCATGCTATAGGTGTAGCGAATATGTAGATTATTGTAATGTCAATACGCATGTTTGCAAGTGCCACTGTGATTACAATGAAATACAAAAATACCCTGATAACATCTGAAGCCAACATTGATAACCCGCTCTTAGACTGACCTTGCTTGATGAGCTCGGCGGTCCAATCAGCAAGTATTAATCCCACAATGAGGATTATTACACCAGCAACAAGACTCGGAAGGTACGCAAGTATTTGTGAAACTCCTGCAGACAGTTCTGGTATATTCAGTGTGTAGAATGAATAAAGTATAGCAATGAAGTAAACTAACCATTTAACGAGAGATGCTGAAAATGTGCCTGCGGTGTAGCCTGAACTAAGTATTGCTCTACCAATTGCTGTCTTACGCATATAGTGCTCCCAGCCCATCCTCCCGACGATCCTAGAGACAATAGAATAAAGTAGCCTACCGATTATCCAACCGATTAGCAATATAACGATGAAAAATAGTAGTCTAGGTGCCCATTCAAAAAAGCCGGCGCTTAACGCTCTAAGAAACTCACCAAGCTCAAATCCATAGGTAGCACTATTCATAACTCTTAGCGACCCATAAAGAAACTGTATGTTATTTAAATGTTTAATTTCTAAAGAATGGTTGCACAAATATTTTAATTAACACATTATGATAGAAATGACAATGAGCGATGCTAGCTTTGTAAACTCACGTGTAGTTGAGTTCTATACAAAAACTGATAACCTCTCAAGTTTGACACTTCTCGGAAAATTCGTCTACGATCTTACGCTCAATATAAATTATCTGAGGTGTTACGGCTGACTACCATCATGAACACGGGTAAAATATGACATAGGTACATTAATTGTGTAGAAGGGTGAACATGAGGATAGGGCTAGTGTAAAAGAAACGTAGCGGTTGTGAGCTGAAAATATCGTCCCGGAGAACGCCAGGTACTAAGAAAGAAGGAATAAAAATCAGATTGAGCTAATACGAATATCTTTCCTCAATAACATGGATGTGCTAATCTATATGCTAGCAAACGTCCTTTCTCCAAGGATGAACTTAAAACCTTTCGGTCTATTTTTTTCATACTCTATTATCGTAGAGTAATTGCCGATTATACTATCAACTATTCTCCTGTTACATTCTATGAAGACGTTGTTCATTATTATGCTGTTTTCTATCTCTGCACCGACTATCTTCGTTCCGTCACCTATAGATGTGTATGGGCCTATGTATACATTTGGCCCTATTTCACAATTACGGCCTATTATGGCGGGCCCTCTTATGGTACTGTCTCTATGTATTACAGTCCCTTCTTCGATAACGACGTTACCCGTTATTATCACTCCATCCTCTAAGCTTCCCTTATTATAAGGCTCGAGTTCTTGAAGAACTAACTGATTAGCCTCAAGTAAGTCTTCTGGTTTGCCTGTATCTTTCCACCAACCTTCAACAAAATTGACATCCACTTTTTTGTTCATGTTGATAAGCGTTTGTATGGCATCAGTTATCTCCAACTCACCTCTCCAAGATGGTTTAATCTTCTTACACGCTTCAAATATGGAGTCGTTAAAAACGTAAACTCCAACCAATGCGAGATTACTCTTCGGCTGTTTTGGCTTTTCCACAAGCCTGACAATCTTTCCATTTTCCATTTCCACAACGCCGAATCTCTGCGGCTCCTTTGTAGGTGTCACGCCTATCACGGCATCACTCTGCTTTTCTTCGAAAAGTTTTATAAAAGATTCAATCCCGTTCTTGAGCAAGTTATCACCGAGATACACAACAAAAGGCTCACCACGGAGGAACTCTTCAGATATCATAATGGCGTGAGCTATGCCGAGTGGCTCCGGTTGATGTATGTATGTAACTTTTAGACCAAACTTTGCCCCATCACCCACAGCTTCTACGATGCCTTCTTTTATCGGTCCAAGTATTATTCCAACCTCCTCTATACCTGCCCTAGCCAAGTTTTCAAGTCCGTAGAAGAGTATCGGCTTATTGGCAACAGGGAGAAGGTGCTTGTTACCGGTAAACGTAAGAGGCCTCAGCCTAGTTCCATGCCCCCCTGCTAAGAGTAGACCCCTCATCTAATAGTTCCCCGAAGTTTTTACTCTATAAAGGTTGCGGACAAATTCATTAAGACCAACTTCTAACGTCATGGGTTTTTCCTTTAGAATTTGCAGAGCTTTTGAAACGTCAAGCGAAGAATCCATCGGTCTTTTCGCATCTAGTTTAAGTTCTGAAATGGATGTTGGCTCTATCAAAGTTTTATCTAGATCAAGCAACTCGGCCACCTTTACAGCCACATCTAGTCTGGACGCCCTCGTGCTACCCGATAAGTGTAGTATGTCTTGAATACCCCGTTCTGCAACTTCTAGGAGCATCTTGCAGAAATTTGGGACGTATGTGGGTGAAGTGAATTGGTCGTATGCAACTTTAACTCTTTCGCCCTTTGCGAGCTTAGTTATCACATATTCAGGAAACGTCTTTTTCTTATTATGAATACCGTAGGGTGTGCTGAGCCTTACGATACACCACTCGCCAGCAAATTCCTTTACAGCAACTTCACCTTTTAGCTTAGACAAACCATAGACGTTTATCGGTTCTGGTTCATCCGTCTCCTTATACATCCCTTTTGCTCCGTTAAACACATAGTCTGTTGAGATGTATATGAGAAACGCGTTGTTCCTTTTCGCTTGTAATGCTATTTGCGCCGTCGCATTATAGTTTATTCTAAATGCTAATTCTGCATTCCTTTCACATAAATCCACATCTGTTAACGCTGCAGCATGGATAACAACATCAGGCCTTGACTCCTCATAAGCCGACTCTATGCTTAATGGGTTGAGTAGGTCGAGCTTCACGGGAATGCCAACATCAACGCTTACTTCATGCTCAGCTGCATAAACCTCATACCCTCTCCTAACAGCCTCTAGGCAGAGTTGCCTGCCTATCAGACCTGAACCACCAGTTACAAGTAGCCTCAAACTTACCACTTAATCTTCCAAGGTGTTGGGTGGAGTGTTCTCTCATCCGCTAAAGGTCTCCACCACCATTCATTCTCCATGTACCATTTCACAGTCTTCTTTAGGGCCTCGAAAAGATTGTGCCTCGGTGCCCATCCTAACTCACACCTTATGAGTGAAGAATCGAGTGAATACCTTATGTCGTGTCCAGGTCTATCTTCAACATGCTCGATAAGGCTTATTGGTTTATCCATTATATTTAGAATTTGCTTTACAATCTCTAAATTGCTAACTTCGTTGCCTGCTGAAATGTTGTATATCTTCCCACCTTTTGCTTTCAGAAGAGCCAACTCCACCGCTTCTACATGGTCTTCGACATATATCCAATCCCTGACCTGTTTACCGGTACCATAGATAGGTATCTTTAGACCTAGGGCTGCTCTGATTATCGTCTTCGGTATGAGCTTTTCCGGATGCTGATAAGGGCCAAAGTTGTTAGTAGACCTAGTAATTATCGTATTAAGTCCATAAGTTCTGTTGTATGCCATCACTAGACAGTCGGCCGCCGCCTTCGTTGCTGAGTATGGGCTGCTGGGTCTGAAGGCATCATTCTCGTTGAATGATTTACCATCTACTGCATCGCCATAGATCTCATCGGTTGAAATCTGCATGAAGAGTCTAACATCGTTGTGTCTGCACGCCTCAAGCAGGTTAAAAGTGCCCACTATATTCGTTTCCACAAAAGGTCTAGGGTTCGATATGCTCCTGTCAACATGCGTCTCCGCCGCAACATTAACGACAACATCTACATCCTTAATCAATTTAGATACTAATTCAGGATCTCTTATGTCACCATAAACAAAGGTATATTTTTTGTTTGTCTCGACATCCTTAACGTTATTTAAGTTTGAACCGAAGCTCATGTTATCCAAGTTTATCAGATTAGTACACCAATCGCTAGCGACAAACTTCCTCACCAAGTGGCTCCCTATGAATCCCAAACCGCCTGTTAAGAGAACCCTCATGCGCTTCACCTATGCGGTGGTGCATTCCAATCGTAAGGCTTCCCGGTCCTTGGATCTATTATCCTCTGGTCATTCCAAGGTCTCCTTTCTTCATCTGGTTTTGAATAGTCGTAAAGTCTGTTCGTAAAATAAAGTGTAAGCGTAGGCTCTGGTGATATCGCCTTAAAGCCATGCCAGTAACGTCCCGGTATGCGGAGTAGTTGAAACCTTTCATTACTCAAGATTACCTCGCAAAGTTGCCCTTTTGTAGGTGACCCCTCCTCATCGTCATATGCTGCAACTTTCAGCGCTCCACGCAAGACTATGAAGTAATCTACTTGTCCTCTCGAATGTCTGTGCCATGCCCTAATCACACCAGGGTATGTTAGTGAAACATTGGCTTGAACGATTCTGTCACCCTCTAGTAACTCCTGCCAGTCGTCCCTAAACACCTCAGCGAAGAAGCCCCTTTCATCCGGCAGTTTATTGATATCCTTTATCCTAATACCCGGGAGCATCATCGGGTAGACACTCCCTTCCTTAACTTAAACCACTCGATTGTTCTTTTTAGTCCATCTTCTAATTTTATGAGTGGTCTCCAGCCGAGTAACCTTCTTGCCTTCCTTATGTTTGGTACACGCCTCCTAGGATCATCCTGAGGCAACTTCTTAAACACTATCTTCGAGTTGCTGTTGGTCATGCGCTTAACGAGCTTCGCGAGTTGTAGTATAGTTGTTTCACGTGGGTTGCCTATGTTTATAACCTCGCCCTTAGCCCTGTCGCTAAGTAAAGTCAACATTATGCCTGTTATAGTATCAGAAACGTAGCAGAAAGATCTGGTTTGTCTCCCTGTACCATAAACCGTTATAGGCCTTCCGGATAATGCTTGGTCTATGAACCTCGATACGACCCTGCCGTACACACCATCGGCCCTCATACGTGGGCCGAAGCTATTGAATATTCTCACGATCCTTGCATCTAACCCATATTGTCGTATGTAAGCCATGATGAGAGCCTCGCTGAACCTTTTACCTTCGTCGTAGCAGCTCCTAAGTCCTATCGGATTTACATTGCCCCAATAAGTTTCTGGTGTTGGCAAAATTTTTGCATCACCATAAACTTCGCTCGTAGATGTAAAGAGTATTTTTGCATCACTTTTTCTTGCGATCTCTAGCATGTTTAATGTACCGACCGAGTTAGCCTTCATGGTATCAACGGGTCTAGACTTGTACTCCTCCGGAACCGCCGGACTGGCCATATGTAGAACATAATTAAACTTCTCATCCGATTCAAAGTTTGACACATCTGCCCTTATAAAAACAAACTTTTCATTTTCAAGTAAGTGGTCTATGTTATCCAATTTACCGCTAGATAAATCATCAACGCACACAACACTCGCTCCTAATCTATTTAGGACATCGCAAACGTAGCTGCCTAAGAATCCGGCACCGCCTGTCACGAGTATCTTACAGGTCTCCAGAACTTCGCCAATTTTTCCAATCCTAACAACTATCGAGTCTACATCTTCAGAGATTATTTTATCTAACATATTTTATTCCTTCTTGAAGTAATTGTAAGAGAGCATTAAAGACTCCCAGCACGTTTGTGGCGTTCCTATATCCAACCTCTGTTCATCTTGTTTGAGCTTTACTGCATAAACTTTAAGACCCCAGTCAACGAGCTTTTGAATAGCGTCTGTAAGTTGTATTTCTCCACCCTTACCAGGCTTGATTATTTCCAGTGCCTTAAATATTACTGGATCGAAAATGTATACGGGCATTATAGCCAAATTCGTCCTCGGCTTTTCAGGTTTTTCCTCAAGACTCTCAACCAAGATAACCCCTTCAGAAACTTCTTTACCTTCTATAACACCATAAGCCCTTGGATCCTCAATCTCTTGTATAAGGATTGTCGTATCAGCGCCGAATTTCTTATGGACATCAAATAACCTTTTGAGATGTTCATCATTCTTAGAAATTATGTATGTATCCCCAGCGTGAAGAAGGAAAGGATCATTAACCACGGACCTTGCGGCTAGTACGGCATCACCAAAGCCGCGTGGTTCTGGTTGGTTAACAAACACTATGTTGGAAGTTAATATTTTATTGTAAAACGACTCAAGTTCAACGGCCATGCTATGCTTGTTCTTCATCTTGAGTAACTCTATAAACCCTTTGTCAGGTGTGAAGTGGTCCTCTATAGCCCTCTTGCCCCTGCCGACTATTATCACAAACTCCCGGAAGCCAAAGTCATAAAGTTGCTCAAAGATAGCTTGAATCATTGGCTTCAGACAAAGTCCATCGTTTACGCTTCTAACAAAAATTGGCAACATCTCTTTAGGCAATTCTTTAGTTATAGGCAAAAGACGCGTGCCCAACCCGGCGGCAGGTAGCACAGCTTTCAACTCAGACCAGCTGTTTCAATTAAGGTTGACAACTCTATATAACATTTATAGTTACGGGCAAAATCAGTTTGAGAAAAAAACTTTAAACATAACATGAAGTAACCGTTAAAACAGCTATGGGATATAAAATTTGCATAATTGGTTCTGGTTATGTAGGTCTTACGATGGCGGCATGTTTTGCTAGTAGAGGTATAAAAGTTACGTGTGTGGATATTGATAAAGAGCGGATTGAAAAAATTAAAAAAGGCGAACCTCCGATACATGAACCCGGCCTTAAGGAGATTCTAGCCAAGGTAACTTCTGATGGTAGGTTAAAGGTCACAGAGGATTATGCTGAAGGAATGAAAGATACGGAGTTCTCATTCATCTGTGTAGGAACACCGTCAAAACCTGATGGTAGCATTGACCTATCCTATGTAACATCTGCCGCTGAAGCCGTGGGCAAGAACCTTCATCTAGCAAGCAAAAATCATTTAGTCGTGGTAAAGAGCACGGTAGTTCCAGGAACAACATCACGGATTGTTGCCCCAATTTTAGAATCCTCATCAGGTATGAAAATAGGACGGGATTTCGGTCTGGTCTTTAACCCAGAATTTTTAAGAGAAGGCTCTGCTGTTGAGGATACATTCCATCCTGATAGAATAATAATAGGTGAGCATGATGAAGGTTCTGGCAAAAAACTCCTCGCTTTATATAAGGAATTCTATAACAACTTGTTACCGCCTTACATTATAACCAACACCGTAAACGCGGAACTAATCAAGTACGCGAATAACGCCTTCCTGGCTACGAAGATTAGCTTCATAAATGAAATAGCGAACATTTGTCAAAGAATTCCGGGCGCAGACGTAGAGACCATCGCGAAAGGTATAGGCTTAGACAAAAGGATAGGGC
The DNA here is from genome assembly GCA_023268355.1 of Candidatus Terraquivivens tengchongensis. Classification (GTDB taxonomy): domain Archaea; phylum Thermoproteota; class Nitrososphaeria_A; order Caldarchaeales; family Wolframiiraptoraceae; genus Terraquivivens; species Terraquivivens tengchongensis. The sequence goes on from JALNJK010000003.1 coordinate 28,832, forward strand.
CGCTTTTCCTCAAAGCTGGACTAGGCTATGCCGGTCCATGCCTTCCAAAAGACTTGTCCGCCCTAATCTCTCATGCGCAATCTTTAGGATATGATCCGTTATTATTGCGTGCCGTTCAGCATACGAATGAAAACCAGCCATACCAAGCTGTTCTGATTGCGAAGAATTTGCTTAGTACTTTGAAAGGTAAAAGGGTAGCGTTACTAGGTTTGGCTTTCAAACCGAATACAGATGACGTAAGGTGTGCCATTTCATTGAAGTTAATCGATAGGTTATTAAAGGAAGGCGCTCAAGTAGTAGTATTCGATCCAAAGGGTCTAGAAAATGCGAAGAAGCTCTTAGGTGATACGGTTTTGTACGCAGACTCTGCTATAGAATGCATCAAAGATGCTGATTGTTGCATCATCGTTACAGAATGGGATGAGTTTAAAAAACTAAGACCCGAAGACTTCGTGAAGTTTATGCGCAGCCCAATTGTCATTGATGGTAGAAGAGTGTACGATCCAAAAGAGTTTGGCAATAAGCTCACATATGCAGCTATAGGTTACTGTCCTTCCTGAATTTTGGTGATATGTGTTTGAAAGACATTATGCGGATTGTAATGGTGAACGACTGTGCTTGGGTTGGACGTACTATTATAAAATATTCTCCGCCCAATATAATATATTCGCATATCAAAAGAAGCCGTAGCCCAATCTCTAAGACGCTAGGAATATTCGTAAAGATCGTTTTTTCAAAAGGCGATGTCTTCCATGTACACTATGGTCTCCAAGACCACTTGCTAGTAAAATTGCTAAAGGATAGTCCTACGATATGTCATTTTCATGGCTCTGACCTTAGAACGACGCTAGATTCTAAGTGGGGCTGGATCGTAAAGGAAAATCTTAAGTCTGCCGATAAAGTCTTAGTTAGCGTCCCAGATATACTACCAATAGCAAGGCGTTATAGACAGGATGCTGAATATTTGCCGAATCCTGTCGATCTTGAGTTGTTTAAACCCCAAATAATTAGGGAACAATCGGAGCTAAACGTATTGTGGGCATCAGACTTATCATATACAAAAGGGGCGGATAAGTTTATCAAAGCCTTCTCAAAGTTCCAGAAAGAGAACCCAAATAGCATTTTGAGGGTTATAAAACATGGAAAGAACTCAATTAGCATGCTGAAATTATTAAAAGACTTGAATGTGAAGCATGAGATAATAGAATATCAGCCACATGAAAAAATGGTCGAGCTATATGGCTGGGCAGATGTGGTTGCTGTTGACCTAACGCTCGGGTACCTACACATGACTAGCCTAGAAGCTATGGCATGCATGAGACCCGTAATACAGTACATCAACAAAGAATATTATAAGGAAATACCAGTGCCGCCTGTAGTATCCGTGCTTACGCCAGACGACGTTATCGAGGCGTTGAACAGACTGAAAGATATAAAAGAGCGTACGCTTGTAGCTGAACTGCAAAGGGATTACGTCTACAAAATACATAACCCAAGGACGATAACTATGAGGATTGTCAATATTTATCGTTCATTAGTAGAGGACTGGCGAGCTGGATAATATGGATATAAAAAATGAATACAGAGCAGCCAATAAAGGGTATTCATACGTCCCTGGACTTGTATCCATAATAATTCCGGTACATGATAGGAATAAACTCGTAAACTGTCTAAAAGCTATAGAAACCCAGACTTACCCAAAGATCGAAGTAATACTTGTAGAATTTAAAGGTCTCCCAGCGGAGAAAAGGAACATCGGCTTTGTCGCAAGCGAGGGCGAATATGTCTACTTTTTGGACGAGGATGAATACATAAGCCCGACGGTTGTGGAGGAATGTGTGAAGAAAGTAAAAGAAGGTTATGACATAATTGCTGTTCCCGTTATTAAGAGTGTACCGAATGAATACTTAGCAAGATGCATAGCAATAATTAGGGAAAGTACGTACAAAACAATGTTCTTCAAACGCGAAGTACTCGAGAACATAGGGTTGTTTGACCCAAGGTATAGGCTTTGCGACGATATAGAGATACGGCTAAGAGCTTTGAATGCAGGCTACAAAGTGTCGGTCATAGATACTGGGAGCTTAATTCATGATGAACGCGTGACCGTAACTGATACGTTAAGGAAAACGTTATTATCAAGAAAAGCCTTTAAGATGCTTAGACAAATCTATGGTCGCGAAACTTACCAAAAGTTGGTAAGAACTCAATTTCACAGAAGAAGGATTCTTAGAGAGTTGCTGACAAGTCCAGCCCACATATTGGGAGTAGTTCTGATAATGGTTGTGCGTTTTATAGCTAGGAGAATACCGTAAAATATGTTAAAACATTAGGGGGAAGAAGGTTAGCATACAGTTAAGTATTTGGAATTGACCCAGAATTCTAGTACACCGCAAACTAATTTTCAATGCGTAAGATATGTGTGGCGAGAGGCGTTTGAAGCCTGGGACCAGGAATGAATTGTAACGTATTAGTTCAGCATTCATGGAAATTTTTTCCGCGGTGCTGAACTAATTCGCTGTCAACTTCAGAAAAGTACCGAAAGTGTGACCATGGTACGCTGGTTCACGATAACAACGCTAACCGACAAGTTTCATGAACACTTTTTACCTGTTTATAAGAAGCGACTTAAAAAATGTAGTTTATGATATAGGCGAGATGTCCAAAGAATACGCTATCTCTCTTATATATGTTGAAGTCCATGACGGGTATTTAAGCCCCTTAGTATTCCCTTCACCGATTGGAGACTGGTCAACCAAAATGCGTTGTCACAATTTCGCGAGATGGATTAAGAAAAACATAATAACATTACTTTGACAAAGATAAAAAAAGTCATGAGCCCTTCATGCTCCGTTGTTATCATTGCAAGAAATGCCGAGAAAACTATATCGGACTGTCTCTCATCTTTACTTCGTCAAAGGTTTAAACCTAAAGAAATTATAGTTGTCGATAACGGTTCTACGGATTCGACAGCGAAAATAGCCACAAAGTTTGGTGTGAAAGTCGTTTACGAACCAATCGTAGGAAGGTCGAGGGCTAGGAACAGGGGTATCATAGAATCTGATGGTGAACTTGTGGCCTTTATAGATGCAGATGCCGTAGCAGATGTAGACTGGCTTGCTTGGCTCATGAAACGTTACGAGCATGGTGGTTTAGCTGGAGTCGCAGGAAGCATAAAGGCTCTTAACCCGGATAAGTTTGCGGCAAAATTGCTCGAACTTGCAACTGCCAACAAACCTCACTATGGTGGTGGTAATATAATGTATGAGAAGGATGCAATAGTAAGAGTGGGTATGTTCAACGAAAACCTCCAAATGGCTGAGGACATCGAGCTGGCATGGAGAGTGCTAAAAGCCGGAAAGAAGATAGGCTTCGAGCCAAGAGCGATCGTGTATCATGCTCATAGGGAAAGCATGTCAGAGTTATTGAGACAACAGTACAATTTCGGTAAATGGTCGGTTAGAGCAAGGAAGATTCACGGCATGAGTACTTGGAGGCAGCGTGCACTACCCTTCGCAGCCCCGCTTTTACTTATCAAGAACCTGCCGAAGATTAAATTACATCCAATTTTACCTGTGTTCATGACGGTAGTCAGTGTAGCCTATGGCGTAGGGGCATTAATTGCGTAGGAGGGCGAACATGAAGATAGGGCTAGTGTACAGAAACATAGCGGTTACACGGAGCGGCTTGGGTGGAGGCGGCGATGTATTCGTCATATACCTGCTTAGAGCCTTAAAGGAGCTTGGACATGAGGTCGTTTTAGCTACAACTAAACCAACTAATTGGGAACTCATAGAAAGAAGCTTGGGATGGGTTTTTAGACCTGATGAGGAGAGAAGGTTAACGATAATGCCAGACGTGGACGGTTTCAGGCTTTACAGGAATCTACTACCAGCTCCACTCGTTGAAAAGCTAAAGAAGGATTGTGATGTAACGTTTGACGCTTATGGTTTAAACCTTCTGTGGAACTTGGACATAACTTACTTGCATACCCCTCCAACGAAGGATGAGCTAGACGCAAAATACTCAAGAGGCATGCATACCAAACTATATTACAAACTCTATAAATACTTGACAGATAAAAAGTTAAAGAAGCTTAAGACAAAGGTACTCACAAATAGTGAATACTCTAGACGAATAATACAGGAGACGCTTGGCATAGATTCGCAAGTTGTTTATCCCCCTGTTGATACAGAGCTCTACTCAAAGCTTGCGGCCAACAAATCTAGGAATAATGTCGTCTTGACAGTCGGTAGGTATACGTGGGAAAGGAAGCTTGACCTCATTGCCGACTTGGCCTTTTTAGTACCAGAAGCGGAATTCTACATAGTTGGCAATACAATAATGAAGTATGCATGTGAAGTTATAACATTCATAAAATCTAAAGCTGAAAGATTAGGAGTATCGAATAGAGTTCACATTCATGTTGATGTGTTGCTAAAGGATAAGATGGACTTGATGTCAAAGGCGAAAGTTTATGTTAACACGCTTAGGGACGAGCACTTTGGAATAGCCGTAGCTGAAGCAATGTCCGCAGGTATGGTTCCAATAGTTCCGAATAGTGGTGGTCAATGCGAAATAGTCCCATCCAAAGAATTTACATATGAAAACATCGAAGAAGCAGCCGACTTAATAAGAAAGTGGCTTAATGATTGGAACCCCTCCATCGCTAAAAGGCTCTCGTTAGCAGCGGAGAAATTCAGCTACAGCAGGTTCAAAAACGAAATCGGAGAATTGTTATCTACGTTCGAAGACCCAAAACTTTAGAACACCGCCTAAAAGGCCTAAAAGGTATGCAGACGATATTAACAGACCAACGAATGCGAGATCAAGCCTGTAGGGCTTCGTTAATTTTAGCATGTGCCTAATTATTAGTAGGACAAACGGTAACAGCATTATGTAAACTGAAGATATTATTCCGACGAATGCCAAAGCCCAACATAAAAGTGTCGCGATGGCAACTAAGACCGCTCTTTCAACGCACTCGTTAAGAATGCTTCTATGGAGCTTTAGGTTTAAGGCCCTAGCATAACCTCTATAAAACATCCTCTTAAGCTCTTCCAGTAACGATGGCTCCCTAACATGCATGGCATGAGGCTCATTCATATCCACGACAGTTTTGTATCCTAACTCGTTGACTTGCAGGTGGAGGTCAACATCCTCACCAGCCCTCTTAAACCTCTCATCAAGCCGAATTTTCGCGGCAACTTCTGGCTTAATCACTATACAGGTTGTCGCTCCACCTATGGCCTCTCGTACACCGGTACTTTGAGCAGTTTTTACCGTTAGATAGTACTGTGAAACGAAACTTTTCTTTGGATGTCCTAGTACGGCTCTTAACTCTGCGGTTCCAACTTTAGGATCTTCCAAGAGCGGAAGCAATCTCTTGAAAAAGTCATCTGGCAAAATTATGTCCGAATCCACAAAGCAATAGTAGTTAGAATCCTTTGAAGCTTTACTAAGAGCTAAATTCCTACATAGAGCCAAATTCTTTATAGGAGAGTGAACAAGCTTCAATTTCTCCCCAAACTTTTCACGCAACACCTTCACTGTACCATCAGATGAACCACCATCAACCACTATTAACTCATACTCGTAATCTTTCAGAACCTTCTCAACGGCATCCAGTACGCCTACCCTAAAGTATTTCTCACTATTGAGCGTAAGCATCATAACAGTGATCTTCTTTTTTTCCATACAATTCTCGTTATGTTACTTGTGCATGATTATTAACCTTTATGAATGACTAGTCTAATAGATTAAGTTTTGAGTCAATCTCTTATTGAGAGAAAAGGCGATATTAAAACACAACGCATTTTTGGAATTTATGAAGATTTTCAAATATAAAGGTTTTAAAAGAGAAGAGTATAATAACCCTCGTTAGAGGTTAAACTTAGCCACGGTAGGGTTGGCTTTGAAGAAGCTAGCGGTTATTACGATACTGATCGTACTCGCCTGCACGGTGTTAGCACAATTTACTGTTGTATCTTCTGAAGAAGAAGTCTACGAAGTTGTCAGGACCGTCAATGTGAAGGATGGTGGATTGGTTTACGTCTCGGACAGCATGTACATCGAGCCAGGTAAAACGATAAGAGTCGGGTTTGATATGGCTTTAAAGGATAAACTCGTAGCTTTTTATACTGAACAAGCTACAATCGAGACAAGATACGTGGAGGAAGAACAATTACAATCTCTATTCTTTATAGAGATGAAGAACGTCGGTGAGCAAGCGATCAGGGCAAGTTTAGTAACTGTTTTCAAGAACTTAGTAACCGAAGAGGATTCCAAAACTTTCGTGGTAAATGTGCCAATGTTGCCCGTACTCAGGAAAACTGTGAAATCCTTCTATATGGTAACACGCTTTCCGATTGGGAGTATAGTAGAGCTTCCTGAAAGACCGGGCTTTAACTACACTACTACAAAAGATGGTATCTTCATGGAAGCCAAAGATGTGGACTTACTTTCACCTACGGGTGTTTCTGTGAAGTTTAAGAACGATAAATTCTCAATATTATCTGTTGAAAGAGCTGATGTCACAGTTTCTCTTGGAAACCAAAGATATGTATCCTTCTACCTCAAGATAGTTAACCATGGCAAATCGTCTATAAACGAGATCAAATTACTGTTACCAAAAGATGCAGCCTTACTCAATGTTAAGGATAGTCTTGGTACATTATCATATAACTATATACGGGAAAATAGCGCGTTAATAGTTAAAACAAGATGGGAAGTCAAGAGTGGAGAGAAAGTATCGTTCACGGTCGAGTACCTCGGGCCTACTGTTCAGGAACCAGAAGATACTCGCGTTTTGAGCTATCCGTCGTTATTGGATGTGGCATATGGAGAATACGTCTTAAAAGTTGTTTTACCGCCTGGTTACGAACTTAAGGTATCTTCGCCAGAACCCGAAGAGCTCATTAGGGACCAGAGCGGCACTACAATGCTCACCTACATTAGCAGAAACGTGGCGACCATCCAACCAAAATCTACCATAATTATTGATTACGTTACAGGTATGAGCCTCATACCATACCTTCCGTACTTATGGGTAGCAACGTTCGGTGTACTTTTAATGTCGACCATAACGTACAAACTTTCCCGTAAACCCAAAGCACCAGCGCCCCCAGAAGAACTTAAAGAAGCTCTCAAAACGTTGACCTCTGGCGTACTCGGTATGGTAAGGGATTGTGAGAAGCTAGCCTCTTCGATTCCTTTAGATAAAAAGTCATTAAGTAAGTGGTCAAGAAGCGCTTATGAAAGCGAACTTGCAAGCATAAAAAGGGATGCGGATAAAGTTAGCGCAATAAAGAAGAAGCTTGGAGGTTTTCCAGATATTATGGCGAAACTCAGTCCCCTTGAAGTACAGATTACGGAACTATTGGGCACCATGACAGCATTAAGCAGGACAATAGAAGACTTCAGGCTGGGGAGAATAGGAAAAGCAGCATATGAAAGGATAATAAGAGAATATACAAAGGATGTTTCATCACTCACATCCAGAATAATAGAGATAATAAGGGATATAGAAGCATCCCTAAGATAATTGCATTTTTAACCAATCAACTATGACTTTTGCAGGGTTGACCATCTTTCGCCTCAATCTATCAGCAAGTTTTGTTTGTGCACTCCTAGCCTCATCAGCATGTTTTAGCATCCTTAAGGTTTCCCTCAACGCACCTTGCCAGCTCTTAAAATGCTTTAGAGCACCAATGTTTATAAGATAACGGTGGACAACTGGAAGCTTTCCCGGATAAACTGATATCGTAGGTACGCCCATCAAGACAGCCTCTTGTGTCATTGTTCCACCACCGCCTATGAAAAGCAATGCGTAGTGTAATATACTGTGGTCCGATATTGGTCTGTCAAGTACAATGGCATTTTTGCTCAAACTTTTTAGCTCCGCTGTCTGCTCACCGTACCTTGGCAATACCACTAGCTTAGTACTACTAAGCTCTGATGTTAATTTCTCCGCAAGCCTGGTTACATATTCTGCATCAACTCCTATAAGGTAAGATGCCTGTATCTCAGGCATTCTCAGGAGAATATAATTAAACTCTTCAAGACCAAGTCCATCTAGTATTCGTTTACTTGGTCTGAAACCATCCAACCAGGCTACAGGGTCTAACGCTTTATACTTTAATACCTTATGGCTACTTATCCCATGCTTTATCCACTTGTCCTTTGGAATTATCCATGGTGTGAAAACATAGTCTGAAAGTGGAACACAGTATCTGTTAACCGGAGATTCTGGTGTGTCTGACAGAAGGATATGCGGAATACCTAAACCGAAGGAGATCCTCGTCATGTCAAGCGAACCGCTTGACATACAAGCATCAGGCGAATAGTTTTCGATGAGATTAACAAGTTCAACCGTCCTCCTAACGCTCGCCTTAAGCTTTCCAAGAAGGGATCCACCACCAAATTCTCCAACGACAATAATGTCCTTACGACCAACATCTTCCAGTATTGGTGTAAGCTGTTCGTATCTTCTGGATGTAAGTAACACTTCCACACCATGTTCTCTCAATTCCTTTTCGATTGATGTAAAAAACCAAAATTGCTTAGGTGTTAATATATCAAACCATACCTTCAAGAATTTTTCATCTCCTAACTGTTCACAAATATGAGAAACGTGGGTAATAACGCTTACCTAAGAATGAAGAAAAATTAATAGGTTAGGGACGAATGAACGATAACATGTCTACCATATTATTACTGCTTACTTCTTTTATTTTGTCTGCTATCCTGTCTTATGTATTAATGCCTCTTGTAAAGAGTTTGGCCAGGAAGGTTAATCTATTTGGTATTGATGTTCACAAAAGCTGGAGACCATTAGTTCCGAAGATAGGCGGTTTATCTGTTTTTATTGGTGTTACAACATCTGTTATGATCACGTCTTTTTTGTTTAACATGGTGGATAACAGAGTTTTAGCGTTTATCATTTCGACTGGGCTAGCAGCGATTGTGGGTTTATGGGAAGACTTTAGAGAGCTGAACCCGATTTTAAAGCCAGTGTTGTTAGCATTGGCCGGACTTCCGATAGTTTTCATGGGCGCTTACTATCCATATCCGAACCTACCTTTTGTCGGTAAAAGAATGTTGACGATACTTTACCCGATACTCGTGCCCATAGCCTTCACGATAGTGACAAATGCCATTAACAGCATGGACGTACTCAATGGTTCTATGACGTTCACGTCAATCGTAGCTACGTCCACAATTTTTCTGATAAATCTGATGAAATATAACGTTCTTCCAGCCTATTTATGTATTTCACTTCTTGGCTCTTTAGCGGTCTTCGCTTATTATAACAAGTATCCTGCGAAATTTTTTCCTGGAAACGTAGGTAGCTTATATGTCGGTGCCTGCCTAATATCCATAGCAATAATAGGTAGTGTTGAGATAGCATTGCTTATAGCTATACTCCCCCAAATCACAAACGAGTTTCATATAATATACTCCATGAGGGGTTTTAGGTCTGCAAAGAATTTATTGGAAAGACCTGTTTTTGTAGAAAATGGTATGCTATCCGCAAACCCATCAAAAAAAGCTCCCCTAACACTTGTAAGAATGCTTACATCTAGATGTAGCTTATCGGAAAATGAAGCAGTAAAAATGCTTGTTATAATTTCGACAATTTCCGCAGCTCTTGCACTCATCACAGAGTTTTTCTTCATAAAGTGAGATGAACGCGATGTCAAATGTGAATGATAAAATTTTCACGGTATGTATGCTCGTTCTCTTCTTGCTGATCGTGTGGGGTATGTTCCTTTGTGTACTTTATCTGGCGTCGGTTTTTGTAATCCCACTAGGCGCACCGTCACGCGAACCTTTACTACTTTCAATATATAGGATAGGTGCGACTTTCCTGATCCTTACAGTTTGGGTTATCGTATGGCATAGGCTTGCGACGTTCTGGTTATACAGGGTTTTGAGGAGGGATAAAGGACATGGAGGATCCAAGGGGAACGATAGTTCAAGTTGACGTTTCCGTTAACGGCATACCGATAGCTATCAAGATAGCCAGTTCAGGTTATAATGTTGCTTTTGCAACAACTAATGATTACGTCGCATCTCAGCTAAAAGAGTACAGGCCATCATTACACAGAGTGCCTAAATCGATTTTCACGAAGCTCTTCTTGGAAGGAAGGCTTACAGTAACGACAGACTTAGAAAGTGCTTTAGCGCTGTCAAAGACAATACTCGTAACAACTCATGCTCTAGGAAATGAAGAAGAAATAAATATGGTGATAAACCTCTTTAAGCAAATAGCGCCGCATATTACACCAAACTCTTTGCTAATCTACAGCGGGCTTACACCTCCAGGAACAATGGAAGAAATAATAAGTGTGCTTGACAAGTATTCACGGCTCAATATAGGGAAGGACATCAATGTAACCCTAATTACACCTTTGGATGCACAAACAGAAACATGCATTGTATGTTCACCCAACTTTGAAGCGGCTAACATTGTAAAGAAATTCATATCAGCTTTTGTCCCATCAAGCGCAGTAAGGTTACATAACACATTTAGAGAAGCAGAGGTGGCTAACTTATTGCTTATAGCAAGACGGGCAATCATAAAGGCACTGTCATCATATGCTTTGCTGATGTTTAAACAAGTGGATGTTAACCTCAAAGATGCATTGTGCCTTTCTGAATGTAAAGCAGCAACAGCAATAGAAGATGATCCACTATCCGAGATGGTGATAAACTACTTGGTATCTGAAGAGGGTAGACTGCCGCGAAGGTTGACGCTAATGCGTAATATTGTTAGAATGAGGAGGATGTTGTTAGAGACAATTGCCGCAAGACTTAAGCAAGAAATTAAGTCAGCATCCCGTAAGGGTAAGGATTTGAGAGTTGCATGTATATTAGAACGTGAATCTGACAAAGATTTAATGAACATCATATTACCAAAGAAGGGGGTTAGGGTCCATTTTTATAATATAGATGAAGTCGAGTCAAAGGTTAATGCGGGTATAGAAAGAGTTATTCCATTTGGTGTCAATCTAATAATTTTAGCAGCACGATCCCAAAGCATCTCAGAGCAGACGGTGCGTAAGTTGGAAGAGGAAGCAAAGTTCATAAACTTGGGCTACATTTTATCCATTTAAACTATTCCAAAAATGTAGAATGCATCTTCTACTCTTCGAATGAATAATACTTAAAAAGTAAGCATCCAGAAAATAGCTGGGTCAATGGACATGCGAGAGATCTCTGTAGCAATAATCGGTGCAGGTTTTTGGGGCAAGAATCATGCAAGGGTACTTAAAGAGATGCCCGGTGTTAATTTAACCTACGTTTGCGATATAGATATAAACAGGGCAAAGGAGCTGGCTTTGAGGTACGGAATTCCAAAATATACGACAGACTACAAGGAAGCGCTATCTGACGATGTTGATGCGTTTATCATATGTACGCCGTCAACTACTCATGCTGAGATAGCCCTTACGATTATAAGAGAGGAGAGGCACGTTCTAATAGAGAAGCCTATGGCCACTACGATAAAGCAGGCAGAGGACATTGTCACTGAAGCGGGATGCAATAAGAGCGTGGTGATGGTCGGTTTTATAGAAAGGTTCAATCCAGCAATCGAACTAGGGAAAGAATTAATAGAAAATGGCGAGATAGGCAATATCATACTATCTTACAGCAAAAGAATAGGCAGTTGGCCTGAGAGAATAGGTGATATAGGTGTCGTAAAAGATACTGCTATACATGACATAGATTTGGCAATGTACATCTTTAACGCTGAACCAGTCACCGTATATGCTAAGGGAGGCTCTATAAAACATAAACTCGAGGACCACGTCCAAGCTGTTTTGTCGTTTGAAGGTGATAGGAGCGCGCTGATAGAAGCTAATTGGCTCACGCCTAGGAAGAAGCGTGAAATGCATATAACTGGCGAAGAGGGCGTCATTAGCATACAATTTCTTTCAAGAGATATAGTCGTGGAAAAAGCTGAAGGTAGCAGATCTCCTATGGTGAAGCAGGTTGAACCATTAATGGCAGAGGTACAGCATTTTATAAATTGCATTAGAAACGGCAAGAAACCACTGGTAAGTGAAGTTGAAGGGTTAAAGGCTACACTCATTGCGGAGGCTATACTCGAATCCATGAAAATTGGTAAGGTTGTGAACTTAGAAGAGTTTAAAGATAAGGAGCTGACAATAACCATCTAAAGTTTATGCGCGAGCACGGAAGTGGTTTTTATGTCCAAAGAATTACGGACAGTTCTTTGGAAAGATGGTCAAGTTAAGCTCATAGACCAAAGAAGGCTTCCATCCAAGTTAGTCTATATCAGCTGCAAAAATTACAGAGAGGTCGCTAAAGCCATCAAAAACATGACAGTTAGAGGTGCGCCGGCAATAGGTGTAGCTGCGGCGATGGGTATGGCATTGGCGGCTAAGAGTGTAAAAAGTAAGAATGTAGAAAAGTTGATGTCGGAACTGGAGAAGGCAAAAAACGTTTTGGCATCAACAAGACCTACTGCCATAAACCTTTACTGGGCACTCGAAAGAATAATGAAAGTTGCAAGGGAGGCAGCTAAGAGTGGAGATGCCAAGAAAGTTGTTCTGAGTGTGCTGGATGAAGCGAAGAAGATGGCAGACGAGGATGTGGAAACAAATAAAGCGATAGGAAAATACGGCTCGACTCTAATAAATGATGGAGATGCTGTACTGACGCATTGTAATGCGGGTGCCCTTGCAACTGTTGGATATGGAACGGCCCTTGGGGTGATAAGGGCTGCGCTCGAAGAAGGAAAATCTTTTTCAGTCGTAGCTACGGAGACTAGGCCTAAGTTGCAGGGTGCAAGATTAACCGCTTTCGAGCTGAAGATAATGGGTGTCCCATTTAAGCTCATCACGGATGGTATGGTGGGCTATGTTATGCAGCAAGGCCTAGTTAACAAAGTCGTGGTCGGAGCCGATAGAATTCTAGCAAAAAGCGGCCATGTTGTAAATAAAATAGGTACGTTCACGATAGCCGTAGTAGCCAAGCACTTTGGTATACCATTCTATGTTGCTGCACCTACTTCTACAATAGATTTTGAGAGTGATCCGGAAGATGTTGTCATAGAGTTTAGGGATGAGAATGAAGTGCACTATGTTGATGGAACGAGAATAACACCGAAGGGTGTTAAAGCCATAAACCCAGCCTTTGACATGACACCACCCGAACTTATAACAGCAATCATCACGGAGAAGGGAATATATGAGCCAACTCGCCTTATGGAGCTTTATCGTTCAGCTCAACCCTAGCTAAAGCTCAGATTATAGCGACCATGGTTCTATTATGTGGAAACTTCTTGTAGAGACGAGGATCGGTTATATGCGAAAATTTTATAAACCCTCCATTCTTTGGGTTGTTTCTCGAGATTCTTGGCATTCTGCTTTTAATAGCGCTCAACACCTGAAGAGTATCAAGCTTTTTAGTGAGGACCTCAAAATAGAGATAAAAGAAACATACCTAAAAAATTCGTAGGTACCCAAAACGAGTTTAACTAGTAAAAACCTTTATCGGACAAAATACTTTCTTTATATGGTGGCGGCAGGTAGGGCTGGGGAGCTAGCCCTTCCCCCTTAGCTCGAAACGGGCTATATGCGAGGGCCAGATAACCTGGCGGGGTGTGGAGGGTTTGGCAGGAATGCAGGCTAGAAGGGGGCGTGAGGGTGCGCCTACGTGGGGTCCCGGAGGGATGCAGCCTCTCCGTAGGGAGGGGATAGGCATCCCTTGCGCGCCGAACCGTGTCAGGCTCGGGAGAGAGCAGCACTAAGGCGCGACGGCGCCGCTGCGTAGTGCCGTACCTGATCCTGCTTCTAGCGAGTGCGCCTGACGGACCCTCTGCTACCCGCTGGGGGCTGCCGCCACCTATAAGTGTACATCAGATGATTTTGTAACTTTTTCATTCTCTCACTGTTTATGCCGACTAGAGTTTTTAGTTTTAAGAGAGGATGAGCTGAAGGTGATTAGAATCAATATCAGAGCCTCTTGGAGCATGTGCTCTAATGAAAACCTGAATAACTTAGAGATAATGCTCACAAGAAGTAGAAAGATTAAATTTCTAAGGGTCAAATTAATTGAATTCTAAACACATAGAATATATGTTCCAACTGCTTAAAACAAAAACGTTTTAGTAATTCATTGGACATCTATTTTAATGATGAGTGCATTTCGTGACCTGATGAGGATAGGCATCCTTTTGATAGGTATATCGGCTATTATCATAGCATCGCTCGTCATGCATATGTATCTAACACAGTTTGTCAGGCAGCCGCCCCTCACAGCTTACTGCTCCGATATGGCGATAATCATCACGGCTGGGAAGGATTTAGAGAACGTCAAGATATTGGATAACAGGTCATTAACGTTACATATGTTCCCGAGAATACCTGCTGGCTCCCAAGAGTTTTTCGTAGTCCCATCACAGGGTCTCTATGCGGTCCAAGCTGGCAACTACAAAGTCGTAGTACATTGCACAAAGTCACAGATAATACGACCCCAACTATATGACTAAAAATATTACGGCTCAAAATCGTTGATGATTGTGTTCAAATTTTTAGAAATATAAACGAACCCTTTCAGTACATAAGTTGGTGTTTGGTGTTGAAGCACGTCTGGAAGGTAATGATTCCAGTAGTCATCGTGGCAACAGCAGTCATGTTATATATAGGTGGTGCTTTACCGATTACGGTAACTAAACCACAAATAAAATATAGTGTCAGTTCAGTATGTTGTCCAACCTCATACGAAGATGTTGAAGCTGACCAAGTCTCGCTGGAAGTTAGGGAGAACCACATCTACTTAAAGCACGTTGTACTCTACCCCTGTTGTGCGAAGTTTAATGTCGTTCTTAACGAAGAACTTCTTAGAGAGGGCGTAATTGTAATCAAAGAGAAGAATGTGGGTGAGATGTGCAGATGTATATGCCAATACATCATTGACATTCAGATTGGGCCGTTGTCAGAAGGGAAGTACCTCGTTCAGATATGGGGTGTGGAGTTTTACGATCAAGAACCCACGTTACGATGGGCTGGAGAGGTATTTATTGGAAACGAAAAAGTTTGTAATAATATGTGCGGTGATGGTGTTTGTCAAGAGATCGTCTGTATGGCCGTCGGTTGTCCTTGCCCAGAAACCCCAGAAACTTGTCCCATGGATTGTAAAAACAACGAGAATCCATAAAGACCTTATAAAGTATAAATTTACAAGACATAAAGATTGTTAGAAAGAAAGATGTCCGAGGAAAAGGCATCAAAAGAATTAGAGCTTCTTAGAGAGAAGTTGGAAACCCTTGAGAAGGAAAACGAGAGATTAAGAAACGATTATCTGTACTTAGCGGCGGAGCTGGACAATCTTAGGAAATACATGATAAAGGAGATAGAGAGAACAAGAAGAGCTGCTATTGAGAGTTTACTCATAAAGTTAATAAACGTTTACGAAGCAATAGAGAAAGCTACAGAATATTATGGTGAGCAACAATCACCCTTACTTGAGGGATTGAAGCTCATCGGCAAGGATATTCTGAAAATTCTAGAAGATTCGGGCGTAAAGAGGATGGAAACTATCGGAAAAAAATTTGACCCATTTCTTCACGAAGCGATAGAGCACATCGAGATGGACGACGTAGAGGATGGTGTAATCATAGAAGAAGTCACAAAAGGTTACATGCTTGATGATAAGGTTTTGAAACCTCCCAAGGTAAAGGTAGCTAAGAGTAAGAAGACGTGAAGATTGTATGCCGATATTCGTCGTCCATGAACATCATGCTAAAAGAGCAGGCCTTCACTACGACTTGAGGCTAGAGATGAATGGTGTTTTGAAATCTTGGGCATTTAGGAAAGAACCATCAACGGAAAAAGGTGTGAAGAGACTCGGCATACAACAGGAAGACCATGATCTTGATTATGCATCATTCGAAGGTGAAATAACGGAGGGATATGGTGCTGGGAAGGTACTCATATGGGATAAGGGTGATTATGAAATCTTGGAATACGTTCCAGATGAGAAGATCGTTTGCATATTAAATGGTTCCAAGCTTAAAGGAAAATACGTTTTGTTAAAAACAAAGATAGGATGGTTATTTTTTAAGACTTAGCGAACACTTATTAATTCTTAGGAGATGCATTAAACCGTGCATGACTGGATTAATACATGAACTTATTGCGGCGCTTTCCGACAAGTTCCAGAACGAGCGCTTGGAAGACGTAAGGATCGGAATATTTTATACGGGTGTGAAGCTCAGCACAGGCCATGGTGGTGTGTCTTATACTATGACGAGATCTTCCACAGAGACTGTATGTTGTCCAGAAGTTCCCATGGCTGGTGAGATTGCCGGTATGGGTGTTAAAGATGCCCTTAAGTTGGCAGAAGAAGAGGATGTGATATCGGCAACAATCGGTATAGCTACAATAAATGCAGCGTCTCAATCGTTAATATTCGGCGAAATGAAAGATCGTTACAATATTATCGTTGGTCATGATGCTCTAGACATAATTAGCATAAATCCCTCAGATAGGGTAGTCATGATAGGGGCCTTTCCACCTTATGTTAAAAGGTTAAGGCAAAATGTAAAAAGCTTAACAGTCTTCGATGATAACAAGTCGGTGTTGATGGAGCTGGGCCTGCCAACGGAGCCCGACGTAAGCCTTGAAAATTCCCTGAAAAATGCTTCGGTCGCCATAATTACTGGTTCAGCATTTGTGAATAAGACAATAGAAAGGCTCCTCGAGCTCTCGAGCAATACAAGGGAGGTTTTGGTCGTTGGTCCAACAGCTAGCATGCTACCTGATCTGCTTTTTAAGCGTGGTGTAACTGCCGTCGGTGGTATAAGGATAACGGACGTCGAAAAGATGCTAAGGGTTGTGAGCGAGGCCGGAGGAACCCGGGCGCTTCTTAAAACTTGTGCTGAGAAGTACACGATATTGAAGTGTTGAAGCATGACAGAAGGAAATACTGAATATCAACTTAAAGGAAAGACCGCCCAAGTTTATATGTTGTTGATAAAGCACACAGGGATGCCGATTGGTGTCAGGGAGGTCCAAAGAGTTTTAGGCTTCAGCAGTCCAAGCATAGCCCACTACCATCTGGAGAAGCTTGTCAGTATGGGACTCGTGAAGAGAACCGAAAGAGGTGAATATGAAGTCGTCGAAGTAGTTAAAGTTGGTATGCTAAAGAACTTTGTCAAGATAGGTAGACTCTTAATGCCTAGGTATGCCTTTTATTCTGTTTTATTGACCACGATGCTCCTAGTCTATGTTTTGTTATACCCACAGAATTTCTCGAGCCACAACATCGTAGCCCTCATATTTGGATTAGTCGGCTGCATAATACTCTGGTATGAAACGTTTAGGGTTTGGAAAGAATCTGGATTATAAGCATCAACCGTTCTAAGCGTTAGAATTATATTTAAAAATTAATAGGATGATGCGGAATGAATGCCTTAGTGACAAAGGTTGTAGTGTTAACATTTGTGGCAGTAACTTTTGGCGTCGCGTTGACATTGTTACCGATGTTACTCTCAAAGGAGGATGTTGTTATGAAAACGTTTGGTGAGATGGAGTCTACGAGGAATTCTGCAGAAAGTCTGGAACCACCAGCCATAATTACGATCACATCCATAATCGTTCCGGGGCTAATAGCAGGATTTTTAGCCTTTATTTTAACAAAAAGACTTACTCGCTAGATCTTTGACGTAAGGTTTAATTTTTGCCTCTAACACTTGCTACATTGGTCTCAGTAAATAATGCCTATCATTTGTTTAGGAGGTGGAGTTCATGCCTGAGAAAATAATAGGTATAGACTTAGGAACGAGCAACTCTGCTGCCGCTGTCGTCATAGGTGGAAGACCAGTAATTATACCAAGCTCAGAGGGTGTGACGCTTTACGGCAAAGCATTCCCATCTTATGTGGCCATAACGAAAGATGGGCAACTTCTGGTCGGTGAGCCCGCCAGACGTCAAGCAGTGATGAATCCAGAAGGAACTGTGACCGCCTTCAAGCGAAAGATGGGTACCGATTATAAATACGTATTACATGGTAAGGAATTCACACCACAACAGCTTTCTGCATTCTTACTCCAGAAGATTAAGAGGGATGCTGAGGCCTTCTTAGGAGAACCTGTGAAGAAAGCGGTCATAACGGTTCCGGCATACTTCAACGACAATCAGCGACAGGCTACAAAGGATGCTGGCACGATAGCTGGCCTCGAGGTCGTCAGGATTATAAATGAACCAACTGCCGCCAGCCTTGCATACGGTCTTGACAAACAAGATAAGGAGATGAGAATTATGGTCTTCGACCTTGGTGGTGGAACGCTTGACGTGACGATACTTGAGTTTGGTGGTGGTGTCTTCGAGGTTAAAGCAACTTCTGGCGATACGCAGCTGGGAGGTACAGATATGGATAAAGTCTTAGTGGATTATATCGTCAACAAATTTAGGCAGGATACGGGCATTGACCTCACAAAAGACCCGATGGCGATAAATAGGGTGAGAGAGGCTGCCGAGAAAGCCAAGATAGAGTTATCTACGGTCTATGAGACTGAAATAAATCTTCCATTCATAGCCCAAGACTCATCAGGACCTAAGCACTTAACCATGACACTCACGAGGGCAAAATTGGAAGAGCTTGTAAGACCGATAGTCGAGAGATGTGCAGGCCCGATGCGACAGGCACTCGCTGACGCAAAGCTTAGACCGGAGGACATAGATAAGATCATCTTAGTAGGTGGTCCGACGAGGATGCCAATCGTTAGGGAATTTGTTAAGAATTTCATGGGAAAGGAGCCGGAGCGAGGCATAGACCCGATGGAATGTGTCGCTATGGGTGCAGCAATCCAAGGTGCAATAATAGCGGGTGAAATAAAGGATGTACTCTTGTTAGATGTTACGCCGCTATCGTTAGGTATAGAGACTTTGGGTGGCATATTCACGAAGATCATAGAGAGGAATACAACAATACCTGTCAGGAGAAGTCAGATATTCACAACAGCTGCCGACTTCCAGACGAGCGTCGAGATACACGTCCTCCAAGGTGAGAGACCTATGGCAGCAGATAATATATCGCTCGGTAGGTTTGTGCTTGATGGTATACCGCCTGCACCTAGGGGTGTTCCGAGAATTGAGGTAACTTTTGACATAGATGTGAATGGAATACTTACGGTCACAGCAAAAGACTTAGGTACGGGTAGAGATGTCAGCGTAAAGATAACTGCACCGCATAGGCTTTCCAAGGAAGAAATAGATAGAATGATAAAGGAGGCTGAAATGTATGCTGAACAGGATAGGAAGAGAAAAGAGGAGGCAGAGCTTAGGAATGAGGCAGAATCGCTCATTTACACAATCGAGAAAGGTCTCAAAGAGTTTGGAGATAAAGTACCGAGTAACGTTAAGTCAAGAGTTGAGGAATCATTAAAGAAACTAAAGGACGCTCTAGCAGGCAAAGATGTTCAAGAAATAAAGAGCAGGATGGAGGAGTTGAGGAAAGTAGCGCAGGAGATGGGAACAGTCATATACCAACAATCACAGCAATCTACACAACAAAGCTCCGGTAGCTCAAATTCAAAGACAATCAACGCAGATTACAAGATTGTTAACGATAACAAGGGCTAAAATGACGTCTTAGTTGTAGGTTGATATATTTCGATCGCTTATAGTTTTTAGAGTATGTCAAGCAGGGTGAAGAAAGACTATTACGAGATACTGGGAGTGCCTAGGAACGCGACAAAGGAAGAGATAAAAAGGGCATACAGGAGGCTTGCGCTACAATATCATCCAGATAGGAACAAATCGCCGGATGCTGAGGAGAAGTTCAAGGAGATAAGCGAGGCCTATGCTGTTCTTTCTGATGATGAAAAGCGAAGAATATATGATATGTATGGACATGCTGGCTTAAGCGGAGCTTATACGCAAGAAGACATATTCAAGACAAGCACATTCGACTTTGACGAGATATTCAGAGACCTTGGTTTCGACCTTGACTCAATATTCGAAAGGTTCTTCGGTATTAGGAGAGGTCCACCGAGAGGGAGGGATGTCGTCATGAACTTAGAAATTTCGCTTGAAGAAGCTTTTAATGGTGCGGAGAAGATTGTGAGCGTTCCGGTATCAGAAGTTTGCAATGCATGTGGAGGTTCCGGTGCGGCACCTGGCGGCCTCAAGACATGTAGGGTGTGCGGTGGAACGGGTCAAAAGGTTGACAGTAGACAGACACCGTTTGGTTTCTTTACCTCTGTTACAACGTGTCCAGCATGCGGCGGCTCTGGGAGGTTTATCGAGAAGAAATGCTCAACATGTAAAGGCTCGGGCTACGTTGAGACAATGAAGAACATATCTGTAAAGATACCGAGGGGCGCTGATGATGGGCTAGTGTTAAGGGTTCCTGGAATGGGTGAGAGGTATGCAGGAGGTCAGCCTGGTGATCTTCTGTTAGTCATAAAACTTAAACCTCACGGAACCTTTATACGAAAAGGCGACGACCTTTATATTGACCTTCCTGTATCGATATCCGAGCTTGCTCTCGGTTCAAAGGTTATGGTTCCTACGCTTGATGGTAAGGTAGAGATAAATATACCTAACGGAACACCGCCTGGACACATTATCACTATTAAGGGTAAAGGTATGCCTAGTATGCAAGGCGGCAGAGGGGACTTGAAGGTAAGACTTAAGGTAGTTATACCAAAGAAGTTATCTCATGAACATAGGAGGTTATACGAGCAATTATATAATCTGGAGAGACGTTTTATAGAAGAAGAAAGAAAGTTGCTTAAGGATTAGACGATCTCTGAGATGTACATAAGGGGGTAGTTCCCAAGAGATTTTATAGCCTTCATACACGCTTTAACTCTTGCTTTACCATACTTAACATAGACCTCAACATCCATCATGTCAGGACCCAAGATTCTGTAATCGAATTGATGACGTTTTCGGGCACTTAAGCCACGCATTCTTATCCTTACTTTCGCATCTACCTTGTACGGTTGAAGCTTTATCGCGTCCTCGATCACCCTTTCAAGTCTTCTAAGGTTTCGCAAATTACCTATTATCGGTATACCTGTGAACTGATGAGCAACAGCACCAAGGGCTATGCCTGCTTCGAAAGCGCACCTCTCCCTGGCCGTTACGTTTTTAGAGAAGAATCTTTCAGCAGTTTGTTCCACTTTACTAAGATTGCGCGTTTTCTGCATAGACCCAACTCATCCCTTTCTAAGGTATTTCTCTTTTACGTTATTGATATAAATATAATCTAAAACTGTGCCATAGGAGCGACGTATCTCCATATGTTCTACAAGTTCACGCATTTTGCCACCAGCTAAACCATCAGCTATGAGTGCCGCTCCTTGTGCCGCCTCTTTCACACTTTTCGCGAAGCCCTGTACTTTATCAACGGGTGCTATGGCAGATAATCTCTTCTCGAGTTCATAATATATACCCGGAACCCTACTAAGTCTTCCCGATAACATTATGACTTGCGGTTTTTTTATAATTGCTTTCATGGACCAGACACACTTCTCAATGCCTTCCATGAATGCCTCCCAAGCAAGCGCAGCCCTCCTATCTTTCTTAGCCATTTCAGGAAAGTCCTCTGGCATAATTGATTCATCACCAACGATCGATCTTACACCTCCTTTGAACAAGTCTAACTTGCTTATCTTGCCGGTCAAGTATGCCACCTCACCGTCCCACGCACCAGATGTCAAAAAACCGGGACCTGCCTTTGTGCCACCTATTCCATCAACAACCTTGCCAGATTCTATTGCGATTATAGCGTTATATCCGAAGCCAATCTCTACTAATATGAACGTACATTCCTCGTACGGAATCTTATATCTTGATGAATAATCATGTACAGCAAGTGCAGCACAACAAAGCTTATCGGCAGTTCCCATGTCAATAGTATTGAACTTCCTGTACTCTGGGACAGTCGGAAGGTGTATGACGCTTGGTAAGAAATATACCTTCAGGTTAGAGCGTTTGAGACGTCTAACAGCCTCAGCAAGTCCTACAAGGACAGGTATCTTTACATCTTCTTTCCTAACGAGGACCATGAGGGAGATGTGCTCTTCCGTTAAATCCTCCAAACTAACGAGTGGTAAACCGTAGCCGGATGGGCCGGCGATAAGATCAAGAGGTTCAACCTCTTTGAATATCTCAAGTAAGACATCCGGTCTCTTAGCTATAGTTTCTGACGGTATCGACTTCTCATAGAAAACGTTAAGGTCTTCTAAGCCACAAATGTCAAAGCTTTTTGTTCCAGGATCAACGCCAATAACTCTTACCAATTCTACCACCTCATTAGTACGTCCCTAAGCTGAAGTAGGTCTTTAAATTTATAATCATACTCGAATTGGCTTTTTCCACTGATACCTTTTCTATCGAGCCATGCAACATACATGCCAAGCGACTTTGCGGGTATTAGATCGTAATCTGGACTGAAGGATACGTGCAGTATCCTATCCTTTTTGAGACCTAATCTCTCTATGGCATATTCGAATATCTTCCTTGAGGGTTTATAGGCACGTGCATCCTCAGCAGTTATTATATAATCAAAATCTATACCCATCAACTTTACCGATTCGGTTATGATGTCGTTATCAATATTCGAGATTATCGCGAGTTTATACTTTTGTTTCAGACTTTTTAATGCAGGTTCAACGTCTGGAAAAGGTTTCCATGATTTGATTGATGAGACGAATTCGTCACCATCAGTCTCAGAGTAATCCATACCAAAACTATCCATCACTTGTTTTAGACTAATCTTTAAAATTTCTTTATAGGGTCTGTATGGTCCTTGGACTTGTCTAAAATCCTCCTCAAGCCACCTAGACAATAATTCATCTACAGGGATGTTCTTTTTCTTTTTCGAAAGAATCCTAATAAAGACTTGTTTCGCACCACTTTCCCAATCTACAAGTGTGCCATAACAATCAAACGTCAACACATCGAACTCATGCATATTATGTTATGATGCTTTCACAGTTAAAAATACTATCACTTAGAAAACGTTTATTTTAAACCATTAGTTCACGTGGACGTGGATCGGGTGAATAATATGCGGAAACTCTCAAAACCAGTGGTTTATATTAGTATAGTTCTGCTTGCAGGAGTGCTCTCTTCGACTTTCGGTATGTCAGCAGCTCAGACTACGTCATTAGTTGTTTTCTCAGGCATAATCGCAGGTGTATTGTTCTATTGGAGGATAAGGTTAGCTTTTGCTTTAGCAGGATTAAGTATACTTTTAGCTACTGGTGTGATGGATTTACTACACTTCATCGAATTCGCTAGCTTAGACATAATAGTCTTTCTAGTAGGAATGATGATTGTTATAGGATTTCTTGAGGAGAGACGATTCTTTGAAGCATTGCTTGAACGTATCATGACTTTTGCTAAGGGAAGTGCAATAAAGACGATATCTTTGCTTATGCTAATGGCAGCATTGTCTGCAGCTCTTGTTGACGAAGTAACGTCTATTCTATTCATGATGACGACGGCAATTCACCTTGTTGCGCGACTCAATCTCTCAATAGTGCCCTTGATGATGATGCTAGTTTTTGCAACGAATATAGGAAGTAGCGCAACCGTTGTCGGGAATCCCGTTGGAGTCATGATAGCGATGAAGGCAAAACTTACTTTTGCGGACTTTATAAGATGGGCAACACCTATTGCAATAGTAGGTCTAGGTCTTTGTATGTTTTTATCTTTTACTTATTTTAAAGGATACATAAAGGGTATGAATGATGCCATGGTTAACTCAGGACGACAAACAACCGAAGTTCAGAAGAATACTAAGACAAAATTTGACATAATTTCTGTTCTTCTATTTGTAGGGACTTTAGTGGGTTTAGTTATGCATAGTCAGATAGAAAGTTATCTTAGACTGGAGAAAAACACGATGCTTATAGGTGTTGCAGTAATCTCAGCTGCCATTGCGCTTTTATGTATGAGGGATAAAGCGAGGGACCTTGTTGAGAGACGAGTGGATTGGTGGACGTTGATGTTCTTCCTAATCTTCTTTTCATCTGTTGGCACACTTAAGTATACTGGTGTAACAACACAAATCTCTAAAGTCCTATTGGAACTCACAGGTGGTGATCAACTTTCAACGTTGTTTCTGTTCGGTTTGGTCGTTGGACTTCTATCAGCTTTGATGGACAATGTCCTTGCAGTAGCTACTTTTATCCCAATAGTAGCTGACATCGGCAGTGCTGGTCTTAACGTTTTCCCAATTTGGTGGGGTATGCTGTTTGGTGCTACTTGGATGGGGAATTTGACAATGATTGGAAGCACCGCTAACATCGTAGCGGTGGGCATGGTCGAGAGGCAGAAACTCGGTCACGTTAGTTTTCGCGAATGGATAGTACCGGGCGCTATAGTGTCCTTAGCAACGTTCCCTGTTGCTCTTCTACTGTTATATATTCAGCTACCTTTTATGCCCAGCTAATCTGGTTTTGGCTTTGATATAATAATTAACTTTTCACCGTCTATATCAACCCATACTTCGTGCCCTAGTCTAAGCAATAGTTTGAACACATTAGCCCATGGAAACATCATATGATCAAGAACTTCTACCCGGTACCCACCATACTCCTCCATCACTTTCCCATACTCTCCTATGATGTCTTCTATGACAAGACGCGGATCGATGCATCTTTTGCTGTCAGATTTGCTTTCTCTATCGCCCAACTCTTATCTCCACCTAAATTAATATATTTTATCACTTTTTAATTTAGTCCCCTAAATAAATATATAAAGTTCGACATGCGCTTAAAAATATTTATTTAAGTCCTGATTTTGCAAAGAGATAAATGTCGTCTGAGAAGGATAGCTTAACATATGCGAAGACAGCATATGAACATATACTTAGCCTTTTAGAAGAGCATCACCGCTTCATCAGAGATTCAATAGTGTTGATAGCTAGCGAGAACGTGCCGAGTCCAGCGGTAAGAGAGGCTTTAGCATCGGACTTTGGTAACAGATATGCGGAAGGGTGGCCTGGTGAGAGGATATACGCTGGTTGCAAGTATATAGATGAGGTCGAGCTTCTAGCGATAGAGCTCGGTAAAAGGTTATTCAAAGCAGAGTTCGTTGACGTTAGGCCGATATCAGGTGTTGTCGCGAATTTGATAACATACACAGCTTTTACAGAACCCGGCGACATCATGATGTCTTTGGCCATACCACACGGTGGTCACATTAGTCATAGCAAGCGAAGTTGGGGAGGAACAGCAGGTGCTGTCAGGGGTTTAGTCGTTGAGCATTATGAATTTGATGAGTATAACTATGAAATTGATTTAGATGCGACCCGTAGAAAGCTTAAGTCTTTAGCATCTGAGGGCAAAAAGCCAAAAATCTTCATGCTAGGAGCAAGTGTCTTTCTCTTTCCACACCCAGTAAGAGAGATAGCAGAGATGGCAAAAGAATTCGATGCACGGGTAGTATACGATGCTGCACACGTTGCAGGTCTAATTGCTGGCGGAATATTTCAAGACCCACTACGAGAAGGTGCTGATGTGATGACAATGAGTACGCATAAGACCCTCGCAGGCCCCCAACATGGAATGCTTTGTTCATGGGCTAAGTACGAAGAGGCTCTAAAGAAAGCCGCTTTTCCGGGCATGTTGAGTAACCATCACCTTCATGCTGTGGCTGGTGTAGCTATTTGTCTCGCGGAAGCTATAGCGTTCTATAAGGATTACAGCAGGCAGATAGTGAGAAACGCTAAGGCCCTCGCTCAAGCCCTTTACGAAAGGGGCGTGGATGTATTATACGAGCATAGGGGCTTTACGGAATCCCATACGATAGTGGCTGATGTAAGTAAGTATATGAACGGTAAGCAAGCTGAAGAAAAGCTAGAGCAGGCTAAAATAATAATCAATAGGAATCTTATTCCGAAGGATTATAGGCTTAAGACCGACTACAGAACACCGAGCGGAATACGGCTTGGAACGCAGGAGGTTACAAGGCTAGGTATGAGAGAGAGCGAAATGGAATGGATAGCTGAACTTATAGCCAAAGTAATAGTAAAGGGCGAGGACCCATCAAAGGTTGCACAAGAAGTTTCCGAACTTAAGAGACCTTTCAACAAGGTTCATTACTGCTTTACTTCGAAGACTGAGGCATACTCATATGTACAAATAAGGTAAGTAGGTCACTTCTTTTTGGGTTTTAAAACCTCTATCCCATCCATATAAGGCTGTAAAACTTTAGGTATGACTACAGAACCATCCTCTTGCTGATAGTTTTCGAGTATAGCGGCGATAGTCCTCTCAGTTGCTATCGCTGTGCTGTTCAGTGTATGCACATATCGCGTCTTCTCATCATGAGGTGCCTCTCTGTACCTGATATTGAGCCTTCTTGCCTGATAATCCGTACAGTTACTACATGACACTATCTCCCTATACCTCCTCTGCGCCGGCATCCATACCTCTATATCGTATTTTTTCGCAGCAACAACCCCTAACTCACCTAAGCATATGTTCACCACCCTGTAAGGGAGACCAAGTTTTTGATAGATTTCCTCGGCATTTGAGAGCAGGAACTCATGTTCTTCCCAAGACTGCTCTGGTTTGCAAAATACAAACTGCTCGACTTTCTCGAACTGATGGACTCTGAATATTCCCTTGGTGTCTTTCCCATGCGCACCAGCCTCCTTCCTAAAGCACGGGCTTACTCCAGCGTATCTAAGGGGTAAACACCTTCCATCAAGTATCTCATTAGCATGAAGGCCTGCAAGTGAATGTTCTGAAGTCGCGATAAGGTAAAGATCCTCCCCTTCAATTTTGTATATCATATCCTCGAAATCTTGCAAACTCGTGACACCTTCGACAACCCACCTTCTAAGCATGTATGGCGTCTGATAGATCTCAAAGCCCTTGCTTGCAAGTAAGTCTAAAGCGAATCTTATTAGGGCTAGATTGAGCTTGACGAGCTCGTTCTTGATATAATAAAATCTTGCCCCAGCGACTTTACTAGCCCTTTCTATCTCTAATAAGCCGAGAGATATTGCGATGTCGTCGTGATCTTTCACATCAAAGTCAAACTCCGGTATCTTGCCCCACCTCCTAACCTCAACATTATCCTCTTCACTGGTACCGAGCGGAACCGATTCATGAGGTATGTTTGGTATTCTCATCATCACATAGTTTATCTTGTTCTCTAACTCAGCAATTTCGTCCTCTAGCCTTGCTATATCGTCCGTAAGGGTCTTCATTTCTTGCATGAGGGTTGACGGGTCCTTACCCTCTTTTTTCATAGTAGCTATCTCCAAAGAGACAACGTTCTTTCTATGCCGTAAATTCTGTACTTCTACCATGAGCCTCCTCCTTTCTTTATCCCATTTCAAGAGCTCGTCAATTGGTAGGTTCAGACCTCTCTTACTCAACATATCCTTGACGAGTTCCGGATTATCCCTGATTATCTTGATGTCTATCATGGCATTTTACAGCAAACCAAAACATCTTACTCTATATACTTTTTGACCCTCATGCCATAATACATGCTGCCTTTATAATATAGAAAAAATAATCAAAACTTTTTAATCACCGGTCGCTTTTTTTGAAATACGAAGGGTTACTTGGTGGTGGTAAGGTGTCCATAAAAATTGGACTTATAGGTAAGACGAACACTGGCAAGACGACGTTTTTTAATGCGGCCACACTCCAGTCGGCTGAGGTCTCTACATACCCTTTCACGACAAAGCGGCCAAATTACGGAATAGCGAATGCCATAACCCTCTGTGTTTGTAAGGAGTTTAATGTAAAGGATAATCCTAAAAACTCAAGATGCATTGACGGCTGGAGACACATACCGATTGAGTTGATAGATCTGCCTGGCCTAATAAAGGGTGCATGGGCGGGAAAGGGGCTTGGAAACCAATTTTTGGCGATAGCATCGGAAGCGGATGCTTTACTACATGTTGTTGATGTGTCCGGTAGTGTTGATGAAGAGGGTAGGTTAACAGAACCAGGTCAGGGAAATCCGATAGCTGACGTTTATGATGTTGAAGAAGAGTTGGTTATGTGGTTTCTTAAGCTCCTAGATAAATCTGAGAACAGAATACTTAAAGACATAAGGTCTGGAAAATCGTTGGAAGAAAGTATAGCAGAGATTTTAAGGGGAGCCAAGATAACAGCTGAGCATGTAAGGATGGCGTTAAAGCAAAGCGGTCTAGATAAGAAAGATTTTGAGAACTGGACTGGAATGGATGATAAAAAATTTGTAGAGAAACTAAGAGAAGTTTCGAAACCTACTATAATAGTTGCCAACAAAATAGATATAGAAACGGCATCCAAAAACTTTGAGTTATTAAGAGATCAGTTTTCTGATAAGATAGTCGTTCCATGTAGTGCTGAGGCGGAGTTATTGTTAAGAAGAGCCGAACAAAAGGGTTACATAAGATATTTACCGGGTGAAGAAACTTTCGAGATAATTCAGGAGAGTTCATTAACGGACAAACAACGTTGGGCTTTGGAATTTATCAGAGATAAAGTCCTAAAGGAATATATGAGGACAGGTGTTCAGTTTGCAATAAATGTAGCGGTTTTCAAACTCCTAAAAATGAATACAATTTATCCGGTATATGATGTAACAAAATTGACAGATAGACATGGGAACGTCTTACCCGATGCATACCTACTTCCAAGTGGTTCCACTGTAGCAGACCTAGCAAAAGAAATACATAGCGAGTTGGCAAAGGGACTCCTATACGCAGTAGATGCTAGAACTGGTCTGAGACTGCCTGCCGACTATCAACTCAAGGATAGAGACGTTCTATCAATAGTGTCAACTACTAAGAGGGGTTAAAGTCAGACAAACTTCATTAATGAAGAAACCTCGTCACTGTTCTTGGTGTGTTTCATGAATGACAAAGGGAAACGAATCCATGCAAAAGCAGTAATTTTTGACTTAGATGGTACGTTAGTCGAGTTCAAGTTGAGGATTAATGATGCGAAGCATGAAATAATTTCAAGGTTAAAAGAGTTAGGACTCGACCCAGGGAACTTATCACCGGAGGACTCGATACAAACAATAATCTCAAAAGTGATGAGCGTAAATGGGGTCATAGATAGAACACTTAATGAACTCATTAGGTCTGAAGTTTTCAAAATTATGGAAAAGTTTGAGCTTGAGGCAGCATCGGCTCCATCACCTAGGAACGATGCGCTAAAAGTCCTTAAGAGTCTAAAATCTATGAACATCATGGTGGTTGTGGCGACAAACAGCTGTAGGAAGGCCTCATTCTTAGTGCTCCAGAAATGCGGTATGCTTGCCTATGTTGATGTGGTGGTAACTAGAGACGATGTTGAAAGAATTAAGCCAGCAAACGATCTACTGAAGAGGGCGCTGAGCTTGCTTGGAACATCTCCAGAGGAGACAGTTTACGTTGGTGATAGTACATATGATATAGAGGCTGCAAAGAGCGTGGGTATCAAATCCATAGCGGTCTTGGGAGGGATTCATTCGGAAGACGTGCTGGTTGAGAAGAAACCGGATTTTATCATAAAGTCCTTATCCGAACTTCTAAACATTCTCCAATAACAACTCTAAATTTTTATATAATCAAGGTTTGATTGCGAAGTATCGCCAACCTTTATACATTTTTTCTCAGAGATTATATGGACAACATCACAACCGGTTTCGAGCAACTTTTCAGCTATGAATCGGCGATGACAGCCCGAAGGGCTCACTTCAAGACACATAATACAAACCCTGCTTTTCTTTGCAAGCTCTACCAAAGACTTTAACCCTTCTTTAAACGCCTCGCTTTCGGTATAACTTCGATAGCCGCCCTTCCTATACCCGCCGAGATGATCGCCAAGCCATATGTATTCTATGCCAGCCTTCGGTAACCATTCCTTAAGATAATCGAGCTTAAAGTGCTCCGTTTTTGAGGTCGGCCAGCGTCTGACATCAACCAAAACCTGAATAGCGTGCTTTTTAAGGAGGTTTAGGAAGGCTTCTCTACTCCTGCTACCATGACCTATTGTATATACTGTTAATCTTTCACCCATAGCGGAACGCCCCTCAAATAGTCTTGGTTAACTCAAATATATATTGCCGTTAAGATTTTCCAGACAGAGAGAAGCGTCATGAAAATCGTGCCTGATACTAGCATAGTGATAAACGGCAAACTTACGGAACATCTTCAGTCAGGGGAGCTGAAGGAGTGCGAAGTTATAATTCCCATCGCAGTCGTGGATGAGCTCCAAGCTCAGGCATCAAAGAAACGTGAACCTGGCTTCATCGGTCTGAATGAACTTAAAAGGATTAGAGAGATTTGCGCAGAAAAAAATATACCCATAAGATTTTCCGGTGAAAGACCATCGTTAGAGGATATAAAGCTGGCAAGGAGTGGCAGGATAGATGCGCTAATAAGGGATGTTGCCAAGAATGAGGGTGCAACACTCTTTACGTCGGATTACGTGCAAGCTTTAGTAGCCGAAGCCGAAGGAATACCGGTGCGCTATATACCTACCGAGCCAAAGAAATTTGAACTCTTATTCGAAAAATACTTCACACCCGATACGCTAAGTCTTCATCTCAAGGAAGACGCACCACCTATGGCTAAAGTAGGAAAACCGGGAAACTTAAAGTTGGTTAAGCTTAGGGATGAACCGTGCACTCAGCAAGAAATATCCGAGATAATAAACGGGATAATCGAGGCTGCTAGGTCGAGGGAAGATGGTAGCGTAGAGATAGTTAGAAGTGGTGCCCTCGTCATACAAATGGGTCCTTATAGAATAGCAATCGCAAGACCACCGTTCTCTGACGGTCTAGAAGTGACGATAGTTCGTCCAATCGTGAAGCTTACGCTAGAAGATTATCATCTCTCCCAGAAGCTTATGGAAAGGTTAAAGAACAGGGCTGAGGGTATACTCATAGCAGGCCAGCCTGGTAGTGGAAAGACGACCTTTGCCTCCAGCCTTGCAGAATTCTATGCAAGACAAGGGAAAATAGTGAAGACACTCGAATCGCCAAGGGACTTACAAGTAGGCCCTGAGATTACCCAATATGGGCCGTTAGAGGGTGACTTCGAGAAGACGGCAGAGATATTGTTACTTGTGAGACCAGATTATACAGTATTTGACGAGATTAGAAAGGAAAAGGACTTTCAGATATTTGCTGATATGAGGTTGGCCGGTGTTGGTATGATAGGTGTCGTC
Organism: Candidatus Terraquivivens tengchongensis; assembly: GCA_023268355.1. GTDB lineage: Archaea > Thermoproteota > Nitrososphaeria_A > Caldarchaeales > Wolframiiraptoraceae > Terraquivivens > Terraquivivens tengchongensis. The sequence continues at coordinate 59,997 of JALNJK010000003.1, forward strand.
CATGCCAGCAACACAGTTGATGCTATACAACGCTTCATAGGAAGAGTTGAGTTAGGAATGATACCGCATATAATTGATACAGTGATATTCTTGAAAGATGGGGAAGTGAAGCAGGTCTATGAGTTGAGTCTCACGGTCAGGGTCCCGACGGGAATGGTTGAAGCAGACTTAGCGAGACCGGTAGTTGAAGTAAGAGACTTCGAGACTGGAAGGCTAGAGTACGAGATATATACGTTTGGCGATGAAAACGTTATAGTCGCGGTATCGGATGTTAAGCGAAAGCTGAGCAATATAAAGGATAGGATATTGGCAGCCGTAAGCCGTTTTGATCCAGACGCCCAAGTAGAAGTCATATCAACAGATAGGGCGATAGTGAGGGTAAGTAGTGAGAATATACCGAGACTTATAGGAAGGCGGGGTGAGACGATCAAGAAGTTAGAAGAAGAGCTTGGAATAAGATTAGATGTGGAATTGCTTACTCCGACAACAGGTGAAGAAGTACAATTCAAAGTCGTCGAATCTGGAAAAACTGTTGATATACTTTTTGACGAGAATATAATAGGTAAGACAGTAAATATTTACGTAGACGGTGAACACATACTAACTGCCATAGTAGGCAAAAGGGGTAAGGTAAAAGTCTCAAAGTATAGCAGTAGCGGTAAAGCTTTGATGAATGCCCTAACAACTGGAAAGAAAATAAAGGTATTCAAAACGTAGATGTGTTTATTGGGTTTTGAGCCTAAATTCTATGCCAGCGCAGTGAACTTCGCCTTTTACCCTCCTTATAAACGAAACACATACAAAGCAGTCTAGGAAAGGAACATAGCGACCGACGATAGGACAATTGATACATTCTTTCTTCATCTTAGACAGCATCTTCTTGCTAATAGTGCCTTTTAGAAGTTCTAGACTCTCCTTTGATGGTTTTGGAGGTTTTTCTAACTGTTCAACTTTCACTAAGTATTTTGTCTCCAACCATACGCACCATTTGCCGCAGAGGTTTGCTAAGGTTTTAAAATAAAAACTTCTTTAATATATTTTTATATCTGCTTACGGTGCACATTAGCGAAGATCATATCTTGGTACTACTAAGCTATCTCTTTCGAGACTAAGAATATTCCAATGAGAGTGGCAATTGCCCCTACGACAAAAACCGGGTGTGGTATCTCCGAGAAGAGTAAAGCTGCAAGGGAGGAGGCCACCACGGGCTCGAGTAGGGCAGTCGTAGCAGCCTGAAAAGGTGTCAGGCCCTTCAAAGAAGAAAAATGTAGTGTGTGACCCAATGCAGTAGGCAGGAGTGCCAGGACCAACAAGACCGCGAATTCGGAAGGGCTAGGGACATAAAGATTGTTACCATATAAACAAATAAGTAGAAACATTATTCCAGCAGCGACAATGTATACGAATGGCATGAGCACAAGTAGCGGAACTTTTTTTCTCAGAGGTCTTCCTAGGTTCAGATAAAGCGCCCAAAGGAAGGCGGCCACTAATGCCTCCAAATCACCTCTGAAATTTCCGGGAACTAAAGAAGCGGTCGATAATGCGATTAGGAATGTTCCAATGAAGCTGATAGGTATGCCTACTAGTGTTACAAAAGTCGGTTTTATACCAAAGAACACTAAACCTATGATCGTAGCGAATATGGGCGTCGTATTCACTAAGATTGTTGCATTCATTACTGTTGTATTTTTAACAGCTGATATAAAGAAAATGAAGTGGAGGCTTAGGAGTATGCCGAGCAGCACGGAATGTTTAAAATATGATACAAGCTCTAAGCCATGAGGTCTAAAGAGTACATAATTAATCATCGTCAAGAAGGCAGCAGCTATCGTTAATCGGTAAAAGCCTATGGTGGGAGCGTCAAGCATTGGGAGGAATCTTATGAATATAGAGGCGGTGCCAAAGAGCATACCAGCAAATAGTGCTTCAACCAACGAGACTCCTCTAACTTCTCTAAACCGAAAACGCCGAGAATCCATGGCTACTCCTTTCGAACATTATATATCGAAAAACTTTAAACATAAAAAGAAAGATGATAGGAAAATTTACACGTTAATTTATGCGAAGTTATTAAGTTGAGATCTTTATGGCCTGTACTGGACAAGCAGTTTCACAAGCCAAGCAGGTTATGCAGTCTGACTCCCTGACAGGGTCTGCCTTTTTGCTACTCGTTGGATGACCTGGTGTATCCAACCACTCATAAACTGAGACAGGACAAACGTCTATACAAGCACCATCTGCTATACATATGTCAAAATCAACAGCAACCTTTGTACCATGTATTCCGAGTTTGGTTGGTGGTTCTACTGGTCCCCAAACATCGTGACCGGCATGTGTACCAACCTTTTGGCGCTTTTTTGCAAAATCAGGATCTATTCCCATGAGTGTTCACTTAAATTAAATTAAAAAATTAAGTAATATTTAAATTGTTTTTCATCCACTGCTTATTTTAAAACAAAAAAAGCATTCCAAAGATTAAGGAATAAAGTCTAAACAGCAAAATCAGTTTATAGACAATAAAGTTTGAATTAATAGTGCCTATGTCTCGATGATATACGTCACCTGAACACTTACAGCTACGCTTGTCACACCAGGTGCGATCGGAGTCCCAGCTGTTGATGTTGAATATTCTGCTTTATAGATCGGCTCATACCATTCAACTATAGAGGCTGTCTTGACCCCCGCGATGTTAAGACCGAGCGGTTTAAGAAGTGCATCAGCCTTAGCTCTAGCATCTTTCAGTGCACTTTCTACGAGCTCAAGCTTAAGTTGCTTCCCTTTCTGTTCAGAAAGGTAAAAGTTCAAACCATATATTCGGTTAACCCCGGATTTGATAGATTCATCAACAATTTTTTCAACTGTGTCCAACTTATTGGTAGTGACTGTCAACATGTTAATTACCCTGAAACCGATCACATCTCTGCCATTTTCGTCGTATACAGGATATATATTATATGTTGATGTTGAGATTTCATTATCTGCCAGACCTATACTTTTCAGTGCAGACATCACTCCATTCATTATTTTAGCATTTTCATTGGCAGCATCCATGGCGGTTTTTGCAAAAGTCTCAACACCAAGTGTGGCTGTGAACATATCTGGTACTGCGTATATCTTAGCAGAACCTGTGATTGTTACGAGCCTCTCCTCCTCTTTTTGTTGCTGAATGTATGTTTCTCCACCGCTCGCTATGACAAGCACGTTCATTATGATGGCAATTATTGCGACTGCGGCCAGCAGACCTAAAACAGTATAGACAATTACATCTCGTGTACCGGCTTTTACATCCATGCCATTCACCTCAGAATTTTACTAATCAAAGAAACATTTATTTCTAGAAATCAGAACACTTGGGCCTTACCGTTCTCTGTCCTTTATTTTCTCACTTGGTAAATTTCTTCTTATTACGTCTATGTTCGAAACTATTTTTTTAATCTCCTCGAAAGTTCTAGATATTCCGAGCCTTGGGACCATCTCTGATGCTAAGTTTCTTACAAACTCATTAGTGCTCCAAGGGTAAACTATCCAAGCATTGACGTTTTCAACGTAGAAGTCAGGAACGAAGGAAGTATGAGGTTTGATATGCAACGTTGCAGTTTTAACATTTCTCGGGTTAAACCCCTTAATATGCTGGACTATGTGTTTCATAGTTTCACCAGTATCAACCACATCGTCAACTATGAGAACGTTCTTATCCCATAAAGAGTTTAACGAGAGGGGTTGATATATTACGACCGTCTCCCTTTCTTCGACCCCTGTGTAAGACCTGCAACCTATCGTGTAGACTTCGCGCATATCCAAAACGTCGGAGAGCATGCTAGCAACTATCGCTCCCCCTCTAAGAATTCCTATGAGCATGTTAGGCTCGTATATAGAAGAGATTTGCTCAGCCAACTTGTCAATAAATACCTCTATATCGGACCAGCTTAGAGTCAGATATCGACGACCGTCCACTACCCTTAAATTCATACCAAAACATCATCAACCTTACATGTAAAGATATCGCTGGATTTTAAGATGTCGTAATAAATTTTAGCTATTTTTTACGACGTTTTAGCTCAGCAATTGTTTACATAATGTAGCCTGTTTGTCTAATCTATTACTTAAATTTAAATCCAAGCAACACTATGATGGAAGCCGTGAATTTTGTTGCAAGTATGGCCGTAGAGGTCTCAGGGGTTACAAAAATCTTTGGTAATATTCGTGCTTTAGATGGATTAAGCTTTGAAGTGAAGCCTGGAGAAGTGTTTGGGCTTATAGGCCCCAATGGGGCAGGAAAGACGACAGCTTTACGGATAATTTCAACACTCATCCTACCCACTTATGGTACAGTAAGGGTTTTTGGGCTAGATGTTGTAAAAAATGCTGACACAGTCCGCAAAATCATTTCCTATCTTCCGGAGGAAGCCGGTGCTTACAGATACCTATCGGGTTGGGAATACTTAGAGTTCATGGCTAAGTTTTACACGAAGAATGAGGAAGAGATACGTAAAATGGTTAAGGAAGCTGCCAAAATCTCCGGACTGGGCGAGAGGTTAAAGGATAAAACGAGCACTTACAGCAAAGGTATGAAGCGCCGTCTTTTGGTGGCAAGGGCACTTATGAGCAAGCCGAAGCTGGCCATACTTGATGAGCCCACCAGTGGTTTAGACGTCATTCATTCTTATCATGTTAGGGAAACAATAAAGAAATATGTTAGAGAATATGGGGTAACGGTCCTTCTTTCGAGTCACAACATGCTTGAGGTCGAGCATATTTGTGATAGAGTCGCTTTGATAAACAAGGGCAAGATAGTAGCCGAGGGAACGCCACGAGAGCTCAAGGAAAAATTTGAAAGTGAAAACTTGGAGGAGGTTTTTGCCAAGGTGGTCAGACTTGCTTAAAGGATTTAGAAACTTTTTATTGAAAGAACTTAAGGAACTTGCCAGAGACCCGAAAATACTCCTAGGAATACTTATCGCACCACTCATACTATTTCCAGTTTTAGGTGGTGTAATGGGTTATGTTATACAGTCCGCGGAGGAGAGTGCAGCAAAAGCTAACTTTGTTGTTATAAACAATGACGGCGGAGAATGGTCTTATGCTTTTATAAAATTCCTTTTAAATTCGGGAGCCAGAATATTTATTGAAGAAAATGTTAAGTTAAGTGATGATAAGCTCTTGGAGCTTTTGTCAAAGTACAATGTAACTCAGGTTTTAGAAATTCCAAGTGGTTTCAGTATGAATGTAACAACACATACCAAAGATCCTAACATAATGGCCTCTGTTAAATTTTATGCACATATTACAACCACAAACATTTTTGATGCTGCCAGATCCCTACCAATAGATGCTGTAGTTGCACAATTTAACAGAGCGCTGGCACCCGACATCCTTAACGTTAAAAAGTCAACAATAATTAAAGGAGAGATTAAACATAACGTTGACCCTGCTGTCGTGTCAGGATTAATGATGTCCCAATCTATCGTCTTACCTATCGCCATAATGATCCTTTTGCTTTATTCTATACAAATAGCTGCAACATCCGTGGCGATAGAGAAGGAAGAAAAAACTTTAGAAACCCTTTTAACGTTACCAATAGACCGTCTTACAATACTTTTCGGTAAGCTCGCAGGTTCCATGATAATTGCAGCTGTTGGTGCGGCAGCATATATAATAGGTTATGCGTATTTTATGCAATCGTTAATCAGCAGAGCTTCTCCGAGTTTTGTTATGGATTTGGCCTCGCTAGGATTAGTCCCTTCCTTCTTGGGTTATGTGCTTTTAGGTACATTACTTTTTGTCACAATACTTTCAGCTTTAGCCTTGGCCGTTATTCTTTCAGCCTTTGCAGGGGATGTTAGAGGTGCACAATCACTTGTTGGAAATATTTATCCCATAATTTTCATTCCAACTTTTATTTTGATGTACATAGACATTAATGCATTGCCCTATGCAGTTAGGCTGATTTTATATGCAATACCGTTTAGCCATCCAATAATAGCGTCAAAAGCGGTCGTAATGGGCGATTATGTGACACCAGTCATTGGTATACTTTATGTCTTTTTCTTCACAGTAGTTCTCATGTATGCAGCTTCCCGGCTCTTCGCTACGGAGAAAATCTTAACTGCGAAGCTGAAGTTTAAATGGCTTACAAAATATGGTAAAGCTACTGAAGAATCTTGAGAACCACAAACGTGTTAGTGGGGCCGCTGGGATTCGAACCCAGGATTTCCAGCGCCCCAGGCTGGAGTGTTCTACCCCGCAGTGATTCTGCGGAGTCATAGACCATGCTAGACCACGGCCCCTGGTGGCATAGTTCCTTTTAGCTATATTTCAAATTTTTTATGGCTTAAAGAGTCTTAAAAACTGATTTGGGAGGCGGGTCAATCGCCGCTAATATAGCTCCTATGAGGGGTGCATCGTGACCCAACGGTGTAGGAACTATCTCTGGGACACGGTTAAGTGCATATTGTTCCACGAATGGCTTAAGCTTATCTACCACAAGGTCAACATTGTTGAGGGCTACGCTGCCGCCGATTGATATTATAGACGGGTCGAATGCATCCACAACGTTTGCAACACCAGCTCCATTTATCTCAGAAATTGTATCGATAAATATAAGCGCAAATTCATCGCCGCATCTCGCGTAATCGAATATGTCTTTAGCCGAAATGTTGTATGTACCCTCTCGCAACCTACGGGCAAGCGTTGAATTTATGTTATTGTATTTATTCTCTGCAAGAAACTTTGCGAACTTAGGCATAGAGTTTCCACCACAATAAGCCTCCCAATGTCCCTTTTTTCCACAACCGCACACCATACCAATGTTCATGTCCACAACGGTATGTCCTATCTCGGCGGCATTTCCATCCTTTCCTAAAATTAGCTTACCGTCGAGTATTGCGCCGCCACCAATCCCAGAGCTTATAGTGATGTAAACAACATCGTCCACATACTTTCCAGCTCCAGCACGTTTTTCAGCTATCACAGCTGCATTGCAATCGTTCAAAAGAATAAATGTAGCATCAAAGTAATTACAAAGAACGTCCATTATAGGGACAACGTCATATGGCATATTAGCGGGTCGAACTATCGCCCCTTTTGTCATATCCAAAGGACCTATTGCCGCTATGGATACCTTAGATATCGAACGTCTGCCACCGTATTTAGTAGATAAAGCATCACAGAGTTCGAGCACCTTCAAAGGAACTGCTCTAGCGTCAGGACCTTTTGGGACGAGTGTGCTTGCCTTCTCAAGTATATGTCCTTGCAAATCAGCAATGGCTACCCTTATCACCGTACCGCCGATATCCGCGGCCAAGATCAGTTCTACCATATCAAACCCGCCTCTTATCTTTCAAAAGTTGTTGGAGTATGGGTATTTCTTTTACTTTCTCGGCTGGTAAGCACTCCCAATATATGCCGCTGGGCTTTGCCTTACGTGGCTTAACTTCATAGAAACTGCTTCTGGTCGTTATGTAATCAACGGGCACATCATAGCGGTCATGCGGTACACATTCGACAATTTGGAGCTCATGAATAGTTGTTACAACAGGAACGCTATCATCAACCTTCTTAAACTCCCTCAATATAGCGTATTCTATTTCACCATACCCTTCGCCTTTACCAAGTCTCCAACCTTCCCGGGATACAGCTACCGAACCCAAGACAATTAGGTCTACGTTAGGAATCTCCGAGGGTAGTACCGGCTTACCAAACTTAAAGCTGCCCTTTATAGTGGCTGCCTCATCTAAACTGCTGCTAGGTATCCTCCTCGGGTCAAGTAACAGAAAACCTGCACTTAATCTCGGTGTTGGTATCAGAAGCATCTTTCCATCCCTAAGCGTTGCACGTCTGACCTCAAGCTGGGGCGAATCTGGATTCACCTTTATGACTTCGGCTTTTCTATATATGGACGTACGACATAATACATGTGCTGCTTCTTCTGAACCAACGAAGTTTGGAATTCTTCCAAATATGGGCTTTGGAAACCTCGCTACACCCTTCTCTTCAAGCAATTTCCATATGGTTTTTCTTATTTCGTCTTTTGATGCATTTACGCACATATAACACTACCCATACCATACTTTGACGTTAATCAGGACAAAAACATTTACGCTGGAGACTTTGGTACTTCCTCATTAGTTTTGACACTTGATCTTGAACCACTAAAAAACTACAATAATAATTGAACGTAATAACGTAACAAGTTTGAAGGTTTCATGTTTGCATAGGTGTTTTTCTGCGAGTCATTCTGACGTTGAACGATTACAAAGCGTCGTTTTTCATTCCAGCTTTATTGTCCTGATGGTTTCACGCTTGGGTATGACACATATGAATTCAGCATCTTCAGGTCCAGGGTTCGAGTACCAGTGTGGCACGTTCGGTGGTATGAATATAACATCTCCAGGTTTGACTCTGTATGTCGTATCACCTATGCCCACCAAATAGTTCCCCTTTAATACATACTGCTCGTGCTCCATGTCCGGATGTATGTGCTTTGGCATCCGTCCTCCGGCCTTTATCACAAACTTCCTCATCTCGAAGTTTTCAGCACCATCGTGCCTACTTATCAGCCACTTCATCTCAGTTTTAACAGCATCAGAAACGATTTCCCATCCTATACTATCGCTACTTTTAACAGACATCACCAAAATTTTACAACAATGTAGCTAATAAATGTTGTTCATAACCCGAGGCTTATCATCAACTGGTTGAAGTTTTCCTCTGAAATACGCTGCTTATATGTTCTTACAATATCAATGTTCTGCATCCTTATCCCTAAAACTTGCCTAATGGTTTGTGCAACCTTGCCATACATTATATAGCTAAGGAACGACGTAACGTTTGATACCTTTCTGGTGGTGCTAGCATTACTGAAATCTACGATGACGGGTTTCAACCCCTCGCTGATTATCACATGCTTAGATGCATCAGAGAGTTCACCGTGATCTAGACTTATGCTGTCAAGTCTAAAGCAATCCTCGAAGCATGACCTGAGGACCTTCCTTAATTTTTCGGAAGACTCAAAACTTAAAGAAGAAATCCACGATTTTATTTCAGAACCAGGGATATATTCCATAATTATGAAACCTTTTGTGTAAAAGAATAGGCGAGGTCCTACGTTAACGCTGTTGGCGATCTCAAGCATTTTCGCCTCATGTTCCATGGACTTAACAGGCGAATCACTCCTCAGCACCTTTATGGCAACAAGCTTGTTATCCAACGTACCAACGAGGACCACACTCCTGAAGCCCTTTCCAATAAGTAGCAAACCGTTTTCCGTCGTCATTAATGAATCGATGCCTAAGGACTCCAATTCTCTAACCCTTCTCATACTTTCTTCTAAATTACACGATGGATAATGCAAGATAGATGCAAAATGTATGTGCTCTTTAAGTAATTGTTTTAGACTTATTGGACGTGCTTGGCTAAGAATGGTGGCCTCGCCTCCAAGAATTCAAAGAGAAACTGACGAAAGCTGGTGTTCTTTGAGGCAAACTTGGCCAGTTCTTCACCAGATTTGTATATTTTCGCACCCTTAACAGCCTCCATAAGTCCGGCCGACACACTTATATCACCTCTTGCTAGCCTCATTCTAATTATGTCCTTAACTGAAGTCTTATCTCTTGATTTAAGTACATAAAGTCTTGAACCACTGACCCATGGACCAGCAACCGTATCTTGTGCATCGGAGTGCTTTTTGACGAACTCTAACGCATTGTCAAGGTGTGTCGGTGGACCGATGTGGATATAACAGGTAGGTAAATTTAATTCCTGAAGTTCAAAGAGCATAATGCATATATTGCCTTCGTACCATGCATCATATCTAAATACCTTAAAATCTTCGTGCTCTAAAGCTCTACATATTCCCTTCAAAGTATGTTTTATCTCACCCCAAAGAACGTCCGGTGGTTTTTGTTGGACTTTTAACCTTAGCCCTAGTATACATCTACCCCTTAGTATTCTTCTAACTTCTGTCATAGTTATGCGTTTATTAACGCATCCGGGGATGTAGAAGAACTTCTCAGTTGGTGAATCAAAAAACAACTTCGATGCAAGAATAAATTCTGATAACTTCGTATCGGTTACGGCAGCAGCTACATTTCTTTTTTTATCAACAGGATCGATAACTAGGATGGATGGTCTACCAAAAGCCTCCAAAGCCTCTCTTTTATCAGCATAGTGCCCTTCAATGTCTATATATACAGGAGGTCTCCAGTTTGAAGCGGCTTTAATGGTGTTAGAGAAGCTGCCGTAGTTTATCGTGAGAATTTCCGCAAGGTAACCACTAAAACCACCTACCCTCAACTCAGCCCCATATACGCCACAACCAAGCATGAACGACTTCATCAATCTAACATCATCCACGAGCGTTCCAGTAAGTTTTGATTTAATGTACTCAGTATGGTAAGGTGTTCTATCAACGGCGCTTAACCACATGCCGGGCTCAACTTTGTAACATGCGACGATGTTGACTCTCACACCGTTAAGTATACCTTCTACGTACGGATGTTCAGCGTATCTGACCTCCGTTTTTCCACCAAACTTCTTAATAACAGTGTTGCCAACTTCTAGGATTGTCTTCTCCAGCCTAGCTTTATCTACATCTTTCGAGAACTGAACGAATATATCAACTTCTTCTCTACCCCTTATCCATGTACCTTTAGCCACTGACCCCTCGAGCCTGGCATCAATTATTCCCTCATAATTACTCGATATTTTCTTCACTGCCTCCAGCAGTTCATTAGCTAGTTGCATAAGCTTCTCCGATTCTACAAGCGACGGTCTTATCTTCAGTAAAACCTCTGCCGTAACCTCTTCTACATTTTTCAAACCTCATTCACCCTCGACTGCTAAGAGGTTACTGTAAATAGGGCCTTTTTGCGTTAATACGCTTCTTTTAAGGAATAACCTATCCACGGGTTGTACACCAAAATCCAAATGCGCTACATCCTTGATTAATGATAGGAGTCTTGTCTTATCTTTTACAGATTTAACCCTGCCTATCGTAAGATGCGGTGTAAACTCCCTTTCTTCTGCTCTGAAGCCTATTGGCTCTAATAACTTCACAAGCTGTAAGTATATTGACCTTAATGTATCACTAGGATCCTCCACACCTACCCATATTACATTAACTCTTCCGCCTCCCGGAAAGTATCCTAAGCCCTTCAGGTTTATGTTAAACTTACTAAATTTTACTTTCTTTACTGCTTCCATAACTTGTCGAAGCTTTTGTTCCGTTATCTCCCCTAAGAACCAAAGTGTTAAGTGAAGGTTATGTGGTTCAACGAACTTAATGTCAGCACCAACCGTCTCCAGTTTAGATTGAATGTCTAGTATTTTTTCAACGATTGTAGGAACGCATACATCGACTGCTATGAAGCACCTGATTAAACCTTGTGAATTCATACGCATACCTCACAACATACTTCTACGCAGTTCTACCAATTTATCTGCTAATATTATGGCGTTCTCCTTAAGTTTATTTTCTACGTTATTAACCCAAATGGCCTTTATGATTTCCCTTTCCATCAATAGTTTATAGATTTCCCTCACCTCCTCTTGCAAACGTGAATCAAGCTCATAGGATAGGTCAGCCGAATGTGTCTTACTGTGTTTTGATATGGCGCGTCTTAACCTCACTTCTTCTTCTACGTCAACAAGTACGTATACATCAGGTCTAACAAATATGTCCTGACCTAACCTTTCAAACAACTTAAGAAGGGTTTCAACATCTTCAACACCCACTGTCTTTTTATGCTTGGTTTTTAATATTGCAACCCCATACACTATCGAACATAAGTAATATCTGTCTATAAACTCGAAATGCGGTCTCAAGTTATCTATTTGCGCTCGTATAAGCTTAGAATCGTCGGCGGTGTTAGCGGCGAATAGAAGCATTCTAGTAAATCCATCAATCCCTTGCATGTTTCCATATTCTAAAGCAAACCTGCCCGTTCTTGTATCTCCCGGTGTCTTATAAGTCCCTACGCGGTAGCCTTTTTTTAAGAGCAAATCTTTCACAGCCCATATCAAACTCGTCTTCCCAGAACCATCGGTACCTTCCCAAACCACGATTAAGGTTTCTTTGGACAAACCACGGCTCACCATTTAAACGAAACCTTTTCTCGCAATCCCCTACAGCCTATATAAGTTTACATGCCCGAAAGATTTTATGTTTCAGAAACATTTATCGAGAACCTGTCCTCTAAGACTTCGCGGGCAATGGAGTATGTCTGAGCAACGTATATTGTACGAATGTGTCTGGTGTAGAAGGGTATTCGAAAAGGACAAATTATCAAAAGTTTCTGAGACGAGATGCCCATATTGTGGCTTCAATGTCATCAAAAAGTCAAAGACCGGAAGGACGAAGCTTATAGAAACATCAAAGATAGATACGGAGAGCAAAGGTTTCATCAGCTAGCTGATAAGGGGGTAAACTTCTTCGAATATACATTGCACGAAATCTTCTTCTGGCATCTTAGTAAATGAGGTAACCACACAGTTTCGTGTCAGGCCCATTACTGCACCATTCCTTCTACTTGTAAAAACTATATACCATATCTTTCCATGCGCTAGATACTCTTCGTATAGGGGTGAGTTCTTAAGCGCATCACCATAAAGCGCAAGCTTGTTCACGGAGGGTATGTCTATGTTATCAAAGTATATGACTTTTGTCCCCTCAGGATTTCTTTCGTGGAACTCCTGAAGCGTTTCAGGTTTAATGTTTGCCTCTACGATTGCCTTATAGGATAAGAATAGTAGTTGACTAAGCATGGATGCTATTGCGTTCGCAAAATGCTTTTCTTGAACTACAGTAAGTAGTAACTTATCCTTAAGTTTGCTGAAAATTATTCTAGCGTCTACGGTCTTCAGTACAGGTTTAAGCTTGCCGCGTTGGTTTACAAAGATCAGCTTATCCTTGCTTATTATGCCAGATAAATGTTCACCCTCGATTTTGAGATCTCCCACCTCTATGAGTAGTTCGAACTCTTCTTCACCTTCTTTCTGAATTTCAACGGACCTATAATCCCTTAATTTATCTGCTAACTCCTCTAACGATGTATCGACCTTAACTCTGAAGATCTTAGCAGCTAGTGGCATCCCGAGCAACCAAAACTTTAAGAACTTATAGCCTATTTTACCTTTAATTACCTGATTAACGTACGTTTATAATAACAGCTGACCCAATCGACTACCTACGTCATTGGTTTTGCGGATACGTAAAAGAGGACACTCTAAGAATTAATAGATAAACCTAAGGAGCGGTATATTCTACCAACTTAGCCTCCTTAAGCTTACCGATTAATTCTGAGAGCGCCTCCTTTACTTCTCCCGTATCCCTATTCATGGCTTCTGCAATCTCTTTGGTAAGTTCGTCTAACGTTTTACCATCGCATACATTCCAAATGTATACAACAATTTCGTTAGCAATGTAGGCTTCGTTGTCTTCGTTAACTAGTAGCAGTTTTCCCTCTTCATCCCTTAATGCCGTACCCTTCCGGGCTATCCTGATACTTTCCATGACTTTTTTACAAAGTTATACTATTTAAAGCATTCCTTATGTTTGGTGGGTAAAAATAGGCTGGCACTCGCCCTCTTTTGGCACGTTTTTCACAAACCAGCACGATAACAACCATAGTGGTGTGGACTCGAAATACACGTATGTGGAAAAACGACACATTTAGGCTTAGTGTATTGTAGTAACCCAAAATAGTAGTAGTAATTATTCAATTTTACAAACTACAAAAGGGTTTTTGTATGCTTTTGGAAAAGTTGGCGACCGCCGCATGCCCTACGCTAGGGTAGTGTGGGATGCATGGCATTTATACGTCTAATTGACGAAAAAACATGGTTTATAATTTAAAAAAACGGCAAAATGATATGTATTTTGTATAAATGCTTAATAATAAGCCATTTTATTGACATAATAACAAGGGGTAATATGATGGAGAAGCTAACCTCGGTTGAACTAGAGATGTTGCAAAAGTCTTACCTCATCGTGAGGACTCAAAAAATGAAGACTGTGCTGAAGGTACAGGCTGAGATATTCAAAGGAATAAGGGATTATCTAGATTCTGAAGGTTTCACAGAACTTCTACCACCAATAATAGGTCCAGTTACAGATCCTGGTATAAGGGGTGCCAAGCAGGCTACGATAGACTTTTACGGTAGAGAGTACAAAGTGATGAGTAGCGCAATACTTTACAAACAGATGATGGCAACCGCTCTGGGGAAGATATACTTCTTCTCACCCAATGTTAGACTCGAACCACTCGAGACGGCTTACACCGGTAGACACCTCGTTGAGTTTGTTCAGGTAGACATTGAAGAAGCATATGTTGATTATCATGGTGCGATGAGGACGGCAGAGAGACTATTGGCACATACGCTCGGTTATGTTAAAGATGCTTGTTCCAGACAACTCGAGGAGCTGGGCAGGGATTTAAAGGTATACAAACCGCCCTATCCTAGGCTGACTTACGCTGAAGTTTTAGAAATACTCGCTAAGAAGGGGCATACAATCAAATATGGCGTCGAAATACCTTGGGAAGAGGAGGAACTGTTATCAAAGTTAATGCCTACGCCATTCTTTGTAATGGATTACCCAAAGGGTTCAAGAGGTTTCTATGATATGGAGGATCCTGCGAGACCTGGGATACTTAGGGATTTTGACCTACTTTACCCTGAGGGTTACGGCGAGGCGGTCTCTGGGGCTGAACGTGAATACATTTACGAAAAGGTAGTGGCAAGGATGCATGAGAACGGTGAGGATCCTGCTAAGTATGGATGGTATCTTGAAATGCTTCGAGAAGGCATCTCACCTACATCCGGCTTTGGAATAGGTGTGGAGAGACTCACTAGGTTTGTGTGTGGCTTGAGAACTGTTTGGGAAGCGAGGCCTTACCCAAAGGTGGCAGGAATCTACTCACCATAATTATTTAAAAATAATGTTTTTAATAGTACGTATAATACAATAATCGGCGAGCATGATGTCTGCTGTTGAAGTGTTAAAGATTAATGTAAACGAGACCAAAGCAATAATACTTGAATTTCTAAGGAAACTAATCGAGGAGTCCGGAGCAGATGGTTATGTCTTGGGTCTGAGCGGAGGTGTTGACTCGTCGGTCGTGGTAAAACTTTGTGTTGAAGCGGTTGGACGGAAAAAAGTCTTGGGCCTTTTAATGCCATCTGATACAACGCCCCAAGAAGACGTATTAGATGCCGAACGTATTGCATCTATTCTAGGTATAGAATATGAAATCATGGATATTACGAGGATTTCAGATTCTTTGGCCAATATATGCAAACACGGATCTCAGGCATCAGTCTTGGCTAAGGGCAACATAAAGCCCAGAGTTAGGATGACCATATTATATTACCATGCAAACATATTAAATAGATTGGTAGCTGGGACGGGGAATAGGAGTGAGCTCCTAATTGGATATTACACAAAATACGGAGATGGTGGTGTTGACTGTCTGCCGATTGGCAATCTGTACAAAACACAGGTAAGGCAACTAGCAGAACACCTAGGAATACCGTCAAGTATAGTTTGGAAGACACCAACGGCTGGGCTTTGGAAAGGTCAGACAGATGAAGATGAGATAGGCTTAAAGTACGAGCAACTCGATTTACTTCTATATTACCTGTGTGATTTGGGCATAGACGTTGAAACCGCATCAAAATTAGTTAACATACAAACAGAACTAGCGAAGAAGATTCTTATGATGATAAAAAGAAGTGAGCATAAAAGATTACCTATACCGATACCACCTATCCCCGTTACACTTGCGCGGAAATGATGTGCTCGAAATCCTCTTGAGTTATGGCCCTTATGCTCCCTCTAAAACACCTTATATAGTTAGATTTATCCTTAAGGAAACTTAATGCGGAGGCGAGCTTTTCTATTGGTTTTAGCTTTGGCCAGAACTCGGCTATCTTGAAGTCCACGGCAAAATCGAATAACATTGAAGGTTTACCAAAAGCATAAAACCTTTGATCCGGTGTAAGCGGATGAGGCTCTGTGGACAGCTCTCCCCAACCACAGAAACCTTTCCCTTCAAAACTCGCAGCATAAAAGACAGCTTTATCTCCTGGTTTAAGTCTCTTAATTCCGGGTGTGTTTTTATTAAGTATCCAAAACTTATGTTCAACCCTGTTTTTAATGATAGTTA
This sequence comes from Candidatus Terraquivivens tengchongensis, assembly GCA_023268355.1. GTDB lineage: Archaea > Thermoproteota > Nitrososphaeria_A > Caldarchaeales > Wolframiiraptoraceae > Terraquivivens > Terraquivivens tengchongensis. The sequence continues at coordinate 76,160 of JALNJK010000003.1, forward strand.
TCGCCGAAACAATAGACCCATCATAATTATGATCCTTGGCTATAAGGATCCAATAATTTACCACAAAGTTCCAAATATATAGTTAAGGATATTTAAAATTTTTGGCAGTCATAAGACTGTAACAGATTTTGCGAGGTTCCTAGGTTTATCTGGATCTAAACCTCTTTCAATTGCTAAATAATACGCTAAGAGCTGGAACGGCAACGTGTAAATTATTGGACTTAGCAATTCATGAACGTCTGGCAACCCAACGTAATCATCCGATATTTCCATCAACTCCTCATCATCCTTGTTACCTATGGTTATTATCTTTGCGCCCCTAGCTTTCATCTCCTCTATATTTCCAATGATGGCCTTCCTGGTTTCATCCTTTGGACATATAAAAAATACGGGTACGCCTTTTTCTATAATGCTTATAGGTCCGTGCTTACTCTCACCCGCAGGATATGCTATACACGGTATATAAGAAAGTTCCATGACCTTTAGCCTACCTTCGAATGCTGTCGCAGTACTTATACCCCTTCCAAGAAATAGGAAAAACCTCTCTTTAGCGTATTTCTTTGCTAACTCTTGCATGGGTTCTCTAACCATTTCAAGAACTTGCGAGACCACATCAGGCATTTCGTATAACTTATCCCTAAACTCGTCCATCTCATATTGCGCCATCTTCCCCCTTTTCTTTGCTAACCTTAGAGCAAGTTGTGCAAGCACAATAAGTTGCGACGTAAACGTTTTGGTCGCCGCAACGCCAATTTCTGGTCCAGCATTCTGTAGCAAGTAAGCCCTAGAGATTCTTGTCAAAGTCGATCCAACGACGTTTGTTATTCCAAGTATAGTTGCCGCCCTCAGTCTAGCGAACTCGAGCGCATTTAAAACATCAGCAGTCTCGCCGGACTGGCTCACCGCTAATATAACTGTCCCTATATCTATAGAATGACCATAATTTTCTATAAATTCTGATGCCACAACCGGATACGTCGTGAGTCTGGCCAGCTTTGAGAACATGTAAGAGGCAGCAAGGCAAGCATGGTAGGAAGTCCCGGCTGCTAGCAGGAAAATTTTCTCACCTCTATCCAAGAACTCAGTTAGGAGGTCAACATAAGCATCTTGCAATCTGAGGGCGCTCTTTATAGTTAGGGGTTGTTCGAATATCTCTTTTAAAGTATAGTGCGGGAAGCCTTGCTTTTCAGCCATCTCTAAAGTCCAGTTGAGAATTATCGGGTTCCTTGCAACCTTTGCACCATCCCTAACACGGTAAATTTCGTAAGATTTTGCAGTAACAACAGCGACCTCTCCATTCTGAAGGATAACTGCCTTGTTAGTCTCGTCTATGAAGGCAGCGGCATCGGAAGCAACAAACATACATTCATCACCTACGCCTATTAGGAGTGGCATGTCCTGCCTAGCAACCAAAATCTTATCAGGCTCTCCAACGTATATAGTAGCAATAGCATAAGACCCACTTAACCTCCTAATTGTGTTAATAAAAGCCGAGAAAAAATTCTCTCCCTTCTTCAAATTTTCTTCTAAAAGATGAGCAACAACTTCCGTATCGGTCTTTGATGCAAACTTATGATTGAGGTCAAGTAGCTCTTTCTTAAGTTCAAGAAAATTCTCTATCACACCATTATGCACCACTGCCAGCTTATTGTCGCAGTCTGTATGCGGATGAGCATTAATTTTTGATGGAGCACCATGCGTTGCCCATCTTGTATGGGCTATGCCTATGTTACCGGGCATGTTGTTGAAATTCAGCCGCTCATTCACTTCGTCTATTTTCCCTTGATCTTTTTTTACGTAAAGGGTTCTGTTAAATATCGTGGCCATACCAGCCGAGTCGTAACCCCTATACTCTAAGCGTTTAAGCGACTTGTAAAGTATGCCTGCTACAACCTTGTCCTCAGTCACGCAACCCGTTATACCACACATGTTTCGTATATCAAATTTTCCAGAAGTTGATAAGCTTACTTATATTTAACCTACTAGAATAAATTTTAAAAAAATTCTAGCACCTTTCATGCATCATTCGATAAACTAGAAACTATCTCTCAGGCGCCTAAATGGTAGATTCACAAGATTATTGGGGTATAACGTGCAAACTATGCAACGGTAGGATTGGTAAAAAGGTATTAGTCTCTGCTGAATCCTTTCTTTCTGGGTCGTAGGATTGGTAAGGTTTTCCTTAAGGCGTATTCAAGAGAAACTCGTCCCAAAATCCGAAAGCCAAGGCAATATAGTTACTCAAAACTATGATACTCTGGTACAGAAGATTGAGGACTCTTTAACGAACTTATCCGTCCAAGTTGACAAGTTACGGATAAGATATCAGAACATGTTATCTAGAAGCAAAGAATACTTCGAAAGATGCATAGATGCTTTAATTGCTAAGGATAATGAAAGGGCCAAAATGTATGCAGTTGAAATAGCTGAGATAAAAAGGTTAGCAGACATAGTTATGAGGTGCTGTCTAGTCCTTGAACAGATAAAGGTTAGGCTTGAAACGATACTAGAGCTAGGTGAAGTAATGGGCCTAATAGTTCCCTTAACATCAATCATAGATGCGGTTGAGAAGGAAGTATCGCTTGTCGTTCCTGAAGCATCAAATAGTCTCAGAGAACTAGCAGAAACGATAGAAGACTTCACATCTTCATCTTCAGCATATGTTGATACAACATCAACTGGTAATATCGAGATCAATAAAGACGCGGAAGGAATCCTAGAAGAAGCAAGAAGGATAGCGGCAGAGCAGGTGAGGAAAAACTTCCCAGAGGTACCAGTTCTGACAGAAGAGGAGCGTATGGTTTACTCCTATATTATGAAGTGTGGTGATGAGTTGGACATAGCAAAATGCGCGTCAGAACTTGGACTTAATATATCACAAGTAAAAGTTGTTATAAGTAGCCTTCAAGAAAAAGGGTTAATAGAGGTACAAAGTGCCGAGATGACATAAAAACTTCTAAGTTGCGTACTTGGCTGCCCACTCCTCTAACTTCTTGAGATTTTCTAAAATTATTGATGATTTTCTCTTACTAATAATCTCTAAGAAGTCTTGCATTTCTATCACTCTGGGCTCCGTCTTTTCGGCGTTCCCTTCTTCAAAAAATTCTCTGGCGACCTTCAGCTGAACTTCCATACAAATATCATGGATATCGGCCGCTGAATATCCTTCTGTCATAACGGCAAGTTGCCATGTATCAACAGATTGACCAAGCTTAAGGTCTTTGGTATAATAAGAAAACAAGGCTGCTCTCGCATTAAGATTTGGTAAAGGAACGTATATTCGCTTCTGAAAGCGTCTTATGAAAGGTTCATCGAGCATCCAAGGCTTGTTTGTTGCTCCTATCACATATAGGTACTCCCTCTTGCCCTTTTCGGTTAAACTATCCATTTCTTTTAGTAGTTGATTCCTCGCCCTAGCTTCACCACCCACTTCAATATATCTAACCGATGTCAACGAATCTATTTCATCGATAAAGATTATGGCCGCACCCTGTTTTTTACATGCGGTCCTAGCCGTTGCGAAAAGCTGTGCTATATTTTTCTCAGACTCTCCTAACCATTTTGACATGACGGTTGCAGCATCCACGTAGAAGAACGCGGCGTCTATTTCGTTAGCAACGGCAGCGCCTATGAGTGTCTTACCGCAGCCAGGGGGTCCGAACAACAGTATACCGGTAGGCCAGCCTAAGGGGAATAATTCTGGCCTCATCTTTGGGTATACTATACTTTCTCTTATTGCCCTCTTAGCCTCATCAATCCCTATTATATCCTCCCAGTTAACCCTGGGCCTGTCTTTAAGTATCCATTCAGTCCCTTCTTCAATACCAGTAGTTTTAGCATCCCCTTCGGAAATCACGACCCTTTTTGTATCCATAAGCTGAATCCTTCTCTGATATTCACGAATCTTTTCAAGATATACTGAGCGTATCGTATCGTCTTCTGTCATGAAGTAAAGTTTTGTTAGAATATCAATAGCCTCCTTGTACTTTACGTAGGCTTTTTCCCTTGCGCCTATCTTATCTAAGTAAACTGCCTCCTTAGCCTTCTCAGCCGCCATTCTTTCAAGTTCGTTAAACATCATTATGTTGAAAAACAAGGCGGCTAATATAAACTACTGTAAGGGTTTTTGGAACAAATTCTGAGAATAACTCTGACGTATTACTGCAGTAATAACGCTCAAACCGTGGTATTAAATGATGACAAAAACGATTTAAGGGCATTCGTCAATTAATCAAAAATAGGGTGACAAGTTGGAAAAATATGAGGTTTTGAGTCCTGAAGTGGAAACATTATCCGAGGGGCCCATAAACCCTGTGATGACAAGAAAGAACTATTGGAAAGAGGGGTTAAACTCGTTATATAAGCTGTCAGCAATTGCTATCTTAATGTTCTTAAACAAAAACGAATCCACGAAGTTTAAAAGATCTGTAAAGATGTTACGTAAAATAATAGTAACATACGAAAGAATGCTTAGAGGATTATCAGGGAGACCTTATTGCCTAGGTTATCAAGAAATTATAAACCACGGGTTCATGAAGAAAAAGCACTGGATGTATGCGGCCTACATGTCATTAATTAGTTCATTACCCCTGCTCTATAAACTATGCGAAGAAGACTACATATTGCAGGCTGCTATTGCAAAAACATCTTTCGGAGCCGGTGTAAAGTTACTTGACAATTTAAATGATTACTGTCACAGCGTAGAGGATGCAATCTACTCCTTAAGAAACTTGCTATCTGCATATATCTCAGGACTTTACGAGCCAAAAATTAATGAGAGTAACAAGATAATTAGCATGGCAGAAAACTCGGCCTTTGATATGAGTGCGTGGATATATGACATACTGAATGCATTGAGGTTAAAAAATAAAATTAATATAATGTTTGATTGGTACATAAACGATGCTAAGAAGTTGATAATGGGACAAATAGAGTCTTTAATGCATAAAAAAAGAAATGATGAAGCCCCGACCATGAAGAGCTATGTAGAAAGAATAATAGAAAAAAGCATCGGTGACGTTTGGGTAGACATCGATCTATGTTTTATGGAGTCTGCCATGAGAGATTATATGACAGATAAGTTAGTAAATTCTCTAATGTTGTTAAAATCTGGAATTTCTATGGTATTTAAGGCCACGATACTTTACGATGATATAGTTGATATTTACGAAGATATAAAGTTCAACTCCATCAATAGTATGCTTTTACTTGGCATGGAAAGAGGTTTAATAAGGCAAGATGTTATAAAGGATGTCAATATAAAAGAACTCGTTAATTTCTTAATTTCGAGCGGGATATTAAGGGACATCGTTAAACTTGGAGACATCATGCATATTACAGGAATTGAACTCATCCAGAAAAGTATTGAGGAGGGTTTAGATGAGGTCGTTGATGAGAATGCAATAATCGATTTCTGCAACATAATGAGGCTCTTTGTTGTCAGGAAATTTTTAATAAGGGAAAAGGACGTGCCGCTAGCTTGGCATTTTATTAGATGCCCAAAAAATAATATAAAACTCTCTAAAGACTTAGAAGATGTTTGGAAAAGTTATCAAAATATCCTCGTATCTACGCCTCCTAAAACTGACTTTTATTTCTATAAACATATAAAAGCATGTAAATCAAGTATTTATTGATAGACATGAAAAAATTCTTTACTGGACACGAGGTATTTGATGAAATATCTGACATACAGGTCGGAAACTCGATATTGGTGCTGGATGGTGGTTACGGTGAAGCATTATACTTTTTAGAAAAGTTATTAAAATCAAAGGACTACATTATAATAAGACACAAAATTGAACAACAGGTTATAGGCAAACAAATTACGATTCAATTTTCAACACTTAACGAGTTGAGTATAATAGTAAACAATATAAGAAGAGAAAATAAAGAAAAGATAATTATACATGACTATCTATCAGAATTGTTGATAAATTTTGATCCAGATTCAGTACTTAAGTTATTACTTATATGGAAAACAGAGGTCCAAAAGAATGAGACTGTTGAATTTTATATATTAACAAAAGATGCTTTTGCAATTATTGAGAAAAAACTTTTATCACTGATGGACGGTGGAATTGAAGTAGAAGTAAAGCCCCAAAAAGAAATAAAACAATTGAGTTTTACTCTGATAAAGTGTTGTAAACTCGAGTACAACCTAAAGCCGATAAAATTCATCATAAGAGATGGTGAACTTTTAATTGAATGGATGGGCGAATTCACGAATAAAATACCAAAAATTACAGCTGAAACACTTAAAGAAAAAATCAAATTTTATGAAGATAATGTAGAAAATTTAAGAATAATAAAAGGAGAAAAGGAGTATGTTAATATATTGTCCGAAGATCTTTGGCTCCTATCTCAAATAGATGGTATGCCTCTTTTAATGGTAAAGATGGTCTATCCTGACATCTTTAATTCTTTACTGAGAAAGATAGCTGTTTGGGAAACTCTGGGTTATGTTAAATTGGTTATAGATAAGGATGGCGACCCATGGTTAAACAATGTCAAAAAATTAATGAATAAAAAGGGAATAAATCTTAAGACCAAGGTTGCATTAAATCTTCCATCAAAATTCTTCCATACTGTGCAAGGCATATCAAGTTTACCAAAAGTTCCCGCTAAAGTTTACATGATGGAAAAAAGAAGCATGTTCGAATTTATTAAACATATAACAGCAGGTAGCAAAGAAGAACACGATGTGATGTTTGAAAATCTTTTGAATTTAGAAGAGAAGTTCCACGAATTCATCAGCAGAAAAAAGGCCCTGGAAGATATAGTTGTTCAGAAAGAAAATCCGTTAAATTCTCTTGAACCAAAATACATCCCGAAGATTATAATGCTAACGATTTATTACGGTTATGGATTAAAATCTGATGTTAAGTTTCTGAATAATGAAAAGATTAAGGTGACCATTCCAGACTGCTATATATGTGAAAATATGTCGTCAAGTTTGCCAATATGTACAGCAATTACAGGTGCGATAAAGGGTGCCCTGTCTGTAGTATTTAAGAGACCAGTTAGTGGAAAGGAGATAAAATGCAAAGCTATTGGAAACGATGTGTGCGAGTTTGAATTTAGTTTTTTAAATCCCTAGTACACTTAAAATATCCAGTAAATTTCTTGAATTAATTATGACATCGGCGTACTTCTTGATGTGTCTTTTATGGAGATCTATCTTAATCTTTAACCGAAGTTTATCAATAAAATTCATATTTAGTTTATTTAACTCACGTTCAAGACATTCAGAATTAAAAAGTATGCTGTACCCCACGGTTTTAAAGAGCGAGATATTCGAATCATCGTCTCCAACGGCAGCACATTGGAATAAAGGTATTCTATAATTGGAGGCGATTTCAGATAATATCTTGCCTTTATTTTCCATATCAACTATTGGGAATTCTATGCCAGCAAACCTTCCATCTTTTATTAATATGCCCGTTCCAACACAAAAGTCTAACTTAAGCAACTCCTTTAATATATCTAGGAAATATTGCGATGCACCGATACTTATTACGCCCACAATTATTCCAGAATCCTTCAATAGCTTGATCGTCTCCCTCGCCCCTTTCATTATAGGAATTTGTAGCATGAGCTCTCTCGCTATGGGTTCCTCAAGTCCAAGGAAGATCTTTAATAACTCAGCCATGGCCTCATCAAAATTCTTTTTACCGTCTATCACTTCTGCGTAAATCTTCCTAACCTTTGACCCGAATCCAAGCTTATCGGCAATAAATATTGATACATAACCGTCAACTAGAACACCATCACAGTCAAACACGACAAGTTTAGGCACGTTTTTTCTTGACATGGGTATCCACACCTACACATATAGGCGACATTCGTCGTTATTTTTAATATAATATAGGACTAATTAACCATTAGAACTAACAGCAAAGCTTCACAAAATACCTAATAAAGCATTATGAACATAAACGAACCAACTGCTTCTTTACTAAACCATTCCCCTAATCACCAGTTTACTTTTCCGAGATTTTTATGTCTCTTTAGTATAAATGGGGCCGCTGGGATTCGAACCCAGGACCTCCTGGGCCCAAGCCAGGTGTCATAACCATGCTAGACTACGGCCCCAAGGTCTTATTCGTAAAGGCTTTATTAATCCTTTTACACGATAGCCCTTTGAAATATGTGCTTTTATGCCCAAATATTTGTAACGAATTTAACGTTATTTTACACCAAAATAATGAACGCTATTTTGGGAAAATATTATACTAAAGGTTAAATACCGTCTTTGCTAAAAATTTTATGTGACTCTTACAAGCATTACGAAAATTCAAAGGAAGCCAGCCTATGATAAAAGGACCGGGAAAAAGTACGAATATCATGTGATAGCAATACCTAGAGCTATTTCGGAGGATAGTCAGTACCCTTTCAAGGTTGGTGAAAAGGTAAAGATCAGCATAGAACCCAAGGAGAAAAAAATCATAATAGTCAAATTTAAAGAACTAACTACCAAGAAGAAAAAAGGTTAATACTTGTTAACTAGGGATGATGGGACCGGTGGGATTCGAACCCACGACCTTTCGGTTATCAGCTTCGTTGCCGTTTTACGGCTCGAACGCTCTAACCATGCTGAGCTACGGTCCCCTAGTATTGTTTCACTCAATTGCTAATTTTTAAGTTTTCAGACTCGTCAGCTAAACTATGTTTCCATAAGGCTTATAAATCGTGTAAGCAAAACGCTGATTACATGGCTATAATGTGTTTAAAGCTACAAAAATTTCGTCGTTGTAATGAACTAAATTAGGTGCGTAGTATATGCGGTTGCTAAAAGTTAGTAGAGAAGCGATAAGACTTGCCTCTGTAATAATCAAAGATGGCGGTCTTGTGGTATACCCTACCGACACGGTATATGGTTTAGGATGTAACCCGTTTGATGATGCAGCAGTTTCTAGGATTTTCTCCTTAAAAGGACGTAAAGACATCCCAGTTCCGATATTAGGCGATTCTATAGAAAGTCTTGAGAAGGTAGCGGAGTTTGATGACGTCGCTTATGAATTTTGTTCTGCATTTTGGCCAGGAGCATTGTCAGTAGTCCTACCGAAGAAGTTGTCGCTCGAAAAGGTAACCTGTGGAAGTCCAACGGTTGCTGTAAGGGTTCCGGCAAGCCAAGTAGCGATAGAGCTTGCAAGACTTTCAGGAGGTCTAATTGTTGGAACTAGCGCAAATATTAGCGGAATGTCACCAGCTTGTGATACCTCAGAACTGGATAAACATATAGCAGAAGGTGTCGAGATAGTGTTGGACGGAGGAAAGTGTCTACATTGTATAGCTTCAACGGTTGTAAAAATAGAGGGAGGTATAGTAAAAGTGCTAAGGGAGGGTGCCATATCTTTAAATGCAATAAAGGATAGAATTGTAATGGCAAGACTCAACGTAAAACTTATGTGATCATCTGGATATGAGTGAGATTGCAATTTTCTCTATTAAAAAAAGCTCAAGGGCCTTGAATTCACTATCGGCTTGAATGAGCTTCAAGGCCTGCTCAGGTACATCATAAATTTTTGACAATTCATTAAGTATATAAGTGCTCCGGTTATCAACAAATGGTATCAATTTACAACCCAATAATGCCTCAAGCCGTGATTTTGCCATCTCGAGACTTTCCACACTCTTTGATACGATGCAGACACCAATCCTTTCAGTCTCATAAGATATGCCTACAAGCTCTATCGCCCTGCTTATTTGATCTTGGGCTGATAACCTAACAAGAAATTCTACCTCAAGTCGTTTGGCAATGTTCATTTTAGATTCCCATGCTATTATCGCTGCAGTAACTGCAGCGGTTACATAAAGAGCAGATATTACTCTATCAGCGTTGAAAAACTGACAAATAGATGGTCTTAACAATTCGTAAACCTCATTTAATTTTTCTAGAAGTGTTCTCAAGTTCTGCCTTTCTATCTTGGTTTCGTAGACTCCGACAAGTAAATCAGATGTAGCCATAAAGTGGCTCAAACTAGCCACCATGTATTATAGGTATTATGGTTAGCACATCCCCATCTAGGACTATCGTCTTTACATCCTTATTGAGCGAGCGAATGTCTGAACCATTAAGGAGTAGGAGGAAGCCCGGCCTAAGCTTTCCATCTTCCAGCAAAATATCTTTTAATTCTTTGGGAAGTATTTTTAGTACCTCCAAGAGCGGCACATTACCCTCTATCTTAAGCTCGAGCACATCTTTACCAACAACAGACTTCAGATGTCCTATCAACTCCACCTTCATCGGAACTACACCGCTATAAGTGTTGGATTTCAGTGAGGCGTATGCTCTTCATAGAGCTTGCGCTCTCGGTGCAGGTCAGCCTCATCACACACTAAAAACTATACAGGTCTTATTTTGGTTTTTCGGAAGCAGTATCAGTTTGAGCTGTTGCGCTCTCTGCCTTCAATTCAGCCTCCTTTTTTGCCTGTAGTTTGATAAACGACGTAATGTACCCAGCAATACGGTTCGCCAACCTCTTAGAAACTCCGCTCACGAATATCTCCCGCACGAGTTGTTTGTTCTTTTCAAAATCCATGCTTACCCTATCCCGGTAAAGCTCTAAAACCTCTCTGGCGAGCCTCTTGACCTTCCTAGTCCTTACCTTGCCCATCTTAGACAATCCCAGATATGGCTAACTAAAAAATATAACGGAAGCCCTACTGCCAGCCCTTTGGAAGCTCGAGCTTGCCTTTTACATGCGCCATAGGTATTAACTCCACTTTCTTTGGACTAGAAATACCTAACACCGCCTTCTTAACTAACTGCCTTCTAAGAAGCTGTATTGCCTTAGCAGGGTCAACGCCCTTAGGACACACGGTGCTGCAAGAAGCTGCGAAATGACACCTCCAACAACCGTGCTCAGAATCTATGGCCTCGATCCTTTGTTCAAAACCGAGATCCCTAGGGTCGGAGATAAACCGGTATGCCCTATTTAAAATCATTGGCCCAAGATAAAGTGGGTCTGTTGCAGAGACCGGACACGCAGAGTTACACATTCCGCACTCTATACAGTCGGCAAACTGAATATATCCTAAAAGTTCCTCCTCTGTCTGCTTGTATGTACCGGTCGGGTTCAAAAGCTCCTCGAAATCATGCCTGATTATATAGGGCTTCACTTGTCTTTCTTTTTGGAAAAGTTCACTAAAGTCTGTTACAAGATCCTTGACAATACGGTAGTTCTTGAGTGGTGCAACTTTTATAATGTTACTATTAAGCTCAAGGACTCTCGTGAAACAAGCAAGCATTTGTTTGTCGTTAATCATCATGCCACATGAACCGCAGACAGCTTGCCTACAAGAATATCTAATGGTCAGAGTTGGATCCTGTTCTTCCTTTATCTTAAGCAAAGCATCAAGAACCGTCGTACTCTTATCCACTTTTACATTATATTCTTGCCATCTTGGTGCAAAGTCCGTCTTGGGATTGAACCTGAAAATTCTGAACTTTACTTCAATTTCTTTATCAGTTGACATTTACACTCACTCCACTGGCCAGAATAAGTTCAGGAAAACTTGAAGACCATAAATATATAGGGCTATGCCCACCAAGAACATTATCCACGTTATGGCCTTTGCAGCACATTTGCCAGGTATTACTTCTATGAGTATGACCCTGACACCGTTTAACATGTGGTACAAAAGTGCTGACAATAGGATGATAAGGTTCACAGGATAAAAGATGCTTTCATGTACAATTGTGCCAATACTTGGAAGGTTATTCGCTATTAGATGAATGAATCCCGTTATTAGTATTATGAGACCGGAGATATAATGTATGAACATTCTTTTGGACTCCTTCAACTGATCACCCCGCCGGTATCACTAAAGCTACATAAGACCATATAAGGACGAATATCACGAATAGGGCAAGGATCGCCATCGTGAGGTACCTTTGCGAACCATAGAGCGTGCCTTTTCGGTACGGATATACGGCCCTAGTCGGTTTTCCTATCAAGAAGCCATGTTCAGTCAGCACGAGCCTGAGTCCGTTTAGCGTATGGTACGTCACGAGAACTCCTAGAATAACGTCTCCCCACCCACCAGGATGCCAACTCGTATACAACAGATGAATGAACGCAAAAATCACGATACCTATCCCACTCAACCTTTGTATGACGTAGAGAGCCCTTTCAACAGAGTAGCGCGTTATCCTGAACCATCCGCTCACGCCCTCTCTATTCTCTTCATAAATTGCCATACATCTTCACCTCCTTAATACTTCCTCTCTGCTGGAGGCCACTTCGTAATCCTGACTGGTATGTAATCAAGCTTAGGCCCGTCTACAGTCCTATATGCTAACGTATGCTTAAGCCAATTCACATCATCTCTTCTCGGATAGTCAAGCCTATAATGCGCTCCCCTACTTTCGGTCCTAGCTATGGCTGATACGAGCACGACTTCCGCAACTTCAAGCATCATATCGACCTCAAGGACATTTATCAGGTTCTGATTGAACCTGCGGCTTTTATCTACTACATGTCCTGTACCGAACCTTTGTTTGAGTTCTCTGACTTTTTTCAACGCCTCGCTCAGCCCTTCGCCATCTCTAAAGACGTAGGCGTGCTTTGACATAGTGTTTTGCAACTCTCTCTTGATCATATATGGATCTTCGCCACTACCGCCTCTCAGTATACCATCGAATATCCTCTTCTCTTCCGCCAGTATGAGTTCCAGTGATGGATTACTTTCACCTTTCTCTTTCACGTATTCAGCCGCTTGTCTACCAGTCAGATACCCATACACAAGACATTCCATTGTAGAGTTGCATCCGAGCCTGTTCGCACCATGTACGCTGACACATGCTGCTTCGCCAGCCGCGAACAGTCCTCGAATTGGCGTCCTACCATACGTGTCCGTATGAATACCCCCCATCGTGTAATGGGCTACGGGTCTAACAGGTATCGGTTCTTTAATAGGGTCTAGGCCACCAAACTTAATGGCTATCATCTTTATCTCAGTAAGTTTCTCATCTATCACTTCTTCACCAAGGTGTGTAAGATCGAGGTGGACATAGTCTAAACCGTTTGGGCCTGGAAAACCTCTGCCTTCTAATATCTCCTTCATCATGGCCCTAGACACTATATCTCTTGGTGCTAGCTCCATCTTCTGAGGCGCGTAATTCTTCATGAACCTTTCGCCTTTGTTGTTTCTAAGATATCCCCCCTCGCCCCTCGCCGCCTCAGATATTAGTATGCCTTGTGGAACAAGGCCAGTCGGATGGAACTGAATGAATTCCATGTCTTTCAGTGGGATCCCAACTCTGTACGCCATAGCTAGACCATCAGCAGTCGCTGAATGTCCATATGTTGTGAAGGAGTAAAGTCTGCCAGCACCGCCTGTCGCGATTATCCCAGCCTTAGCTTTAAAGGCATGCAGTTCGCCGTTCTTCATATCTATGGCCGTCACACCTTTGAACTCTCCATCTTCTACTAGTAAAGATGTAACATACCATTCATGGAATATCTCTATATTATCGTACTTATGCGTTGTATTGTACAAAGTCTGCATGGCATAAAGGCCTGTTTTATCTGCAGCGAAGCATGCTCTATCGAAGCTATGCCCTCCGAAGGGTCTCTGAGCGATTCTACCATCAAGCCTTCTGCTCCAAGGCATCCCCCAATGTTCAAGCCTGAGTATCTCCTGCGGTGCGATTCTTACCATTAACTCAATCGCATCTTGGTCTCCGAGGTAATCGGAACCTTTTACCGTGTCAAATGCATGTAGATCAAAGCTATCCCCCTCTTCGGGATATAGGACCGCGGCCGTGCCGCCAGCATATGCTACGGAGTGCGAGCGCATTGCATGGACCTTTGTAAGCACGGCCACCTGGATATCATTATCGGTACTCGCAGCTTCTATAGCAGCTCTAAGGCCGGCGAGACCAGAACCTATAATCAGAACGTCGGCCTCCAGCTTATCGAGCATGATAGTCGCCCTACATCTTTGAAGATATAGACCACCCTAATTTAACATTTTTTATTATAGCGTTTTTTAAAAAACATTTATGTTTTACTTAATAAAAAAGTAGGCACGTGAACATCATAAGGTGCCTCTTAACAAATTTACTTGCCGCAGTCTCTTTAACGAATTTAAAGAGTTTAGGCATTTTGTTATTTCTGGTACTTGTTGTCGGTATCGGTACGATAATCTACTATTTTTACATCAAGTCCTTAAAACCGAAACATAATAATCCTGATAACAACGAACGTGTAAATAATAGGAGAAATTTCTTAGTCAAGATTTTTGCGCTAACCTTGGCTGGTATCGTAGTTCAACTTTTACTACCGTTGCTTGAACTTCTCAGGAAGGGCACAATAGTTACTGGCGAGATTTCCTCAGGTCAAGAAACTCCACCCAAGATTGCAAACATTACAGAGATACCTCCAGATTCTCAGATTTCTTTTGTGTTACGACGAAATCCGGACGGCTCACCAGGCCAGCATCCAGCAGTCCTAATACACCTTCCTGAGGATAAGGCTGCGTTAGTAGGCAAGGAATTTGTGGCATACAGCGCCGTGTGCACGCATCTTGGCTGTATAGTCAGTTACAAAAGCGAAGAAGATGCGCTATTCTGTCCATGCCATGCGGGATATTTCGACCCTACAAACGGAAAAGCCATAAGTGGACCTCCAAAAAAACCTCTACCTGAAGTAAAATTACGCATTGACGAGAATGGTGATATATATGCAGAGGGCTGGGTCTGAGGAAAGTTGCATCAAAAAGTTTGTCAGATGGTTAATAGAAAGAACCGGTGCCAGTGAGTTCACGAAAACAATCATACCACGGCACGCACTCCATCCAATGTACAGCTTTGGTGGCCTTGCATCACTTATGTTCTTCCTGCTAGCATTTACGGGAATAATCCAGCTGATGTTCTATGTTCCAGCCTTCGGTGAGGAGAACATTGCATACGAAAGTGTCAGACATTTCACAGAGTCTGTTCCTTACGGTTTTGTGGTGAGGGGAATTCATAGTTATGCTGCAACACTCATGATATTACTATCTATGCTGCACTTCCTCAGGGTTTACTTTACTGGTGCTTATGCGAAACCGAGGGAGCTTACTTATGTCATTGGGATAGTGGCTGGTTTACTCTCGATAGCCTCAGCGTTCCTTGGTTATTCACTCCGCATGGACCATATATCCGTGGAGGCTATTAGAATAGGTCAGTTCCTTGTACTCCAGCTACCTGGCGGAAATTGGCTATACTCTCTCATATTCGGTTCAGGTTCATTCGATGAAGTAATTCCTCGATTTCTTGCTCTCCACATAGGGGTAGCAGGTCTTCTCGCTATAGCCCTTTTGCTCCACTTTTATATGATACATGCCCATCACATCTCGCCACCATATGACGGTAGCGAGCCAGAGCCTGTGATACCTTTCTACCCTAACTTTCTACTCACGGAATTAGCGGCCGCTGTGGTGACTATAGGAACATTAATGACTTTATCAGCGGTGTTTCCACCAGAACTCGGTTTCAAGTTTGTCTTTGGTGAGGAACTTCCGGTCGGACAGCCCGAATGGTACTTAATGGCCATGTATGCCTTGATAAAGACAGGAATAGACCCTGTGTTGGCGGGCCTTGTCATACCTAGCATAGGGTTATTAATACTCGTCATTATGCCTTGGGTTGATCCACTCTACTCTAGGCATCCGATGAATAGGAGGATAGCGACAACGTATGGTCTGATATTCGTGGGCGAGTATATTGTACTTTTCTTATACGGTCAGCTTACACCGGGTGAGCAGATTCCTTTACTCAATGCTTTGCTTCTCACCATAGCGGTCGCACTCGTTCTGGGTTACGTTGGAGTTAGGCTTACATCAAAGCCCATTCCACCAAAGAAAATACAAAAACAACAGTCAGGCAACAGCCCATCATATGCAGTAAGAGTTATATTAAAAAATGTTTGGTGGATAGCGTGCCTTCTGCTAGTCTTCGCCCTTGTGTTGGGTGGATTTGGTATAATGAGTCATTTATCGGAGAATTATTATGACGCTGCTCTGCTGTTCGGCATTTCCATAATACTAATGGGATGGTCACTATTCACGGCTAAAGTAGGCCTCGTAGATGCCAAATATCTAGTTTAATTCTACCAGAATACTGGAACAAAGCGTTTTTCTTTTGATGCAGGATTCAGATTTCCAACGATCGCTATGGTATAGCCGCAGTTCAGACATCTGTTCTTCTCATCCATGTTCCAACTCACTATATCAAATCCGTACCTCTCAACAACTATGCTCCCACATTCAGGACAGTAAGTGTGCTCAAGCGGATGTCCAGGAACGTTTCCGATGTAGACGTACCTCAACCCCTCCTCTTTTGCAATCTGGCAGTGCTTTTCAAGCGTCTCGATCGATGTCCAAGGTAAGTGCATCAGCTTGTAATCCGGGTGGAAGCGAAGGAAGTGTATGGGCGTATCAGGTCCTAGGTTCTCATATATCCATTTACAAAGCTTTCTTGCAGCATTGAGATCTTCACCCACTTCAGGTACGATCAAATCAGTTATCTCTATATGTGTCTTAGTCTTTCTTTTGATTTCTAACAATGTTTGAAAAATCGGATCCGGCTCAGGTATCCCAACGTATCGTCTAAGAAAATCTCTCTCACCGTTTCCTTTGAAATCTACGGTTATGCAGTCGAGGAAATCTTGCATCATAGCAACACTTTCAGGTGTACCATAGCCGTTTGACACGAAGACGTTAAAAAGACCACGTTCTCTTGCCAGTACACCGATATCATGTGCAAATTCAATGAATATTATTGGTTCATTGTACGTATACGCTATGCCATGGCTCTTGTACTTAAGAGCTAACTCCACGACCTTCTCAGGCGTCACTTCGGTGCCCTCTACCTTACGCCTTTGGCTTATGTCAAAGTTTTGGCAGTAGGCACACATCCAAGAACAGCCGGTAGTGGCTATCGAGAAGACTCTGCTTCCGGGCATGAAATGCATAACTGGCTTCTTCTCTATCGGATCAACGTGTGCAGTAATTATTCTCCCATAAACAAAAAGGTATAACTTCCCGTCAACTACGCCCCTTATACCACAGAACCCTATCTTCCCTTCACCTATTTGACAATACCTCGCACAGGCTTTACACTTTATTCTGCCAGAATGTAACTTCTCAAACAGTTGAGCCTCTTTTCCTGTAGCCTTAATAGCCATGACCTAATTCTTAAAGGGCACCTCTTACTTATATAGCTTATGAGTGATCATTTTGACATATCTACAATTTCTGCGACAGTAAAGCGTTTAATCTCTTTGATAAAGTCTGAAAAGTCGTTATTAAACACCGTAGGCTTTCCTAAGGATGTCAATGGTTAAGCCTATCTTCTTTCCAGAACCTGCCTCTATCTGAAGTCTGCAGAGTTCACCCGTCGTATATACCGGCCTATGACTTTGCTTAACAGCCTCAAACAATCTAGAGCCAATCTTAAGTGACTTCTCAAAGTTTCCTTTGACAAAGCTGAAAGCGCCCCCAGAACCGCAGCATCCTTCTTCAAGCTCTGAGATGGATAGGCCAGGTACGAGTTCTAATACTCCCAGAACCTTGTCCTTTATACACTGGACGAGCGTATGACAATGAAGGTGAACATGAGCATCTTCTTGTACTCTACGAAAGTTTCTGTTAAGCATACCATCCTCATAAAGTTTATACAAGAATTCATGAATATCATATGTGTTCTCTGAAACTACGTGAGCATCGTCTGTATCAAGTAGGTCAAGATATTCATGCTTCAATGCAAGACTTGCCGCGGGTGAGAAACATACTATCGGAATGCCGTTTCTAGCATACGGTGCAAGATTCATAACGTTAAATTCAGCAATTTTCCTGCCTATAGAGGGAGCGCCTTCGTTAATTGCTGGTAGACCGCTGGAAAGTTGCGGGGGTACGATTACCTGAAAACCGTTAAGTTCAAGGATTTTAACTATAGCGATTCCAAGTTCCGGATCATTATAGTTGATGTATGTATCATAGAAGAAAACGACGCGTTTATTGCCATTTGTATTATGCGTCTTGCTGTACTCTTCAAACATTTTCTTGAAAGTTTTTCTATGAAACGGTGGGAGATTTCTGTTTCTATCCAGCCCAATGAAGTATTCCGCTAAAATCCTAAAGAATTTGCTCTTCATCATCCAATTTGAGATAGGAGCGAACATTGAGCCAATCCTTGCGTATTTATCTATTTCTATAAAATACCTGTACCCCTTAGGTATACCCTTGACGCTTGAATACCATGCCCGCATCTCAGCCATAATCTTACCTACATCAACGTTGGCGGTACATTCAAGGAGACACATCCGACATTGTATGCAATGCTCGTAGACAACCTCTTTATATACCTCTGAAGAAATAAACTTCTCAGGCGAGTTCTCGGTTCTAAGAAGCCACCTCAACAAGTTTATCCTACCTCTACAACTATCAACCTCATCGCCTAGTGCTGCAAAGATGGGACACATACGGCTTGTACCAACAAGTGCGCCACCTTTGCATAAACCGCATCCTACACATAACTCCACCTCCTCTACTAAGGAAGGTTTTTTGTCGTAGCCGCTTAGTAACTTCCTGATACTACTTGTCTTTCCGTCCCAAAGCAATTGTGTCTTAAACTCCCTCAAACGTATGTCTGGTCTTGTCCTTAACCCCTCAAGTTTTATATCATTTAAGCCAAGCTTCTTCCCAGGATTCATTATATTAGCAGGGTCTAAGAGGCGCTTTATGTCCAAAAATACTTTCAGAAGCTCTTCGCCATACTGGAGCCTTAAGTATTTCGCCCTAATCATTCCGTCACCGTGCTCACCGCTTATGCTTCCGCCAAGGCTCTTTGTAAGTTCAAACACCTCAGACGCAACAATCGGTATAAGGTCAAAGTCCTTCTTATCGTTAAGGTTCAATAGAGGTCTTAAGTGAACGTTCCCATCCCCTGCGTGACCTGATATAAGGAAGTTAAGGTTATGCTTCTTCAATATTTTACTGACGGAGTCCACAAGTTCTGCCAATCTATCCGGCGGAACTACTAAGTCTTCTATGAACGTAAAGTTTGCACTCTTCCCGTCTTGCTTGAATTTGTAAGCGAAACCAAGACTCTTCTTCCTTACAGACCAAAGCTTCTTCATACCGGCCAGGTCAAATGCTCTAAAACTACTGACCACTAAGTTTTTATTCTTAAGAAACTCCTCTAGTTCGGATATGCTCTTTTCAATCTCTCCTAAATCGTCACCCTCAAATTCAATGTATAATGACGCCGTTGTGTTTTTCGGTATAAATTCGTTTATTTCTGGATATAGGTTTCTTGAAGAATCTATGAGGCTCCTATCCACCATTTCGATGGCCGAAGGCTTAAGCTTAAGCACCTCTTGGACTGCTGCACCAGCCTTGTGAAGATCATCAAAGTTCAGGAGTACCAGCGCTGTATGTTTAGGCTTATTAACAATTCTCAGTTTAGCGGAAACTATTATACCAAGCGTACCTTCAGAGGCAGCAAAGAGTTTCCCTAAATCTATGAAGCCATCGTTGAATACTTTGTCAAGTCTGTAACCGGATGAATTCTTGCTCAACTTTGGGAACCTTTCTCGTATTAACTCATCATGTTCTTCCAATAACTTCCTTAGACCTTCATATATTCTAGCTTCGTGCATATTTTCTGAAATGAGTTTTTTCCATTCTTCAGAATCTGTTTTAAGTCTTCTACATCTTATTACCTCACCTGAGCTCAAAACAACCTCAAGGGATATTATATAATCAATTGTGGTGCCGTACTTTACTGTGTGAGCGCCTGCAGCATTTGTTGATATCATGCCACCAATTGTGCAGAAGTCAGAACTTGAGGGGTCTGGTGGAAACATCTTACCATACTTCGCAAGGATCTTATCAAGTACAGATTTGTAGATGCCCGGCTCTACAATCACATAGTTTTCATCAGGGTTTATTTCTAGAACCCTGTTCATATATTTGGAAAAGTCAATAATTATGCCCTCACCAACTGATTGGCCCAGAAGGCTACTACCACCGCCTCTCGCAGTCAAGGGTATTCCATTTTCAGAAGCATACTTTACGACCTCTATAACGTCATCTTTCGACTTTGGGAGCACAACACAAAGGGGCATTATGAAATATGAACTAGCGTCTGATGCGTAAAGTGCTCTTTGCCAAGCTTCTGATAATACATCACCAGATATTCGCTTTCGCAAGTCTGAAGCAACTTTTTCAGGTGATAGCGCCAACATATTATTCGCATTTTTTATGTTACAATTCACTATTTAAACTGAAATTCTTAAATTAAGATCAGAAGACAGATATTCCATACAATTGTACTACACTAAAACTCGTGAATCCAAACATGTGAATGCGTATTTACCTTTTTGTTTTTTTGGCGACCTTTGAGGCTATGCCCTCAGCCATCTCTGTAGTAGTAGTCTGCCCCCCCATATCATATGTCCTTAACTTCCCTTCTAGTATCACTTCCGCTACAGCCTCTTCTATGGCCCGCGCCACCTCAACCTCGCCGAGCCACTCAACCATCATCTTACCAGCCATTATTGCAGCTATTGGGTTTGCCTTGTTTTTGCCAGCGTGCTTTGGTGCCGAACCATGAACTGGCTCGAAGATTGCGTAATTGTCACCTATGTTGCCGCTGTAAGCGAATCCAAGACCTCCAACGAGTTGTGCCGCCAAATCTGAAAGTATATCGCCGAACATATTCTCGGCTACTATTATGTCATGCTCGAGCGGGTTCTTTAACATCCACATACACATTGCATCTACGTTCGCCTCCCTATATTCTATATCCGGATACTCAGCCGCTATCTTTCTGGCAACGCTCAGCATCAATCCACCCGTCTCCCTTAACACGTTTGGTTTATCAACGACCGTGACCGACCTTCTTTTGTGTTTTCTCGCATACTCGAAAGCGGCCCTAACGATCCTTTCACAGGCCTGTTTCGTCATAACCCGAAGAGAAACCGCCACGTTTTCAAGGCCAAACTTTTCAAACTCCTTCATCCTAACGTTCTCGCATAATGCGTCGAACACCTTTCTACTTAGCGGGTAGAACTCAACACCTGCGTAAAGCCCCTCAGTGTTTTCCCTGAATATCACGATATCTATACCATCTCTGTAGTTTAGGGGATTCCCTGAAAAGGCTTTGCACGGTCGAACGCATGCATAAAGGTCCAGCTCCTGCCTTAGGCGAACTATCGGGCTATAGTAAGTAAAACCTTTCCCTCGGAGCTCTGGTGCGAGCTCCTTTTCAGCATCTTCCTTTGGTTTAGAGGTTATGGCACCAAAAAGTGCACAATCCGTCTCTTTTATGATCTTAAGCGTCCTGTCTGGTAGCGGGTTCCCCTCCTTACACCAAAATTCCCAGCCTATATCGCCATGAATATACTCAGCATCAAAGTTTGCCGCCTCCAAAACCATAAGTGCAGCCTTTATCACCTCAACACCTATCCCATCGCCCGGTAGCACAGCAATCTTGTATTTTGCCATGGAACTATAGCATAAACTTCGGGTTTTAAAACATTTTCTATTCAAGGCTCTCTAGTTAACCTTAAAGTAAAAATTGCAATTTTAGCGATGCTTGTTCACGTTGGTATACCAGTTAAGAGCCGCCGAGCAGTAACTTCTGTTGTTTCTTGAATTCTTCTAAGACTATTTCTTTGATGAGGTTGCAGATCTCAACGACTTTTGGGCTCGCTATCCTATAGTAGACGTTTGGCCCCTCCCGTCTTGCTTCTACTATGCCTGCATCACGGAGGATTGCAAGGTGCTGGGAGAGATTTGCCTGAGTAACTCCAACTTCTTTAATTAGCTCATTTACCGTCTTTTCACCTGATTTCAGCAGGTCAAGTATGTGAAGCCTCGTCGGATGGGCCATGGCTTTACAAAATTTTACATGAATCTCATAAAATGTTTTACTGGTTCTATTCTCCGCGTCCTGTTTTTGTCTCATTTAAGCCCATCCTTTTAAGACTAAACTCCAATATAGCTTTCCAACTAACATCTTCGCATAATACCACTTTCTACTCAGCCTCGTCGGCTTTGGCGGATGTTCGTAGTCGAAGACCATCGTTATGCCCTTTTTAAACCCTGCATCGCAGAAGCATCGGACCTTACCATCATAACGCTTTATCATACCGCTTCCCTTAATCTCTGCCGCGATGTTCTCTGCCACAATCTTTGCTTCATAGTGGGCCGTGGCACCCGCTTTCGATATCGGTATATCAGTAGCATCTCCAATTGCATAAATATCATCATAACCCTTTACTCTGAGCGTGTATTTATCCGTAGGTATCCAGCCCCCTTTATCCCCTAGACCTGAGTCTTCTATAACTTTGGCGCCCTTATGAGGTGGGACAACTATCAGTAAGTCGTACTTTAACGACTCGCCCTCTAACGAGTGAACAAGCCCCTTCTCCGGCTCTATACGTTCGACGTTGAAAAGTTGTATGTATTGAATGTTCTTGCTTTCCATAATTTCTTGGACCAAGGGCGCTACAGATTCTAAAGGGAAAACCCTAGGTAGAGGTGAGAGATAGTGAATCTCTGCTTTGTGTCTAGAACCACGCCTCGTGAAGTAGTAATCGAGCTGACAGGCGGCCTCTGCTGGTGCGGGTGGACATTTGTAGGGTATACCACCTATGCCAATCACGACCCTGCCGCCTGGAAAGTTATCAAGTGCCCTCCTCAACCTTATTGAGGCATCAAGATCATAAAAGTGATGTGCGGCCTTAAAACCTGGTAATTCTTCAGGACATAACCTAGCGCCGGTAGCCACAACCAAATAATCATATTCTAGGATTCTACCAGATTTTAAACGGACCCTCCTTTCGTTAGACTCTATCAAAATAGCTTCATCAATGATTAAATTAATGTGTTTATCAAGTAAACTTCTTTCATTTCTGACCAAGTTCTCTGGCTTCGCATCACTAAAAGCGACATAAATAAAACCAGGTTGGTAAGTATGTTTTCCTGTCGCATCAACGAGCGTTATATTCGCTTCGCTCGGAGAGACTTTTCTTGCTAGGACATTCGCAACTATCGTGCCACCTACTCCGCCACCTAGTATCAGAACTTTCTTCATGGTTAACGCTTCTTCCGAACAATGAACTCTGCATAACCGTTACGGTCGAAAACCCCGATCAGCTCATGACCAGCCTTCTCGACCCAAAGAGGTATGTCACGCTTTGATCCGCTGTCAGAAGAGTAAACGCTGATAACCTCACCGACTTTAGCCTCCCTAATTGCCTTAATCAGCTCCATCAGAGGTCCTGGACAGAAACTGCCTCTAGCATCTATTACCCTGTCAACCTTAACGTCTTGACCCATGCCGTTCCATCACCTGCTTTTTATATAAACAGCGTTATCTTAGCATCCTTTGCTATATTGATGAATTCACCAACAGCTACGACATCGTCAACGAAGTCCGCAAGGTCCTCTTTTTTCATCCCCATAAGGTCAAAAGTCATAGCACATGCATGTACTCTCACGTTCCCTAACTCCTTTGCTTTCTTAAGTATTTCATACCATGGTTGAACGTTCTTCTGCTCCATCAGTTGCATCATAGCCTGACTCATGTCCTCAAAGTCTTTCGAGATTTTCGTGTTGGTAGTCAGCATATCTTTCCTTAACGCGTTTAAACCCCAAAAAGTCGCGAAGATGTCAACTTCCATGCCCATTGCGACAGCACCAGAGGCGATTATGCTGACCGGGTAGAGCTTATCGACAGTTCCAGAGAAGAGCACTATAGCAAGTTTCTCAACCACACAATTCACCTCTTTAATATATTCGAACATTATAATAATATATAAACTTTATAATAATATATAAACTTTAACTCATCATAGTGAGTCAAAATATAACTCTGTTTATTGGAATACATATCCGCAGAATGGGCAGATAGTTGAATCCTGCTCAACTAGATGGTGGCAACTCGGACAGTGAAACGAAATAACTCTGTGGGGTTTTTCTACGGGCTTCTTCACCTCCGGGAGTGGATATGGCATGGCTATTAACGTCTCTGTATGCACAACATTTGGATGCTTTTCGACAACTTCGTATATGATTTTCGACAACTCATAAAAATCTTTCGCAGTTAACACTAGGACGGCATCGTACCTGCCGAACACGCTATGGGCCATCTTAACACCCTTAATCTTTCTAGACGCTATGAGCTCATGCGACGTACCAGGAACTGTTCTGACCAACACGAATGCGATGACGGGCATCATTCCTCACTTTTAAGAGGAGCAAGCACTATAGCTGTCTCAGTGTGTATAACATTAGGAATTTTTTCTATTACTTTATAGATGACTTCACTCAGTTTTTCTAAACTTGGGACCTCAACCACGACTATCGCATCAAACCTTCCAAAGACCGGGTCAGCTTGGACTACGCCCTCAATACTGCCAACTTCTTTTATATACTTCAGAACTTCCATGGAAGTGCCAGGCTTTGTCGTGAGCATCACATAAGCTCTCAAGACCTTTCACAACCAATTCTAGGCACAGAGTCATATTTATGCCTCTCTAACCCTTGGTAAAAATTATAAATCTCCCGACTGCCACTGAGTTGACTTGAGATGGTACTCGTCGGTAAGGAGGAGTTTGAGAACATCATCTCTTTGTTATTAAATGTGGATAAGGAATTGGATGAATTGAAGACATATGCTGAAAAAGCTCGAAGGGAAATCTTAGAGTTAGCCAAGAGCGAGGCAATTATTGCTAAAGAAGTTGCACTAAAAAATGTGAGGGTGGTCGCAGATGAGATGGTAAAACAGGCCCAATCCGAGGCCAGAGCCGAAGCGGAAAGAGTACTCGAGAAGAATAAGGAGTTGTTAACAAAGCTGAAGGCAAGGATAGAAGGTAAGTTAAACGACGCAATACAGTTCACGATAGATGTGTTATTAGGGAAGAAGGAAATAATATGACGCTTCGAGACTTAGAGTATGTTATAGGAAAGAGTTACGGTCTAAAGGGCAAACTGCTCTCATATGCTATGCTGGAAGAGTTAGCTAGTTCCAAAAACCTCGATGAGTTGGTTGAAAAGCTAAGACCGACAGATTATGGTCCCTACGTATCTAATCTTCCAAGACCGTTAAAGCCCATCAGTATAGAATTGGCATTAAGAAGACGCTTAATTGAAGTTCATTTTGACATGGCCATGAAGTCAAAGAATGCTGCCATAATCCAGGCCTATTATATGAAATACTTAACATCGAATCTCAAGACAATTCTAAAAGGTAAGGCCTTGGGCAAGAGCTACGAAGAACTTCTAGAACTTGTTGACTTCAGGGCAGAAGAATTGGTAAAAAGGAGAGACATCGTTGTAAAGGCTATGGCGGCAAAAGACCTGGCAGAGGCCGTGAAGTCCTTGTCCGGAACGAAGTTTAGTGATGTGGCATATTTGGCTTTCGAGGTTTATGAGAAAGAGAAGGACCTCGCTGTTTTTGACACAGCCATGGATAAGGCATACTTCTCAGAAGTTCTGGAAGGATTTAGTAAGTTACGTTTCGCCGAGCGTAAAAGGGTCAGACAGATAGTAGCAGTTGATGTAGATGGTTATATGGTATTAGCAATCATGAGGTCTAAATTATGGGGACTCACCGTCGCTGAGATTAGACGTTTCTTGTTAGACAAGGCGGTAAATATTTCGAGAGACGTCATAAATATGATGGTCGAGGCCGAGAGCATACCTGATATCCTGCATATTTTAGAGGAGAAGACTCCCTACACATCCATGCTGCCCGAACTACCAACATCAGGTGTTGCAATAATAAGGGCGCTTGAGGAGGCCTTTGAGAAACTGTCCTTAGAGAGAGCATCAGAAGCATTTTTGAGGGACATATTCAGTGTCAGCGTACCTCTTGCACTCCTAAGGCTTAAAGAACTTGAAGTAAGGAACATATCCATCATAGCAGCTGGTATTGCTGAAGGGCTGAGTGCTTCCAGAATACTTCAGAGAGTCATAAAAACTCAATAAATTATCCTAAAATCCTTGAACTCGCCCCTGTATTCCTCCCATATAACATCTACATTCTCTACGACAGCATCCGGAGGCCCTTTATGGCACCACTCTATTATGGAAGTGACCGCTTCCTTCTCTCCCTCGAAGATCGCCTCGACCCTACCATCAGGAAGGTTCCTGACCCAACCTTTCACGCCTAACTTATCAGCCATCCTTTTCGTATTGGACCTAAAGAACACGCCCTGTACGATACCGCTTATGTATACGTGAGCTCTGGCCTTCATACTGCTCACCTTTAAACGTTCTATTCAACTATACATCTGTAAGCTGCTGGAACTCTTCTAGATAATCTATCGAGTCTAAATTCTACTATACTGAGTAGGTCTACGTCACAGGTTATTGTTGCTGATCCGGACTCTGCTTGTGTTAAGACGACGGGGTGGATGAACCTCTTGGCACCTTCCGATGGTACGCAAACAAAAGAACCTCCTGAATGAGCATGGTCGTATATATTTACGGCTACGATGGGTACTCTATTCTCAAGACATCTTGCTTTCACGTATAAGCGCCAAGGTTCCATGGCTTCTTTTACAATCCTCGATGGATTAAATATAATTTCCGCACCCTTGAGTGTCAGACATCGGGCAGATTCTGGGAATGCCACATCATAACACACCATGATGCCAAGCTTGACGTCATTAACCTCAAAGACCTCGAAATTTGTGCCAGGTTTAAAGAACGCCCCCTCATCTCTAAACAAGTGAACTTTATCCTGCCTTCCAACTATTTTACCATCTGGAGCTATCACATATGCTGACACAAATACTTCATTCCCGCTTTCTTCGTATACTGCTCCAGGGATTAATACCACATTCAGTTCTTTAGCAAGTTGTGAGAATCTGGAGATAATGGACTTGGCAGAATCGATAACCTCGTCTATATGTGGAATGGGCTCTTTGTGTAGCCACATCTCCGGCAGACAAATGAACTCCGCTCCAGCCTTTACTGCAGCCCTTATTAATGACTCTGCCTTTGCTGTATTTTCTTGTATGTTTTCGCCAGGCTCTATTTGAATGGCAGCAACCCTTATACTCCACCTCAAATTCAAACTAATGATTATAAACACTCTTTTATGTAGGTTTTGTGGATAGAGGTAGGTCGTGTTATGGACAAGAAAGTTTTGATAACAGAACCCACTCCGTTTATTGAAGAAGAGTGGAAAATCCTTGAAAAATATGCAGCTGTCAGGTTAGCAAAAGGTATAACAGAAGACGATTTACTTGCTGAAGTAAAAGATGTAGATGTAATGTTAGTTGTTTATGCAAAAATCACTAAGAGAATAATTGAATCAGCACCACGTTTGAAAGGAATCGTGAGATATGGTATAGGTTTGGACAATGTGGATATACGAGCAGCGACGGAAATGGGAGTATACGTTGCTAATGTGCCGGACTATTGTATAGGAACTGTAGCAGAACATACGTTCGCATTACTGCTTGCATTGGCCAGAAAGATTATATTAGCTGACCGTATAATTAAAAGTGCCAGTTGGAAGGTTTGGACACAACAGCCGATAGAACTAATGGGTACTGATTTAGAAGGTAAAGTGTTAGGTCTGATAGGTATAGGTAACATAGGAAGTGCTGTTGCTATTAGAGCCAAAGCTTTTGGTATGAAGGTCATAGCATACGATCCTTACATCGAAAAAGATAGAGCAAGTTCGTTGGGTGTGGAACTCGTTGATTTGGATACTTTGTTAAAAAATTCCGATTTCGTGTCCATTCATGCACCATTAACGCCCGAGACGCGAGGAATGATAGGTGAGCAAGAGTTAAAGAAGATGAAGAAAACAGCATATCTAATTAACACTTCTAGGGGCCCAATAGTGAAAGAGGACGCGCTTTACAAAGCGCTAAGGGATGGATGGATAGCTGGCGCAGCGCTTGATGTATACGAGAATGAACCTCCGAATACGAATAATCCACTCTTCAAACTTGACAACGTCGTCTTGACACCTCATATAGCATGGTATACAGAGGAGGCATTAAAGCGACTTAAGAGGTCAGTAGCAGAGGATACGATAAGAATACTCAACGGTATGCCACCCAAGAACCTTGTGAATAAAGATGTTCTTTTAGGTAAGAAAATGGTACAATGATAACGTCTTAAGACCACAACGGCGATATATGATGCAAAATAGCGATTATGATGTTGTTGTAGTGGGTGCGGGACCTGCTGGACTTCTTACAGCTAAGGAAGTCGCTAGTATGGGTTGCAGTGTGCTTGTACTTGAAGAACATGATGAAGTAGGAAAGCCCGAAAGGTGTGCTGGTCTCTTCAGCATATCCGGCCTTAAGATGCTTGGTATACCGCTAGATCATTCATATATTCAGAACATTGTTAGGGGTGCAGTATTCTTCTCACCTTCTGGAAGGTCGTTCATTCTGGATACAAAGAGACCGATAGCAATCGTTTCGAATCGTGAATTATTCGACAAATTCCTAGCACATAGGGCAGCGCTTAATGGTGCAGATATAGTTACCGGTAAAGCTGTTGTCAGGATAGTTCCAAGTGACGATGTATCTTTTGTTAAGACATCAGATGCTTTGCTACGTGCTAAGATGGTCGTTGATGCGGAAGGTCGTTCCGGATTCTTGGCAAGACACATATGGAAAAACTGGAGACCTAAAGGTTGGATTCCAATAATCCAAGTGGTTGTGGAAAATCATCGAATGGATAAGAACTTCGTTTACCTATACTTTAAGAAATACCTTAAGGATTTTTTCGCGTACTTAGTTCCGATCGATGATGATCTGGGAAAGCTGGGCGTTGCTGCAAAGAAGGATACGAAAAGCCTGCTCTTTCGTTTCTTGCAAGAAGAGTTTAAACATACTAAGATTCTTTCAACAACCTCAGCATCGATATACGCTGGTCCACCGCTTGAACTTCACCAGAACTGTAGAGTTTTACCCGTCGGGGACGTAGCTGGTCATGTGAAGGCTACGACTGGTGGTGGTGTAGTTTACGGCGGCCTTTGCGCCATCGAGACGGGAAGATATGTTGCAAACTTTCTACTGAACGGAACAGGTACTCATGAATATCAAGAAAGAATGAATAAAATATATAGTCAGCTGAAATCCATGTATAGGTTACGCCTTCTCATTTCTCACATTCCGTTAAAACTCTACGATCCCATGTTCAAGGCAGCCAGCGATATTGGTCTAGATGCATGGTTAAGCTCTAAAGGAGATATGGATAGGCATGGAGATACAGTAAAGGCCATGCTTAAGTCAGGCACCGCCTTTAAACTTTTTATTAGAACAATTTTCCAAGTGTTAAAAGACGCTCTAGGAATCCCATAAGTTAGAAATTCATACTTTTATAGTAGCGAAGAACTCAGCATACGTTGAAATGAAGCAGGTAACACTTCCAATGTGCTCATGGTGTCACAGGTCAATACTGCCAGGCGAGAGGGCAGTAAGTTTTCCATGTCCAAACTGCGGAAGGGTGACGATATGGAGGTGCAGAGTTTGCAGAGAATTGGCGAGACCTTACGTCTGCCCATCATGCGGATTCGAAGGACCGTAGGAGGTTTAGTTTTTGGGTAAGGTAGCTATGCTCATCAGGATAATGCCGGCTGATGAGAATGTCGATTTGGATGGGTTGATCGATAAAATATCTAAGGGCCTTCCTAAGGGTATAGAGCTACGCGAGAGTAGGAAGGAGCCCCTCGCCTTTGGAGCAGAATGTCTTCTAGTGGCATTTATCTTGCCAGACGAAGAGGGTTACGTCCATACCCTTGAGGACTACTTAAGGAGTTTTCCTGAAATACAGGAATTCATGACAGAATTCGTAACTAGGGTTTAGGTATTTTAAACTCACAACCCCCTCCCTCCAAACTATACTTAAATAATGCACACTGGTTGTTTTTGGTGAAATGAGTAGCAAGGAGCTTAGACTTAGGGTCGTCGAAGCGAAGCAGCGTGATGTTGGTTATGGTATAGCAAGAATTGACAAGGACGTCGGAGCCTCTGCCGGCCTCACGACCGGAGACATAATAGAGATAAGGGGTAAGAAAGTCACGGCTGCTACGCTGTGGTTGGGCTACACAGAAGATGAGAAGGACACGATAAGGATAGATGGTTATATAAGAAGTAATGCTGGTGTATCCCTAAACGATTATGTAACAGTCAGGAAGGCGCAAGTAAGGGAAGCCCAGTTAGTTATACTTGCACCTGTAAATAATTCGATCAAACCTGACGAGAATTTTATAAAACTTGTGAAGAGTAGGCTGATAGAGTATCCAACAGTTCAGAAGAACATAGTACCTGTCCTCTTCTTCGGCAACTTGTTTACGTTTGCCGTCATACAGACAAGACCTATGGGAATCGTTAAGATAACTCCTAGGACAAAACTTATCATTCAGGCCAGGTCCGTCCAAGAGAGGGTATTCAGAACTAGCGTGACTTACGAAGATATAGGAGGTCTTCAGGAGCAGATACAAAGGATAAGGGAGTTGATAGAGCTTCCATTGAGGTATCCTGAGCTTTTCCAGAAACTTGGTATAGACCCGCCAAAAGGCATACTACTTTACGGTCCACCTGGCTGCGGTAAGACTCTCCTGGCCAAGGCTGTCGCGACAGAGGCTGACGCTAATTTCATACTCATAAACGGACCTGAGATCATGAACAAATATTATGGAGAGACCGAAGCCCGACTTAGGGAGATATTCAGGAAGGCTGAGGAAGAGGCTCCAAGCATAATCTTCATCGACGAGATAGATGCGATAGCTCCTAAGAGGAGTGAGGTAACGGGCGAAGTTGAGAAGAGAGTTGTAGCCCAGCTCCTTGCACTCATGGATGGTTTAGAGTCAAGAGGTTCTGTGATTGTTATAGGTGCGACGAATAGGCCAAATGCACTAGATCCTGCTCTGAGGAGACCTGGTAGGTTTGATAGGGAAATAGAGATTGGAATACCGGACAAGAAGGCCAGGAAGGAGATACTCGATATACATACAAGAGGTATGCCACTCGATGAGAGCGTTGACTTAGATAAGCTAGCCGATATCACAAGAGGTTACACTGGAGCTGACATAGCTGCACTCTGCAGGGAAGCTGCTATGAGGGCTATACGAAGGATATTGCCGAGCATAGACTTCTCGGAGGATAAGATATCACCAGAATTGTTGAACAGTCTCACAGTGACCATGAAGGACTTCCTAGATGCCTACAAAGACATAACGCCCACTGCCCTTAGGGAAGTCGAGATAGAGACACCAACAGTGAGATGGGATCAGGTGGGCGGACTTGAGGAGGTGAAGCAAAGGTTAAGGGAGGCGATCGAGTGGCCGCTCAAGTACCCTGAAAAGTTCGAGAGACTTGGCATAAAGCCTCCGAAGGGCATACTACTTTACGGTCCACCTGGCTGCGGTAAGACTCTCCTGGCCAAGGCGATAGCTACGGAGAGCGAGGCCAACTTCATATCCATAAAGGGGCCTGAGATATTCAGTAAATGGGTTGGAGAATCGGAGAAGGCCATTAGGGAGATATTCAGGAAGGCTAGGCAGGCAGCGCCATGTATAGTGTTCCTGGATGAGATCGAGTCTATAATTCCTAGAAAAGACTTCTTAGAGGATAGCTCTGGTGTATCGCATAGAGTAGCAAGTCAGCTCTTAGCTGAAATGGATGGAATAGAAGATCTGAATGGAGTAGTCGTCGTGGGTGCGACCAACAGGCCAGACCTGCTGGATCCGGCCATACTCAGACCGGGCAGGTTTGACAGGCTGATATATGTACCGCCACCTGACGAAAAAGCAAGGCTTCAGATACTGAAGATATACACAGCTAAGATGCCGCTCGCGGATGATGTATCCCTCGAAGAAATTGCGAGCATGACCGAAGGTTATTCTGGCGCCGACCTAGAATCATTGTGTAGAGAAGCTGCCCTATCCACTATCAGAAGAGGAGGGGAACCAGAGATTGTGACAAGACAGGACTTCCAAGAGGCCCTCAGGATTGTGAAGCCAAGTCTATCGCCGCACATGATTAAGGAATATGAAAAGATGGGCGAAATCCTCAAGTCCTCAGAAAAGCCCCTAACCATGATAGGATGAAAACCTATGAATATAAGAGCAGAGGTTTATTCTACACTCTTGGAAACTTTGCGAAGGATGGGCGGAAAGGCACTAGAACAGAATCTGTTGGACGAACTCAGAGCAAGGGGCTTAGAGTTAATGCCAGAAATACTCAGACAAGTTCTGCTAAAACTGGAAATGCACGAGAAGGTTAGGGTCATAAGCTTGGATGCTGAACGAAAGTTGATAGAGCTCATCGAGGCTTAACCTAACCAGGCATCCAAACTCGTCTCTCCTTTACCTTTCTCTAAAGCCACCTTCAGCTCGGCTAACGCTTTGTCTACTCTATCGGATGAAAAGTCATGTTCGTCACAAAGTATCGACTTTACGGTCGCATAATCTATTCCTTTCCACTTAAGCGTGTAGTTGTCAGTTACATTTGGTTTGAGAAAGATTTGTCTTATTACTCCTGGAGGGACTTCTAGAGTCACGTTCAGCGCTTCTAGGACCTTTTCGGCACTTCCATATTCCTTTACAAGTTTAAGGGCCTTCTTTGGGCCTATCCCTTTCACACCTTCACAGTAGTCCGTTCCCACGAGTATTCCGATATCTATCAAAAGTTCTCGTGTTATTCCTAAGGACGAGAGCAAGGCATCAAGGCTTATCAACTCAGGCTCGACCTCAACGTATGCTTTCTTGCCTGGAAGCTTTCGCTTTCCGACTATAGACAAGTTTCTCACAAGCCTTGGTGAACCGAAGAGGAGCGAGTCCATATCTTGAGAAGCGGACGCATAAACATCGCCCTTTGCGGCCATGTATGCGGCTTGTGCTTCGCCTTCTGATGGTGCTTGAACTGTTGGTATTCCCATAGCATCAAGAAGCTTCTTCGAGCTCTCTAACATATATTCCTCGAGCGTCGCAGCCCTTTGTGCATACTTCCTAGCAGCCTCTATATCGCCTGCTAACAGGGCCCTCTCGTAAAGCTCCCCAGCCTCTTTCCTCAACTCCATTCTCTTCTCGACCGTTGCCCTCTTCAGCTCTGGAGGCCTTCCATCGAAGACGTAGACCGGTTTTATTCCCTTTTCTAGTAGGTTGACAGTCCTGAAGAATAGGCCGCTGAGGTGACTGGTAATCCTTCCCCTGCTATCCATAAGGGGTCTTCCGTCAGGCCCCCTGATCGTTGCCAAGAATTGGTAGAGCATATTAAAAGCATCCAGCGCTATGACTCTTCCCTTAAGCGCCTCCAGAGCTATGGTCTGGACGGCTTCGGGCGTAATTATGTCGCCCAGCTTCACACCCATGGACCTTTCTACACCATGTAAAGGTACGTGCTTGAAGTATAAGGGCATATCTATAGGGCTTCATTTATAAAAAAGTGTGAGTCTTTATATAAAGCACGAGGTGGTAAAATAAGCGATGCGAGTAGTAGCCGTAGGTAGCAGGAGCTTTATAATGGGTTTTAGGCTTGCCGGCGCCGGAGGAATAGAAGTCACTGACGCAAAGGAGGTGCTTTCGACCGTTAACAAGTTAATGAGCGACCCGGAGGTAGGATTGATAATACTGTCCGAAGAACTGACGTATGAGATAAGAAATGAAATAAACGAAATAAGGTCCAAAAAATCTATGCCGCTTATATATGTGCTACCCTCTCCTTCAACAAGCACGAAGGGCATGGACTACAGGACTTTGCTTAGGCAAGTTTTGGGAATATAGAAGGACCTAGATTTGCTAAGTAAAATGAAAGGTGTTGTACTTTTGCTAGTTTAAGG
This sequence comes from Candidatus Terraquivivens tengchongensis, assembly GCA_023268355.1. Classification (GTDB taxonomy): domain Archaea; phylum Thermoproteota; class Nitrososphaeria_A; order Caldarchaeales; family Wolframiiraptoraceae; genus Terraquivivens; species Terraquivivens tengchongensis. The sequence goes on from JALNJK010000003.1 coordinate 109,979, forward strand.
ATTTTGCTCCCTTTAATCACAGCTGGAGTAGCAATTTATATACCTGAAATAGGACCACTATCGTCCGAAAGGTTATGTCGGATGCCTTGGATAGGGTCATCAAAAAAGTTGCTGAGGAAACCATGAAAGAGTGCCTTTCCCTACTAGACGCGGCTGAGAAGGAGGCCATGGAGCTTTTAGAGAATGAAATGCGTGAAACCGATGCTGAGGCTACGGAAATAATAGAATCGGCCAAGAGACAGGCCGGGCTGGAGAGGTCTAGGATATTGGGCATAGCGGAGGTCGAGGCCAAGAATGAGACGCTTGCGCTTATCGAAGAATACGTTAACATGGTCATAGAGCGTAGCATGGAAAAGTTGAGACGTGCTCCAACCATGCCGGAATACAAGGATGTTATGAGGAAGTTACTTCTTGAGGGTCTAAACGCCATAGGAAGCGATGTAAAGGTATGGACAAATGCAGAGAGCATGGACATACTGAAGGAATTAGCTGATGAAGTTTCTACGAGTACAGGTTTCAGAGTATACGTTGGTGACGAACCAATAGACTGTACAGCTGGCCTAAAGGTTAGTAGCCTGGATGGAAAAAGAGTCTTCGATAACACGGTTGAGGGAAGGCTGAGGCGTCTAAGACCGCTTCTTCGAAAGGAAGTCGCCAGAATATTGACTACCGAATAAGGTATTAATATAAATCGATATTGTTAGGTGGTGGACATTTTATGAAAGTCAAAGGCAGAATAATATGGATTGCAGGACCTGCAGTAAAGGCAGATGGTATGCTTGGTGCAAAGATGTATGAGATGGTTTACGTCGGTGAGGAGAAGCTCATAGGCGAGATAATAAGGCTGACAGGTGATACGGCCTTTATACAAGTTTATGAGAACACGAGCGGGTTATCACCAGGGGAGCCTGTTTATGGTACTGGAGAGCCGCTTTCAGTTATGCTGGGTCCTGGAATAATAGGAAGCATCTATGATGGGGTTCAAAGACCCTTAGACAGAATTGCGTCTACCGTCGGACCATTTATAAAGAGGGGAATCCAAGTTCCTCCGCTACCGTTCAAGAAAAAGTGGAGATTCAGACCGCTTGCAAAGAAAGGTGATATACTCAACCCAGGGGATTTTGTGGGTGTTGTCCAAGAGACACCTTTGATCGAGTGCAAGATAATGGTGCAACCCAACAGCAAGGGTGGAGAGGTCATTAACATAGCAGAAGAGGGCGATTACACGCTTGAGGATACTATTGCAGTGCTATCTAAGGGTGGTGTGAGTGAGGAGATAAAGCTGTACCATCGCTGGCCTGTCAGGACACCAAGACCTTTCAGGAAGAGACTCAATCCAGAGATACCGCTCATCACAGGCCAAAGGGTCATAGATACTTTCGTTCCAATAGCAAAGGGAGGAACCGGGTGCATACCCGGCGCATTCGGGACGGGCAAGACCGTTATGTTACACAACCTAGCCAAGTGGAGTGATGCTAAGGTGATATTCCACGTTGGTTGTGGCGAAAGAGGGAACGAAGAGGCAGAAGTTTTAACGAAGTTCCCGGAACTCACCGACCCATATAGCGGAAGACCTCTCATGGAAAGGACGACTCTGATAGCGAATACGAGCAACATGCCCGTGGCCGCGAGGGAAGCTAGTATATACACGGGCGTCACTATGGCAGAGTTCTATAGAGATATGGGGTATGACGTACTTCTGGTTGCGGACTCAACAAGTAGGTGGGCTGAGGCACTTAGGGAGATAAGTGGTAGGCTTGAGGAGATGCCGGCTGAGGAAGGTTATCCGAGCTACCTTGCCAGCAGGCTTGCTGAATTCTACGAGAGGGCCGGAAGGGTTGAGACCATTGGAAGACCTGAAAGGGTTGGGAGCGTCACGCTAATAGGTGCAGTCAGTCCACCTGGTGGTGACTTCACGGAACCGGTAACTACTCACACAATGCGCTTTATAAGGACCTTCTGGAGCCTTGACCCAAACTTAGCGTATAGCAGACATTATCCGGCAATTAACTGGATAACAAGCTACTCAGGCTACATAGATACAGTCAAGATATACTGGGAGTCGCATGTGAGCAAGGATTGGTCGGAGCTCAGGTCTTATGTCTACTCCATACTACGAAGAGAGGACGAACTCTTAGAAATAGTGAGACTCCTCGGACCAGAAGCCCTACCTGAGGAGGAGAAGTTGTTGTTAGACGTGGCTAGGATGGTAAGGGAAGGGTTCTTGCAACAAAGCGCCTATGACGAAGTTGATGCCTATTGCGACGTGAGAAAGCAAGTCAAGTTGCTAAGACTCTTTGCAGAGTTTCACAAGCTAGCGGTGGAAGCTCTTAGGCGGGGCGTGCCGTTGAAGAGCATAAGGAGTATGCCAATAATATCTAAGCTTATCAGAGCTAAGTCAGAAGTTAGGAACGATGAGGTTGAGAAACTTGACGTGTTGCTTGAGACGATGAAATCCGAGTTTGAGAAACTCATGGCAAAGGAGGTCGTGACAACGATATGAGTCTGAGCAAGGAAAGAAGGTCGGTACCAGCTGGCTTAACGTACGGAACTATTAGCGAAATAAAAGGTCCGTTGATGGTAATAGAGGGCGTGACGAAAGCATCCTACGATGAACTCGTGGAGATAGAGACAAGAGAAGGTGAGAGACGTTTAGCAAAAGTTCTTGAAGTTGGAATGGGCAAAGCAGTCGTCCAAGTATTCGAAGGGACACAAGGTCTTTCGATAGAAGGGACTGTTGCAAGATTCCTAGGCAGAGTTATGGAGCTTGGTGTATCAGAGGATATGCTCGGTAGGGTCTTTGACGGTCTTGGAAGACCACTTGACGGGCTACCAGAGCCGATACCGAGGGAATTCAAAGATGTAAACGGTGAGCCTATTAACCCCGAAAGGCGTGAGTACCCAAGCGATTTCATACAGACTGGTATCTCGGCAATAGACGGGATGAACTCACTCGTCAGAGGGCAGAAGTTACCGATATTCTCTGGTGCAGGGTTGCCGCATAACATGCTAGCAGCACAAATAGCAAGACAGGCTACGGTCCCCGGCAAGGAAGAGGAGTTCGCAGTCGTGTTCGCTGCCATAGGTGTTCAGAATGACGAAGCTAGATTCTTTAAAGAGAGCCTCGAGAGGAGTGGAGCGATATCTAGAAGTGCCCTCTTCCTAAACTTGGCGGACGACCCAGCAATAGAGAGACTCATAACACCAAGGATAGCGCTGACGCTAGCCGAGTACCTTGCTTTTTGGCATGACTATCATGTGCTCGTAATCCTAACAGACATTACCAATTACTGCGAAAGCCTACGAGAAATAAGCGCCGCAAGAGAAGAAGTTCCAGGAAGAAAGGGTTATCCAGGATACATGTACACGGACTTGGCATCAATCTACGAGAGGGCTGGAAGGATAAAAGGAAAAAAGGGTAGCGTGACACAGATGCCAATCTTGAGTATGCCGAGCGACGATATCACACATCCCATACCAGACCTAACGGGTTACATCACCGAAGGTCAAATAGTTCTGAGTAGAGAACTTTACAGAAAAGGGATATACCCGCCGATAAACGTACTAATGTCTCTGAGTAGATTGATGGGGCCCGGAATAATAGCTGAGAAGAGGACGAGAGCAGACCACGGTGACGTATGCAACCAGCTCTACGCGGCATACTCGAAGGCGGTTCAGCTAAGAGCTCTGGCCGAGATAGTCGGAAGATCTGGTCTATCTGCAACTGACATAAAGTACTTGGAATTCGGTGATCTATTCGAACAGAGGTTCTTAAAGCAGGGTTATGACGAAAACAGGTCTTTAGATGACACGCTGGAAATAGCTTGGGAGATACTATCGAGCTTGCCTGAACAGGAATTAACGAAGATAAAGGAGGAGCACATTCGCAAGTATTACAAAGCAAAGGGCGGATAATAACCTGGTTTAAAACTGAGCCAACGTTATCATATGTTGACGAATCATACGTAAGTTACGTAGTTTAATTCGGCTAGCCTTTTTACAGTCCAGATTTAAGTAATTTAGGGTAATTATGTCTAATGCGAAGGAAACTCATAAGAACATAAGCAAGACGGTCGCGCTTATCGCAATTTGCGCTGCGCTTTACGCAGCCGCCGCGGCAGCCACTTCGCCTATACCTACTCCTTGGGGTGTGGGTCACTTCAGGCCTGGCGTAATAGTGCCCGTCTTGTTTGCGCTAATCTCCACACCCTTCATAGCAGGAACAGGTGCTGCTATAGGCACATTCATGGCTAGCTTTATCCTCGCTACGTTCGGTCTAAGTAACCCTGTACTGAGTTTGGTATCGGGTGTTCCGGGGAATTTCGTTGGTTTTTACTTGTTGAGTTGGTTGCTATCAAAAAGTAGGGCATGGCGTTCCTTCATCTCAAGTAGCGTTATATCGTTATTCGTTGGAAACTTCATAGCAGCGACTGGTACAACGGCCTACTTTTCCTTTGCTGTACCGAAGTGGGCAGCATGGACTATTGGCGAGAAACTTCTTACGATACTCGGTCTCACGTTGTTCTGGATGGTTACGATGATACCATTCGTCATTGCTTTAATACCTCCTCTTTACAGAGGGGTAGCGCCGATCGTATCTGAAAGGTTTGCCACGGTCGTAAGGTCTGAGGTTTTCGGTAACGACAAACCTAGAGACCTATTCTACAACTCACTCATGATATTCTTATTGTTCGTGGCCATTTACATAGGTGTGGTTATGACGCCCTTTGGTGATGCTATATTCAGCAAGGTCATTAAGCCCGAATACATCTTTTGGGTCAAGAATCTGTTCATAATAGCGGGCGGCACCGTACTGGCGTTCGGGCTGACAGCATCATTCTTCATGGGCAAGAAGATCTCCCCGGAAAGCATCGGACGAAGGGTCTAAAGTATCGCCGCCTTTAAGAGTTATTTAGAGGAAAATCGAAAAACGGTTAGCGAGGATTGGGGCCGTGGTCTAGCGGTATGACGCGTTTCGCATAAGGCCGCCCTCACGGCGCCATGATATTGCTGGGAAACGGCGGAGGTCGTGGGTTCGAACCCCACCGGCCCCATTTACATGAACAATCATAGATATTTAGGAAGACGATAAGCCGCAAGGGGGGCTTAAGTAGAGTCTTAAAGGAAACGGCCTCAAGAAGCCAGGCCGACCCTTTACAAGCTTGTAAACGATTTTATGCAAGGATGCACGTATTTCAGATAATGAGAGATATGAGGTTAATAGATGAGAGGGTGATCACACTCTTCTCTCCAGATACGATATTGGATGACGTGAAGAGAGTCCTGAGCAACTTGGGTATAACTTTCGAAGTCAAAAAGGAGGGCGAAGGTAATTATAAGGTCTTTGGTAAAAAGGATGAGTCCGAGATACTCATCAGCATTTCCACCGTCTGGAAACCTTTTAGTAGCCTACCAGGCTTTAGCACAGGAAAGAGCCTCGCCATAGCAGACCCTGCTCCGATAGTAAGCATTAAGACTTATAGCTCTGGTAACGATACCTTCAACAGGACGCTAAAACTGAGGGTAGAGCTAGGCCTGCTAAGGGCGGGCGGGTGAAGATAACTCTTAGATTATACAAAGCCTTTTGCATTGTCGAGAAGTTGGCGATGAATATCAGGTAAGGGTAGGATTATTCCTAACCTTAATTTTCAACAACTAAATCCGAAAAACTAAAAATCATTCAATCACAACCTTTGCAGCATGAGCTCTGTTGGTTTCATAGGTCTCGGATTAATGGGAAAACCCATGGCAACCAGGTTGCTGAAGGCTGGATATAGGTTAGTAGTATATAATCGAAGCTCTAAACCTGTCGAAGAATTGACGGCGTTAGGTGCAATTCCTGCATCATCGCCCCGTGAGGTGGCTGAGCGTTCAGAATTTGTTATCACGATGTTGCCCGACAATCCAGATGTACGTTTTGTAATCGCTGGAAGCAATGGCGTAATTGAGGGGGTTAGAAGGGGTATGGTTGTTATCGACATGTCCACGGTCTCACCATACCTCGCTCAAGAACTTCACAAAATGTTAGCTGATAAAGGTGTGGATTTTCTCGACGCACCAGTTTCTGGTAGCACAATGGCTGCAGAGACAGGTACGCTTACTATAATGGTTGGTGGAAAATATGAAACCTATGAGAGAGCTCTGCCAATCTTCAGGTCTATGGGTGACAAAATATTTTATATGGGCGGTCCGGGAATGGGCGCTTTCACCAAGCTTTGTAATCAGATAGCAGTCAGCCTCAACTTACTCGCAACCTGTGAAGCCCTCCTTCTAGCAAAGAAGGTCGGTCTTGATCAACAGAAAGTTATCGAAGTTATTAGTACTGGTGCAGGAAGCTCTTGGCAACTTACCGTGCTCGGGCCAAGGATGATAAAGCGAGACTTCACACCTGGTTTTAAAGTTCAACACTTGCGAAAAGACTTACGCATTATTCGGGAGATAGCTGAACAGCTTGGGTTATCTTTACTGGGCACCAACCTAGTGGCTGAGCTTATTAAGGCATTAGATCAGAAAGGACACGGACTCGATGGAACCCAATCGCTAATAACGTTGTTAGAAGAGTTAGCCGGATTAAAGTAGTTGCTTTCAAAAATAATTTGCCGAGAAAAAACTTAGCAAGTATGGGTTTAGATTTTCTCGACGCACCAGTTTATGGAACATTATGGCCAAAGAGTATGTATGCTTACCATAATTTTTTTATAACGAAATACTACATAACATTTAATAAAGCAAAGATTGTGGGAGGTGAGGACAACTCTCTCCTCACCAGAAAGACAATACGTCCTCGAATATTTAAGAGAAAACCCTGGGAGATTGACAGATGTAGCTAAAGTATGGTAATATGTCACTCGTTGAAGCTAAAAGAAATTTACAAATTCTACTTAAGAGCGGATTAATATATTGAGAGCTTCAAAAGATTTCACTAAAATCCTGCTATCTAATATGGAAGAATCCCCGTTTTCCAGAATATCCTGAACCTATGACACAGCAATTCTCATAGCAGATGTTAGAGCTAGTCTAGCGCTTTATCTCTCGCCTCTTCCATCTGAGATTCCTGCTTCTACACTTTCTACACTTTTCCGCGGAAGCAGCATTCCTTGCACCACAATTCCTACATATTTTCACGTATAGCCTGCGTCTTTGAGCCAATTGCAGTAACTCGGTATCCCTTATCGGCATGTCAACAGTTACCCTAAAGCCGCTAAATAAGGCCTTTCTTAAACTTTATCCTATTAGAAGACCTCCACCCTCGGAGAAAGTATTTATTTAGGGTCCAGGAGCTATCCACAGTAGCCCCCGCTAGCAGAAAAAGGCTGGTGAGCAGGAATGTCAAAGGAACAGCCGGTGTCCACGATACTCATAGGTAAGAAACCCTTGATGAATTACGTACTCGCCTGCCTGACAAGCCTTCAGGGCGGCTCCAACAACATAGTCGTAAAGGCTAGGGGACGGGCAATAAGCAAGGCGGTTGACCTCGTCCAGATACTTCAGAATAGGTTCTACAAGGACCTAAAGATAACAGACATAAAAATAGGTACTGATCAGGTGACGGGTCAGGATAACCGAACAATAAACGTGAGCACAATAGAGATCAGCATCAGCAGGTAACTGGTTTTCCAAAGCCCGTCAACCATACGACTGCCAGTCGTGCGATGGTGGGCTACTGGATGGTGTACGAGATGGAAATACCGGTCTGCACGTTCGACTTAAAGACAGGTATCTTTTGTGAAAGATGCGAAGATAAGATCAGGCGTGGCGAGGTATCAGAGCTAGACATAAAAGTGATGAGGGCTCTTCTTGAACTGGAGAAGAACTTTCACCAGCTTCAATCTACATGTTATGTAAAGAGTGTGGACACTAAAGATGCAATAGTTGTTGTGTTAAGGAACGGAAACCTGATCACAATGCCTCAACATTTGTTGATATCGTTAAGGAGGAAACTTTCAGACATTTTAGGAAAAAATGTTAGGCTTATAGAAGACTCTCCTGACATAGGTAGATTCTTAGAACCGCTTGTCGCACCAGCTAGAATCGTTGCCATCAACAAGATATGGTTACCAGACAACTCTATGGAGATAAGGATGATTCTTGATGATGAGAAGAATCTGAAGATTAGTGTTGAATCTCTCCAAGAAATTTCTAGGATAACAAAAAACATAAACCTTAAGGTGGACTTTGCAAAAAGGTCACGGAGAGTGACACGTCCAATAAAGCAGAAATTGACCAAAGAAGTGGGCACCCCCGAAGATAGGGATAAAAGACAGAACGTTACATAACAATTATCCAAAGCGGGATGATTGTTCTTGGTAAAGAAAACTTGGATTAGAACCCATGTTGCGCGCCAGATAAAGCCGGAATTGAACGGTCAAGAAGTTCACTTGGTCGGATGGGTTCATGAGATTAGAGACTTGGGCGGTATAAAATTTATCTTACTTCGTGATGCTTCTGGAATATGCCAAATCACTGCCAAGAAGTCCGAGTTATCGAAGGATGAACTTTCAGCGTTGGAAGAGCTTGGTAATGAGGACGTTGTGTATGTTAGCGGTATTGTTAGTGAAGAACCAAAGGCAAGACTCGGCGTAGAGGTGAGGCTAAAGAAGTTAGGAATTCTTAGTAAAGCACGACAACCGATACCCTACGACGTGACAGGAAAAGTTCCAGCTGGTATTGACACGAGGCTTAACTATAGAATACTTGACCTTCGAAAACCAGAGAACAGAGCGATATTCAGGGTAGCTACAACAGCGCTCGAAGCGATAAGGGAATTCTTTTTGAAGGAGGGCTTTGTAGAAATCAGAACACCAAAAATAATAGCAACTGCTACAGAAGGTGGCGCTGCGCTTTTTCCTGTTCAATACTTTGATAGGACAGCATACCTCGCCCAGAGCCCGCAGCTTTACAAAGAGCAACTAACAACGGTTTTCGAAAAGGTCTTCGAGATAGGCCCATTCTTCAGGGCTGAAGAATCGCACACTAGGAGACACGTTAGCGAGTTTACATCGGTAGACATCGAAATGGCGTTTGCCGATATTTACGACGTCATGAACGTATTAGAGAGGCTGATTGCACACGTAATTGACGCAGTTATCAAGAATAATGCAGAAGAGTTGAGTTTGCTGAACGCCACACTTAAGCCAATTCAGCTACCGTTAAAGAGATTTACTTACAAGGAAATGCTTGAGGAGCTAAGGAAAGAGGGTAGAGAGTTAAAATGGGGCGACGACTTCGGAACTGAGGAGAACCGAATACTCGGGAAGAAACATCCCTACTACTACTTCATAACGCACTTCCCGACGAAGACGAAGCCATTCTATATCCAACCTTGTGAAGAGGACCCAGAGGTCTCAGAGTCGTTCGACTTGATGTACCAATGGCTCGAGCTTGCTTCAGGAGGGACAAGGATATCTGATAGGAGCTTGCTGGAGAAGAGGCTAAAAGAGCAGGGCTTAAATCCTGAGAATTTCAAAAGTCATCTTTCAGTCTTTGATTATGGAATGCCCGTGCACGCTGGATGGGGTCTTGGGTTTGATAGGTTGATGATGGTACTCACTAGGAGGACTAATATTCGAGAGGTCATACTTTTCCCAAGGGATAAATTCAGACTTGAGCCTTGAGCTAGGGGTGTTAAATTAGGCCTATCTGGATTAGAACCGCAACGATCAGAATGTTTAGTAGTGCCAGCGGTATAAGGACTCTCCATCCAATATCAAGTAGTTTATCCAATGTAATCCTCGGAAAAACGCCCCTAAGCAGCAACACCAAGAAGATAACTATTAAGCTCTTGAGTATTAACCAAAAAGGTCCTAGAATGCTTTCAGGTATGCCTGGTATGGATGGTCCGTGCCATCCTCCAAGGAATAGTAGGGCGGTGAGGATTGCCATAGCGTCGAGCTTTATGTAAGCAGCAAGGTAAAACAGCGCGAAGTATGCGCCCGTGTACTCTGTCTGCCATCCGCTGACCAGCTCCTGCTCAGCTGTTGGCAAATCGAACGGGACCCTCTCAACTTCTGCGATGGCGGTTATTAAAAATACGATGAATCCGAGTAGTGCCGGTATTATGAACGGTAGTTCCGCTTGCGCCTCCACGATCTTCTCTAGGTTGAAGGACCTCGCGGCCAAGGTTATGCTGGCAATCGCCAAGAAGAATGGTACTTCATAAGAGAATACTTGAAATGCTAACCTAACCATTCCGATAAAGCTGTACTTGCTTCTCGATGCCCATCCAGCCACGAGTATCGTGATTGGTGTGACTGCTAGTATGACGAAGACCAATAGGAGGCTGATATCAGACGGATATATGACCCAGCCAGGGCCGAGTGGTAAAAAGGCAAATATCAGCATTGAGAGTGCGCCACATAAGATTGGCATAGAAACGTAAAGTGGCTTTATGGCCTTCTCGGGAACTATCAGCTCCTTTGATAAGAGTTTCACGGCGTCAGCCACGAGCTGGAGGAGGCCCGCATACTTACCTACGTGGAGTGGTCCTAACCTTACCATCACCCTGGCAAGAAGCTTCCTTTCGAACCATATTGTAAACATGACAAATGTGAGTATGAAAAGCAGCCCAGGGAATATTATCGCCTTTATGAAGGTATCGCTATGTAGGAATAGTATGAAATCCTTTAACGGGTGTGGCAATTCGTTGAGGAAGTTGGCGGCAGCCCTTGCGTACTCTTGAAGGATTAACGATGACAACTGCTCACCTCATACCCTCTGAACCAATCTCTTTAAGTTTATGCTGACGAATATTGATGAGAATGCAAGGATTGCTAGGAAGACAGTCACCCTCATTAAAGCATCTGGAACTTCGAAGACATAGAATAAGGAGACTAGGACTAATATGGATATGACTGCGTAAACTACGTAGATTAAGAGATAAGGGAAGTATTGTACAGGAAATTGCAGCATGCGCCACTCGAAGGGCTTTTGGCCACACTCGAAGGTGAGAACCTTTGTCCTTTTTACTCTTTTATGACTCAGAAGCATTCCTAACAGAACAAATAGCAAAGACACCAAGAAAGCCGCCACCACGAATGTTAATAATGCCTCCACACTCATAGCGGCAACACCAACTTTAGAAACCACGCATCCTCTTAACTTTAAACTCTAGACCTGTTAACAATATATTGGCTCTCACTATCGCGTATACAGCTTGGCTGACCAAGTGGGCATGGGTCTCCGTATCGAGTTTACCGCCCGTTTGCCTATACGCTAGGTATATTGTTTCTACGTTATTCTTTAAATCTTCAAAACCTGAGAGCTCCTTTCCGTCTAAGCTCTCACACAATTGTCGTGCTTTCTCAACGAAAGAGTAGTCTTCGACCTCGACGAATGCTCTTAGGTTCTTGAGAACGTCCCTTATTATATCCCTTAACTCAAGAAACTCTTCCCTTAACTTAATCGGTGAAGCTTTTTCTGTCATTACCAAACCAACCTCCTGAAGACCATCCTCGCCCTTTCTATAACGTTAAGCTCTGGAGGAACACCAGTAATGTTAAACTCTTCTGGCCTCTTAGCTAGCATGCTCGGAGTGTATATTAGTTCCCTCCTGCTGAGAGCTGATAGCTCAAATTCATTTGTCATCTCCAAGGCTTGAAACGGGCATGCGTCAACACAGAACCCACACATCACACACCTGCCGTAGTCAACCGATGGGAAAAATGATCTTCTGTTCTGCTTATATCCCATGTCTATTTTACGCACGAGGACGCTTACCGTAAGGTCTTGCTTTGAAAGCTCAACCGACGCAGACTCCGTCGCCGCCTCGAGCTTTCCCAGTTCCCAGCCTGTAACCTTAAGTTTCTTGACACCAGGATAAACCTTCTGGTAAAGAACCTCAACAGCCCTCACGTCGAAGATTGGTTCCAGATTCAACTTAATTTCGTATCTCCCATCCACCTTTATAATTTGTTTAACATCTGTTGGTGTCCAGAAAAAGGAGCTAAGAGAATTGTACTGTATACAGCTAGGTTCTGCTGAGAAGGAACCTAATATTGCATCCAAGGCCTCTACAATTTCTGGCCTGAATTCTTTAAAGTACTCATAACACTTCTCATCCAAGACGGTGACAACATCAAAACCATAGGTCATCGTTATTGCCTCCGCTATGTTCTGACATGTCAGGTCGCAAGAACCGCATCCGGTGCACTTTTCCATATAGAGCAGATGCCTTCCCTTGCTGCCAGGATACCCTATACCCGCCTTAGGGTCAAACCTATATCCCTCGTCTGGTAAGTTCGGGATATTTTCATACGGCCACTTTATCGTGTAAGGCTTCAGAAACACGTGTTTCAGTCCAGCGTATATTGGCATTAACGTTCTCTTAGCATCCCGTAGTATGCTCATACTTGCTCACCTATCGCACTCTACCGGCCAATAATTTAGCGACCAGTATATTATTGGTATGTCGGCAATCCTAACATCCCTGATAAGGTAGGGCATCGCTATAAGGTTCCTAAATGATGGTGAACAGATCTTCACCCTATAGGGTTTATCTGTACCGTCGCTTCTAATGTAAAAGGAGCACTGCCCCCTAGCGGCCTCGGCGCTCGCAAAGACCTCACCAGCAGGAACCTTTATCGTGACAGGATGTTGCTTGAGCTTAACAGGCCCCTCAGGCATCTGCTCGACAGCCTGCCTAATTATCTTAACACTCTCCTTCATCTCATAGTAGCCCACCATCATTCTTGAGTAACTATCACAACCATCCATGGTCGGAACGTTGAACTTGATATACGGATACGCATCATACGGTTCATCTATTCTCGTATCGGATTTCACACCCGAACCTCTCAGGACAGGGCCGACCACGCCCAAAGATATGGCATCTTCCCTTTTAAGGATGCCGATCCCTTTTGTCCTGTAGATGAATATCGGGCTGTCAAGAAGCATCGGGTAGTATTCGTCGAGTCTTGCATCAAAGAAGTCGCATACAGCAAGAACATACTTTCGAAAGTCTTCGGGCATCTCACCGCCAGGATAATCCTTTCCTAAGATCATACGGTAGTACCTACTGAAGTCCTTCACAAGTTCTCTTGGAACTTTAGGTGGTGCATCGTTCCTGACACCACCGGGAACGAAATATGAATGCGTTATCCTCTGACCGCCTATTAACTGCGTCAAATCCACAAGATACTCCCGGTCACCGAAACACCACATGTACATTGTCGCATGACCTGCGAAAACGCCCATCAAGCCCAGCCAATATAGATGGCTGCATATTCTTTGAAGCTCGGCCATTATGACCCTCAGATATTTAGCCCTCTCTGGAGGTTCAATGTCCATGAGCTTCTCCACAGCTAGAACATATGGATAAGTCATGCCGGCGGAATCAAGTATCGCCGGCCTCTCGAGATGGGGTATGTTCGTTATCCACGTCTTGTACTCGCACATTTTCTCTTCGCCTCTATGAACGAATCCAGGGTCAGGGTCACATCTAACAACCATGTCACCGACAACCGTGATTACCATTCTAAAGTGGCCAGTCCCAGGATGTTGCGGCCCCATGCTGAATGTGAGTGTTGGTCCGGTCTCGTAAACCTCTAACGACTTAAATTCTTCTTTAGCCATTTTAGCGCTCCCTTCCTGGAGCAACATAATCTTTCCTCAGCGGAGGCTTGTCCGACCAAAATTCAGGTAGTAGTAGCCTCCTTAGGTCTGGGTGTCCTTTGAAGTTAACACCTAGCATCTCGTACACTTCACGCTCATGCATCTCTGCACCCTTCCAAACGCTGGTCAAGGATGGCATGACCGGATCTGAGATGCTGATCTTTGTTGATAAGGAGAGCGTCACAGCTTTAAGCGCCTCCGATGATAGGCTACCTACATGATAAATAACCTCCAACACTTCCTGTGCCATGTTAGGCAACCTCGACAAATCTATGCCCGTTACGCCCTTTATGTAATCTAATGCCCATTCTGACTTCAAGTATTCAGCAACCTCTTTGATGCATTCTGGTGCGACGAGAACTTTCGTTATCTTTTTAGGTTCTACATTTACTTCGAGAATCTTATCACCAAACTTTTTCTTCAAATCCTCGATTAACCTAGCTAAGATTTCTCCTACGTCTGACAAGCTCACTTGATCACCTCGTTCATTATCTTGTCTCTGAGTAGTAGTATGCCTTGAAAAAGTGTTTCAGGCCTCGGTGGGCATCCTGGTATATAGACGTCAACGGGTATTATATCATCTATACCCTGAATCACGTTGTAAGAGTCTTTTGCGTAAAGCCCACCGCTTATGGCACAAGCTCCCATAGCTATGACCCACTTAGGCTCCGGCATCTGGTCGTAGATCAGCCTGACTCTTTGGGCCATCTTCGCCGTAACGGTCCCCTCGATTAGAAGGATGTCTGACTGCCTCAAAGAGCCGACTGCAGTGAGCCAGCCGAACCTTTCAGGATCGTACCTTGGCCCACTCAGAGCTGCAAACTCGACGGAGCAGCACGCCGTCGTAAGATGAACTGGCCACATCGAGCAGAGCCTTCCCCAGTTTATTATATACTTGATAAGCGATAAATTCTTCAGCTTATATATGACGTACTTCAGCCCCTCTCCTCCCTCTTTGTAAACATATCCGTGTTTGTACTTCCTCAACACCTCTTTAACGTCACTACTCGGTACGACTTCTTCTTCGACGGATTCTATCACTGTCTTGGAGTTGCCTAGGCTGTAACAGAAAGTACCGGCCTTGCGAAGAGAAAATTTAAGCGGATAATTATTATAAAGCAAGAAACTGGCACCCCTGCAACGTCGAGCATACAACCCCATATTTAAATCCTCGTCAAAGCTTTGCTATAATATGCGCTTTAATTTTGCGTAGATTTTGACGAGATATAGTAGAATGGTTACCACAATAGGTACTATCAAGAGTATAGACCATCTGGGCATATAGGAAGGTAGTGTTGCAAAAGGTGCGGCGAGTGCTGCGGCGATTAGTGAAAGGACGAACATGAATGCTATGAACCTCACACCCGATCTTGAATCCGCGAGCAACTCTAGAAATGACTCCCTCAAACTGCTTTTGAGTTTCCTGTCATGGTTGGAACCCAACCCATAAACTTCCCTACCTAATTCCTCAAATAGGGTCGGTTCGTCAGCGCCGAAGAAGTCTTCCCTTAACCACGCAACTACTTCCTTACCCCTCTTTAAGAAAATTCCTCCTCCTATAACCTCAACATCGAGGTTTCTGAACTTCGCGAACTTTCTTACAAGCGCTATGAAGTTTTTATCAAACTTGACGTTCATATTTCTTGCCATACCGATTATCGGCTTACCGATGAAGTATGCTCTGTTAACGACAAAACTATCTGCTTCGAACTCAGGCATCCTTTCCTGAATCGTTACTCTTGGAACACCCTTCCGCAATTGCTCTCTAATGTATTCTTGAGCCTTAATGAAAGCCTTTGACAACGTCACCACTGGTTTATTCAGAAGCCTCTGAATATTAAAAATTATTTATGGTTCCAAAAAATAGTTATATTTTTGCATGCTGAAGTGTATGGGAGCACGATGTCGCTAAGAATCTCAATACCCTCGGCCGGTTTTAGGGAGATTTTCGCGATAGTGGTCCTGTTCTTGATATTCTTATTAACATTAATGGTTGTCGTGGCACTTGCTGCTTTCCTTAAGGAACTTGGGGCGGAAATAAGTAAGTATGTACTGGACGTGGTTCTAGGGGTTATGAGTAGCTAAAAACTATAATAGTAATACTTTCTAAGCCCAGCCCTATAGATCAACGTGAGGATCAAGCCTGTGATGAAGCCACCTACATGTGCGACGTAGGCAATCGAGCCAAGAGGCATTGCTATTGCATAAAGTAATTGTATCAGTGCCAGCCCGAATATCACAACAATTGCAGGCGCTGCGACGGGAATTAAACCAAAGAACACAAAGAGTCTTCTGAATGGAAATAAGACGGCATAGCTTGCCATCACGCCAAATATCGCACCAGAAGCACCTATTGCGGGTCTATACGCCTCCTCAGGAAATAGTGTGTATATGTAAGCGGAGTGGAGTATGCCTGCGAGTATACCGGATAGAAAGTACAGAAGTGTGAACTTTCTGGAACCATAGGCGACCTCACAGTCCTTACCAAGGAGAAAGAGCGCATACATGTTGAAGAAGATATGAAAAAAATCTGCATGTAAAAACATGGATGTCACGAGACTATGAAGAGATGTGCCGTTCATGATTAATGCTGGGACTACGCCGAAGATGTATGCGAGCTTCACAACGTCTCTATTTGATAGCGTAAGCGTGTAAACAAAAACGGCTAGGTTAATCAGTATAAGGACATAAACAATTCTAGGTCTTTCTTGGGCGTAGTACATTCTGCATGTCGTTAGAGTTCGGACTTATATATTTTAAACAACAATAAAATAACGAAAATTAAATAAGGGCTGTTGCCATAATGTGCTAATGGTGGCGATGAAGAACCAGAGTTACGCGGATTAGTGACGAGGAGGCATTTGTCGGAGCCACCGTTTGACGCCCCGTCAAAAATTGGTTTTGGTAGGTTCTACGCACCGAGTATGAAGAACGCAATGACTATGCCGTAGATAGCCAAAGCCTCGGCGAACGCCGCTACTATTATAGCGGTGGTCCTTATCTCAGGCCTCTCGGCGGCAGCCGCCAACCCAGCCGAGCCGGCCCTCGCAATACCGAAACCAGCCGATATGACAGCAACGCTAAATGCTATGGCAGCAGAAAGTGTCTTTGGGAAGAGCTCTGGTACTTCTTCTGGAGCAGCGGACACGGGTGTCATAAACGATACCAACAAAGAAAGTGCAAGCAAGGACACAAACGCTAGCTGACCGATAACACTTGACTTTAACACTCCGAAAGCACCTCTTTCGCGTGAGGCTTTCATGCTCAGCATCTTATAAGGCTTACCGAAAAACGAGTCCTTTATGCCTCTCAATAAATACTACCACAAACACTGTCCAGCACAACGCGAATATGCCCCAACCTAGAATCGAGAATACATTGAGCAAATCAAATACCCTTAGGATTACTAGCAAAATTATTGGAGGTCCTGTAAACATTACGGCTAGGAGTGTTGACCTTAGCAGCAGTTCCTTAAACTTCATCAAGACACCCAAGAGAGCCTTCTTAAGACTCTTAGTATATAAGACGGCTTACACTTTTTAAACCTCTCCATATTTTGCAAAAACATTCTCTTAACCCCATCCCTCTCATATGATAGAACGTCATGATGGATTCTCCTTCGCGCGTTGAGCTCTTCTTTTAATCCTTCCTTTAACGTTTCAAGAAATTTCTTTTTGTTTTTATCTAGGGCCTTCACGTAACTTCCTTACCTAATTATTATTTATTTTTATTTGCTCAAAACTTCATAGGTCTTTCTCAAGAGCTCCTCAATCTTAGATTCTACGCTCTTCATATATGCCTCTTTTTTGTCCTTCACAGCCTTTTTGGCTCTATCGAAAGCCTCTTCAACCTCCTTAACCCGCATGCAAGCCCGCCTCCCTTAACTCAAGCCTCCTCTTAATGTGCTTCAGCTTAACGAAATCGTCTCTTTCTCTTTCCTCAAGCGTCATAGATATGAACTTTATCGCGTCCTTATATCTAGGTATAACAACATGTTCGAGGGCATTGAGGAGGCGCTGGGTCTTCTTCAATTCCTCGGCAAGTCTGAATATGGCATTTTCAAGCTCTGCTGCCTTACAGACAGTATCAACTAGTTCTCTGAACATGCTGGCCGCCTCGTCAAGTGAGACGGATGTGTCGGCGAAGCCGTAGGTAAGCCCTATTTTTCCACTATCCGCCTCCACTATGGGTATGTTTATTCCCATAATTGTCCTAGATTTCGCTTTAACGGAAACGGCCTCGGGAATATTGGTAGCAATACTCTGTAATCTTAAAGGTCCCATATTAAGCAAGCTTTCATATAGCGCGTCGTACGCTTTCATAAGTGGCTCCATGAGTTTCCGCCTCGCCTCTTCAGCCTCCTCTATGAGCTCGTTCAGTCTCCTTACAAGTATGTCTCTTTTGTCTTCCAGTATTCTGTAAACGTTCTGGGCAACTTGTAAGGAGCGGCGTATCCTTATCAGCTCTAACTTCGTCGGTAGGTACTTCCCACCGAAGCTTACGGACAATGCACGTCACCTTAGCCGAGAATTTACATATTAATATACGTTTGATGAAGTATCACGGTAAAGAAGGTTTTTCCTTCTTTACATGAAAGGTGCACCTATCATTTCCAGCATTTATGCACTCAACTTCGTTCACGGTCCATTCTCCGCCGAACAACGTTGACATGTAGCCTGCCAAAATGCCCCTGCGTAGGTTGCCAGCTGGTCCATTTGCAACACCTGACAGAAAAGTACACTCGACACTCTTCCATATTTTGACATAAAACTCATCTTTCGAGATAATGTCAAGCTCATACTTTGAAAACCAACCAAATACCTTTCCTGTTTGTAGTGCAAGCTCTAGTAAAGTTTTTGGCGATGCTCCATTATCTAACAACGGTTTGTAGGTATTTGCCAGAAATTCTCCTACGGTTAAGCCTAAATGATACAGGAAAACTGCCGCACCATCCTTAAACTTTTCATAGAGACCATTAAATAACCCCTTCAGGTGAGCATGCGTGAAAATTACAGCACTTTTATCATATATGCAGAGTTCTTCGTAATATTGCGAGAAAGCTGCAGAACCTATGGAGTCTACATCGAATTCATTATAATCAACGTAATGAACTTCCTCCATACTTTTAAACTCATTTATTAAATTTTTAAATTCAGAAACCGGAACATCTGTGACATCCAAGTAAACTGCACAGAATGTGCCCCTGCCTTCTTCTGACGTGGCGCTTGTTATGCAACCAATAACGTTGATATTTCTAGCATATATAGCGTTAAAAATTTTGGCAAGTGTACCCGGTACGTCCCTTAAGATGAAGTTGAGCGTCGTTGTTCTTCTACCGTGCCTAAATACGAGCAATGGTAAGCACAAACGCTTACTCAAGTACGTTCACGTAAAGATACTTTTTGTTTGTTTTTATATAAAAATTTTTAACTAATATACCAAACGTTTACCGTTTAGAAGCGAACACGCTTGCAGCTTCTTCCCATCTGAGTATGAGCATAAGCGGCCTAGCTCCAATGGATTTTGCAAACTCAGATAATAGTGCCTTTACACTAGACGGCTCAACGCCTAGCTTAACTAAAAAAGCATAGCTAAGGGGCGTGAGCGTTTTCATCTCAACTACGTTATCGCTAACTTCCTTTGAATCCATGAACTCATCAGCTTCGATCGGCGTAAGGTCCAGAGCTAGGACGATATCTAACCCACCTCTAATAAAATCAATGAAAAAATTAACGGAAAGGTCTGAAATGGTCCCCCTCATGGGAAGGATGCTTATAGGTAGTCTTTCAACTATACCAAACGTCCTGATGAACTCGCCCCGTCCTATCTTTCTTACCCTCAATCGTGCCATAAGTTCCTTAACAGGTATCGTAACGGTTGAAGTTCTACCGTCTTCGTCTGGGTATATTACGTGGATTGTTTTGGATGAATCAAGGCCAGAAACCTTTGAGGTTTTTTCCTCTCCCTGCCCGACGGATACGGGATAATAACAAATATTATTCAACAAACTAAGCGTAAATTTCGTACCTTCACCTTTAACGACAAACCACCCGTCATCATTAAACTCAACTGAAGCCTGTGTATCGGCCTTCTCCAATAGTATACGTAACCAAGAGTTCATATCTGCCAGAACCTTCGAACAGTCCTTTCTCCAAGTCCTCTCGGCTATAGGTATGGCGACCATTCTAAACGAACCAATCGGGAGAGCTTGCCGAAAAACTTTAGCAAGTTTTAAATAAATAATGCCAACAACAATATTAACGAAATCATTTGTGCGAGAAAGGTGCACAGAAGGTATTGGATGTTTTACTGAACGATAAGTTTACAGATGGAATTATAGGACCAAGCGTAAAGATGCTGGGACCAGTCAAAAATGGCGGTCTAATAATCTACATAACGACACCAGGGTGTTGGGGTCCGATGATCACGCCGACTATACGAGGAGGTCATGAAGTTAACATTCCTGTGGCAATCGAGGGCGCAAACGTCGGCGATGCCGTGGCTATAACCATCGAATCCATAAGGGTTAGGTCTAAAGCAACATCCTCTGGAACGGACAAGCCAGTTAACGGTGCTTATGTCGGAGATCCTTTTGTGGCAAAGAAGTGTCCAAATTGTGGTGAACCTTGGCCGAAATCAAGACTTGAAGGCATAGGTTTGGAGGCAATAAGGTGCGAAAAGTGTGGTTCACCCTCCTCTCCATTTAGGATGGTTAATGGTTACACAATCATCTTTGACGAGCGTAGATGTTTCGGTGTAACTATTAGGGAGGATATGGCAAGACGGCTTGCGGCTGATGGTTATGCTTGGATGGACATACCAAGGAACTCGAAGCAGTTCCCAATAATAATTGCAGCGAAAGCTGACTTAGTAGGTCTCCCTACGAGGTTAAGACCATTCCTCGGCCAGCTTGGAACGACACCAAGCATTGACATACCTGATTCTCATAATGCTGGAGACTTTGGCACATTCCTTATAGGTGCACCTCATAAATACGCGATAACCGAGCAGCAGTACAAGGAGTGTATAACGGACGGACACCTCGACATAGACTCTGTGAGGGAAGGCGCAGTACTCATCGCACCAGTGAAACTGGACGGTGCTGGTGTCTATGCTGGTGATGTACATGCCCAGCAAGGAGATGGTGAGGTAGCCGGGCATACAACGGATATCTCAGCCGAGGTTAAGGTGAGGGTGGATGTAATAAAAGGTCTGAACTTAAAAGGGCCTCTTCTATTCCCGCCGCCTGAAGACCTACCACCGCTATCTAGGCCGTTGTGTGCTGAAGAGTGGATGCTTGTTAAGAGGTTAGCGAACGAGTACGGTTTAGAACCAGAACCATGGTTACCAGTTCAGGTTATAGGAACAGGTCCGAACATAAATAAAGCTGCTGAGACGAGTTTTTCGAGAGCCTCTGAGTTATTCGGAATGTCTGTGGACGAAGTGAGGAACAGAGTGACCATGGCTGGTGCCGTAGAAATAGGTAGGCTACCGGGCGTAGTTCAAGTAACGTTACCTGTACCCGTGAAGAAGATGAAGGAATTGCAGCTTTACGAGATTGCCAAAAAACTGTACGCGTCACCTTTTGATTAAAAATTAATAAAAAGTCGTACCCTAAAGCAGTAAATGTTCCCGTCATTTGTTGGTTAGTGTAAAATATCAAGGCTATACAAACATCCTTTTTTACGTGTTATTCATGCTTCCAACGATTGCTTTATATTTTTGTACATATTATACGTATTTGGAGGGTGCCGGACTTCTTACTAATAGTTGATGAAGATGTTGTTCTTGAAGTCATGAGACTGGTCGGCGGCGAGGATGCGGTCAACATAGTGAAATTTCTAATGAAGAACCCATCTAAGAGCGATGAGGAGATAGCGTCTGCTTTAGGAATGAATGTTAAGGACGTAAGAAGGATCCTCCACAAGCTCATTGACTACTCGCTTCTCACGTACGATGTAGCAAAGGATAAGGACACGGGACATAGGGTGTTTAGGTGGAAGGTTCAGCAGGACCAGGTCCTAGGTTACATAAAAACCCAGATTAGGAGAATGATCGAGAGGCTTAAGGCTAAGCTGGAGTACGAGCAAACTCATCAGTTCTACTATTGCGGTACAAAGGGTTGCAGAAAGTATGCTTTCGAGGAAGCTGTTGACAAGCTATTCAAGTGTCCAGTATGCGGTAATATGCTGAACTACTATGATAATAGCAAGTTGATAGATGCGATTAAACAAAAGCTCCAAATTCTAGAAAAATCGATTTAGTTCACCTTTTACATCAAAATTATATGAAGCTGGTTATTCTGAGGCTGGGTCATAGGATACACAGAGACGAAAGGGTTACAACACACGTTTGCCTAACCGCTAGGGCATTCGGCTGTGATGGTGTTATTATCTCGGGACAACCTGATGAAGGCGTGAAACGATCAGTGGAGGATGTGGTGCAGAGGTTCGGTGGTAAGTTCTTCGTTGAGATGAAACGAGACTGGACTAAGGTTATAAAAGAATGGCTCGAATCTGGAGGGGAAGTAGTACACCTAACCATGTACGGGCTTCCGTTACCCGAGGTCATCGAGGAGATAAGGTCATCCAACAGGGATAAACTAATAATCGTTGGTTCTGAGAAGGTGCCGAGAAAGGTCTACGAGATGGCAACGTGGAATGTGTCTGTGACGAACCAGCCAATATCCGAGGTTGCTGCTCTGGCCGTTTTCCTTGACTGGCTCCAACAGCATCGTGAATTCTACATAGAGTTCGAGAATGCAAAGATTAAGGTGATTCCATCAGCGAGAGAAAAGAAAGTTATGCGTCTTGCTTAATGGATATACATACCAACACATACGCGCTGCTAACCATAACATGTACGCTATGCTGGTATTGGAACGAGCGTTAAGAAGTAAGGACGTCCATCCTTTTTGTTAGATAGTTATTCCGAAAACACTTAAGATGAACTTTAAGGAAACGTATAGGAAAACAACACCGAAGACCAGCTTTATATATGAAGCTGGAACCTTTGGTACGAGTCTTGAACCTATTTGCGCTCCTATTGCCGTTCCAGCTCCAAGTGATAACGCGGCAACAACATCTACCAATCCCTGATATATCTTGAACACTCCTGAAATGACTGCCATGCTTATGAATGAAGCTAAAGATGTTCCGACAGCTATCTTAACAGGTGATTCGAGAAGATATATCATTGAAGGAACTAAAGCGTACCCGCCTCCTAAACCAACGATACCTGTCAACACTCCTATGACAAGCCCTATCAATGATTTGACTAAAGCGCTTCCAGGAACGATATTTCCAGTTTTTGCCTCAACCCTTCTCCTGATGCCACCTTCATATATCATCCTTAGAGAGACGTATAGGAATGCCGCTCCTAGGATGAACTTCAGTAGTGACAGCTGTTCTACTAGATATTGGAAAACAATTGAACCGAGCAATGCACCTACCGCACCTGACGTGGCTATAATTATTGCGGTTTTATAATCTACGTTTCTTATCTTTATGTGGGCCATTGAGCCCGATGTTGCCGTTATTATGACTGCAGTAATTGTCGTACCAATGGCTACAGGTAAGTTGTAATTAAAGAGAAAGTATAGGGCCGGAAGCATTACAACACATCCGCCAGTTCCCAAGAATCCTCCAAGAATTCCTGCGAGCAAACCAAAGATCATCAAAATGATTATAAAAAACGCTTCCATAAACGCTCGAAAAAATACGGTTTATAGCAATATTTAAATATTGCTATAAAAGTTTTGTACGTTTGAAAGATGAGAGATCTAGAAAAATTTAAGGCTAGAATCTTCAGAGCTCTCTCAGATCCTATAAGGCTTAAAATTCTTGAATGCCTGCGTAGCGGAGAAAAGTGTGTCTGTGAGATCGTTTCGTATGTCGGAATAACTCAGCCAGTAGTTTCTAGGCATTTAGCAATCCTGAAGAGATGTGGGATTGTTGTAGACAGGAAAGAAAGGAACAAAAGATTTTATTCCGTAAACAACCCGGCCATATTCAACATAATTGACATGATTGACAAGGATTTCATGGATGCACTCGTAAAGCACGTCGTCGATCAGCTCATATAAGAGGTTTGGTACAGGTCTTGAACCTATCTCGTATTCATTTGTGTATGTGGTAGGCATAAATTCTTGTGTTTTCATAATTTCCAATATTATCAATTGCTAATACGTAAAATTCGACCTTTTCAGAATTTTCGGGTATTTTGATCATCTTTAATATAAGGACGTATTATCGCATCCTACACGTGCTTGTTGAGTGAAAAATGACCGCTCAACGTACGCTGTTGCAGATTTGTATGAGTTTGCGTCTTTAAGAACTCGCTTAAAATTTAGGTGGGCCGGGTGGGACTCGAACCCACGACCTCTGCCTCGTAAGGGCAGCGTCATAGCCGCTAGACCACCGGCCCGTCCAAAGTTTGACAAGCTTTAAACATATACGGGTACTCTTAAAATTTAGCGCTAAAAGACCAGTTGCCGTATTTGGTGATATAAGAGGTCTTCCTTTAATACCGTTTAATTATCCGGCATCGTGTAAGAGACAGATTTAATTCATGCGCTTACGATGCTTTTAGCCGAGTAAGGTAGGAATATGAGGCCACAAAGAGTAGCGATAATAGACTTTGGCGGGCAGTACACGCACCTAATAGCCAGGAGGTGCAGGGAGCTCGGCGTATATTCTGAGATAATACCATCCACTATGCCTCTCAGAGAGGTATTTTCTGGAGCTCACGAGACCCTTGGTATAATACTGTCTGGAGGCCCTCGAAGCTTTGACGAGCCTGACGCTCCTAGACTCTCGGCCGAGGATTTATTGAATGTCCAGGTACCCGTACTCGGCATATGCTATGGTCATCAGCTCATCGCAGCGGCTTTTAATGGAGAGCTCGAACGCGGCACAATCATGGAGTATGGCAAGACCTACGTCAGAGTTGTCGAGCGGGATGTGTTGTTCATGGACGTTCCTGAGCAGTTCGTTGTATGGATGAGCCACATGGATTCTGTGGTGAAGCAACCGCCCGGCTTTAAGGTCTTGGCACTTACGGAGAGGGGTGCCGTGGCCGCAATGAGACATGCCGAAAGGCCAATCTATGGGGTCCAGTTCCATCCTGAGGTCAAGCACACGCAGATGGGCAAAAGTATACTCAAGAGGTTCTTGGCGGATGTCTGTCGCTTCAGGTGCGACTGGAGACCCATGGATAGGGTCGAGGAGCTGAGCAAGGAAATAGTCGCGACCATTCCTCCAGATGAGTGCGTGATCTGCGCGGTCAGCGGAGGCGTTGACTCTGTCACGACCGCCGTCCTACTCAACAGGATACTCGGCAAGAGGTTATACTGCATATTCGTGGACCATGGCTTAATGAGGAAGGATGAGCCCGAACAAGTCGTCTCAACTTTAAGACGTATGGGTATAACTAACCTCATCTTCGTAAGGGCAGCAGAAAGGTTCTTGTCAAGGCTCAGGGGTGTGAAGGACCCGGAGGAGAAAAGGAAGATAATCGGTGAGGAATTCGCAAAGATTTTTGAAGAAGAGGCCTCAAAGATACCAAAAATCAGTTGGCTGGCTCAAGGAACGATCTATCCAGACAGGATAGAGAGTGGCTCCGCAGGTACTGGTTCCGCTCTCATCAAGACGCACCACAATGTTGCTGGCCTACCTGCGGATCTGAAGTTAAAGCTCGTGGAACCCCTTAGGGACCTTTACAAGGATGAGGTTAGGGAGGTTGCCAGAAGGCTTGGCATACCTGAAGAGATCGTCTCGCGTCATCCATTCCCAGGGCCTGGGCTGGCCGTCAGAATAATCGGCGAGGTCACTGAAGAAAAGCTCAGGATATGCAGGGAGTCTAACGCAATAGTCGAGGAAGAGTTCAAGAAAGCCGGAGTTTACGATAAGGTTTGGCAGGCGTTCGCTGTAGTAACAGACAGTTCATGGACGGGTGTGATGGGTGACACTAGGGCTGAGGGCTATGTTGTCATAGTGAGGGCTGTCGAGAGCGAGGACGGGATGACGGCAGACTGGTACAGACCAGATATGGATTTGCTTGACAGAATCTCAAAAAGGATAGTGAACGAAGTAGGTAACGTAACGATGGTAGCCTACGCCACGACTTCGAAGCCACCGAGCACGATAGAGGCTTGCTAAAATTACGTGAAAGTTGCGGATTGCAAAATTTAAAATATTTTAAATAATGTTGATATTCAAAAATTTATACAAGCCTCTCCTAAAGTAAAAAAGGTAAGTATATGTGTAGATTGCATAAACTCTTAACTAAAGGAAGTCTAATTTTTTGGACGACAAGCATACTTTATTTGGTGCTAGGAACGTACTTAAGATTGTCAGGTTGGTTTCTTTATGATGATGCTGTAGGTTTTGTTGAAACTTCTAGAAAAATTTTGGATGGATCGTTGAAGATATATTCAATTAAATGGGGGGGGCCACCAGATTACCTGCCTGCTTATTTGTACCCACCTTTGTTTGCATTGATCATTTCACCGGTTGTTGTTATAACAGACCTCTTAAAAATACCGGAGCTCGCACCTCCGCTTATCGGTATGCCTATTTTATTATTTGATATACTTGCAGCTTACGTTGTTAAAAGGATTTGTAATAATCTTGTTGCTAATCAACAAGAAAGGTCCTACTATGTAGCAACTATTGAGTTGTTAATTATTGGAATTTTTAAAAAAGTCGGGTTTTTAAGTCAGCAAGAAGGCATTATGTTATTCTTTTTGCTTCTAGGATTTAGCACGATCGTTAAGCACCCATTCCTAGGCGGATTTTTATTAGGCTTATCTTTCTTAACAAAGCAAACATCAATCTTTGCCCTAATCCCTTTTGCATGCATGTTGTTAATTTCAAAGAAAGACTTTAACATCCATAGCTTTATGAAAGCATTAGTTATCTTCATAGTGACCGTGGTCACCATTTTTACCCCGTTTATATTAGCGAATATTGAATGTCAACAAGAATACCCAAACTGTAACTTTTACGACACATTCATAGGTGCAGAACAAAGAAGGAGGATTTTAAACGAGAATGTTTGGAAGTTGTTAGATTGGTTAGGCAAAGCGCTGCTTATTTCGGATGGGTATGATACGTACTATAATATGTTAAGGTCAATCGCTAACCCTGTAATGTTATCGTTGATTTTAATACTTACCCCTTTTTTAATTATAAAGAGGAGGCCAGGTATTAATTCATCCCAAATGTATAAATTAATAGCAGGGCTTTTGTTCCTACAATTGTTCTTTAGTAAATGGGTTGGAAGACATTACTATATTGTACCTTTTAGTATGTTATTGCTGGCAGATTATATCAGTAGCGCTCATATACGTACTAGGACTGTTATCCTTCTTACCAGTTTTATACTTCTTCATAATATGCCTTGGAATCCAATAACTGGCTTGATATTAATTGTGATGTTGTTCATATCAGGAACTTACCTGATTTCTCATACTTAAATAAAATTTTGATAATTGTTTTAGAATTTTCTATCGAAGTATGGGCTTTTTCCAGTCGCCGAGAGCGGTATTCCAAGTGCAACGTCGCCTTCTATCAAGCCAAGCTTAAGCGCTGCTGTGCCGACAGTGTACATTATCCTATTGTCGGCGTTAAGGATACTTGCTGTCTTTGCGGCAGATCCTGCAGCTATGCCGAGGTCTAGGATATACATTGCGCACGTAGGTCCTCTATATGCTCTGCCCATACTCTTTGGTGCTTTCTCGAAATCGCTACACATCTTATACCCGCATGCGCTACAATCAAGCCGCTTCGGCTCTGTGGCCTTCACGGCAATCAAAAGAACGACCGATGATTGTCTCACGTTCTGCGCATCCCGCTTGAAGAACGCCTGTCCGAGTTCGTCCGCTAACTCTTCCATGGCCTTCGCCAGCCTCTCTTTGTCATCACCATAAACGATCTTTGTGTTCAGTGAATCTAAACCCCTTGCCTTTGGTGCAGTCCTCGCGCTTAAGGCCATCAGCTCCGCAACTCTTAAAAGTGCTTCATCTTCTACCCTCATGGAAGAACACCGAGCTAAGTATAACAGTTGTTGAAGGCTTTGAATTAAATTTTTACCAACAAACCTAAAGCCTATAACGTCAACGAGTTATTTATAACATTCTGATCAATATATTATATTTAAGAACTATGTCTGACCACAAGACAAAGGGACCCTTCAGACCTTTTGACTTCGAGGTCATAATATCCGGCTTCTTCGGGGACGAGATGTTCCACATAAGAATCTCACCAGAAGGTGTAGAGCGCTTTAGGATACCAGCCGAGCGGTCTGGGATAAGGGAACCGTTGTTGAACGTGTTGGAGCAAGATGAGGAGATCGTGGTCTTGGCGGAAGTGCCGGGTGCTGAAAAGGAAAAGATAGAGATTGAGGCAAGAGAAGATTCTTTGACGATATCTGCATCGAACCATAACAGAAAATACTATAAGGAGCTTATACTTCCAGCGAAGGTAGACCCTAAAAGTGGAAGAGCAATTTACAAGAACGGTTTATTGGAGATAAGATTCAAGAAGTTGGAGAAGCGGAAGGGTGAGAGGATAAGCGTAGAGTGAGGGGGCAGAAGATGACTGATGCCAAAGCTTCAAGTAAAAGGATTGCTGTGGCCGCCCTTTTCAGCGTTATCGTTTTCGTGTCTAAAGTCGCACTACCTTCGCCGCTCGATAAGATTCTCGTAATAGTCCAAGCGTTGCTCCTCTCACTATCGTCCCTAATGCTTGGCAGACTGGGTGCAACGTATGTTGCCACGATAGGTGGGCTGTTGACGCAGATATGGAGACCGGCCCTCTTCCCGTTCTCTTTAGCATTTGCAGTAGCGTATGGTCTGATGATAGATGGTCTTTTTTACATGTTTAAAGTAAAAACGCCAGGCGGAGACATAAAGCTCGGCAGGCTAGTAATATCGTTAATATTGGCCACATGCACCATAGGCGTCCTGAGCATGTATGCAACTGTCATGCTGGGCTTCATGCCATGGTCGCCTTGGCTTTATGCCGCTGTACTTGCAGGCGGCACAGTTAGTGGAGCTCTGGCCGGCTATCTTACGCCCTTATTGTGGAGGAAGTATTTCTCTAAATTATAAAGCTTATTTGATGCCCCGGGTGGGATTTCCATCTCCCTTAAGGAGATCTTGAACCCACGACACCCCGGTCTTCAGCCGGGCGCGCTCCCGATCTGCGCTACCGGGGCATCAAGAATTTGACACCCTTTTGATTATTTATATTGTTTTCGTGTAACGTCTTTTTATTATCCCCAGAAGTTAACAACAGCATGTGTTCGCAATACTCGTCTCCTCTTATCAAGCTCTTTGTCTTTTTCCATGTAAAATTCTTACAGTTCATGTACAGACCGTCATAAAAGCCGTTTTCAAACCCCTCACAGATCAGACCGGCATAGTTTCGCGCCACCTCCTCGAACGGGCAGTTGTAGAACTTTATGAGTATCTCCCTGTCGCTGTTCTTAACAGCTTCAGCAATTATCCCAATTTTTTTAAAGCATGTATCGACTAGGTGTTGGACAAACTTTTCCGTAGTCTGCTCATTATCCTCCATGAAGGTTCTTTCTACCCTCATCCTAAAGCTCTGGCCTAACCTCTTACCAAACCCGTACAGAACGGCCTTTGCCTGTAACTCCCCTAAAGATTCTTTGAGAGCAGCCAAGAGGATGTACGACAAAAGCATGTACTGCCTAGGCGGGAATGATACCATCATCAAAGACTTAGAGAGTTCATAAAAAGCACCTGGCCTTCCAGCCCCTCCAGTCCTACATGCATTACTTTTTCTCACTAAGCCAGCCTCGATGAGCGTCTTAAGATGAAACCTAACGGTCATCTGACTTAGGCCAGTTTCTTTCGCGATCTGTAGTATCGTCTTCTTTCCTTTCGATAACGCCGTCAGTATGTCGTACCTTGACTTGTTGGACAATGCCTTGCCTTCGTCTATTAAAACTCTATCCAACATCAACAGGAAATCGTCCACGTCATAAAACCTCCCGAAAGGCGGTTGTACAAAAAGCACGTGAATATCCGCGCGATCATTGTAGTATGCACATTTTAAGATTTTTGCACCATAATATAAAGTATTACATTAAACGTTCAAAAAACCACGCGAATAACGACACCGTTGCGCTAGTTCCTTTTATTTCTTATAAAAAACTTACAAAAACCTAGGTTATATTTATCAATCAGCTTCTATTGGTATATGTGAAGTCGTATGACCCGCTACGTGACTGTGAAGATTCCAGAGGAGATAGGTCTTCAAATAGACAGAATATTGTACAAGGCAGGCTACAGTAGCAGAGCGGAGTTCGTTAAAGATGCCATAAGAAGGTTGTTGGAGAAGTTTAACGAGCAAGAAGCTCAGGCGTACGGGTTGCAACAAACGAACGAGAGTCGCATGTAATCACGCACACCGCTCGTAGAACACAAGAGCCGTCAACCACCCGAGGGTTGTCTGTTTAAGGAAAAAGATATAGATATATATCAATAGCCCGAAGTTTTAGTAATCTTGGGGGCCGGTGGTCTAGCCTGGTATGACGCCACCCTGACTTAGACTACGGCTACAGGAAGCGGTGGAAATCCCCGGTTCGAGTCCGGGCCGGCCCACCTTTAAATGGAATGTGCGATGTTGCACCTATCATGATCTACTTCATTAAGAAGGCTTATGACTTCTTAGGAGACTCGAGGTTGGATCTACCAAGCTGCGTCTTTAAAATCCCTTCATCGTCTGCTCTATTATGCTGTCGATCATCTTCTCTATGTGTTTTGGCAACCCCATAGAAGATATGTCCAAGAATCCGCGAACCAAAAGCGACTCGGCCTCGTCCAACCTGAAGCCCCTGGACCTGAGATAGAACAGTTGTTCCTCTGCGATCTTTCCTATCGCGGCCTCATGCGTAAGCTCAGAGTCAGCATTCTTGGACGTGAGCGATGGTACCGCAGATATCTCCGCTTTATCGCTTAGTATCAGACCCCTGCAGCTTATGTGACCTTTTGTACCCGGAGCCTCGGATACTATGGATCCCCTGCTTACCAGCTTTGCCCTATCAGTAACGACAGAATTTGTCAAGAGCTCCGCTTTCGAACCGGGACCCTTTATCGTCACACCACCTCCGAGGTCCACGTTCGATTCTCCTGATAAGTAAATGACGTTATTCGTCGAGATTCTTGAGTTGCTGCCGGCAAGCATAGTCATCGGGTAAGATTGTATGCTCTTGACCTCACCCAGCAGGACGTAGTTGTAGAGCATCGTTCCGCCCTCTTCAACGAGCATTCCGGTCCTTGGCCTTACGTCCATGCCAGGGCCCCACTTATGTACCATGGTAAAGCTGAGCTTTGCGTTTCGCCTTACGTAGATCTCCGTCATGCCTAGGTGCAGGCCCTTCACGGACTTTATGTGGTGGGTGCATCCGGTTATTATGTGAGCCTCAGAATTTTCCTCTGCGATTATCAAGTTGTGGATGCACTGTGTAATGCTCGGCGAGTATAGAAGGAGGCATGCTTGCACGGGTATGTATACGCGCCTTCCCTCCAAGATTCTTATGAAGTATCCGCCCCTTCTATTCTTTGCCGCAAAGGCTGTATACTTGTCCTTATAGGGCGATATGAGGTTCCACATGAGCCCCTCGACCCAATCGTACTTCTCAATGGCCTCTTCTATCGTCATCAGCTCCACGTCTTTCTCGAACTTCTTCTGTATCGCCTTCAAAAGGACGCTGTGGTCTACCTGAAAGAAGCTGCCGACAGAGTCCTTCCTGGATAAATCTACGCCGACCTCGTATGCCCTCCTCACGATAGATTCCTCGAGCTTTACCTCTTCTTTTGGTTCCGTGATATAGCTCGAGAGGTCTAGGTCGAGGCCGTAGTCCGCAGGCTTATCTAAAGCTCTGCTCAGCTCTTCTTCATCGAGATGCACTTCTCACACCATCCGTAACCGTTCTTAGATATCTGGTTCAGCATCTCCTCAGGATTTCCGTCGCAAGCTATCTGTCCCTTGAACATTATATGTGCCCTCACCGGCTTTATGTACCTGAGTATATGGCCATGATGCGTGATTATCAAGGCAGACTTTCCGACCAATAGCTCGGACATCGCCCTGCCTATCAACTCTAGGTTTTCGATATCCACACCAGAATCAGGCTCGTCGAATAATAAGAGGTCGGGGTTTAATGCGAAAGCCTGCGCTAACTCGCACTTCTTTATCTCCCCTCCAGAGAACCCAACGTTCACGTGCCTGTTAAGTAGGTCCTCGTTTATCCTAAGCTTATCTATAAGCCTCAAGAGACCGTCGTCCCTAAGCCTTCCGTCGGATATTCTGTTGAGTAGTTCCTTCAGCCTTATGCCATGGAGCTTAGGAGGGTGCTGTAAAGTTGCCGCCATGCCCAGCCTTATGCGCTCCTCAGTCGGCATTTCCGTTATGTCGATGCCCTTGAAGATTATCCTTCCGCTTATGACCTTGTAGGAGGGATGGCCAAGTATGGCCATGACCAGCGAGGACTTTCCGGAGCCGTTAGGGCCGAAGAGCACATGAACCTCACCCTCAGCTATCTCAAGGTTCACGTCGCTAAGGACGAGCCTTTCTCCGACAGTAACGTAAAGCCTCTCTATTTTTAGCATCCGTATTATACTGTTTTCTGTGCTACCTAATTAGGATGGTGTCCAACGCTCGATAAGCCAGTATTACTCCGTCACAGTCAAGCCCACTCTGCCGTTATTGTGAGCACGACACATGCCTGATTCTGTACCCATGAACAGAGCTCTTACGT
The DNA here is from genome assembly GCA_023268355.1 of Candidatus Terraquivivens tengchongensis. GTDB lineage: Archaea > Thermoproteota > Nitrososphaeria_A > Caldarchaeales > Wolframiiraptoraceae > Terraquivivens > Terraquivivens tengchongensis. The sequence continues at coordinate 142,379 of JALNJK010000003.1, forward strand.
TACTTCAAGCTCCGAACGGTTATGCGAGCCTTTGACCAAAAAGGATAGCTCATCGCATGTAAGAGGTAACCGATTTACAGTAGCTCGAAAGCATCCCCGCCACAGTTTGGCCGTCCTGCTGTTCTATGTGAGATTCCACATGTAATACCGTGAAATTCTTGAGGGCGCCTTGAGGTTTTCCTCAAAATTTTCGGCTTCTACGTTCTGATTCCTTGGAATTTTGTGGATTCTAATCAGTAGAATGTCTCTAGAAACGAGCGGGTTAAATAAAGCGGATTCAAGCATTCGGGCGCAAGTTTGCGAGTGTGATGAGAAAATGGATAATAGAAGTAAAGCTGCAAAAATAACCGCGCTAGCGCTCTTGCTAGCTCTAGTTGCTGCAGTAGTTCTACCAAGCGCCATCTACGTAGCCCGAGCAGAGGCAGAATACGAAGCATGGCTAAAGGTAGTTACACCAGCATGGGTAGGGACAGGTTACCCGCCTGTATTCCCCAAATATCCATCTACATGGGTTGAAAGATACAACCTAACAAAGATCGATTCTAAGGGTGAGCCGACACTCGAGCCGAACGTCGAGGTGATGGTCTACTACCAGACCGTGTCCAACCCGAACCCGACGCCCTACAGGGTGTTCACGCCCAACGGTACTGGCTTCGTCAAAGTTGCATGGCCTAAGACTTGGGAGAACGTCACGATAGTCGTCAAGGCGAAGAGCTGGTACGGAGAGAACATAAGGACTTCCTCTAACAGGCTGTACGAGGGAATCATACTTGCGATGATCAAAGTAAACCCGACGGATTACGAGTACGAGCGTATAGGTATACCGACTACTTATGTAGGCAAAAACGTTACCATAAAGATGGACGGTACAATTGGGACCCCTAGTACTCCCTTCAACTTTGCTGAAAATGGCCCCGTTGTGCTGTGGAAATCTACCGGCGTAGGAGACTTTGCTACTATATACAGCAAGCCCGAGAAGGCATTCGTGACGCAGTGCGCAGTAATATGGATGAAGTTCCACACGCACACATGGTACAGCTTGAAGGACAACCTCTCCTATGCCCAGGTAAGGGTATACGACCTGAACTACACGGCCCACGGCGTATCTGCAACGAGCGAGGCAACGCTCGTGGGCGCTGCAGTAACGCTGGGTAAGGAGGGAATGAGCGCATGGGTTCCGATACCGCTGCAGACGCACCACCTGAAGGCTAGGGTGCCATACCACGAAGAGCTAGGTTATGAGGGACGTACCTATCCGCACTTGAACGCAACTGCAAGGGTCTGGTGGGAGACTGTACTCGTAAACCAGACAGACTTCGTCGCATATAGGGACTTTATGGTATCTGATCCCGATGATGTATGGTCAACTCGTTCAGTAACTGCTCCGTTGAGTTCAGACTTTGACGAAACTATGGTAAACCTGAACTGTACGGTCTTCTACGCAAAGTTCGGCGCAATAGACCTGGACCCAAGGGTGCAGCATCCAGATTTTGAGGATGCGCTTGTAAAGGCCCAAGTTGTTATAGCGTTGACGAAGCAGAAACCTGGTGAGACAAGTCCATCCGTGTACTTTGACATGAACGAGATCGCCCTCACGGGCATAGATGGTTATACGGCGAGCGTGAGCGGCCCGGCGATTGTTGGTGCGCTGAGCGTATTCAAGGAAAAAGGTTACGTGAGGTTCCCGAATGCCTCGATAGAAGGTGCAACGGTCTACAACCCGAGGGATGCTAGAAACCTTGCAGAGGCATCAGCGGTACCGTGCGAGAGGATAGTGAACATCAAGGAGCTTAACACGATAAGCCTCGACGACGACAAGGGCAAGTGGGGAGAGTTCAAGGGCATAGTCGTACAGGTCAAGTGGGGAGGAGGTCCTGCTGAAGCATACGGTGGCGCTCCTGTAACAGTGAACTCGACGTACATCGCAAACCCGTACTACGTGGCGCTAAAGAATGCCAGCTGGGTTGATCCATCAAAGACACCGAACGATGCAAGGTTGAATGTTCAGGATGCAGGCGCGAAAGGAATTGATGAAATACCGGTACTTCCAAATATAATGAGAGCCTACAGGGAAGACGGTCTCTTACTGCTGGAATGCAACGTATTCGACTTGATGATACAGATAGTCGATCAGCTCGGCTCGCCGCTTGAACCGCTCTACACGAAGGTCGTGCTGATAAGGCCGAACGGCATTCCATTAGAGTTTGAGGGTTACCCGACGGAACATGGCATATATGTTCCACCAAGCTATTACGTAGATATTGTGTATTACGATTGGTTAAGCACTAACGGAACGCTATTCATATACCAGCTACCAGGAGAGATTGGACCGTACGGAATCAAGATATACTACCAGGGCGTACTCGTCTACGAGAACCTGACGCTCATAGGCAAGCTTGTAAGGACCGAGAACCTTTCATTAGTAACGTCTGTCTACAAGCTGCTAGTTAAGGTAACTGATGCACACGATGAAGGACTCGCCTACACGCCTGTCAAGTACGTGCACCCAACGTACGGGGATGTGCAGGCTAACACGGCTGATGAAGGCATAATACCGTTACCGAAGGTTCCAGTACCAGTTGGAGAATCTCCGACATTAGTGATCAAGAGCGTATACTGGAAGGGTGTCTGGGTAACGTTCTTGGACAAGAATGCAATAAAGTATCCAGACGGAACGACAGGTGACGCTCAGCCAGATGGCAGCGTCGCCATAAACATAACCAAGGCGGGTGCCGTACCGATAATCGTCAGGGCTAAGATAACGGACATCATATTCTACACTTACGACTTCCAGAAGGTCGAGAAGATACCGAACGTCAACATAACGATGAGCTGGTGGGGACTGAACATAACGACCGGCAAGATGGTCAAGTTCGTAGAGACGATGGACGGCAACGTAGGAAGGCCTCCGCTTAACGAGATGGCATTCGACCAGCAGCCGTACAACACTTCGAAGATAGTCGCCCAGTTCTTCAGGTACAAGATTACATACTTCAAGGATGAAGCCAAGGTCATATTCCACCAGATGCCGGCTTTAGACGAGGAGGTTAACAAGCCTTGCATAAACGTAACGACGACGACGAGAGGATGGAAGTGGACTGAAACAGGATATGAAGAAGACTACTTTGACTATGCTACACTTGCAACACCAGGCTCGCTACTATGGGACAATCCGGCCACTGCTTCTCATGATGAGGCTCACAACAGGACAGTACTAAGGGTACTGCCTAAGGCACTCAACCCAGACGTCTACTATCCGGACATAATCGCTGCATTGAACTTCAAGGACCTGACGTTCTGCCAGAGGATATCGATAGACCTGCCGCTCTGGGCTATGGGCTTCAATGTGGTTGCGATAAACGGTGAGGAGTGGCTTGACGGTGCGGAGTTTGCGATCTACAACGACGTGGACGTCATGATGGACATAGTCAAGACGAATGCAACGGCTCCGATACAGCTGAGGTCCAAGGTCGATGAGGACAATCCACCGCTCTCCAAGATATGGTGGAACAGCTCCACACCATGGGTAAGGGAAGGTGTAGGAAGCGGATACTACTGCGCCGACCTGACGTTCGAGACGGACATGGGCGTTACCGTTGACATGTTCACTTGGTACAGGCCTGGCGGCGTATGGCCTGAAAACATAGCGCCAAGGCCAGACTTTGTGGCTGCTAACTACACGTTCTACCTGACGCCGAACGCAGCACTGAAGGGTACTTGGGAGACGAGGACCTCTATGGTGGAGGTTTACACAGATATAAACTCAGAAGAGCCTGTTGAGACAACATACTACATACCGTACATATACGACAAGGAGCTTCTGAAGGCTCCGCTACCTGTCGGTATCATATCGCTCGAGCTGAAGGACCAGGGCGGCGTAAGGCCGCTGAAGTACGCCTACGTGGAGATAAAGGCGCACTATAAGCCGAAACCCATAAGTGATATACAAAGTGCAGCATCTATCACCGGTTTCGAAGTCTACGCAGAGTGGGCAGGAAAGGTTGATGCCGAGGGCAAGGCCAAGGTAATAGCTCCTACAGCAGGCTACTTGAACTACACTCTGAAGAAAGATGGAGAAGGTCTGTTCAAGACGTTCAACATAACGGTCTACTGGTACTTGAACAGCAGCGTCGTCTACGAAGCATACTTCAACCTGACGAAGATGGGATGGAAGGTTGACAGGGTAGCGGTATCTGATGTAGTGCTGTACCACACGATATGCACGGACTTCGACAGGGTAGTCAAGGGATTATACGCAGACCTTGCATGGATAAACGTCACGAAGCCTGATGCATACGTCCATCCAGGCATACTGGTGGCCAACGACACCGCGAAGACATGGACGCTTGTACCCGTTGATGAGGCAATGGGCAAGAAACCATGGGCTGACGGAAAGCTGGAGCTCAACTTGGTACCGACTGCCATGAAGTTCAAAGTCTTTGACTACTTCCTGAACAAGTACGTCGAGTGGAACGTAAGCCACCTCTGGAGGGTTGCAGCATGGTACACAGGTCTAGAGAAGGGTCCAGTAAAGGTTAACGACAAGAGCTACAAGCAGCTGATGTTCGGAAGCGGTACTGACGAGTCGCCGGTCAACTCTGCGGTCTGGGTGATAATAGGCGCTGCTCCGTTCGACCACACGACGTACAGGTGGACAAGGGAGAGCGGCGACGTAATAAGCGGCTACGCTGTGGATACTAACTTTGGAAAGGTCGGCAGGTACACACCAGATGTTGACGATGAGATACCGCTAATCAAATACCTAGAGCCTGCTAAGACAAGAGAAGTAATAGAGGCAACAAGGACTGTGAAGCATGTCGCCCTGAAGCTGAACGCTACCGACATCGCAGTAAGGGTAGTATGGCAGCAAGGAGAGAACGCAACGGCCACCTACACGACAGGCCCGCTTGTAGGCTGGAACGTTAAGCTGACGTTCGTGCCGCCATCAGACTACTTAACTGATGCGGAGAGGGAGGCTCTGTGGGCTAAGTGGAAGATAACGTTCGAGGGCAAGACCGACGAGACCGGAACAGCATGGATAAAGAGTGGTACAACACCGGAGACAGTCATATGGAACGGTAGCAGGATAAAGGCTGGAATGACGAAGGAGGCATCTTGGCTAGTCGTAAGCCCGCCAGCTTACATGCTGAACGAGAAGGACCCATACTGGCTGAACAACGTCGTGAAGCCTGGAGCTGAGGCACACGGCCTATCCGTATTCAAGGGAACGCAGGACCCGGCCGCGATGGTCGGCATAGACTTGACGCCAGAGGGATACTTCGCATGGTTGCCAGAACCATCGCTATGGGTTACCGATCCATACGAGAGTGCTAAGAGCAGGATATACGACCTCTACGGCCTCCCAGTAGACATGGAGGTCACGAATGAGTGGGGTGCAGGTCTATGGTTGCCTTCAAAGTTCGGCAAATGGGAAAGGATAGGCGGTGCATGGTACGCAAGTATAAGCGTATGGCCTAACGACCCGAAGACCTCGCAGCACGTACCGTTCTCGCCAGTATTCCAGTACATGCCAGTAACGGCTAAGATAACGGACTTCAACGGCAGGCCATTACCTGGCGCATTCTTATGGATGGTAGATTCAGTAACTGGCAAGACGGCAGGCTGGTCTTACGCAGGAAAGGACGGTGTTACTGAGACCGTCTACTTGAGGAAGCCTGAGTGGACTCTGTTGCTGAGGGTCCACTATCTCGGCAGGGATGCTGAAGGCCACCCAGCATGGCCGTTCAACGCATTCGGAAAGTGGCCGGTAAGCTACTCCAGCGACATTGACGAGACCCAGCCAGGACCTGGAATATTCGGAGAGCTGGCTAAGAGGGTCAAGGTAACGACGCTGGCTCATGAGTACCACGGCGTGTGGAGGATAAGGCCAGGTGCCCACTGGGACATAATGGCTAAGATCTTCGACATCAGAGTAAGGCACTACTATGGAGAGGCTAAGCCGATAGAGGTAGACGCAACATTCTACAGGGAGTTCCCAGATAAGGCTAACGGAACTGTCGAGTTCAAGGCTAAGGAGGTCATAGAGGTCAAGAGGCTGAACAGAGGTACATACGATGAGATAGCAAAGTGGTTAGGCGTCATCGTCGGAAGGAAGAGCTTCGACCTTAGCGCTGCTAACGTCGGTACGGTTGCTGGAGAGCTCCAGGTTGCAGTAGGCGACATAAGCGTGGCTGTCAAGGACATAACCGGAAGGGTGCTGAGCGATGCAATCGCAAAGTTCGAGGGCGTAGAGCAAAAGCTAACGATACCAGAGGCGATACTCGCGAAGTACAAGCTTGCGAGCGAGGAAGATGCTAAGACTTTGAAGGCAGTTGGCGCAATCTTCGTGACTAAGCTACCTATACCAACGAACATAAGGTACAGCCTAGACCTATCATGGACCTCGCCTGACTTCGGAACTGAGGCAAAGGTCTCGATCGTTGACACGGTTGACGGAATCAACGCAAAGAGGGAGATAACGCTACCAGTAGGTGTTGTTACGATCAACGTCGTTGACGCTCAGGGAAGACCTGTATCAGGAGCTGAGGTATCGTTAGGAGCTGTAAAGGCAAAGACAGATGCCGCAGGAAAGGCTGTCTTCGAGAGCGTACCGCTCGAGAGCGAAGGCAAGGGCATAGCCTACCAGGTAGTAGTCACACGCGAGGGCGAGGAGGTCTACAAGGCTACTGAAAAATTCTCAACAGCTAAGACCTCGATAACGGTCATAGGGCAGCTGTTCGACCTCAGCGTGTTGGTGAAGGGTGCCGCAGGTCAAGGCCTGCCATTCGCAACGGTAACGTTGAAGAGGGCAGGCGTGGTGGTGGGACACTTCACAACTGACGAGGGAGGTGCAGTGACGATACCGAAGCTAGTAGCCGCAGACTATGAGGTCGAGGCAACTTACAAGGGATACACTGGTACGGTAACAGTATCTAAGGCGGACCTGATGGCTGGTAAGAGGGCTGAGATAACGCTGCCACCGTACATAGAGATAGCTGGCATGCCTCTGACGTTCGCCACGTTCCTAGCGCTGATAATCGGCATAATCCTGCTGGTCATAGTAATCGTCGTCATAGCATTCGAGTACGTGCGCTGGCGTGGTAGAAGGGTGGGAATATTCCCACCTCCGCCACCAAAGAAGTAGGAGCCTGCGGTGCTCCTACAAACTCCTCTTTTTTCTTTATGCAAATCTTATCAAAGTATGGTATCTAGCCGTTTATATCACAAAGATTTAGGGAAACGTATTTCTATGGCTAATTTTACAGAGTTGTGATGAATGAGATGAGGAAAGTGCGCGCCCTATTACTTTTAGTGGTTCTACTCCTGATAATGCCGATATTGACGGTTAGCTCACAGCCTACGCCGGGCGGGTCCTTCGAGAGCGCAGGCGAGGTACACCTGGACGTCGGAAAGACTGTGCTGTTCAACAGTACCCTATCGCAGTTAGAGGACCATTACTATAAGTTATCTGGTGTGGGTGCTGGATACGAGCTTGTCCTAAACATAACCATGCACTCCAAAGAGGGAGGGATGACGATGGTATCGCTCTTTACCGAGAAGAAGGCAAAAGTATTTGATGATAAGTTCGTCTTAAGGAGCGGAGAGTTAAGGACCATATCGTTAAGATGGTTGACAGAGAAGGGAGGCGACTTCTACCTCAAGATAAGCGCAGTCGGAGGAATCTATGAGTACAACGTTTCGGCAACGCTCTTGGACAGGAGGGATGCAGGGAAGAAGGAGGCCGGCTCGAGCATAGAGGAAGCAACCTACGTAGGCCTAGCCTCCTACGGTGCTGAGCTTTCGTTCCCGGGCTACCTCGCACAATCGGGTGCTGGTGATGACTTCGTGGATTTCTACGTCTTTGACACGATGTTAAGGAATATGGAGGCTGTCAGGATTAACGTTCTACCATCCGCTGACATGTCCTTGGAGGCATCCCTTCACCTTCCTGACGGCTTCACGGTCGCACGGAATAGCTCCACATCTCCTGGCAAGGGCTTCACGTTAACGCTCAAAGGAGATATTGCAGGCAACAAGAGCTTCTACCTAAAGGTTTCGAACTTTGACGGTCATGGTGGTGGCGGAAGATATTCTATAAACATCAACGTCTTCAACTTAACAACGACGACGGAAGAACCAAAGGTGCCGATAAACCTAGTGGATAGGGAGCTGGCAAGGCAGCTGATAATAATCTCGGTGGGTGTCATAGCGGGTATGACGGTCGTGGCCTTAGTCCTAAGAAGGAGGACTACCTCGGCCGAAGGTTGGTACGGAGAATACGGGTACTAATCGGCGTACCAGAGTCGTAGTAGACGAGCGGCCTATACTACCAACAAATTAGTTCAGCATCTGTGGAAAAATTTTTCCATGGTGCTGAACTTTTACCGGGAGAGGCTTAGTACCGGGTTGTGGGGTTTTAACGCTTTTTAAGCGGTCTAATCACGACGATAATAACCATCAAAAATTTTAGGCGACTGATGCTTGGGCAGGGCCATAAGGCTGCGCTACACAGGTCTTATAGCCTTCTTAGCACGCATCGGTAGTATATTTACTGGACTCGCATTTACGGTCCTGGTTACTAGGAACCTTTCCGTCTCAGAATTTGGGCTCTGGCAGTACATATCGATTCTGTGTAGCTATCTTCTGTTTCCCAACGCTCTGATAAACTACTGGTCGACACGCTTTACGGCGAGGGGCTACAATGTTGGAAAGACGCATGTATGCTTATCGGCGTCCTTCTCCTTTGCCGCACTCGTTGCATTCTTGGCGATGTCTGTCTGGGGCTCAAGGGACCTAACGGCCGACGTCAGTGTATTCTTCTTGGCAAGTCTAACCATACCTTTCCTTTACCTATCCCAAGCCCTAGAAGCTTTGGCTTATGGTCACCGTCCCGAGCTGCCGCAGTACGGCTTCGTAGTGTTTGAGGTATCGAAGATAGCTCTCGGAATCGTCTTCGTGTTGCTACTGAGGATGGGTTTTTACGGTGTTTTAACCTCCGTGATACTGGCCTATGCCGTCCAAGCGGCGTTCCTGGCGATCACGCAGTTAAGTTTTCTAAGGGGCAGTCTTGATTGGAACGTTGCGGCCCAATGGATAAAGTCGAGCTGGCTCCCGGCTTACGGTCTTCTGCCGGGAACGTTGCTGAGCTTTGATACACTATTGGTCACTGTGCTGAGTAACTCCACGGAGCCGATAGCCTACTGGAGGGCTGCCCAGGTCATATTCGGCATGGTGAGTTACTCAGCGTTCCTAGCATCGGCCCTCTACCCTAAACTACTCTCTGGCGGCGGAAGTAGGGACGTAGAGACCGTACTGAAGCTGGTCTTGATGTTCGCAGTTCCTATGGTAGTCGGAGCATTCGTCCTAGCGAAACCGTTGCTGGCAATCCTAAAGGCCGAGTATGTCGTAGCATCCGATATAGTAAGGGTTGGAGTGTTTGTCGCATTAATTTCGGCGACCGCGAACGTCTTCAGTGGTGCGATAGCGGGTCTTGAAAGCGTAGACAAAGAGGGTCAGCTTTCGTTCCGTAAACTCATGAAAAGCAAACTCTTTCTCATACCTTCTATAAACATGGTTGCTTCCTCAGCATACTTAGCATCACTCTTCATCATAACGCGGCTTATTTTATCTTATGACGCAGAGAACGCTTACATCATGATACCTTTTTATGCGAACATAGGTCTGCTCATCGTTAACGCGCTTACGCTCCTATATCTCTATGCCATTCTGAAAAAGATCCTTAAGTTCTCATTCCCAGCGCTAAGCCTTCTAAAGTACACTGTCGCAGCCATGCCTATGATAGTCGTATTCTTTCTATACCCACCCGTCGGCTCACTTAAAACGATTGCCGAAGCTCTGGTGGGTGGTTGTATCTACTTTTCTCTGCTGTTATTGATAGACAAGGAAGCGAGGGAATTGCTTGCGGCCGGTATCAGGTATGTTGGGAACAGGTTCTCTTAAAAAAATGGCACTCGCTAATCTTTTCGAATCAAGACCTGTCTGCCCTCTACTATGGCCCTTACGAGTTTCTCTCTGCCGCTCTGAACTAGCCTCCAGATAGTATTCCTGGATACGCGCATCCTTTCACCGGCTTCATCCATAGTTAATTTGTCTAGGTCTACGAGCTTTAGTGCCTCAACCTCTGCGATATCTAAGTATATCGGTTCATTGCTACCTTTTGGTGAAGGCTCTATCCTTTCGACAAGAGGTATAGTCGAGATGACGACTGGTTTTGGACATCTGCCGACTCCGCCGTACCTTTGCCTTCTGCACCAACGGTATCCGTGCACGTTTTTATGTGATATTTCACAAAATTTAAATATTTCTGTGAAATATCACAATATGGAGGTGATTGGGGGTGTATGGGGGTTGGCATTACAGGTATTGGCCTAAAGGTTGGTGGTGTCCAAGACATCCATGGCCGCCTGCTTGGGCTAGAGCATACGCTCCATGGTGGTACGGGTATCCGGCAGACCCAAGTGAGGAATTAAAGTTCCTAGAGGATACGAAGAGAGAACTGGAGAGACAAATATCGGAGATCAACAGGAAGATAGAGGAACTGAAGAAATCTCTCGAAGAAAAGAAGTGAAAGAGATGAGGGTTGCAGTAGCCACCGTCAGAGATAAAGGTCTAGAAGATGTTGTTTCCCCTCACTTTGGACACACGAAGTCGTTTACGATAATTGAGATAGAAGACGGTAAGGTCAAAACGTTTGAGGTCATAAGTAACCCAGCAGAAGCTCTAACGCATAAAAGAGGACTAACGGTCGCAAAAACATTAGCGAACAAAAACGTGGATGCAGTAATATTGAGCGAGATGGGTCCAGGAGCATCAGCCGCGTTACAGCAATTTGGAATAAAAACATTGATAGTTAGGCCGGGCCAGAAGGTCAAGGACGCACTAAGAGAGCTGGGCCTAATAACCTGAATAAGCTACGTGCTAATGATGAAAGACAAAACCGCCGAAAAAAGACCTATATCGTCCCCATGACCTCTAACGACGTCCATGTGAGAATGAGAAAGCGAAGCCCAATTCGCAAGGTCTTGCTGGTGTCGACCTTTGGAAACGCTGCTATTTGCGGGTTAAAGATCGCCGGTGGCGTGCTGTCTGGGAGCACGGCCCTACTCGCTGACGGTAGCGACTCGCTACTCAACGTCGCCAGCGGGGCTATAGCATACACGTTTAAGTCTAAGGCAGAGAAGCCCCCAGACTCTAGGCATCAGTATGGACACTCGCTTCTCGAAGTCTACGGCTCCTTACTGATACTTATGTTGATGATTTTCACATTTTCATTTATCGCATTCATTGCTATTGACAAACTTAGACATGGCTTCATAGAACCTATCGACCCAATAGGTGTGCCTTTTGCTATCGCTTCTTTAGTGCTTAACGTGAGTATGAGCACACTTCTCAGACTCTTTGGACGGGAGAGCACCATAGCTAGCGTTGAGGCGCGGCATATAAGCCTGGACGTGATAGAGGGTTTGTTGACGCTTTCTGGCGTCTCGTTAGGGGTTTATGTATCAGCGTTATATGATGTCGTGGCAACATTCGTATTAATCGTATTGATTGCCTTCTTCGTCGTCCAAACGTTCCGCGAGTTGAGGGCGTCCATAATCGCTGAAACCCCTCCAGAGGAAGTGATGAAAGCCCTCGAAAATACGCTCGTGGGTGTGGATGGTGTGAGAGGAATTCACAGCCTCCGCATTAGGCAGGCTGGAAAGAAAATCTTCGCAGATGTGCACCTAGAGGTTGATAGAAATCTAACGGTTGAGGAAGCCCATAGGATTTGCGACGAGGCAGAAAGCAAGCTAAAGCAGAGACTTAGCAACGTTGATATCGTGATACACATCGAGCCTGAAAGCGAGGAACAATCGTAGCCTCTAGATGAGGTTCTATTCTATATAATGGCGCCGGGGGTGGGATTCGAACCCACGAGGCCCGAAAGGGCCACAGGCTCTCCAGGCCTGCGCCTTACCAGCTAGGCTACCCCGGCATCAATCCCAACGATTTTGGGTTACATGCTTCATTTATTTAGCTTCACCTTATCAGGAAAGGTAAAAAGACAATAGAAATGACAAGCATCACAAGCATCGCCGAGATTGCTCCCGTTATGCCTCTGATGACAGATTCTGTCAGCCTGCCTCCGGCGAAGGTCCTTAAACTATTCATGAGCACTTGGCCTCCGTCGAGCGGGTAGATTGGAAGTGAGTTGAATATCCCGACGTTCACGTTTATGAACCAGAGCCAGAAAAGTAGGTTGGCAAGATAGTAATAGCCCGGACCGATTGGGTGCTGGTAAAAGACGTGGAGCGCATCTGAGAATGGGACGAAATTCTGTGCGCTGCCCATCGTTGGCGGGATGAAGTACAGGATTGGTGACGAATAGGCCAGCCTCCTGTAGTTCTCGAGGATGCTCGTGGTCCTTAGTTCCACGACGTACACGCCAATCCTCAGACCTTCTTTTGTCTCAACGGGTACCAACTCTACCGTCATGCTATCCTTCCATCCATCTCCTTTCCTGATCTCTAAGACCAACTTGCCATCGGGAGGCGGATTGTCCAGGGCCTGCTTCAAGGCGTCCACCGTGAGCACCTGCTTGCCGTTCACGGATACTATGACATCGCCCTCAGATATCCCTGCTTGCTGGGCCGGCATCCCCTCCTCGACACTTGAAACGTAGAGACCATCCAAAGAAGGTGATAGGCCGGAGACGAGCACGAGTAATGCGAGAAGGCATGCAACGGCGAAGGCTACGTTCATGCTAGGTCCTGCTGCGAGTACCCTTGCAGACTTTCTCAAGCTCGCACCCTTCAGCTGTTGCTCGTCAACTTCGACAAAGGCGCCTACGGGAATGCCAAGGAACAACAGCATGCCGCTGGACTTCACCCTAAAGCCTAGCTGGCTTGCCATTATCCCGTGCGAGAATTCATGGATGATTATCGCCACGACAATTCCTATCCAGCCGTAAACTATCGGCAGGTAAGGGTTTATGCCTGGTATCAAGAGGTAGGCTTGAGCACCCATCTGCCTTCCAGCCTCCCTTACTTCCGGCGAGACCAGAATGGCCGATACCGAATTCACTATCAGGAATATTCCTATGGCTGAAGATACTGGAAGGAGTGCTACCATGACCCAGCCCAGCGGGCTAAGGAATTTTCTCCTAGCTGCCCAAGTGAAGAGCCCAGTAACCCTTCTCGACCTTAGGATTATAAAGGGAATCTTGAACTCGAAAACCTTACGCCTCTCTTCCGACAAACGCCTTCAGAGGTTAGGCTATGGGTGGTTGGATATAAACTGATGTTGGCGTCCGAAAAGAAGCTCTAGCGCGGAGATGGTCGCGAGCGTCGCACAGACTGCCTCCTCGGTCCTTATTGTCCGTACGCCTTGCTCCGGGACTACGTTAATCACGAAATCGAAGACCTCGTCCAAGTTGAAGTTCTGAAGCTTAGCTATGTCGTATAGGCCTCTCTTAGCCGAGCCGAAAGCTATGCAGACGTTCTTAGCCGTCGAAAGCTTCGAGGACAGTGGTTGAGCCAGCTCGTGGAATGGCTTGCCCAGCCTGGACGTTGCAATCTTAACGTCGTAATGTGCTACCAACTCGTCCAACCTTTCGGGCACTATGGCCGTCTTGAAGCCAGCATACACTGGCGACTTCTTCCTGGAGATTAGCTTGAACTCGCCGGATTTTGAGTCCGCAACAACTACGACCTTTGTGCCCTTCTTTAACGGCTTTTTCACTTTGATAAGCTTCCCTAGGCCCGCATCTACTCTACCGGGCGAGACGACAAGACCCTCCCGATAGTGGAAGATGCCCCCAGAGTCTGCCTCGGGATGCGTCGGTATGTTCAAGGGCGGAAGCAAACCCGCGTATCTAAGAGAAGGCTTGATCGGAAACAACCTCTTCCTAAGGTACGGTGCGGTGTTAAGGTAATCCATGACGTCCTTTATGAGCTCCGCGTTCTTGTCGGGCTCAAGGTCCTCGTAATAGATTATCAGGTTGTCAACTCTAAACGTCGCAAGGAACCTCGCGACAAGACCAATCCTAAAGGTCTTCTCCCTCAGGTGCGGTGTCTCAGCCGTCAAGCTCGACGGAAGTAGGACGTCGAGCCTACACCTCCTTCTCGGTACCTCTTCAAACCTCGTGGGCATACTGCTTCTCCTTCGCTATATGTCCAAGACGAACCTAACCTTCTTCACGTCATCCTCCACGATCTCCATCATGGCATACGTGACGGACTTTATGCCTATACCGTGTTTGTGCCTTGACGGGTCAAACTTCTCGCCCTTCGCAGTTGCCCTAATCCTGAATACGTCGTCGGACCTCTCTATAGCATGCACCTCGATGTTGGATACCAATAAGCCTTCCAGCTCGAACAGAAGTAGCAGCTGCTCTAACCAGTTGTAAAGAAGCGAATACATGTCAAAGCCCTCCGCGTAGACATCCCTCTCCACCTCGGGCTTAACGTCCTTCGTGTCCGATATGACGTCAAACAATGCCAGCCCAGCCTCTTTGAAGGCTTCTTCCATAGTCTGTCCGTACGCCTCCACGTAAACATCGGACATGTGGTCCAAGAACCTTCTGCCGCTCCCGCCCAATCCTGACCACCAACGCCACGAGTTTATATCGGCAGAGCGGATTTAAGGTTGCACCAGGATTCCTTGCCATCGAATTAGGGTTTTTATATCCCTTGACGCATACCTTAATCACGTAATCGCATGAGCGGAGGAATATACGACACAATAATCGTAGGTGGAAGCGTTGCGGGACTGAGTGCTGCGCTCTATGCAGCAAGACAGGGCCTGAAGGTCTTGGTCGTGACAAAGGACATAGGAGGGCAGCTGGCCCTTGCCCCGCAAATCGAGAACTATCCCGGGATAAAGGCTGTAGCCGGTCTGGAGTTGGCCCAATCAATAAAAGAGCAGGTGGAGGAGTTTGGAGCGGAGTTCGTTTATGACGAGGCCGTCGGTATATCCCAACTAAACAATACTTTCCGTATCTCAACGAAGGTTAGCGGAGATTATGAGGCCCTCACGATCATATTGGCATTCGGGAAGACACCAAGGTCGCTCGACGTTCCAGGGGAGGATAGGCTCGTTGGTAGGGGTGTGTCTTACTGCGCGATATGTGACGCTCCTTTGTTCAGAGGCAAAAAGGTTGCGGTCGTCGGCTGGGGCGACCATGCTTTCAAAGCCGTGAAGCTTTTACGAGCTTACGGTAACAAGGTTTACATAATCCATAGGGGCGAGGCAAAGCTCACAGACGAGGAGTTGATAAAGGATTCTAGCGAGATGAACGTGATCTACATGCCGAATAGTGTAGTTTTGGAGATAAAGGGTGACACAAAGGTTAGGTCGATAAGGCTGAAAAACATTAAGACAAATGAAGAAAGCGAGCTAGAGGTTGATGGCGTATTTGTTGAGATGGGCTACACGGCAAAAACGGATTGGGTGAAGGGATTCGTCCAGCTGAACGAGAACGGTGAGATAATCACGGACAAGCTTGGGATGACGAGCAGGCCAGGAGTCTTTGCGGCGGGTGACGTTACCGATATGCTCTATAAACAGGCGGTGATATCGGCCGCCCAGGGTGCCATCGCAGCTCTTTCAGCTTACAACTACATACAACAGCTAAGGGGACGTCCTCTGAGAAAGTCAGACTGGGGCAAGTTAATAGAGAAGTAACATGAAGCATGTCCCTGTCTTGCCTCTCAAAAGATGTAATGATTATTGAAAAAGCCTCGACTGTAAAAAAATATTAAACTCAATGCTAGCGATAACCTGACTTTTGCACGTCTGGTATTGTTGGAATGTTAGGCGAAGCAGGCGGAGAGCCTCTGGAGCCTCTCCCATCTTTCGTTTACGTAAGCCTTTAGCCTCTCAAGTACTTCAGCATTCTCCGGCAATAGTAGATGGCTAAGCCTCCTTTGCACCTTTAAGAATTCCTCCAAAGGCTTAGGATTCGGAACTGGATGGGTTATTCTGTACCTTCCATTCTCCACTTCGTAGAGCGGCCAGTATCTCGTCTCGACTGCCAGCCTTGCTACCTTTATCGCCTCGCTTGTATCGAAGTACCACCCTCTCGTGCATGGTGCTATGAGATGTATGAAGGACGGTCCATCGTAGCTCTGCGCCTTCCTCACTTTGTTTACAAGATCTTTCCAGTGTGAAGGTGAGGCTGTAGCAGCATATGGTATCCTATGAGCCACGACGATCTCCAATAAGTCCTTCTTTTGCTGAGTCTTTCCTACAATTTTTGTACCTACTGGCGATGTAGTTGTGGCAGCTCCTAATGGTGTTGCGCCAGACCTCTGTATGCCTGTGTTCATGTATGCTTCGTTGTCATAACACACGTAGAGGAATCTATGGCCCCTCTCGAGTGCTCCAGAGAGTGCCTGTATGCCTATGTCAAATGTACCACCATCGCCACCAAAGGCTATGATGTAGTGCTCTTGGCGGCCGTATTTTCTAGAAAGGACCTTTAGTGCGGCCTCTATACCGGACGCTGCGGTAGCCGCGTTCTCGAACAATAGATGGACCCATGGAACCTTCCACATCGTCTGCGGGTATGGTGTACTGGTTACTTCTAGACAACTCGTGGCATTCACCACTATGAGAGGCCTCTTAGAAGCCATCAAGATCTGCCTTACACCTACTAGAGCGCCACAGCCAGCACAAGCTCTATGACCTGGAGCTATTAGGTCTAAGCCATAAAGTTCCTTTATTGATTTAACTTCGCCCACCAACATTAGATTCTCAACCCCCAATATCTTACGCCTCTCTCTATAGGCCTTCCCGCCTTCAAGTCTTCAATAATCTTCGTGATTATGTTCTCAAACTCTGCGACCGAGATGTCCCTGCCCCCAAGCCCGTAAACATAATTTGCGACTGGTATGTTAAGACCAGCATCATATAGTACGGTTTTTATGTCTTGGCCTATTGGTGCAGATGGTGCACCTGGGCTCATTGCCCTATCCATCACAACTAAAGCCTTCACGTCCTTAATATGTGGAAGTATGCTCTCGGCAGGGAAGGGTCTGAAGAGTCTAATGCTTAGAAGTCCTGCCTTAATACCCTTCTCCCTCAAGCTTGTTACGGCAAACTTTGCTGTGGCAGCCGCTGAACCTGCACATATTAAGCAAACTTCAGCGTCATCTGTCTTATAGGCGCCAACATGACCGTATCTTCTACCAGTCATTTTATAATAGATCTCTTCTATCTCTGCCAGCTTCTTCGGAACTTTCTCCATTGCCTCTACTACTTGATGTTTTATCTCAAAGTACCAATCCGGTAGTGCGAAAGCACCAAACGTCATGGGCATCGAGGAATCAATATAATACTTTGCTTTTCTTGGTGGAAGGAACATCGCTGCCTCGCTGTCCGATATAGTCGCGATACCCTCTACCGCATGCGATAGGAAGAAACCGTCAAGGTTCACTCCGACTGGAAGAAGTATGTCCTCATCTTCTGCTAGCTTAAAGGCTTGGAAGATTCTATCGTATGCCTGCTGACCGTTCTCTACAAATATTTGTATCCATCCAGCATCCCTCGAGCCCATCATATCGGAGTGGTCGCAGTGGATGTTTATGGGCGCGGATAATGCTCTATTCGCAATAGCCATGACTATCGGACACCTTAAACTAGAAGCGATATAGAGAACCTCATGCATGAGTGCAAGCCCTTGGCTGGCGGTTGAGGTGAAAACCCTAGCGCCGGTGAGGCTTGCTGCTACGCACGCAGACATGGCTGAGTGTTCTGATTCGACGGCAATGTACTCAGCGTCAAGCTCACCATTGTTAACGTACTCGCTGAGTCGCTCGACTATTATCGTCTGTGGTGTGATCGGGTAGGCGGCTATGACGTCAACGTTTGCCTGTTTAACAGCATACGCAATCGCCTCTGAAGTTGACATCGGCTTAAGAGTCTTGGGTTGAAGAAGCGACATCCCCTCTCACTCCTCCACCATTTTTATGGCTTTAGAGGGACATTCAACGGAACATATGCCGCAACCCTTGCAGTAATCGTAATCAAATTCAATCTTACCGTCATTTCTTTTTTGAATGGCCGGCTCAGGGCAGTATATCCAGCATAAAAGGCAGCCTGTGCACCTGTCTAAGTCCACTACTGGCTTCTTAACCCTCCAGGTTCCTGTTTTATAATCGCTTGTGGAACCCGGCCTGCTTATAATGCCGCCGGGAAGTATGCTACTTTCAACCTTTGCCATTAGGCCTGTCCCACCTTATCATATCCTAAGCGCATCGCTTTAAGGTTATTCTCAAGAACGGCCCCCTTGAACCTTGTTCTTAGTACGGATTCCAGTGAACTTAATGATACGATCCCTGTAGCTTTAGCGAAAGCTCCCAAGATCGCCGAGTTTTCGAATCTTGCGTCACCTAAGGATAGCGCTATGCCTCTCGCGTCCACGTAGAATAACTTCGCCCGTGGTTTAGAGGATATGGCTTTTAAGAGGGCCTCCTCAACGTTCTTCGAGTTTATTATAACGACCCCCTCATCATCCAGCCCAGCGAGTATTTCAACAGAAGAGGATAATTTCGGGTCTATTGACACAACTATCTCCGGGTCATAGACTAAAGACCTAACTTCTATGGGTTCGTCGGATATTCTGACGTAGGCCCTTACGGGAGCGCCAGAACGTTCAGGACCAAACTCAGGGAACGAGAGCGAGTATTTGTTTTCTAAAAGACAAGCCTCAGCCAAAAGCCTTGCGGCCGTTACAACACCTTGGCCGCCTCTCCCGTGGAATCTTACCTCCACTAACTTTTTCAATTCAATCGCCTGCAAACGTATACTCCACTATATCTTCAATAGGTAATGTTGAGGTTTCAATAAATACTTTATGTCCTTTGTGCATTTTTAAATCTTCATAATAAACTGTTGTTTGACAATCTTTGCACCAGTAGAACTCCGTCCCGCTGAAGCATCTTTCTACAAAACATTCGCAAGGAACATCATCTTGAAAGGCAACTTTACCGAAGTTCCTGCTTTTTATGTTGCGGCATTCTCCAATCATCGGTAAAACGTCAAGAGGTAACCAATAGTTACAATCTTTACAACACTCACTCAAAGCACTCATCAATATCTAGTTGCGTAGTGTTTCCTTAAAAATATTTGGTGCATATTTATCTCATGTTGAAACTATATGTTAAGTATTTTAAAGTCTAGAGTTGCACCCATTTTATGAAGAACAGTCGCGACACCTTTTTCCTTTGACATCTCCGAGAACTGTAGCGCAAGCACTAGAGCCTTATTAACAGACCTCAACGTTTTTTCGCTGAAAGGCAGCTTACTGATTTCTTGATGGAGCGCTTCAACCTCATGCATCTTCATTGGTCTGCCTATCAACCTTTCCACCAATCTCTCAAGTTGGTAGAAACCTGCCTTGAAGCAATTGACAGAGGATGAGTAACCAAAGAAGCAGTTCCTACAATCAGAGGACATCAGCTCACGCATTGGTCCCCTTGGCTTCACCCTTACATGCCTCATTACCTTAATACAACCCCCGGACTTTAGCTTTCTCAATATCTTATACGTCATGCTCGGACTTAGGCCATAGTACGATAGATGGGAATGAACGTCCCCTGCGGAAACGTTTACGTTAGAACATATGAAATCCATAACGTTCTCTTCGATCCAGCTTGGTAGCATACGTACTAATTCTCCGATGAGTGATAGGATTTTTTCTCTCGATACGATGATAGAATTTTCGTTTTCTACATTAATATCGAATAATCTGAGAGTCTTGATACATGTTTCCCGGTCGAGCCCGCTCCGCTCGCATACTTGTTCAACGTTTAAGCGAAATTCTGATGCATCTTTCAATAAATTTAGTATGGACCAAGTTACGGCATACTCTGCTTTGTGCCAGCTACGCCTTACAAACCAGTCAAACATTGTGAGGGTTTTTTGGGCAGATGACACAAGTAAAAAGTAAGAGTTGCCTCGACTAAGCTTCACGCCAGCGTTGTTTAGCGCGTACTCTACGGTCGGGTCGCAAAGCGGATCTACGCCAAGGATTATTGAGTTGTTTGCCTTGAATAACGTGAAGGGCGGATTATGGGTGTATATGTTCTCGCTCCATTCAAGGGGGGAAAAGCTCTCAAGAAGGACAACGAGCCCTTTAAGTGCGTTGGTTTTCTTCAATACAGGTCTACATCTATGTTGTATATTGTATAATATAAGCTTAAAATTGTATATTTGACAAATAAAATTATATTTTACTTCTGAGATACCCGATTGTTGGGTAGGGTATTTTGGGTGAACCCCAGCAACGTCCGGTTTTAGAGCATGAGGTCTTAAGTAAGGCCTCCAAGAGGCCGAAGGGCATTGTCCATATCATACCGGATAGATGTAAGGAATGTATGTATTGTATAGAATTCTGTCCACACTCCGTTTTAGAAAAATCGGATAAAATAAACTACAAGGGGTTTCATTATCCGAGGGTCAAACCCGGTAAAGAAGATTCATGCGTAGCTTGCGGAATATGCGAGCTGATTTGTCCAGATTTTGCGATATTCGTAAAGGAGGTTGACGAATGACGGAAGGTCTAATCCCCCCAGGGAAGTATTTCATGCAGGGAAATGTTGCTTGTGTTGAAGCGGCCTTAATAGCGGGTTGTAGATTCTTTGCTGGATATCCGATAACACCCTCCAGCGAGATTTTACAGTGGATGAGCTATAGGCTTCCACAAGTGGGCGGCCACTTTATACAGATGGAAGACGAAATAGCCAGCATTATGGCGGTCCTAGGGGCTTCGAACGCTGGCGTAAAATCTATGACAGCCACATCTGGCCCCGGTTTTTCACTAATGCAAGAGGGCATAGGATTTGGTATGATGACAGAAACGCCGTGCGTCATCGTGAACGTTCAGAGAGGAGGTCCGAGCACTGGTATACCGACACTGGTTGGACAGGGAGATGTTATGCAGGCCAGATGGGGCTCGCACGGGGACTACGAAGCCATAGTATACGCTCCAAACAACGTCCAAGAAATGTTTGACCTCACGATAAAGGCCTTTAACGCGTCGGAAGAATACAGGCAACCGGTTGTCCTATTGGCCGACCAAGTTATAAGCCATATGTACGGCTCTTTGACCGTACCTCCACATGATGAGATAAAGATAGTGAACAGGAAGCTACCCTGCGTTCCGCCAAACATTCCAGACTTCAAGCCGTTTGACGCGAAGTATGAAGTGCCGCCTATGGCGCTGGCCGGTATGGGATATAGGGTGCATGTAACTGGTTTGACCCATGACGAGAGAGGTTACCCATACTACACGCATGAAGTCTCGACATGGTGCGTAAAGCATCTAGTATCGAAAGTCAGGAACAACGCAAAGAAGATATGGGAAGTGGAGCATTTCATGTTAGAGGATGCAGACATCGTGTTGATATCGTATGGTATAACATCAAGGTCATCGTATCAAGCAGTGAAGATTGCAAGGTCTGAAGGCATTAAAGCTGGTATGCTGAGACTAATAACGCTATGGCCGTTTCCGGATGAAATCGTCAAGAAGGTAAGCGAGCAGGCTAAGGTAATCGTAGTTCCAGAGATAAACATGGGTCAGATAATTCATCCAGTAAGGGAGGTTGCTGAGTGCCTCGTCGTGGGTTTAAGTTGGGCTCCTGGCGCGGTGCCGACACCAGACGTCATACTCGATACGATCAGGTATGTGTCGAGGTGATGGTATGCCTAAGGAAGTTTTAGCTACAAAGCATCCCGATGATGAGCTGATAAGAACGGATAGGATGCCGCATATATGGTGTCCTGGTTGCGGAATAGGTATTGTGATGAAGTGCTACATCAAAGCGATAAAAAAGAGCGGCATACCGCCCGAAAGACATGTGGTCGTGTCTGGTATAGGTTGCTCCTCCAGACTTTCGGGTTACGTAAACATAGACTCTTACCATACTACGCATGGCAGGGCGATACCTTTCGCGATAGGCATGAACCTTGTGAAGCCCGAGCTTGAGATAACCGTGATAGCTGGTGATGGTGACTTGGTTACCATAGGCGGAAACCATTTCATGCATGCTATTAGGAGGAACCATGACATCAACGTCATACTGATCAACAACTTCATTTATGGTATGACCGGTGGGCAGTATGGAGCCACGACACCCCTCGGCTCAAAGGCATCGTCCGCTCCTTATGGTACGATAGATAATCCGCTTAACATACCGCTCTTGGTCGCCTCACTTGGTGCTCCTTTTGTCGCGAGGTGGACGACGTTTCATGTACACCAGCTAACCGATGCGATACTCAAGGCCATGAAGATAAATGGCTTCGCATTCATAGAGGTTTTATCACCGTGCCCGACGCAGTACGGCGAAGATAACAACTTCCCAACGGGTCTCGACATGATGAAGTACTTTAAGAAGACATGCGTCGTAAACCATGAGGCAGACCTTAGGACTGTTGATATAGACTTGAAGTCCGGTAAGCCGATAGTCGTAGGAAACTTCGTCCATAAAGAAAAACCATCCTACAACGATATGGAGAGAAAATTGATAGAGGATGCTATGAGGGAGAGGAAGTTGCATGGTTAGGTGGGACATAAGTCTGTTCGGTTCTGGTGGTCAGGGCATAATTAGGGGCGGACAGATACTCAGCGAGGCCGCGGTCTTAGAGGAAGGAAAGGATGCCACGTTGACTATAGCCTACGGGCCGGAACAAGTCGGTGGTTGGTCGAGGGCGGATGTTGTGATATCTGATGAACCAATAGATTTTCCGCTGGTTACAAAGCCCGACGTGCTGGTCGCCATGTCGCAGGAAGGGTTGGACAGAAGTTGGAAGGAAGGCAGAGTACCAAAAAAGTTACTCATATACGACAGCGAGCTTGTGAACGTGTCTAAGATTGGAGGAATAAAGATGGTGGGCCTTCCTGCAACCAAGATAGCTGAGCAACTCGGAAGGAGAGTAATCGCCAATATAGTGATGCTCGGAGCGCTCTCAGAAGTTACTGACATCGTGAGGCGCGAGTCTTTGCTTAACGTGATAAGGAGGAAGTTCCCGAAAGCTCTAGAGCTTAACGAGAGGGCTTTCATGGAAGGTGTTAAACACGCTAAAGAAGGTGCGACAACTGTTTGACAGTGTAGGTCAATGCTCCTTTTCAGATCGAATTTTTGATAATCATCATGCGATAGTGTAATGAAAAGCTTTATTTTCGTGAATGTCTGAGTTCAGACAGATGTGTTAAAAATGATTCTGTCCTGGTGCCCATGACGAAATGTCAGGTTATCAATTCGATAAAGAAATAACTTTTAGCGAGGAGGACAAGGAGAAGGTTAGAAAACCTCTGGGCAAGCTTTTCGAGGGTAAGCCGCCCGGAACGACGGAAAGGCTCATCAAACATATACGGAAAAGGAAGCCCGCGATGCTGATAGTTGTCGGCGACTTCTCCGCGAGGGAGCTAAGTAAGTCTGGAGTCCATGCGGATGTTTACGTAGTTGACGGAAAGGTCGAGAGAAAGACCTCGGAGAGGTTTGCCGATGATATTGCTTTGCAGATTTTTACGAAGAATCCTGCAGGGACGATATCCATAGAGGCGGTGAACGCTTTGAAGGAAGCGATACGTTCTGGGAAGAGGACCATAGTCTATGTTGACGGCGAAGAAGACCTGCTAACACTTCCTGCAATCATGTTGGCTCCACTGGGCTCCATGGTCGTATACGGTCAACCAGGCATCGGTGTGGTTTCTGTAGATGTTACAGAAGATAAGAAGCGGGAAATATGTGCAATGCTGAAGGATATCAGTGCTAAAGAATAGTTTATGCCTTCTTCTTAAACTCTGTGTAATGACAGTTTCCACAAGTGTATCTGTCAGCATGCTCAGCCATTATGTAACCTTTTCCGCACTTTGGGCAGAAAAGGACGCTCTTCATCAGATTATTCCCCTCAAGCTTGTACTTTGCCCAGAGTTTAGCCTGTCTTCCCAGAAACCTCCACCTCCTGCCTTTTCAAAACGTACTTCCTCTCATACTTTTTCATATCTTCCGCGGTGTCGTAAACATGGCAGTGTACCGAGAGCCTATGTTGTCCAAAAAGGTTCTCCATTTTGACGATCGCTATTCTATCCTCCGATACTTTCAGGTACTCCGCTATAAGCTTCAAAACCTCATCTCTCTTGGGCGTTGCACCATCATAGTCTATCAATATCTGAATATCCTTTCGATTGAGCAACTTGTTATAAAATTCGGATGCTATCAACAATTTGGCCATAAACATCACCCGCTCGCAGGTATTAGGACCGCGTTTATTTGCGCGATCGCCTCGCTTATCATGTTTCCCCTCACTGTAACCCTTTTTCTAAGACCTTCTTTTTTTCTTCTGTTCCTCTTCTTCTTTCTCTTGGAAGGTGGTTTCTCTCTTGGATGGAAGCCGACGCCACCAGAAAGGAGCACTCTCACTTTTCTTGGACCGCTCACGTCTGGTCTCATAGGGAAGCCGTCTACGTCAGTACCACCTGTTATCCTGATTTTGAAGCCAGACTTGCCGAGTATTGAACCATCTAGCTCATCGCCTATCTTCTTCCCTATGAACAGCGAAAACTGTTGTGGCGTCAGTTGAATCGTTTGCGCTTTACCCGTGGAGGGTTCAGACAGGACTAGCCTGGGACCAGGCTTCTTCTCGGACAACGGGGCACCTCCGTTTTATACCCGTCAACTAATAGGTTCTTAATAAGTCTCAATTACCTAGCCCAAAGGGGGTTATTCTTCCTGATTATCTGGGCTATCTCATCGAGTACCGCCTTTTCATCCTCCGTTAACCTATTGGTGAAAGACTTAAAGAGCAACCGTGCCTCGTTTTCCGGTATTACTGTATAAAGTATTTCACCTTCCTTCACATGCCTTCCGATAGTCGGTTCCTTCATAGATATCGCGACACTCATACCGGCTGTGGCCTCTGGTATGCTCTGACCCTTGTCCTGTATCTGCGATATCGTGCCAACATGTTTGCCCTCAGAATTCATCAACGTATACTTCGGCTTAATCCTTCCACCTAAGACTTCCACGCCCACTATGGCCGGGTTACTCCTCCTGAACACATAACCTGGAAGTATCTTTATCTTGCCAGGCTTTGTGAGGGACTCGAACTGAATAGTCTCCCTTCTCTCCTTCTCCTTTTTCACCCAATCTGTGTATTCTTCCACTAACCTGAATAGTACGTTCGATTTGAATATTCTGATACCCCTGTTGTTGGCCTCACGTTCAAGGTCCGGATCAACTCTGATGTTGAATGCTAAGATGACGCCGCTCAACTCATCCTTCATCCTAACTACTTCTGCTTCAACTATGTCCCTCTTTGATAGCTCACCTATGTCGGCAACCCTTATCTGCACTCCTCTCTCACGGAGAAAGTTGACGGCTGCCTCGAGTGAGCCGAGAGTGTCCGCCTTGAGTACGACACCCACTTTATCTGTAAAGAGCCTAAACTCACCAACTTCTTTCGTAATTCTCTCCAATACCTCTTCTTCCTTCTGACCAATCACGTATATAGGTGAACCAGGATACGTTTTATCCAACCCTTCAGCAACTAGTTTCAAACCCGCAGCAGCCAAAACGCGCTCTACCGACTTGAACTTATCCCTCGGGTCCCGCATCTCATCGAGGGGCTTTGGCATGAGTATGGCCTTGACCTTTGTCGTGAACGCTCCATCTGGGCCAAGTAGAGCTACCTTGTCGCCGACCTTCAATACACCATCGTATATTATTGCATTGACTGTCGTACCAAGCCCCTCTTCTTCTGTTATCTCTAACACGACACCCTCTGCTGGTGCATCTTCGTTGAGCGTAAGCTGCTCTTTCATGAACGCCTGGGCAAGACCTAAAAGTACGAGGAGTAGGTCCGGTATGCCTTCGCCGCTCTTGGCACTCACCGGAACTATGGCGACCGTAGTGGTGAATGAGGTAATCCTAGTGTAGATGTCTGCTCTGAAGCCAAGGTTTGACAGCTCGCCGACTATCATGTAGACCCTCTGCTCGAGCTCATCCTTTACGGCTTGGCTCTGTCTTTGGAATGCTTTAGGGAAGGGCTCATATTCAACGGACTTCCAGCCTGGTATCAAGTCTATCTTATTCATGGCCACGACAAACGGTGTCTTTCTCGTCTTGAGCAACTCCAAGCTTTCAAGCGTCTGTTCCTGTATGCCTTTCGTCACGTCAATGACGAGTATTGCCAAGTCTGCTATCGAGCCTCCTCTTTTCCTCAAGTTGGCGAAGGCCGCATGGCCCGGCGTGTCAACGAAGAGTAAGCCCGGAATCTTCAGCTGCACCTTAATCTCTCCAAGTAGTGCCTTACACGTCGAGATGACTGCATCAAGCGGAAAGAGGCTTGCGCCTATGTGTTGTGTTATCCCGCCAGCCTCCCTTGCTGCTACCAGCGTGCCCCTCATCTTATCGAGTAGGCTCGTCTTGCCGTGGTCGACGTGCCCCAACACGACCACGATTGGCTGCCTCAGCCGCATGTCAAGTCCACAATCATTAGCCTTGACCGCCATCTAATGGGTCTTTTGCTTTTTTAGCCGGCGAGCAGTCACAAGAATGATAAGCACCTTAATCATAATCTTCTTTGAGAGAAGGTTGAGGGAAGGCACAAAAATAGTCCTTGGCATAGAGTCAACAGCCCACACCTTCGGCGTAGGTATAGTGTCGTCAGACGGCCGGATACTGGCCAATGAGAATAAAGTCTACAGGCCTTCTAAAGGGGGTATACATCCGAGGGAGGCAGCGCAGCACCATTCGCGTGTAGCTCCTGAGATCCTTAGAACTAGTATATCTAAAGCAGGTGTCTCCCTCAGCGAGTTGGACGGCATAGCGTTCTCTGTTGGGCCTGGTCTTGGGCCCTGCTTAAGGACTGGTGCAACTATAGCCAGGACACTCGCCCTCAGCCTCAATAAACCCCTCATAGCCGTGAACCACGGTGTTGCCCATATTGAGATCGGAAGGTTGGTCACGGGTTGCAGAGACCCAGTAGTCCTTTATGTGGCTGGTGGTAACACACTGGTAGCAGCATTCAACGCAGGAAGGTACAGAATATTCGGTGAAACGTTGGACATAGCGGCTGGCAACTGCCTCGATACCTTCGGCATAAAAGCAGGCATAGGTCCTATGCCTATGCCGGAGGTTGTGGCGGAGAAAGCAAAATCATTCGTCCAACTCCCTTACGCGGTTAAGGGTATGGATGTGTCCTTCTCTGGTCTGCTGACTGCTGCACTTTTGAAGCTTAAACAGGGAGTAGCGCTGGAGGACGTCTGCTACGGCTTGACGGAGACAGTCTACAGCATGCTGACCGAGGTAACTGAGAGGGCTGTTGCTTACACCGCAAAAAACGAGATACTCGTGGTCGGCGGTCTTGCGAGGAGCAAGAGGTTAAAGGGTATGCTCGACACTATGGCAAGAGAACGCGGAGCCAAAGTTTATACAATACCTGACGAGTACGCCGGAGATAACGGCGCGATGATAGCTTGGAACGGCATCTTACACCTCATGTTCGGCATGGTTGTTGATGTTGAGGATAGTAGGATTAAGCCGAGGATGAGGATAGACGAGACAGAAGTCAGATGGTTCAGGTGAAGATGGATTGCTGAGATTGGGAGAACCGACAGCGATCATAAGGCTTGGTGCTGAGGCAACGATCTATGCGCTAAACTGGAATGGTATGGAGCTCATAGCGAAGAGGAGGGTGCCCAAGTCTTACAGGCATCCTTTGCTGGACAAGGAGATAAGGATGCAAAGGACGGTCTCCGAAGCAAGAATAATCTCCGAGGCTAAGAAGTATGGTGTGGCATGCCCAGTGATAATCCTCGTAGATTTAGAAGATGCAACGATATACATGCAAAGGATACGCGGAATAGAGGCAAGGGACATCATAGGGAACTTAAACCAAGAAGATCTATCAAAACTCGCGAGACGTGTTGGTGTCCTTACGGGTATGTTGCACAACGGCGGTATAGCGCATGGTGACTTGACGCTCTCCAACGTTATCGTTGATGAGCAAATGAATCCTTACCTCGTTGACTTCGGCTTGGCAACTTTTACCAAGGATATCGAGGAGTTCGCAGTTGACATCCACCTACTTGACAGGTCTCTCCAGAGCACGCATTACAACGTAAAGGACGGATTTATGCAGTGTTTCTTAGAAGGTTACAGGACAGTCATGGGCGATATGCTAAACGATGTCTTGAAAAAAGTTAAGGATATAGAGTCGAGGGGGAGATACGTGGAGAGGGAGATGAGAAAGCGTTGAGGCTAACTTTCGTGACGACGAATACGGGAAAGGCGAATGAGGTTAAGAGTTTGTTGAAACCCCTCGGTATAGAGATAGACGTACGCGCAATAAAGCTCACCGAGATACAATCCGACTCTCTCGAGGAGATAGCGATGAGGAGTTGCGAAGAAGCTCATGAGATTTTGAAGGAACCCGTGTTCGTCGAAGATGCTGGCCTTTTCATCGAGCGCCTAAACGGTTTTCCAGGACCCTATTCATCCTACGTCTATAGAACGATAGGTGTCGCCGGTATACTGAAGTTGATGGAATATGAAGAAAACAGGGCGGCACACTTCAAATCCTGTATAGCCTGCAAGTTATCCAGAGAACCTCCCGTGTTGTTCAGCGGTGTATGTGTCGGAAGAATTTCCCATGAGCCTAGGGGGTTAAGCGGATTTGGCTTTGACCCGATATTCATACCAGAAGAAGGTGATGGAAGGACTTTCGCCGAGATGAGTGTTGAGGAGAAGAATGCAGTATCGCATAGGGGGAAATCTGTTAGACTGCTTGCTGAATGGTTAAGGCTTATGCGCTAATTCCTCAATTATCGAGACAGTAACGTTTACTGGATCAAGCTTCTCCATCAACCTCTTGAAAGAGAGAACATTTCTCGAATACGCATCATCGGTAAGAATTCTATCTAATGCATGTCCGAGGACTTCCTCGTTTAACTCATCTTCATTGATTACTATTCCGGCGCCGTGCTTTGCAACGGACTCTGCGTTTGACTTCTGCTCACCATGAGCCCTTATGGGTATCAGGACCATGGGCTTTCCGAATGCTAGCGCCCTAACGATACTTCCATGTCCTGATCTTGATATGACGACATCGGATGCATCGTAAAGCTCGTCCGGATTTTCGACCCAATTCATGAGTAGCATATTCTCCTCCCTCTTTATGTTAGGAGCTTTTGGTTCTGCGAGAGTTATAACGAAGAAGTATCTATCCAGTTTTCTAACGATTCTAACAAGCTTCTCGGCAAGTACAGTCTTCTCGAATATAGGCCCACTAATATGCGCAAAAATTAATGGCTTCCCCGATGGTATTCCGTACTTTTTACGTACTTCGTCTTTTGTTGACAGTTTTTGCCTCGGCACCTCAAACAACGGACCGACGAATGTGCTCTTCGACTTTGCGACATCGCTCAGCGCAAGGTTCATCCGCGAAATCGTGTAAGGTGGCGGAAAGTCCGATATCACGATTTTATCTGCCATCTCCCAAAACTTAGTGACGAGTTGTGCACCGTTCTCGACGAGCTCTACTAGCGTCTTGTACTTATGGTATTCTACTAATACATTAAATTGGTTGAGTATCAGCACAACAGGATGTTCCAATAACTTTGCAGCTATGACCGTCGATACCCTAGTATCGGAGATGACAACGGATGGGCCAAAACAAGATATGCTGGAAACTTCCCTCGCAGTCTGGAGAGATACCTTAAGCGGAAGATGAAGGTTTTTAAATATCGTTAGCTTTATGCTAACCTTGCCGTCCGGAAGGACACCATAAGATACTGGATCAACCTTGTTGACCGGGATGCCGATAGCCTCGAGATATTCTGCACCATCACTGTAGCTTGAAACTGCAACCTCCCATCCATTCTTCACTAACGCCTTAATGAGAAGCGAACTCCTGGCGGCATGGCCCATGCCGATTCCACAGATGCCGAAGTACGCCCTCAAACTTCACAACCCTTCAGCTCTTTCTTGACAACTTTCCCTCTCGGGCTCTCTTCAGCGAATATCTCAGCCGTGAATCTGTAAATATCAAATTTCCCAGTCAACCAGTAAGTAGCAGGCAGGCCCGCCTTAATGCAAAGATGGCATAGAAACTCCTCAGCATCCCATCCATACTCTACTGGCACTTGAGGAAGGAGTAGCCCAGAACCTCGACTACTCTTTATCATCAGACCGTCCCTCCCTATGAGAATTTTGGAAGGTAACTCCCTTGGATTCATGAACTCTATTTTCTCTGGAACGCTCAGCACACTCGCCTCTATCACGATCTTATCCATCTCTGCGAGTTCTACAGGTGGGAATCTGGGGTCTTCAGTTGCAGCAGCAATCGCGGCCTTCACCACAGCTTCTGGAAGACTCATCACGGGTAGAGGAAAGCCTATACAACCCCTGAGCTCACCTTCAGGATATGTGTAAAGTGAGACGAACACTCCTGTTTCCTTTTTTGGAATTCCCCACTCTTCGGTTACTGTATATATCTTGTTAGATTTTAGATACTCTTCTATTGCTATCCTTGCAAGCCTTACAATCTTTATACCATCGTCCAAGCTTAGCATACCCATCGGGCAGAATGTTGAAGAGCTTATTATTATCTGTTTTAATGTATCGTTGTCTTAAACTTTGCGTTCCAAGTATATCCTTCTTGCCTCCGAGAGCTTCCTGCTTATATCGACCCAATGACTCCCTATCCAGTATTCCTTACCGCATCCTTCGCAGAACCAACGGGAGCCGTAACTCTTTAAGGGTGTATTGCATATAGGACAACGTGTCCTTTTTCCGTCAAATTCTAAGCTTATCTCAAAAGCTTCGGCAACGGTCGCAAGAGCTTCCGGTATATCCGAATCCGTTAAACCGAGCACAGGTATGCCGTTCTTCTCAGCAGATTTCACAACACCCTTGTCCTTTGTTAAAATTATTCTGCCCTCCTTCTTCGCCACCTCAATCATTTCCTTATCTTCGCCCTTCCAGTATTCTGTATCATAGCCTAGAATTCTAAGCCAAGTTACAAGACTTCCCAACATGGAGTTGACCAAGAACCTCTTCTCTTGAATCAACTCTCTGTCTCTTCTCCGCCCCTCCTTTCTAGCTCCATTCTGCAATCTTCGCATAAGTATTGGTCGTCAACTCTAAGCAACATATCCGACCATTCACCACAAGCATCACAAAATCCTTCTATGTAGGTCTCACCGCTAACTCTCACGTTACCCATTCTCATCTTTTCTCTAACAATCTCCAGTATCTCAGGCGTTACCTGCAAGATATCGGTCGTGCTGATTATGCCTACAAGCTTATCCTTATGAACGACCGCGAGATGGTCGATCTTCAGCTTATTCATCTCCTTTAAAGCGTTGTCTATTAGGTCATCTGGGCTTGCAACATGTATGGGACTGCTCATTATGTCCTTGGCCTTAACTTCGTTCGGTTTCAGGTTCTTCGCAACGACCTTATATACCAAGTCCCTTTTAGTTATTATACCGACCGGAAAGCCCTTCTCAGTCACCACCACGCTACCTATGTCATAGCGCACCATCTTGTTTGCAACATCCTCTGCAGTTTCCTCAACATCGGCATCAATCACAGGGCTGCTCATTATGTCCTTAACCCTTAATTCTTCCGCAAGCGATGCTGGTTTAACCATTCGACCTCTGTATGGTTAGTGATTGGTGTTGAATATTAAATTTGTTGTTACCTCTGTAGAGTACCCTTCCCGTAGGGTATCAATTGGGCTATCAGTGCGGCTAAAGGACGCTTCTCCTCATCGCTGAGCCCATATCCTGCCTGACTGCATAACAAATCAACTATCTTTAGCGATAAGCTACCCGCCCCCTCATTACCAGGTACTACCTCAACAAAGGCTTTAGACTTGGCCGCTACCGCAGATGTGGGTCCATGGATTACTTCGCAAGCTCCATCACTTTTACGAAGACCAAATGCCACTGCCAACCTTGTCTTAATGTAATTCTTCTTACCTGTAACAATGAATGAGCCCTTCGGGAGATATTCTCCAGATGGTGCTGAGAAAGACACTTGTTCAGGTCTAACGTAATAAACGTTAATCGATGATAGCCCTTCACGCCATGCCCTACTATAGGATGCAGCAAACTGAGCTACCTCTTCTATCGAGCGCTCACTAGCCATGCTGCCTCCCTTTAAGATGACGACAGGAGCGCCTGTTATTTCAGCATGAAAAACTAGGTCCTCGGGTTGCAGATGCTTTCTAAGTAGGGCGATGTTGGAAGTCGCATCCTTACCAGCAACTGCCAGGAACCCCTCGGACGTCTCGAACCATCTGAATTTTTCGAACCACTTCTTCTTTTCACGCACTTTATGTTTAACATGCTCGAAACTCGACGTCTTCTTCGATTCGAGCTCGCTCGTTATCTTTGAAATCTCAGATTCTAGCTCGTTTAGCTCGCTCAATATCCTCTCCTTTGCTAACCTTAACCTCTTCACTTCATCAAACATCTTATCAACCTGTCGAGGAATCGACTCGTTCAACGAAAACTCAAATTCGAAACCGTTGAGAGAGACTATGGCCAAGCCCCTCGCTCTATCTATGCTGATGAGTTTTAGCACGTCTGTAGATTTGGTACTCCCTTCCTTAATCGATTGCCTAAAGCTTTCTGCTTCATGTAACACTAGAAAAAGCCTTTCTGCAATAGTCTTGGTGCGTTCAATCTTTGCCTCCAATTCTTTAATCGCAGCCTTCTTCGCCTCTATGCTTTCCTGAATTTCCTTTAACTTCTGCTTGAGGTCGCTCAAGACCTTCTCTTCATATTCCTTTACTAAGTACCTCTCGTATTCTGCCGCAACAGCCTCATTGAACGAATTAACCGACTCGAAAGAGTAGCCGTTCTGCTCTAGACTCTTCAGGATAAATGGGGCGGCTTTGACATCTGAGTCGCGCCTTGCTATATGGGGTTTTGGTTCTCTGAATGCGATAAGCACGCGCTCAATAGCTTCAGCGACCCTGCGTCTTTCACCCTCGTCAAGCATATGGACCGGTACGTGCTTGTCAACGTTTGCTAACACGACTACTTCCTCAGCATACTTACCACCCAGCCCTAACTCCGAGGCCAACCAAGACACCAGTTTCTTTTTGGAGTCGGCACTAATCATGATCTTTTTTACATCAACACCATCTGTCAACGAGAACCTAGGTGGGGGTGGTGCGTAATGCTTTCCTACCGCTATTTCTCTATCTTTCATCTTAATGTGGAAGAGAGCAACGAGGATTTTGTTCGTTTCATCTATGAGCACTATGTTTCCTTTAGGCATGAGTTCTACAATTAGTTTCAAATTACTGTCCCGTTCAAAACATAGGATGGCAATCCTTTCGTTGCTCATCTGTTCCAAACACTTGAGTCTACTCCCGTTCAGGAACCTCCTGAGTTTCATGGCGAGGCTTGTTGGTGTCTTCGGTTTTGGATAGGTGTGAGGTGTGAAGTACAAACACTTGCCAGCAGAGGCCCTGAGCTCATAATCACTTTCTTTACCCTTGAGCTTAAGGATTATACTGCCATCCTCAAGCTGATACACGTTATCCACTATGCACCCACGTAGGACATCCGACATCTCCTTTAACAAAACGGAAAGTTCAAGAACTGATATTTCCATAAAACCCACCGAGGTTTGGGGCGATGAAACCTGAAGATAAACTGTATTGGTCTAAGGTCTTTTTGGGAATCTTTATAGGCTTCCTATCAGCTTTCTTAAGGTTGCACGAACCTACGTCTATAATTGCCATAATGGTTGCCATAGTCGTTTACGTGGTTTACAGTATATTATCACCATTCGTAATACTCAGGGCGCAAAGGAGTTATTTGAAGACTAGGAAACCATACATAACAGGTCTGGCGACGTACTTCCTCGTTTGGTTAGTGAGCTGGATACTCTTCTACAACATCCTCTTGTGATGGCTCTCTTTGCGAGATCTTATGAGGAATTGGCAACTCGTGAAGCATGTTAAGAAAATCTGACCACGCCCTGTAAAAACCTGGGTTTATCGTAAACGGTAGCTTTGCCTTTTTCTCGAATTCTTCTGCCAATTTCTTCCTCTGCTTCTTTAGGCTCTCATCCGTCCAAATCTTGTACACGAACGATTCGAAATCGTCGTTTACGTATGCATAGTATATGCCGTAAAGTGCATCGTAGTAACCCGCATCACTTTCATTGTTCAAGTTTTTCTTAATTTTCTCCAGAATCTTCTCAGCCTCCGAAATTTTGCCACTGAACAGTGTGACGTAGAACGTTTTTACCATCTTGTTAAGCTGCGGCATACGTCTCACCTAGACTTAAGTTCATCCTCCTCCACATCTTCTAAACCATTTTCAGTTATCTTAAACACGGCTTCACCTTCAGGTAAATATGGGCTTGATACAAGCCTCGCTATTCTTATATTCCTGCCGACAGATTTGCGAAGGAAGATCCTAGTATGGCTCGTATGGCCGACTATGTGTCCGCCAACTGGTGAGACGGCAGCCGGTGAGAAAAACTCATCCGGTCTTGCCATTACTTGGTTGGTAACCACGGCGGCTGCATTGAAGGCCCTTGCAAGCCTTATCAGCTTGTGGAGGTGCTTGTTAAGTTTTTGCTGCCTCTCAGCTAATGTCTGCCTGCCGATGTATTCACTTCTGAAGTGGGACGTCAACGAATCGATTATTATCAATTTCACGTTGTTTTCCTTTATCACCTTGTCAGATTTCTCAAGTAGCAACATTTGATGGTCGCTAGTATAAGCCTCAGCGTAGATTATTCTCTTAGACACCTCGTCAAAGTCAAGCCCAAAGCGTTTTGCGATGCTTTCAATCCTCTCAGTCCTGAACGTGTTCTCCGTATCTATGTAAAGCGCCGCACCATTCAAACCACCCATTTCAGTAGGTAGCTGTACGCATACTGCCAACTGGTGACACAGTTGCGACTTTCCACTACCAAACTCGCCGTAGAACTCGGTTATGCTCTGCGTTTCTACACCGCCGCCTATCAGAGCATCTAGTTGCTTGACACCTGTCGTTATCCTGCCGACGTTCATCCTGAGCGAGGCTAGGTCCTTTGCCGTCACCCATGAGATCTCTATTGCCTGTCTAGCTGCAGCTATTATCTCCGCCGCCTTTTTCTCCCCGATGCCAGCAGCGATCAGCTCCGATACCGTTGCGGTCGCCAACGCCTCTATTGTGTTGTATCCTATCTCCCTAAGCTTTTCTGCTGTAGCCTGACCAACCGATGGCAAATCCTCTAAATCGATAAATGTCTTTTTCTCTTTCACCTTTTCCTTTTGACTCATTCCCTTATTAACAGACTTCAACGAGGTATTTAAACACTAGCAAAAATATGTACTCTTTCGAATGACTCCGAGTAAAAACCCATTAGGCAAAGCTTAAGCATCGGTGTAATGTGTAGCTTTACATGGCATCCAAAGCTATCATCTTAGTATGCGACGGTATGGCAGATAGACGGTGCTCAGCGCTTGAAGGACTCACACCGCTCCAAGCAGCAAGGCCAAAGTCCTTCGACTGGATAGCGTCAAGGGGCGAGTGCGGTTTGATGGACCCGATATCGCCTGGTGTGCCGCCTGGTAGTGATACAGCCCACCTAGCGATACTTGGTTACGACCCCTACAAGCATTACACGGGTAGGGGTGCCTTCGAGGCTTTGGGCGCTGGCATAGAGCTCGAACCAAACGATGTGGCCTTCAGGTGCAACTTCGCCACGGTAAACAATGATGGCATAGTAGTTGACAGAAGGGCAGGAAGGATATCTGATGAAGATGCTAAGGTCTTGTCGGAGAGCTTGAACGGTATAAAGCTCGTAAGAAACTCGGATGTCGAGATCATGTTTAAGCACACGGTAGAGCACAGGGGTGTACTGGTCTTAAGGGGTGAGGGTTTATCAAGGTTCGTTTCCGACATCGATCCCCACAAGACGGGCGTGAAGTTCTTA
This sequence comes from Candidatus Terraquivivens tengchongensis, assembly GCA_023268355.1. Lineage (GTDB taxonomy): Archaea > Thermoproteota > Nitrososphaeria_A > Caldarchaeales > Wolframiiraptoraceae > Terraquivivens > Terraquivivens tengchongensis. Next base: position 178,339 of record JALNJK010000003.1, read on the forward strand.
CACTCCAGACCATTAACAGATTCTCCCACTGCAAAAAAGACGGCAGATACTCTGAATGAGTTTGTTGAAATTTCAAGTAAAATCCTCGCAGAACATGACATTAACAAGCGTAGGGAAAAACGTGGTCAACCACTGGCTAACATAATATTGCCAAGGGGTGCGGGAACCTTACCGATGGTAGAAAAGCTTCCGACAAAATTTGGCATTAAGGCTGCAGCCATAGCGGGTGGTGCCGTTTACAAAGGCGTATGCAAGGCGGTGGGTTTTGACGTTCTCGAGGTGAAGGGTGCAACCGGCACAGTGGACACGAACCTGGATGCTAAGATGAGAGCAGCAATAAACGCAATCAAGGTTTACGATCTTGTTTTCGTACACGTTAAAGCAACGGATGTTGTAAGCCATGACAGGAACCCAACAAAGAAAGCCGAAATAATATCAAGAATAAGCGCGGCATTCTCCACGATCGTATCGGAGGTAGACTTGGAAGGGACATGCATAGCCATAACGAGTGACCACACGACACCATCGGAGGTTGGAGAACATAGTGGTGACCCAGTTCCCGTGGCTTTATACGCACCGGGTGCAAGGTACGGTAATGTTGAGAAGTTTGACGAAATATCCTGCGCATCAGGAACGCTCGGTAGGATAAGGGGAGTTGACCTTATGCCAATAATCATGAACTATCTCGGCAAGGTTTCAATGTATGGTGAGTAAGTGGTATGTCTGTTCCGGTAAGGGTTCCAGTGAAGGTTTGGGTTGAGGGCGTGGGCGAGTACAAGGCTGAGCTGATAAAATTTTTGGCACCAGCAACAGTGACAGAACTCGTAAGGCTCTTGCCAATAGAAGGTATGGCTGGGCTTTGGGACTATGCGGTCTATATAGAGACTCGTATGGTGAGGGGTGCTGAGAAGCCGGTAGAAGAAGTGGATTGTGGTGATATGATCTTCTGGCCTCCAGCCGGTGCTCTAGGTTTCGTCTTTAAGAAAGCTAAACCCTATGCTCAGACAGTGAAGGTCGGAAAGCTATCTGGTGAGTTAGCTGCACTCACAAAAACAAGACCCGGAGCAAGGGTAAGGGTCCTCAAAAGTTAGGATAGTCTACTTCTTCCTTTTTGACTTGGGCTTTGCCTCCGCAGATTCGGATGGTTTTGTCACCTCTGAAGCTTTTACAGATTCTACTGTTGCTTGAGCTGGTGCAAATATCCTTAACCTGTTGTCGCCGACTACCGGTACAATCAGTCCTTTTGATGCCAAGCTATTCAGTAAGCTCTTCGCAACAGACAACCTGATTCCGTACTTTTCAGAAATGAGGTATGGTGTAGCATACTTCATGCTCCTAATGTAGTTTATGACGTCCCTTTCCTCTGGTAAGGTTATGCTGCCCGTGTACTTCTGCGGCGCCGATTCTTTCTTCTCAGAAGGTTTTTGTTGAGTTTTCGTCTGCTTCTTCTCAGCCTGGGACAGTGTAGGTTTCTTAGGACCTCCCAAGGCGGCTTACCCTTTTGGTAAAGGGTTTAGAGGTGTTATTAAGTGTTGTTTTGCGATAATGCAAGTTTGCGCTCAAAATTCGTACTAATATTGAACCACTAAGCTTGACTTTAGCATGGGGTCGTTGTCTGGATACTCATCCCTGTAATCATATTTTGATTTTGAGCAGAAGATAGGACTAAATCTAGCCTTGAAGTCATGAATCTCCAAGAACAAGTCACCTCTACTGAGGTGAGAAGATGAGCTTACCTATTCCGGTTGTTAGGAGAAAGCTCAAGGATGGTAGGATCATCGAGAGGAAGGGTAGGGGCTTTAGTATAAATGAACTTAGAGAAGCCGGCATAACGATTCAATATGCGAAGAAGCTTGGAATATATGTCGATAAGAGACGGAAGAGTTGTAGGAAGGATAACGTTGAGACCCTAAAGATGTTACTAAAAGCTGCGAGTGGAGTCGAAGAGGTGAACTCAGAAAATGTTTGACGAAATGCAACGTTAGAGCTCTTCTTTCGATTCAAGCACCTTGAAGAGATCTGCCTTAGTCACGATCCCAGTAATTTTACCATCCTTTTGAAGAAGCACCGCTGGATATTCCTGAAGAAGTTGCCTGACGATGTTGAGAGACGCCTCCTCTGGTATCATCGGAAACGCCTCATCCATTATCTCGCCCACTGGAACGTTCATGGACTTTATCCCCTCAAGCTTCCTCACGATAGAAGACTCCGAGATGCTTCCGACGGGACTGCCGTTCCTCAGAACCGGAAGCTGCGATATCCCATGCCTTCTCATCAAGTTTACTGCCTTGCCCAATGTATCTGACACGTCTACACAGATAACGTCTCTCGTGCAAATGTCTTTGGCCAGCAGCTTGGCATCCCTCTCAGCCCTAACCATCTCGAGGGCTTGAAGAATTCGCCTAACAGCCTCATATGAGGGGCTGATCCGACCACACTCGATTTTCGATATCAATGATTGGCTAACGCCAGAAATTTTCGCCAGTTCCCTTTGGGTCAGCCCTAGCCTCCTTCTGAGCTTCGCGAGGGACTCGAGGTCCCAGAGCTTCTCCAAGAACACCCCGCCTATATCAATGATTCTTATTGGAATCTATTATTATAAATGTTTATGAATATCTCATTACTATCAGAAACCGCGAAAATGGCTCGAAGGTCGTCTACTGAGGCGATTCATGGGCACGGATATCTGGATCGTGAAAGGGGGGTATTTAAGGTTCCGATATACCAGACCGCCGTATTCGAGTACCCGGATTCCGTAACAGGAGGGCCTAGGCTCAGCGATCGTGGCCTGGACCTCAAGTACAGTAGAGAGGAGAATCATACCGTTAGGGCTCTTGAAAAGATTCTGGGAAAGCTCGAGAGAGGCGTTGATTGTCTCGCTTTTGGGAGCGGGATGGCCGCGATCGTGGCAACGTATCTTTCAAAGCTCAAGGCCGGATCGAAAGTTCTAGTCCCGCTAGAGTGTTATGGGACCACGCAGGAGTTTGCTCAAAACCTCTCGAAGTTTGGTGTTGAATGCATTCTCGCTAGGTCCGACACGGACGAGTTTCTTGAGAGGCTTGGGGATGGTATTTCGCTCACACTTGTCGAGACCCTCACGAACCCTATGGTGAGGGTTATTGACGTCAAAGAGATCGCCAAGAGATGCGCCGAGCTCGGAGTACCGTTGATCGTTGATAACACTTTCTCTACACCGCTACTCTACAACCCGCTCGATGATGGTGCTTGGGTCACGGTTCACAGCTTGACGAAGTACATCGCAGGTCATAATGATGTTGTTGGCGGTGCGGTAATCATGGGAAGTGAGGAGGATGCGGAGGTTCTTTGGAACTGGAGGAGAAAGCTCGGATCGATCATGAGCCCATTCGATGCGTTTCTCACGATACGTGGAGTGGCAACCCTTGAGGCGAGGTTTGAAAAGCAGGCGAGGAGCGCCCTCGAGATAGCAGAGTTCCTTGAAGATCATCCAAAGATCGAGAAGGTATATTATCCAGGGCTCTCGAGCAGCCCGTACAAGAGCATCGCAGACAGAATCTTCAAGCGACGGCTTTATGGAGGGGTTTTAAGCTTCAAGGTGAGGGGAGGCCAAAGGGAGGCGCTCGAGGTTCTCAGGGGCACGGAGCTGATCAAGCCCTCGCCGAGCTTGGGCGGCGTCGAGTCCCTCTTAACCTACCCAATCTGGACCGCGGCCAAGAACATGAGCAGGGAGCAGATGAAGATGCTTGAGATAAGTGAGAACCTTCTCAGATTATCGGTTGGTCTTGAAGATGTTGAGGACTTGAAGGAGGACTTAGGTAAAGCTCTCTCGAGGGTTTAGCTTTCTGTAGACAGTACGACAATAATGTCTGAGTATGATTCTTACCTATCTCTCCACTTTAGGTTAAAGGTTACTTGAAGGATGTCTTGAATGGGTGAAGATGGAGACAATTTTAAGGCACTATTTGAGGGAGGATGTTACAAGAGAAATTTCAAGATTCTGCTCCGGTAGATGGGCCGCGTTAGAATGCCGGTCAGGCGGCGATAGTCGAACTTTCTACAGATATTGGCCTAACGGGAGACCACTCACAATCAAAGAGCCCGCCGATATTAAGAGGTTGATCAACAAGTTCGGAAATAGGGTGATGAGGACAATTTATGGATCGGCGAATATCTATAAGAAGCTGGAGCAGAGGGAAGACGTATCCGCCGAGGATAATATTCTCATGAGCACACCAAGCTGGGATGTTGATGGTTCTCTAGAGGAGGTAGAGTTGATCAAAGAGGCGGCTAAGATACTCATCGAGACTCTCAGAAGCGAGGGCGTCGAAAAGTCCATCTACTTGGTCTGGTCGGGGCGGGGAATCCACGTTCACCTGAATGAAAAGGCAGTGAGTGGCGAGATATGGAGGAGGGGACCGCTGAGGGTCTCTTTTGCGATAGCTGAGTATGTTCTCATGCGCGCAAGAGACGGGCTTGAAAAAGTATGCGAGAGATCTAGATCGCCTGATAGAAGGCTTAAGATTGAGAACCTAATGGATATCCAGAGGGTTTTCACGGCACCCCTAAGCCTTCACCGCGAGCTCGATCTTGTCGCCATAACGATCAAGCCTAACGACCTAGAGAACTTCAAGCTTGACTGGGCCAAGATCGAGAACTTCAGATATTGGAGTGGATGGAATGGGTTTGAGGATGGTGAAGGTGATGAGCTGGCGCTAAGAGCTCTTGCCGAGATCAAGAGCGACTCGAGGACGATGGTTGGTGAAGAAGAGGCCGCCCCGCTCGCTCGAGTTGGTCATGTTGGCAGGTTCCAAGTCATGGGCCTTCTCCAGGCAGCAAGATACTATGTGCTGAAGGGCGATCTAGAGCTCGCCAAATCGTTCGGCCTGAATAGAGCGATATTTTATGCTTGGGCGAAGAAGCATGGTGTAACCGCGAGGAGGTTTGGAGGTAGTATGAGGGTTGGTCAGCTTGCCGAGAAGGAGGAAGTTGAAGAAAAAGTAGGAGATGAGGTCGCTTATCGATCTCGGAGTGGATACTTCACGATAGGTGGACAGATTCAGAGGCCCACGGATTTTCATAGAATGATAGCGGCAAGGTTCGGACCGAGCTTCGAGAAGTTCTGGAATGCCGCCATCAAGTACGTTAAAAGTTTCCCGGAGAATGTTCTCAAGAGTCAGCGTGACTTCTACGAGAAGATCTACTTACCCGTTAGAGATTGTCCGGAGAAGATCCTTGAGCAGATAGAGCGTGACCAAAAGAGCTCAAGCCTCAATAAATCTCAAGATCCAACATAACCTCACGACTATCTGATGAGTTCAGTCTTAATAGATGGAGGTCGTATGTCAGGGTATCTCAAAAAGCAATGCGGCGGCTTTTACAACTTATATGAGCATCCATTCTTAAAATTAGCTTTAATTGGCACAATAATGATTTTGTTTTTAGATGCTGAGGTTTGCTAAGAGGATACCGGATAGATGCTCAGGATACAATACGTGCGAGGAGATAGTGGCATGCCCTGCTGGAAAGCTATTCTCAGAAGATCTGTGCTTCGGTTGCGGCGCATGCCAGTTAGCATGTCCAGGGAATGCTGTTAGGATGCTCAAGAGGACAAAAACAAAGGATGTCGAGATCAAAGTAAATGCTGAAAGATTCTGGGTGCCGGAAAGGATTACCATAAAGGCAGCTTTGGAGTTTATCGGGTATAAGTTCTCAAGCTTTCCAGAGAAGGATAGCATATTTGCTCCATGTTCTGTCGGAGGTTGCTATTCTTGTGCAGTGCTGGTTAATGGCGAACTCATGCCGAGCTGCGTCACGGGTATTAAGGAGGGTATGGAAATATCAACGGAGCTTCCGGAAGACTATGTTCCAAAAAGGATAGTGCACAGTTGGATGGGCCATCCCGTTGGCGGCGTAGGAACGCCTTGGTGGTTAAAAGGTGATAGATACATAGAGGTTGCATGCTTTGCATGCGGATGCAACCTAAGGTGTCCGCAATGCCAAAACTGGACGACGACTTACTGCGGTAAGGATAGAGCTCTATCACCTTTCGAGGCGGCGAGAATAACAACTTACATGAGAAAGGTATACCGAGTGAACAGGATGGCAATATCGGGAGGCGAAAGCACGCTCAATAGAAGATGGCTCCTAAATTACGTTAAAGCATTAAAGGAGTTAAACCAAGATAGCGATGCAAGGATACACATAGACACGAACGCAACGATACTTACGAGGGATTACATAGACGCGCTAGTCGATGCAGGAATGACTGACATAGGACCTGACCTTAAGGGGCTGAAGGTCGAAACTTTCATGAGGATAACAGGCATAGAGAACCGTGAACTCGCCGAGAGGTACCTAAGAACATCTTGGGATGCATTTAGGTACCTAGTAGACAACTACAAAGAAAGATTGTTCATAGGCATCGGCATACCTTACAACAGAGTGCTCATTAGCATGGAGGAGATAATAAGGATCGGCGAGGAGGTTGCGAAGATAGACGATAGCGTACAAGTCTGTGTCCTCGACTACAGGCCAGAGTTTAGGAACGTCAAGATCCCAAGACCTAGCTATACGGAGATGCTGGATGTTTGGAAGGCATTGAAGGGGGTTGGACTCAAGACGGTGATATGCCAAACGTCCCATGGCCACATAGGTCCTTAAAATTTCTAAACCTTTATCTTAAGTATTCTCATGGCGTTCTCCATCGTAATCTCTTCCACCTTCTCCAATGAAATCCCTTTTATCCTGCTCACCACCTCTGCGGATATCCTTACGTTGGATGGAGTGTTCACGGTACCAGGAACAGGAGACAGAGCAGGAGCGTCAGATTCCAGCAAGATGTTCTCTAAAGGCACTTTGTTCACGAGTTTTTGTTTCTGAGTACTCCTAACAACGGAGGGCGGTATGCTGAAGAAATAGCCCTTTTCGAATCCAATCAACGAATGTGACGCCGAACCATCAAATGCGTGCATTATCACATTCTTCGCACCACACTCTACTAACATTTCTAACGCATACTTTCCAGCACTCCTGGAGTGTACTATTAACGGAAGGTCTAGATTCAAGGACAGCTCTATGAATTCTTTAAAGACCTTTCTTTGCAACTCTTTATCAGGTCTGACGTTTACATGAAAGTCAAGACCGACCTCTCCTATGGCGACGATCTTCTTAGCACTCTTCTCTATCAAAGAGAATACATCCTCATAACCATCAAGCTTGTACGGCATTATTCCTAATGACGGAAAGATCGTTTTGTAATCGGACACCTCTAATGCTTTTAAACAATCCTCATACCCAAGCCCAGATGTTACAATTATAGCTACTCCAGACCTCTTAGCGTCCTCTACCACTTTTGCTAGGTTTGCCTTTATGGCCTCATCTGTCAGGTGGCAGTGCACATCGACGAGCATCGCTCTTAACCTAGGTTTACGCTTAAATACGCATCATCATCTTAAAAATTTTGGGCCCGTGGCCTAGAATGGATAGGGCGGCGGCCTCCTAAGCCGTAAGTCGTGGGTTCGAATCCCACCGGGCCCGCTATCATATCACACAAAATCTCCACTTCTATGGAGGCCTGGTGCATCTCGAAGGAAATGTAAAACCAAGAACTTTCATAACTTCATTATATGCCAGTCTTAAATAAAAAGAAGGAGTTTAGCGTGGAGTAAGCGATTTTTCCACATGAGTAACTGTTCTTAGTGCGGCTATCTTCTGCATGTAATGTGATGCTACGAGTATCGCTCCCCACACTGTTAAAGTCACGACGGACATTGTTATGCCTACCGTGAGCATTTCATGGAGCATTACTGGTATCTCAACCGGGTTTGCCATAGCCGTCAGGAACGGCGGCCAAGGAACGACCTCGCCATGCCAGACGTGTTCGACAGCCAGCAATATCACTCCGCCCCAAAGCAATACGTTGAGGATCCAGAGTTTAATTTTTCCAGCCAAGTTTCGTGCAGTCTTTTGGACGAGCGATGTTATGATCGCCAGCACCATCGGAACTAGAAAGCACGCCATCTTTACACCCTCTGTAATACTAAATTTAAGAATAGTAACACCTATATAAACGTAACATTAAGCTTAAGCTTATGTGGCTCGTAGTGTTGGCGATGGCGGCTACCCTCTCGACAGCGATCTGGTACTCCAAAGCTGAAAATGACGTCTATATGTTAAAGCTGTTGAGCCTAATATTCTGGGGCGCGACTATAATGGTCTTCATTGACCACGTCATGGGCTACCTCATGGAGGGTGGAGCATTCCTCGAGATGTCCGTTGAAGCTACTGTTCTCGGCTTCATCCTTCTAATATTTGCGTTGATAGTCTGGGAAATAGTGTTGATAATCAAAGACCCTAAGGGTGTGCTGCGCAAAAGCGGATAATCGACCGCAATATTTTCTTAACATTTTTTATACAAAAGACGACTGGTGAAAGGCTTAAGGAGAAGCTTTTTTAATAAATAAGCGACCGCGGTTGGCCGCGGTGAGGTAGCGGTTAGCCTTCCGGCCTGTGGAGCCGGCTGCCTGGGTTCGAATCCCAGCCGCGGCCCTTTTACCTAAAACAGTCGAAGGTGTATGAAAAGCAAAAGGCTTATAGTTGACATTTAAGTTCTAGGAACGTTTTAAACATATTTATGCAAAATATATATAAACAGGCGATGATTACAATAATGTGCGAAACTCCACGGCTCGACGGCGGTACCGCCCTCGAACGTATAGGGGCGTGAAAGCCCATCAGATGTAAGGGCGGCCTCCTAGCCGTGGGACAAGATGAGGACCTAAGCGTTAGGATGCTTGGGTCTAACTATGGGTTTTCAGCCCCCACAAATTCCTAGGGATGCGGCGTACTTCTCCAGGCTTGACTCCGGTTGATCCTGCCGGACCCCACTGCTATCGGGGTGGGACTAAGCCATGCAAGTCTATGGCCGCGGCTTCTGCGGCCATGGCGCACGGCTCAGTAACACGTGGCCAACCTACCCCAAGGAGGGGGATAACCCCGGGAAACTGGGGCATAAACCCCCATAGGTGATGGGCTCTGGAAGGACCCATCGCCGAAAGTGTGCCAGAAGGATGCTTCTGGCACAGCCTTGGGATGGGGCTGCGGCCGATCAGGTAGTTGGTGGGGTAACGGCCCACCAAGCCTATAACCGGTACGGGCCCTGAGAGGGGGAGCCCGGAGATGGACTCTGAGACAAGAGTCCAGGCCCTACGGGGCGCAGCAGGCGCGAAACCTTCGCAATGCGCGCAAGCGCGACGAGGCCACCCCGAGTGCCACCCTCGTGGTGGCTTTTGCCCAGTGTGAACAGCTGGGCGAATAAGCGGGGGGCAAGACGGGTGTCAGCCGCCGCGGTAATACCCGCTCCGCGAGTGGTGGGGACTTTTACTGGGCTTAAAGCGTCCGTAGCCGGCCCGGTGTGTTCTCTGTTAAATCCGGCGGCCTAACCGCCGGGCTGCGGAGAATACTACCGGGCTTGGGGGTGGGAGAGGCCGACGGTACTCCCGGGGTAGGGGTAAAATCCACTGATCCCGGGAGGACCACCAGTGGCGAAGGCGGTCGGCCAGAACACGCCCGACGGTGAGGGACGAAAGCTGGGGGAGCGATCGGGATTAGATACCCCGGTAGTCCCAGCCGTAAACGATGCGGGCTAGGTGTCGCGCCAGCTACGGGCTGGCGCGGTGCCGAAGGGAAACCATTAAGCCCGCCGCCTGGGGAGTACGGCCGCAAGGCTGAAACTTAAAGGAATTGGCGGGGGAGCACCACAAGGGGTGGACGTTGCGGCTTAATTGGAGTCAACGCCGGAAAGAGCCGCGCGTGCGGTTACAAGGCTCCCGGAGACCTTACCGGGGGCGACAGCAGGATGAAGGCCAGGTTGAAGGCCTTGCCGGACGAGCTGAGAGGAGGTGCATGGCCGTCGCCAGTGCGTGCCGTGAGGTGTCCTGTTAATTCAGGCAACGGACGAGACCCGCGCCCTCAGTTGCCATCGGGCCGAAAGGCGCCGGGCACTCTGAGGGGACTGCCCCCGAAAGGGGGAGGAAGGAGCGGGCCACGGCAGGTCAGTATGCCCCGAATCCCCCGGGCCGCACGCGACGTTCAATGGTGGGGACAATGGGTTGCGACCCCGAAAGGGGGAGCCAATCCCTAAACCCCACCTCAGTTGGGATCGAGGGTTGCAACTCGCCCTCGTGAACGCGGAATCCCTAGTAACCGCCCGTTACCATCGGGCGGTGAATACGTCCCCGCTCCTTGCACACACTGCCCGTCGCTGCATCCGAGCTGGGTCTGAGCGAGGCTCAGTCTTGTTGGCTGGGTCGAGCTCAGACCTGGCGAGGAGGCAGAAGTCGTAACAAGGTGGCCGTACGGGAACGTGCGGCCGGATCACCTCCTACCGTTAATGTGCTTCCCTGCCTGGAGAACGTCCCTAGGAAGTGGAAAGGGCTGAAAACCCATAGTCTTTATGATTTTTACACAAAACTTCCATCACAAAAGATGCGAGAGTTATTCCGAAGGTAATGAGGTATTTTCAACTTACTGCCATTTTATCAACTTAGAAAAGAAGAACCTACGGATTAAGTTCAAGCTTTTGCGAAACTTCAAGTCCATTTGTAGCTTTTTAGCTTGACTAGGATTGTATCTACCTGTTAATTAAATTCCTCCAGCCCTGAACAACCCGAGCTCGAACCTTCTCCTAAATGCTTCGTTGAAGTTTTCATCCCCACTACTGTACAATTCAACCTCACATATTGAGATGTATCCAGAAAGGCCGCTTGAGCGAAATGCAGGCTGCTCCTTTATCGGTAAGCTTGTGTAAGAGAGCTTAGCAAGGATGTTTACGCCCTCTTTCTCTGCGGATACGTTCCAAGCCTGTTTTCCACTCTTTTCTATGTTTTTTATATGTGCGCCATAGTTAGTGAGAACACGTTTAATATCATCCAGTAGGGTGCTTGGGTTACAAAAGCCGTATGCCTTTTTGAATATGAGCCGCATATACAAATTATGATTCATAGTGCAATATAACTTTTTAACGCTGTTATTTTAACGACAGCTAAGTCGTGCTATGTGTCTCGATTATGGTTGTGGGCAAAAGTGGTTTTATTCCAACTTCATCGTTGTCCTTCTCGCCCGTTATAATCCACAAAAGTTATGTTCAACATGTTTAGAACTTTCTAAGCTTTAAAGATATTTGCTTCAGCAAGTCGCGTACGAGTCTGTCACAACTTTCCCTACCGACAAGTAGGACATTCCAATCTTTAAACATCCTCGAAAGTTTTACCTCAAACTTTGGATTTGAGTGACAAATAACTTTTACAAAGCCTAACTCGCGTAGAGGACACTTCGGTGACGGACATACTATCTTGTAATATTCTTCCCCAATCCTTTCTATGATAAGCGAAGAGACATCAACAGTTGCACCACAAATACAGGATAAGTTTCTTTCAGTCACCATCTTAGTAACCTAAATAAAAAGTAATGTAATATAAAAGTATAGATTCAAAATAGTAAGACTTCCCAAAGTAACCTTTATTATACGTCGTTATACCAATCAAGCTGGTTGTGGGTTGTCTACGGTAAGTATGCTGCCTTGGATTGAAAAGTATAGACCCACGACACTCGACGAGATAGTAAACCAGCATGAGGTAGTTTCCAGCCTAAAAAACATACTTAAGACAAAGGCAGTTCCACATATGCTGTTCACGGGACCACCCGGCACAGGGAAGACTGCGACAGCTCATGCATTTGCAAGAGATCTGTATGGTGAGGGTTACATAAAAGATGGTCTATTTGTGGAAATCAACGCGTCCGATGAACGAGGCATAGCAACGATTCGTGAAAAGGTAAAGATGTACGCGAGGTCTATTCCATTCAGTGGTGTGGGCTTCAGGATACTTCTCTTGGATGAAAGTGACCAGCTTACGGATGACGCTCAACATGCTTTTAGACGTGTGATGGAGCAATTCTCTTCGACGTGCAGGTTCATACTCGTGGCCAATTATAGCAACAGAATAATCGAACCGATACAATCAAGATGTGCAGTCTTTAGGTTCAAACCTCTTACGAAGACCGATGTGGCATCCCATTTGAAGAAGATAGCTAAGTCAGAAGGTTTGGAGATAGACGACGAGGCAATCGATGCCATATATGACTTCGCGCAGGGAGATATGAGAAAATGCATAAACATCCTACAAGCGGCCTCTACGCTCGGAAAGAAGGTAGATGAAAAAGCTGTTTACACAGTTATAGGGTATGTGAGTAGGGGCGATGTAAGGAGAATACTAGAATACGCAATGTCTGGCAAGTTCGTAGAAGCAAGGGACGCCCTCAGGGCTATTCTATACCTGCAAGGAATAGCTGGTAGAGACCTCATCTCAGCAATATACAGGGAGATTTTTGCACTCAATATCTCAGAGGAATCAAAAGTTGAGCTACTCGACATCCTGGGCGAGGTTGACTACAGGATAGCGGAGGGCGCATCGGAAGAAGTACAGATTATGAGTTTCCTTGCTAAACTAGCTACAATGGCCAAAAAGAAATAATGAGAAATCTATCCTTTCATTGAATAATGGCCTTTCTTTTAAACAAGTAAGCTACCTGAGGTCATTAACAATACTGGGAAGAAAAGCCTTTATGAATAGAGGTGACATGCAACTAGATGACCAGGCCTGACCTCAAAAAGTTCCGGTTCACAATGTTCGCAAACATCCTCTTTATAAGCGCACCTCGGATGGAATCTGCACCCACTTGGAGGGTTGGCTGGACTCGGCGGCTCTCCATGGAGGATTATCCTCTTACGCTTTATCTCAGGATTTGGTATAGGAATTGCAGAGAACAAGGCTTGTGTGTATGGGTGAAGAGGAGATTTGAAGATCTCTTCGGTCTCCGCGACCTCAACGATCTTCCCAAGATACATAACAACAACCCTTGTGCTAATAGTCTCAATTATTGATAGATCATGACTAATAAAAAGATAAGTCAACCCCATCCTTCTCTGGAGATCTTTAAACAACTCTATTAATGATGCTCTTACTGATACATCTACGGACGACGTCGGCTCATCTAGGACGACGAATTTTGGATGTGTTATTAAAGCTCTTGCTATTGCTATCCTCTGTTTCTGACCTCCGCTGAACTCGTGTGGATACCTATATAGATGCTCTCTCGAGAGACCGACTTTCTCAAGCATTTTTAGAACACGTTCATCAGCTTCTTTTCCTTTACAAATTCCATGAACTATTAGAGGTTCGGCGACAATATCCTTCACCAGCATCCTTGGGTTAAGCGATGTTGATGGATTTTGGTAGACTATTTGCATATATTTCCTTAATAATTTGAGCCTCCTTCCCTTGACATTCGTGATATCGTGATTTTTTGCATTCTCTTCAATCTGTGGATTATCTGAAAGAACCCCTTCAGGATCGAAAAAGATTTTCCCTCCATCTGGGTCGAGAAGTCTTATGACGGTCTTTCCAAAGGTGGTCTTTCCGCACCCTGATTCGCCTACAAGACCCAAAGTCTCTCCTGACTTTATCGCTAGGGTTACGCCATCTACGGCTTTAACTTCGCCTACCTTCCTGCTAAATATTCCGCCTCTTATCGGAAAGTATTTCTTCAGATCTACCGTGACCACCATATTTCCCATATATCTCACCATCATAAAGCAAGCAAGCTACGTAATGATCTTCAGATACTTTGACAAGCTCGGGAACCTCAAGTTTACAAGCCTCCCTAACGTAGGGACACCTCGGATGGAATCTGCATCCACTCGGGGGGTTCACAAGGTTTGGAATAGTCCCTGGAATCGATTTGAACGGGGAGCCCGGTCTAGGTATGGACTCTAGGAGAGCCCTTGTGTATGGGTGAAGGGGGTTATTGAAGAGCTCCTTAACAGGAGCAACTTCCACGATGTTTCCAGCGTACATTACTGCAACTCTGTCACTTATCTCAGCTATGACTCCCATGTCATGGGTGATGTAAATTATGGACATATTGAGCTTGTTTTTTAATCTCATGATCAAGTCAATTATTTGGGCTTGAACAGTCACGTCTAAGTTAGTGGTAGGTTCATCTGCGAGTAACAAAACAGGTGAGCAAGCCAAAGCTATGGCTATCATTATTCTTTGTTGCATTCCTCCGCTTAGCTCGTGGGGATAGGCCTCGATAATTCTTTCAGGGTCAGGTATTTCCATGAGCTTGAGGAGTTCAATAATCTCTTCTCGAACGACATGTTTAAGTCTGCGAGTCATCAAGTTTTTGATTATAGGAATCCTCCGTAGAATTGCTAGGATTGCGGATTTCGGATTTTCAAGCATCTTTCGGTAGGCCCAAAGTTCCAGCCTCGCTCCGAATCCACTGCGCCCCCTTCTCAGCTCCCCCTCGACAAACTTTATTACGTTCTCAAGAATCTCGGGCAGTCTGTGGGAGAGTATTGCTTCAGCTATCTGATCTCCGACCCTGTAAAGTGGGTCTAGAGCAGCATTAGGTTCTTGGAAAATCATAGAGACCTCTTTACCTCTAATTCTCAGCAACTCAACCTCTTTGAGCTTGATGATATTTACAACATCTCCTTGAGCCCTTCTGAAATATACGGCTCCACCCTCAACCCTACCTGGAGAAGGAGTTAAGGCTATTATCGTGAAGGCGGTTACGGATTTTCCACTCCCAGTCTCACCCACGATTCCTAGAGTCTCGCCCTTTCTCAGCTTTAGGTTCGCCCTCTCAACGGCCTTCACTATGCCCTCATACGTATAGAATCGGACGACTAAGTCCTTGACACTCAACAATTCTTCATTATCTAAGGTTTCTAGAGTCAGCCTCTTCACTTCCTCCGGATCATTGGATCTAATACGTCTCTAAATGCGTCTCCGAGAAGATTCCAGCCCATAACAAACAGGAAGAGGAAAAGCCCAGGAATCACATACACGTGCCAATATGCAAATGGATTCCCGGATGTCCCAGTAATCCAGTTTCTTGAGAGAGAGATAAGCTGACCCCAGTCCGCATATCCTTCAGGCGCTCCTAAACCTAAGAAGCTTAATGCAGCAGCGGTTATCACTATCGCGCCTATATCAAGCGAGGCTACTATCAGGAGTGGAAAAACTGCGTTAGGTAGGACGTGCCTAACTATGATCCTGAAATCTGAGCAACCTATGGCCTTTGCCGCCTCTACAAAATCCTCTGAAGTTATTCTTAGAAATTCCCCTCTAATAAGCCGAGCATAGGTAGGCCATCCAACCAAGATTAATGCGAGTGTTATGCTATCTAATCCAGGGCCGAATGCAACAACTAACGCCATAGCAAGTATCAGCCCTGGAAACGCTAGTATTATGTCTGTTAAACGCATAAGCACCTCGTCTACAACTCCTTTATAGTAGCCCGCCAAGCTTCCAACAATGATTCCTATAAGAGCGCTTACGGCAACAACTAAAACCCCGATCCTGTAAGCCGTCCTAGTCCCCCAAATCACACCATAGTATAGATCGTACTGCCCTTCGGTTGTTCCAAAGGGATGTTCTAGATTTGGGGGTTGTGGTTCCGGGAAGTAGCCTGATCTGGGAATGATGTACGGATCACGCCCGGGCCGCGGGGGTGCGAGCACCGGAGCTGTTATGGCTATGATCGTGAAAAAGATGATTATTACTAATCCTGCTAAGGACAGCGGGTTTTCCCTGATTCTTCTTACAATAAACTTTAACTCTTTAAGCCTGGGACTTTCTTTTGTCTCTACTCTTGTTTTCATCGCAGTTTCACCTTAGCCTAATTCTTGGATCTATGTATGCATAAAGGATGTCTACTATTAGGTTAGCTATTACGAAGATGAGCCCTGCGAATAAGGCAAATCCCAACACGGCAGGTATATCAAGCTGAGTCGCAGCGTGGGCCGCAAAGTATCCAACACCCTTAAATTCGAATACGGTCTCGGTGATTACCATCCCCGAAAGCATTCCGGCCGTAAGCAATCCTGAAATTGTTACCACTGGTATCAAAGCGTTTTTAGTGGCATGTTTATCAATGACCGTCTTACTATCTAGACCTCTAGCCCTGGCGGCGATTATATAGGTCTTTCCAAGTTGTTCAAGCATGCTTGAACGCATCACCCTCATTATCAACGCCACGTTGATCGTCGTCAAGGTTATGACTGGGAGAACCAGATGGGATAAGGCATCAATGAAAACATCACCGTTAAGATTCAGGATTGCATCAATGGTATAAAGTCCCGTGTAAGCTTTAAACTTCCCAGAACGTATCATTGCCTCAGCCCAAGGGCTTAACCTTCCAGGCGGGAAAATGCCAAATCCACCATAGAATACGGCCATCAAAATTATTCCAAGCCAGAATGCTGGGAGCGACCAGCCGACTATAGCCATGACCCTTGTTACGTGGTCTATTACAGTATCCTTTTTCACAGCTGATATCTTTCCTAAGAATATACCGAGAACGATTGTCAAAGGAGCGGAATATAAAACTAACTCGGCAGTTGCAGGAAACCTCGTTATCAGCGCTTCCAAAACTGGCATGTGAAGTGATTGAGACCAACCAAGATTCCCTTGAAGAACTTGACTCAACCAACCAAAATATTGGACGTAAAAGGGCTGGTCTAATCCATATTTTTTTATAATCTCCTCAACGAATCTTATCTGTCTTGGGTCCCGTATATAAAGAGAGGCGCGCTCGATTGGGTCGAATAACTGGGTTACCCCGAAGATCAAAAGGGATATGCCCAAAAGTGTGGGTATGACCAATATTAACCTACGAATAAGGAATGTTCGGAGGTTTGTACTCAAGTTCAACTTTTAACGAATTTGACTGCATATTTAAGTGTTATTTTACGTTTCGATGACAATAAGAATAAAAAAAGGTGTTATTATGGTTATGTACTATTCGTACCCCTTTGATAGGGCATAGAAGTAGATGCCTGGATATATTGGGTTATAGTACCATCCTTGGACCCAATCGCGCTCGTAGTGGCGGCCAAGTGGTTGCTGTAATACGACGCTTGGCACGTCTTCATAATATATCGCCTGTAGTTCATAGTAGATCTCTCTTCTCTTAGCTGAATCTGTCTCAGTGATTCCTTTCTCGATTAGCTCGTCTACGTGCGGGTTACTGTACTTCTGCCATGCAGCAAAAGCTCCGGAGGAATGCATGAATGGATGTACGAAGTTATGTGGATCAGGATAGTCTGCCAACCATCCTATGATGAATATTGGTAATTGCCCTCTTACCATGGCCCTTAAATAAGTTGGCCACTCTACGCCTCTGATGTAAATCTTGAACTTCGGATTGAGACTTTCGATGTTTTCCTTTAAAATCTCGGCGGCGATCTTACGTGGAATGTTTCCAACGTTATATAGTATCTCAATGTAGAATCCTTTCTCCCAGACCTCTCCGTTCCAGGCTTTCTTAAAGTATTCCTCGGACTTAGCTAAATCAAACTCGTATTTCGGTTGGTCGGGGTTGTAGAAAGGTAACCCTTTCGGTACTGGGCCGGGTATTTGCTCAGCCTCACCCATCCATGCTTGCTCGATATAGGTCTTCCAGTCAAATGCATAGGCAAATGCTTTTCTGACATTTACATCGCTGAAAAAGTCCGGTGGGATTCCTTTCCCATCAAGCTTTCCGCTCCCTATATATGGGCTATTAGGAT
The DNA here is from genome assembly GCA_023268355.1 of Candidatus Terraquivivens tengchongensis. Lineage (GTDB taxonomy): Archaea > Thermoproteota > Nitrososphaeria_A > Caldarchaeales > Wolframiiraptoraceae > Terraquivivens > Terraquivivens tengchongensis. Next base: position 195,956 of record JALNJK010000003.1, read on the forward strand.
CTACTTCAAATGTGAAGAACAGGGCATCTATAGCTATTTGAGGTAGATTAGTGACGTATCGTATCCCCTCCGCCCCCTCAAGCTCTTTTATGTATTGTCGTGGGACGTACACGATGTCGGCATCTCCTTGCAGGAACATCAGCTTTCTAGTACTCCATTCATCAACTTTCTTGATTATGGCCCTCTCTACCTTGGCAGGTCCCCGCCAGTAGTCATTAAACCTAACCAGTGAGACCTCTTTACCGTGCTCCCATTTTTCAAGCATAAATGGACCTGATCCGCAGTCTGCCTCTTGAAGCTCCGGGACCTCTGGATTATGATATTTTGCAAATACATTAGCCCAGTTGTCTTTGTTTCCAGGCCATGCCCCATGTTTAATTGCGCATTCCTTGTCAATTATACTTGACCAGGTCTGGCTTAGTATCTGGAAGAATGTCGTCGTCGGGAATGGTTTTTCTAAGTGAAACACCACGTTACCTCCTTCTATCTCGACCGCTTTGTCAATCATCTCACCTATGCGCGCAGCATCATCCGGATCTGATAGGTTGCCGAGGTCCACAAGTGTTTCAACTCCCAGCAGGGGTTCAAGTAGCATCCATACGGGACCACCGTCTCTTTCTTGAATCATAGCTCGCTCAAAAGAATATTCCACATCCTCAGGGGTTATCATGCCGCCGTCGTGAGTCTTTATTCCATCTCTGATGGGGAATATTATTGTCAGACCATTATCCTTGATCAACCCATTCTCTACTGATGGGACTTCCTTGGCGATTAACGGTATAAACTGGTCAAGTTTTTCTCTATCAAAGAATATTAACGTCTCATATATGTTAAAGATCACCTCACCACTTGCAGTGTCGTATGCCCATGCTGGGTCGAGTGTTTCAGGTTCTCCTATAGTTGCCTCAATTATTGTATCTGGATTCTTTATCGGAGGCTTTGTTGGTGAAGTAATTGTGGTTGTTGGTGTTACCGTTACGGTGGTCGTTACCTGTTGGGTCGTCGTAGCCATATATACTCCAAAACTGATTCCCGCCGCAGCTATCACTATGGCAACAATCACCAGCGCAACAGCTTTGCTTATTCCACTAACGTTCTCCTTTACCATCAAGCCTTTTTAATTAGCTACTCGTTTTAAAAGTTTTTCGTAGAATGTTTCCACTTCGAGATTCGTCATTTTGAAGCAACGAATTATGTGTAAAATCCCTTCAATTATTATTTCTGTACATTGTGCCCCCGATATATGTAAATCTTTTAACCTTAATGCATTTTCTCCAGAATCCTTCTGAATTCTCGTGAAGCTTATTAGTTAGGAATAAAAGTTATTAGTGATGACGTTAGCAACAAGACGAGAACATTCTACTATTTGGATAGAGAAGTACAGACCGAAGAGGATTTCGGAAATAATTGGTAACAAAGAAGCAATAGAAGCGTTCCTTAACTGGATGGCATCTTGGGAGAAGGGGAAGCCATCCAAAAAGGCAGCATTTTTATATGGACCCGCTGGTGTTGGCAAAACATCGCTAGTTATAGCATACGCTACAGAAAAAGGATATGATTTAGTTGAGGTAAATGCTAGCGATTGGAGGACTGCCGAGAAGATTAAGACGATCGTAGGCTCCGCTTGCGAGTTCGCGACACTAAATGGTATGAGGAAGAGAATAATCTTGATTGACGAAGTGGATGGCATAGCAGGTCAAGAGGACGCCGGAGGGATACCGGCCATAAAGGATGCAATAGAGAAAACTAAGGTGCCTATAGTACTCGTTGCGAACGACCCATGGAACCAGAGGTTAGCTACAATAAGGGAAATGTGCGAAATGATAGAATTCAAGCATGTACACAAGCAACTCATAATTTCTCATTTGAGAAAGATATGCACATTAGAAGGTCTGGAATGTAGTGATGATGTACTGAAAGCGATAGCAGAAAGGTCAAATGGTGATGTAAGGTCCGCGATAAATGACCTTCAAGCACTGGCGATGGCAGGGCCGAAGATAGACGGTTCGACACTGGCAGCGTTGGGTTACAGAGATAGGGTCAAGGAGATATTCTCAGCACTAGTTCAGGTATTCCATGCAAAAAGCATCAAAGAGGCATGGGCCTCAACGGAAAACATTGATGTGGATATTGATACCTTTTTCAACTGGATCTTAGACAACGTTCCACAACAACTGACGGACCATGAAGACCTTGCGCATGCCATGGACTTTCTTGCAAAGGCTGACCTTTATCTTGCAAAGATAAAGAAAATGCAAAGATGGGGTTTGCTTAGATACGCAGTGCCCATAATGACTGGCGGTATTGCGATTTCTAAGAGGAAAACACCAAAGGGTTTTGTTAAATTCTCATTCCCACAAAAGATTAGGATGCTTCAGGCTACAAAACATGAAAGGGAACTAAGGAATGCTGTGTCTAGTAAGATAGCGTCAAAATGTCACATGTCGTCATATAAGGCAAACATTGAGATGCTTCCTTTTTTGAGCTTCATGGTCAAAAACAACGGCAACATTGCAAAAGATCTTATGAGGTTCTTCGAACTGTCAGGTTCCGAACTCTCGTTCTTATCAGGGAAGCCAGAAGAGGTTAAGGAGGTAAAAGCGACAAAGTCTAAGAAAACATCTTCTACTAAGTAGAGTTATAAAGCATCCGCATGAGTGTCTCGGAATCATAAAGTCTGAACATTCTAACCCTACCGAATTTCCTTTCCTTCACCAAACCTAGCGATTCCATTTCTTTTAGGTAAACATTCACGACCTTATAGTTAAGCGATGTGTGCCTTATTATCTTAGATATGTTTGCCTCTCCAAACTTCGCAAGAGTCTCCAGTATCTTCCTCCTCCCTCTTGAAAGGGACATCAAGCTTTTCATGTGACCATTCAAAGCTCTACGTTCCCACCTTCTAGTAGCTTCGTCAACTCATGCTGAAGTATTGAGACTGGTATTTCAGGTAGCGTTATGTACGACCTACGCCCCCTTATACCTTCACTGGATACTTTTATCCTTATTATGCCCTGGTCCTCGAGCTTTTGGAGATATTCCCAGAAGCGTGTGTATGCCTTGGGCTGGACCTTGTACTCTTCACACACGAGCCTGTAAAGCTCGTTCAACTCTGATGAGGTGGTGTATGCTTTCTCGTTCGAGGCTAAGGCCCTAGTTACTGCTAGGAGTATTAGCTTTTCATGTAATGAGAGATACGCCAGGTTCTCCTTCTTTATCGCAGGGTATATGCTGGCTGCGGCTTTCCTTACGTGCTCGGGCGTTACAATATCGCACCCTTCAGCCTCAGCGTACTTTCCGCTCCTCCAAAGTGTCTCGATGGCATACCTTGCATCACCTCTCTCGCTAGCTAGGTCTGCTATCAACCTTATCGATTCTTCTAAGATGACGTTGTCAAAGAATGCCTCGGAAGCCCTATAGCTCAGTATATCGTAAAGCTGGGCAGCATTATATTCTGGAAGGTGCACTATGTTGCTAAGCATCCCGACCCTTGCGCCGCTTTCTAACATGTTTAATATCTCAGGGTTTCTCACGATGAATATGAAGGAAAGTCTAGACATCCTGTCATCCCTATCTTCGCCAATCTTCATTAGGAAATAGAACGGGTCTGACCCTTCTTCTTTTATCAGAACTTCTAAATCGTCGAGTGCCAAGATGATGTAGAGATCGTTCTCTGCGAGATAATTTAGAAGCCCATGCATCAGCTCCTCTGTCGAATATCCCCTCGAAGGTAGCGGTATCTTGAGATATTCCACAACTCTCTTGAGTATAGTGAAAAGTGTCCTATTCACGCGACAGTTTACATGAATGTATTTAAGGTTCATTTGTTTATTCTTAGCCTCAACCTCCATTTGTTTGCCAAAAAGCTTCGCCATCGCTGTCTTGCCCGTACCAGCCGAGCCGGATATTATCGCCCTAACCGAGATGTTTTGCTTGCCCTTCAGGATGCCGCTGAAGAACGCTTTTAGGAGGCGTAACTCGTTCTCCCTATGCGGAAGGACGGGCGGGACGTACTCCAGCGACAGCTTACTCTCGTCCTTGAATATCCTCATTCCCATTAAATGAAAACATTACACCTAAAATTAAATTATAGAGCAAGCTGAAAATGGACATATTCCCAGATAATGTCGCTAGTAGGCATAGGTTAATATTACTGAAAACTGCTCGATTGGTTGAGAAAATCCGCTTTGAAGGTTGCAGCCCTCTTTAGCGGCGGAAAGGACAGCACATACGCCGTATACAGGGCATTACTCGAAGGCAACTCCGTAGAGTACCTAGTGACCGTCGTAACGAGCAACCCAAATTCTTGGATGTTCCATAGGATAAACGTCGAGATGACACGATACCAGGCCGATGCCATTGGTATAAAACAGATAATGGTACCTAGCATGGGTATAAAGGAGAAAGAGGTCGAGGACCTAAAAGTTGCGCTAAAAGGACTGAGCGACGTGGAAGGTCTGGTATCGGGAGTCATCGCGAGCCGTTACCAGAGGAGCAGAATTGAGAAGATTTGCGACGAACTCGGGCTTAAGTGTATCGCGCCGCTTTGGGGCATGGAACCGGAAAGATTACTTCGTGAACAGTATGCTTTAAGGTTCGAGACCATAGTAACATCAGTTTCGGCTGAAGGTCTTGACAAAAGTTGGTTGGGTAGGAAGCTAGATGAGGCCGCGATAGAAGAGTTACGCCGTTTAAACGAAAAGTTTGGAATAAACATGTGCTTCGAAGGTGGCGAAGGTGAGACCTTCGTCCTCGACTGCCCCATCTTCAGAAAAAAACTTAGGGTGAAAGAAGCGGTCAAAAAGTGGTTCGGTGATTGGGGCGTTTACGAAATACTCAGCCTAGAATGTGTGGATAAGGTACAATCATCACCTAGTCAAGTACCTCCATGAAAGTGTTATGCCGATCGCAGACAATATAATCGCAAATACACCCAAATACACGAAGTCTATAACCAACGTCGAGCTGTTGAGCGGGAATATTGTCAGCTGTCTTATCGCATCAGTCAGGTAACTCACCGGGTTGACGTTGGCTATGGCTTGTAACCACTCAGGCATCATGGATGTAGGAAAGAATATGTTGCTCGCGAACATCAACGGCATGTTTATCAGGTTCACGACTGCCATCTGCACCTCATGACGCGTTGACCTCAAAGCCAGCGCCAAGAACAGCGAAGATAATCCTACTGAGAGAAGGAATATGGCAGCATAAATTCCCAGAAGGTTCATTGGGCTGAACGTCGGGCTGATTTTCAGACCTAAGATAGCTGCTAGAGCTAAGATTATGGTCGCTTGGAACATCGACCTCAAAGCGGCATTAAGGACCTTCGAAAAGATTATCGCCGACCTCGGGACTGGTGTGCTTAGGACTTTATCCAAAAAACCTAAACGTCTGTCCCAAACCATTGACATACCGCTGAACATCGTCGTGAACATGACTATCATAGATATCATACCTACGGACATGTAGCTGAAGTAGTCTGTAACGCCGAAAAAGTTTTGCATTACATTAGTACCTATGTTCTCAAATACTTCCAACAATCTTTGTTTGATCAATGTGCCTGAAATTGTTATACCATATTCGGGTATTTTTATATCGGGTATGTTTACATTGCTTAAGCTGTTCACTGAAAAAATTGCGTTAAGGTTCATAGCCTTCCCAAGAAGCCCCATCCATATTATCGGTTGCAGTATAGCCATGAGGAGGATTATGGGCTCCTTCGCCCACTTCTTTAACTCACGGATGGTTAATGCCGAAAGCCCACGAAGTATGTTTGGACGGTACTCGCTCATTTCGACCTAGCCCTCCTCAAAGTTATCCTATGCGATACGAACGCCTCCCTAGATTCTTCAGCATCCCGCATAGACTTCCCGGTATATTCTAGATAAACCTCGTTCAACGTAGGCTTTTCAAGCGAAAGTTTCGTTATCGTATAACCTTTTCTTCTCAACACATCAATTATAATAGGTGCCGTTACTTCTCCAGATTCTGCTTTAATCCTATAAGAACCGTTATCCTTCTTAACATCTTTCACGTTGTCAATATTACGGATGAGCTCGCTGACATCAACATCTTCTTTAATGCTTATCGTTATTACGTCGCCACCCAAGCTTCCTTTTAGCTCGCTCGGTGAACCAATGGCAATTATCTTGCCATGATCTATTATAGCGATGCGATCGCATAGAGCGTCCGCCTCCTCCATATAGTGCGTCGTCATGAAAAGCGTCATGTTATATTCTTCCTTAAGCTTCCTGATGTAGTCCCATATCGCGGCCCTTGTCTGAACATCCAAGCCTAACGTTGGTTCATCCAAGAACAGCACCTTAGGTGTGTTAATCAACCCGCATGCAAGCTCAAGCCTTCGGCGCATGCCGCCGGAGTACGTTTCTACTCTTTTGTCCTTAAAGGGTGTCAACTCCACGAGCTCAAGTAGCTCGAGCGCTCGCTTCTTAGCAACATCTTTAGGTATGCCATAAAGGTCTGCACATAACATTATGTTCTCATAACCAGTCAGGTCCTCGTCCGCTGTGTATTCTTGGGGCACGACGCCTATGACCTTCCTGACCATGCTCGCTTGCCTAACGACATCGTAGCCGAGCACTGATGCTCTGCCTTCCGTTGGTTTCAAAACCGTTGTCAGCATGTTTATGGTTGTAGTTTTACCCGCACCGTTCGGTCCAAGAAAGCCGAAGATTTCACCTTCCTCCACGCTAAAGCTCACATGGTCTACGGCCACGAAACCTTTGTTAAAGACCTTCGTTAACCCATCAACCTCTATCACATTTTTAACCATGCTTAAATCGCCGCCCTTAACTTCTTCTCTATTTCCTCCAACTTCTGCGCGGCTTCGTTCAAAACATCAAGCGCCTCTTCCATGGCGGATTCCGAGAACTTCTCCTCTAAACTCATACGAAGGTTGAGTAGAGCCCTGAAGAACCTTCTGAACGTTCCATGAATCCTTTCAGCATGCTCCGATGGTATACGTAACCACAGACCGTACAATGGCGGTGCAATAGTCATTTTTTCCATCCTAAGGTGCGATCTTATCTTACGTTGTTCCTCCAAAAGGTTCTTACCCTTAGCGGTAAGTGTATAACGCTTTATTCCACTTTCCTGCGCAGGCACCTCTTCAATGTACCCGTTATCCTGTAACCATGCAAGTAGCGGATAGACCGACCCCGGACTCGGTTTCCAGCAACCGCCAGTCATCCTCCCGATTTCGTTTATTATTTCCGAGCCTGAGAGGGGCCTCTCATTCAAAAGCTCGAGAACATGATAGCGTAGAAAGCCCTTCGGAACGGCTGCCATGTGTCTTGCCCAATGCCTGAACGCTGGAATATGTATAGGGTAATCGAACATGATATCACCGTTGATATCATGTTCGATAATAAGCTCTATATAAAGTATTACGCTATGAGGAAAAAGCTCTGAAAATAATGGACTATTTAACACCTACCAGTAAGTGTCTGCCCATGATAGTCCAATACTCGACGGTAACGCCAGGCTCTATCTTATTCCTCAAAGACTCGTCTTGCGGTAGCGGCACCTCGACTATTTGGAGGCTCTCGGAGTCCATGACACTGACCACGTCACCTATTGACACAACTTGACCGGTCCTCTTTTCTATTATTGGGACGTCAACTTTACTGTCTGCAGGTCCTACCATACTCCTCTTAACACCATCAAATATCCCTATAGCGACCAGTCTGACCTTCGCCGAGCCATGCTTGCCCGGCTTACTCTTCTCCAGTTCAACTATCCTACAAGGCTCACCATCTATTATAACGTTGTGCCCGACTTTTAAAGAGCCCATATCAGTTGGCTTGCTCATGCTCTCCCCTCAGCATCAGCAATGAACGGACGGCTATATATATTACGTAAATTTAAGGATGTGCTTAGTAGCATTTGTATAAGTTCATTCATCAATTTTAAGACGCTCCGTAAAGTTTTCTGGCAACTTCTTCTAAATCAAGTTTCACAAGCTTCTCGTAAGTCGGTCGGCCAAGCTCATCCCAGCCTCTAACGGCATAATACGTCTTTAGCATCTCTATGAACTTGTCCTTATCTAGCTTCGCACCCTTTGTACGTCCTTCTGGAACGGGGTCAGAGAAGTCCCTCTCCGGTAATAAGTCGTCCTTTATGCTTATGCCTTTGCGGATGACAGCGATCGCCCTCGTCAAATTCCAGACTTTTTCCGACCTAAATAAGAGGTCGTCGAATGTAAACTCTTTTCCAGTAACCGCAGAATACGCTTCAGCATAAACGTTTGGGTCGATACCAAGCTCCACCCAGTAAAACCTGCAAACGCCTAACATATCGAACAACGGTCTTATATGCTGAAGGTAGATGACTTTCCTGACTTTGTCTTCTGTGTAACTGTTCCTACCGACCTCGAGGTCGTAGGTTATCGCCCAAGACCTGTTATGATGCGCTCCGATGTCGCAGGTCGCATAACTCAAGGCCATGGCGGTCGCCGCTCTATGGTCATAAGCACTGATCTCTAAGCCCTTCACATGCATGGCGAAAGCATCAGAGCCCTTGCCTATGCGTTCAGCTAGCGTCTTTACACCCTCAGCCATCAGGTCGCCGAAACCCTCTCTCTTTGCAATCATTCTTATCATCTCACAGATGGTGTTTACATCGCCCCACTTTGGTGTGAGGCCAAGCTCCTTCTCCGTGATTAACCCTCTCTGGTAACACTCTATGACGAATGCGAGCACCGAGCCCGTGCTGATGGTATCCAACCCATAGTAGTCACACAGGTAGTTTGCTTTTGCAACCTCCTCAATACTCTTCAGCCCGAGGTTTGAGCCCAACATGGCTGCCGTCTCGTACTCGATACCAACCTCTCCTTCTCCATTCAACTTAAACCGAACAACGTGCTCGCATGGAATTATGCAGTTCGAACAAGCTCTCGTAAACACCTTCACTTTCTCCATGGCGCTGCCGCCTATGTTATCCGCATACTCGAAAACCGTTTTTTGAAAATTGTAAGTCGGCAGACACTCTGCCTTGTTTGACCACTCGATCGTAGCCAACGTTCCGTACCTTCTCCAGGCTTCGTAGTTTGGACTCTCCCTCACCATCTTCTGGAGCTTTTTTGCCGCTTCCTTCAACCTTTCCTCATCCGCAACCTTAACGTCCTTATCACCCATCGCAACTATCGCTTTCAACTTTTTCGAACCCATAACGGCACCAATTCCCGTCCTTCCTGCTTGAGCGTGCCGCATTCCTTTCCTTGACCAGTCTACATTAATACAAGCGAACTTCACGAGCTTCTCACCTGCCATGCCTATTGACGCGACAGAACAATCGCCATATTCGTTCAACAACTTTGCATCGGTCTCCTGCGAATTGAGACCCCACAACTTTTCTGCATCATGAATTTCTACCTTACCATCTGCCACGAGCAAGTAGACAGGATGAGGTGATGCGCCCTTAATCATTAGTGCATCTATTCCAGCTTTCCTCATCTTGTAACCAAAGAAACCGCCTACGTTGCTGTCACCGTATATTCCAGTCTGTGGGCTTATAGCCGCGAACGTTGTCTTTCCACCGCTCTGGAATTGTACGGCGGTTAACGGCCCAGTTGCGACGACAAGTACGTTAGAAGGATGAAAGCCATCGACTATGTTATCAAGTTCCTTGAATAGAATGTAAGCAGCCCATCCGCGACCTCCTATAAAGCCATACGCAAGCTTCTCGTCAACATCCTTTACCTCAACTTTGCCGGAGTGGAGGTCTACATACGAAAGTTTGTTGTAACCTAATAGCATATTGAAAATACCTCTTCACAACAATAAAAATATAAAGTTAGCGCGTTAATGTATTTATTTAAGTGAGGCTATTTTTAGTGCTGAAGCGGGGTAGGGTAGCCAGGATAACCCGCCGGGCTCATAACCCGGAGATCGATGGTTCAAATCCATCCCCCGCTATCCCTAACAATGCTTATAAGTGGCTGAAGCAAACTATACGCAATGTCAGGATTAACCAGAAGCCAGCTTATTGGTAAACAAGTTTACAACCCAGATGGAACGTTAGTAGGGACGATAAACGACGTCGAGCTGATCATAGACAGGAATGAGGTGGCCCTTCAGGTACAGACCAAATACAGGACAACAGAGTACGTGCCGTGGACAAAGGTGAATGCTGTTGGTGATATCGTCCTGTTAAAGGAGAAGGTAGAGATACAGGCACCACAAGTAGCACCACCTCCAGAGGCTCCCAAGCCCGCTTCTCAAACAGTGACGGAGAAGTTGGGCGAAATAGGTGAGTCCTTGAAATCTCTCGTGAAATCTAGTGGCGTAAAATGTCCTACTTGCGGCGAAAAGGCAACGTACATCTCACAGTATAAAAAGTACTACTGTTACAAGTGTGCGAAATACATCAATTGAATCAGCTAATGCGTTCTGGATTTTCAATTAATGTCGCCGTCTTATTTTCTACAACAATAGTTCTGCCCATCAGTTGTAGGGCGAGAAGTCTGTCGTGAGTTGCCATAGCGACACAAACCTCTTTCCTTACCATTTCTCTTAAAAGCTCCATAAAGATTTCCCGACCGCTCTTATCCAGGCTTGCAATAGGCTCGTCGAGTAGCAGGTTCTTCGGTCTGACAGCTAAGGCCCTTGCTAGGGCTACTTTTTGTTGCTGTCCAGCAGAAAGTGTTTGAGCTTTTTCGTGGGCCAAATGCTTGATGCCGAGCGCTTCCAGCGCTTCCTCGGTCCTAGTGGCAACCTCATCATCAGGCACATTCCTAATTCTTAAACCATAGGCTACGTTATCAGCGACACTGCCCCTAAGCATGATGGGCTTTTCGTGCACGTAAACAACATTCCGCCTTACTGAGACCCTAACTGTCTCTGGCGCAGACCATGTGTTGACACCATCTATCAAAACCTCACCTACCCGTGGCCTGTATATAGCAGCAGCTAGTTTCAGCAACGTAGTCTTCCCCGAACCGTTGGGTCCTATGACCACTGTTACACCAGGACCGAATGTAAGGTTCACGTCCCTAATAATATCCTCGTTTGCGTAAGCAAAAGAAACCCTCTTCAGCTCTATCATGCAGTTTTACCTACCTTCCTGACGATCGCTGTTACTAAAAAGGTAACGAAAAGCAAAACTCCTCCGAGTGCTAGGGCAAACTCAAACTCGCCTTTAGAGACCTCCAAGGCTATAGCTGTTGTCATAACGCGCGTTAATCCTTTGATGTTACCTCCGAGCATCAGAGCTACACCGAGCTCGCCTATCGCTCTGTTGAAACCTATTAGAATCACACTCATTAGTCTAGGAAGCGACTCGGTCACCATCGTAACCAATGCTTGTCTTTCAGTTGCTCCTATCGAGACAGCCATCTCCCAAATTCCTGCCCTCGTCTCGCGGAGCACAGATGCACTAAGCGAAACTATTAGAGGCGTAATCAGAACGGCTTCGCCGATAACGATTGATGTAGGCGTGTAGAGTATGCCAAGGAAACCCAAAGGCCCTGAGCGTGATAACAAAAGATACAGTACGAGACCTACCAAGACTGTTGGAATAGCGACGAGAGTGTTCGTAAGATCGAGCAAAACCCTCCTAAACTCGGACTCTTTGGCCGTTAGAATCATAGCTACTGGTATGCTCCAGAATGCAGCAAGCATCGTGGCCGTACCCGAAATGAGTAAGGACCTCGCGACAACTTCGGCTACTTCTTGCCACATGGTCGTAGACCTCGCTTAAAAACATCTACAGAAACTATCCGAGCTTAGCCATGCTTTCCCAGACATTCTTGAGCTCTCCTGTCGGATCGCCCCTTGCTGCATTGAACAAAGGTTTGCCGAATTCGTCAATTCCATAGTTCTCGATTATTTTTTGCCCTTCTTCTGAGGTTATGAACCTCATGAAGACCTCGGCTAGCTTCTCGTTCACACCGGGAACCTTTACTGGGTTAACAACGTAGACAGAATATATGTTGATCAATGCGTCTCCTCTCTCAACGAGCGGCTTTAGCTCGCCCAACTTATCGCTGAACTTAAGGTATGTGCCAACGTCGCTGAGTGTATAGGCTTTCTTCTCGTTGGCCACCATCAGGGTTAGCGCCATGTCCGCTCCCAGCTCCAGATACCAAGTCTTACCGGACGGATTAACACTGGCTAACGACCATAACATCAATTCCCTATTATGCGTCCCTGAATTGTCAGCCCTAGATACGAATATCGCCCTACCCCTTTCACCCGCAGTGTAGATAGCGGCCATGGCCTCAATAGGACTCATTCCAGTTACATTTGCAGGATCATCGCTGGGCCCTACTATGATGAAGTAGTTGTATGCGAATATCTTGCCTGGTTTCAACGTCCCATCATCGAGATATCGCTTTTCGAGGTTTGGTGCATGTGATAAGACCATATCAGCATCGCCCTGAGCGGCTCTACGTAAAGCCTCGCCGCTACCAATCGCGATGAACTGAACCGAAACATCTGGATGCATTTGCTTAAATTCTTCGGCCAATTTATCAAGCAGACCCGTGTTATACAGGCTCGTCGTCGTAGTAACGCGGAGTATGTTTTCATGTTGTCCTGTTTGGTAAATGGAAAGGAACAAAATAGAAACAACAACCGCAACGGTGAGTGCTACAAATACCCGCCTAATTCTCATACCTCACCATCGTTATTCCTTTTTGATATAACGATACTTTTAAATGTTTTTATAAAAAAGATAACGACTATATGCGACCTTGAAGGAAATACGCCTACAGGACCTTACGATCAGAACCGAGATATTCTTGGAATGGAAAGGTGAGGTTATTCTCGACTCAAAGTTGGCTAGGGTATTACATGAAATCGAGCAGAAAGGCTCATTGCTGACAGCATGTAGGGCTGTTGGTGTGCCCTATGCGAGAACTTGGGAAAGGCTGGCAAAGGCTGAAGAGATGTTCGGAGACAAGCTACTCGAAGCCAGGCGTGGCGGTCCGGGAGGTGGAGGTGCAAAGCTCACGAAGCTTGGTAAGGAGCTCCTCAAGCTTTACCTTGATGCTGAGGCTAAGCTTGGTGGCTCGCTCGGAGTGATCTCAGAGACAAAGCCCGTGAGGAGCATGCCCGATCTAGCTGTGATGGGAAGCAATGACCCGGCGTTAGGTGTTCTCATCGGAATCTTGAAGTCAAAGAAGCCCGACTTGGATATTGAGGTCTCTTGGCTCGGCTCGGCGGGCGGTCTGGCCGCACTCATGATGGGTGATGCACATGTGGCCGGTGTCCACCTACTAGACCCTGTGACTGGCAAGTACAACGTTCCTTTCTTAAGCCGGTACTGGCTCGAAGGTAAGGCCGTACTCGTCAGAGGCTATCAGCGGGAACTCGGCTTAGCGTTTAGACCCGACACGAAAGTCAGCGGAATCTCAGACTTATTGGACCGTGGGCTTAGACTCGTGAACAGAAATCCAGGCTCGGGCACTAGAGCTTTGTTAGACCATTTGCTTAAGCAGGCAGCACTCGATAGAGGCATAGACCCAAGCGACGTACCGCGACTCGTCAAAAACTATGAAAGGGAAGTCAAAACGCACCTCGAAGTAGCTAAGGAGATAGC
>JALNJK010000007.1 GCA_023268355.1 Candidatus Terraquivivens tengchongensis
TCGTATGCTCGCCGCACGTGTTCTCTACCGGTATACTACTAGCGGCAACTCTGCATCTTATGGCTAGTACTCCGGGAACTGAGCTATTCGAACTTGACACGACGGGTACAGGCATAATAGACGAGCTTCTGGCCGAACCATTAGAAGTTCGGGATGGCTACGTATATGTACCGAGGGGGCCAGGCTTGGGCGTTCAGCTTAGCGAAAAAGCAAAAAAGTATTTGGTGTAGTGATGTGGCGTCCCGTCAGCGCGTTTTCTTGCTCTCTATTACCTCTAAATATTTTTTAAGGGCAAGCCGTTTCTCAGCCGCTTCGATTATCCTACGAAGTAACTCGGGGTAAGAGATGCCTGCCAGATTCGCCATCTTGTTAAGATGGCCATCCCATACCCAGCCTGGGTTTGGATTGATTTCGAGTAGCTTGGGCACACCATCGCTACCCAGCCTCCAGTCGAACCTCGCATAGTCCCTGCACTCAAACCTCTCGAAAAGCAGCAAGCACCACCTCTCCAGCAGAGTCCTCGTATTTTCCGGTAAATCTACCCTAATTGACGTAACTTTGTCGTACGGCGTACCCTTGAGCCATTTAGCCTCATAGCTACATATTCTCGGAAACTCGACCGGTACCTGAGAGTAATCCTCCTTGATTATCGGAAGCACTAAGTAATCATCTGGCGGATTTCCTATGATCCCTACCGATATGTCGTCGCCCTCTATGTACTCTTCTAAAAGTATGGGCCCCTTGTAACCTAGGGAATCCCTCATCCAAGTTAGCACTTTCATCAATTCGTTCTTGTCCTTCACCACATTTTTGTAGGTTATACCATAGCTGTTATCGCCGAAGTTTGGCTTAACTATGACTGGGAAGTCGATGTGTACATCGCACAGCTCCGACGAGTCTTTAATTAATGTTGATTTTGGTGTCGGAATGCCGAGGTCCTTCGCTACACTCTTGACGAACGATTTGTCATAGCAGTATGAAAGACATCTTGGGCCAGCACCCGTGTACGGTATTCCTAACATATCTAACAAAGCTGGAATATGGAGTTCCTTGAACGGGTCGTTCATGTATCCTTCATCACAAAGGTTTAGAACGAGATGAACGGAGTCGCGCATCTTCATTAGTTCCTCGATCATCTTATCGTGGTTGTTGATGTAAACAAACCTGTAACCGTTAATGTGTGAGAGCGCTTTCTTAAGCTCGTCTATAGCGAAGATGTCATCTTCGTCGAAGACGCCATTCGGCTTTACTGGATCGGGCTTTTTAGGATCTCCCATGAGGACGACGATAGTCTTTAGCTCCTCGGCTGGGATATAAGAGCTCGGAGGCTCCGTACCCTTCCTTGCTGACACTATCAGCCTATTGCCCATCATCCCCATATCCTGGCCCCTGCTGGATATTATAGACAAAGTTTCATGTAACCTGACATCTACAAAGCCAGCTTTCAACAACAGAGTTTTTATTTCATTAAACGAGTAAAGACGTACACCATAGAATTGGTCTACAAGAACACCACTATCTACGTTTATCACGATTTCCCTTGCAAGCAACCTATGACCGTCCTTCGATAAGCTTCTCTCCCTACATACTAAGTGCTTGTTGTCTATCCATTCCCATGACCTTGGTTCGTAATTTTTTCTGATATAGTCACCATTTGTCAAATCTATGAGTATTCTTCCTTGTTGTTTGAGAACTCTGTAAACCTCTTTCAGGACTATCAGGTCATCATTCACGTCCTCAAAGTATCCAAAACTGTTTCCCAATATCAGGACCGCATCAAAGCAGTCGTTTGGATAAGGAAGACACCTAGCATCACCCTCTGTGAATTTTACGTTTAAACCTTCCTCACTCGCACATTTTCTAGCTACTGATATGAGGTATTTTGATATGTCCAAACCTTCAACGTTTTTGAAAGACCTCCTTGCTAGCTCCAACGCATGACGTCCATGTCCACAGCAAAGGTCAAGTATCCTGTCATCCTGTTTCAGATCTAAAGCCTGAATTATGAGGTCGACCTCTTCCTTAGTTATCTTAGGGTCGTTGACGACGTCTCCATCAGTCATTAGATAGACTGTGTCGAAGATGTGCTTCCACCAATCTTGCTGGACGTATTTCTCAAGGTCTTTCACAGGACCCACTGAATGTGAATACCTCGTAGGTCGATGTAGCAGGTTGTTCAAAAAGTTCAGCGTTTTCCCCATTTGAGGTCTGGGCTTAGGGCCCTCAAAAAAGGAGGCGAGGGGTTCCTAGCTTATAAGCATTTATTAGAATTTATCTGCGTAGCGAATTAATATGTAATACCTGAACATAAAAATGCTCGTTAAGTCACGGCATAACCAACGTTCCGACGTTTTCGCCCATCATGGCTTTTTTAACGTCTTCTAACTTTCTGCCGTTTAAGTACAAGCACGGTATTTTAGACCTTTGTAGGATAGCTATGGCCAAGTTGTCTATCAGCGGATATTTTCCTGCGGTCTGTGGAAGTTCCGCTACCATCTTAGATAACTCGGATAGCAAGACCCTCGGTAACGGCTTCGCGTTTGGGTCAACTTTCGGGTCTGAGGTGTAAATTCCGTCCACATCTGTTGTGATTATAAGCCTTTCAGCCTTTATGACTGAAGCGGCTAAGGCAGCAACCGCTATTGTTGATTGACCTGGCTGGAGTCCACCCATCACCACTATCTTTCCATCAGTAGCAAGCTCCCTCAACTCTTCTGTTGAGGTAGGTATGCGTTGCTGTGCGATGTTGCCAAGGCATGTTGCCATCAACCTAGCGTTAGCCCTCGTTATTATTGTCGCTACCTCATCACACATCACTTCATCCGCACCGAGAGCCCTAGCTGCATCAACGTACCTCCTAGCAACATCACCGCCTCCAACAACAACTACCCACTTACTCTTACCATCGTACAACTCTCTCAAGAGCTTCGCGTAGTCTGCTATCAATTGGTAGTTTATCCTGTCACCGCTCGATACTAAGTGCCCACTGAGTTTAAGGACCAAGTTCAAACCTTACGCGCCCATACAATGTTAAAGCGAGCAGCTATTAAACACTTAAGGATTTTTGTAAAATTTGGAAAAAAGCTTAAAAGCGGATCAGGTAGTAGGTTGGTTACTATGCCCAGCCTAAGAAAAGCCGTCGCGGTTGCGCTGATTATCCTCGCATCTCTGTTAGTGGCATGGTTTGCAATCAACACCGCCTCGACGTTAGCGGGTCTTGAGACCAAAGTGTCAGAACTCTCCAACAATATCTCAAGGCTGTACAGCGCTCAGAAGGAATTACTGGATAGGCTCGAAAGTTTGGAAGAGAGCGTTACGTATGTCACAGTTACAAAAACTGCTATCGCTACTAGCCCAGTCACGGAGATCTACGAGCAGGTTAAAGATTCTGTCGTTTTAATTCGAGCAATATATTCATACGGTACTTCTATTGGTTCTGGCTTCGTTTACGATACGCTCGGCCATATCGTCACAAACAACCATGTGATCGAGGGTAGCTACCGCGTTACCGTGACTTTCCTCGACGGTACGTCCTTAACAGCTTCTGTCGTCGGAACAGATCCCTATAGCGATCTGGCTGTCTTAAAAGTAAGGCCCGATGTCGTTATGCTGAAGCCGCTTAAGCTCGGAAACTCATCGGAGCTGATGATAGGCGAGCAGATCGTTGTGGTCGGAAACCCATTTGGCTTGGCCGGAAGTGTGACGACAGGTATTGTAAGTCAAAAGGGCAGGCTCTTAGAGACCACTTACGGGTACTCCATACCTGGCGTTATACAGTTTGATGCCGCCGTGAACCCAGGAAACTCAGGCGGACCCTTACTCAACATGAAGGGTGAAGTCGTAGGCATAACCACGGCAATAGAGTCGCCTATCAGCGGCTTTGTGGGAGTCGGTTATGCGATACCATCCACGATAATCACAAGGGTTGTACCAGCCTTGATAGAGAAAGGAAGCTACAGCCATAGCTGGATGGGTATCGTGGGTATAAACATGAACGAGGAAATCGCCGCGGCCATGAACGTGAACGTAACTAAGGGCTTTTTGATAACGGACGTTGTACCAGGAGGTCCAGCTGATAAGGCAGGCCTTAGGGGCGGGGACAGGGCTGTGAGGATGGGGGGTCAGACGATAAAGATAGGCGGCGACATAGTTATAGCAATAAACGGCATACCTATCAGGACGATAGAGGAAATGCTAACGTACCTTGAGGAGAAGACGAGTCCAGGGGATATCGTGGTGTTTTCTGTCGTGAGGGGATCTCAGACAATACAAGTAAGCGTGGTGCTGGGTGAGAGGCCCCCTCCACAGTAACGTTTAATAAGGTATTTTAATAAGGGGGCGAGTCAAATAGACAGGCAGGCATGCACCAATTGAGGCAGAAACCCTTAGTTCTTCAGAAGCGCAAGACGTCCGGGATAATGCTAGCAGAAACTCTGGGGCATAGTTTTAGCTTTTAGCAACGCATAGGAGTGTAGATTCTATGGTTCAGAAAAAGAGTTCTATAGAACTCTATAGGTTCAAGAAGCTGTTAAACGAGTTGGCGAGTAAAGAGGGTAAAGGTACAGAACTCGTGTCAATCTACGTACCACCCGACAGACAGATATCTGATGTCATAAACTACCTCAGGCAGGAGTATGCTACGGCTGCTAACATCAAATCCAAGACCACGAGAAAGAACGTTCAGGATGCAATCGAGAGGGCTATACAGAGGCTTAAGCTGTTCAGCGATGCAAAGCCCAACGGCATAGCGGTGTTCAGCGGTGCGATTCCCCAGAACGGTCCTGGAACGGAAAAGGTTGAGGTCTATCACGTCATCCCTCCAGAGCCCATTAACACATTCCTGTACAGTTGCGATAGCAAATTCAGGCTCGAGCCGCTCTTGGAGCAGCTAAAAGAAAAGGACGTTTATGGGATAATAGTCATAGACAACGAAGAGGCTGCCGTTGCGGTTGTCAAAGGTAAAAGGTTGGAAGTTTCAAAGACATTCACTTCAGGCGTTCCAGGAAAGCACAGAGCAGGCGGCCAATCCGCGAGGAGGTTCGAGAGGTTAAGGGAGCAGAACCTAAATGAGTACTACAAGCG
The DNA here is from genome assembly GCA_023268355.1 of Candidatus Terraquivivens tengchongensis. GTDB lineage: Archaea > Thermoproteota > Nitrososphaeria_A > Caldarchaeales > Wolframiiraptoraceae > Terraquivivens > Terraquivivens tengchongensis. The sequence goes on from JALNJK010000007.1 coordinate 5,083, forward strand.
CATCGCTGAGCACGCTAACGAGATATTCCTATCCTATCCTGAGATACGGGCAATAATCGTTGCAGGACCCGGCCCAACTAAAGAGGCATTTTTAAAAACCGGCTATCTTCATTACACTTTCAAGGATAAGATATACGTTGTTGACACGTCGTACTCAGGAGAGAGTGGTGTTAGGGAGGCAATTACTAAAGCCTCGGAACAATTAAAAGAATCTAGGCTTGTAGAAGAAAAACAGCTCATCCAACGCCTAATGAGTGAGGTCGTGTCTCAGAATGGAAAGGCGATTTATGGTGAGCAGGCCGTGAGGAATGCTTTAAGGAGCGGGATGCTCGAGATGCTGCTTATCTCCGAAGACCTGGACAGAGTCGAGATAAGGATTGAGTGCAGCAACTGCGGATACACTAGGACGGAGACCCTAAACAGCGACGAGGTTCATGTGACGTTGCCCAACATATTATCACAAAAGTGTCCGTCGTGTTCTAATCAGACGCTTCAGGTAAAGAAGATCATTCCGTTGATAGATGTCTTAATCGATGAGGCTGAAGAAAGCGGGACTGATGTTGAACTAATATCCGGGGGACATGAAGAAGGAGAGATGTTTAAGAAGGCGTTCGGCGGGCTGGCAGGTTTCTTGAAAGGCAGGACAGGAGCATAAAAATCGATACATTGTGATTTTTGAACGCTACCTCCTTTCTCCCATATACTTCAGCATGCAAACTTCACAGACGCTGTTGAGTGCACGTTTTATATGTCCTGGTTTAGTCTTGCAGCCACACTTGACGTAGATTATCCCTTCCTCTTTGCATGACGGATCTCCACATTCACAGACAGTAAAAACTATGCCGCTGTATCCATTCACCAAAGACTCGAGATCCAAGTTATTAGAATAGTTACCGCGGAAGACATAGTATATGCCCCTGTACAAAATCCCACCATTAGATAGGGCCGGCGCGTGTGCTTTTAATCTTTGCGTACTACAGGCACCCGATGTCTAGAATAGAATAAGGGTTATTATGATGCACCCTAGCATGGTTAGGTAACATGGCATGGGAGTCGCTCATATCTACTGTGATGCTCATCTCAGTCTCCGGTGCGCTCGCACCTGGCCCACTATTCTTTGCGACAGTTACTTATGGGATTAAGGGTGGAGCAAAGTCCGGCTTCATGGTCGCTCTAGGACATACTGTATTCGAGTTCCCACTCGTCGTCGCCATAGCGCTGGGCTTATTTTCTGTGATAAACATGGCACAGTCCAAACTCTTCATAGGGTTCGCAGGGTCAGTCGCAATAATCGTGTTTGGGATATTACAGTTAAGAGATGCCCTTAGGCAGGGCGCAACCTCCAACGGCAGCATAAACTTCAAGATTCCCGCTAATGCTTTTTTAGCGGGCTTAATCTTCACAGGATTGAATCCTTTCTTTATAATCTGGTGGCTCACGATAGGCATGAAGCTTGTACTGGACTCGCTACTGCTTGCATCCCTGATAGGTGTCTGCATAATGTATGTGTCGCACGTATGGATAGATTACGCCTGGCTCGTACTCGTTTCGCATCTTGCAAAAAAAGCGACAAATTTCATCAAGGGAAGGTGGATGAAAGCTCTAATCGTATCCCTGAGTATTATACTGATAGCCCTAGGAGTGATCATACTAGTAAATGTTTTATTGGGCTGAGTATAGGCTAAGCATAAATCCATCCATGTTTACTTAATCCTTTGAAGACCATGCTACCTCCTGACCTTATGGCGATAATTGTCGCATTTATAGTAACGACTTCGGCGCTCATTATCGTTTATGTTATGCGAATTTACAAAGCTGAGCAAAACGTTAGGGATAGGCCCGCCCCTAATCCTGATACAGTTAAAGTCACGTTACCCGAAGTTAAGTTAAAGGATGCCGAAGGGTTGCGTTCTGTCATACTTGAGTTCAAAGGCAGAAAAAACTCAGAGGTGGAAGAACTCTTCGAGAAGCTCAACATGGCGAGAGAGAACCTCAAGAAGCTTATGGAGGAATTGGACAATGCAAACCGTTAGCGACGACAGGATATTAAAGGCTAGGATGGCAGCCATTACCGAAGTTCTGTCCAGGGAGATATACGATGACGTGGTAATCGGTATAGGGAGCGGGTCAACGATCGAGATGCTGCTTAGGGAGCTAGGAAAGTTTGTGAAGGAAAGGGGGTTGAATATCATCGTCATTCCGTCCTCGTACCGCTCGCATATGTTAGCCATTGATGAAGGATTGAGGACGGCAACGCTTTATGAGTACAGCAGTTTAGACTTAACGATTGACAGTTTTGATGAGTCGGATGAAGAAAACAACGTAATCAAAGGTGGTGGTGCTGCATTAACCAGAGAGAAGGTAATCGCACAAGCTGCTAAGCGCGTGGTTTACGTCGCAGATTATGCAAAGATGAAGAAGGTCCTCAGCATGCCAGTACCGCTCGAAGTACTTCCCTTCGCTCTACCGCACGTTAAAAATGCCATTAAGAGGCTTAATGGCGAGCTTAAGCCCAGATACGGTACGGGAAAGTTCGGGCCGGTATTCTCCGATAACGGGAATATCATAGCCGATGTCGATTTTGGTGAGCTGAAAGACCCACCGAGGCTCGAGGTAGAGCTTAAACGGATAGCAGGCGTCGTCGAGAACGGAATCTTCGCGAATATGTGTCACATGACTTACATAGGGCAGCAAGACGGTACTGTGAAGAAGGTAGAGTGGAAGTAGGCATAAAAAATTTATCTTGGTTAGGAAATCGCTTATTAAGCGGTAAGTAAGTCAGGTTATCGGGCCGCCGTAACTTAGCCTGGCCAGAGTGGGGGGCTCATAATCCCTTGGCGTGGGTTCAAATCCCACCGGCGGCACCATTATTAAACCCTATGACGTATCAGGGAGATTCTTAGTCCCGAGAGTGTATTTTTCAGACCAATACGTTCGTTACGGTATCTTTACGTCTTTGAACTTTTCGCTGGCCTGCTGTCCAGCTACACCCCAATTCTCCATCGGGTCCTCGTGAATTACGATTTCAACAGCCTCCACTGGAATGCCCAGTGCAGCAAAAACCCTGGTTATACCTTCTATCACCTTTTTCTTGGCTTCATTCGAAAACCCTTTCCACACATACACATGAACTATTGGCATGATCCACCACTATCGCGCAACATGAAACCTTACCATGAATTTTTATAAAAATTTTTAATAAAAATTTGCTTCTTCAAACCCGCAGACATTCAGAGCAAAAGGTTTAATTAGAGATTTTTGGCAAAGATATTTTGATGTCAGAAACAATTTTAAAGGTCGATTTAACGAAAGGGAGCATTGCTAAGGAAACTGTTCCTCCGGAAATCCTGAAGAAATTCATGGGCAGCAAAGGGCTCGCTGCATACTATCTGTTTAACGAGATACCACCAAGAGTTCCTGCGTTCAGCGCAGAGAATAAAGTAGCCATAATGTGCGGTCCTTTGATAGGTACGGTTGCGCCTAGCTCCGTAAAATTCTGTGTAGCAACAAAATCACCTCTTACTGGAGGTTGGACTGATGGTTACGCAAGCGGAACATGGGCTGACATGCTAAGGGCTGCAGGCTACTACGGAATAATAATTGGAGGTATGGCCGAGAAGCCAACTTACCTTTACATAGAGGACGATAAGGTTGAGTTAAGGGATGCATCGGATATCTGGGGTGCTAACACTTACGAGACGATAAGGTTATTGAAGGAGAGGCATCGCTCAGACATAGAACCTACAGTTTTGACAATAGGCCCTGCTGCTGAAAAGTTAGCACTCATAACGACCGTCATAGCCGAGTACAGGGCTGCGGGCCGTGGCGGTGTCGCCAGCGTTTTAGGCTTCAAGAAGTTAAAGGCCATAGTAGTCAAGGGCCATAAGGAGGTAAAGGTTGCAAACCCAGAGAAGTTAGAGGAGGCAGCCAAAGTAGCTAGGGAGAAACTGATAAAGAATCCGATAACCGGTGTGAGGGGAAGACACCAGCAGATGGGTACATCGAACATAGTGCTTGGTGTGAACGCAGCAGGTGCCCTTCCAACTAGAAACTTCCAGACAGGCGTATTCGAGTATGCAGAGGACATAAGCGGCGAGAGCTTCAGGGACACGCTATGGATGGGAGGTAGTAGAAGAAGACCATGTCCAAGGTGTATAAACCAGTGCACGCACCTTGCCGTCATAGAAAGTGGAAAGTGGGCAGGAATAGTGGACGAAGGGCCTGACTACGAGAACCTTGTCATGCTCGGTTCAAACTGTGGCGTCGCAGACAAGAACACGATAGCAACGGCAGAGTTCCTCACAGACCTCTATGGTCTCGATGGCATATCCGCAGGAAACACGATAGGCTTCTTGATGGAGTGCTTCGAGAAGGGCCTGATAACGAAGGAGGATACTGATGGTGTGAACCTTAGGTTCGGCAACGAGGATGCGCTGATAGAAGCGCTGGTCAGGGGAGGTACAGTCACGGGCAAGCTTGGTAAGCTCGTGGCGATGGGTGTGAGGAGGGCGGCGGACGTAATAGGTCAGGGTTCGCAGAAGTTCGCGATGCATGTTAAGGGACTAGAGATGCCAGCTTACGAGCCTAGGGCAGCATTCGGCATGGGACTTTGCTATGCAAGGTCAGACAGAGGTGCCTGTCACCTGAGACCTTGGACGTTTGGAGCAGAATGCCTGGGCCTTGCACCAAGAGAGGTTCCGTATCTACCATATGATGTACAAGGAAAGGGTGCATGGGTCAAGACGTTAAACGACGTTTTCGCTGCTGTAGACTGCACAGGCGTATGTCTGTTCATCACGTTTGGTGTAGATGCTGTCGAGGATATATTGCCGATGGTTAACGCCGCAACAGGTTTCAACTACACGGCCGAGGAGTACATAAAGGTCGGAGAAAGGGCGAGCAACCTGACGAGAGCCTTCTGGTTCAGGGAGGTAAGCGACTTCGGAAGAAATTACGACACACTACCATGGAGATGCCTGCAAGAGCCACTACCATCGGGCCCGGCAAAGGGCAAGACCGTTCCGCTTGAGCCTATGCTGAACGACTACTACAAGGCAGCCGGATGGGACGCAAACGGCAAGCCGACGAAGGCTAAGTTACAGGAGCTTGGTTTGGACTTCGTCATTGACAAGATATATTAAACCCCCATTTTTTATTATTTCTTGGTGAAGAAAAATTGGAGACGGTAGTCGAAAGAAAGGAAGTTGTCGTTAAGTTTATGGGTGTTTTGAGGGATACAGCAGGCCCAGAGATGGTGGTAACGATTAAGGATAACTCAAGGATATCAGACGTTTTGCAAGACGTTCAAAAAAGGCTCGAGCCCTTGATGGATAAAAATTTGTTGAGTAAGATATTGAGGTATTCTAGGCTTGTGCTAAACGGCGTTTATGCACCCGATGAGGCGGAGGTAAAACCTGGCGATGTTTTGATGATAATAAGCCCTGCTGCCGGAGGATAGGTTTTAAGTCCTGAAGCACAGGATAAGCCATACATTGTATATTAGGCTTTGCGTTCCCTACATCTAGCAGGAAAACACTTAGTGTTGCAAGACAGCATTAGTTCAGCACATAGGAAAAAATTTTCTCGGCATGCTGAACTAATTGGAGGTGATGGTATAGTACCATCCACCGATTCGACCCATGGTATCATGGGCTCAGAATTCAAAGCACAGCAAGCGATGTTTAACATCTGCATCAGCGAATAATATATAAGGAATTAACTCGGAATTGTGAAGGGCATGTTCCGTAAAAATTACAGAATAGCACACATATCCGATACACATATCACAAAACATGGCCAGTTTGATGAAAATATATTTAACATGGGTCTTGAAGCGCTCGACATGCTTAGCCCAAAACCTGACATTTTGGTTCATACAGGAGACTTGACGGATAATGGTATACTCCCAGACTACGAGTTGGCGGTGGAGAAGCTCAAGTCTGTGAAGTACAAATACACATACATAATAGCGCCGGGCAACCATGATGAAAGGAATTATGGCCATTCACTCTTTAAAGAGATGTTTGGATCGTTAGATTTCGAAGTGGATGAAGACTGGGCAAAGTTTGTTATTCTAAACTCACCGGAACCCGATAGAGACGAGGGAAGGCTGGGGAGGCGCAGACAACTTTACTTAGAAGAGGCACTAAAGTTGACACCTAAAGGGAAATTAAAGGTTGTAGTTTTCCATCATCACCTAGTGCCTGTTCCGTACTCTGGAAGGGAAGTGAACGTTTTGGAGGATGCTGGTGATGTCCTTGATATAATTCTCCAAAACCATGTCAACTTAGTGTTGATGGGGCATAGGCACGTAAGGCATGCCATCAAGATAGACGAGACGGTTCTTGTGAATGCAGGAACGTTTTCATGTATAAGGACGAGGGGACGCTTTCTCCACTCATTTAATGTGATAGATGTATTGAGCGACGGCAGTATAAAGATCTCGGAAGTTGACATAAGAACCAAAGAAGAGAGATTATTAAAGCATTTCAAGGCAGGCGCTTCAAATGAAAGCCTCTCGATATAGAACATCATACGTCGCTCAGTAAGACGATTATCATTTTGTGGAAGGAAGGTTTTTATTTGAATTCAACAAAACAATCCAAGGTCTAACAAAGTGTAGTTGGAGGTCAAGAAAATTGTACAATAAAACTCGCATCGAGAAAGTAATTAAGAGAGACGGAAGAATCGTTGACTTTGATGTCAACAGAATATCAGAGGCCATTAGGAAGGCCATGGTTTCAACAAACCAGTATGACCCCAAAATCCATTCGGAAGTTTTAAACTATGTTTTGAAACTCCTAAGCGAAAAGTTCGCCGATGGACGCATACCGCATGTTGAGGAGATACAAGACATAGTTGAGCTTTCTCTCGTCAAGTTCGACTTGTATGAGGTTGCAAAAGCCTACATCCTTTACAGAAAAGAGAGGGAGAGGATAAGGGAAGAGAAGAAAAAGATACTCGAAAAGGATTACGTAGATGAGGTAGATAAAGCATTCTCACTAAACGCTCTCAGATTAATGGCATCCAGGTATTTGCTTAGGGATGAGAACGGTAAGCTAATCGAAGGGCCGAAACAGATGTTCCAAAGGGTTGCCGCCCTTGTTACTATAGCGGACATACTATACGATGAACGGGTCTTTTCAAAGGCAGGAGATCAGAAGGTACATGAGAAAGAGGACTTTAACTCGTCGGAATGGGTTGGTAAGGTTGTATTGGAAACTGAAGAGGGCAGACATAAGGTCGTTTTGAATGAATGGCATCTCGAACGCATGAAGTATCTTTATGATGAGCTTAACTCGCAAGGAAAGATGAAAGTTAGTTGGAGTGAGTTTCTCAAACTTTTACAGAATGGTGCTTTTAAGCATGTTATTAAAAACTTTGAAAGTTACTACAACTTAATGGTTAGTAAAAAGTTCATGCCGAACAGCCCGACATTATTCAACGCAGGTACGAGGCTGGGTCAACTTTCCGCATGCTTTGTCCTTGATGTAGACGACAACATAGAGTCGATAATGGATGCGGCCAAAGACGCTGCCCTGATATTCAAGTCCGGTGGCGGGGTTGGCATAAACTATTCTAAGCTGAGACCTGAAGGAGACATTGTTTTCTCGACCTCTGGCGTTGCATCGGGCCCGGTATCTTTCATGAAGATAATCGATACAGTCACAGAGGTCGTTAAGCAGGGGGGCAAGAGAAGAGGCGCCAACATGGGCATACTTGAGATATGGCATCCAGATATAGAGAAGTTCATAAACTCGAAGGTGAACGAAGGGTACCTTGAGAATTTTAACATATCAGTAATGATAACGCCGGACTTTTGGGAAAGTTACGAGTCCAAAAAGCCATATCCGCTGGTAAATCCTAGGACGAAGACTGTTTGGAAGAATGTAGACCCTGTCAGGCTTTTCAGGTCAATAGCCGAGGCGGCATGGAAGACGGCAGACCCTGGTGTAATTTTCCTAGACAACTTAAACCGAAGAAACCCATTAAAGAAGAGCTTTGGCTATATAAGGTCCACAAACCCATGCGGTGAACAACCGTTATATCCTTATGAGTCGTGCAATCTTGGCTCCATAAACCTGTACAGTTTCGTGCGCCACACCGCTAATGGACCCGTGTTCGATTGGGAAGAACTTTCTAAGACTGTAAGGCTCGCTGTTAGATTTCTGGACAACGTAATAGACGTCAACAAGTATCCTTTGCAAAGGATAGAGAAGATGACGAAGAGGACGAGAAGGATAGGTCTGGGGATAATGGGACTAGCAGACACGCTTTATGCTCTGAAGATTCCGTATAATAGTGAGGAAGGGTTTTCTATGATGAGCAGAATCATGGAGTTCATAGCATTCCATGCAATGCTGGAATCCACTGAGCTGGCAAAAGAGAGAGGTACATTCCCAGAGTTTCAAAATTCAAGCTACGTTGACGGTGAATTACCGATAGAAGGATACTACCACAAGGAATGGTGGACATTAAACTGGGAAGAGGTTGTGAGTGCGATAAAGAGCCATGGAATAAGGAATTCGCATGTTACCACGGTTGCACCGACTGGCAGCATATCGATGCTTGTTGACGTATCTTCAGGCCTTGAACCTCAGTTTGCTCTTGTCTTTGAAAAAAGGGTTACCGTTGGTACGTTCTATTACTGCGATGTGGAGTTTGAAAGGCAATTGAAGGAGGCAGGGTTATACAATGATGTCTTATTGAAAAAAGTTGCTGAAAATGGTGGCTCGGTTCAGGGATTGGACGAAGTCCCAGAAGACATGAGAAGAGTTTTTCTCGTTGCATACGACATACCTTGGTGGGACCATGTCAGAGCACAGTTTGAAGTTAGTAAATGGGTTGATGCTTCCGTGAGCAAAACTATCAACATGCCTAGTTGGGTTACGTCCGATGACGTTATGATGGCATATCTTTTCGCATACAAGCTTGGGTTGAAGGGAATAACCGTGTACAGAGATTCCTCCAAAACCGCGCAAGTATTGGTCACACCAACGCAAAGGATGGAAAGGTATGTTGTCCTGACACCCAACAAAACTTTGAAGATGATGGAAGAACTTGGGTTCAAGGTCGACCAAATTCTAATGAGGCATGTTAAGGCAAACGCCACACTTGAAAAGGTAAAAATAAAGCCTAAATTAGCACACCTCACCACTATTCCCGAAAAGACGACGAGTATTAAAGAAAAAATAGAGAAGTGTCCAGTTTGTGGTAGCATCAACATCCTGTACCAAGAGACCTGTATAAAATGCATAGACTGTGGATGGAGTAGTTGTCCAATAGCATGAATTAATTTTAATATTCTGAAGGTTTATGTAAAATTTTGTTAGGAGAGGGTGAGCGTGGAGTTTACCTTGTCGCCCTTGTATATCCTCATAATTCTTACGGCTATATCGCCCATCTTAGCATACATCTCAAGGAGGTTTCGTGTTGAGCGTTTGATGGATGTTTATTCCGTCGCTGGCCTCATGATCGTATTTTACTTTGCGATCGTCCAGATGTTGGACACAGCATTCCAAGAGAGGGTGTTAACGTTTACCGCCATGCCTAGAGAGACAGCATCTGTGATCTTTATCGATAAGTTGTCTTCCTACGTAATATTTGTCTTCGTGCTCGTCGGCCTAGCATCCGCGCTGTTCTCGATCGGGTACATAAAAGAGCGAAAGGCAGAGTACTATCCGCTCCTCCTAACGATGATAACCGGAATGGTAGGCGTGGCATCTTCTGGCGACTTCGTGACCTTCTTCATCTTCTGGGAGGTTATGAGCCTATCGGCTTATGCACTTGTGGCGTTTAGGTACAAAAGCTGGGAGGCTGTGGAGGCTTCGTTGAAGTACCTTATAATAAGCTCCGCAGGTACTGCTGCAATACTCTTCGCGTTATCGCTTATGTACGGCATAGCAGGCACGCTCAACATGAGTGCACTCTCAACGGTCTTTAGTCTTCGTGATATGGCAGGCGAGGTTTGGAGCTATATTATTTTGGCACTTCTTCTAGCAGGGCTCGGCGTTAATGCCGCGATGGTACCGTTTCACAGCTGGTTGCCGGACGCTCACCCGGCCGCGCCCAGCCCGATCAGCGCCATGCTATCAGGTGTCGTGATAAAAACAGGGATATATGCGATGTTCAGGGTTTTGGCGGCTATATTTCCTTCGGCGATTTACAATTGGGGAGTGGCCTTAGCATTGTACGCGGCTGTAACCATGACGGTCGGCAACCTTATGGCCATGCTACAGGAAGACATAAAGCGGTTGCTTGCCTTCAGCAGCATAGCCCACATAGGCTACATAGTCTTCGGAATATCCTTAGCGACTGCCAACGGCTTGGCCGGAAGCCTCTTGCACGTCCTAAACCATGCGACAATGAAGGGCCTGCTCTTCTTATCCGCCGGAGCCTTCATACATGCAGTAGGCACGAGAAACCTAGACGAGCTTTCAGGCATAGGTCGTAAGATGCCTATCAGCGGCATAACGTTTGCGATAGGTGCCTTCTCGCTCGCCGGCATACCTGGTTTGAGCGCTTTTGTGAGCGAGTTCCAGATAATAACTGCTAGCTTGGAAGCTGGTATGTTACCCTTCACGATCGTGATGATACTCAACGTCCTCATCGGCGTTGCCTACTACCTGAGAGTCGTTCAGATAATATTCCTGAAACCTCTGACACCAGTCTCCGAGAAGGCGCACGAGGCCAGCCCTCTTATGTTGATACCAGTCGTAGCTCTCGCAGGTCTTGGCATATTCCTGGGAATATATCCATCGCCTTTCTTAGAAATGACAAAAGCCATTGCTAGCTCCTTGCTCGTCCGCTAAACGATTACCTCAACTACAGTATTTATAAGCAGCAATCACACATTACTTTTTGTATGGTTTTCAAGAACAGGGAAGAGGCAGGCAGGCTACTGGCTAAGGCGCTTAAAGACTACAAGGGATACGACTGCGTCGTATTGGCTATTCCCAGAGGTGGTGTCGTCGTCGGATATTATGTTGCGGAGGAGCTGGGCTGTCCGCTCGACGTTATAATTCCGAGAAAATTGGGTGCACCGCTTCAGCCGGAACTGGCCATTGGAGCCGTGGCAGAGGACGGAACGACAGTGCTGAACGAGGATTTGATAGAATCCATGGGCGTGTCGCAACAGTACATAGAAAGGAAGATTAAGGAAGAGGTCGCTGAGATAAGGAGGCGCGCATCGCTTTACAGGTCTGGGAGGGAAATGATACCAATAAAGGACAAGATCGCGATACTTGTTGACGATGGCCTCGCAACCGGTGCGACCATGAAGGCGGCTATAAGCTACATCAAGAGGCTGGGACCGAAGGCAATCGTGGTTGCCGTACCCGTAGCGCCACCGGATGTTGTCAGAAGCTTGAGGCGAGAAGTTGATAAAGTCGTGTGTCTGTCCACTCCAGAACCTTTCTTTGCCATAGGTCAATTTTATGAAGAATTTGAGCAAGTTGAGGATGAGGAAGTAATAAGGCTCCTTTCAGCCAGGAGAGGTCCTACATGATAGGGAATGAGCTAACCTCGTCTCTCTTATTCCTCGGCATAATTCTCATAATAGTTGGTGTGATGCTCGTGATGTTACCAGTTATGTTAAAGTTCATACCAAGGCTCGAGGAGATCCATCCATTCCTCCTCTGGTATTTCAGGGTTGATGGTGTGACGATAGGAACATCGCCAGCGTTCATAGTGGCTGCGGTCTTAATCTACCTCATACTGCTGCTGGTTAAGCGCTGAGCCTACTTTATCATTTCGGCCAGCTTGATCACGAAGGATGCAACCTCGACGGCATCCTTTCCGAACACCGTGACCATCGGCTCCTTTCCCCAATCGCCTTCATGGTAAACAACATTCGGTACCTTGCCATGGAGTTTAACCGCCTGGCTTATGCCCCATCTCACGCTCATACCTTCGGTCTTCTTAACATCTTCAGGTTCTAACCTTCTATCGTAATGCGATATGCTGAGGCCTAGGGCTTTTGCCGCGTTCAGCACATCCTCGCCCAGCCTTATGTTCATGGCAGCCCTTATGTTCGGGTTGTACTCCATAGCGGTTAACACAGCGTTCGCTACGTGTCGGGATGCACCGAATTCTGGACATCCGGATGCTTTAACGCCCCACGGCTGTCTCACTATCCTTCCGGGTACCGCAACGACCTCCTCTCTGCTCTCTGCGTACGGGATTGCCATGGCTATGTTAGACTGAGACTCCGGTATGAGTTTCGCGACAGCTGGTGTGAATTCCAGCATTCTAATAGCTTCTTTGAGACGTTCTAAAGCTTCAAACTTCATAGCGGCTTCGTACACGGATGCAGAAGGATTTACTGGTCCGTGTCCTCTACCTATACTTATTCCGTTCCTGATAGCGTTTAGGACGAACTGTTTGGCCTGAGAAACTGCGCTGATAACGTCCGAGCCTTTTGCTAGCTCAGCCGCTATGGCAGATGCAAAGACGCATCCTGTACCATGTGTGTTTTTCGTATCAATCCTTGGAGACTCCAGTATCCTGAATTCACCATCGCAGTATAGCGTGTCAGCAGATTTTTCAGTATCTATGTGTCCGCCCTTCACAACAACCGCCTTCGGTCCCATCTCAGCTATTCTCTTCGCCGCCCTCTTTGCATCTTCTAAAGTCTTCACGGCAAAACCTACCAGCTTCGAAGCCTCCATTGCATTCGGTGTCAGAACTGTAGCGATTGGAAGCATTTTCTCGATGAGGGACTTTACAGCGTCCTCTCTCAGTAGCTCCGCACCGCTCTTCGCGATCATAACGGGGTCCACGACTATTGGTTTAGAGAGTTTGGAGAGCTCTTCTGCGACCGCGTCTATTATTTGGGACGTGTGCAACATGCCCGTCTTGACGGCGTCAACCCCTATGTCCTCGACCACGGCCCTTATCTGGCTCCTGATGACGTCAACATCTATGTCTTGGACTGCATAAACCCCAACTGTGTTCTGGGCCGTGATCGCTGTTATTGCGCACATACCATGAACGCCCAAGGCTGCAAAAGTCTTAAGGTCTGCCTGTATACCAGCACCTCCTCCCGAATCAGAACCCGCGACCGTTAGCGCACGTGCCCTAAATGCCTTCATCTCGTCAAAAGCGGGTATTGTTCAGGCTTATATACGTGCATAAAAGGCGTTTATTAAGTTGCAGGAAAGGCACATTCATTCTAGGAAGATCACCTTATCGACTTTTTTCATTATTCTTTCAGCCAGCATCCTTTCCCTAAGGGTTATGCCGGAGCCCTTGTCATCCTGGAGCTTTGTTCCGTAGTAGGCAGTCCCCACGAATGTCTCGGAAACCTCAATGCATTTTTCCAACAGTTCGGGGTCACCGGCATGAAGGTAAATCGTCAAGTCATTAATGAAGAGTATCCTCGTAGGTTTACTGAGGAATCCCTTCAGCAACGGCTCGATAGCTTCCCTGTTCTTCTCGGCAAGCGACATAACTTCATCCTTCGTCTTACCAGATAGCCTTGGTGCAAAAACGTTTACTGGCATCAGCAACCTTATGCCACCGATTTGGCGCAAATAATCCACAACTCTGCCGCCGAATTCGCCGATCTTTTTTGGTGCCAAGTCTATCAAGGTCACCGCATCAGAAATGCTCTGTGCGTTTGCCTCCTCCAACAATTTAACGAGGAGCATTGTTTTGCCTGTTCCAGCCTCGCCCGCTATCAGCACCTTTTTACCAAGCACGTCCTCGAGCTTTAAGATCAACACTCATTAACCCCTTTTTGAAAGCACACCAAACCTTTCGAGCGCAACCAGAACTACGAACCCTATGACGCTACCTATGATCGAGCTTATAGCCCATCCGCTCCATAACGTAAGGAGCGCCGTAAATGTACCAAGCTCTTGTATTCGCATAAGCATGTCTTGCGCAGGCTTCAGGTAACTTGCGGTCCACGGTGCGACAAGCAGTAGCGAGACAGTCCCTCCAACGAAGACCGTGCCTATCGGCTCAAAGAATACTGCTATGTATTTCAGGTATCTGTTTTTTATACGCGAAGTGAGCATGTAGACAAGTCCCACGACGATGGCTCCGGGTATACCTCCAGGAAAGGCGAACACCGTACCGATACCAAGCGCATTCCTTATGAGACCAATTATTATAGCTACGAGCGCTGCCCACCAAGGACCCAGCATTACGCCGGATAACGAGTTTATGAAGTGCTGTCCGGGATAGGCCTTCGTCCCAAGGAATGGGAACCAGAAGAACGGTGCTAGCACGACGCCCAACGCTGAGAAAGTTGCGGTTAAAGCGACCTTCATCGATAAGCCGGAGAGTTTGTATTCAGCTTTCATGGAAAACGTGTGCTTTATCCTGCAATAATAACGTTTATCTCCAAACCCATAAGTCACTTGTAAAATAGTTAATGCACGTACCAATTCCTATGGCTATTACGTTGGATATCAGGTAGTGTACGTTTAGGAACTCCGTTATGAGGAATAGCGTGACCATTGTCGCGGCGAATCCAAGGACTCTTGAAACATGAAACCTAACGAGCCTAAGCCAAAATGACGAGGACAGGTTCCTTTTCCTGAACGTCCACCATTCGTTAAGGAAGAAATTGTTAAGGAGCGCGACCTCGAAGCTGAACACGGCCGCCAATAGGTAGTAGATTCCGAGGACGTATGCTAGAAGAAAAAGCACTGTTTGGTTGACGATGACACCAATGGCACCAACGACGCTAAATTCCAGGAATCTTATCGTGAGCATGCTCCTGATAAGCTTCAGGATCAGCGTCCTTATGCTGAATTTCTCCGTAACGCCTCACCCGTAAAGTTCCTTACACTTCAGTATATTCGTCCTAAAGTTTCCCCTCTTGTCTTCGGGCGTTTCTAGGATAAACGGAAGATTCCTTAAGGCTTTGTGGTGAAATATCGCTCTGAAACCTTTCTCGCCTATCATACCCATGCCTACATGTTCATGCCTGTCTAGATGACTGCCAAGCTCACCTTTTGAATCGTTTATGTGAATGACCTTAAGGTGCTTTATGCCTATCACGTTATCGAATTGTTCGACAGTCTTTTCTACTGCGTCCTCGTTTCTTAAGTCGTAGCCAGCCGCAAACGCGTGACATGTATCGAAGCATATCGCGACACGCCTTTCATCGCCTATCGAGTCTAGAATCTTCCTTAGCTCCTCAAACTTAGAACCAACGCTATTCTTCTGCCCTGCCATGTTTTCTAAGAGTATCACGACGTCGTTCTGAACTTTTTCCAATGCAGTCCTGCAAGCCTCCGTCACTTTTTGTATGCCAACATCAATGCCCTTCCCCATGTGGCTTCCCAGATGTACAGCAAGGAACTTTATACCCAGCTCGCCGCACCTCTCCAGCTCAGCTGTCAATACGTTTAGGGACTTTGTGAAGAGCTGCTTCGAAGGCGAGGCTATATTGGGTAAGTACGGCATATGACCGACCGGTACGGAGAATTCTTTAGCCCTGACCTTTTCCTTGAATAATCTGACTTCTTCTGGGTTTAGTTTTTTGAACTTCCACCCTCTCGGGTTTCTTGTGAATATTTGGAAAGTTCCGATGCAACCTATTTCTACGGCCCTGTCAACCGCCTTGTCGATTGAGCCCGCTATAGATACATGTGCCCCGAGGACAGGGCCTGTTGTCATGTTCATACGGTTTAGTAACCCATAGAAAAGCATTTACCATAAAACTTTGGCGGAAGTTTTGAAGAAGGCTAAGATTTACATGTCCTCTTCATCTTTAAGGAGATTAGCACTGCCCTGACGTCCTCCTGATTCTTGGACACATACAGCACACATTTAGAACTTACGTAATTTTTCCTACCGCAGCCATGACATATGAAAGAATGCTCGGCAAGAGTAATCTGTAGATGGCCACAACTCGGACACGATACGACCTTGTACTCTTTGTGCAACGCTTCAACCTCCACCACTTTGTGAAAATAGTTTAACCTTATATTAAAGTTGGCTTGCCAACATATTGCACTGTATCAAAAAAGGTGTTTATCTTGTTCCAACCATTCAGGGAAAGCTTCGCATTACTGCCTCAATTCATGGAGCTCGTTTTTTATTCAATCCTGATACTATTCGTGGCTATCTTCATCGCAGGCCTGTACAAGCATTACAGGCTTTACGGACGATATGTGATAAAAGAAGTCACTAAGCATGGCGAACAAAGGTTAAAGGCTTTTCTTAAGTATGGCCTGCTTCAAGTTAAGATAATCTCTGACCGCTTTAGGGGCGGCCTACACGCAACGCTCTTTATCGGAACAATAATCCTCTTCATAGGTACGTGCATAGTTTTTGTTGACCATACCGTCGAAAAGTTCGGGGTAAAACTATTAGTTGGAGACATTTACCCATTCGTTGAATCGCTTCTGGACTTCTTTGGATTGCTTTTCGTGTTGAGCGTAGCCGTGCTCCTTACTTCTAGAATCGTCAGGTATCCTCCTAGGATCGGCACCGGCATACAATACACGCTAGTGTTGGTAGGGCTGTTGTACGTAGGCATATCTGGGTTTTTAGTAGAAGGGTTTAGGTTGTTTCTCAAAGATGTGCCATGGTCTGGTTACTCTTTTATAGGTAAAACGATCGCAGACATGATCTCATACTTTGGCGTTCACCCGGAGTTAGCATATGAGCTATACATCGTGCTTTGGTGGAGCCATGGACTCGTGGCTCTCACGTTAATCGCATTTCTGCCTTATTCCAACCTTATGCACATCCTAACGTCTTCCCTGAACATCTACCTCTCGAGGCCGATGGAGCCCGTTGGAAAGCTGACAACACCCTTTAACATTAAAGCTTTGGATGAAGCTGAAGAGGTTGAGTTGCACGTTGGGTTCAAAAAAGTGGGAGAGATGGGCTGGAGAGATGCGCTCAGCATCTATGCTTGCACGGATTGTGGTAGATGTGAAGAATCCTGTCCGGCTTACGAATCTGGCTCAGCACTATCCCCAAGGAGGCTTATCCAATCGTTAAAGTATTCGCTCGATAAAGGTTTCAGAGACCGTGATGTGTTAGCTGAGGGTGTGATAGAAGAAGAGGCAGTATGGGCGTGCACCACTTGCTATGCGTGTTCGTTGAAATGTCCTGTTCTCATAAGCCCCATAAAATATGCAATCGAGATTAGGAGGGCGATAGTCTTTGAGGGTAAGATGGACGAAAGGGTTTACCCGTTGGTTTCTAACATAGCCAGGATGTCTAACCCGTTCGGTATGCCTGAGTACGAGAAGGAGAAGTTGGTCGAAGAGCTCAGGGGCATGGGTGTAAAAATCCTACCGGATGATGGTGAAGTAGAGTACTTGTATTGGCTCGGTTGCGCTGCCTTTTACGACCCAAGAGCTGGGAAAGTAGCTAAGACGACCATTAGGCTTCTGAAGGAAGCAGGATTGAACGTTGGGATACTTGCCGATGAAAGGTGCACTGGCGACCCGGCCAGAAGGGTCGGTGAGGAAGGAAGATTTCAAGAACAGGCATATGCCAACGTGGAGAAGATCATGGGACTTAAAGTAAAGAAGATAGTGACGCATTGTCCGCATTGCTATAACACTTTAAAGAACGAGTACAGAGAATTCGGTTTAGAGGCCGATGTTGTCCACCACACCCAATTGCTGAGCGCGCTGTTAAAGGATGGGAGGTTTCATGTAAAGAAGAAACTTGAGACACCTGCCGTCTTGCATGATTCATGCTACATAGGTCGTGTGAATGGAATATATGCCGAGCCAAGGTACGTGCTATCCACTGTTCTGTCAAACAAACTTTTAGAATTTCGACGCTCGAAGGAAGATAGCTTCTGTTGTGGTGCGGGCGGTTGCAACTATTGGTATCACATACCAAGGAGTAAGAGAGAGTCCCTGATAAGACTTGAGGAGGCTATCTCGGTAGGCGCAAAGATGGTTGTGGTCGAGTGTCCGTACTGCTTAGCGATGTTCGAGGATGCTGCGAGGGTCATGGGCTTGGAGGGCTTTATTGTAAAAGATGTAGCAGAAGTTTTAGCAACAGCCGTCTTCGATGAAGAAAATTAGAAATATCAGCATACGTCAATTCTTTGCGATAATACATGGTTAACGTCCTCGTATGTGTGAAGCAAGTCGTAGACGTAAACCAGCTTAGAATATCGAACGGGTCAATCCAAGAAGCCATACAGCGTGCACCAAAAAAGATCAGCGAATTTGACTTGAACGCATTGGAAGAGGCCATAAGGTTAAAAGAAAAGCACGGTGGTAAAGTCACAGTTCTAAGCATCGGTTCCGATGTTAAAACGATGTTGGTAAGGGAGGCGCTCGCGATGGGTGCCGACGAAGCTTATGTGGTCTCCGATCCTGCCATGGAAGGTTTTGATGGTTTAGCTACGGCCATTGTCCTGGCAGAGGCGGCTAGAAGGATAAAGGGGTGGGATATTATCCTATGCGGAGAGGCGTCGTCCGACGAGGCGGGATATCAGACGGGCCCTAGGTTAGCCAGGGAGCTCGGCATACCCTTTCTTGCTCATGTGACGAAGCTGGAGCTGAAATCAGGCAAGGTTTTGGTCGAGAGAACATTAGAAGACGTTGTGGAGACTTACGAAGTGCCATTGCCCGTCCTATTAACTGTGGGCTTAGAAATAAACACACCAAGGATTCCGAGCCTACTTATGATAAAGGCATCATCCAAAAAACCCATAACAACTTGGAGCCTGAAGGATTTGGGTATTACTGTTAAGCCAGCTTTGAGAACGGTAGAAATGAGTGTCGTTAAGAGTGTGAGGAAAAACGTGGTGATAGAGGGCAGTCCCGAAGAAGTATCCGAAAAACTGGTCATGAATCTGCTGAAGGAAGGTGTCATAAAGGGATGACGGAGAAAGCTGTTCTCGTCTTCTCTGAGGAAGACGGTCTTGCGTTTGAACTTCTTGCCTTGGCTAAACAGTTATCTAATCAGCTAGGTTCCTGGACGGGGGCGATAATTTTAGGTGACGGGGGCGACAGAGTTGCCAAATTTACAGAGCATGGTGCCGATAAGCTCTTTGTAATTTCGGAAGTCGATTCGCGAAAAGATGGACCGGATGCGATTGCAGAAGCAGTATCGCATGTTGTTTCAAGAACATCGCCGAGGATAGTGTTGATTGCGGCGACGAAGGTAGGAAAGGAGGTTGCCGCCTATGTTGCACAAAGCCTGCGCACAGGATGCGCATCGGAATGTTTAGACGTCTCGCTTAAAGATTCGCAAGTTGAAGTTACGAGGTTCGTGATGGGTGGCGGGTTTCTTGCGAGACAGATTTTTGAAAGCTACCCTGCCGTGATCACAATACTGCCTCACAGGTTTCAAGCAACCACATCAAAAGGCAAGGGAGAGTTGGAGAAATTAGAGTTTGCAGTACAAAGGAAAATGTCGAAGGTTGGGTTCCGAGCCGTTGAGAAGAGCGGCGTGAGGCTTGAGGATGCAGAAGTCGTGGTTGCCGTAGGAAGGGGTCTAAAAAGAAAGGATGACTTGAAGCTGGTGGAAGAGTTTGCGAAGGTGTTAGGGGCCGAGCTTGGCTGCACTAGACCGATATCCGGAGACCTAAAGTGGCTTCCTGAGGATAGGCACATAGGACTTTCTGGGAAGCGCGTAAAGCCTAAGCTCTATGTGGCGGTCGGCGTGTCGGGCCAGATACAACACGTGGTAGGCATGAGGGATTCAAAAACCGTCGTATGCATAAACACTGACCCAAACGCTCCGATGCATAAAGAGGCTGACTACAGCATAATAGGCGACCTGTACAAAGTTTTGCCAGTCCTTACCAGCGTTATTAAAAGGATAAAGGAGAAAGTCTAATCTATCCGATGTATGCCATCGACTTCTTGAAATCTCTTATTATCTTGTCGTATTCAGCTTTCTCGACTTCTGTGACGCTTGGCTTTATTTTCTGCAGCGCTGTCTCGAAGTGTCTCATGGAGACTTTTTCTACGTTGATGTTCTCCCTAGCGGCAACCATTGCTGCCTCCCTGCACACCGCCTCTATATCAGCACCCGTGTAGCCCTCCGTAATTTCGGCAAGCTTTCTAAGGTCAACAGTATCGTCGAGCGGCATCTCTCTCGTATGTATCTTGAATATTTGATACCTCGCTTCTAGGTCAGGAGGCGGTACATAGAGGAGTCTGTCAAACCTTCCAGGTCTCAGGAGCGCCGGGTCCAGTATGTCGGGCCTATTGGTCGCACCTATCACTACGACACCCTTTAGCGTTTGGAGCCCATCCATCTCCGTCAGAAGTTGGTTCACGATCCTGTCAGTTACACCAGCATCTGGATGGAGTCCTCTTCTGGGGGCGATCGAGTCGAGTTCGTCGAAGAATATTATGCAAGGTGCCGTCTCGCGTGCTTTTCTAAATATCTCCCTAACAGCCTTCTCCGATTCCCCGACCCACTTGCTTAACACCTCTGGTCCTTTTACCGATATGAAATTCGCCTCACTCTCTGTAGCCACGGCCTTCGCCAAGAGTGTCTTGCCAGTTCCGGGCGGACCGTACAGAAGTATGCCCCTCGGAGGTCTAATGCCTAACCTCTTGAATACATCTGGATGCTTGAGAGGCCACTCGACCGCTTCCTTCAGCTCCTGTTTTATCCCTTCCAGACCGCCTATGTCGTCCCATCTTACGTTCGGCACCTCGAGTACCACTTCCCTAAGAGCAGAAGGTTGGACAACCTTCATGGCATTTGCAAAGTCCTCCCTGTTGACCTTTATCTTCTCAAGAACCTCCGCAGGTATGACTTCTTTCTCCAAATCTATCTGTGGTAAGAAGCGTCTAAGGGCATTCATGGCAGCCTCCCTGCAAAGGGCCGCTAGGTCTGCTCCCACAAATCCATGCGTTATATCCGCGAGCTCGTCCAAGTTGACGTCATTATCGAGTGGCATCCTTCTTGTATGTATCTGGAGTATCTCCTTCCTTCCGTTCCTGTCTGGTACGCCGATCCTAATTTCCCTATCAAACCTACCAGGCCTTCTGAGGGCAGGGTCTATCGCCTCTATCCTGTTAGTCGCACCTATCACTATGACTTGACCTCTAGACTTCAGACCGTCCATCAACGTCAAAAGCTGGGATACGACCCTCCTCTCGACTTCACCCGTTACTTCGCTCCTCTTAGGTGCTATCGCATCCAATTCGTCTATGAAAATTATGCTAGGGGCATTCTGTTCTGCTTCCTGGAAGACTTCTCTAAGCCTAGCCTCAGATTCTCCGTAAAACTTACTCATTATCTCTGGACCGTTTATCGTTATGAAGTGCGCACCTGTCTCGTTAGCTATCGCCTTAGCTATCAAAGTCTTTCCTGTTCCCGGGGGGCCGTAGAGCAGGACTCCCTTTGGTGGTTCAATACCAAGGTGTCTGAACAGTTCTGGATGCTTCAGCGGCAGCTCTATCATCTCTCTTATGCGCTGTAGCTCTTCGTGCAATCCACCTATGTCTTCATACGTTACGCCTGTTATTTCCTCTACCCTCTTCGTAGGAGTTGAACTAACCTCTATTGCCGTGCTTTCAACAACCATTACATATTGGCTGGGACTTGTAGAGATTGCTTTAAGTTCAATTCCCATACCCAAAATAGGAACAACTATCACGTCACCCTTCGCTAGTGGCATGTTCATCAGCTGGCTTCTCACAATCCTGCTAAAATCTCCCACAAACGGCAGAGGTTCGAACGGTGCTAAAACTACTTTAGTCGCAGGCTTTACCACAACCTTACTAACCTTTACGTAATCACCCACAGTTGCACCGATGTTCCTCCTTATCTCACCATCTATCCTGATAATCCCCATACCTTCGTCCTCTTTGTAAGGTGGCCAAACTATCGCAACAGTCGAGCGCTTGCTCGTTATCTCAATCGTGTCGCCAGGACTTAAATCAAGTTCCCTTATCGCAGCATTATCAATCCTGGCTATTCTTCTACCTATATCCCTCTGCCTAGCTTCGGCTACCCTAAGACTTACTTCCTTCTTCTTTGGTTGGTTGGACATCGCGACTCTCCAGCAATTATAAGCTAAAATAAAAATTTAATAAATTTAAACCCTTAATTGACTTAACCTTTAATTACGCCTATAGGAACAAATCTGGCCACTTTTGTCGCTATCCCTACTGCATGGCTTACCTCAACCACCTCGTCAACGTTCTTGTATGCTTCGTCGGCCTCTTCTATCAACGTCTCCGTACTGTCGCTCCTGACGATTATGCCTTTGTTTTCCATCTCTTTTATAACAGTTAGACCCGTATAACGCCTTTTTGCTCCTGCCCTGCTCATTTCTCTTCCAGCTCCGTGAGCCGTGCTACCGAAGCTCAGTTCCATAGCCTTTGGATTCCCTAGCAAAAGCCAGCTTGCTGTTCCCATCGAGCCAGGAATTATTACGGGCTGTCCTATGCTTCTGTAATCGCTAGGCACGAGCGGATGTCCAGCGGGGAAGCTCCTCGTCGCTCCTTTTCGGTGAACGTAAACATCCTTTGTCTCACCGTTTACCTTATGCTTCTCGAGCTTCACGATGTTATGGGCTACATCGTACACGAGCTTCATTCCAAGGGATTCTGCTGGTTGTTTGAACACCTCCTCGAAGCTCTGTCTAACCCAGTGGCTAATTGCTTGCCTGTTTGCGAACGCGAAGTTAACTGCGCATGTGAATGCTTTAAGGTACTGATCAGCCTCGGGCGTGTTGGCAGGTGCGCACGCAAGCTCCCTGTCAGGTAGCCTGATTCCATATTTGTGGGCCGCCCTTTCCATGACCTTTAGGTAATCGCTACATATTTGGTGGCCATAACCCCTACTGCCTGTATGGACCAAGACCGTTATCTGATTCTCGTGATTTATTCCCATGATCTTCGCAGCTTCGCGGTTGAATATTTTGTCAACCCTCTGTATTTCAAGGAAGTGATTACCGCTGCCGAGCGTACCTATCTGGGACTCGCCCCTACTCCTAGCGGTTGGTGAGACTTTTGAAGGGTCCGCTCCTTCTAAAGCGCCCTCCTCCTCTATGTGCTTTATGTCCTCGTTCCACCCGAGGCCATACCTTTCTATAACATAACGCGCGCCCTCTATTGCTATCCTATCAAGGTCTGAAGGGCTCACCCTAAAGTCCTTCCGCCTGCTTCCAAGACCTGCAGGAATATTCCTGAAGATCGTATCTACTAGCTCCTTTAGCTTGGGCATAACGTCCTTTACGGTAAGGTTTGTTACCATTAGCCTAACGCCGCAATTGATGTCGTATCCCACACCTCCCGGAGATATGACACCATCGGTTGCATCCATGGCGGCCACACCTCCTATAGGAAATCCGTATCCTTCGTGTGCGTCGGGGAGTACTATGCTGGCTTTGTATATGCCTGGAAGCATAGCAACGTTTGCACCTTGCTCAAGCGTTCTGTCTTGCGTCATTTTTTGGAGCAGTTTTTCAGATGCGAAAATCGTAACAGGTACTCTCATACCTTGTTTGAAGTTCTTGTCTATAACCCATACGTTTTCATCTAACTTCTTTAGCGGTATATTGTTCATACCAAAGCTTTGATTCAACTACCGCATATTTAAACTATTGTTATTTCATACGGCTAATCTACTCGTACTTGAAGGAGGGTATTCTGACAATATTCGCCATAACTCGTCCGTAATTGTCGACTTTATGTTCTCGACGTTGCCTTCAGACCTTATCAATTTCCTTCCATTCTTTTTGGGCACCACTTCACCTATAATCGTAGCTTTTACACCCGCCCTTTTAAGAGCGGTAATGAGCTTTTTATAATCGCCCCTAACAGATGCTATTAGTGTGCCCGAGCTTATCAGCTTTAAAGGGTCGCAACCGAGTGTCTCACAAATTATCCTAGTTTCCTTTGCAATCGGTATCGTGTCCTCATAAACAACAAACCCTGTCCCGGACGCTTCGGCCATTTCGTAAAGCCCACCCAACAAGCCTCCTTCAGTTGGGTCGTGCATCGCCGTAGCAAGGCCCGTTGACGCTATCCTTAAAGCCTCATCTACGACACTTATCTTCCTGTAAAAAGCAGAGGCTCTTTTGAGTAAAGGTTTGTCTACCTTCGAGCTAAGTACTTCTGATAAGTCCGTCGCAAGTATCGCCGTTCCCTCTATGGCCGCAGTCTTCGTCATGAGTATCTTATCGCCAGGCTTCGCGCCTCCGGTCCTGTAATATTTATTACCTTCAAGCACACCTATCATCGTGCCGATTATTATCGGTTCGGATACGTAAAGCGCAACCTCGGAGTGGCCTGTGATGACGGAGACATGAAGCTCTGATGCTGCCTTATGAATCTGCTTGACTATGGATGCGAAAAGAGCTTCATCATCTTCGGGCAGTAGTATGCAAGACGAGAACCAAGCGGGCTTTGCACCACAAACCGCTACGTCGTTAGCATTTATGTGAACCGCCAACCATCCGATTAACTTCCTCGAACCTGTGATGGGGTCGCATGTTACAACCAGACACCTCTCGGGTGCATTGACGACGGCAGCATCCTCACCGTATGCCGGCCATAGTAAGACGTCCTTTCTCCTCGCACCTAGCCACCTGAAGACTGTTTTTTCTAACACTTCTTTTGGTAACTTACCATAGGTTACCTTCATACCGCAACTCCAGCACATGCCCTAAACGCATAAAACTCTTATAACCTGTTGCGGAGTATGTTCTCCACTTTTGGTACGTCCGCCGCAGAAGATACCCTGTATAGAATACTAAGCTTGCTGTCAAACATCCTTAGGGCATTAGTTGATACATAAAGCACATTCCTAAGTTTCTTAATGAGCTCAGGTAGGCGCATTTCAGGATACTTTTTAAATGCCTCAAGAAAAGGTTCGGCTTGATAGGACGCTAAGCTGAAGTCAACGTTATTATCCAGCATCCTAGGCAATACTGCTGTGAATTTCTTAGAGGCCTCTAATAAGAAGTAAGTAAATTCTAACGTGATACACGGCATATCGCAAGGAAGGACGAGTATATTAGAACCCGGAACGTTCTCCAGAACCTCTTTTATCTTTTCATGTTCGTTCAGGTACTGAGTTTTCTCCAGTCTCATGAGTGAAGCAAAGTACTTCTCGCATATAGGCCCGTAGGCTGCGGCCTGCATTTCGTTCTCAACCGATACGAACAATTCCGTAACCTCGTCTGGTACGCTATCGAGGACGTACTCGATCATGGGCCTCCCGGCTATCTTCACCAAACCTTTCTTGTCGCCCATGTAACCCCTTCCGTTTACAAGGACGACACAAGCATAATTTCCCGTCTTACCTTTAGACATGGACGCTAGCTGATCCTCCTTTTCTAAAACCAACTACACCTAGTTGTATCCTCAAATATAAACGCTTAGAAGTTTTAGCTGGCAACATAATGGCTATAATGACGTGGATTTTCCGTATGTTCGAAACGTTTAAATAACCAACGTGAATGCAAATTACTAAAGAGAGGCGGCGAACGTGAGGGATCGCCTTTTCCTCACGACCGGCTACCGCTATTATCGCTATAGCGAGCCGGACGCCTCTCTCTGAAGCCATCTTCTCCTTTCTGTGTTTTAACAGCTTTGGAGGGAGGTCGTGCCTATGAAAAATATAATGGTCGTAAAGCTTGGTGGCTCTGTCCTCCAAGACTCTAGAGCCCTTGAAAGGGCAGCGTCCTGGGTGAAGGACCTGCTGAAGGAATACGGACTGGTAGTAGTGGTCTCGGCGCTAAAGGGAATGACTGATGAGCTGTTGAAGACAGCTAAAGATGTTAACCCGGACATTCGACCCGACATGCTCGACGAAATTTTGGCGATGGGTGAAAGGACAAGCGCGAGACTTTTCACGGCTGCGTTGAATAGGTTTGGTGTCGACGCTGTCTTGGTGGACCCATCTAACGAGTACTGGCCTATAATAACGGACGATGTACATCTTGATGCAAACCCCATCTATCACGAGACGGAGAAAAGATGTAAAGAGAAACTATTGCCACTGATTGAGGCCGGCAAAGTTCCTGTTGTATGCGGATATATTGGTGTTAGTACTTCGGGCAAGATAACTACGCTGGGCAGGGGTGGCAGTGACACGACCGCCATATTGCTCGGTAGCTGTCTAAATGCTGCAGAAGTTGTCTTAATTAAAGATGTTGAGGGCATATATTCGGGAGATCCGGATAAGGTCAGCAAAGCCGAGATACTAGAGACGCTTGACGTAGATGAGGCCAAACTTTTAACAGAAGGTGGTGCAAAGATCATTCACTCGAAAGCGTTGAGGTATCTGTCAGGGGACCTCAAGTTAAGAATATCTAGCATGGAAGGTCTAGGGAAGTCGGGAACAGTCATAATTGGCACACTTCCAAAGCTCGAAGTCAGCAGACACCCGGCTAAAGTAACCATGATAACGATACTCTCAAGAAACTCGGACGGTGCGTCCATGGTTAAACCTGTCGTAGAGTTTGTTCAAAAGCACAACGGTGAAATCCTCAATATAACGACCGGCGAAAAATCCATCATAATTTACACGGACTTGGACACCAAGCTAATAGATGAGCTGCATAAGGAGGTTGTGGAATCGGGCATGGGTAAGGCCATAAGCTTTTTCGAGGGGCTGTCTGCTATAAGCGTAAGCGGTAGAATGCTCGAAACGAGTCCGGGCTTGATATATAAAGTCGTAGCACCGCTCGCACAGCGTGGCATAAATATCTACGGTTTGGTAACTATAAGTTCGTCAATCAGGATATTCGTGTCCGCAAAAGACGCGGAGAAAGCTGCCTCTCTTGTAAAAGCAAATCTGGAGGTGGAATTGAATGAAACAAATTAAAGTTGCCGTGTTAGGAGCCACTGGAATGGTCGGCCAACGATACGTAAGCATGCTCTCGAGACATCCATGGTTCAAACTCTCATGCCTAACGGGGAAGGAATCTGTCGGTAAGAAGTATGGAGAAGCAGTGAGGGGGAACCCGATCGATATTCCATCCAGTGTAGCGGATATGGAGGTCGTACCGAACGAGCCAAAATATGTTGATGCAGACTTGGTGTTCTCCCCGCTACCTACTGAAGCTGCTCATGAGTCAGAACCACTTTTTGCGCAAGAAGGCTTCCCAGTTGTAAGCGATGCTTCTGCTCACAGGATGGAGAAAGACGTACCGCTCATCGTGCCGGAGATAAACCCGGAGCACATCGAGTTAATAGATGTTCAGAAAAAGAATAGGAAGTGGGATGGGTACATAGTAACCACGCCCAACTGCACAACCGTAGGTCTAGTCATGCCCCTTAAACCATTGCACGATGCTTATTGTCTCAAGAAGGTCGTGGTAACTACGATGCAGGCAGTCTCGGGTGCGGGCTTCCCAGGCGTACCTTCGCTTTCTATACTCGGGAACGTTATACCGTACATATCAGGCGAGGAGGGAAAGGTAGAAAAAGAAACACAGAAGATACTGGGAAGGTTTAAGGACGGGTCCATTGAGTCAGCCCGTATAGCCATCGAGGCTAGTTGTACCAGAGTTCCCACGATAGATGGACACTTAGAATCCGTCTACATCGAGACAGAGAAAGTTGTGAGCGTAGAAGATGCGAAAAGGGTGCTAGCGGAATTCAAAGGCCTTCCACAGAGGCTGGCGCTACCTACAGCTCCTGAGAGACCGATAATCGTGATGGAGGAGGAAGATAGACCACAACCAAGGCTCGACATATATGCTGGAAGCGTTCCAGGCATGAGTGCGGTCGTTGGAAGGGTAAGGTCTGCAAAAGATGAGAGGGCTCTAAAGTTCTTTGTTCTTAGCCATAACACGATAAGGGGTGCTGCCGGCATAGCGATACTGACGGCTGAGCTGCTACATGCATCTGGGAGGATAGAGTAGACATGGTGTTCGGAAAGCAGGTCAGGTTGAATAGGATAACGGAAAAAGGAAGGATGTTATGCATACCGATGGACCACGGAGTTACTATAGGTCCGGTTAAAGGCTTGGACAAGATATTCGATACGATAGAAAAGGTTAGCCTCGGAGGAGCCACGGCCGTTTTGACACACAAAGGCATACTGAGGGTTATGCCCAAACCTTTGAACGTTGGTACCATAATGCACGTTTCTGCGAGCACATCTTTAGGACCATCGCCTAACCTCAAAGTGAGAGTTTCGGGCGTTGAAGAGGCTTTAAGGCTTGGGGCGGACGCAGTTTCCGTTCATGTCAACATAGGATGCAGCGATGAGCCGAAGATGTTGAGAAAGCTTGGAATGCTTGCTGACGAGTGTGATGAATGGCAGGTACCGTTCATAGCAATGATGTATCCGAGGGGTGAGAATATAAAGAATCCAAACGACCCCGACGTTGCCGCACATGTCGCGAGGATAGGTGCTGAGCTTGGAGCAGACATCGTAAAGACGCCCTACATAGGCAGCCCAGAGACATTTAGAAAGGTCGTGGATGGTTGTCCCGTCCCTATAGTCATAGCCGGTGGGCCGAAAGCGGAAAGCGACTTAGAAGTTTTGAAGATGGTAAGGGAGGCGATGGATGCCGGAGCTATCGGTGCGGCAATAGGCAGGAACGTGTTCCAGCACGATAACCCATTCGCGATAACTAGGGCGCTCAGGGCCATAATAATCGAAGACTACACGGTCAAAGAGGCTCTGGAGGTGCTCAAAGACGCTTCCGCTAAGTAAAAAAGAGATCTGCATAGATTTAAGGGACTGGAACGACGAAATCTTTAGGGAAGCCCTATCAAAAGGGATCACCACATACTACTGCGACCCTGCTAACGTTCCACTAGAGTTTAGGCAAAGGCTTACGATATACTCAGACTCGCCAGCCGGCGACGTTCTTGTTGTACCTATTGGTAAAGATGTGCCGCAAGCGAAGAGGTTTGCGGTACATGCCGTCGTGCTAAACTATGGCGACGTAGAGAAGTTAGTCTCCGCGGCTAAGCTTGGTGCTGAAGCCTTGATAGTTGACACAAAGGACTGGAAAATAATCCCACTAGAGAACATAATCGCGTATCTGCAAAAAACATCGACGAAGCTCATTGCGAAGGTTAGTAGTCCAGAAGAGGTTGAGATTATGTACGGTATACTAGAGAGGGGCGTTGACGCCGTCTTATTCAAGCCAAGGAACAAAGAGGAGGTTGGTAGAATCTTCGAAGTGATCAGCTACATCACAAGGGTTCAGTTATCTCCAGTCGAAATTACGGATGTTAAGGATGTTGGGATAGGAGATAGGGCATGTATTGATACGGTCTCTATTTTATCGATAGGGGAGGGGATGCTCGTCGGAAGTAAGGCAGGGTTTCTGTTTCTCATCCATAGCGAATCTTTAGGTTCATCGTTCACGGAGCCAAGACCCTTCAGAGTAAACGCGGGTGCGATACATAGTTACATTCTAACCCCTACTGGTGGAACTAAGTATTTGTCGGAGATAAGGGCAGGTGACAGAGTTTTAGTGGTTAATACACAAGGCTCAGCAAGACCAACAACAGTCGGTAGGGTGAAGATAGAAAGGAGGCCGCTGAGACTCATCAAGGCAGAGGCTGACGGTGAAGAAGGGACAGTTATCTTGCAAAATGCTGAGACCATAAGGCTCGTAGGGCCAGATGGCAAGCCCATCTCGGTAACCGAGGTTAAGCCGGGCGATAAAGTATTGGCGCACATAAGCAAAGAGAAGGCCAGACATTTTGGGGTGTCAGTTGACGAATTCATAGTAGAGAGGTAAAATGCCGATTAACCATAAGAACTGGTGAAGTAATATTCATGAGTACGGAACGGTTCAAACTATGCGTATCGACGTTTGGGAGAGATATACAATCCTTGAAAGATGCGGTGGTTAAAGCAATAAACAGCGGTGCAGATATCGTAGAGGTTAGACTTGATTACTTGAAGGAGTTGGACGTTAACGTTGTAAGCTCGACATTAAGACCCTATATGGGTAAATTGGTGTTGACGCTCAGACCGAGCTATGAGAACGGACTGTTTGAGGGTAACGAAGAAGAAAGGGTAAAGATTTTAAAGCGACTGAGTAGGGAAGGTCCGGCGTACGTTGACATAGAGCTTCGTTCCCCCATTTTTCAAGATTTATCGAAAGAGTTGATGGGTACGGGCACGGCCTTGATAGTTTCATGGCACGACTTTGAAAAGACACCGGAAAGCGATGAGCTACGAAGGATAGTCGACTTAGCCATGAAATCTGGAAGTATAACAAAAGTAGTAACCATGGCGAGGTCCTTCAGCGATAACCTCAGGATT
Organism: Candidatus Terraquivivens tengchongensis; assembly: GCA_023268355.1. Lineage (GTDB taxonomy): Archaea > Thermoproteota > Nitrososphaeria_A > Caldarchaeales > Wolframiiraptoraceae > Terraquivivens > Terraquivivens tengchongensis. Next base: position 35,242 of record JALNJK010000007.1, read on the forward strand.
CTCTCATTATATCATACATATGATAAGCATAGGCTCATCGCCTTTTGCATGGGAGTAGAAGGAATCTTGTCGCGTTTTCTCTCAGTAATGTTGGGTGCGCCCTTCATGTACGTCTCGTTACCCGGAGCACCTACGGCGCCCGGCCAACTCAGTATCACTGAGGCGAAGGAAATAATCCGTATGCTTTCATCGAGCTGCTGTGGAAAGTGATCTAAGATGTCAGCACAAACACGCTCTGGTAACAAAAGACTTGTAGGTCTCATCGGGCAACCGGTGAAGCATTCGATATCACCAGCTATTCACAACGCTGCTTTTAATCACATGAACGTTGATTACTTCTACATCGCATTTGATGTAAGAGAAAAAGAACTTGGACACGCGATCAGAGGCCTTAAGGCTCTAGGAGCGGCAGGTTTTAACGTAACGATACCATACAAACAGAGGGTCGTGAGGTTTTTGGATAAACTTGCAGATGATGCTAAAATCATAAAGACGGTGAATACCGTCGTGATCGAGAAGGATAGAATGGTTGGATACAACACAGACGTTTCAGGCGTAATGAATGCTCTCATGCCGTACAAAGATGCAATAAGCGGTCATGAAGCGTTAATCCTTGGTGCAGGCGGAGGCGCTTCTGCCGCTGCGCTAGCGTTGGCCAGGCTTGGTTGTAATCGCATAACATTTGTTAGTCGTACACCTTCAAGGGCCCGTAGACTTGCGAACTTCCTTAAAAGAAGAATTAAAATTTCTGCAAAAGGTATGGGACTTTCTATCAACGAATTACCCGCAATTGCTAAAGCTTGCAGTGTTATAATCAACGCGACACCAGTTGGCATGTGGCCGAATATTGAGCACTCGCTACTTAGGAAGGAGCAGATACCGAGCGGCTCTATCGTGATGGATATGGTATACAATCCTCCCGAAACTATGCTTCTGAAAGAGGCGAAGCTTGCGGGCGCTACATGTGTCTCCGGGCTTGACATGCTGGTCTTTCAGGCTGCAGAGTCCTTTAAGCTGTGGACGTCTTTAGAGCCGCCGATAGAGGTTATGAAGAGTGTTGCCATCAAGACAATAGGTCGTTTTGTATGAAGGCGACTGCTAGGGCGCACGGTGCCATAACGATCGTTAACGCTATATCAATCGGTAAGGGAGCGGCAATGGGCATCGACCTTTACACAGAGGCTACGGTGGAGATAGGTGGCAGAGATATAGACGTGGTGATAAAGGAAAACCCAGATGAGGATACAACACTTGCAAAGGCGGCGGTAAGAAAGATCTTGAAGCTAGCACAGATGGATTGTGGGGCTTATGTCGAAATAAGATCGAATATACCTATCGGTAGAGGACTGAAGAGTTCCAGCGCAGCCGCAAATGCCATAGTTCTAGCTACGGCAAGGGCTGTGGGCTTAAACTTGAGTGATACTGAGATATTAAACATAGCAGTAGATGCCGCAATCGAAGCTGGTGTTACTATAACTGGCGCGTACGATGATGCATGTGCTAGCTATTATGGCGGTATAGTCGTCACAGATAACTTGAAGAGGCAGCTTATGAGGAGGGTTGAAGCTCCAGAGGACCTTGTCGTCGTTTTGCTCGTCCCAGAATTGAAAAGCTATACTAAGTTTTTCGATAAAAATGCACTCAAGCCTATCGCATCCTTTGTTGAGGAGGCGTATAAGATGTCCATGAACGGGGAATATTGGAGAGCCCTAACACTTAACGGCATTCTTCATGCGGCAGCGTTAAACTACAGCATGAAGAAGACTTTGGATGCCATAAGAGCAGGAGCCTTAGCTGCCGGCCTATCCGGCACTGGACCTGCCATCGCCGCTGTATGTAAAAAAGATGTGGTAAGCGATGTTGCTAATATGTTAAGTGAAAAAGGGTGCGAACTTATAATAGCCAAACCGAATAATAAGAAAGCCTATTCATGGGTTGGTGATTCCGTTGCAGGTCTTAATTAGACCGTCGGTAATATCGGGTAGAGTACGGGCACCTCCCAGCAAAAGCTACAGCCATAGGGCGATAATAGCAGCCTCTATGACCGATGGTGAGTGTGTCGTAAAAAACGTTTCAAAATCCAATGATGTAATCGCTACGATTAACGCGTGTAAGAAATTCGGTGCATCCATAATTGAAGAGGGGGACGGGCTCATCATCAGTGGTTTCTCAACACCTAAGGTACCGGATGATGTTGTGAACGTTCAGAATTCTGGAACTACGTTAAGGATAATGACTGGTGTGAGCTGCTTAGTCAAAGATGGGTACGTAGTCCTCACAGGTGATGAGAGCATAAGGAGAAGACCGATGCAACCGCTACTCGATGCCCTTAACATGCTCGGAGGGGAGTGCTGGTCTACGAGGCTCAACGGTTGTGCACCCATAATTGTTAAAGGTAGCGGGTTAAAGGGCGGCAATGCTTGGATGACTGGCAGCATATCATCCCAGTTCGTATCGTCTATACTCTTCTCATCACCAAAGGCCCTAAACGATACGACGCTCATAATACAAGGAGACCTTGTCTCGAGGCCTTATGTTGACTCAACCATAAACGTACTGGAGCAGTTCGGCATTCGTATAAAAAGAGAAGGGTATAAAGTCTTTCACATTCCTTCACAACAGAATTTTAAGCCCGCACGTTTCACAGTGCCGGGGGATTTTGGACTCGCCTCCTTCATGATGGTTGCGGCGCTCATGACAGACGGTTCAGTTATAGTTGAGGGGCTTAGTCAAGATTTACCGCAAGCTGATGCTGCTATAGTTGATATACTTATCAAGATGGGGGCTAATGTTAAATTGGATTACGGCTCTGGACGTGTAATGGTTAGTGGAAGTGGAAAGCTTAGAGGTGGTAGCTTTAACCTATCCGATTCTCCAGATCTTTTGCCAGTCCTAGCAGTCTTAGCTACTAAGTGTGAAGGAACGCTCGAGATAACTGGCGTAGAGCATGCAAGGGTTAAGGAAAGCGATAGGGTCAGCGCCCTTGCCCATACTCTTTCTAAGATCGGAATGAATGTAAGAGAGTCGACGGATGGGTTAAGCATAACGCAGGGCAAACTGGTTAAACATGCCGTACTCGACCCAAGAGGTGACCATAGGCTCTTCATGGCCTATTGTCTCTTAGGACTTATTCTGGAGGAAGGGTGCACAGTAATAGGAGCAGAATCCGCGAGCGTATCTTACCCGAATTTTCTTGAAGACCTTGCCAGCCTAGGCGCAAAGTTTGAGCTAAGATCTTCAGATTAACAATTATTTAAATAGTAGTTAGGCTAGCCTAACTTTTAGGCTAAATTATGAAAAATAACGGCGCTGAACATAGCGGACCTTATAGGCATAGGCACAGATACCGTCAGCGGTTTGGGGATTTAGTTTCCTTGCTAGAGCTTAAAAACGGTCAGAAAGGTGTGGTGGTTCTTCTAGAAGGGGATGAAAAGGTCATCCGTAGGCTTTCGGAGCTGGGTATAGTACCAGACACTGTCGTAGAAGTCATAAACTCCATACCTTTTGGCGGACCTGTTGAAATCCTCGTAAGAGGGAGTAAGCTGGTCATTGGAAAGGACATTGCCAAAGGAGTGTTGGTGCGTGTAGAAAGTGATGAAGAATGAGTGCTTGCCATAAGCCGTCAAGCACCAAAAAGGATGACAAAGTAAGCTTTGTCATGGCATTGGCCGGTAATGCAAACGTTGGTAAGAGCACGTTGTTTAATCAGCTGACAGGGTTGCATCAACACGTGGGTAATTGGCCCGGCAAGACCGTCGAGAGGCGCGAGGGGAGCTTAGTAGTTGACGGTTATGCGATAGATATTATAGACCTACCCGGCATATACTCTTTATCAACCTTCTCGATAGAGGAGCTCATATCCCGCGAGTACATAGTATTCGATAGACCGGATGTTGTAATAAACGTCGTGGATGCCTCTGTGTTGGAGAGGAATCTGTATTTTACGCTCCAACTCCTGGAGTTGCAGGCGCCGATTGTTATCGCCCTGAACATGGTTGACTTGGCCGAAGATAAAGGGTTAAGTGTGGACGCTAAAAAGCTGAGCGAATTGCTCGGAGTACCCGTCGTTCCTACAGTTGCGAGTAAAGGTATAGGTATCTACGAATTAATTCGACAAGCCATCAACCTAGCAGAACATAAGATAAAGTTAAGGCCCATGAATGTTACGTATAGCAAGGATGTTGAAGAAAGGATAAAAAAGTTGATGGAACTTCTTAAGGATGAAAACATATATTATCCGATCCGTTTTGTTGCTGTAAAGCTACTTGAAGGAGACGAGGACATTAAAAGAAGAGTTAGCAAAAAGGTTGTTGAGACGGCTGAGAAGCTTGCGAAAGAGATCGAGGAGATAAGAGGCATTCCAGCCCCGATCGTTATAGCCTCTGAAAGGTACGCGATCATAGGTAAAATCATTAAAGAAGCTCAGAAAGTTTTAGCGCCCTATAAAATCGGATTAATAGAAAAGATTGACCAACTACTTACGCATAAAATACTAGGATATTTAATAATGGTAGCCGTCTTCTTCTCATCTTTTTATGCTATATTCACCTTTGGCGATTATCTTTCTACAATACTCTCGGAGGCGTTTGATACAATTAAACCTTCAATAATCTCAGTAACAGGCGAGATATTATGGGAAGGGTTCTTTGGTGGGTTCATAGCTGGCGTTACCCTTCTAATTCCGTTCGTCATCCCATTCTATTTCCTTCTCTCGGTATTAGAAGATGTGGGATACCTCCCAAGGGTTGCGTTCCTTCTAGATAACGTTATGCATAAGGTAGGTCTTCATGGAAAAGCCATCATACCGCTCATCATGGGTTATGGCTGCAGCGTTCCTGCATGTTATGCATGTAGAATAATGGAAACCCCGAGGGAGCGCCTGATATCTGCGTTCGCGGTCACGTTCATTCCTTGCACTGCACGGCTTGTCGTGATATATGGACTAGTAGGAACGTTCGTCGGTATAGAGTGGGCATACCTGTTACTGTTGGTAAACTTGGTAATCGTCATAGGAATGGCCAAGCTGGCTTTCAAGGTTTGTCCAGGAGAATCTATGGGCCTCATAATGGAGGTGCCACCGTTAAGGTTACCTGCATTAAAGACCGTCTTGACGCAAACATGGAACAACATTAAGTCGATAATGTACGTCGTGTTTCCCATCTACATCTTGGGGGGTGGAATATTAGCGATGTTGTATTCACTCAACGTTTTACAACCAGTAGAAGGTTTGATGGCCCCGTTAACTGTGGAATGGCTAGGGTTACCAGCATATACAGGCATTCCATTACTTTTCGGCGTAGTAAGGAAAGAAATGATCATAATAATGCCGGCCATACTTTTTGGAACCACAAACTTTGAGCTCTTGTTTACGCCCATCCAGATGATAACGCTAGCATTCGTAGCCATGTATTACGTGCCTTGTGTTTCTACGTTCATGATATTGAAGAAGGAATTTGGATGGAAGACGGCTTGCTACATTGCAATTTCCCAGCTCGCGTTTGCAACGTTCATCGGAGGGCTATTCTATAGGGCTCTCCATGCGCTGCTCTAACCTATGACCAATTTTTCAGGTATCAACTTACCTTCCTTGAACCTGGTAGGTAAGAATGGTCTCATAAGCTCATCGATTTCTCCGTACAATATGTTCTTAGCCAGCAACTTACCGATAAGGGGCCCCATCATAAAGCCATGACCGCTATCGCCGTAGGCCACGTAAAGCCCTTCCGGCCACTCCGGGTCCCTTCCCATTATATGGCTCGAATCTGCAGACATGGAATAATACCCGCTCCAGCACCTCATGACCCTAGCACCTCTTAACGCAGGAAACCTCTTGTACACGGCTCTCGCCCACTTCACTAAGAAGTCGAGCGTGTTCTCCAAGGGTAATAGACCACTCTTCACCGGGACTTCTATGCTTCCGAGTATCTCGCCTTTGAGTGCCTGGCCGATGTAAGCTGAAGTTCCTAAGTCTATAATTAGAGGCTCAATAAAGTACTTGTAGGATTCCGTTAGGGCCATCTCCTTCCTTTCAGGCTCCGTCGGTAACATAATACCCAAGCCTTTCAAGAGATCATCAGTCCAAGCACCAGCAGTCAATAAAACGACGTCGGCCTCTACCTTACCCTGGGGGAGCTCAACCCCCACGACCTTGTTATTTTCTACAAGCACCCTTTCGACAGGCGACCTCTCGAAGAGCTTAGCGCCAAGCCTGGCTGCTGCTTTATAGTAACCGAATGCCACGTAGTTATGGAAGCAGCTTCCGTTCTGTGGACCGAAGAAGCCCTCGAGGACATCATCCGTGTGTATGTATGGATATCTTTCTTTAATTTCTGACGGTGAGAGAAACTTTCCGGCTATCCCAAGTCGCTCCCACATTTTGTTCTTCTCGCGGAATGCTTTAATCTGCTCCTCGCTAAACAATAACCAAAGATAACCGCCTGTTGTCACTAGCACATTCCAACCAGTAATCGATGATAAACTGACCATAATTTTCTTCGCTTCCAGAGCAAACCTAGAATTTTCCTCGGTCCAGAAGTGAACCCTGAATCTGCTGGCGGATCTTACCGTTGAGCCGTATGATAGGTACTCTTTTTCTAAGATGACTATGTTTTTTGCTCCGAGCTTTGCTAAGTTATATGCCGAGGAGAGTCCCATGATACCTGAGCCCACTATCGCGATTCTCATGCTTTATTCACCCCCATAGCGGCCAGTACGTTGATTGGTATTGATATAGCAAGCGGTCTTTGTCTAGCGATACCGACCACATTAGGACTTAAGCCCGTAATATACGCTATGTACAATGCAGAGTTGACGAGACACAACCTACCTTGACATCTAGCCGTGCCGATTCCGGTGCTACGCTTCACCTTCTCAAGACACGTGAAGCCATAGACTGATACGGAGCGGTACAGGTCCCATAACCTGATATCTTCGCAGAAACAGACGAATGCATTTCTTCTTGGTCCTGAGCAGAACAAAGTGGGCGGCTCAGTTATTTTCTCATCGGGGACAACTTTTGTTTCGAAATACCTGAACATCTTCTCTTTAGGGTCGCTTATACCGAACTTCTGGAGTAGTGACCTATACTCTTTCACGAGCGCATCCCGTTCAGCTTCGGCATCGGTTTTATTTAGTGAAATAGCAGCAGATAGTCCTGCAATCCTACCCTCGATTACATGAAGTATTCCGTAAGGCGAGCCGGAGGCACCCCCTGCCACGAAAAGGTTGCTCTTCAAGGTCCTCATAAAAAGATCGTGGATCGGTACAAAGCCAAGCTCTTTGATGTAGGTTATTTTGGCACCAGCTTGTGCAGAAATCTTTATGTCAGGGTTCGTGGAGGCTGCGCAAATTATGCAGTCAACGTTCAGCTTAAGCTCCTCACCATCACGTTTTATCTTAAGAGCTTCAACCTTATCTTTTCCTATCGCAATAATTTCCTTTACTCCACGTACTATATCGCCTTTACCGGCACCGTTCTTTGACTTATCAAGCACAATCGTATTGACCGCATACTTTTTCAGATGTTCTACCAACCTTAACCCACGTTCTGTTGCTCCCAATACTGCGACGTTCTTTCCTGGGACAACACCATGTATACTTAACATCCTTAGAGCGGATGAGGCGTCTATTATTCCTGGTAGGTCGTTGTTAGCGAATATGCACGGCAAATCTACAGCGCCCGTTGCAACAACGTATGCCTTGGCAGATATTATGTAAGGCGTTCCACTACCGAGCGGATGAGGTGAGAATGCCAGTACGGCATCCTCAAAGAAGCCAACAAGTGTGGTTTTCGATAAAACCCTAACACCAAGCTCAAGTGCTTTTTTCCTCAGGTTTCTCGCGAATACGCAACCAGGTTCTGACATTCCCGGTGGTTCCAGCTCATCACACAACATCTCTCCACCGAGCTCAACATCATCTATTAGGAGAGTTTCGAGACCGTACTTTCTAGCCTCGATGGCTGCTGAAAGTCCTGCTACACCTCCACCAACCACCACTAAATCAGCCTTTTCTACGATTGTTGGAATGCTATGCGGCGTTTCATATTCAGCTGGCTCTGGGTTGTTGATACTATTTGCGATGAATCTGAGAGCCAAGGGCCAGATTAACCTATTCTTCACTATGGGTTTATGGAGCAGACTCGTATCTATCATGGATTCAAAAAAATGCATTGATAAAGGTCTTTTTTGCTGGATATGAACTTTAAGTCCTTCCGTTAGATAAATTTCAGATGGGTTCGTTGCAAGCATACCGTTTACGTTGATCATTACCGTTCTAGCTTGTGGATGTAAACTGAAGAATCCACGGGGTCTGTAGAGCTTTTTACTTCTATCAAAAAATTTTATACCGTTAGCGTATAACGTTACGCTTATGGATTCTGACGTAAGGCCCTTTACGGTCGTGCCGTTAACGTCGATAGAAACGGTCTCGCCTCGGTTGTCTGCTGTCGGCTCTTTAACGCGCAGAGTGCTCATGTTTAGGTCTTGAGAATACAATTTAAAAAAGATTTTTTTAAGAACATTCTACACTAAAATTTAGCCAAGGCTTGGGTGGGATTGGTTGGAAAGACCGTGGTCTGCTCTAGCTAGTTATTGGCAAGTTACGAAGCCGCGTACATGGTTCCTTCTAACCTTCACAGGATTCTGCAGCACTATAGTTGGCTTCGGAGTTTCTGGAAGGAGCATAGATTGGTACATTCTCGTGTTAGTGACTTTAGCCATTGCTTTAGGCTCGGCAGGAGCTAACGCGATTACGTGCTACATAGATAGGGACATCGATGCTATGATGGATAGAACCAAGATGAGACCCTTACCTTCTGGCAAGATAAGGCCAGCTGAAAAGGCGCTTTACTTCGGCCTCATGCTTTCAACGATAGCTGTCGTGATGTCCTTCATGCTTAACCCCATATGCTTCGGTCTGATGCTCTTCGGGCTAGTAGACAATATCCTAATTTATAGCAAATGGTTAAAGCGCCGAAACCCTATCAACATAATAGCCGGCGGTTTCTCTGGCGGTGCGCCCGCTATGATAGGCTATTCGGCAGCTACAACCGAAAACCTCACTCTCGGCTTAATAATTGCGGCGCTCGTTGTTCTGTGGATACCTACACACATCTGGAGTCTCGCGCTTAAGTATAGGGAGGATTATGCTAAGGTGAAAGTCCCCATGTTACCGGTAGTCGTACCTGAAAAACTCGCCATAAGGTGCATAGCTTCCACCAGCGTTTTGATGGTCGTGTTCAGTCTCCTGCCAGTCCTTATGGGAGTTTTTCGAATAATATACGCAATAGTGGCATTTATTTTCGGCACAGCAATTTTGGTCTTTAATTTCTTACTTGTCCTCAAGCCGGACGCTAAGAAGGCATGGTTGGTGTTTAAGATGTCAAGCCCTTACTTGGCCGCACTATTCATGGGCATGGTTTTCGATGTTTTCTTCCCAATTCATCTATAGTTTATTGTCCTGTCTGGTTTAATCGCCGAGAAGATGTACTCAACAAAGTGTTGCTCTGGTAAGGCACCTTCGAAAGAAATAACATCATTTATTATGGTCTTAGGAACTGCCATAACGTCGTATTTATTCGCAAGTTGGGGGAATTCTATAGCCTCTATCATATCAGCCCTAATGAACTCGTTCTCGATTGCCAACTGGTGTGCAATCCTTACAGCTCTAGGACAGTATGGACAGGTGGGCGTTACGAACACTTGAATATGCACTGGTTCCTTAATGCTTTTAATCTTTTCTTTTATCGTAGGTTGAAGCTTTGTCGTCCCTCTCGATGCATCTATTATGGTGTCGATTAGGGCTGGAAATTCATAACCTATCGGTACACCAAAGAACCTTATACCATACTCACGAACGCCGAATACTGCTGTTGCCGGTATCTTGTCTACCCCTAACTTTTGCGCTTTCTCGTAATCCTTTTCGAAATCAAACACCTCAAGCTTTATCTTATCCGAAAGTGATGCTAAGTCTTCCATCAGCTCCCTGTTCGTCGCACAATATTCACACTCAAAATCTTGGGTGAAGACGATAAGCCTAACGTTGTTTTCCATACTTCTACTAAGCTTTTCTGCGATAATCTTTTTCTCCCTTTCTTTCAGGATGGGCATCAACTAAATGTTTGCGGCCGGGCTTATAAATCTAGCGGTTTTCATCTATGGCCTCGTTAGCAAGCTCGTCGGCCAGCTTGTTCGATTCTCTGGGGATGTGAAAATATTCAACATCAAGCATTCTTTCCAGCTCCTTTACCTCTGAGTAAAGCTTGCTAAGCCTTGTCTCCTTAACGGAGAACTCGCCCTTAAGCTGCTTTACTATCAGCTCGCTGTCGGAGAAAACCTTTACCTTCTTCGCATTAACGCTTATGGCTAACTTTAACCCTTCTAAGAGTGCTAAGTATTCTGCCTCGTTGTTTGTTTTATTGCCGATAAACCTCTTGAAACATACCGTCCTAGAGTCAAGCTTGAGAACGATGCCAATACCAGCAGGCCCGGGGTTGCCTCTAGATGCTCCATCAACATATATCTCGACTTCGGTGGGCTCTTCGGTACCATGATCCGGTTGCAAGCAACCTTTACCCTAAAGTTCGGTTTTTAGATTTTGTAAGTTCGCTAAGCTTTTCCAAGATTATCTTCTGCTCTATGCTGGCGACGAGTTGTTTTGTTTTAATTACCACGTCTGGGTTGACGCTTATCGAATCGATGCCGCACCTAACTAGGAATTCTGTAAACTCTGGATAAACACTTGGTGCTTGTCCGCAAATCGAAACGGTGACACCATTTTCGTGTGCAACTTTTATCAGATACTCTATCGCTCTTAGTATGGCTGGGTCCCTCTCGTCAAAGTATCTGGCATCTATGCTGGGCAGTATGGCGGAGTCTCTATCGGTCGCCAAGATGAACTGGGTAAGGTCGTTGGAACCTATGCTGAAACCATCACATAGCTTGCTAAACTCGTCTGCCATGAGTATCGTGCTCGGAACTTCTGCCATCAACCACACTTTAAAGTCCCTGTCCCTCTCTAGTCCTTCTTCCTTCATTATCTCTAATACCCTCTTTATTTCCCATGTTGTCCTCGCCATTGGTATCATGACCCAAACATTTTTCAGTCCCCACTCATCCCGAACCTTTTTGATGGCTTTACACTCAAGCCTAAACGCTTTCTCATACCCTTTACTTATGTACCTTGCCGCTCCTCTCCATCCCATCATCGGGTTTGCCTCTTCAATTTCGTACTTCTCTCCGCCCTTCAGCTCTCTGTACTCATTCGTCTTAAAGTCTGAAAACCTGACAACTACTGGTCTAGGTTGTATTGCCCTAGCAACTTTCGCGATACCCTCAGCCAGTTTATTCACGAACTTATCAGGTTGTCCTATCTCAATGAGGTAGTTCGGGTGCTCGCCTATGTATGAGGCCAGTATGAACTCTATGCGCATTAAACCTATTCCATCAAAGGGCAGATCTACATATTCATCTATCTTTTCTGGAACGCCAAGGTTCATCATAATCTTCGTGGCCGTGACTGGTACGCTAATTAAGGGGGTCGGGACACCAGAAGGAGCGGCCGCTGGAGTCGGCGGTTTAGCTAACAACTCCTCCACTGCACCTTCATATACTACGCCTGATTTGGCATCAACTGTATAAACCTGCCCATCTTTCATGGTTTCAGTGGCATCACCAGTACCTACTATGCAGGGTATGCCCAACTCTCTTGAAACTATAGCCGCATGGCACGTCATTCCACCTTCTGAGGTCACTATTGCGGACGCTATTCGCATCGCAGGTACCCAATCGGGCGACGTCATTCGTGTGACCAGAATATCCCCCTTTCTCATCTGCCCTATGTTCTTCACGTCTAAGATCACCCTAGCGGTTCCGATAGCAATGCCAGGGCTTGCGGGCAATCCTTTTGTGACAACTTTTCTAGCAACTGTTACAGTTTCTGTTGCAGCAGGGGTTTCCGCAACCGCTTTCTGAGACCAAACGGTCTCGGGTCTAGACTGAACTATGAATACATTGTATGGGAATGGTACATCCATATCTATACTCCATTCTATGTCTTGTGGTGCACCATAATGCTCTTCGATACGGATGGCAAGTTCTGCAAGTCTGTATATCTCTTCGTCAGTTAAGCATGGCACATTCTGCTTCGAGAGTGGGACTTCACGTTTCTCCGTGCCACCTTTTGGACTGTAAACAACTTCAATAGTTTTCCTTGCAACCTTCTTTTCAATTATCTTCAGCGTCTTTTTGTCAACCACGTATACATCAGGTGTGGCTTCACCACTCACTACAGACTCGCCAAGCCCCCAGTTAGCTTCTATCAGTATCTTTGACGTGTCACCCGTGACTGGATGTAGTGTGAACATTACGCCGGAGGCTTTTGCATTGACCATCTTCTGAACCACCACACATAAATACACACTCATGTGGTCGAATCCTTTTTCGTGTCTGTAAAACGTTGCCCTCGACGTGAATAGGCTCGCCCAGCATTTCTTAACGCTTTCCAACAGACGTGCTTCGCCCCTAACGTTTAGGTAAGTCTCCTGCTGTCCAGCAAAGCTGGCCGATGTTAAATCCTCAGCAGTTGCACTCGACCTGACAGCAACAGGAGGGTCAACCATGCCTACTTTCTCGGCTAACCTCCTATATGCAGTTATTATCTCTGCCTCTAACTCTTTGGGGATTTCTTGTTTTAATATGAGTTCCCTTATCTCTCTTGTTTTCTCTTCTATCGATTCAGGGTTTGAATAATCCACTTCGCTTAATATCTTACGTATTTGTTCACCGATACCAGCTTTTTCTATAAAGTACTTGTAGGCATATGCCGTTACCGTAAAACCAGGAGGGACAGGTATGCCCAATCTTAGCATTTCACCTAGGTTTGCACCTTTACCTCCGACGAGGGGTACATCCTCTTTGGTTATTGATTCCAGTTCGAATACGAACGCATTCTCTTTCATTTTTTCTTACCCCGTAAGTATTGCAAAAAATTATGTTTATTGGTTAACTTTTAAGCATTTAGTTGAGAGG
>JALNJK010000008.1 GCA_023268355.1 Candidatus Terraquivivens tengchongensis
AATGGTTTTCTAAAGATCAGGCTCTCTATCCCGTAATCGGCTATTGAGCGTCCAGAAGGGTCGAAGTGCCGGGGTGCATCCACATGCGTTCCCAAATGGTTCGGCATCTCTATTATGTAGCTGTTGCTACTGTCACCCTTAGTTATCTGCTTCAAAGGTTTCAACACAAGATTTGGACCTCCAGCATATGCAGGTGTTGAAGTGCTGAGTTTATGCGAAAGCAGTACGAACATGGACCCAACCTGATCCAGTTAGCGTGTCTTTTGGTAAAATATTAAATTTTGACCCAATTTATAAGGTAAGGCTAAATAACTCTGACTTGCTTACGGTAAGGTAGATATGAAGACTCTTAGGCTAGGTTATTGGGCAGCGCAAGAGCAATATGACCCAGTCCGTTTGCTGGACTTTGCAGTCAGAGCAGAGGTCGCGGGTTTTGATATAATAGCCACAAGCGACCACTTTCATCCATGGCGTGACACTGGCGGACAATCGGGTTTTCCGTGGGTCTGGCTAGCAGCGGCGGCAGAAAGGACGAAAAAGGTTCAAGTAGGTACTGCTGTAACTACGCCAATGTTCAGGTATCATCCGGCAATCGTGGCCCAGGCTTTTGCAACGTTGGATTGCATGTATCCTGGAAGGGTGTTCCTGACGGTCGGTACGGGTCATGCGATGAACGAGAAGCCTTTAGGGTTTGAATGGCCAAACTTTGAGGAAAAAGTCGGAAGGCTTGAGGAAGCTATCAAGATAATACTAGAGCTCTGGAAAGGCGATTTTGTAAATTTTGAGGGAAAGTACTACAGGCTGAGGAATGCGAAACTTTACACGAAGCCGAAGATGAAGATACCGATCTATGTAGCATCAGCATGTCCAAGGGTTGCGAAGATCGCCGGAAGGCTTTGCGATGGTATGCTGATAAATCCTAGGGGTCTTGAAAAATATTACGAGATAGTTCGTGCTATGGAGAAGGCCGCAATAGAAGCAGGAAGGGACCCGTCAAAACTCGTAAAGTCCATGGAGTTCAAGGTTTCATACGACGTGGATTACGATAGGGCACTAAACTCTGCGCTCTTCTGGGCATCAACAGCCATACCGAGGGAGAAACGGGAAAAGATTTATGACCCGAGAGAGTTGGAGGCCAACGTCGGTCCGGAGGAAGTAGAAAAAATTAAAAGAACGTGGCTCATAACGACGGACCCAGACGACATATTCAAGGAGCTTGCGGAATTCCTTAAGCTGAGGCTTGACATAGTCTACATACACAGTGCCAGCCCGGACGAGGAAAAGTTCATCAGCATTCTTGGAAGGGACGTGCTACCTTGGATGAGGGAGTTTCACGAAATGTTGGATAAACCTATAAGAAAAGTCGTAGAGTAGTTCACATTACCGAATGATACCATCTTAGTATATATTCAGGCAGCCTTAGACCGCGCCCCTCAATACGGCTAACTAAGTATATGGGTAAGGGGCTTAACGCGAACGCAGCCTTAACGTAAAAGTCGCTAGGTTTGCCGGGAACCCTTTCGCTCTTTATTACGTAAGATTCGTCAGCAATTGACTGGAGCGTCGAACCAGGTGTCCCAACTATGGCGGCGAGCTTGCCGCCCAACCTCTTGAAGTTCTTGCACCAACTCAAGACTATCTCAGTCTCACCACTTTGAGAAATAACCACCAAAATATCGCCAGCTCTCGGAGCGGGTGTGCTTGACTCGCCTGCAACGTATACATGGTCACCTATCGCCCTCTTCACGTGTCCAACCCTCACGGCAGTCATCCTAGCGACTTCCTGACCGCTACCAAGACCAGCAAAGAAGCAGGCTTTCCTCTCTTCTAAATTATCTAACAGAAATTCAAAGAATTTTGATTTAATAATGTCATCCACCATGCTGCCTATCTCCACTGAAAGTGGACGTATGTAGTCCTGTATCTTCTCAGCTGGCTTATCGTCGTTCATGGCCTCTGCCATAGCATAAAGCACTACCATGCTACTCAAAATGAACACGTCTTCCAGTATACCGTAAGTTTGAAACTCCCTTGTCTCACCTTCCGCCCGCTTGTTCTCCTCCCGTCCCTTAATTATGAGTATGTTTCCATACTTTTCACCGAGCTTCCCAATTGGTGAGTTGGCATCTGAAGTCATGACGTCTATGCTGAAGTTTTTGACGTCACCTGTCTTTTCTATATAAAGGGCCATGCTCTGGGCATCTATAAGGGGCATGAGTGATTTACCGCTGCCGCTGTTTATTAACAGGCTTACGTAACCGTATCTGTGTTTCAGGATCGGTGCCGCTTCAGAAATGCTCCTGCCTGGAAAACCAAGATCGCTTCTATCCACGATTATCTTTCCTTTCCTCATCTTGGCCATTTCGCTGCACACTATGCTCAACGCACCCTTGGACCTGCCTTCGGCTGATGGAATTATCACACCACTCTTCACAAGGCTGTAATAGAAATTCTCCTGCTGAGCTGCATCAACAAGCTCTATGTTTTGGAATATCCGATTGATGTAACCTAAGCTGCTGACGGTTTGGGACATGTTTCTCGAAATTTATGAAGAAAGGTCAGAATTATAGTTTTTACGTTAACCCACCGATCTGTTATACGATAAGCTTTTTTGTTACCTTGACGAACAAATATGGTTATGCGGAAGTCGGACATAGGGCTTATAGGACTTGCGACGATGGGTGCTAACCTTGCCCTTAACATCGAGGACAAAGGGTTCGTTGTATCCGTTTATAACAGGACCGCGGATAGGACTAAAGCATTCATAGAGCATAGGGCAAAAGGGAAAAACATATCTGCGCACTTTTCCATGGAAGACTTTGTCAAGTCCCTCGATAAACCTCGCAGGATAATACTAATGGTCAAAGCCGGTGAGGCTGTTGACGAATTTCTCAACCAGTTGCTGGTGTATCTTGAGTCGGGGGACGTAGTTGTAGATGGCGGTAACTCGCACTTCAAGGATACGGAAAGAAGGATGAAGATGCTAGAAGAACATAGCATACACTTCATGGGTGTCGGGATAAGCGGCGGCGAGGAGGGTGCGCTGAAGGGACCCTGCATAATGGCCGGTGGGCCGCCGGAGGCCGAAGAAATCATGAGGCCTGTATTTGTAAAGATTGCCGCAAAGGTTGAGGACGATGTGTGCTACGGCTACATGGGGTCTGGTGGTGCTGGTCACTTTGTAAAGATGGTACACAACGGTATTGAGTATGCAATAATGCAGGCTATAGCAGAAGTCTACGATATCTTCACAGTGCTACTCGGACTAGGTGCTCCGGCAGTTTCGAGGATATTTGCCGAGTGGAACGCTGGTGAGCTAAACTCCTTCCTCTTGGAGATAGCCTCTGAGGTTTTGGCAAAGATCGATGAAGAGACCAAAAGACCACTCGTTGAGTTAATACTGGATAAGGCAGGCCAGAAGGGGACTGGGAAGTGGACGTCGCAGACGGCGATGGACTTGGGTGTACCTGTGCCAACAATCGATGCCGCAGTCTCTGCGAGAAATGTATCCGCGTTGAAAGAAGAAAGGGTTGCCGCATCGAAGACCATAACATGTACAACGAATGTGAGGCATGTGGACAAGCCATCTCTTATAAGTGAGGCGAAGTCATCTTTGTATTGCACGATGCTCATAGCATTTGCTCAAGGGATGTCCCTCATATCTATGGCATCAAAGGAATTCGGCTATGCCACGAAGCTCAGGGAGGTGGCCAGGATATGGAGGGGTGGATGCATCATAAGGGCGAGGCTACTCAACATGATAATGGACGTTTACTCCAGAAGACCGGACCTGACGAATCTCCTACTCGATAGCGCTTACGCAAAAGAACTGTGTGAGAGACAGGTGGAATGGAGGTCGTTGATAAGCACGGCAAAGCTTAGCGGCATTCCTTGTCCTGCAATAGCCTCTGCTTTGGACTACTTCGATAGCTTTAGGCGTGAGCGTCTGCCGGCAAACCTCATACAGGCTTTGAGGGATCGCTTCGGTGCGCATGGCTACGAGAGGATTGACAAGCCGGGAACGTTCCACACCGATTGGGGCTCGTAAAATCTTTTAGCGTGGAGTCTCAACGTCCTAATATATGTCCCTTTATGAATAAGTACGCCCCTTCCAGGTTCATGATACGCTTTATCCTATCGGTGTCCTTCACGTCTCTATTCCAAGGTCTGTCGTATAGTGCTACATACTTTCCTGCAGACGCGATCTCCTCAGCGTTTATCGGGGAGTCGTCTATGTAAACGTCGTAGTCGAGTTCTGATTTATTGCTCTTAACGAAGACTATGTTCTTGTTACCAAGCCCATGCCTTTCTAACCACTTTAAGACGTACGTTCTGGTGTTCTTCGGTCTTGAGGTCACGATATCAACCCTGCCTAGCTCTTCCAGCATGATGACCTTAGAAACAAGGTTCGGTTCCGTCGGTTGTATCAGTTGCCAATTTTTCCACGCTTTGTAGAATATTCTATGAAACTCGCCCGATGTGATTCCAAGCTCCTTCCAAAAATCCCAACATTTCACATCCTCGAGCGCAAGCGAGCTACCCTTCGACGCATTCCATATCATCAGCCACACGGATATGCTGTCCGCTAAGACGCCATCAAGATCGAGCGCTATCTTCAACGTTATCGAAACACGACGGAGTCTGTATTAAGCCTTCGGCCCGAGCCCCTCAGCCAGCCTTCTAATCTTTCTTATAACATCGTCGCCGTAGCCATGCTGTTTTAAACCCTTTTGTATTACCGCAAGGTATTCTGCCGATGGTTTAACGAACTCTTTCGGGTTGGCGGCGACGTAGGTCACGGCCTCGACCTCACCGTCATCCGTCTTCACGATAACCTTCCTCCTGAGGTAAACGTTCGGAACACCCTCGTACCTGTCCAGCATTCTTAATTGTTCCTCGTCGAGTAGATAAATCGCACCATAAACTCTGGAGCCGCTTTCTTCCCTTATATCAGCTGCACCACCTTTCCAGCTTTTTGAGAAGACACCGAAGCTTAGCCTATAGCCTTCCAACGTAGCCCTCTTACAGTCCTTCCACTCACCGACTCTTTTTCTCATCAAATCCTTGTTGAGGTCGGCACCGTAAGCGAAGTACCAGACAGCCATTCCAAAATATAGTTGTTATAGATGTTCAAAAGCGTTTATAGTTGGACTATCCTGGCCCTAACGGTGTCCTCAATCTCTAGTACGCCATAGGATGCGCGGGCAGCGGGCCAAGCACCTGTTGCGCTACCTGGGTTGAGGTACAGGATGTTGTCCCGGACCTCATTTTTTGGTTTATGGGTATGGCCGTAGACTATGACGTCAACCTTATCGAACTTTTTCCTTATTCTATCCTCAATTCTTAATGGTGGCCCACCCTCGGCAGGGTGACATATGCCTATGATGAAACCGCCGACTTCTAGTAGTTCTATCTCCGGAAGCAAAGCCTTCACTGACGGTGAATCCATATTCCCACGAACGCCCTTAAAGTTACCGTAGGCTTTTAGTTCGTTAACGAGGCTGACCTCCGTGAAGTCTCCAGCATGAACTACCCAATCTGCATCGGCAATCTCATCTAAAACCTTGCTTGGAAATGAATTCAAACTAGACGTATGCGTGTCGGAGAGGACAACGACCTTGACCATCGACAACCTAAGCCTTCGGGTTTACTTAAAAAGATTAACGGAGCAATTATTCATCGGTCGCCGCTGGATATGAGCCCAAAACTTTTAGGAATACCGTCCTATCCTTTAGCGCCTCCAGACAGCGCCTTATGGGTTCATCCGAAACGTGCCCCTCGAAGTCTACGTAGAAATTGTACTCCCAAGGCGTCCTCTTCGTCGGCCTCGACACAAGCATGGTCAAGTTAATGTTCCTTTTTGCAAATTCTTCGAGAGCCATGTAAAGTGCGCCAGGTACGTGTTTCGTCGTGAAAATTATCGAAGTTTTATCCCTGCCAGTTCTTGGAACTCGATCCCTACCAATCACTAAGAACCTCGTGTAATTCGCAGCAAAGTCCTCTATGCCCTTTTGAAGAACTTTCATCCCATATGTCTCGGCGGCTAGCTCGCTTGCGATTGCCGCAGCGTCTTTAATGTTCAATTCTTTTAGCATCTTTACGCTTCCGGCAGTATCGTAGTATGGAACGGTTTCCCAGCCCATGGCCCTAATGTAAGACCTACACTGGGCGAGCGCCTGAGGGTGTGAGTAAACGCGTTTTATTTCGGATGTTGTGGTGTCCGGGCTGGCTATCAAGCAGTGAATTATTCTCAACTTCACCTCGCCTACGACATGCAGGTTGGTCTCAAGAAGCATATCGTAGGTCTCGTTCACACTACCCTCCAGCGAATTCTCGAATGGTACAACGCCGTATCTAGCACCGGATGCCTCAACGACCTCGAAAACGTCTGCTATCGTCTTCTGGGGTAAGGCGTCTATCGACCCGAAGAACTTCAAGGCGGCTATATGGCTGTAAGCACCAAGTTCACCCTGAAAAGCGACGGTCACGCTACCGCTCATACCAAAACCCTCAAAGCATCGTCCTTACTTATCCGTTACGTATAGCGTCCTTCTAACAGCCTCCTCCAGCGCGAATCCTAGGACGTTTATAGCTATCACAGAACCTATGGCCACGCCCACGATAACGGCAAATAGACCAGGCAGTTCGAGGCCGAAGATATCATAAGTGCCGGGCATGCCGACCAAAACCCAGAGATAGCTTCCAACAATTAATGTAATGACTGCCGTCTGGACGAGGCTTGCGACAAACCTCCTCTTTACGCCACCCTGCCTTCCTATGAGCCATGCGAGATAGCATGCGAGAAAGTTGGCTATAGCGCCACCGGTCACGTCTATTATGGATGCGCCACCAAAAAGCATTAGACCACCGGCGTAATTGGCGACCGCACAGCCTATGGATAGGCCATAGGCTGCTGGGATTCCGAATACTATAGAAAGTGGAAGAAGAGCGTCGGCAATCCTTACCTGAAAAGGTAAGAAGCTGAAGGGCGCAAGTGTTACTACTAAGATTGCGTAAAGAGATGCCAGAATGGACGAAACGGCTAAAGACCTTGTCCTACTCTTCAAACCATAACGACCTCTCAGTCTATACCGACTACATTAGCTTGCGAGAACGGTAGTCGGTTGGGGTTTTTAAGCATAAGGTGTCTTAAATGCATTTTTCGAGAAAACAGATTAATAGAAGTGATATTTTGCCCCGTAGATAATGATGCTGCGGCCCTTGCAGGTGAAGGTTGTAAGGATAGACGAGCTTATCGAGCATGAGGAGATAGACCCAGTGCACTTAGAGGAGCTGAAAGCAGAGATACTCCGCGATGGGTACCTTAAGAAATCTTTGGCGGTAGATTACAAAACCATGGTAATCTTGGACGGGCACCACCGCTACAACATACTGAAAGGGCTTGGATACAGCAGGGTTCCCGTATCGTTCTTCGACTACGACTCACCGCTAATAGTTGTAGAACCAGGCCAGCTCGGACTGCCCGTTTCTAAAGATATCGTGAGGGAAGCCGGTCTAAAAAAGAGAAAGCTACCCCCAAAGTCAACCTACCACATGGTCGTGACCGATTCCGGAAAAGCTCACCTGTCGGAATTCGAGCTAGATGTCTACGCTCCCTTAGAAACGCTAAAGTAAAAGTACGGGATGATCTCATAATTTTGATGAGCTAGAATGGATCGGGAGCGGGGGTTGCCAAGCCTGGTCAACGGCGCAGGGCTCAGATTCCTTTATGATGGGAGACCCTGTCCCGTAGGGGTTCGTGGGTTCAAATCCCACCCCCCGCATCTTGGGCTGTATTACTGAATTTCAGGACCAACAGCAAGGTTTATCTAAGATGCCCTTTACAAATAAACAAGCTCTGCTGGCTTGTAAAGCGAACGCCAAGAAAGTTTTCTTTACTCGTTAGTGGAGTCCCAAAAAAGGAGGTGAAATAAAGTGACCAAATTTTATGTGAAATGGTGGCTGGAGCCAACTAAGGTGCCAGTTGACGCTGAACAAAGGGCTAAAGTCTGGCTTTCAATGCTTGATATGGTTAAAGCAAGTTTGAACGCTGGAGTAACGAAGGACTGGGGAATGGCTGCAGGTGGAGATTTCGGATACACAATTAGCGAAGCAGCAAACGAAGCGGAACTCTTCACCCGCTTGCTTACGTGGATGCCCTACGCTCACTTTGAAGTAGTTCCTATGTTAACGGTCGATCAGGCTATAGAGGCAATTAAAAAAGCGACAACACATAGGTAAATCTTAAAAAAGGTTTAACAATCTCCCACTTTTAGACGGAAGTTCGCGTTTCCTTCAGGATGCATTCTGCTTCTGAATAGATTAGAGCGACCTTGAAAATTATATATCTTTAAAATTAGCATTAAGCTTCATGTTTCCCATACCAACACCCGAAGAGATCGCAATCAGTTTTGTGCTTGTGGGCTGGGTGTTATTCGTCAGCCTCTTCTTAACCAAGAAAACTTACGAGGCATTCATCGCACGGGGATATACACATAACGTCGCCGTCTACTATAACAGAAAGATCATACATATGTTGACCGGCGGGCTGATTGCAATCCTCGTTCCCTTTCTATACAAAAGCTTCATACCCATAGGTGTTATGGTAATTTTTCTAGCAATCGGCAACTATTTACCACATAAGCAAAATAGGTTGTTTTACTGGTACCAAGTTAAAGAGAATATGTACGAGGTTCACTTCATATTGATGTGGGGGTTAGTAATTATGATCGGGTTCTTAATCGATAACATATGGATTGCCATAGTCCCAATACTCTTCATGAGTTTTGGAGATGGTGTGACAGGAATCGTAAGGAATTTGCTCTACCGAAAGAGGACCAAGTCATGGTGGGGAAATTTAGCTATGTTCGCAGTATGTGCGCCAATGGCATTTGCTATTTTTAACTTCGCAGGCCTCATATCTGCAAC
>JALNJK010000004.1 GCA_023268355.1 Candidatus Terraquivivens tengchongensis
CTTTGTTAGACCATTTGCTTAAGCAGGCAGCACTCGATAGAGGCATAGACCCAAGCGACGTACCGCGACTCGTCAAAAACTATGAAAGGGAAGTCAAAACGCACCTCGAAGTAGCTAAGGAGATAGCAACCGGAGCCGCTGATGTAGGCATAACTGTGAGGTACGCTGCAGAACTCTACGGCTTGCAGTTCACAAGACTCGTTTGGGAATGGTACGACCTAGCAATCTTGAAGGAAGCTATGAGAAGGGATATAGTGAGAGAGTTGCTTAACCTTTTGACGTCCAAGGATTTCATGCGAACGGTAAAGCGGATGAAAGGTTACAGGATAACGAGCGAAACCGGCAAGATAGTAAGTGACTAAACAACGATCAGGTTCCTTCCTTGGTTTTAATGCGCGACAGGACTTTGTTGACTATATAGTTGCGTTTCAAGGTCTTTGTTGGCTTCTCCGGTATAAGCCCCTCTGACCTGTAAAGCAGAACGAGGATGAGTGCAAGCCCGAGCAACATATACTCGAGCCAGATGACGTCGAACGGAACGATCGTCTCGAAGTAACTTTTGTAGAACGTTACGAGCTTCCGAAGCGTCACAAACATGCCTGCTCCTACAAGTGCTCCGAGGTTATTGCTGGCGCCTCCGACGATCACCATGACCCACGGCCAGAAAGTATGCGTGACTCTATTGAAATCGCGGGCTGACACGCTCGCTGTGAGGAACGAATAAAGCGCTCCACCAATTGCAGCTATCGCGCATCCTACGACCAGCGTTTTCATTCTTAATCTGTTGACGTCTTTCCCGTAAACCCTGGCCGAGAGCTCATCGTCCCTTACCGCCCTGAGAGTCCTACCAAGTGGTGACCTACTGATGAGTTCTAAGTAGACGAATATAACCGCGGTTACCCCAAGTATTGTCAGAGCTACATAGAGCGGTCTATGCTCTCCACCGACCCACCTGAACGGGTCAGGTATGCGGACGCCTAAGCTACCTCCGATGAACGGTTCCCAGTTATCCCCTATGATCTTCAACACCTCAGCCATAGCCAAAAGTGTCATAGCAAGATAATCCCCTCTAAGCCTTATTCCAGGATAGGATGCCACGTATCCCAAAACTGCTCCGGCAAATGCCGCACCTACCAGCGACGCCAAAAGATAACAGGTTGAGATTACGGGCTCAGATGTTAAAACTTGGTTAAGCGAGGAGACGACTTCTAAATTGTTTTTGATAAAGTCCAGCTCTGCAGGTATGTTAAATAAATATGCGATAACCCTGCCCGGTACCGCTCCAACGAAAAAAGCACCTCCTGCGACCGCCAACATCTTGCCAAAGTTCGGTATTCCCGTGTAACCGAACTCAAGGTTCAGGCTCATTGATATTATTGCGAATATACCGAAGAGGGTCAACAAGTCTATGAGGAATGTGAGCGGTATAGGAAGTGCCATCTTAACCCACCTTTTTCATAAACCTCTTCCAATCTATGCCAGCCAAGCCCTTCGGAGCTAAAAGTAGCGTTAACATCATTATGATTAAAGGTATCACAGGACGGTAAGGGACGACCCACGGCCCAAGGGCCGTCGAGAGGTAGCCGGTTCCCAATACCTCCGCAAAACCTATTATTGCACCCCCAATAAGAGCTCCATACATGTTGCTTAAACCTCCCAAGATGCTTGCAGCAAATATGCTGATCAGCAACCTTATCCCTATGTCCGGGTTGCAAGTCATGTAAAGCGGCATGAGGGCACCGGCAACTCCTGCTAGTCCGCCCGAGATGAACCAAGAGGCTGCATACATCAAGTTAATGTTTATCCCAACAACCTCTGCCAAGGAAGGATTTTCTATCGCAGCCCTCATTGCTATCCCAAACTTCGTCTTGTTTAAGAATAAGTAAAGCGATGTTATCATAATGAAAGCAAGGACGGGTGCTATGATGAACAATCCTGGTTGCCCAAATATCTCGATGTCAAACCCCTTCAATTGGAAGAGCCTTGTGATAAGCTTATGAATTCTGTTAAGATAATCGGCAAATATGTTGATTAGTGATATAAGAATCATATCGTATGCTATCGTCGCGATCATCAATATCACGTAATTTGCACCCCTGTTCATCAAAGGTTTCAGTACCGCCAAGTAAAGCACCAAAGCAACCGCGCCACCTAACATAAATGCAGGGATTGTGCCGAGATACGGGTTAATATTAAGTAGCCGAACTAAGGCTAGATTCAAGTATATGTTCAGTGTGGCGAATTCTCCGTGGGCGAAGTTGGGGACTTTCGTCGTCATATACGTTAACGTCAACCCTGCGCTAAGCATAATCATTAGTGAACTAAAGATTATAGCATCCCTGACCAGCAGAAGACTCATTTGTCTTCCCTGCTGACGAAGCCATTCTAACGAACTCATTAATAACCTTAGCTAAAGCCTTATAAACGAGACAGTAATTTTAATAGGCTCAAAGCAGGATGAGAACAATGATAGGAAAAGGTGTAACAAAAGCCATAGCTATAGTAGTTGCTATAGTAACGTTACTACTCGGTATAGGTATAGGGTACTTTATAGCACCCTATATGGCGCCTGTAACGCCCGCCGCTCCTACGGCTGGCTTAAGCGGTGAGGTGCCGATTGGTGTGCTGCTTCCATTGAGTGGGCCGCTTGCAACCCTAGGAGAGCCCAACAGACCCGCACTACTCATAGCTGCTGAGGAAATAAACAGCCTTCTAGCAAAGTCAGGAGCTAACTGGAGGTTAAAACTCTACATCGAGGATACGGAGACAAAACCTGAGGTTGCGCTGGAGAAACTGATGAGCTTACACGCAAAGGGTGTCAAGATAGTGATCGGACCAATGGGCAGCGGAGAGGTGTTAAAGATAAAAGAGTATGCAGACTCAAACAAGATATTGATCATATCACAGTCTTCAACCTCACCAATGCTTGCGATAAAGGGTGACTATATCTACAGGTTTGTTCCAAACGACCTCTACCAAGGACCAATAGGGCCGAAGTTTGCCAATAAGCTTGGTGTAACGCATATGTTCATCGTATACTTGGCTAACCCTTGGGGCGATGGTCTAGCAGAGGTGTCTGAGAAAACCGCGAAGGAACTCGGCATCGCTGTTGCCGGAAAGTTTAGGATAGCCGAGGCCGCGACGGATTACTCTGCTGAAGTTTCAAGCCTTGCCGCAGAAGTCAACAAACTCGTAGAACAAGGAATCCCGCCTGAGAAGATAATGGTACACATAATCACCTACGGTGAGGCCACAACCTTCATGCTCTCTGCTAGGGATTATGATATTCTTTGGAAAGTGAAGTGGTTCGGAAGCGATGGTACTGCGTACGAGGGCACGCTTATCGAGGAGACAAAGACAGCGGAATTTTCCTCCAGTGTTAGGTTTGTAAGCCCGATATTCTCGCCGACAAAGACGCCGAGGTACCAGGAGGTGCTGAATAAGATCGTCGCTCAGCTTGGAAGGACACCGCCACCTTATGCCTACAATGCTTATGATGCCTTATGGGTTGTAGCGCTTTGTTTACTGGCGACTAACAAATATGATGCCGATGCCGTCATATCAGTCATGCCCAACATACTCAAGACTTACTACGGCGCTAGCGGTTACATTATGATAGATGAGGCGGGTGATAGGATCGCTGCAGACTACGAACTGGCTGAGATCGTAGCAAAGGATGGCAAATACGAATGGGCAACTACGGGAATGTACTACGGAGCAACTGGCGAGATACTCTGGAGATAGGCTGAAAAGGTTTTAAATCCCTTATTTTTTATGCTATGCATATAGATGTCGGAAAGAATACTGAAGGTCAGAGACGTGAGAAAGTGTTTTGGTGGACTTGTAGCTTTATCAGGGGTTAGTATGGATGTTGAAAAGAACACTCTAACAATCCTGATAGGACCCAACGGAAGCGGTAAGACCACGCTCATCAACTTGGTAACGGGAGTGTACAAGCCGGATGGTGGAGGAATCTTCTTTGACGGTACGGATATAACCGGGCTCCCATCCCATGAGATATTCAAGCTCGGCATATCCAGGACCTTCCAAATACCGCAACCATTCAGAAAGCTCACAGTTCTGGAAAACTTGCTGACAGTATATCCGGGCAACCCTGGAGAAGGTTTTGCATCGGCCCTAAAGAGGAGCGAATGGAGGAAGTTTGAGGAAAAAGCTGTCGAGAAAGCCTTTGAGCTCCTCAAATTCCTCAGGCTAGACCACTTATGGGATCAGGAGGCTGAGAAGCTGAGCGGAGGGCAACTGAAGCTCCTAGAGGTCGGAAGAGCACTCATGGCCGATACGAAGCTACTCATAATGGACGAGCCGATAGCTGGTGTAAACCCGGTACTCGCTCATGAAATATTCAAAACACTCAGGAAGCTTAAAGATGAAAAGAACCTGACGATACTCATTGTAGAACATAGGCTTGACATCGCCCTCCGCTATGTTGACTATGTTTACGTGATGGCTGCAGGTTCCATGATTGCGTCCGGAAAGCCAGAAGAAGTAGTCTCGGATAGAAGGGTTATTGATGCTTATCTCGGAGGGTAATGTCTCATGATAGAGATCAAGAACCTGAACTCCGGTTATCGTAAGCTTCAAGTGCTTTTTGACGTGTCTGCCAACTTTCAACCTGGAAAGATAAATACAGTAGTTGGGCCTAATGGAAGCGGAAAGAGTACGTTGCTGAAATCCATATTCGGTCTGACTACGATTTATTCCGGATCGGTGAAGTTTGAGGACATGGAACTCGTTGGTAAACCTCCGCATGAAATAGCTAGACTCGGTATAGCCTACCTGCCCCAGCTTAGCAAGATATTCGAAAACCTCAGCGTTGAGGAAAACATGATGATGGCAGGATACACCCTCGATAAGTCCGAGATGGAGGAAAGGTTAAAGGAGGTTTGCGACATCTTCCCTATAGTTAAAAAATATTGGCGGACTAGGGCCGGTTTATTGAGCGGTGGAGAAAGGCAGATGCTCGCTATGGCCATGGCGCTCTTGAGAAGGCCTAAGGTTATGATGTTTGACGAACCAACGAGCGAGCTCGCACCAAAGGTGGCTAACAGCGTACTCGAGAAAATAGTTGAACTTAGGGATGCGATGAGGGTCACGATAATACTTGTGGAGCAGAATGCCAAGAAAGCCCTTGAGATAGGTGATAGAGCTTACTTGCTGGTTGGTGGAAGGCTTTCGTTCGAAGGAGGATGCGAGGAGCTTTTAACGCACTCACAACTCTCGACGCTTTATCTTGGATTGACCGGCGGTCAATAAACTCTTCATAATACCTTCGCCAGTTTTCCTATCAATTCTACCTTTGTGTAGTCTTCTACTCCAGCTTCCCTTTCAAACCTGTACAATACCGCATCCGCCTCTTCGAAAACTTCCTCATCATGCGTGATTACGATCACCTGCCTGACACCTCTGCTTAGCGCTGAGAAAACTTCAGCAAGCTTCGTCCTATTCTCGGAGTCTAAGTGCACGGTCGGCTCGTCGAGTACAAAGAAGCCTAACCTTTTTGCACCAAGTATGTCGCCGATAGCGAGTCTAAGGGCAAGGGCCACGGCAACCTTCTCACCACCGCTAAGCCTATCGGTATCAACTTCCCGTCCCCTCTGGTAGCACTTGATCTCAAGCTCGTTCTCAACCTCCTCAAGCTTTACACCGTTAACGTTGATGTTGAACAATTCTAGATGTTCAGTGGCAAACCTAGACACTTCTTTGATAGCCCACGACCTGAGGGATTTGAGCACAGGCCCATCTCTATGGTATACCTTATCCCTAATTTCGTCGAGGAAGTCACGGAACTTCTTGGCATTTTCGAGTGTACTTAGGGTATTCTTGAGTCTAGAAAGCATGTCTTCTTTCTCCTTGATATCTTTCCTGTACCTCTCAACCTCGCCCTCTAACGCACCGATGTTCTTCTGAAGCTCTTCATAAGCCCCCTTGAGGTTTTCGTATTGTATCTTATCGAAGGCCTTAGCCTCCGGCATCATGGCCTCAACTTTCTTTATCCTTTGAACGACGTCATCCGTAACGGCTATGCTGTAGAACAAATCGGGTTCTGGAAGACCGTCTTCTGGTATTAACGCGAGCGCTTTCTCAACATTTTCTAGCTTTTCCTTCCTAATGTTAAATTTCTCTGGACTATCGATGCCAGCAGCCTCCAAGATAACCTGACCCCTCTTGACCTCTTCTTGTAACCTTTCAACGTCCTTACCATTAAGTTTAGAAGTTTGTGCCAATTCTTCTACCATACTGTCCAACTTCTTCTTTGATAGCTCTAACCTCGATGATAGAATGTTCGCCTCGTTATCCAAGCTCTTCATCTTAGCCATTAGGTCCTCGAGGTACGTCCTGATACCGGATCTGTAGGACTCCTCAAAAAGCCCGAGTATTTCCCCTTTCTTGATCTCCACATCTTTCTTCAGAGAATTTTCTCTTCCGTCACCTGTCGCTAGCGACTTGCCAAGCTCCACGGCCATGTCAACAAGCTCAGCGGTTTTGCTGCTGACCTCCCTGATGATTTCAGAAAACGCCCTCCCCCTAAAACCTTCTTCGCCCAATGCCTCCAACTTTCTCTTTAACTCTGCCTTCTCTTCTTCGACGTGCACGATCTCTTTCTTCAAGTACTCGATATCCTTCTCCAGTTTCGTGATTTCTTCTTTTAGTTCATTCTTCAGCCTAGTCCTCCTTTCAACATCATCCTTTATCTTCATCAGCTCTAATGCTAATTCACACTTTCTAAGCTCTTCTTTCTCTTTTCTCACCCAGCTCCTAATGATGTCCTTAATAGAGATGATTTGGTACAGAGCGGCATAGTATGCTTCTCTGAAACGCTCCATCTTTTCTAGCTCAGCCTTTATTACATCGTGCTTTTCTTTCAGCTCCAAGAGCTGGCGTTCTTTCTCTTTCAGTTCCTCGTTAAGCTTGCTTAAGGCAAGTTCGTGCTCTGAAATCTCTTTACTGACTCTATCGACATCGTTGACTGAGTATCCTGTCTCTTTCCTTATCCTTTCGTCGAAATCCTTGATTACGTCGTTCATCTTCCTATAGGCACTTTCCATCACGCTAAGACCTAAGAGGTCATCAAATAATGCTTTTATCTCTCTAGGTTGCCATGAAAGTATCCTATCAATCTCTCCCTGCTGAATGATTACAGAAGCCCTCAGCTTCTCGTATCCCATACATAGAATCTCTTCAATCTTCTTGGCTACTGTATCTTCTTTCTTCTTCTCACCAATCACCAAAGGTTTTCCATCAACTCTTAAGTAAGCGCCTTCTAATCTGCCTTGACCGTCGAAACTCCTGCCTACCGTATACGTCCTACCATTGAGCACGAACTCAACCTCTACGTAACCTCTGGATGCCCCGTCCCTGGCTATGTTTGCATTACTCCCCCTTCCATGCTTACCAAAGAGCGCGTATGTTATACCATCTATAACAGAAGTCTTCCCAGAACCATTTCTGCCTACAAAAACGTGAAGACCTGGCCCTAATTCTAAGACCGTATTCTTATGCGATGTAAAGTTATTCAGAAAAACTCTTAAGATCATCCCACTCTCCCCTCTTTGAAAGTCTTCCAGACAAATTCCAAAGCACCCCTTCTCCAATCTTCATCATTTAGGACTTTGAGCAGCTCGAAAAGCGCGAACTCGGCCTTTTCTCTGCTTCCTAACACAACCTCTGTCAGCCTCATCAACTCGGCATCAACATCAGGGGCTTCATGCAGAACTTCTTTACCCATTTCCTTCAAGACTGGTTTGATTGTAGTAATGTAGAATGCACTCAGCGATCCCTCAAAAGGTTTGGGGTCGAAAGGTTTGCTAGCATCTACAGTGATTAAGAGGCATGGTTTTTTACGGTCCCTATGCACCGATGATGTCAGCTTCTGTACAAAAGTTTCCAGCTCTTCGAACCTTACATGCTTCTCCATTCTCGGCCTTACGGATTCCAACTTAACTTTGCTTATTTCCGGCTCATCAGCAGAAAGGTCAACCAAGTTAACGAAAGAAGTCTCCGGGTCGTTCCAGTCCACCCAGTGCGTCGCTCCTGGGTATGAGCCCAAACTGCTACCGTGCCTAAACTCATGTGACGTATGGAAGTGCCCCATCGCATAGTAGTCGAAATCTGCAGGAATATCGTCCTTAGATATTTCGCCCACGAATCCACGCAACTCGGTAAGCCCTTGATGCAATACGAGAACTTTCCTTTTTCCGTCGATTTGCTTTACTCTCTTAGCAACCTCCTTAATCTTCTCACAAAACCTTTCCTTCTCAATCTTCTTGTACTTATGAAGACCGGCTATGATAATATCTTCCACAACCAGCGGTTCTCCTGTTCCGATGTAGTTAGCAAATCCTAAGACATTAAGGATGCAGGGATGAGGGGTACTGGGTATGTTAGATATGTCGTGCTCGCCCAAAGTAAAAACGAATCGTATACCTTTATCATGTAATCGCTTAACGCCCTCCACAAGAACCCTCATTGCGGTTCCGTATGGTTTAGAGGAGTGCAGTATGTCGCCCGCATGGACAACTAGCCTAACGTGGTCTCTTATGAATATCTCGACAGCCTCTTGGAATGCATCGTAGTAATCCTGCTCCCTTTCGTCGTCCTTTCCTGCATAAGCCCCGAGATGTGTATCGGATAAGTGTCCGATAATCATAACTTGATGAGTTCCTCCGTTGATATCCTTTTGCGTCCTACATTAGCATCCTCGGCCCACAACCCTACTGCATCCAGATCCATACCCATGTGCTTTTCTTCGACGAGGTCCACTTTAACGAGTGCTGGCACGGTTATCCATTGACCCGTCAATATCATCTCGCCAGTGTTTAGGCTCGACAAGGATGCGCCCAGCTCTGTTGAAACTTCATCCGTCACTTCCATGACGAAGTTCTGGTCTCTCGGATGGGTTAGACCAGATATCGCGAAGCTGCCCATTTGACTTGCTACGTCTGCATTTAACTTACACGGCCTTTGCGAGACTAAAATCAGTGATACACCAAACTTTCTACCTTCCCTCGCTATTCTGGCCAACACGCCGGAACATCTGGAGCTCCTGTCTTGTGGTATAAACGTATGAGCCTCTTCAACAGCTATGACTACGGGCGATCTGAACCTTGATTTTCTCTTAAGCATCGCATTTTTCCTATCGTTCAAGATTTCTGTAAGATAATGCGCCACGATTATCTGAGCTTGGATTTCTGTCAGGCCTGAAAGATCTAATACATTTATTTTGTTGGGCTCGATGAGGTTGAGTGGACTTTCAACTTCCGTGTCAAATATGTTCCCCTTTATCGCAAGGCTTCTTTCGATTATCTCTAGGACCCTCCTAGCTGTAACCCTCGTTTGGAAGTCTTCCTCGTTTTCTGCCTCGTTTCTAAGGTTCTCCTCCAAAGCCTCCCAGAAATTCGGCGACCTCATCACATCCTTGGTGTACGCCCTTCTGAGTACGTCCCTCTGTTTTGTGGCATCGCTCCTTATATCGAGCATATCTGCTAACTCCTCGGAATCCAAATATCTTGGGTTGATCTTTGGACATACAAACCTCATCTTCTCAATCTTCAAGTCATAGTACTCGGCATGATAGTCTAAGATTACCATAGTGCCGTTCTTCTCTGCTACCCTTTTTGCTATTAGCGCCAAAAGGTTCGACTTTCCCTTACCCGTGGCCGCCAATATTGCAAGATGCCTGGAGGCGACTTTGTTCAAGTTGACAGAAACCGTGACACTGTTCCTCCTCAATAACCTTCCGACTTCAACCCATTCCTTCGAATCGTTATGAAATATTCTCCTCAATAGCTCATCCTCGGCCAGAAATACGGGCGAGCCTGGATCGGGTGGTAGCGTAGGATAAACACGTATGCCCTTTAAGATATCTTTAACCAGTCCGACAGCTCGTGCGGTACAGTACCTAACGGTATCCCTAGGGTTGACTTTACTCGCCTCTTTTGCTTCCATCGCCGTTATGTAGTCATGTACTCTTGACAGGAGTTTACTCTCGAGCTTAGAGGACTCTACTAAGTACAGGGCTTGTCCATCAACAGTATCCACAGTGACGAATTCTCCGACCCTTACCACGTCTTTGGCGAAGAATTGTATCCATTCGGGTCGTGCCTCGCCAACTACGATCCCGATCTCAACCAACTTCAAGCACCTCCCTGGCCGTCGGAAGAACGGAAAGCCCAGCCACCTCGCTGATCATGTCCATGAAGTCGTTAGGTAGTGATGCTATTTCGTGAGCGACCATGAGGGCATACGGGTATCCTTTAACTGCTGTGTTATATAGCGCGTCAATTACAGACCTGACATATTCTAAGTCAACTATCGCAGGAACTTCCACATGTATCGCATCAGAATTCTTTGACAACCTAACGTAGAAGACCGATATCGTCATCCCGTCCCTTTCAAACGTTATGGGCTCCGTGTACCCGATATCGTTTGTTACCCTGTTGATGTAATATACGTCTCCAAGCGCTCCATGTACAAGGCTCCTGTCTTGGGAGTACTTCGAAACGAATAGGATGTTCTTCGCATTTTTGAGCGGTCTGACGTAAACGGCGTACTCCCTGAAGAGCTTGACTCTGCTTAAGGTACGCATAGCATTCAGCCTAGCCAGAATGGACCCATCGACCAATACTATATCTAAGAGATTTGCCACCTTTGACGCTAAATCGTGTTCATAGCATTCCGCAATTCCTTGTATGTACAACTCGGGGCTTATACCGGACCCATCGTCCTCCATAGGTAGTATATCAACATCAACTATGGGGTCCGTAACAGTTTCTGACGATTGTGCAACGGCCACAGCCCTGATGGCATATAGGTAGAAACCACAATATGTTCTGTAGTTCCATCCGCTATCGATCGCCGCAACTTTCTTCTCAACCTTGCTAGGTTTATACGACTTCCAGACATCCTTTGCCCTACTCAACCACTCCCTAAATCTCTCGCTACTCTCTTCTTCCTGTAATCTCTGTTTAACTAGCTTTGCACGCTCAAAAAGTTGCTTCAGAGTCATTTAGCATAAGGTTGGGCACGGTTTAAGATAAAGCTTGAGTGCGGGATTATCCAATACGTTGTTTTGCTATACATAATATTAAGAAATTATAAATAATGCATCCAAGCTTAACATGTCCGTGAACAAACTGGCCTCGATGAAGAAAAAGATCTTCGCCGTAGAGATACTGAGGGTTCTGAAAAGGAACTTTACGTACAAGGAGATCTCCAAGATGATAGACTTGCCGCCGAGCGTTTTGAGCAGATACATAAACGGCCATGTAATACCTAGCATCGAAAAGGCCGAGATGATAATAGAGACTTTCAAGGAAAACTACATCCGCGATATGCTCAAGTCAAAGGTCATAGAGAGGAATGGCGCTTACGACCTTACTTCAGTTTGCTACGATGCCGGTCTTCAGCAACTTATCGCGAGAAGTGTAGCCAGCGAGTTCGAACTCGTGAAGGTGGACAAGATTCTAACAGCTGCGGTTGATGGGATACCGATAGCGATACAGCTAGGGAACGAGCTTGGCGTCAAGTCCATCGTGGTAGCAAAGGGAACCAAGGAGGTTGGTGTGGAGGAATTCCTCGAGGAGAAGGCAATATTCTCACCAGTCCTCTTTAAGACTTTCTACATACCTAAGGGCTCTATCAAGAAGGACGAGAACGTCCTTATAGTTGATGACATAATGAGAACCGGTGCAACTCTCGAGGCGATGGTAAGACTCGTCGAAAAGTCGAAGGCAAAAACCGTGGGAATATTCACGTTATTCTCCGTCAGAAATTGTGCAGAGGAGCTGAAGAAGAGGCTGGGGTTAAAGTGTAAGGTTATGTCGTTCTTGGATCTCTTATAGTTAGGCTTAAATTCACGGCAAAAGGAGATAGATCCCAAGGCCGAGTTGGTAACGTTACACATTGGTATTGATGATACCGATTCTAAGAAGGCAATGTGCACGACGTACGTAGCCGCCATAATATTCGACGATCTGCTAAAGATGGGCTTAACCCCTATCATGAGGCCTCAGCTCATCCGCCTCAACCCGAACTGTCCTTACAAGACGAGGGGCAACGCCGCGGTAGCTCTGAGGTTTTCGATCGATCTAGGAAAGCTGGATATTGTCAGGGAAACGGTCTTGAGTAGGGTATACGAGCTGGCCGAGCTGGAATGCGATGGTACGGAGCCGGGTGTCGCATTCTACGTAGGCGATGAGATACCGGAGAGGTTGAGAGGCTTCTCTATGACTGTCGTTAGGAGAATGGTGACCGTAGAGGATGCCCTTACAGTCGCCTCAGACGTCGGAGCAGAGCTTCATGCACTTAAGGGACGTAGGGGAGTCATAGGTGCGCTGGCCGCTGTAGGGATGGATAAGATTCCCAAAAAAACTTACGAGCTTATAGCATACAGGACCAAACAGAACTGGGGAACGTTCAGGAGAGTCGATGATAACTCCGTCATAAAGATGGACTTGATGACAAGTCCGTGGACCTTTGATAACTTCGACTACGAGACGAACGAATCTAGGATAACGCCGCACACGCCGTGCCCTGTACTCTTAGGCATTAGGTCACTCGACCCAGACATGACCTTTTATGCCTTCTCAATTCTTAGGATACTGGAACCAGTCGAGAGAACGTTGCTCTTCGAGACGAACCAGGCGACGGACTTGCACATACAAGAGGTAAAGGTTGCGGAGATAGAAGATGGCATGTCAGTATCCGTTGAAGGTGTTGTTGCGGATTTGCCTAGAGTTATGCCCGGCGGTCATGTCTTCTTCACGTTGAAAGATGAAACGGGAGAAATCCAGTGCGCCGCCTTCGAACCTACGAAGTCTTTCAGAAACGTGGTGCGTGCCCTCAGGCCTGGCGATAGAATAAAGGCTTATGGCGGTGTAAAATCCAAATCCGGATTGCCCTTAACGATAAATTTAGAAAAGATATGGATAATAAGCCTTGCAAGGTCCATCCGCGCAATACCGCCATCTTGTGACATTTGCGGGAAGAAGATGAAGTCTTTGGGCCATAACAAAGGCTATGAATGCCCGAAGTGTGGTAAAAGGTTGCCAGAAGACTCAAGGATACTCACCGAGGAACAAAGGACTTTAATGCCTGGTGTTTATACCGTCCCTCCCTCTGCACGAAGACATCTATCAAAACCGTTACTCCTCGAAGACTTTGCCCTTCTCAAGAAGAGCTCTGAACTTAATGTTTATAGTTAACGAAATGTGGGCAAGTTAGGGAGAGTAAAAGAACGTTGATCAGGAAGGTGGCGATAGTTTACACGCCGGCAAAAGCCAAAGCCGTGGAGATGGTCAACGAACTTTCTAAAAGTTTAAGCTCCATAGGAATCGAGAGCGAGGTTTTCGACTCTGAACACCTCATGGAAGCAAAAGGGAAGATAGTCGCTGACCTCGTCATAACTCTTGGCGGCGATGGTACTATATTGAGAAGCATACATTCTTTGGCTGATTACAGGACTCCCATACTAGGGGTGAACTTCGGTAGGGGCGGTTACCTCTCGGAGCTTAATCCAGAGGAAGTGCCCGAGGTCCTGGATAGGGTACTTAAAGAGAATTTTGACGTTGAAGAGGTAATGAAGCTCTCAGTATACGCTGAAAATAGAAAGCTGGGGGATGTGGTCAACGAAGTTTACGTCTCAGGCGAATACATTGGTAAGATCATCGAGTTTGAGATCGTGCGTGATGGTCATACCTTACTTGACGGTGTGGCTGACGGTGTTATAGTCTCGACACCACTTGGCTCGACTGCTTATGCCATGTCCGCAGGAGGTCCGGCTGTTGACCATAAGCTCGAGGTCATCGTCGTTGTGCCCGTTTGCCCGCTTACGAAGATGAGCCCGCTCGTGTTACCTATTGATAACTTTATAACCCTTCACTTAAAAGTTCCGAGGTTTCACGTACTACTCGATGGTCAGGTTAGAAAAGTTCTAGAGAATGAAAAGCTGACCATAGGCAAGTCCGAACAGACAGTCCGTTTTGTCCGTGTTAAGAGGGAGTGCAGCTTTGCAAGAAGACTTAGGAAACGTCTCCGCTAAAGATCATAAAAAATTGATACTATACATTCTCGACTCAACGGCTCTTATAGCTGGCCAGACGGATTTTTCAAGGAAGGAGTTCGCCACTACACCTTCTGTACTGTCGGAGGTTATGCATGACGAGTCCGTAAAGAATGTCGTGGAGGTCGCCGTTGACTGCGGTCAGTTGGAGGTTTCCAACCCATCAGAAGATAACATCAGGGAGGTGGAGAGGATCGCAGCATCGACCGGTGATAGGATTAAACTGTCCCGAACAGATATAGATGTCTTGGCCCTCGCTCTGGAGAAAAGCAAGGCTGGGATTGACGTCGTTATAATAAGTGATGATTACAGCATCCAAAATCTTGCAAGGCGTATGGGCATAAAAACCGTCGGCATTATTCATCCTGGAATCAGGAAGCAAATAACTTGGGTAGCTTACTGTCCTGTATGTAGGAGCGAGTATGGTGTCAGCAACTTAAACGTCTGCACAAGGTGTGGTGTTGAGTTAAAGCGAAGACCAGCAAAATTATAAACCATATCACAAAAAAGATTTAAACCGGTATATACTAACATATCTTAAAGTGAAAAAGTTCATGAAAACTGTTGCTTTAATAAAGGGTGATGGTGTCGGGCCGGAACTCGCTGAGGCTTTTTTAAAAGTCTTTGATGCTGTTAAACCAAACGTCAAAGTCATCCCGTTAGAGGCTGGCTTTGAGTGGTGGCAAGCGCATGGAGGCCCGTCCCTAATACCTCCCGAAACTTGGGAGGTTTTGGAGAGGTCGGATGCATGCTTAAAGGCTCCGACCACGACGCCTTGGGAGAGAGGTATGCCTAAAAGCGTTGCAGTAAGTATTAGGCAGAAGTTTGACCTGTACGCCAACATAAGGCCGATCAAGACATTCAAAGGATTACAGGAACGATTTGGTGAGCTAGACTTTATATGTGTCAGGGAGGGGACGGAGGGTCTCTACACAGGAATTGACGTCAGGCTGTCTGATGATTGTGCAATAGCTATCAGGAAAATTTCTAGGAAGCAGTCTGAGAGGGTGGCTAGGAAGGCATTCGAGATAGCAAAGTCGAAAGGCTGGAGTAAGGTAATAGTCGTAACAAAGAGGAACATAATGAAGGAGGCTGACGGAATGTTCTGGGAGTCTGTGGAGAGGGTTGCGAAGGACTATCCCGGCATATCCTATGAGGAGTATTTTGTGGATAACATGGCACAGCAACTCGTGAAAAATCCAGAAAGATTCAACAAGAACGTGATACTTGGAACCAACCTGTTCATGGACATACTATCTGAGGAAGCTTCTGGGCTTGTTGCCAGCATAGGTTGCATATATTCCGGAAACTTTGGTGACAACTATGCGATGTTTGAACCGGCACACGGAAGCGCACCAAAGTACAAGGGTATGAACAAGGTGAACCCGACTGCCATGATTCTGTCCGGTGCGTGGATGTTAGAATACTTGGGAGAAGTTGATGCGGCGAGGGCGATATTCGAGGCAACCGAAGCCGTTATAGCCGAGAGAAAGAAGGTCACATACGACCTGGGCGGTACGGCCACGACGTTCGAGATGGCGGAGGCCATAGCAGAAAAGGCAAAAAGCTTGCTGAAGAAGTAACATCAGCAGTACTTCGAGAGGAACGACAATAACCTACCAAGTTTGTTATTTTTTTCTAGCAAATAGACCCAGTCAACGGCATCGCCCCTCCCTCCCTTGGATAGCAGCCTTGCTGCTTTCCTTGCGGCTTTATGGCGCTTCAACTGTGTGACGTCCAATTGAATAACCCTTGAGCGGCCGAATTTGCGAATGAACTCGACATACTGCTCGTCCATAAGCTCTGCCGCAACATTTGCTGCAACCTTCCGGAGAGGGTATCCACGGGAGCGCAGTGTAGCAAGCAGGCTTAGCGGATTCTTCCTAAGCACCAAGACCCTCAGGACTTTGCAGTTCCTAGGCTTAAATGCTATGTGGGTGGCAACGATCGGCGGCTTAGCCTCATCCCTTATCGCTGAACTAAGAGCGGCCGAGAGTGCTCTGAGGTCTACGATATAGGACCTGCTGCTCCTATCATATTCTACATAAAGCCTCTCAGATTTTACAAATTCTGGTATGTCAATAAACTTCGTATGCATTAACCTCGCTGCCAAAGAGCCTATCGTCGTCTTACCTACACCGGGAACGCCGGCTATTATGTAGAGGTCCGCCAATGCATTCCACGTAATAGCTCAAGCTTAATAAAACATTCGGTCATTTTTAATTACGATGCGAAGGCTTAGGATAATCCAATCAACGCGAATGGGAAAAGTAACAGAAGTTATCGCGGAGCGTCTGAAGGAGGTTTATGGGCTTGATGTTGTAATAGACAAAGAGACATTCAGCATTACACCCCACAGTTTTAACGCTTTGCGAAGGCAACACGACGCAATCGCAATCGTCGAAACACTTTCAAAAACGAAGAAAGAGGATGAGCTTTTGCTTGCCTTAATCGATGTGGATGTCTATGCACCTGGGCTGAATTACTGTTTCGGCATAGCTTTTAAGGGGGTTGCCGTCGTTTCCACATATAGGCTCGACCCAAGATTCTACGGTTTACCCTACGACGAGTCGCTTTACAGTGAAAGGGCGATCAAGGAGGCATGCCATGAGGTCGGACACCTTCTTGGACTCAAGCACTGCAACGACCCAAAGTGCGTGATGTACTTCAGCAATTGGATACACGATACGGATGTTAAGGGTTACGTGCCGTGCGCACGTTGCATAAACAAACTTAGATGATAACGTATATACGCATCTATAAAAATTATCATTCCCGTGAAAGTTGAGGATCTAACGTGTTTCATACCTGTCGGTGGTGTGGCAAAGAGGCTAAGACCACTAACTTACGACATCTCTAAACCATGCATAAGGTTCATGAACAGAGCACTGATAGAGTTTCCAATACTTGCGTTAGCGAGCCAGGGCGTAAGGCGTTTTATATTAGGCGAGCAGGGTTACACGAATTATACGGACCTTTTTGACCAATTTGGTGATGGCGCTGGCTTTTCGGCAAAGTATGGCATAACTCCGCGAATCCATATAATGCACCAGCCAAATATGGATGACTTGGGTAGTGCCGACTCGTATAGGCTAAACATTGAGTACTACGACGTTGAGGGGCCAGTGATAGTTGTCCAAGGCGATAACATCTTTGATATGAACCTTGAAGATCTTATGAGATGGCACGAGAAGAAGGGCGCTTTGATGACCATTGCCCTCTTCAGGACGAAGAATGTAGAGGAATATGGCGTAGCCGATGTTGACAGCGAGATGAGGATAAAAAAATTCATAGAGAAACCAACACCCGAAAAGGCACCAAGCAATTTGATAAACGCTGGAATATACTTGTTAGCACCCGAAGTAAGAGAGATAGTCAGGGGAGATGAGATAAAGAAAATTCTAGAGGAAAGAAAGAGGTTGGATTTCGGCTACGATCTGATACCGTACCTTGTGGAAAAGGGCTTCCCAATATACGGCTATGAGATATCTGTTTGGTACGACGTTGGTAGTCCAAAGGAATACTTGAGGGCTATGGTCGAGATACTCAGGAACTCAATAAACATCGTAATACCAGAGAAGGCAATCCAGTTAGATAAGAAAGTATGGTTACAAGAATACGGTAACGAATCCAATAAAATCAAGGACGATGTGTTGAAAAAGTACAGGGATAACAAGATAATCATCGAGGGTGCGGCCTTGATAGGCAAACATACGAGGATAGGTGAGCACACGGTGATACAAGACTCTTGCATAGATAACTACTGCATAATAGGTGAGAACGTCAGGATCGAAAGGTCTGCGATAATGGACGCAGTGAAGATCGGCGATAACGCCTGCATAGTGGATAGCATCATCGGTAGGAAGTCAATCGTCGAGTCTTCTAAGAGCAATTCTACCTACATCGGCGAATATTCAGTCATCGGTAACGCCGTCAGGATAAGAGAAGGCTGCAAACTTATCGGGACGAAGGTAAATCCGTACCTGACCATACCACCAGGCATGAAGTACGTCAACAAGTACATCGAGGACTACAGGGACGTCGTACAGCTGGCTGAGTAGGTTGCGGAATTAGTTCAGCATGATGGAAAAAATTTTTCGGCGGAGTGAAACTAAAAACGGCGTACCATAGGGGTATGGGTCTATGGTACGCTGTTTAACTCCCCTTCATCCTCCGCTTCCTGTTGGGAGGATTTCAGCGCGGAAAGCATTCGTTGTATCTGGCTGGGCGTTAGTATACCTGCATGTAAAAGGTTCACTATGGAGTTAGGGGAAGCATAACCTGTAAGCTTGCCGATGTTACCCCTAATCTGCCTCCACTTTAGGCTGGTGTTTCCACTCTTAGAGTAGTACAGGACGCCGAGAACGTCGGCGACTTTCACGAACCTCACGTTCCTGATTTGGTTGAGGAGGACTTTGGATACTGCCTCCACATGAATCGTACCTTCTGAAGGGTCCCTTTCCGGG
This sequence comes from Candidatus Terraquivivens tengchongensis, assembly GCA_023268355.1. Classification (GTDB taxonomy): domain Archaea; phylum Thermoproteota; class Nitrososphaeria_A; order Caldarchaeales; family Wolframiiraptoraceae; genus Terraquivivens; species Terraquivivens tengchongensis. Next base: position 18,547 of record JALNJK010000004.1, read on the forward strand.
AAGACCGTCGGGTCCTCCATGTACTCTTTAGGAATAAATGACGCGCAACAGTTACTTATCACGAACCTCCTGAACTTTTCGAGCGTCGTCTTAGTTTCGATCTTTGTCATAATCAGGTTCCCTGTCTATTCCTATAGGTTGTCGTTAAACAGCGTATCATTAAACTTTTATGGGCTGATGCTGGCTAAAGACCTGTCAGGCCTTTAGAATCGGGAAATCCGGCCGTTATAGGTAGGCAAAAGATGACCAAAGTGACCGTCTATGCCGCCTATATAAAAGAAACGGCATCTGTGACTGTCGTTTTAAAATTTGCCGTTATAACGGTTTTCGGGCACTGATTTAAAAAATAAACGACTTTCTGGGAAAACGGGGGGATATATGGTGTTTTTAGTCGAAAATAATCCATATAAAAGGAAATCTGTAAAACAAAAACGTTAAAGCGTCCGGGCGGTATTAGACCATCCGGGTGATTATTATGCTGAATCTAACGAGTATAATAATAGAATCCGCAATCTTCTCGATCATCATGATAACATTATGGATGAGCGCCGAGAGGTTAGTGCCCAAACTCTCGACAATTATTAAGGAATTTATAAAGAGACGTCGCAGGGCTAGGTACAACAATAAAAGGAGGCGCAAACCTTCGTCGCTGATGATAGGGCCTAGCGTGCCACACTTCTGGAAGGGTTAATGCACTGGCTTTATGGGTAAGCGCCGCAAGATTCCATAATCCTAAAACAAGTCATTTTGTATAATACTCGCCAAATTATGGCCAAGGATGCTGTATTTAGCGTCCTTAAAGTTTGAGGCATAGCGACCTTGGCTAGCTTTCCGATAAACCAAATATACTGCGGTTAGAATCAAAGGCAAAGGAGGAGAACTCCCAAAGTGGAAAATACAGACGAGCGGTCCGCGGAAAGGCTTGAGCTAGAGCATAGGGTTAAGTCTGTACCGCACATAAAGGAGGTAATCCTGGAGAACTTCATGTCCCACGAATATTCCAGGATACCACTGAAGCCAGGCCTCAATGTTATAATGGGGCCAAACGGTGCTGGAAAGTCCTCAATATTGCTGGGGATATCCGTCGCTCTCGGTCAGACTTACACGGAGAGGGGTGAACGACTAAGCGACCTGATCCGTCGTGGAAAGGATGTGGCTAGGGTCACCGTCGTGTTCGAGAATAGTGCCCACAATGGTAAAAGACCGTTCAGAACGATAAACACGGACACGGTATCTGTCGCCAGATACCTCAAGAGGAATGGAGACTATTGGCACTACGTGAACAACAGGTTCATGACAAAGGCTGAGGTTGAGCACTTGCTCAAGCAGGTGGGAATCAACCCCAATAACATGCTCATTATAATGCACCAGAATATGATAGAGCAATTCGTAACCAAGAGTAGCATTGAGAAGCTCCAGATGGTCGAGGATGCTGTAGGTGCATCGAAGCTTAGGGAGAGGATATTGGATGCCGAGGCCAAGCTGAACATGTTGCTGACAGAGGAAATGAGCTTCAAGAAAACGCTAGAAGAAGCGAGGGCGACCGTTGAATATTGGAAGGAAGAGTATGGGAAGCTGATAAAGCTCAGAAGGCTTGAGAACCATAGGGCTGAGCTTGAACGGGAGCTTGTTTGGTCCCAAGTCATAGCTTTAGAGAACGATGTAAAGAGGGTTGAGGATAAGATCGCATCACTCATCTTAGAGATTGAAGATTTAAACAAAGAAGCTAGCGAGCACGAGTCAAAAGCTGGAGCTTTACGTGAGAAGATTCGTGAGACGCTACATCAGTTAAGAATAACGGAACCACGAACATCCGAAATTTTGGACGATTTAGAAAAGAAGATAGATGCGATGATGGACGAACTCATCGAAGAGAAGGTGCAAGAAGGGGTTACGAGGTTCAAGATACGCCTAACGGAGTCTGAGATGAGAAAGCTAAAGTCCCAGTTGAGCGAACTGAAGACGAAACTCGCATCCCAGATGTCCGAGGCTGAGCTAAAAGGACCTCGCGTCGAAACAAACAGAAAACCAACAGAAATCCAGGAGGATTTGAAGATCTTAGAAGTCCAGATAAGTTCTTTGGGCAGCGTGACACCTAACGCAGAAGAGATGTATCTTTTAGCGGATGCCAAGTACAGTGAGGTCGAGATGAAGGCCAAGCAGCTGTCTGAAAACATAGAGAAGGCAAAGGAAGAGGTTGAGCATAGAAAGGAAGTTTGGAGGGAATTCTTAAGGAAACTCGTAGCAGAAGTCGAGCCAGCTTACGTCCAAATACTGAAATCCGTTGATGCAAACGGTAAGATATCCTTGCGCAACTTGGAAGATATTGAGAAGGCATCCCTTGACCTTTACGTTGGTTTCAGGGGCGTCGAACCTGTTCTCTTAGACTCTCATACACAGAGCGGTGGTGAAAGAATAGTGGCGACACTTGCCTTCCTTCTTGCGCTACAGAAGTACGTTAAGTCACCCTTCAGGGCCGTTGATGAGTTCGACGTTCACTTGGACCCGCTTAATAGGGAGAGGATGGTAAAGATGTTGACGGCAACTGCCAAGGCCGACCCGTACGTCCAGTACATAATAATAACGCCTGGTTACATAAGTGTGGGCGAGGACGCGAACGTTATCATCGTCCAAAACATCAGCGGAAAATCATCGGTCGGTGTAGTAGAAAGGTAGTGCGACATGTCTCACGAAAGGAAGATGATGAGCAGAGAGGAGCTGGAGAAGATAATAGCGCTTTGTGAATCTATCGAGAAAAGGGGTTTGGACCCGTTCTCTGTTAATGTGAAAGAGCTCCTAACGAAGCTAAGACGCATATTGGAAGAGCAGAAGGATCTGGACACTATAATTCTAGACGCTGAGACGCTTTATAAGATAGCTGTTCTAATATCGCTGCAACAGAAGTGGTTGAAGGAGAGAGCATCGTCACTTTTCATAGACAGTCAACTAGTATCGCTCAAAATAGCTTCTGCTGAACCAAAGCAGTTGGCTATAGCACTTGCTAGAAGCTGGAGGCCTATTGTCAGAGCCGAGCAGCTTACGCCTTACAGGCTAAGACAGGGAATGGAGTACTTCTTAATGTTACCGCCTAGGGACAGGGCCTATGAAAAGCTTTTGACAACACAAGAGGATGCGTTACGTATTGTGAAGGAAGCAGGATACACAAAGGACATAGCGTTAGAAGAGGAAGTGAAGAAGATGCACGAAAGATGTATCACGGCAGCAGGAAGCGGAGGCGAATTAGATTATTGGTCCATAGTAAGTGCTGATACCTTTGAGGAGACTGTATGGAGAGCCTACGTACTCAGCTTCGTCGTCAGCGAGGGTTTAGCGGAAATAAAGAAGAATCCTCTTACAGGAGAGGTAAAGGTTGTGCCGTACCCCTCAAAACGTAAGAGAGAGAAGATAACAACGTTTGTAGTCTCCTTAAAAAGTGGGGAGGTGTCGGATCTTGGAAGAGAGGAAAAGTGAAGCTGAACGGGCAGGTAAGAAGCTGGCGATAGCCGCCAGCATGCTTCTCTTCTCGAGTCATAGACTCCCAGGTGTCAGGGGTTGGGAGCTGCGTAGGAGGTTGGGTAAAAATTATCTCAAGATAATCGATGCACTGAACAGCAGACTAAACAGTATAGGTCTTAGGGTAAAGATAATGTTCGACCAGCCATCGAGCGATAGCCCAGCTCAGGAGGATTTCGATAAAGCTAGGTTTTTCATCACGCTTTCCGAACCGCTTTCCGTCGCAGATATAGTGGCCGCAGGTTGGAGCATAGAAGACGTGGCAATCTTGGCCGCAACACTCTCGTACATATTTACGAAGAGTGGCAAGGCTACTGAGAAGGAGCTAGTAGAGCTCTTAGAGGTGAAGTTCCCGAGATGGAAGGTTGAGGCGGCCATAGAGCGGTTTATCAGGAAAGGGTACCTCATAAAAGTTGAGGATAACATGATAAAGGTTGGATGGAGGACGTTTGCAGAAGTGGACGAAAAAGAGTTGCTAAAGGCAATAACAGAAATCACTCCACCCCAGCCGAAGGACGATACTAAAGATAAAACCTAACCAAAGAATCCTTTTTCTTTCAGCTTGCGAAGCATTGCTCTTAGGCTATCTGTGATTTCCATATTCATGGCCTCGTCTACAGATACCCAAATGACATCCGAGGCATCCGATGCGGCCCTAAGTGTGCCGCTAATCGGTTTAGCTAAGTAATCGAGGATTACATAGTGGAAGATTATGTTGCCAGCACTATCTCGCCTGATAACCTCAATGATGTCCAGCAATTCTGATACCTCGACCAAAAGACCTGTTTCCTCATAAACTTCCCTGACTACAGCATCCTTCAACGATTCTCCGAGTTCAACGGAGCCGCCTGGGATTGACCACCTTCCCTTACCAGGTTCGTTCTTCCTTTTAACGAGAAGTATGTTGTGATCCTGAAGTATTAACGCACCTACAGCGACGACCGGCATCTTTGGATATTCCTTACCCATTTAACGTCCACCACACTACTTGAACGTAGCAATCAGCTTCTTCTTTTCTTCCTCGATTATGTGCTGTATTAATCTACCCGTCAGGTTTCCTTCCTTCTCTAGAACCTTGGCGGCATCACTCACAGTAAATCCCTTTCCTGATAGTGCTACGAGGGCTGCCTTCCCGTACTTCTCTATCAACTCCGAACTCTTCTCTATCTCTTTGAGTAAATCCCTCTCTTTTCTGCTTATAGGCTTGCCCTTTCTGGATATTAGACCATAAACATCTTCCACCTCGCCCCTTAGGAAACCAAGCTTTCTTGAACCACATACTGGGCAAGATGGTTTCTCGTCGACATCCTTGACCACTACCTTGTCGAAATACTGATAGCAGTCAGAGCAGACAAGAACACCAACCTCGTTCATCAACCTAGTCTTTACTGCCGTCAGCACTAGCCTCTCAATTCTGTCTGAAGATACTGCTTCGTAAGCCTCCTGGTAACGTCTGAGCGTTAGCAGCGCCAGGGGCGAGGGCCCAACAGCATCAAGCGATGAATAAGTCACGAGCTCGTAATCTCCTATAAATATGGATCGGAGAAGCTCGTACGCACGATGTTCATCAAAGTCTTGGAACAAGCAGTAGGACATCGCCTCATCATAAACTACCGTGCCTTTTAGCATCTCAACAATCTTAGAGAGGCTGACGTCAAGTATGCTAGCCTCCTTGCTGATGACGCTCATTTTTCTTGCTACATGAACCAGCCTTCTCCTGAATAGTGTTGAGCCTTCGATGGCTTTTCTTAAAACCTCACCAAAGGCCCCATCGGATAAGTTCTTTAAGGCCTCAAGGACAAGTTCTGGATAAACATGTTTAGACCTTATGACGATCCTGTAAGGGTCTTGCTGGACGGCGACGGGCATTCCGATCTTCTCAGAGAGTAAGAACGAAACAGCCTTAGCCAAAGTCCTGTTTATCCTAAGTCCAGCATGTATGTGTATTATGGTATATTCTCCCGCCTTCTCCACGAGTATCCTTCTATTCGTAGGCACCGGTATTCCTGAGTCGATGTGTGCTCTAACCTCGACCATGCTTCTAGAGATAAGTTCCTCCGAGACACCGTATCTCTTTGCTATATCAGCACAGATAACATCATGCGGCTCGCCTTTACGAAGGCGCTCCTCGTACTCCGCTCTTATGCTACCGACTTCTTCTGCAACCTCGTAAGGTACTGGTATTTCGTCGCCCACCCACGAAGGTACTGCACCCTCATACTCATCCAGCTTCCTGACGTAGATCTTCTCACCCAGCGTGCTGAGTATCTCCCATGCTTTACCGGTCAGTATGAACCTCGTTCCGGGCTCACCGTACTCGGCGACGAACTCCTCGTCCAGTATGCCCACAGGTTCTCCCGTACTCTCTTGAACAACTAAGTACTGTTTCTCTTCTGGTATCATGGAAAGGTTCCCGAAATAGTAATCGTATAGGGGTTTGGAGTTGATAGGTTTCCAGAAGTAACCATCGTCTGTAAGCACACAGATATTCAAACTCTTCATATGCTCAAGGATCCTTGTGAGCGTATGCTTGTCGAGCTCCGAGAAACCATATGCTCGCCTAAAGATCTTTAAAGCATCTTCGATGTTAACACGGCCGTATTCTATCAGGAGCCCTGCAAGTTGGTGCATCAGGACGTCTAAGCAGTTCTTAGGTATTCTGACTTCTTCCAGCTCCTCCCTCAATGCCCTCCTAGCTATGACCACGGACTCTAGAGCATCGTCCGAGTCCATGACAATTATTGCACCGTTAGCGACACTTCCTATTCTATGACCGCTCCTACCGACCCTCTGTATGAGCCTTGTTACTTCTCTAGGCGAGTTATACTGTATGCAGAGGTCTATCCTGCCTACGTCTATGCCGAGCTCCAAAGACGATGTGCAGACAATGCCGAGTAACGTACCGGTCTTTAGGCCTTGTTCCGTTGATATCCTTGCGGACTTTGCTAATGAACCGTGGTGTATGCCCACGCTGAAGCTCTCGTCCCATGCCCTAAATCTGTTCGTCAAGATCTCGGCTAAAGGCCTCGTATTCGTAAATATTAGCGTCGAGCCGTGCGACTCCACGAGCCTCCTTATCGTCCTGAGCCTTGATGCTACGTCTGGTAAGATTGCGAGCTCCTCAGCCAGCATCACATCCTCGTCTTCCGGTACAGGATAGAAGACTTCTATCTTCATGCCTTTAGCCACGGGGACCCTTACAATCTCGCACTCCCTTCCGGGCCCTACTAAGAACTTGGCTACAATTTCTGGGCATCCAATAGTAGCCGAGAGACCAATCCTCTGAAACTCTAGACCGACGATCTCCAATAGCCTCTCCAATGCTATGGAGAGCTGCGTGCCCCTCTTGTCTGTGGCGAGTTCGTGCACTTCATCGACGATGACCCACTTTATGCTTTTCAAATGCTTTCTGAGGACCTTCCCGCACAGAATTGCCTGAAGTGTCTCGGGAGTAGTTATCAGTATGTCTGGGGGGATGAGGGTTTGCGTCCTCCTCTCCGCAACCGCCGTGTCCCCATGCCTGACGGATACTTTGATGTCTAGCTTCTTGGCCCACCAGTCAAACCTTTCTAGCATGTCCCGATTGAGCGCGCGGAGCGGCGTTATGTAGAGTGCCTTTATTCCTGGGTGCCCGGGGTTTTGTATTAAATTGCTGAGTATGGGCAGGAGGGCCGCCTCGGTCTTTCCAGTACCGGTTGGTGCCATCAACAACAGATTTTTCCCCTCTAGTATCTTCGGTATGCTTTCGATCTGAGGCGGGGTTAACTCTCCGAACCTTTCGGTGAACGCTGCTCTAACAGGCTTTGCTAACAGTTCCAGTACGCCTTCGCTTGTCAGCTCACCCACTTGCTCTGCCCCTCTCCCATCACAATCCCGTCACCGATAAATTTAAATCCATTCGTATAAGGTTGACAAATTAGTTGATGTAGTATGAACAAGGACCGAGCGATCGGTGTTTGTATATTAGTGGTGAGTATTGCGATCTTAGTGTTATACTTCTGGCTTGTCTTCCTATCGCCCCCAGCATGGCAGCTTTTAACGATACAGATAACGGCTTTCCTCGGTGTGGGTTTGATCCTCGCAATATTGGCATGGATAGGTTATACGCTTGCGACTACACCAACTCCTGAACCTCTGCCGGAGTTGACGATGGAGACGAGACCAGAAGAGGAGAAAAAAGAATAAGACGTCCAACAATTTTTCAGCATTTTTAAGGGTCTTGTTTTTGCTAAAGTGGAAAGACTACTACATTACCAACCATAACATTAAACGTCTTCATACTCATTTGCCTTAACGTTCCAACCTTCGTCTACCGGAAAAGACTCGTACAACTTTCTTCGCATAGCTTCCAAGGGCTCGTAGCTTAACCCAGAGAGTGTCGCAGCAGTGCAGACACGTGTACCGAAGCTTTCAGCATACACCATAAGCTTGTTTATCCTATCCCTCCAGCTTATGTCTCTAATGAGGTGATGGTCGAGCACTAGTACGGCTGGACGACATGAAGCCACGACCTTCATGAGATTACTTATCGATTTTTCTAAATCGTTCTCCGTAAACCTGCTACCGAGCATGTAGGTCATGGGCCCATCGCATATTATGGTATCAGGCTTGTTATCTATGATGAAGCTAAGCTGCTGATCCTCTACTAAACCTTCCACGTCGGATGTATGGACCAAGCACTCGCCGCTCGTGCTTATGCATACCTCTACGACGTATCCGAGTTTCGGAGAATTTCCATGCTGTACTGCCTTTGAAAACTTTATTGACGTCGTGCCGATTCTGATGTCCCCTCCGTCGGCAATTGATACTTTACAGCCGACCTTCCGCAACTGTTCCAGAAAAAGACGTGCTCTTGACCTTTGACTGAAGTTTATGTTGTTCTCCGGGTCTTTTATTATGACCATTTTACCTTTAAGCCACGAAACATCCTCATAAGGCCTCGGTATATGGTCATAGTGATAATGTGTAACTATCACCAGATCTGCCTTCGATGTTAAACTAGCAATTTCAGCCTTATGTTCTTCTAATCTTTTAACCTCCTTCGGATGTGGTTTAAGACCATATCTCCAAGGACCGAGAGCTGCTCCTGGATCTATCACCACGCTTACGTCTCCCGTATCAACGAAAGTGCACATGCTCCTCGTTCCAAGACTATCGGCAGCTAGCAATCTTACTAGCATGGAAAACTCGCCATGGTTAACAATTTATCCGTCTCAGTCCTCTTTAACCCTTTTTCCGCATAAAGGACAAAAGAGAGCGTCGGATGGTATGCTACCTCCACAGTGCGGGCACGTCATCATCTCCATGGCAACTTCGGCCGTTTTCTTAGGAGCCTCAGTTGTCTGCGGATAAACAGTCGTAACCTCAGGTTTTTCTTCCACCTCGATGACCTCTTTCACCAGCTCTTCGACAGGAACTTTCACCTCTTCTTTTGGACTTGTAGCGATTTTTATGACACTCGTAATGCCTACCGAGATTCCGACCGCTATAGCAATTAGCAATAACCTCCCGAATGTTTCCGAAATTCCGAAAATCATTAATGGATTCCAAAGTTGGAGTTGAATGTTGAAAACGTACGGACTTGAGAGCGTAAATAATACGGCTGCGACTCCGCCTATACACATGCTGACCGTGCTAATAACTAAAGATCGAGTTATCAGGCTGACTAGAAGGGCTGAGACAGCAATGCTTGATATTGCGACCAACTCGTATGTTTTACCGCAAAAACTCTCAACAAATGACATTAACGTTATGACTGCAAACGAAACGAGTATTGCAGCCATCAGCTTAACATACGACGCCATGTTTTCCCATCTCTGCGTCTTTTAACTTTCGGAGGCATTTAATCCGTGTATTTAAATAGAACCAGGTCTTAAAAAGTATTATCACGAAGCCTAGGCGGCATTTTTTGCGTATTTCCTTAAAAATACCTGGGTATCTTCGATTTTAGCTCATCGCAACTTTCCCAGAATGACGAGGTCGCCGACGTTGGTGCCCGTAGGGCCGGTGAAGATTAGGGAGGACGCCTTCTTCAAGAACGTGTAAGAATCGTTATCCTCCAAAAATGCCCTCGCATCGTATCCAGCTTTCCTGCCCTTATCAAGTGTCCAGCAATCGGTTATAGCACCCGCGGCATCGGTCGGTCCATCAAGCCCGTCTGTCCCTATAGATAGGCATGCGCAACCCTCAAAACCATCTAACTCGATGGCCGCTGACAGCGCTAACTCTTGATTCCTACCACCGACCCCTTTGCCCGTCACGGTTACCGTAGTCTCACCACCTAACACTAGTGCGATTGGTCTTTTTGTCTTTTTACACTTTATATCAAGTATGAGTCTGGCTAACATTTGGCCAACGTAACGAGCTTCACCTTCGAGTCTATGCGTCAAATAAATCGTATTGTAACCCAGCTTTGTGAGCTTAGAAAAGGCCGCGGTGCATGCATCGGAGCAACTGCCTATTATTATGTTGCGCACGTTTAGAAACGCCTCATCACCTGGTTTCGGTGTCTCGGGCACCTCACCATTCATACCGCGTTCCAATCTGGCCTTTACGTTTTGTGGTGAGGAATCCCAAATGCCGTACTTTTTCAAAATCGAGATAGCATCAGCATATGTACTCGGGTCTGGTGATGTAGGTCCTGATGCGATAATGTCTAACTTATCTCCGACGACATCGGATAGTATGAGTGATATAGTTTTCGCCTTCGAAAGATGCCGAGCAAGCCATCCGCCCTTTATCATAGAAAGATGTTTCCTAACGATGTTTATCTCGTCAATCGTTGCACCAGACTTTAGAAGCGCTCTTGTAACTTCTATCTTATCTTCCAGAGTTACTGGCTCTGCTGGCAGGGGCATAAGGGCTGAGCCGCCGCCTGAAATGAGCACCAATACTAAACTTTTCGGCCCAACGCTTTGCGCGATCTCAACAAGCTCTTTGGCAGCTTCATATCCTTCTTTGTCTGGGACAGGATGCCCGCCGCCCCTGACCTTTACTTTAGAAGAATGTGTGTAAACATTTGCAACACTGTGCGGGACTATTATAACTCCTCTTATTACTTTATCACCCAAGAGCTGTTCGATGTAATGACACATCCTATGGGTGGCTTTGCCCGCTCCTAGGATGACCACTTCATCAAAATCCGTAAGCTTGACCTTTACATCACCAACCGTTAAGGTCTTCCCCCTTAACTTAAGTTTCTTGCGTAAAAGCTCATCAGGCTGTACGGCTTGTATCGCATCCTCAGCAGAGTTAAGCATATCTTCCCTGAGCTTCCTTTCAGGCTCTGGGTAACCATCAAGCAACTCATCCATGTTCTTTATCAGACTTTTCGTCATATCGTAATAAAAGACTATCATGAACATTTATAAACACAGCGGATGGTGAACCGTGCGATGAGGATAGCGGCTACATTAATGGTAATATCGGCCCTGCTGCTTCTTTCGACGATTCAGCCAGCAATGTCCATCAAAGTTTTAGACTACTATGATTTTCAACTTAGAGGAGATCTGCCCACGCATATAGCCGTCGAAAGTCAGGAAAGAGTCTGGCTGTCGCTGCCATCGAGGATGGAGGTCGTTCTCTTCATGCCAAAGACTGGTGAGATGATGGCGATAAGGCTCCCGGGTCTCCCATCTAAGATTTTATATTATGAAGGGGTAGTCATTGTAGCCCTTAGCAATACAAAGTCCGTTGCCGTTATAGACTCAAAGACGCTTGACGTAAAGACGTTTGAGCTTAAAGCGGACGTCGTGGATATGTATCCGACAAAAAAGGGCGTGTGGCTCGCCCTTCCTAGCGTTTCTCAGGTCGTGCTCTTCTCGCCGTTCGAGATGAAAGTGTTGAGTGAGTTGAACCTGAACGTTGCTATGGGCGAAGGTGTTATTGCCGAGTCCGATGCAGGGCTCTGGGTCATAGATGCATCCTACAGGAGCCTGCTACTTATTGACACGGCCTCCGGTTCTGTTAAAACATACGAAGTCAAGAATCAGACATACCTTGTGACGCCAGCGAAGGACGGTGGTGTTTGGGCAGTGACCGTCGAAGGGTATCTAATCCACGTGACAAGGGACCTAAAGCTGGTTGAGAAGGTAGCCCTGCCGACTGGGACGGTTGTCGCTCCGCCCCTTCTTTCAACCGATTATGGCTCTGTCGTCTACTTCTGCAGACCAAGAAGCTCGGCGGGTGAGGTTTTTAATGGAGAGATTGATGAAATCCGTTTAGCTCTTGCCTCGCCATGGCATCCCACGAAAGGTCCGAACAACACTTTCTGGTTCATTGATATAACAAGGAATGCGATAGGAGTGGTAACGATCTCTAGATCGCCAGAGATAAAAACTGCATGGGTCGAGAAACTCAGTGATAAAGATTTTAGAGTTTTCGCTGAGGTCGAAGACAGGGAGGGCGATCTAAGATACATCACAGCGGTCGTGGAGTATTACACGAATGGAAAACTTATCATAAACTCTACTTTCGAGATGAGCCCAGCCCAGGATAACAGGTACGTCGGTAATGAGAACATAAAAATTATGGATGGAGTAGCCAGGGTAAAGGTTGTCGCTTCCGATGCGGTAGGTAATGTCGTTTATTTTCGTGCCGGAAACATAACAATAACCAATGGTGCCATAACTAGCATCGAGCTAAAAAACGTTGAAGAACAGGGAGTTGGTGTGCAGATTTACATACTTATCTCAGAATTGTTGTTACTCATACCGGTGGTGCTCGCAGTTTTTTACGTTCTTAAGAGGAGAAAGAAGCATCACAAGCGTAAGTAATCTAAAGCAGTTCTAACCCTATTAACACCTTTATGACTCAACCTTGATAAATTACTAAGCATTTTCAAGTCTTTAGGTAAGTCCACATCTAGGCATACTCCTAGCGATGCATATATCGCCACCCTCTTACCGCATGCCCTTGCTGAGGATACATGTTTAGGGAAGCTTGAAGCTCCAAATTGCATCTTGATTATATGCGCTTCCTTCATCGCTAGAGCATTTGTACCCCTTAACCCAAAAGAAGGAGAAATTACGACATCATTGTACTCCAATAATCTTCCTATGGTTTTCACATCTTCCGGTAAGAGTAATGGAAGGTCGCAGGGAAGTATGACAAAGCCTCCCGCATGTTTCGAGTAAAGCATGCTAATAGCCCCCTCAAGAGACTCGTTAAGTCCACACCACATGTCAGATATGAAAGACAACCCTTTTTGTTTAACCAACGTCTCAACTTCAGGGTCGCTCCCGATTACATGCACCCTGCTTAAACCAGCCTCAACGCAAGCATCGACAACAAATTCAAGCATCTTGAGGATGAGGTATTTACGTTGCTCCTGTGTAAGCAAACTTCTAAGCCTTGATTTTCCATCCGCCAACTTCTTAACCGGGATTATCGCAAACTCGAGCAAGACAAGTGTAAGTTTAATCTCGTTAAATATTAAATTTTTAATTTCCTTAAACAACTTCCTTATACTAAGCATGAACCAAAAGTAAAAATTTAGGCAGTGTTGATTACCATCAGAGGTTTTTGTGGGGATAAAGAGTGATACCAGTAATATACGAAGACTTATGCATCGTCTGCAAAAAGGACGTGTCTTCGGAGGAAATTTCTGAAATAAAGTGTAGCGTCAAGAACGTTCCGTTCAACTCAGCGGTACGTGTTGATGAAGAAACAGAACTCGAAAACTTATTCAGGAAAATATTGGGTGAACCGAGAGAAATACAAAAGTTTTGGATAAAAAGGTTTGTCAGGAATGAAAGCTTCACCGTCGTGGCTCCGACCGGAATCGGAAAAACCGCTTTCGGGTTGATCGCCTCACTCTTTTTAGCATTAAAGGGAAAGAAAAATTACGTTATAGTCCCCACGACGATATTAGTTGAACAATGCGTTAATGAGCTGAGAAACTTTTGCTTAAAGATAGGTAAAAGTGTAGGTATGAACGAAAAGGGAGACGTAACATTAGCTTTCTACCATGAAAAAATTGATAGAGAAGAGAAAGGAAAATTCGAGGAAATCCTCAAGAATGGTGACTTTAACATTTTGGTAACTACAGCCGCCTTTCTTTCCAAGAGGTTTGAGAAGTTCAAGAACATCCATTTCAACTTCATATTCGTTGATGATGTAGATGCTATCTTGAAAGCCTCAAAAAACGTGGAAAGGATTCTATATCTTCTAGGGTTTAAGAAGATCAATGGAGAATGGGCTGGTGAACCAAGAGGTGTCCTAGTAGTTTCTACGGCGACCACGAGCAAAGGCAAGGCTACAATGCTGTTTAGAAAATTGTTAAATTTCGACGTCGGCTCCTCTTTCTTCACGGTTAGGAATGTTGAAGATTTTTACTTAAACTTGGAAGGACCAGAAAAAGTAAAGGAGATTCTAAGAATCATGGGCAAGGGCTGCATAATTTATGCCCGAAATAGTGAGGAGGCTGAAAAATATTACAATGCATTAAAGGATGAATTCAGGATTGGACTCGTGTTGGCTGGGAGGAAGGAGGATTATGATCTTTTTTGCGAGGGTAGTGTTGACCATCTAATTGGAACGTCGTATTATTATGGTTTACTCGTTAGAGGGTTGGACCTCCCTCAGAAGATAAGATATGTTATTTTCATCGGTGCCCCTGTTTTAAGATTCAAATACGAAGCCCTAACACCTAAGCTGATAAAGGTTCTGGCATTGAGCTTACAGGAAGAAGAACCCATACGGAGAAATCTTCCGTTAATACTCAGTTTGGAGAAACATCCAGAAAAACTGGAAGAAATTAAAAAACTGATAAGCGAAATTTTGCAAAGAAGAAAAGTCGAAGATTTCGTCATAAAAGAAAATGAAATAATACTTCCAGATCTCAAAACTTACATCCAGGGCTCCGGGAGATCGTCCAGGCTAACCATTAACGGTCTAACGAAGGGCGCGTCATTTTTGTTGGAAGAAGACGAAGAAATATTGAATGCATTCATCAAAAGAGCAAAATATTACGACATAACGTTTAAGGTCTTCAACAATGCTGACTTCGAGTCATTAAAGAAAGAAATTGATGAGACCAGAATACTCAGACATCGTGCGATTGAGGAAATAAGGCCTGCAGTATTCATCGTCGAAAGTCCGACGAAAGCAAGAATAATATCAAGGTTTTTTGGACGTCCAAGCATTAAAGTTCTCAATAATTTGATTGTGTACGAGGTTGCGAGCCAAAATTATGTGCTATCTATAACTGCGTGTCTCGGCCATATAGTTGACCTAGTTGTGGATAGAGGTTTTCACGGAGTTCAGGTTAACGGCAACTTCACACCGATATACACGACAATAAAGCGATGTAAACGATGCAACTATCAGTTCACCAACAAACAGGACAGATGTCCAATGTGCGGATACGATGATATAGACGACTCGGCAGATAGGATAGATGCTATCAGAAACATTGCTTACCAAACAGGATTGGTCATAATAGGTACCGACCCGGATGCTGAGGGTGAGAAGATTGCTTGGGACTTAAAAAACATCCTAAGTGGATTAGCCGAGATAAAACGTGCAGAATTTCACGAGGTCACACCTATGGCACTCATGAAGGCCTTTTCAAACTTAAGGAACATCAACGAAGATCTTGTGAAGGCTCAAATACTCCGGAGAATAGAAGATAGGTGGATAGGTTTTGTCCTTTCGCAATTACTCTGGAAACGTTTTGGAGATTATAACCTGTCTGCAGGCAGGGTTCAAACGCCCGTTCTAGGATGGGTAATCCAGCGTGCGGATGAATTCAAGAAGAAAAAGAAGGTTGCTTACGCTCCGCAACTGGGCTTAGCTTTTGAAGAGCTGGAAGATGAACAAAAACGGCTACGTATAGAAATCTCGCTAATAGAAGAGAAGTGGGAAAAACGCTTACCGCTCCCGCCCTATACAACAGATGAGATGCTGAGAGATGCTAACAGAATTCTACAGTTGAGCTCTGATGTGACGATGAAACTTGCCCAAGGCCTTTTCGAGAGCGGCTTCGTCACTTATCACAGAACGGACTCGACATATGTAAGCGATGTCGGGCTAAGGATCGCAAAGGAGTTTCTTAGAGAAGATTTTGCAGGTAGGCATTGGTCCGTGGCTGAGGGTGCTCATGAATGCATAAGACCTACGAGGCCTTGGGATAGGTTCACGCTCCAGAGAATGATCTATGAGGGAGTCGTACCGGCCGAGGAGATGACAGCCAAACACTTCGCTCTTTACGACCTAATCTTTAGGCGTTTCATGGCAAGCCAGTGTCGTGAGTTTGAGGTTAAAGTCAAGAAATACCTATTGAAGTTTTTGGATAAAGAGAAGATAGTCGAGAGGATAGTCGAAGCGAGAGGAAGGGCTTTAGAACTCTACAGAAGTATAGTTGTTGATAAGGAGCTTCCAGAAGGGGTCCACGATGTCGAGTTAGAATACCGGGTAGTGCCTTTAGCTTACCCCTACACGCAGGCCGATGTAATAAGGCTCATGAAGGAGAGGGCAATAGGCAGACCATCCACATACGCAACCATAATCGATAAGCTTTTCCGAAGGGGGTACGTCACAGAAAGAAACCGTCTACTCTTCCCAACAAATGTTGGGCGTAAGGTCTTTGAATTTTTGGAAAAGAATTATGGCAGTTTTGTATCCGAAGAGAGAACTAGGCTTTTGCTCAAGATGATGGACGATGTTGAAAGTAGAGCAGCCAACTATGAGGATATGTTAAGAGACATCTATGAGGAGATCAAAAGGATAAGCTAGAAATGCGTCTTGACATAAAACTTCACCTGGTTACATAATACCAAGAATTTTTATAAAGCGTCACGAGAATCTACTAAATATGAAAGCAGCACTCCTCTATAAGCCAGCCCCTGTCGAGAAGGATCCGATCGTTATCGAAGATGTACCAGTACCCGAACCAAAAGATAATCAGATTCTAGTTAAGGTAGAAGCATGCGGTGTGTGTAGATCGAACCTTCACATGATCGAAGGGGATTGGGTTAAGTATGGCTTACCGTCAAAATTACCGATAATACCTGGACATGAGATAGTTGGCACGATACACGAAATCGGTCGGGGCGTGGAAGGTCTGAGCATTAGGCAGAGGGTTGGCATTCAACCACTCTGGACTGCTTGCGGTAGGTGTGAGTATTGCCTGAGGGGTTTTGAGCACCTTTGCCCTAGCAAGAAGATAACTGGTGAGACCGTTGATGGTGGGTATGCTGAGTACGTTCTCGCTGATTGGCGATACGTCTATCCGATCCCTGACAACTTAGACACGATCGAAGCCGCTCCGCTTTTCTGTCCTGGTGTGACAGCGTACGGTGCGGTGCTTAAGGCGGAGCTGAAGCCAGGGAAGAGGGTAGCAGTCTTCGGTATAGGTGGAGTAGGTCACATGGTCGTCCAAATCGCTAAGCTTTATGGCGCTGAGGTCTTGGCAGTCAGCAGGAATAAAGCACATCTGGAGGTTGCAAAAGAGCTTGGAGCCGACGTAATAATAAATTCATCAACCAGCGACCCAGTGGAGGAGATAAGGAAACTGGGCGGGGTTGATGCCAGCATAGTCTTCGCGCCTTCAGATGTTGCCGCAGAGCAGGCTATAAAGGTCACAAAACCATTCGGAACAATAGTCATGGGCGTTCACGTCAAACTTGGCGAATTCTTCTTCCATGAAGAGAAAAGAATAGTCGGCTCGGTGATCGGCTCGAGGTGGATGATGAGGGACGTGATAAAGTTGGCACGTGCCGGAAAGATAAAGCCAGTCTGCGAAAAATATCCTTTAGAGAAAGTGAACGAAGTCTTAAAGAAGCTAAAGATGGGCGAAGTCAGGGCAAGGGCCGTCCTAGTACCCTAAGCTTTTTTATATACCGAGGCTACATCCAAGACAAATTTTGCCAACCTAATCCTGTCATCCTTAGTCTTCATCAGTGTGTTAGTTACAACAGCCTTTATGCCCAGTTTTTCAACTTCATGCACGAGTGGTGCATCAACCTCATCCATTACAAATATGTCTAGGAAGTCGGAATATAGTTTGGCTACACCTAGAGCAGAGACCTCGATCCCCAAGTACCTCATCATCTTGTCTGCAGGTCCCTTGACGACGGTACCGCCAATTATAGGCGAAACAGCGATCTTCTTGGCTTTAGTTTCCCTTAGGACTTGACGTACGCCCTTAATGGCGAGTATCGTACCTATGCTCACCAAAGGGTTGCTTGGACATACGATAACGACCTTGGCATCCATTATTGATTCTATAACGCCCGGCGCAGGCTTCGCACCCTCAACACCATCGTACACAATCCCGTGAACGACATCAACGGCACCTCTCTTCACCAAATATTCTTGAAAATGTATGATGCCCGTGTCGGTCTTTATCTTTGTCGCGAAGTAATCGTCAGTCATCGGTATGATCCTTTGCTTGATGCGAAGCTTGGCACATATGTCCTTCGTAACTTCGGAGAGCTTGTAACCGGACCTTAACATCATTGTCCTGTGGATATGGGTTGCTAGGTCTCTATCTCCGAGCCTGAACCAAGTATCGTGACCGTAAGCCTCCAACATCTCAAGGCAGTTGAATGTATCGTTCTTTATGCCCCAGCCTTTTTCCTCGTCCACCAATCCTGCCAAAGTGTAAGTGATTATGTCAAGGTCAGGTGAGATGTGCAAACCATGGAACTCACAGTCGTCTCCTGTGTTAACGATTATCGTGAGCTCTTCAGGCGGAACTATCGAGGAAAGCCCATCAATAAGCTTAGCAGCTCCGACACCACCAGCAAGCGTAGTTATCATACAGGATTCCCCCAAAAGTTTAGACATGCAACTTCACTTAACGGTTTTCTGGGAGGTTTTGACGATATGCCTCCACGTGAGACTTCCACGATTGCTTGTGGCTCGAAAGAGTCAGGGATCTTTAAAACTCTCTTTACGACTTCTGGAGCAAACAGCGCGCTGCTCCTCCAACAAGCTGATATGCCCATCGCATGGAACGCCAAAAGCATATTTTCTATCGCGGCGGCGACCGATTGGACTGCCATTATGTATTCGCACATCCTCCGTCTATCGTCAGGGTACTTGTGCATGTCTTCCATCGTAAGACATACCACGATGATAACCGATGCCTTCATGCTTCTTTCCGTTGATGTTCTTACCGTTTCGTCTATGATCTTTTCATCCAGCCCGTCTCTCCTTAAATCATCACGCCATAAAGCTGCCATTTCTTCGATCAGTTTTTCTTTTACTCTTGAATCTTTAACGATGACAAACCTCCAAGGTTGAGCATTATGTGCTGAGGGTGCGGAAGTCGCAACCTCCAGCGCCCTTATAACCTCATCAAGCGAGACATCCCCACCGCCCGGAACCTTTGCACTCGCCCTTGAGGATATAAATGAAAGGATATTTTGGGGCTCCATTGCGACACTATATACACAATCACTTATATCAATCTTATTAACCTACTACGGGAAGGTCGGAACGATTTGGTTGAGCTTTGGCTAAAGTATGGCAAAACAGAGATCTTTGTTGACGTACCATCGGAGACGCAGTGCTTTATAGCAGAACCTGGTAAGCCGGCCGAAGTCGAGAACGTTGAAGCAGAGGTAGAATCGGCTATCGAGAGTTTAGGGTATGGGGAGCTTGAAAGTTTAATCCGTTCCTCAAAGAAAATTTCGCTCTTGGTTGATACACAATTGCCCGCTGAAAGTTTCTTACGTGTCTACAGAAAACTAATAGATTTTTTTATTCAACACAAGAGCGACGGAAAATCTTTCAGCATATTGCTTTCGCCTTGGAGGTATGGAAAGGTAGGGATCGAAAATTTTACAAGCGTTGAAGGCATTGATGTTACCAAGGTTAATGTAGTCGTCGTGGACCGTTACTCAGAATCTTCTGGATGGGTTTTGGACGATGCTAGCGGTCTCCAGGTTCATCACGAATACTTGAGTAGCGACCTGAAGCTCGTACTCACGCCTACAGAACATCATGGTGCCTACGGCTTACTTGATTACAGACATGCAGTTATTATGGGAACAGCATATGCAAAATCAAAACCGAAACGTGCGAAGAGTATAGAAAGCCTGTGGGAGGTTGCTAACAATCTTAAACCTGCTCTTGTCTTCCAGACGGTTCACTCAGATAAACAAGGACTTGTGAAAATTTTCGCGGGACAGCCAGAACGGGTTAGGGCTTCTGCATCCAGTTTGGCCCATGACATCTTAACGGTAAGGTTGAAGAATAAAACAGATATACTTATGGTGAGCCCGGGTGGTGCACCATACGACTCAACATTGATGAATGCGCTCCAGGCTTTAGGAAATCTTGATCACATAATAAAGAACGATGGTGTCTTAATACTAGCGAGCGAGTGTAGCAATGGATTGGGTGGTGCTGAATTCGCAGCGGAGTTGGGCAGGTATGTAGCAGAGAAAGACGATTACCGGCCGCCAAGCATAATTAACCACGAAGCCGTACTCATCAATAAGTTTAAACTCTTGTCTAGAAAGTGTAAGGTAGCTCTAGTCTCAACGCTACCTAAGGCCTACGTGGAAAGGTTATTGGAAGCGAAGGCGTTTGACACTTTATCGGATGCACTCTCCTATGCTTTTAGGATAAAAGGAAAAGAATGCGGCATAACCTTGATCCCAAATGCAGCAAGAATCTCAGCATCAATAGAAGGAGAGGGGTACAAAGGTCAGTATGAGAATTCCAATAACCCCTAGAAGGGCTAGCTTCCTTTTCTTCGAGAGTGGTGAGACCTGGTCAAGCGGTACTATATCGGGCGTTCGAGAAGACATAAGTAAGATTAAGATGCCCAGCAAAAAGTACCCCATTACTATTAGAATGAGCGCCGAAACATACGAAGCCACGATGTATTGCTTCCTCGATAGTAGCGGCCTAAAGATTCTGCCACCATCAAGTTGCCATGCTGGGAATAAGTTTATTGCGGTCACTACCATACCAAGCCACGCTGCAAAACCTAGCGTGGAAAAGAAAGGTACCATGTCTGGTTTACCAAAGATGGGTCTAATCAAATAGAATGCGAGCGGTGAAGGTAAAAATACTCCTCCTTCCCTTGTTATTAGCGTTTGGACAACTTCATATTCTGACACACTCAGCCAGTTAGCCGTCAGAAAGGCCGCAATCGTTACAAAGATGCTCACGATGAATCCCGTGATAGGGCCACTTATGCCGCTATCAAATAGACTGTCCTTATTTATCGCGGGATCTTTCTGGAATATTACCGCACCGAATGTTGGCATGAGACCTGGTACTCCCGGTATGAAGTATGGGGGCGTTGCACCTATGCCACTAGACCTAGCTGAAAGAAGATGACCAAATTCATGCAGACCTATTATAGCCATGAGAGCCACTGCAAAAAACAATGTGTTCAATAAAATGTCCGTAAAGTTGAACCGACCGAATATTTTTGAAAATATGTCTGCATACGACACGGAACGCAGGTATCCATCGATGAGTACTGTACCAATAGTCACAAAGAACAATATTAAAGGCATCCTACTCGTTTTTTCAGTGACCCTTCTGTAAGGAAACACCCTTATGAGTACCTTATTACCATCTCGAACTGCCATTGGAAGGTATCCAATCTTCCTCAAGTCAAAAACTAATGCTTTAAACGGTTCTTTAATGGAGCGTTCCTTTATAACGAAGGATAGGACGTTTTCTTCAAAAAACACGTCCTCGACCGTGAACCTTTTCATAACAAGAGCCTTTATGCCCTCTAAGTCCTCTAAACCGTACCCGAATTCTGACAAATGCGTCGCAACAACCTTTACATTAAACCTCAATAAATATCTTTATCTAACCCTTTGGAATGAAAGATATGTGTTGGTGGTGCGCACGTGGAAGGTCTTTCGAAATGCGTTGAAATTCCACCAAACATTATTATAAGAAACATAAATAATCCAAACGAGCTACTTCAAGTAATGTACATTAACAGACTGTGCCTCCCGGAAAACTATACGTTCTCTTTCTTTGAGACGCTTTATAGGGATGCCCCGAAAGCTTTCTTTGTCGCAGAATGTAATGGGAAAATAGTGGGCTACGTGATGTGTAGGGTAGAGAGGACATTTTCAAAGATAGATAGGTTTAAGTTGAAGAAGGTGGGTCACATAGTCTCCATAGCAGTCCTTCCTGAATATAGGCGGATGCATATAGGTACGTCTTTAATGAAGTGTGCAATGGATGCGCTGAAGCATGAGTATGACTGCTACGAAGTTTACTTAGAAGTAAGGGTTTCCAACGAACCCGCCATCACGATGTACGAGAAACTTGGCTTCCAAAAAGTGGAGGTACAGACACGCTATTATATGGATGGCGAAGACGCATACGTAATGGCGAGAAAACTTTAATGTCATCATTTAGTGATTAAAGTTCAAGCTTTTTACAATCTTTGTCGCCTCTTCAAGGTCTTTATGAGTATCTATGCTTATCCATTCACATTCGTTAAACGGTACGGCTTTAAGCAATCCTCGGCTCGCCAACTCTGGGAAAGTAGTCTTCTCCAAATCACCCTGTTGCGGTAAGTAGTTGAAGACCTTAGGGGTAAAGGCATAAACGCCGGCGTTTATCCAATAATCGGAAAGTCTAGGTTTCTCCTTAAACTCATTTATTCTAAGCGTAGTGTTATTGAAGCTTACTACACCATACGGTGATGGTAAAGGAATTACGGCTATAGCTCCCACAACGTCATCTCGAAGTATTTTGATTAACTCTATCGGATTTAGATTCGTCAACACGTCACCATTAACTACGATAAACGCCTCTTCTTTACTGAGAAACTGTATCGTGTTGTTGAGAGCTCCACCGGTCCCTAGTGGTTCATCCTCCACGACATATCCTACCCTTACGCCGAACTTTTGACCGCTACCGATGTCCTCCATAATCTTTTCCTTTAAGTGACCGGCGCATATTATTATATCACTGATGCCGTGAGCTTTCAACCATTCAAATTGCCAACAGAGTATCGGTTTTCCTAAAACATTGAGTAATGGTTTTGGAACGTTCTCGGTCAGGGGTCTGAGCCTCTTCCCATAACCGCCTGCGAGAATTACTGCTTTCAGCTATAACACCCTACTTCTTCACAAAGTGTCAAGATATATAAAACTAGCTAAGCGTCACCTCTTCAACCTTACCTTTTGTCCCTCTTTCGTATCTTCGATGAATATTCCGACTTCTTTTAGACCTTCCCTGATACGATCGCTCAAATCATACATGCCCCTTTTCCTTAATTCTTCCCTGAGATCGAGTAGTATCTTCAAAACCTCTGAAACGATTAAATTGTCTATCGTTATCTCTGGTTTAAAGTCCTGTAGAAGACCTATAGAGTTGCAAAGTTCTAGTATTGTATTGTAGTAGGCATCAATCCCTGCTTTTGTTACAACTTTTGATGAAAGATACGCATTCGCTTTATGTATTAGTTCGTGAAGTACGGAGAGAGCCTCGGGGGTGTTAAAATCCATCTCCATGGCCTTTATAAATCTCTCCCTCATTTCTGCACAAATTCTTGATACCGTTTCATCATTCCCAGGACGAGCCCCCTCTGTTTCATAATACAGCTCTCTCAACGTAGACCTAATCCTATCGACGCTGTCCGCTGCCCTCTTTATGGCTTCTTCATTATAATCTATGTTGCTTCTGTAGTGTGAAGAGAGCACGAAAAACCTTATGGCGTCAGCGTCGTACTTTTTCAGCACCTCCTTTATTGTCACGAAGTTTCCTAAGGATTTTGACATCTTTTCACCAGCTATCGTTAAATAGCCTGTATGGAGCCAATACTTGACAAAAGGTTTCTTACCTGTAAAGGCCTCTGACTGAGCTATCTCGTTCTCATGATGGGGCAGTATGAGCTCTTGCCCTCCACCATGAATGTCTATCTGCGGCCCCAAGTATTTCATACTCATGACGGAGCACTCTATGTGCCATCCAGGGAACCCTTCGCCCCATATGCTAGGCCACTTTAGGAGATATCCCTTTTCAGCTTTCTTCCAAAGTGCGAAGTCGGCCGGGTTCTTCTTTCTTGGGTCAGGTTCTATCCTATGCTTAATGAGTTCTTCATACTTGATTCCGGAGAGCCTACCGTAATCTGGGAATTTGGAGACATCGAAGTACACGTTACCGTCTACTTCATACGCATACCCTTTTTCTATTAGCGTTTTGATCATCTCGATCATATCCAGTATATGCATCGTTGCTCTAGGTTGTATGTTCGGTCTTCTGAGCTTTAATGCATCCATGTCCTCAAAGAACATCAACATGTACTTATCCACGAGCTCCATGGGTTCGAGCTTTTCCCTAGCAGCCCCCTCGAGTATTCTATCCCTCCCAGACTCCTCCCTTATGTGCCCGACATCAGTGATATTCCTAACATAGAACACCCTATACCCTCGATACTCAAGAAATCTTATTATGGCGTCAAATGCTATGTAAGTTCTTGCATGACCCAAGTGTGCCACATCTTGAACAGTCGGCCCGCATACGTACATTTTTACAAGGTTACCTTCGAAAGGTTCGAAATTTTCCAGCCGCCTGGTAAGAGTATTATAAACCTTTATTACCATTTTCGAGACTCTCTTAATAGCGGTTGCTAATATCTTTAAGCTTCAACATTCTGTGCTTTTTGGCGAGCGATGTAAGGTCAGCTTCTAACCTAGAGGGTTTCTGCGTTATATTGCCGCTACATTAAAGCGAAAAGTTTATATACTAAATATGCGGATTTAGTTATAGATTTCGTAACCTTTATATAAAAATTAGGTGGGATGGGAACGTCCGGTACTGATAGTAAAGAAGGGGTGAAAAAGCGTATGCCAAAGATAAGGGGCTGGAAAGACGATATGGTCTGTCCAGAGTGCGGAAACACAGCTCTGATAACCGATGCTAAGAGTGGTGAGGTAAGCTGCCCAGTCTGCGGTTACGTCATCCTTGAGAGAGATGTTGATTGGGGTCCTGAGTGGAGGAACATAGATGAAGAAGACGAGAGTCGCAGCAGAGTCGGTGCGCCACTCTCTATAATGTATAGAGACCATGGATTATCGACAGTCATTGAAAAAGTGGATGAGGATGCTGCAGGAAGGAAACTTCCAAAAGAAGTTAAGGAGAAAATGCTGAGACTCAAGAAGCTTGATGCAATATCGCAGGTCAACACGTCTGAGACTAGAAACCTTCAGCAAGCAGTGAATATCCTTGAAATATACGTTGACAAGCTACACTTGTCGAAGGCAGTTGCAGAGAGGGCTATGCTGATATACAGGAATGCGTTAAAAGCTGGTCTCGTTCGTGGAAGGTCGATAAGGTCCATAATGGCCGCAGCGACTTACGCGGCGTGTAGAATGATGGACACACCAAGAGACCTAAGGGAGTTCGAGAAAGCTTATCCTGTGGTGAAGAGAAAGACGATAGCCCAGGGCTACCGCCTACTCCTGAAGCATTTGAATCTTAAGGTGCCCGTTGCCGACCCCAAGATCTACCTATACAAGATAGCGTCAAAGTTAGGTTTGGAAGAAAGAGTAGTCCAAGAGGCTATCAAGGTACTGGCATCAGCCTCATCGAAAGGTGCAACTGTGGGGAAGGATCCTGTAGGTATGGCGGCAGCGGCACTCTATATGGCATGTCAAGAGACGGATCAAAACGTAACGCAGAAGGATATAGCAAGGGCGGCTGGTGTGACAGAGGTAACAGTCCGCAACAGGTTCAAGGGTCTAAAGGACGTCTTGGAAGGTGTAACATCCACACAGACTCCTGCCACCAATTAAGCATGTTTTAGCCCTATATCACGTCAATGTTTTCAGGTTGTATGCCCATATTCACTAGAATTTCTTTTACTTTTTCTCTATGGTCGCCCTGAAGGATTATGACGCCATCCTTAAGGGCACCGCCACATGCACATGCTGATTTTAGTTTTGAGGCTATCTCCATCAGATCTTTCTTATTACCGTCCAAACCTTCTATAATGGTAGATACTTTGCCCCATTTCCTCAGCTCTAGTTTCACCCTGACATGCTGTTGTTCACGGCTTATCGTCTCGCAAACGCAAATCGATGTTGGTAGCCCACAACGCGGACAGATATCCGGCATTACACACTCTCCTTAGCAGAAGGATAATATAACCTTTTGTAAATTTAAACTTAACCTTAACTTATTACTACATCTTCCCATTTATGAGTAGATGGTTTATATACCATGGCATGAACCTTTGGTTTCATAATCTGACTTTTTCTTTAGGTACTCGTCTTTACTTGCGTGTAGCCTGGCAGGTATGCCTTTAACAACAACGTTGGGTGGGACATCCCTCGTAACCACGGCGCCAGCGGCAACAACCGCTCCTTTTCCAATTGTTATGCCAGCTAGCAAGATCGCTCCGCAACCTATCGAAGCATCGTCTTCTACACGCACTCCAAGTAGCTTTCTACTCGGCGGATATAGGTCATTCGTCACCCTTACGCCTGGTCCCAAAAATACGTTATCGCCAATTTCGGTTAAATGAGGCAAATACACCATCGATTCTACCCTAACATTATTGCCGATCTTTACGGAGCCATCGAGTTGAGTCCCTGTGCCTACGACGCAATTATTGCCTATTCGTGAACCAGATCTTATTAGAACGTTATGCCCCGTCTCCACATAATTTCCTATATTTACATCTTCGTATATTATGGTGCCACACCTTACAATACACTTATCACCTATTCTAGCACCGTTGCTTAAATCATCTAAAATTTCGAGTACATGTTGACTTTCAAATCTTGCTTTTATGAGCTTGCTTCTAGAAGGATAGCCTACCACAACGTTAGTATCGATGAACGTGCCGTTACCGATGTAACTGCTACCGAATACATAGCAGCCATGAGATAAGTACCCTCTCACGGTCGCCCTTTTCGAGATGAACATGTATTTTTATTGAACCCGTGCCAATATAACCGTTTTCGGCTTGATAGGTGTCAAACATAACTTTAAAGTACTTCATATTAAACAAAATATCATTAATGAACGGTGGACCTCTTGGTCTTCAAACTCTCTGTAGAGTTTACACCAAAATGGCATACTTCTATGCTTAAGGATTTAGCTGGACTGATCGACGAGCTTGGTTTTGATACGATTTGGGTCAGCGACCACTATCATAACAGAAATGTATTCATCGTTTTAAGTGTTATCGCGTCAGCTACTCACCGCGCTAAAATAGGTCCTGCAGTGCTAAGCCCATATCTACACCATCCGGCATACATAGCCCAAAGTATCTTAACCCTAGCGGATTTAGCGAAAGGTAGGGTTGTATGCGGTATAGGTGCGGGCGACTTCCTGAGCCTTATGCAACTAGGTTTTGAAAGACTTAACCCAGTACGTGTTGTAAGGGATGCGTTACTTTCAGTCAGGATACTGCTAAAGGGGAACGCCCTTAATGTTTACAGTCCAGCGTTCAAGTTAATCAACGCAAAGCTAAACTTCGGAGATCAGAATAACATTCCCATATACGTGGGTGCCCAGGGTGACAACATGCTTAAGATGGCGGCACGCCTTGCCGATGGTATACTCGTAAACTTCTCCGATGAGGATATGTTAAGGTATGCGTATAATTTGATATACCGCACAATCGCGGACGCTGGAAGGAACCCCTCAAATATCGACGTAGTAGCCCATACGTCTGTCTCAATCTCCGATGACGTCTCACTTGCGAAAAAAGCAGCGTTACCGTATGCCGCGTATATACTTGCAGGTTCTAGCGATACGATCCTCGAACGATTGGACGTAAGTATAGAAAAGGCATCGAAGATTAGGTCGGCTATCCTACGTATGGATCTCCAAGAGGCTAAGTCTTTTGTTGAGGATGAGGTTGACAAATTCGCAATTTACGGAACGTCTGAGCAGGTAGCTGAAAAGCTTCTCGCTATACGGTCTCTAGGCTACGAACACATAGTCATCGGTTCACCAATTGGACCTGACCTACAAAAAGCAGTGGTGCTTCTGAATACTGAGGTGTTACCGAGACTAAAGGATGAAGAGGATTAAAGTAAGGTCTTGCCTATGGGATGATGGGGGATGATGACGAAGGAGGCTTTGATGAAAGATTTTGTGAAAGCCCTTATGGATAGGTGTAATGAAGGTGCTAGCGATAACATTTCAAGACTTAAGATATCTGTCGCTAAAGAGCTGAACCTTGGTTACGTACCATCAAACTTAGAGATTCTGAGCATGGTTACGGATGAGAGCGATAGAAAGAAGCTTGCCCGCATATTAAGGGTTAAGCCAGTTAGAACAATCTCCGGCATATCTGTAGTTACCGTTGTTACACCTCCAAGCAGATGTCCGCACGGCAGATGCATATATTGTCCTGGAGGTATTGAGTATAGTACGCCCCAGAGCTACACCGGCGAGGAAGCCGCAGTTAAATTGGCTAGTATGAGCTCATACGATCCCTATCTTCAGGCAAGAAAAAAGGTTGAAATTTTACGCTCTATGGGTCACGATGTTGACAAGGTCGAGATTATAATAATAGGCGGTACATTCACAGCTTTCCCTAACGATTTCCAGCGCTATTTTCTGAAGCGTTGTGTAGAAGCGATAGCTGAGCTGAACGCCACGACGCTCGAGGAGGCTTTAACTAAGGCAGAATCCAGCAATAGAAGGGTATCTGGAATAACCGTGGAGACAAGACCTGATTGCGTTTCGTTAGAACAAGCAAACGCCCTTCTTGAGATGGGCGTAACTAGAGTGGAGTTGGGCGTTCAGGCACTTGATGATGAAGTCTATAGAATTTGCAAGAGGAGCCATACTGTTGCTGATGTCGTTACATCTACTAGAATATTGAAGGATTTGGCATTCAAAGTTTGCTACCATATTATGCCCAACCTACCAGGCTCGAGCTACGAGAAGGACTTGAAAATGTTCAAGGAGATGTTCGAGAACCCTAGCTTTAGGCCAGATATGCTGAAAATCTATCCAACACTAGTCCTTCCAGGTACTGAGCTTTACGAAATGTGGCAGAAAGGTGAATACAGGTCTTATGATGACGAGGAGTTAGTCAACCTTCTCTGCGAGTGGTTTAGCATGGTACCTCCTTATGTTAGGATAATCAGGGTCCAGAGGGAAATACCGCTCCGGTTGGCAGTTGCAGGAAATAGGTTATACAACTTAAGGGAAATAGTCGAAAGAAGATTAAAAGACATGGGTCGGCCTTGCAGATGTATAAGGTGTCGCGAGGTCGGTCATAAAGCCTTGAAGGAAGGAATCTATCCAGACATGGACCATATAGAGCTAAGGATCATGAAATATGAAGCGTCAAACGGTTTAGAATACTTCCTCTCATACGAGGACGTGAAGAATGATATACTTCTCGGCTTCA
This sequence comes from Candidatus Terraquivivens tengchongensis, assembly GCA_023268355.1. GTDB lineage: Archaea > Thermoproteota > Nitrososphaeria_A > Caldarchaeales > Wolframiiraptoraceae > Terraquivivens > Terraquivivens tengchongensis. The sequence continues at coordinate 47,381 of JALNJK010000004.1, forward strand.
TTAGGCTAAGGATGCCGTCAGAAGTATTGAGACCTGAATTGGAGGGTGCGGCCTTGGTGAGGGAATTACATGTGTATGGTCAGATGACACCAGTAGGTAGTGAACCGTCGGATAGGAGCTGGCAGCATAGGGGTTTCGGCTCGAAACTACTATCCGAGGCGGAAAGGATCTCAATTGAAGAAGGATACAGAAAGGTTGTCGTTATAAGCGGCATAGGTGTCAGGGAGTACTACTACAGGCATGGGTATGTAAAGGAAGGACCTTATGTCACGAAAAAACTCTGCTAAAAGTTGAGCAAGTTATGCGCTTCAAAGTTCCCCTTTTAATGATGAGGATGTATGAGTTTTTCCAAAAATACTTCATTATAACATTAACGGTTACGATTCTGGTTATTAAGCTGCTTATAGTGAACGTTCCAAACCCATCTGCACCGCCTGAAGCATGTATGGATATGAAGGGCGAGGGTTGTGGCTTTATATTCGACGAGGCCCACTACATTCCGGCAGTAAGGAAGCTCATAAGGGGTGAAGCGGCAAACAACGAGCATCCTCCTCTCTCCAAGTTCATTATAATGATGGGTATGCTGCTCTTTGGTGACGATGTGGGCAACGCGGTTGGGTGGAGGGTCTTCATAGCGGTTTTTGGTGCGATATCTGTAATGACTGTCGGCTTCATAGCTCAGGAACTTTCTAACAAAAAGTCGATAGGTTGTATTGCATCACTATTATTTGCTACAGACGTCATGTCATTTAATTTAAGCTCTGTAGCCATGCTTGACGCGCCCGCCATGACCTTTTCCCTTATCGCGGTCTACTTCACCCTCAAGAAGAGGTATGTTATGGCGGGTACGTTCATAAGCCTATCATTGCTTTGTAAGCTCAGCTTTTTGAATATGGTTGCCCCGATCTTAATAATAGTCATCGTGCAGAGTCTTAAAGGACGGGCGAGTAAGTTAGACAAGATTTCGTCACTGTTCGGGAATCTTGGTAAGATTCTCCTACCAGCAGTTGCCATTTTTCTCTTTGGGTTATGGGTCTATGACTACTTGTACGGCGCTTTTCAAACACCTTTTGATCACATTAAATTCATGTTAAACTATCACAGCACGCTCAAGTATACAAACTCGTCTAATGTTGACATGCCATTATCATGGATAAACCCGATAAGCCCTTTCAAGCCCGCGCCTTACTATGTAGAAACAGTTAAATCAGATTCGGCCGTTTATCATCCTATTGCTTACTGGGGGATTTATAGTCCGCTATGGTGGTCAATATGGCCTCTCGTCCCTGTCTATATCTATAAGCTGGTGCTTAACATCAAGATGAGGCAGCCTGTCTTTAGCGAGGTCTTAATCCTGAGTTGGGTGGCGTTCACTTACTTGCCATACTTTCCAATAGCACACATCTTAGAACGTTGGGTCTTTTCGTTTTACTTCTACACGACAGTACCGGCACTTGCGATCGGCATAAGCCGATTTAACGAATGGGGTGATTGGATGGCAACGGTACTAATAGCGATAATGTCTGCCCAACTCGTTTGGTTTTTTATATGGTTCCCGGTAAAAAACGATGTTTACATAACAATCTTAAGGTTGTTGAATTTGCCCGCATAATGAAGCCCCTCGAAAAATAATAAGTAAATATCAGCTTGTTGTATTTTTAGAATAACGTGGTTTTACCTTCCAAAACTATCCTCGTTATATCTTTGATGTTCCTCAGCCCTTCCTTCACTATTTCTGTAATTTCATAATTTAAGCTGTTTTCGCTGCACCCAGTCAACGGTATGTATTCAACAGAGACGACCTGAGGTTTGTCTATCGGTTTCCCTATCTGGCTTAAAATCTTCACGTAGACTTCCTCGACACTTTTTGTCTCTTCGTATATTCTTTCTGCCATCAACCTAGCAGCAACGTTGTATATCTTCCCAACATGCGATACAGGGTTCTTCCCGGCGGTTGCCTCTAAAGACATTTGCCTGTTCGGTGTTATGAGACCATTAACCCTGTTGCCCCTACCCGTGTTGCCATCATCGCCAGCCTCCGCGGAAGTCCCAGTAACCGTTAGATATACGATATCTTCTCCCGGATGTTTGCCGATTATATCGGCCGTATTCACGTAAACTTCAACATCAAAATCGCTAGCATGCTTTGAGGCTAGGTCTAGGACCTTATCCCTTATTGCTTCCTTCGTCGCTTTATATTCGTCTATATTATGCGTAAGGCTGCTAACTATGCCGTCTGCAACCGTTAAGCGTATCTTCCTGCCTATTCGCAAACCCATAACCTTGCAATCTTCTCCGCTGGCAGGAATTTCCCTTTTGAAATCCTTTGAATTTATCATCCTTTCGCACTCATAGACGAGCTTTTCAAGCTGGGTCATGGGAGCATAGCCTACGCCGAACGAAGTATCATTCGCTAACGGCATGTCATCGGTTGCCTCCACGATCGCCTTAAGGTCAGCTGAGCCTTGCCTCACCTTGAAGTCTATCACTACGTGCTTCTCAGCGTCAAGGAACCTGAAGTTTTTCTTGATAAACTCTTTAACTGCTTCCATCATTATGTCCTCTACTGGTATCTTCGTCTTACCTGTTGGACTGTTCACTTCTACCGTCGCACGACCTGCCACCAATATGTAAATTGGTACCTCAACAGTGCCACCACCAAACCTCGGAACCGCCTTGCCTCCGACCAACAGACCTTTGTCAACGTTATGGTGCAATATTTTCCCAAAGTTTTGTAGATAATATTTCGAGAGTGCCACGCTTGCAGCTTCACATGCTGAATCTATCATGTAATCTGGGTGACCCAACCCTTTTCGCTCGACGAACTCGCAGACATGTTCGCTAACAGGTTTATGCTTCAGCGGTTCAATGATTATGTTGCCGTTCATGTCAACCCCGCCTACGTTAAGCGTAACGTCTATAGTATAAATCTAATGCTCACTATTAATCCTCTAAAACGGGAGTTAATTGTATGTAGATTATGTTGTTTCCGCGTATTAGGACTTTTGAGTACTTTACCTTCTTCCCGTCTCCTTGATACTCAGCAGCTTTTTCGATTACAAGGTTCATGTAGCCGTCACACTCTACCATTGTTCCACCGTAAACTAAGTCGTTCTTTAGGACAACTTTAATGGGCTTATTAAGGTATTTAGTAATGACTGTCAAAGGTCTCTCGATTGTTGGCATGCAAATCACACGCTCTTATGTTTACATGATTTTAATCATACTTAAAGCTTTTTCGAAAGTTCCTTTGGAATCTCCAATTCACTGAAGCACACCTTACAAATATATACCTTATCAGTCAGCTTCTGTGGATTCTTTAAAGGAGCACCACACACTGGGCAACTTGGAAGGCTAGGATCTTCAACATAGATGGTGGTTCCGCATTCGATACATGCTTTTTGACCTAAAGGATTTATAGCCCCACAGGATGGGCATACCTCATCCCCGCCCATTGTAATCACTTTTATGGGAATCTTCTGTGGGACCTCTTGCTGTGGTGTTGGTGGAGATGTGGGCTGTTCCACTGATGCTTTGGTTATAACCTCTTCTAGCTCTTTCTCTATAGATTCAACAACCTCTTCAACATGCTTTACTGGCGGCTGTTGAGGTGTGGGCTTCCTTACTTGGGTCGGCCTGGCTACTGTTGGTGTTATAACCCTGGGCGTCGGCCTTGTCCTAATATATGAGGTGCTAGATTCTTGTGCATACCTGAGAGATCTTACAAACGTTATTAATCCTATGAGGGTTACTATAAGGCCTGCGAACGAAAGTCCTAAATATATTGGTATGCCGCTCACAAACTCTGTTTCTAGCATTTTTAAAAAACCAAGTTCCTGAGAGTATACAATATAGAGAACTGTCGGAATGAGTGCAATCACTACGCCAACGACACATAAAACTATAGACGCTTTGCGAAAGCCCATGCCGCCTTGACCCTATCGCTTTTTGTTATTCGTAATATATATTAATGCTTTTCCCGGTGATTTCTTCAATAATCTTCCCATATTCCGGAGGTATATTCCGAATGTTCCATTTTCTAGCAAAAAAACTCAGTATATTCCTAATATCCCTTTCCAAGTAAAGGGATGCCTGCGGATGTTTCCTTTCAACCCATTGAGGCCAGTCTATTAATATTATGTTGCCGTCGGCCTTAATCAAGACGTTATAGGCGCTAAGGTCTCTATGGACCACACCTGCTTCATAAGCGGATTTGATAGCGTCTATTATCTTTAACAAGACTTCTTCGGCATTATCGAGCTTAGAAAGCGAAGCAAGCTCAATACCCTCGAACAATTCGGTTACTACAACATGTCTCGTTCTATAAACTGGTGTAGGGACTGGCACTTTCCCCTTAAGCATCAATAAAGCTTTAAACTCCATACGCGCCGCCCTGATTGATGCCTCTAGGTAGTTGTGGACTCTAACCAAGGATTCTCTAACTCTTTCGTACTTTTTAAAGCTCGGCCTTCCAATCCTGAAAAACTTTACCGCGAACCTCTTCCCTTCACGACTTATTGCATCATAAACATCGGCCTCTTTTCCCATACCTATGGGCATGCCCAGCCCGGATATTATCCCCTTTGAGGAGAGCGTCCTTAGGGCAAGAGCATCCAAACCAAGATAATTTAACACGTACGCTGCCTTCTTACCTCTTGGACTCCATATAAGCCTCAGATAATGAAGTTTGTTCAAACTTCGTTCCAATTTTGCCTCGCTAAAGTTAACTGACTGTAAGATGACTTGATACGGAACTTCACGAAATTTTGTTAAATTCCTTTCCATGATTGAAAGGATATAATAATCCTCCTCTGTAAGCTCACCAAACCTTTTAACAAGTTCGTGTAAGGGTAATGACATGTCACCAGGCTACTTTTATTCTTTACTTAAAGCTATTATTACTTGCATCTGGTCTATTTTCCATTCCTTTTTGTAAAGTTGTCCTTTTGATTCGAATGGCTGTTCATGTATCTTTAACTTTGTTCTTGTTTCTTCCTCGATATAATCGCTCATCTTCTCAACAACTTCAACAAGTTCTCTAGAGTCAGATGTTAACATGCATTCAACAACTTTATCGATATCAAGCCCTATTTCCCTACGCATGACTTGTATCCTCCTTATCAGCTCGTTGGCTAATGACACCAATCTTATGACCTCTGTCTCGGTCAAGTCAACATAAACCCCAGCAAAGCGCCCATCCTCATAGCTCAAATTCTCCGGTACTTCATCGAAGAAATTTACGTCATGATTCGTTAGTTCGATCACCGTCCCATCTTGAAGTGTAACTTTTGCGACACCATTATTTATTATGTCTTCCTCAAGCTTTTCGGCTGGAACCGAACGGATTGCCTTTAGGACGTCGCCGAGTCTTGGGCCAAACTTAGGGCCAAGGGATGAAAGAACGGGTGTAGCCTTCCTACGTAGCCAGTCTGGTCTTTCATTCACATCTAGTATGATAAGCTCTTCAGTATTGGCTTGAGACTTCAGATAATCTTTAAACTGGCTCAGAGCCTGTTTTACCTTCAAAGTCTTTGGAATTAACGTTACGGACTTAACTGGCCACCTGAGCTTTCTTCCTGCTTTCTGCCTTGCCGCAAGTATGCTACTCAACACGGATTGTACTATGTCCATGTTGTCCTCCAATTCTTGGTTTATGAACTCCTCGTCAACCCTCGGCCACCTTAATAGGTGGACACTCTCCGGGTCATCCTTTTGTTTTATCGCAAAAAACAGGTATTCAGACAGATATGGTACAAAGGGTGCCAGCAAGGCCACCAATTTTCTTATCAAATAAAAGAGCACAGAATATGCCGTAAGCTTTTCCACAGTCACCTTCTCCACCCATATCCTACGTCTTATGCTCCTAATGTAAACGTGACTTAAGTCTTCCACGATAAAGCTCCTGAGAGCTTTGGCGGCCGTGTATATCTCCAAATCCTCAAGCGAATTTGTCACGAGCTTTACTAAGGAGTTTATCTTTGATAATATCCATTTATCAACAACGTCAGCATACTTCAACATCGCCTCCACTCGGTACCTCTCCGGGTCAAATTTATCGAGATCAAAGTAAGTCTTTACGAAAGTAAAGACGTTCCAAAGTATGTTCAACTCCTCGGCAACTCTATCAATCTCTGCCGGCACGAAGTTGATCGTATCCCAGGGTTTAGCTTTTGAAACAAGGTATAGCCTCAGAGGGTCAACACCAAAATTCTCGAAAGCGTCCATGGCCCATATCACATTTCCTTTAGACTTTGACATTTTCTTACCTTCGCTATCTAGTACGTGACCTTGGTTAAGCACAGAGTTGAAGGGTGTTCTCCCGAAGTAGAGCACTGATGTGAAGAGAAGTGTATAAAACCATCCCCTGGTCTGGTCTATGGCTTCAGTTATGAAATCATAAGGGAATAACTTTTCGAACAAATTTTTGTTTCTTAAATAATCAACGCTTGCGAAATGAGCTACGCCGGAATCTAACCAAGTATCCAGGACGAACGGCTCCCTTTTCATCTCGCCGCCACAATTTTCACACTTGAAAACTACCTCGTCTATCCAAGGTCTTAAGAGCCTGATATTTTCAGGTTTCTTTATGGCACTTTCAAGTTCGGCTTTGCTACCTACGACTCTCTTAGCTCCACAGTTTGTGCAGATCCAGACTGGTAGTGGCGTACCCCATACTTTTGTTCTTGATATACACCAGTCCTCTGCACCAGCTATCCAGTCTCCAAATCTACCCATTCCAGCCCATTGGGGCTGCCATCTTACTTTCTTGTTCTCTTCTAACATCTTCTCCTTAATTTTGTCTATCTTAAGAAACCACTGACGGCTTGCTAGATATATAAGTGGACTTCCGCATCTCCAGCAGAATGGATATGTATGAACAATCTTTCCCACCCTTATTAACAGACCTTTTGACTTTAAGTCCTGTAACACCCGTTCACCGGCTTGCTTGAAATACATGCCTGCGTATGTACCGCCCTCCTCCGTGAATGTGCCGTTTGGTCTTATTGGACAGAATATTGGTATACCCAATGACTTTCCAAGCTCGAAGTCCTCTGGTCCGTGCGCTGGCGCGACGTGTACACATCCTGTCCCTTCGGTCATAGTAACAAACTCTGCGGCCACTATCGTGTGAGCTGGACTCTCGTGCTCTTTATGCACAGGAACTTCTTCAGCAAGTGGGTGCCAATAACCTTCACCTACGAGCTCCGACCCTTTTATTCTTTGAACTACATTGTAACTTTCCACACACATGTCGTTCATCGCTCTTTCTAGCGCATCTTCACCAACTATCCATATTTCGTTTCCAACTTTACATCTGACGTATTCTGCGTTTGGGTTTACTGCAACAACCTCATTCCCTGGAAGCGTCCAAGGCGTCGTCGTCCATATCACAACATATTCGTTTTTGTTCCGTTTAAGGGGGAACTTTACGTATACAGATGGATCTTCTACTTCTTCATAACCTTGCGATACTTCATGTGAAGAAAGTGGTGTCTCACACGAAGGACAGTAGTGAACAACCTTAAAGCTCTCGACCAGGTTGCCATCTTCATATGCCTTCTTAAGTAAGGTCCAAACATGCTCCATATAGCTCTCCTTTCTCGTTTCGTACGCATTTTCGTAGTCAAGCCAAAGTGCAAGCCTCTCAGAAGCTCTCCTCCAATGGTCTATGTAAAAGTCTACAATTTTATTGGCCTCCTCGACGAACCGTTCGAGACCAAAAGTTTCTATATCTTTCTTAGATGTAAAGCCCAGCTTTTTCTCAACTTCTAGCTCTGTGGGCAACCCCAAGCAGTCCCAACCAGCCCTCCTCCAAACATTCAGCCCTTTCATCGTCTGATACCTGAGCACTATGTCTTTGTATACCCTGCCCCTAGCGTGCCCTACATGCATGAAACCGTTTGCCGTCGGTGGCCCCTCTAAGAAGGAAAATATAGGTGCGTTTTTATTACTCTCGAAAACCTTCCTTTGAATATCCCTCTCACGCCACCAATTTGCCACAGTTTCCTCAACTTTCTTAGGATCGTATCTACCCTGGAAAAGTGACAAATAGATCACACCCCACTTTATCGTCGTTCATCCCTTTTGAAGGGGATGTTAAATTTGGCGGTACATTTCACCTGCACGGATGGGGGTTAGTTGTATAATATAGCTTTTCTTTCCATAATGCTTTTACGATGGTTAAGGTAATATGAATAATGCTTGACCGAGCTTTTAAAATTAGACCTATGGCCGGCAAAGGTGGTCAAGAGATTATCCAGGGTTACTGTGCTGATAGAATATGGGGGCAAGAGGTTTAAGGCCCAAATTAGGAATACTGGAAGGCTACTGGACCTGATATATCCTGGTTCAGATGTATTAATCCAGTTCAGATATGGAGGTATAACCCGTGCCTCAATTGTCGGAGTAAAAGTCGCTACAGGTGTTGTACTGGTGGATACGTATCTTCAGGCCAAGAGCTTCGAGATAGCGTGCAGTCTCAACAAGATCTCATGGCTACCACCATACCAGATAATGAGGAAGGAGGTAAGAGTAAAGTGCTCAAGGATAGATTATGAGCTTTATGCAGAAGGTCTGGGGAAGGGATACTTAGAGCTCAAATCCGCCGCTTACTTCTCGGACGGATATGCCATGTACCCTGATTCTCCTACTTTAAGGGGAAGAAGGCATATCCTATTAATGAAAGAGTTGGCAAGAAGTGCTAGAAGCATCATAACGTTCGTTGCAACACATCCGTTAACCATAGGCTTCAAACCATGCGAGTCAGGAGACGCCATAGTCGCAAAGCTTCTACGCGACGCCAAACTACACGGTGTAGAATTAAGGGCGGTGAAGATATGTATGACGGATGAGAACACGATAGTCCTTGACGATGATAATCTTCCGGTATATGTTTAGAGTAACTGTTGCTTACTTAAGAGCCCTATCACATTTCGGGCAAAATACATCGTCTGGTGAAACCTCCGCACCACAGAACTTACACTTAAGTTCACCATACAGTTCTCTAAACCTCTGCTTCTCATACCTCCTCCCAATAAGTAGCGCAATTTCAAACATCACAACGAGGGGTATGAACAATATGAAGTTACCAGCTACTCCACCATCCGGTGTGATGAATGCCACAATTATGTACATAAATATGTAGATGTACCTCCTATATTTTTTAAACGGAGCAGTTCCAACTATGCCAAATCTGATGAGGAGAATGAGCACTACAGGAAAGGTAAAGACGATGCCCGTGGCTAAGGCAGTAAAGAAGACCATCGTATAAAAAGATATGGCAGTAACGGTCGCTTCTATCTTAAACATCACGGCAAATAATACTAAGAACTTCATCAAGGCTGGTAGTACGAAAAGTAGCGCGAAAGCAACACCAACGAAAAATAGGACTATAAATGCTGTCAGGAATGGGTAAATGAGCCTCCTTTCATGAGGATAAAATGCAGGGTTAACGAAAGCATATATCTCATAACCAACGACGGGCATGCTGACAAGGAGCCCGAGTAGCATTGAAGCCACGATCCAAATCTCAAAGGGCGATGAAAGTTCACCAGCTATCAGTTTCACACCCTCAGGAAGTACGTAATCATTAACTAATGCGAGAATTCTCGCTATAATGGGTTCGTACATTTCTAAGAACTGGATGGGATTTGTGATGAGCGCAACAGGGTCTGCTGGAAACACCATCATGAATATCGTCGTGACGAATACTGCTATGAGTATGCGCTTGAGCCTTGTACTTAGCTCTCTAACGTGGTCCCAGAAAGGAGCCTCCTTACCAGACGTCAGATTGCACCTCCGGCTTTTTTGCTCAATATTCAGGAATGTTATTAAGATAAATGTTTTGTAGAAAGGAGTCCATTAATTCGTTAGCAAAATTCATTGATAACCTATCTTACGGAGTCGCTCTTCTAATGCTCCGGCAGCATGAAGATCTATGCCATTAACCTTAAAGAACATGACATTTAGGATGGCGTCGTATACTTTAACTGTCTTCTCAACGCTCAGGTTTCCCATATTGGCGATCCTTATGAGCGATCCCTTCATGCTTCCCATACCGCCGGCGGCTATCACGCCGTGCTTAATCCTGAGCTCTTTAAGGACTTCAGAATCCGTTACACCGCTTGGCAGTGAAATTGAGATGATTGTGGGTGACCTGTATTCTTTCTCTGCGAACAGATTTACGTTAGCTTTCTCGAGAGTTTCGTAAATGGCGTTAGCGAAGTCTATATGTCTCTGTATCCAACGATTTGCTCCGTACTCTAAGACGATATTAAGCGCTTCATCCATTCCATACATTAGGTTAACTGCTGGTGTGAAAGGTGTCTCACGATTATCTTCATAAAATTTCTTGTATTTTATGAGGTCAAAGTAGAAAGGCCTTCTAGAACTCCTGATCTTGTGCCACGCCTCTTCGCTCACGGTTATTATCGATAGACCAGGCGGGCCAGCATAACACTTCTGACTGCCGACAACACAAACATCTATGCCCCAAGCGTCAACCTCAAGCGGTACCCCTCCAGCAGCAGATACGGCATCCACTGCGACGAGAACACCATGCTCTTTACACGTTCTGACAATTTCTTTAAAATCTTTGCTCATCGTACCGGTAGAGGTTTCATTGTACACAAGCAACGCTACGTCATATGTCCTTTCGTCGAGCGCTCTTTTGATTAGTTCAGGGCTTGGAGCATTTTGCGGTTTGATGTTTATGTAAGTAATTTCAGCCCCGTAGAACTTTGCAGCTTCAGCAAACCTCTCGGAGAAAACACCGAATACCGGCGATAACACTTTGTCACCCTTGTTTATTATGTTCGACACAGCACACTCTATACCGCCTGTGGCGGAACATGCAAGAACAAATACGCTCCCATCAGTTTTGAACAACTTCCTAAACTTCTCGACTAAAGAAGTATAAAGCTCCCGAAGCTCAGGTCCTCTATGGCTGATCACCTGCTTGGACATAGCAGCGAGGACGCGTTCGTGAAGCTCCGTAGGACCGGGTGTTACCAGCAACATTAGGAATAGTTGAAATATTACAGCGTTTTAAATTTTTAGCTTATAAAATCTACCATGATTATACATGTACAAATGTGTACATGTAAACGTTCTAATGAGTTAAGTAAAGGTTCTATACATTTTAAGCAGTATGTTTTCCGAACATCGTGCTTCATCAAGATTTTCTTAATGCATGTTGGATGCACATTTTTGTTCATTACTACGAATGCATTCATTTTTACACACAACGTTTATTATCGGTCAAAATTCGAAAAATGCTATGCAACGTAAGGTAGTCCTTAGTGATTATGAAATACCGAAAGAGTGGTATAACATACTACCGGACCTACCGAAACCCCTCCCTCCGCCAATAGATCCCGAGACAAGAGCCCCAGTCTCACCGGCAAAGCTTGAAAGGATATTTGCAAAAGAGTTGCTTAAGCAAGAGATGAGTATGGATAGGTGGATTCCAATACCCGAGGAGGTAAGAGAGGTCTATGCTCTATGGAGGCCAACACCATTATACAGAGCGATAGGGCTTGAGAGGTACCTGAAGACGCCAGCTAAGATTTACTACAAGTTCGAAGGTGTGAGTCCGCCTGGTTCTCATAAACCCAACACAGCCGTTGCACAAGCTTATTATAACATGAAGGAGGGACAGGAAAGGCTGACCACGGAGACTGGTGCTGGCCAGTGGGGTTCCGCCCTTGCCTTCGGTTGTATGCTATTCAACTTAAAGTGTACGGTTTACATGGTAAGAGCAAGCTATGACCAGAAACCTTACAGAAAGATAATGATGCAAGTGTGGGGAGCGGAGGTATTGCCAAGTCCTAGCGATAGGACGAACTTTGGCCGGAGCATATTGAAGAGCGACCCGCAAAATCCAGGAAGTTTAGGCATAGCGATAAGTGAGGCCATCGAAGATGCTTTAATGCATGAAGGCACAAAGTACACGTTGGGTAGCGTGCTCAACCACGTTTTAATGCATCAGACGGTCCAAGGTCTTGAGGCGAAGAAACAACTAGAAGCACTGGACGAGTACCCTGACGTGGTGGCCGGTTGTGTCGGAGGTGGAAGCAGCTTCTCGGGTCTATTTTGGCCATTCTACTATGATAAGGTAACGAAGAAGGCTGAGAAGGACATAGAGTTTATCGCAACAGAACCCACGGCTTGCCCCACCCTAACCAAAGGTATATACACTTATGATCACGGCGACACGGCGAAATTAACACCACTCCTAGCTATGTACACGGTTGGCTCAGATTTCATCCCGCCGCCTATACATGCTGGAGGGCTAAGGTATCATGGTGATGCGCCGACGCTCTGTTTGCTCGCGAAGGAGGGGCATATTAAAGCGGTAGCTTATGACCAAGTATCGGTCTTCGAGGCTGCAACTACGTTCGCTAGGACAGAAGGTATCGTACCCGCACCGGAACCATCACACACCATAAGGTACGTAATAGATGAAGCTTTAAGGTGTAAGAGGACGGGTGAGAAGAAAACGATACTCTTCAACCTTTGCGGTCACGGACACTTTGACATGCATGCTTACGATGAGTTCTTCGCAGGAAAGTTGCCTAAATATGAATATCCCGAAAACGCTATAAAGAATTCTATAGAAAAGTTAAAGAGACTCTATCCATGGATTGAAGAGTTGCCATACTTGAGGCGGTCTGTTTAATGGATAGCCCTCCGAAGGTCTTGGTCTGCGACAAGGTTCACGAGACTGGAATAAGAAAACTAAAGGATGCAGGTTTCGAGGTCCTCGTTGCTGAGGGAACCTCCTACGAGGAACTGTTGAAGGTTATCTCTGAATATGATGTAATTGTTGTCAGGAGTAGGACGAAAGTAAGCAGAGACGTTATAGAGGCGGCAAAGAAGCTGAAGGTGATTGCAAGGGTTGGAGCTGGTACGGATAACATAGACTTAGATGCGGCTCATGAACGGGGAATAAAGGTTGTCTGTGCTGGTGATGCGGTTGCAAATGCAACAGCCGAGCTAACTGTGGGTCTTATGCTGGCCCTGTCGCGAAACATATGCCTGCTAAATGATGAAATGAAAAAGGGTGGTTGGCCAAAAGGAAAATGTGAAGGTGTGGAGTTAATGGGTAAGACCGTTGGCATAATCGGCGCGGGTAGGGTAGGCAGGAGGGTCGCAGAGCTAACGAAGGCATTCGGCATGGAAGTGCTACTAAACGACGTGATTCCGATACCTGATGAATTTTTGAGGAAAGTATCAGGAAGGGTCCTTCCACTCATAGAACTTTTGAAGGCATCAGACTACATAACGCTCCACGTTTCCTTAACGTCATCAACGAGGAAGTTACTCAACAAAGACAACATGCAGTTTATAAAACGAGGAGCATTCTTAATTAATACATCGAGAGGTGCCGTAATAGATGAGGACGCTCTGTACGAGGCCTTAGTAACCGGAAGATTAAGAGGCGCCGCTTTGGACGTATATAGCGTGGAGCCACCCGTCAACAAGAAGCTGCTTGAGCTTCCAAATGTTATATGTACGCCTCACATAGGTGCCCAGACACTAGAGGCTCAGGAAAGGGCCTCTGTTGAAGTCGCATCAAAGATAATAGAGCTTTTTTCATACGTAACCACCCGATCATAGGCTGGCTAATTTTTATTACACCCTTAAAGAGAATAGAATATCTGAACCTTGAGAAGAGATTATACAAGAAACCCCCTATGGAGAATTCTCGTAGATGTCGTTAAGAGCACGAGTCTCTATCCCGTTCATAAGTCATATGTTAGAGACAAAATAATCATGAATGAGCCATCTATAAGTGCGGAGGAGTTGAGCGTGAGGTTAGGTATGCCGTTGGGTGAGGCGATGGTTATCTTGGATGAGCTGAGGATGTACGCGGTAGACTTTGAGGAGGAACTCAAGAATCCTTTACCGGTTGAGCGAAAGTATAACCGCGTATGCTTAGGAGGCACTTTTGACACGATTCATTACGGGCACCTTGCGTTACTCCTGACAGCTTTCAGAAATGGTAAGAAAGTGACGATAGGTGTTACTAGCGATGAACTTGCCAAAAAATTGAAAAAGGCTCACGAGGTAAAGCCTTATAGTGAACGCGTAAGCAACCTGAAGAGCGTTTTAGAGAAATATGGCTGGATCGATGATGCAATGATAGTTAAACTCGACGACCCTTATGGCCCCTCAGTAACCGACGCTCTTCTGGAAGCAATAGCAGTCAGTCCATTTACGGTATTTAGAGTTTCAGAAATAAACACCATAAGGGCTGAGAGTTTGATGAAACCTTTAGACGTGATAGAGTGTCCGTTAATACTTGCGGAGGACGGAAAACCAATATCATCCTCAAGGATAATCAAGGGTGAGGTAACGCCCGAAGGAAGACTCGTCCGCTCTTAACCCTTTCTGAGGGACCTTGGCATGGGCGTAGTGTACATTACATATCCAGCCCATCCTACAACGAAGAAGAAGAATAAGACGATAATCAGTATCGGAACCTTCACAGCAAGCTCAGGATCAAGACCTTTTATAAATCCGAAGAACCACGTTGCATAAAACGTAGCCAAGATTATGGAGAGCAGCATCAGAAAGAGGCCGAAGACTTTACCTAGCTTCATAGGATTTCAAACAGAATAGCGCAAGGTACCTGGAATTAAATATATTCTCCAACAATTAGACTACCTTCTCAATTTTCTCAGGAGTGTTATATCCAGCGTTTTGTACGTCCTGTACACATGGACGCTAAGCAGGAGAGCTAACGCTATAACTGCCGCTCCAACGGCCATAGATATGAGGACGATGCTCTGAGCGAATGGGTCTATCATGCCTCCAGGAAAGTTGGTAGATAATGCTATAAAGTTTAGATGAGCCGCATTTATCATTATCTCGATGCCTATTATCATCTTTATGATGCTCCTCTTAGTCGCTAGGGCATAGATACCAATTATGAAGAGTAAAACGGCGGCGAGAACATAATATAGAATGAAAAGCGACATTAATTATTCCCTCCTTAATAGGACCACGAGTGCCATAACAAATGCCAACAAAGCTATAACTAGTGCGACTACGGCTGGGAATAAATCTTCCCATATATAAATACTTATGACTTTACCAGACTCTAAAGCGCTGGGTGCTATAAGCCTGCTCGTTGCATCGTTCCACTGCTTGTATACAGGTGGACTCGTCGCAAAGCTGTAGAGGATGACTATTGCCAACACAAGTGTTGATACCGAACCTAGAAGTTCCATGTACTTCATTTCTCTTTACCCACCGTCAGAGAAACTATGATTAACATTAGGGCGATTAAGCCGCCTGCATAAATGAGTAGTTGTGCTATACCAGCATAGTACGCCGCCATCAGTATGAACAGAACGCCTATGCTCGCTGTCATACCAAAAAGCCCGAATATGGACCTGTATAGGCTATTTGCTTCAACAGCTAGAATTGAGAACACTACTGAGAGCGAAAGTAGTAGCAACGAAACAGCCTCGTATATCATTAGACCACCTTCAAATCACACTATCATATAGATAATAAATGTTATTCTATATTAAGCAATACTAAAGCTTATTTTTTGGTCATGTTGTTTTGCTACTTGTTGTCCGAAGTTAGCGCTAAAAAAAGAAAGGTAATGCGATTCATCATGTTGACTTTTGCTCTAACTTACAGCTTAAATTTAGGCATGGCTTTAGCATTCGATTTTAAACTAGCTCCTGAAGCTAGGACGTCTATGATGACTATGATGCTCGTGCCAGCCTTTTCAGCGATCACTCTTAAGATGTTCTTCGAAAAAGACAGCGACATATACTTTAAGACTTTCCGAGAAAAAACTAGGCTGTTCTTTTACTTCTTCCTTTTCTATTTCGTCGTCTTTCTAATACTTTCCATAGCGTCTTGGATTTCACCCCACTACGCTGAGCTGGCGGACACGTTAACGTTCGCTATGACGAGCCTGGGTCTATTATTTCTAGTGGCCCTTAGGTTTATGATGGGCGGCGATGCTTTCCGTAAGGCAGGACTATCCTTCGGAAGTCCTAAGTATTATCTCATGTTCGGCTCGCTTCTAGTATTGCTTTATGGTGGTATGGCATGGCTAAACTGTAACTTCGGCTTAGGTACGCCCATCAAGCTAGAGGAGTTATTAGCTCCTCAGGGTGCTGAGGCGTCTGAGATAATGGGCGCTCTTATTTTAATGGGAGTTCAGTTGATAGTCATATCGCCCTTTATCACTTTGCTAGTAACGTTTGGCGAGGAGTATGGCTGGAGAGGTTATCTCCAAACGGAGTTGACGGGTATTTTAGGTAAAGTGAAGGCGGTCCTTCTCGTCGGTCTGATATGGGGTATCTGGCATGCACCCGTGATAGCCATGGGTCACAACTATCCGGGCTACCCTGTCGAAGGCATATTTTTGATGACCGCATACACAGTGACGTTGTCTGTGCTCTTCGGTTTAGCCTTCCTCAAATCAGGTAGTGTCTGGCTAGCCTCGTATATGCATGGCGTGAACAATCAGTCCGCATCGTTTTTCTATGCCCTCTACTGTATGCCTGCGCATCCTATACTCTCCTTTGGCATAGGCTTGTATGGCGTAGCAATATTCGCCATAGTGGCCGTACTTCTACTAAGGAGCAGAGCGTGGAAGTAGCTCTTATAGGGCGAATATCTCGACCAAATCCTTGTCCTGTAATACGTGGTCGGCGCCTACTTTTTGACCCTGTATTTTGACGGATTTGCCCCAAACCCTCGCATACCTAAAGCTCTCCGCGAGCTCCTTATGGATAAGGTATGCAAGCTGACCGACAGTTGTACCGCTAGGCACGACTATCGGCTTCCGTGCAACTATGCCATCTTTTTGTGTATAAACTCTTATGAGCCCTAAGTTTTCAAATATCAGCCGTTTCAATTCTACCAAACCCTTTCCTTCCCTTGCCGAGGTTTTTACCAACGGAATTCCGAGTTGCATGCTCAGCTCTTCGATTTCACTTGTTTGCTCAGCGCTAACGTCAAACTTGTTAAGTATTACGAGTCCCTTCTTGTAAACAAATTCGTATATAACCTGTTCCTCGATATCCTCCATCGTGGCATCACCGATTATCTTGACAACTGCGTTTCTTATGCCGACGCTTTCAAGTAACTTCTTGACTTCGTCCACGGTACCATGAAATCTGCCAAACGTCACGAGCCTTATGCCGCCGCTGTCTTTCTTCTCAAGGATGACCTTAGCCCGCTCCCTTTTCAAAACTACGCCAACATCCTCCAACATTTCAACGATCTTTTTTAGCTGCTCGAGCGGTTTATTCGTTGCGTCCAGAACGACTGCTATGAGATCAGCATTCCTAGCCATACCAAGGCTCTTGTATGCTATGCTTGTTTCTTCTAATGCTTCTGTCAAAATAGCTGGAAGTTCCACAACCTGTATCTCGATATCCTCGTATACCATCATGCCCGGTGTGGGTTTTC
The DNA here is from genome assembly GCA_023268355.1 of Candidatus Terraquivivens tengchongensis. Classification (GTDB taxonomy): domain Archaea; phylum Thermoproteota; class Nitrososphaeria_A; order Caldarchaeales; family Wolframiiraptoraceae; genus Terraquivivens; species Terraquivivens tengchongensis. The sequence goes on from JALNJK010000004.1 coordinate 64,829, forward strand.
TTGTCGTCATAGGGTAATCGGCTATATCTGGAGTTGCGTTTGTGAGCGCCGCAAGTAATGAAGATTTGCCGCTATTTGTGGCACCTAAGAGGACAACCTGGGCCGCGCCTTCTTTCTCAACGCTGAACTCGTCTCTCTTCCCACCCTTTACCGGTTTGTGCTCGAGCTCGCGCCTGAGTTGAGCAAGCCTCTTCTTCAGTTGTCTGAGCATCTTCTCCGTGTGTTTATGGTGAGGTATGCAGGATATTGCCTCCTCTAGCGCCTTGATTTTTTCCTCATGCGTCCTGGCCTCCCTATACTTAGCCAGCTTAGCCTTTGCCTCTGCTGGCAGGTTCGTCGGCATGGTCGGCCCAGCTTAACATTATGCGAAACTCTCTTATTTGCATTCTTTTAATCTCAATAAGAGCTGTTTTTACTTTAACTTTCTTGCAATAATTACTGCGATTGCTCCGATGAAGCATACGGGTGCTAACATTGTGAAGGCGACGGACCAGCCCATCGGGATTATAATACCGAGCACCAATGGACCTGTGAGGTATCCGATGTTGCTCATGAAGTTGAGGATTCCTAGCCCGACGCTGGCTGATTTTGGTCCCAGCAATGCGCCCGAGCTGGCAAGAACAGGGGCCGGTATGAATCCCCATGCTGTACCAAGGACAATCGTGTACGCGATCAATGCCCAAAAATTGCCTGTAAAATACATGTAAAGCGGAAATACGGTGCCTGAAAATATGCAGGACACGACGATGGGTTTCTTTATAGATTTTATCTTATCAACTACCGCTCCTGCTATTGGACCGATGGGTATACACATAACCATCGGGATCATTGCAACCAGTGGTGCCAACGTCGCTAAGTAACCAATTTCAGTAAGGTACGTGGGTAACCAAGTTGAGAAGCCTATGGCGGCAAAGTTAAAGCAAAGCCATCCAAAGGCAACCAGCCACATGTCAGCATTCTTATAAGCAGCCATTTTACTTGTTTCCTTTTCTTCTTTATCTGTTGGAAGCGTCGAGGGCGTTTTAACTAATGCTATAAAAAGAACGCATGCCGTTATCGAGAGTAGGGCGGCAAACCACCACATGTTCTGCCATGAGGTTACCGCGAGTATGGGTGCCATCGCATACGATAGAAGCATTCCTATGGGAACGCAAGGTGCGAATATGCCCAAAGCCTTCCCTAACTCATTTGGAGGAAACCACGTGGTTATCAGCGCTGGTGCAAATATGAGCGCAGAGCCAAAAGCAAACCCCTCAAGGAATCTTGATGCAAGTAAAGTTACGTAGTTCGGGGCGAAGCTTCCAACAATCGAACCTATTACTAGACATACAAGCATAATGGTTCCTACCTTTTTAGGGCCGAAACGCTCGGTTAATGACCCAGTAGGAAGTGATATGATGACCGCCGAGATAGAGAAGGAGGACATAAGAAGACCAGCCGTCGCATAATCCAGCCCGAAAGTTTCGATCAAAGTCGGCATAATCGGTGGAGGTTTAAAGTAATCTATGGCCGCAACCACGCTCACGAACACAGCTATGGTAAGTATGACCCAGCGGTATTTTGTTACCATAGCCCGCCCCTTTCAATTTGATGTAGTTTTGCTTTAATAAGCGCGCTCTTAAAGATTTATCAGAACTCTTAGGTGGGAAGAAACTCGTTGACCGTGAAGACATTACTCAATGAATCGGCAGAAATCCTAAAGGAAGCTGGGCTGCCGGATCCAAAACTCGAGATACCAAAATCATCAGAACATGGTGAAGTTTCATGTACCTCTGCCTTTGAGCTTGCCAAAAGATTGAACAAGAGTCCGATGGAAGTTGCTTTGGATATTGCATCGAAGGTTAAGGATGCTATTGAAAGGAAGAAGGGTCTAATAAAGTCCGTAGAGGTCGTTAGACCAGGATTCATCAATTTTCATGTTGATTGGCCCTCATACGCTGTCAAGATAATTAAAGAGGTCTTGGCATCCGCTGAAGCATATGGTTCATCCGACATGGGAAAGGGGCAACGCATACTCATAGAGCACACAAGCGTGAACCCAAACAAGGCACTACATGTAGGTCATGCAAGGAATGTGTGTCTCGGTAGCGCATTGGCCAGGTTGTATAAGTTTGCGGGCTTTGACGTCTTGGTTGCCAATTACATTGATGACAGTGGAAGTCAGATGGCTGACATCGTACTGGGCGTCAAGTATCTAGGGTACCCGATGGAGCCACCAGAAGGTATGAGGTTTGACGAATATTGTGGTGATAAGATATACGTCGAGGTCAATAGGCTATTAGAGCAGAAGCCTGAGCTATCCGAGAAGAAGCGTCTGCTGATTAAGGAAATAGAGGATAGGTCGAGTGACAGCTTCATGCTCAGCAGGGAGATAGCTATCAAGGTCTTGAAGGAGCAGTTAAAGACCTGCTATAGGTTAGGCGCCTCGTACGACATTCTAAACAGAGAAAGCGACGTAGTCACATTCGGATTATGGGAAGAAACCTTCTCGAAGCTTAAGAAAAATAATGCCTGCTATCTTGCGACTTCTGGACCCAAAGCAGGTTGCTGGATGCTGGACCTTTCGGGTCACAAGACGCTTAGCAAAGAAGGTGATGAAGTTTTAGTAAAAAGTGATGGGACTACAACATACGTTGCAAGAGACATAGCGTATGCAGCATGGAAACTCGGAATAATTGAAAGGGACTTCAAATACAAACCATTCGGCAAAAATAAGGATCAAAGTGATATACTCATAACTGACATAGAGGGCGAGATCGAGTTTAAACTCAGGAACGTTGATATGACAATAGCTGTCGTGGATGTAAGACAGAAGAGACCGCAGGAGATAGTGAGATACGCGCTCGGCCTAATCGGTGCAGACCCTTCAAGATATGTGCATTTCGCTTACGAGGTCGTTTCTCTGAGTGCAAAAGAGGCGGAGAGGATGGGCCTAAACGTCAGCGGTGCCGAGTTCGTTCACATGAAAGGTAGGGAGGGGATATACGTAAAGGCTGATTCGGTCATAGACTCCATAAAGAAGAAGGTAATATCTGAAACGGCTCAAAGACATCCTGACTGGCATCCCCAAAAGGTTGAGAACGTCGCGGAGAATGTGGCCATTGGTGCGCTAGTGTACGCACTGGTGAAAGGTGACGCGGATAAGATAATAGTCTTTGATAGGGAAGAGGCTCTAAAGATCGAGGGAGATACTGGACCCTACTTGCAGTACTCCTATGCGAGGGCTTGCAGGATACTTGAGAAGTCGCCGATAAAGCAGGAGGAGGTCAAGCGGAAGGAATCTTTAGAAAAGCAGGAAATAGCCCTGCTCAGAGAAATATCGCTCTTTCCTCTCGTAGTGGAGGAATCTGTAAAGCTGATGCTACTCAAGAAGCTTGCCAACTATGCATATAGCTTGGCATCGGCCTTCAACAACTTCTATGAATCCTGTCCCGTGTTAACGGACGAAGAAGAGACTATGAAATTCAGGCTAAGCCTCATTAGGGCTTATCTGATAACTATGGGCAACTGCCTGAGGATTCTTGGGATACCTATAGTTGAGGAAATGTAAGCCTAAATAAAGGCCTTTTTCCAACGAAAAGGTATTTAGCTAACAGCTAATAAAAAAGCCAGAAGAGACCGATAAGACATGAGCGGCGGAAATATGGCAGTAAGGCTGTTGGAGTCGGACGGCAAGTCGATGAAGATTGAGTTCGAGGGTGTGCCCTTAGCGGTAGCTAACGCTATAAGGAGACTCATAATATCCGAGGTACCTACAATGGCGGTCGAAGAGGTGCTTATCATAGAGAACAGTTCCGGGATGACTAACGAAGTACTTGCCCATAGGATATCTTTGATTCCCTTCGTTTCAAACATTGACCATTATGTGCCACCAGAGGAGTGCACATGCGGTAGCAAACTAGGTTGTGAGAAATGTGTCGTTAGATACGTCCTAAAGGCAGAGGCAGGTGACCAGCCCATGACCGTATACTCTAGGGATATGGTGCCGGAAGATCCGAACACAACGGTTGTCCCCGTTAGTGGGAATATACCGATCGTAAAGCTAGCGCCCGGTGAGAAGATAGAGCTCGAGCTCTATGTGAGGGTTGGAAGGGGTAAGAAGCACGCTAAATGGCAGCCGGGCATAGCGACATTATACGAGTCTAAAGAAGATGCTAAAAAGAGAATACTTTTTGTAGAATCTTTCGGATTCTTGGAGCCGAAGAGGATGGTACTCGAGGCTATTAAAATTCTTAACAAAAAAGTAAACGACTTAATGCGTATAATTAGGGAGGGTGAACAGCATGCTTAGCTTACAAGTATACCGTGCACTCGAAAAGTTAGCAAAAGAATCTAGATTTTGGAGAGCAATTCTCAAAGAGGCTAAGAGACCCAAAAGAAGAGTGGTGAATGTGTATAGGCTGGATAGGTATACAAAAGAGGGCGAGGTGGTCTTTGTCCCGGGCAAGTTGCTGGGCTTTGGGAATATAGACCACCCCATCACTGTATCCGCCTTTGCATTCTCTAAATCCGCATACGAGAAGGTCATAAGAGCTGGCGGTAACGTTCTCTCTATAGAAGATTTTATGAAACTTTACCCGAAAGGAAGGGGTGTGAAGATAATTGGCTAGTGTTCAGAAGTATGTGCAGGAAGAAGAACTAGTTGTTGATGCCACAAACCTAAAGTTAGGCAGGATGGCATCTTACGTAGCAAAGAACCTCATACAAGGTAAGAAAGTTGTTGTTGTAAATGCTGAGAAAGCCATAGTCACCGGAAACAAGAAAGCTATACTCGAGAGGTATCTTATGCTCTTAGGGAGGAGCCAGAAGAGGTCGATACATAGGCCGAGCGTATGGTATCCGAGAATGCCGGATAAGCTGGTGTGGTACACCATAGTGAGGATGCTTCCGAGAAAGAAGGCTAAAGGTAAGGTGGCAATGCATAGGCTTAAAGTGTATATAGGCATACCAGAAGAGTATAAGAATGCGAAACTGGTGTCTTTTGAAGATGCCAAGCTAAGCAGTACCAGGAATAGGAGTGGTAAGCTTATAAGATACATGACAATCGAGCAAATATCTAGGGAATTAAGAGGTGGGAGACAAACGTGAGCAAAGTGCTCGAACAGATCTTCGTGGGGAAGAGGAAGACGGCCGTGGCAAGGCTCAAGGTGAGGCATGGAAATGGTGAGGTGTTAATAAATAATATGCCCGTCGAGATGCTTGGTAACGAAATTGCCATCAAAAAAATATTAACGCCGTTGTATTTTGACGAGAAGTTTTGGAAGACGCATACCTTTGATGTAAATGTTTCAGGTGGCGGAGTTATTGCAGCCTCTGATGCTATAGCTATTGCGATAGCAAAAGCTGTCGCAGCTCACAGTTCAAAGGTAAGAGAGGCGATACTTCAATTTGACCGTGCGTTATTGGTAGACGACCCGCGTAGGACCGAGCCCAAAAAGCCAAACAGAAGATCAGCTAGAAGGTTTAAGCAAAAGTCATATAGGTAAAATATTTGGTTGGTGTGATCTGCTTTGATGTTTCCGATTAGATGTTTCACATGTGGCGCCCTTATAGCGGATAAATGGGAGGAATACAAGTCCAGGGTAGATGCAGGCGAAAGTCCTGCCAAGGTTCTTGATGAGCTAGGTATAAAGCGATACTGTTGCAGGAGGATGTTCGTATCTGCAGAAGATTACTTTGATGAGGTTGTGGAGTTTAGGTCAAAGTTTGGTAAGAGAGGAGACATAAAGGCGTGAGCAGCCCATCAAAAATTATAGATGCTTGTGCAAGGATAGTGCTCGATAGTAGGGGCGACGAGACGATAGAAGTTGAGGTTAGGACTACCAAAGCCCTAGGAAGGGCCGCGGCTCCTGCTGGCAAAAGTAGGGGTATAAAAGAAGCCGTTCCTTATCCTTCGGGTGGTGCCAAAGAGTCTCTTGAAATCTTTAAGAGAACTATAAAGCAACGTTTAATAGGCCTTGATGCATCTGAACAGGAATCGATAGATTTGATGCTTAAAGAGGTTGATGGTACAGAGAGGTTCGAAAAAATTGGGGGAAACCTCGCCTATGCCGTATCGCTTGCGACAGCCCTGGCGGCTTCAGCGTCTTTGGGAAAACCGCTTCACGAGTTTTTGAACCCTAACGCCTCAATTATTCCGTTGCCGCTGGGTAACGTACTGGGTGGAGGTAAGCATGCAGGCAAGGGCGCACCTGACATACAGGAAATGTTAACAGTTCCACTCAACCCCAAGACACCTTTTGATGCAATAATGGCGAACGCTTTGGTCCATAAAGAACTAGGGAAAATCCTTCAGAAGAAGTTGCCGAACTTTCCACTCGGAAGGGGTGATGAAGGAGCGTATGCACCGAACATGCACATCTATGACGCTTTGGAGAGTGTTATTGAAGCTGCTGAAAGGGTCTCAGAGATGATGGGCATAAAGCTCGGGGTCGGAATAGACGTAGCCGCATCAAGCTTATGGGACGAGAAGAGAAAATGTTACGTTTATGAGAATGAGGGCAAGCACATGACGAGGGATGAACACATAGGCTACATAATATCCCTAGTGCGAGAGTTTAACTTGGTTTATGTCGAAGACCCCGTTGAAGAGTGTGATTTTGAGGGCTTTAAGGAGGTGCTTAAAAGTGTACCAAGCGTTTTAGTCTGCGCCGATGACCTTGTAGTGACTAACGCGACGCTTATCAAAAAAGCTGGCGAAATTGGGGCTGCTAATGCGGTAATCATTAAGCCCAATCAGGTTGGTACGCTTACCGACACAAGGAATGCGTGCAAAGTCGCACATGAACTTTGTATGACGCCCGTGGCATCGCATAGATCAGGAGAGACGCCCGAAGGACATCTTGCCCATATAGCGGTCGGGTTTGAGTGTAAATTAATTAAGTCGGGCGTAGTTGGTGGTGAAAGGGTTGCAAAGGCGAACGAGTTGTTAAGGATTGGAGAAAACTTAGGTAGCAAATTAAGAATGGCGACGTTGGGAGGTGGATAAATGGAATCAACACAATCAGCAGAAGCAGAAATCATAGAGCTGTTTGTGAAAAATGCCGTACATGTCGGCTCAAAGGTTAAAGTGAGACACGCCGAGAAGTTCATATTCAAGCTGAGGCAAGACGGTGTCTACCTAATAGATGTGAAAAAGACAATCGAGAGACTTAACATTGCTGCAAAATTCATCTCATTATTCCCACCAGAAAAGGTCGCCGTGGTATCGACGCACGTTTACGGCGTCAGAGCAGTCCAGAGATTTTGCGAGCTTACCGGTTGCATACCGATCGTCCAAAAGATTCGTTCGGGAATGTTCACAAATAGGGTCTTAAAATACTACATGGAACCCCAACTTGTATTGGTTTCCGATCCCCGTTACGATGCCCAGGCCATAGAGGAGGCGGCGATAGCGAGGATACCAGTAATAGCATTCTGTAGCACGGATAATATGCTCAGCAATATAGATCTAGCCGTTCCAATAAACAACAGAGGGAAATCATCCTTGCCTTACGCATTTTGGTACTTAGCGAAGCGCGTGCTAATGGAGAGGGGTCTGCTAACACCAGAAAAGGAAGCGGAGATATTGCCTGAAAGCTTCATGCCGACATCAGTCGCTTAGGCTTCACGTGAAATTTTAATAACAGGCAATCGGTAAATATACAGAGATTAGGAATGGGTATACGTAGGCCGGTTGTTGCCGGCAGTTTTTATGCTGGTACCCAAAAACTCTTGATAGAACAAATAAAAGAATCGTTTCTACACCCAATAGGACCGGGAAGACTGCCGAAGGCTGTATGGGGCGATGAAAGAATACCTGCACTCGTGTGCCCCCATGCGGGTTATATGTATTCTGGACCTGTAGCTGCCCATTCGTACGCCTCCCTAGAGGGGCGAAGGAAACCAAAGGTTGTGGTCATAGTAGGGCCTAACCATGCTGGTATAGGTTCAGAAGTTTCTGTATATCCAGAGGGTGAATGGTATACTCCGCTTGGTAGTGTGCCGATAGACTCAGACTTGGCTAAGCGTATCTCGAAGAACTCGGATTTAATAAGCCTCGATGAATACTCACACGATGAAGAACACTCGCTCGAGGTTCAACTTCCATTTCTTCAGTATGTGTTAGGAACATTCAAACTTTTACCTATCGTGATGCTAAACCAAGATAAGGATGTAGCAGAAGAGGTCGGCAGAGTTTTGGCAGAATCGGTTAACGGACAAGACGTGCTGCTCATCGCTTCATCAGACTTCACGCATTACGAACCAGATCATATTGCTAAGAAAAAAGATATGATGGCAATAGAACGCATAAGCGCCTTGGATATCGGAGGGTTTTATGACGTGATACTCAAACACAATGTTACCGCATGTGGTTATGGGCCGATCGCCGCCATAATGATGGCATCAAAGATCTTAGGTACAAAGAATGTCAGGTTATTAAAGTATGCAACGAGTGGAGATGTTACTGGTGACAGGTCGGCAGTCGTGGGTTATGCTTCTATACTCATAGAGTTAGAAGAAAGTCGGTAATCTCCGAATGCGTTGACAGATAAAAGGTTTGCATGGTTATCGATATAAGTAAGCATCTACTCTATAAAGCCCATGAGAGCTAGTCTAAAGAGCATTGTTGAAGACATACTCACAAAGATCGAGGACAAACGCGTTATAGGTCTGATAACCTACCGTCACTACGCTGAAGAGCTTGCTCTTTATGAAAAGTTCGGTAGGTGTGGTTTCGCCATAAGTGTCGTCATGGCGAACGGTGGCAGAATCACATATCATATGCTGGTAGAGGTTGAAAAAGATCTCAGGAACAGAAAAGCAGGCGGAACAGTCAGATACGTGCTACTAAAGGAGGAAGGAAGTAAAAGGAAGCTTGACGTCGTGAAGGCTAGGTACAGAAGCCGGATAGACCTCCTCAGGGGTGTGGACAGGATTAGAAGGTCTTTTTACAGACGAATACTTCAAGGTCAGATATGACGCTTAACCCTCAAGATTAATGGTATTGATTACGGATCTCGAAACTTCGTAGGTTAAGCCGAAAACAAAAATAAGTGAACGTTTAACGTAAAAGTGACAGATTAGGTGGATACCGGCCCTTGAAAGCAGTTGCAGTAGCACCAGGTAAGGTCATTCTTTACGGTGAACACTTTGTGGTCTATAACGTGCCTGCCATAGTCATGGCTATAGATAGGGCAGTTAAGGTGTTAGTCTCTCCTAGAGATGATGGATTGTTAAGGATATGCTCGGACTTGGGTTTTGCTTGCGAGTACGAAAATGGTACCGCCAAACCGCTTATGGGTGGTAGAAAATCCGTGACTTTTCTCGAACCTGTGAGGATAGCGACCAAAACGGTCTTAGAGCATTTCGATGAGAAGAAGGGTTTAAACATAGATGTGTATTCCACAATCCCGTCGTCCGTAGGTCTGGGCTCATCGGGAGCAATATCTGTGGCTACAGTGGCAGCGGTCAGTAAGGTTTTAGGTCATGAAATCGATAAGGAACAGATATGGAGGTTATCGTTGCAGGCAGAAAGGTACGTTCACGTAACGCCCTCCGGCATAGACCCCCTTGTATCAGTCTACGGGGGTCTTCTGGTTTGGAGAATACAGGATGGTAGTAAACCGAAGAGGATAGACCGCGACATCGTCCTCATTGTGGGCAATACTGGAATACAACGTTCAACTGGCAAGTTCGTATCCATGGTAGGCAAGAAGAAAGCCAGGAAGATCGAAGGAATAAGCCAGCTTATGGGAGTCATGAGCTGGATATCGAACCTAGCCTTAAAGGCGTTCAAGGAAATGGACCTTGTGACTCTAGGAGTGCTGATGAACATGAACCATGAGCTGCTTAAGGTCATCGGTGTTTCTCACGAGTCCCTAGATAGGTTAGTGGAGGCTACAAGAAAGGCTGGAGCTTTAGGGAGTAAGCTGACAGGTGGTGGGGGTGGTGGTTGCATGATAAGCCTGGCGACACCAAGCAAAAGGGCTGTAGTATGCAAAGCCATAGAGGAGAATGGTGGACAGCCGATGATAGTTAGGAAGCATAACGCCGGCGTAAAGGTACAGCTCGTAAAAAGTTGATACAAAACATGATTACGGATGTTCTTACCTGAAACACGATTTCACGAAAACCTCTGCCCAAAATGTTTTCCATGAAGGATATTACTACGAATTTCGTTACAAAGCATCTTTTTACGTTAACGTAAGAAATTTATCTAACGTTTTTTTAAAATTATATCATGAAATCGTCCAGGATACCTCGATTTTATCAACTTTCACCAGAAGAGAGGTTAAAGCACGTAGCGGAATTCGCTGAGCTCACGCCTGAAGAAGTCGAGCTTCTGAAGAAGCATGGTGGGCTGGATTTATCCGTAGCAAGCAGGATGATAGAGAATGTTATAGGGACGTTCGGGCTACCGTTAGGTATAGCGACCAACTTCTTGATAAACGGGAAGGACTACTTGATACCGATGGTGATCGAGGAACCCTCGGTCGTCGCAGCCGCCTCTAATGCTGCGAGAATGATGAGGGAGGGTGGTGGGATATTCTCCATAAGCACAGCGCCTGTGATGATAGGACAGGTTCAAGTCGTCGGAATTAAGGATATTGAAGGTGCAAAGTTTGATGTGTTGAAGGTTAAGGACGAGATACTCAAGATAGCCAACGAGAAAGACCCAGTCCTAGTAGGTCTTGGAGGCGGTGCTAAAGATTTGGAGGTGAGAGTAATCAATTCTCCTGAAGGACCGATGCTCATAGTCCATCTTCTTGTGGATGTAAGGGATGCTATGGGCGCGAATGCCGTTAACACGATGGCCGAGGCTGTCGCTCCTTACATTTCGCAGATAACTGGTGGGAAGGTTTACCTCAGAATAATATCCAATCTAGCCGATAAAAGACTCGTAAGGGCAAAAGCCATCGTACCGAAGGATGCTATCGGAGGAGAGGAGGTGGCGAAAGGTATAGTTTACGCGTGGGCTTTCGCGGCCGCAGACCCATACAGGGCCGCAACGCACAACAAAGGAATAATGAATGGTGTAGATGCTGTAGTCATAGCCACAGGAAACGATTGGAGGGCAGTGGAGGCGGGTGCTCATGCTTATGCGGCGAGGAACGGAAGATACGAGCCCTTATCAAAGTGGGAACTCGATGAACGTGGCGACCTCGTCGGCACTTTGGAGATGCCACTGGCCTTAGGCATAGTAGGTGGTGCTACAAAAACAAACCCCCTGGCGAGGTTATGCCTCAAGATACTTGGTGTCAAGACAGCATCCGAGTTGGCCGAGGTAGTTGGAGCAGTAGGTCTTGCTCAGAACCTTGCAGCATTAAGGGCATTAGCAGCGGAAGGTATTCAGAAGGGGCACATGTCTTTACATGCAAAGAATATTGCCGTCATGGCCGGAGCTGTTGGTGATGAAGTGGACAAGGTTGCAGAGTTGATGGTAAAGGATGGAGTTATAAGGCTGGACAAGGCGATCGAAATATTGCAAAAATTAAGGGGATCTGCTTAGGTAGGTGTGGTTTTGATGACGGTCTTCAAAGATAAAAATACAGTGATAATTGGTTACGGCTCCTACATACCGAGATATAGAATTAAGATAGAGGACATAGCCCGCGCATGGGGCGAATCGTTAGACATGTTAAGGGGGTTAAGGGTTCAAGAGATCTCCGTGAAGGGGCCGGATGAGGACCAGGTTACCATAGCCGTAGAGGCTGCTAGGAATGCCTTAAGGAGAGCGCCCGAAGTAAACCCAAAGGACATAGGAGCGATATACTCGGGCTCGGAGTCGAAACCCTATGCTGTTAAACCAACGTCAACGATAGTCGCGGCAGCAATAGGCGCTCCCATGTCGGTGAGGCTCGCTGATTATGAGTTTGCATGTAAAGGTGGCACCGAGGCTATTATAAGCTGCATATCCCAAGCGAGGTCTGGCATGATTAAGTATGGACTTGCGATCGCTGCTGACTGCTCCCAATCCTTGCCCGGTGATGTGTTGGAATATACCGCCTCAGCAGGTGGCTCTGCTTTCATAATAGGTCATAATTCAGGTGACCCGGTAGCCTATTTTGAAGGGCAGTACTCAGTAGGTACAGATACGCCAGACTTTTGGAGAAGAGACTTGATCAAGTACCCAAGACATGGCGGAAGGTTCACGGGAGAGCCCGCGTACTTTAGACATGTAATTGCAGCAGCTACCGGTTTAATGAAGGAGCTCAACATGACACCAGAAGATTTCGATTATATAGTTCCGCATCAGCCCAACGGCTCGTTCCCGGTTGAGGTTGCCAAAAGATTAGGGTTCGGCGAGAGCAAGGTGTTGCCGGGTTTATTGTCACCTATCGTGGGAAACTTTTACTCCGGCTCCTCACCCACGGGGCTCTGTAAAGTACTCGACCAAGCTAAACCGGGCCAGAGGATACTTTTGGTGTCATTCGGTTCTGGTGCTGGGTCGGATGCTTTTAGCATAGTCGTGACGGAGGGTATAGAAAGGAAGAGGGGTCTAGCACCTAAGGTCGAGGACTTCATTAACAGAAAGAAGTATGTTGACTATAGCCTCTATGCAAGGTTTTGGAGAAAAATAGCGTTGTGAGGTGAGATGCTTGCGTGATGTAGCGGTCGTAGGTATTGGGATGACGAAGTTCGGTGAGAGATGGGATAAGCAACTCAGGGACTTATTCGTCGAAGCAGCAAATGAGGCGCTCAAAGACGCAAGCATGGGAAAGGACGAGGTTCAAGCACTTTTCGTGGGCAACTTCTCGGCTGGTAGCTTCGTAGGACAGGAACACGTGGCACCTCTTTTGGCAGATTATCTGTCGTTGAAGTCCAAGCCTGCATTTAGGATCGAAAACGCATGCGCATCGTCCGGTATGGCTTTTAACTTAGCTTGTATGGCAATCGCGTCCGGCATTTACGACATAGTAATGGTCGGCGGTGTGGAAAAGATGACAGATATCTCGGTATCTGAGGCAACGAGCGTATATGCAAAGGCAATGGATGCAGAGTGGGAGTCATTCTTCGGACTTACACTTCCAGCGGCTTTTGCCCTGATCGCTAGGAGACATATGGTTCAATACGGTACAAAGCCCGAGCAGCTCGCGATGGTCTCCGTCAAAAACCACAGGAATGCAACAAAGAACCCGTTAGCACAGTTCCAATTCGAAATTACGGTAGAACGTGTGTTAACTTCTCCTATAGTTTCCGACCCGTTACACGTCTTAGATTGTTCACCCATAACGGATGGTGCGGCTGCCATCGTACTATGTTCAGCAGAGCTTGCAAAGAAATATACCGACACGCCCATATACGTGCTTGGATTCGGTGCGGCATCAGATAGCATCGCTTTACATGACAGACCTGACATAACTACGTTCAGTGCTACTGTGAAAGCGTCAAGGCAAGCGTACAAGATGGCTGGTATAGAGCCTAAGAACATCAATGTCGCTGAACTGCACGATAGCTTCACAATCGCGGAGATAATATCGTATGAGGATTTGGGCTTTTGCGAAAAGGGAAAGGGAGGTTTGATGATAGAAGAGGGCGAGACCGAGATCGGTGGCAGAATACCCGTCAACCCAAGCGGTGGCCTAAAGGCCAGGGGCAATCCTATAGGCGCGACAGGTGCTGCACAGATCGTCGAAATAGTGCAGCAGCTAAGGGGCGAGGCTGGAAAGAGACAAGTCTCCGATGCCGAGATAGGCATGACGCAAAACATCGGCGGCTCTGGAAGTACATGTGTGGTTCATATATTCGGAAGGCAGAGGAGGTAGGTCAAGAATGATGCCAAAGTCGCCAAGAATATGGCAGTTGGCCGAGAGAAGGTATAGATTATTGGGCTCAAAGTGTACGGTATGCGGAAAGACAAGCATAGGTCCAAGAAGCGTGTGTCCTGTCTGTGGTTCTGAGAAAATTGAAACCGTCCAACTTCCTTCGACTGGTAAGGTGTACTCTTACACGGTCGTCCACATGTTGCCGGCTGAGAAGGATGGTTACGGACCGTACATAATGGCCATTGTGGAGCTGGAAGATGGTACCAGACTCACCGCAGAGATAGTGGATTGTGAGCCGGAGGATGTTAAGATCGGCATGCCTGTGGAGTTGGCATTTAGGTTAATAGGACAAGAATCTGAGCACGGTATAATATACTATGGTTATAAGTTCCGACCAATCATATCCAGAACGTAAGCAGAACAGGTCTGTTCAGTAAAACCAATTAAACACTTTTTTATAATTTTTTGCGGTCAAAGAGTATGGGAAGGCTGATAGTGTTAAAGCTCGGAGGCTCTATTATAACGAATAAGCGGGAACCGTTCTCTTTTAACCGGGACGTTGTTCTGAGAATAGGCAAGGAGTTAAAGTCGAGCTGGCCTGCACCACTCGTCATCGTTCATGGAGGAGGCTCGTTCGGTCATCCAATAGCCGAGGCATATGAAATAAAGAAGGGCTACCAGAGGGCTGAACAGCTCAAGGGTTTCGTGGAGACCGTCAGTGCGATGAGGAGGCTCAACGACCTCGTAGTGTCTACGCTTAGCGATGCAAACCTTCCAGTAATAGGCATACCACCATCGTGTACCGTTACCACAAACAATGGCGATATAGAGACGTGCAACTTTGACCCAATCTTCTCGGCTATGGAGATAGGCCTCGTACCGGTTATGTATGGTGATGCCGTGTTTGATAGGAAGTTGAAGTTTACAATACTCTCCGGCGACACATTAGCATCATACATTGCCATGAGACTCAAAGCTAAGCAGCTCATCTTTGCTGTAGATGTGGATGGTGTTTACGGTTTTGATAGGGAGACCTCACGGCGCTTTCTTATAGAGGAGTTAACCGAGAGAGTTCATATGAACATAAAATATGAACCAACGGAAGGTGATGTGACTGGTGGCATGTTCTATAAAGTTGAAGAGGCGCTCGCGGCAGCAAGGCACGGCGTGGATGTTTATATAATAAACGGACTCGTTCCAGGCCGCATAGAGGCGGTAATTAAAGGACAGAAGGTTGTCGGCACAAGAGTTAAGGTAACATAACCGTCACGTATTTATCAGAGACAGTTGTTAAGCTTTAAGGTCCACATGGGCGAAAGTAGCATAGAGGTTAGGAAGCTTGACCACATAAGGATTTGCTTGGAGAAGGATGTTGAATTTAAGCAGAAGACAACATGGTTTGAGTTTGTAGAGCTTATACATGTTGCCGCACCAGAACTAAACTATGTTGACGTTGACACTTCGACAGAGTTTCTTGGTAGGAAGTTCTCTGCACCAATCCTGATAGAAGGCATGACGGGAGGAGCAAAAGGCACAGAGACAATAAACAGAAACTTAGCAATGGCGGCCTTAGAACTCAACATACCCATGGAATTAGGAAGCCAGAGGGCTGCCGTTGAGAAACCTGAGCTTGCAGAAAGCTTTAAGATTGTAAGAGACGTAGCGCCGGACATTTTCCTTATCGCCAACATAGGCGGTGTTCAATTAGTCGAAGGTGGTGTGAAGTTAGCAGAAGAAGTTGTCAGAATGATTGATGCAAACGCACTCGCAATACACCTTAACCCTCTCCATGAAATCGTTCAACCTCATGGCACAACCTCTTTCAAAGGTGTGCTAGACGCGATAAAAAAAGTTGTGGAAAGTCTGCCAGTCCCCGTCATCGTGAAGGAGGTCGGATGTGGAATATCTGGTGAACTTTCAAGAAGACTTGAGGAAATAGGTGTGGCCGTAGTAGATGTGGGCGGTGCAGGCGGTACTAACTGGGTGTTGATCGAGAGGATAAGAGCATTGGAGAGGGGCTTCCTCGAAAATGCGGCCATAGGAAAGACCTTTTTAGAGTGGGGGATACCAACGGCCGCGGCTACAATAGAAGCTTGCACGTCAACGAAAATTCCGATAATATCGTCAGGTGGCATAAGGAGTGGTCTGGATGTTGCTAAAGCCATCGCAATAGGCGCAAGCATGGCCGGTATGGCTCGACCGTTGCTTCACCATGCCGTGGTAGGCTCAGAGAGGGTCATAATGGCGCTAAAGCAGATAATTTTGGAGCTGAAGACTGCCATGTTTTTGATGGGCTGTCGGGATATAGAGTCTCTCAAGAAGGCAGAGGTCGTGATAACGGGCCGTCTGTTAGAGTGGGTTAAGCAAAGGGGCATAAGACATCCAAAAATTAGGCTTTAAGCATGTATGAATATGAAATCTAAGACATTCGCATCGTCTCTTATGCAGAAACCGAAACGTTCAAACTGAACCCTCTCTCCGCATTTAATCTCTGTACACGCTTTTTCCCCAAATGCATGTATGGTCTTTAGGCTATCAGGGTTCAACTGCCCGTTTTCTTGATACAGAACGTCTGGCACTAAAACCTTGACCTTGACGTAATCTTCGGTCACCCACTGAACTATCGGCACACCTTCGAGCACATCTCTACTCACAAATGTTGCCTTCACCGAATCTTTAGTAACCTCCCTTATCGAAATGTTGTATAGATGCTTGAGTCTGAGAACATCGCCTTCCTTAAGTCCTTGCACGTCCTTCCTTGGTATGTAGAATTTGTTGCCGGTATGTACCGACCTCTTGCCGAGCGGTTCTGATGGATGATATGGCAACTCAACATGAAGCTCTGGCGCACCTTCGACTTCTACCAAAATTGGATCGGGAACAAGGAAGTACCTCTTCGTGATTGGGTCTAGCATGCGTCTATTTATGGCATACAAGAGCTCCCATGCATAGACTCTTTTTGTATACGTTAGTCCCGTCTGAGATATGGTAAACTCCTTTATCGCCTCGGGCAACAACCCCCTTCTCTTTATTCCATCAACCGTCGCCAACCTAGGATCGTCCCATCTGGATACTATTCCCTGCTCTATCAGACGCCTTATCTCCCTCTTAGCCAAAGGTGTGCCCTTGAACTCAAACCGAGAGTACTCTACAAAAACCGGATTTTGTAAACCCAATAAAGACCTTATGTAGTTCTGCAACTCATCGCGCAAAGCAAACTCGCTACTTCTTAAAACATGTGTCACGCCGCAAATAGCATCCTCTATGGCAGCAGCGATATCGTACGTAGGCCAGACCCTGTATTTATCGCCCACAATTGGGTGTGGGTGTTCAATTATACGAAACAGTGCTGGGTCCCGCATCACCGTATTCTTACTCGTCATGTCCCCTTTTAGTCTGAGAACGGCTGTCCCCTCTTTCAACGCTCCTGAGAGCATGTCTTTCCACAATGACACGTTTACTTCGACAGGTTGTTGCCTGTGTGCGCATTCTGTCATCATGAACCTTCCTCTACTCATCTCTTCTCTGCTACAGGAACAAACGTATGCTAAGCCCCTTCTTATCAACTCGTTCGCATACTCGTAGTACAAATCCAAATCTTCTGAATTACACTTCTCATAGTCCCACTCTATCCCAAACCATTTGTAACCCTTCCTAAAATTTTCATAATATTCGAGCTTGACCTTTCTTGGGTTTGTATCCTCGAACCTGAGCCAAAGTTTCCCGTCGTACATCTTAGCGTACATGTAGTTCAAAATACCGCTCATCGCATGCCCAATATGCATGTAGCCACTCGGCTCCGGCGGCAATCTTGTGACGACTTTACCGGGTTCTGCATACGGTAATGGCGGCAGCCTCTTCTCTTTTGGTTTATGTTTCTCAAGCAACGTTGGTGCTATCTCTTCCAGCATCTTTGTCTGCTGCTCAATTCCCATCTGGTTAACGTTTCTCACGACATCCTCAGCTAACTTTAACACTTCTCCGATCATGTTCCTGAGCTCAGGGTTCTCGCCGAGCACTTTCGATACGACTGCCTTTACAATGGCTTTACCATCATGCTCTATAGCGTTCTTTAGAGCCCACTTAAGGATCAGCGCCCGTATTTCCATCATCATGCCCATCCTATGGGGCGCTAAAAAGTATTAATTCGTCTTTTCGGAGGGGCAAGCCTTGACAGCTATACAGATAAATAGAAGCCTAATTTCTACAGGTAGGAAGTGGTGCAAGCGGGCTGAGGGGAGAAGCTGATGAAGTCTGCTACAGGAGCTTATTATGTGACTTTTAACCCGCCTGAGGAGTTAGTTAAGGCAACTCTGGAGGCTGTAAAGATCGCGAGACTTACAGGAAGGACCCGTAAGGGTGTTAACGAGGTGATAAAGTCCATCGAGAGAGGACAGGCTAAATTCGTTGTAATTGCGACAGATGTTGACCCGCCCGAGATCGTCGCCTTTCTGCCTGCGCTATGCGATGAGAAGAAGATACCCTACATGTTCGTCCCATCCAAGAAGGAGTTAGGCGAGGTTGCCGGTATATCGGTTGCCGCAAGTTCAGTTTCTATAATAGACCCAGGCGATGCAAAAGGTTACATTGAGGAGATAGCTAAAAAAGTAACAGAAATAAGATCCGGTAAGTCAAAGTGACCGGAATGAGCGAGAAAGCGCCTCCACCAGTTGAAGAGCCAGTGCCGGCAGTAGTCGAGCAGATTGTGGTGAGGACAGGAGTTACAGGAGAGGTTACTCAGGTTAGGGTTCGAATACTCAAGGGTAAGTACCAGGGTAGGGTAATATCGAGAAACGTGAAGGGCCCTGTCAGGGTTGGCGATATACTTCTGCTGTTGGATACAGAACGTGAGGCAGAAAAGATAAAGTAGTAGCATTCAAGCGATGGTGGGATGAGAAGCCCATGCCAACTATGCATAGATGTTCTTTCTGCGGAAGAACGTTCTTGCACGGTAGTGGGATACTATTTGTAAAGAATGACGGCTCCACTTTTTGGTTTTGCTCTAGGAAGTGCAGGGTCTACATGCTCGAGCACAAGAAGGACCCCAGAAAGATTAAATGGACGGAGTTTTACGGCAAGGAGAGGCGTGCTTAGATATCCTAAAGCAGGAGGATGCAGAAATGGGTGTTGAAAGGTCCTTCATAATACTTAAGCCTAGTTGCCTAAAGAGAGGCCTCGTAGGTGAGATAATCTCGAGGTTTGAGAAAAAAGGTTTAAAGATACTCCAGCTAAAGATCGCAAAGCTTCCAAGGGAAAAAGTTGAGGAACTCTATCAACAACACCTAGGAAAGCCGTTCTACGACGAATTAGTATCATTCATGACGAGCGATAGGGTCGTTCTTATGGTCGTCGAGGGTAGGGATGCCATAGGGGTCGTGAGGAGGATGATAGGTGCCACGGACCCTGCCGAGGCAAGCCCTGGAACTATAAGGGGCGACCTAGCGCTGGATAAGACCGACAACCTGATACATGCATGCGACAGTCCGGAGTCTTACGAAAGGGAAGTCAGAATATTTTTTGATGAGAAGGAGCTTTGCCCGGATACATAAAATGCGAGAGCCGACGTAAAGCCCAGAGAATAATGGACGGAGAGTTTAACCTATATAAACAGCATGAATTAATAAAACCCCTAGATGATGAGCAAGCCACTACCAAAGCAACCTGAGGTTAACATAGGAACGTTAGGTCATGTTGACAATGGAAAGACGACGATCGTGCAGAGCATTACTGGTGTATGGACGGCAAGACATTCTGAAGAACTTAAGCGTGGCATCACAATAAGGATAGGGTATGCGGATGCTCCAATCTATAGATGCCCCTCTTGTGAAGAACCTTACAACTATACGACAGAGGAGGTTTGTCCCAGATGTGGCTCAAAAACTGAGTTCGAAAGGGCGATTTCATTCATAGACTGTCCGGGTCATCATTCATTGATGATTACTATGCTTTCAAGTGCACCTCTTTTTGATGGAGCGCTGTTCGTAGTTGATGCGAGATTCAATTTCCCCCAACTCCAAGATAGCGAGCACTTTCACGCGGTGAAGATATTAGGTATCAATAAACTGATATTTTCCCAAAATAAGATCGATCTGGTAACGAAAGAGAGAGCGTTGCAGAATTATGAAGAGATTAGAGAGTTTATCAAAGATTCAAAGGTCGCAAATGCTCCTATAATACCTGTATCTGGTCAGCATAACTTAGGCATAGACGTCCTGCTTTATGCAATCCAGAAGTATATTCCTACGCCTAAAAGAAACTTGGACTTGCCTTTTATGATGCCGATATTAAGGTCGTTTGACGTGAACTGTCCCGGAACGCGTGCGGACGAGCTTAGAGGAGGGGTCATAGGTGGCTCGATAACTCAGGGAGTGGTGCGTGTGGACGATGAGATAGAGATAGCGCCAGGTTTGCCGAAGAACCCAGACAAACCCCAAGGGAACTACGAGCCGTTATACACCAGAGTTGTGAACATACGTGCTGGTGGTAGGGATGTTAAGGAAGCAGTAAGCGGTGGCTTGACGGGTATCGAAACGGAACTTGACCCATCGTTAACAAAATCAGATGGCTTGACCGGAAATATTGCAGGTAAGCCAGGAACTCTACCGCCAACAATGTACAATCTCCATTTGGAGTACGAACTTTTCAACAAAGTTGTCGGTCTTGAAGGTGATGTTGAGGTTAAAGCATTATCAGAAAAAGAGCAACTGGTCATAAACGCCTACTCTGCAGTAGTAAAAGGTGTTGTGACAAAAAAGACGGGCACGATGATAGAGTTTGCGCTCACAAGACCGGTGTGCGTCAACGTGGGTGACAGGGTGACAATAAGTAGAAAGATAGGTACGGGTTGGAGATTAATAGGTTATGGTATAGTGAGATAGCTCTTGCTTTGAAAGCGCTTGTTGATACGAGCTTTTTAATGAGAATAGCAGAGTTGGGTGCGGATCTACTTGCAAGAGTTGAAGAGAAGCTGGACACGAAAATAATCCCTGTCGTAATACCTAATGTTGTTAAAGAGCTCGAATCCCTTGCAAAGGGTAGGGGCGTAAAGGCCAGAAGGGCAGGCTTAGCCCTCATCTTTTGCGAGACGATGGAGCAACTGGAGGTGGACATAAAGGAGGGGGACGTGGACCTCGTCCTACTCAGAGCAGCCAAAGCGCTAGGGTTGCCCGTATTAACGTCGGATAATGGGCTGAGGAGAAGCCTGAGAAACGCCGGCATCTGCGTAATATATGTTAACAAAAAAGGGGAGGTGAAGACAGACGGCTTTATTCCCTGAAAAGTATATATTAGGCCAAGTAGAGAATGGCGTAATAAGTTAGTTTAATCAGTGGTAAAAGGGTGCTCAAGAGTTGTTCATGTTATTTGAGATTGAAGAGGCAATAGGTATTCCTCCAAAAGAATTCCACAAACCGTTAAAAGAGGTTGCTATGCAACAGTTGAAGAACGTATACGAAGGTATAATCGACGACGAGCTTGGATACATCATAGCGATAGTTGATGTTAACGTTGAACCAGTTGGGTATCTTTTACCACGAAACGGCTCGACATATCATAAGTGCAGGTTAAAGCTTCTTACATATTTGCCGAAGATTCAAGAAGTGGTGGAAGGGGAAATAGTTGAGCTTACAGATTTTGGAGCTTTCGTGAGAATAGGGCCAGTAGATGCCCTGTTGCATATATCTCAAATAATGGACGATTACCTAGATTACGACGAAAAGCACTCTATATTGACCGGGAAGAAAACAGGGAAAAAGCTAGTCTTAGGTGATAGTGTTAGGGCTAGAATAGTTGCCGTATCGTTGACGGGTGGTGCTTCAGGCAAGATCGGTATAACAACTAGACAACCGTTCTTGGGCAAGATTGAATGGATAAAGGAAGAAACGAAAAAGTTAAAGGGGTTTGAGAGCAAGGTTGAAACAAGCGTCGGTTAGAGAAAAAGTGTGCAGGAACTGTAAAAGAATAGTGTCGGACGACGCATGTGATGTATGCGGGTCTACAAATCTTGCCTCAACATATCAGGGCCTCCTAATCCTCATAAAGCCGGAAAATTCAGAGATAGCCGCACTCCTAAACATTAAGAAAGAAGGCTACTATGCTGTTAAAGTAAAATGACGCCGTGAAGCCCCTCAAAAGAAGCACGTATATACGCATTAATGTCTAAGATAAGGGGCACTCAGGGGGTGCTTACCTTACGACGGACTTCGTTGAGAGAATTCTTAAAGTCAAGGTTCGCAGATGTTGACCCAAGCGCCCTTCCTAAAAAAGCTAAGATCATAGGACACATAGCGCTCGTAAGGTTTCAAGACAAGGGAATAAATCCGGAGGAGTTGGGCAAGGCCGTTGTAGAATTCTACCCAACGGTGAAGACAGTTTTAAGGTTACGCGGCATCGTCGGCAAGCTAAGGCAACCAATTGTGGAGCTGATTTACGGTGACCCAAATACCGAAACTATTCACAAAGAACATGGATACAAGTTCATGCTTGACGTGTCAAAATTGATGCTATGTTTGGGAAATAGTTACGAACGCCTCAGGACCGCAAAATCCGTTAGGCCCGGAGAGGTAGTGGTTGATATGTTCGCTGGCATAGGTCAGTTTTCAATACCGTGCGCCGTGATTTCAAAGCCTTCCAAAGTTTACGCCATAGAGATTAACGAGGAGGCTTACAAGTATCTTAAGATAAACACAGCGCTCAACAACGTCGAGCATATAGTAGAACCTATGCTTGGTGATTGTAGAGAATTGACACCGGCGCTTGGCCGTGTAGCGGATAGGATTATAATGGGTTATTTCGGTGGAACGATAGAAGCCTTACCGGCAGCCCTAAGCGCTATTAAACCTGAAGGTGCTACGATTCATTTTCATGAGCTCGTGAGAAGAGGGACTGGAAAAGATGAGCTTTGGAAGAAGGTAAGTGAATTGTGTCTCCATTTAGGTTATTCGGCTACGCTAATAAATTCAAGGATTGTAAAATCCTACTCTGCAACGAGGGAGCATGTAGTTATAGAGTTCAAAGCAAGGTCGATGGTTTATCGATAACACGTAAAACTTTAATTGACAATTGATGGGGATTTGTGTATGGAAATAGCAATCGATGAACTTGTTAAGTCCATCATCGCACTCTTTATCATAGTTGATCCTATCGGAAATGTGCCAATATTCATAGGTTTAACCAGCAATATGAATAGGGAGGAAAGGTATAGAACGTTCAGGACGGCTATAATCATTTCCTTCGTCCTGCTTAATGTCTTCGCGTTGGCCGGTCAGAGTATCCTTTCGGTGTTTAACATCTCCATTCACAGCTTCAGGATAGCGGGTGGCCTTCTGCTACTCATAATATCCATTAAAATACTCATCCACGGTATGTGGGAAGAAAAGCACTTGTCTAGCAGAAGCATAGGTGTTGTGCCCATCGCGTTTCCTTTGCTGGTCGGACCTGGTGCTATAACATTAACCATAGTTAACATCCGGACGGCCGGTGTGCTTATAACTGTGATATCAGTTATGGTTGTATTGCTCATAACTTGGCTAATACTTAGGGCTATAGAGCCCATAAACAACTTCCTAGGTGAGACGGGCTCGGTTGTTATTTCAAGGTTGATGGCCGTCTTTACAGCGGCCATAGCGATAGAATTCATAGCAAGCGGTATTGGATTTTATGTGCTAGAGGGTGCCCGCGCCTAAACTTGATTAGTAACCTCAGCATAAAATTAGTTGAGAGCATCCGTGAGGCGTCTATTCGCAACATCTGTATGGCAAGACCGAGAGGTTAGGGAGAGGCTTAAGTGGTACTATAATGTTATGAACAATTTAAAGCCCGCAAAGTTTCTTATCGCGAAAAGGATAGCCTGCGAAGTAAGCATGGAGTCCAGCTCGGACGAAAGGCTTTGGGAAGAGCATGAGAGGCTCAGTAAGATCTTCAACGAGGTCTTGAACGATATAAAGAATGATAGGATGATACTGGATGAACTGAAACCGGCGGCTGTGAGCTATATCGACCTAAAGGTCGAGATCGCTAAAAGGATGCTAAAAAGCTGCCATTTTTGCGAGTGGAAGTGCAAAGTGAACAGGTACGAGGCTAAAAAACTTGGTACGTGTAAGGTCGATAATAAGTCTAGAATCTCCACATGGTTCCATCACTTCGGAGAAGAACCGCCCTTAGTGGGTTACGGCGGTTCTGGAACCATATTCTTCGCAGGCTGTACCTTCAAGTGTGTCTTTTGCCAGAATTGGGATATATCACAAGACCCGCTCAACGGTGCAGAGGTTGATGGGAAAAGACTGGCCCTCATAATGAGGGAGCTGAGAACTACCGGTGCACTGAACATAAACTTCGTCGGTGGTGAGCCCACACCAAACCTTCACACAATACTTGAAGGCATTAGACATCTTGAGACGAACGTGCCGATGCTCTGGAACAGCAACATGTACATGTCTTTAGAAAGCATGAGGCTCTTGGTTGATGTCATAGACATATGGTTACCGGACTTCAAATATGGGAACGACAGCTGCGCAATCAGACTCTCGAAGGTTCCACGTTACTTCGAAGTCGTATCAAGGAACCACAAAATAGCGCACGATTCTAGCGATATGATAATCAGACATCTCGTATTGCCGGGCCATCTAGACTGCTGCACTAAACCTGTCCTAAGATGGATATCCGAAAATTGTCCTAGAGCTTTAGTAAACATAATGGAGCAATATAGGCCTGAGTACATCGTTGCCAAAAGACCTAATGAGTATCCAGATATAGCACGCAGGCCAACGTTTCAGGAAATGGAAGAGGCTTATACGTTTGCCGAATCTTTAAACATCGTTTACAAACCTGTATCCTAAATGGCTAAGGCGGTGCTATGCTGAGAAGGTGCACGTTCCCTACGTTGACGTTTTTCAGGTATTTTTTTGCTGCAGCAACGCACTTTTTTACTTGAGAGACGGGCGTTATCGTTAGGTCGCGCATCATGTAGTCCGGATGAAAGATTAGCAGGCTGTATGGTATGTTTTCATCATGTTCCGATATGAACTTTGCAATATTTTCCACCTCTTTCTCATCAACATAACCTGAAACTAAGGGCGTAGTAGCCGTAAGGACGGGTAAATCTCTCCTTTCCCTGTAAAATTCGTTGAACAACGTGCTAAAGTTTTCGTAAGCCCTGTCATTCTTAACACCGCTTAGCGCCAAACTAAGCATAGGATCAAAAGCCTTCAGGTCGAACTTTATGTTTCCGCCGCTAATGAATGCCAATTCACCGCACCTCTTGACCAGACGTTCATTACCGCAACCATTCCACTCGAAGCATATTCTAACGACCCTCCCGTCCTTTATCGATTCCAGAACCTTTCGCGAAGCATTTATGGCGAATGGCAAGTGTGGTTCTGGAGATCCTCCGAAGAAGCACCAGCACGTTATCTTTTCGTTTTTCAACGTAACGTTGAGCAGTTCTTCTGCGGTGACTTGCGACGAGGCATTTATCTCCTTATGGCTCCAGTTCTGACAAAATAGACAATCAAAGTTACATCCGTAGAAGAATATCGCCAAGTTGTAGTATCCATATTCAGGTCCTTTCCTACATGCGTACTTTGGATACCCAGAACCCGTACCAGCAGGACAGAACCAAGCTGCACAACAGTTTGTTACATGGGGGTCGAGGTAATAATGAAGCGGTGCTTTCTCGGGCGTAGAAAGCGAAACGAACTTCCCTCCAACATTGCGCCTAATGCCACAGAAACCACTCTCACCGTTCCCTATTACGCACTCGTTGGCGCATATTGTACATCTTAACCCTGTACCCTTAGGTGGCTTAGGAGGTAAGTTGTACATAATCCTCGCATCTGCATGCTTCTGCATTATGGTTAGGATGACGTCATCCGGTTTAGCTCTTATGCATTCGATACATAAACCAATGCTGCTCGATATTGCGTTAGAGATTTTACCGCAAAGTAGGCATTTTGCCATACCCAACTTTTAAGGGTACGATGTAACCTTTAACCTTTAAGATGATCCTTAATCACTTTGAATGTTTGTCCGAGTTGTTTTGATCACCGAATAGTCGGATGAAAAATTAGGTTTTTTAATTCTCTTATCACGGCTTTAAATAAAAAAGCGGCAATAGGGGTTGAGTGCAACGAATGGCATTGACAAGAAGAGGATGTTGAGCATCGTATCCGTAACAACTGTAGCATCCTTTATAACTGGGTTGAACGCTAGGCTAGCAGCAGTTGGCTTTCCAGTAATAGTTCACGAATTAAACTGCGGCATCGACGAGGTCATTTGGATAATACAGGGCTTCATGGTAGGGTCAACAATAATTCAGTTGATTGTTGGAGGCTTAGCCGACATTTATGGAAGGGTCAGGCTCTTTAATATCGGCCTGCTGATCTTCTCATTAAGTGGCCTCGGCTCCGGTTTAGCTACTAACGCTCCGCTTTTGACAATCTTCAGGATAATCCAAGGTATAGGTGCTGCATTCTTGATGACTTTGAGCATAACAATACTAACAGATAACATTCCTAAGAATATGCTGGGAACGTGGCTTGGGCTAAACCAGATCGCGTGGAGGGTTGGTGCAATCGTAGGTTTGACGTTTAGTGGTATAATCATAGACTACTTAGGATGGAGGTGGATATACTTGATCAACTTTCCGATAGGAATCGCATCCTACATATGGAGCTTGAAAAGCTTAAAGGAAACGTACAGACCCACAAGCAATCGTTGCTTAGATCGGATTGGATTTATACTATTCACGATCTTCGTGATGTTTCTAGCATCTTCGCTAACCATGATGATGAACGTTAAAAGTTGGGGATATGTTATTCCAATCTTTTTCTTAATTTCTATGATATCGTTAGCATTTTTCATAATTCATGAACGCAAGAGCGAATGCAGGGCTCTTGACTTATCGATCTTCAAAATACGGCAATTTTCAAATGGAATAACTACTCAATTTTTGTATGCGATAGGGTTCGGGTCTTTTATAACGTTGTTGGTAATATTCATCGAGGTTGTAAGGAGCTACTCTGCTTCGTTAACTGGCATGCTATTAACACCCTTCGAGTTATCGTTTCTGATCTTCGGTATTGTAGGCGGAAGGTTATCAGATAACTTTGGCTTCGCTCCAGTGGCGACAACGGGGCTCTTAATGGCCTCAGCCTCGCTTTACATGCTCTCAAGATTGGGAATGAGTGCGAGCTTGGAGTATTTGATGACATACGTTTTCCTCTTCGGGATAGGTGCGGGTCTTTTCATTGCTCCAAACACGAGTGCTATAATGACCTCAATCCCCCCTGAGAAAAGAGGCGTGGCATCAGCTATCAGGACGTTTTCGTTCAACATCGGCTTCCTTGTTAGTTTAAACATCGCTATGCTTTCGTTGGTAAGCTCTACATCTTATGAAATAGCAACAAAGTTAATAATATCAGAAGGTCATGTGGAAAATTTAAACGATGTGCCTTTGGAAAAAGTTTACATGGGGATATCGAACTCCTTCTTGATGATGGCGGTAATCATGAGCGTGGCCTTGCTGCTGTCTGCCTATCAGCTCAAAATCAAGCTTTTAAACAGAAGCGAAAATTAACCCGTCCTGGGATTCGTACGCTCAGCTGTGGAGTTTAAAAATTCCACACTCTATTTGTTCTTCTTAGAGTATATAGAGTTATTAGTTCAGCAGAGCAGAAAAATTTTCCCGACATGCTGAACTAATTGAGGTTGATTTTTAACAGAAGCGCCGGGGCTGGGATTCGAACCCAGGCGACCCTCATCGGGTCACAGGCTCTCAAGGCCTGCGCCTTATCCGCTAGGCTACCCCGGCGATAAGTTCTTTCTAAAACTTTAGGTTAAGTTGAACCATTAAAATCTTTGCCACCTTTTTTCCAGACTGAAGGGTAAGTACCTCTATCCATGATGACTCTCTCGATATCCACGGCTATTCCCTTGCTAGATTCTAAAATCTCTTCAGTACTCATCTGCGCCCTACCAAATGCGACTAGCTCGCCTTTTAGCGTCATGATGGCAACCTCATCGCCGCGTTTTATTTTCTCATCAAGCTTAGATATGCCGACCACAGCTAGGTCAGCCCCGTGACATATAGCGTCAACGGCTGAATCTAACACATATACCTTCGGTAATAGCTTGACAGTAGTCTCCACAGGTTGAATGACGCTTCTTAGAGCGCGTTCTTCACCGTTTTCTTTATAAAGCTTAACAGCTTCATACACATCCAATAAGGTGACCGAATCACCCTCATCATAAGGCCCGGCCTTTGTTCTCCTAAGTTCTTGCATATGTGCTCCGCACCCCAAGTATAGCCCTAGATCATAGCAATACTTTCTTATGTAAGTCCCGCCAGAGCAGGCTATCCTCATTAAGACGTCCCTGCCGTTCCGTTCAATTATCTCCGCATAGTATATCGTCCTTATCCTAGGCTTTCTCGCAACAGACGACCTTACTGGCGGTATTTGATATATCTGTCCAGTGAAGAGCTTTATCGCCTCAAGGAGTTTTTCGTCAGAAACGTCACCGTGTAACCTCATCAAACAGATATATTCTTTTCCGGTTTGCATGATCGCTCTGGCACATTTTGTAGATTCTTCTAGCAGTATAGGTAGCACACCGGAAACAGCAGGATGTCCCCAGGCTTTAAGCCTCCTAGGGTCCCGCCATGACCAGCCCGTTCAACACCTAACAAATCTTTCACTTTTGAGGATACTTCGTGGCTTGTAGGCCCCCTTGGTTTATCGAGGTTGATAACGCCTAGCCTCAAGTGCATCTTAACAGGTCTCTCGTATGGGTCGTATCCGTAGCTTGGGTCTGTTTCAGCCTCAAGCCTCACTACCGTCCTTCTTTCATGCTGCCAAGGCGGAGTGATCCCCTCGACTATACTATTCAAACTTAGCCTTCGCCCCCTCTTTCATAAAATCCATGAGTCCGGATTCCTGTATGGTCTTTAGAATTTCTTCGTCTGATGCATTCTCCTTTATGTTCAATTTATACGGCGTAAAAGCTAGGTGTGAAACGTTCACCCTCCTACGTTTGACACCGGTCAAACTTTTCGGACCCGTCACCAAAACAAAATTTTTATCGATAACACCAACGATCACACACTTCTGTCCAGCCTCTCTACCTACTGTCTTAAAGCATATTCTCCCGATCTCAGCCTTCAAGTTTTCCCACCGATTCCTTCACGATAAATTGCCGAGTTAAATATGTTATTTTCATATAACTTCTACCGTTTCATTATCGAAGAACGTTCAGATGTCTCGTGCTTTCTAAAACACGAGCAATTCTTATAAACTGATTTATCATGGGAGGTTATATAATTACGGCTTACTATAAATGATAACTCACGGGATGGGCTTTGGGTTTGAAAGTGATAGCCGTTCTTGGACATAAGAAATCCGGAAAGACTAGGCTCACGACGATGCTGATAAGGGCTCTGAGAGAAATGAATTATAAGGTTGCCAGCGCCAAGCACGTTCATCATGCAGATTTCAGCATAGACCGGCCAGGAAAAGATAGCTGGAAGCATAGGGAGGCCGGAGCGAACCCTACTATAATAATATCTCCCGGAGAGGTCGCAATCATATTAAGGGATAAGAAGATTAATACGCTGTCAGACTTGGTCAACATGGCTGGGGATTCTGATGTTTTGGTCTTGGAAGGATTCTATGGATTACTTAAGGAAAGTGATGATGCTATAAAAATAGCTTTGATAAGAAACGCAGAAGATTTGAATACCATGAAGGGTGGAATAATGGCCACGTTTGAGAAGCTGGACGAGAAGGGCGTCTATAAACTTCCAGAAGAATTTCCTCAACTCTTCAAACTGATCCTAGATAAATTATCTCATTAAACTAAGGGCGTCTTGAGAAAACGATTTGTGAATTTTTATATCTTTGGAGCTAAACGCTCCTTAAATATGCGCCCAAAATTATTAATCTGGATATCAAATTGAAAAGTATGGAAAACTGCCGTGGAAGAAGGTTAGTAATATGCATCAGCGGTCTTGCCGCTACAGGGAAGAGTACGGTTGCTAGAAAGCTTGCTAAAGCTTTGAACATCAGGTACATTTCCGGCGGTCAGGCCTTGAAACAGCTGGCAATCGAGAGGGGCTACGAGCCAGGAGGCGAAGACTGGTGGGAGAAGCCAGAAGGTCTTAAGTTTCTTGAAGAGAGATCGTCAAACCCTGAGTTTGACAAGCTTGTTGATGCGAAGCTACTTGAGTTGGCATCTAAGGGTGATGTTGTGATTGATAGTTGGGTTCTACCTTGGTTGCTGAAAGATGGTTACAAAATATGGCTTAAGGCTAGCGAGGATGAAAGAGCGGTTAGGCTTTCGAAAAGGAGTGGGTTGCCAATAGATACCGCAAAAGAAATACTGAGAAAACGCGACTCAGAAAGTAAGGAAATTTACAATAGATTGTATGGGATATCGCTTGAAAATGATCTGAGTCCGTTTGACGTCGTTTTGGACACAACGGGGTTGAACGAAGATGAAGTTTACAAAGTGTTGCTTTCTTTGATCAAACTTCATTATGGGCTAGATTAAGCCTTACTCTTTCTCGGGCTATTTTCTCTCCCAACTTGCTATTGTACATAGGTCCTAAGCATATGGCGGCATCTATATATGCATGTAGAGCAATGTGATGTACACAAAAATAATGCATCGACATCCCCTTTACGTTATATTGATATAGTTGAAGATCAATGGGTTTTCTGTAAAGATCAACTTTCGATGAAACGCTCTAGCGAAACTTGTTTTGTATTTGATGATGCTTCGCCTTGACGTACGAACGTGCTTCGAACGTTCTCTATTACTATGCTTGCCCTTTCTTTGAGGTACGGAGTATGTATGTATTTAGATAATGCGTATTCTAACAATTCAACATACTTCTCGATGGCGCCGCGGAAAACTGTCTGTATTAAATTAGAGCCGCATTTATTGCATTGACCGTTTAACGGAAGCCGCCTGAACTTAGCATTACACTTTTTACATCTGAAACTCTGAATGAAGAATGCCTTCATGTTACCAGCAACATCTGGAAGGATGTGCGATGATATGATATTCTCGACGACTTTCTCTATCTTAACAGAAGATAGCTTCTCTGTTAACTTGATTTGATCCACGACTTTCTCGAACATCGACCTGCTTTGCTTATAAGCGGAGCTCACATTAGTGATAAGATAATGTGTCTTATGCGTAAACCCAAATCCGCCGTACTGTTCAGCTGATCCAAGTTTTAACTTTATGGTTGCGATGATGTTTGATAGCTTAGCAGAAGGTTCCCTTTTCTCCGCAGCCTCATATAACTCCAACGGATAAGTATAGGCGACATCCAAGTTATGTGCTTGCTCGTCAACTTCCTCCGGATAAATTATTGGGGTTATTAACAGAGGAGCATCCATCTTTCCGCCGATTCTATCGGGCAGGTAAAGCCTAGAGAAGTTTATGAAAACATCAAGCGGAAGCATTAGGCTATCCTCGTCACCATCGCAATCGCGCCTTTTGGATGCGTGAAAGAGGGGGTGTGCAAAGCATACGTCAGCATCCGTGAAACCGATAATCCTTCCTACCGTCGCTACATAGGTATGTGGGGAAAGCGATGCAACTAACTTACCAATCAGATCTTCAGGTTTGTTACACATATAGTAAGGTTGCATACCAGCAAGCTTTTCCAGAAGCTCATCTATGAACTTAGAAACCTTAACGAAATGTTCAGCAGCCTTTCTAGGTATTATTAAATCTTGGGGCTTCAACTCACATATTTGGTCAACACTCGTTAGCGGCTTACCTTCAATATCATACGTATAGCCTAAGCTTCTCAGAACGTTAACGTCCGTCGATATTTGACGTGGCGTAAAGTGGGTAAGCGGAGCATTCGTCGCATCGAACCTGATGGTCCCGTCTTTATAAACGGAAAGACCATATTTGGCTCTAAGGATTCCTTTTGCAACATCTTCTGAAATTTTGATTCTACTTGTGAGTGCACGAACCCCTTTAATCTTTGCAGGCATTTCGGTGAATAAACGCTTACACTCTTGCAAAAATTCCGTCCTAATATCCAGAGAAAACTTCTCTGTATAGGAAATTTTGCCTCCACATCTTTCACAGTTTTTAACTTCGATATTATGGTTTTTCAGCGAGCATTTTGTGCATATGCCTAACGGTTTTCTTTTTGTACCGCAGTTTTCACAAATAGTTTTCCAACCTATAGAACCGCAATTTGGACATTCAAGTCGGGCAACCTCCACGAACACCTTCTCCCCAGATTTAACTATGTTTGTTATGTCTCTCGATGCGCCCCCTTTAAGACCTACCGGAAATAGTACGTGCACAGGTGGTTCCATCATTCTCATGCCAGCCTTCTCAGGTCTGCCCATCCTTGCACCCAAGAAAGTCCCGCCTTTTCTTCTCAGTTTTATGCCTGAGATTATGAATACTGCCTCTAGAGTATCGTTGACAGAATCCGGTACTTTCTTTGGTTGTGCCAGAAGTGCTAAGAGCACCCTATAAGTTGACATATCAATAACCGCATATTCTCCATCAATTCTGTGCTCAAGCACCATTTTGATCAAGATGTTATGTATCGTTTCCGTAAGCGGTATCCACACCTTTCCATTATGGATTTTGCATCGTGTCCTGGATTTCTCCAACCAATCTTTTAGCATCATTAATTCGTCGATGCTTATGTTTTCCCAAAAACAGCAGTAAGATGGATGAAGTGGAACTTTGAGCTTGAAACTCAACATCAATGCTTCCCTGTCCGTTGGTTTAATTATTAGGGGGTTCTCTACTAGGGCTCTGAGACGCTCGGAGTCCATGCCTAAAATTTTCGCGACTACTTCAACCCCTCCAGCTATCGTTATTTCCTTCTTTAATTCCAGCGCCCACCACTCTTCACAATAGCCGACTGGTCTGAGTTCAACATTGTTCTCCACACAATCCCCAAATGAGACCAGAATGTCACCAAGAAAAAGAATCTTTACGATTTTGTTTTTCACCTCGGCATAAGTCATGTCGTTATCAACCTTCACAACAGACCCATCGTCTAGCAGTATCCTCGGCGGCTCTATTGTATCTACTGGCATCGCAACACCGCCCTTTCCGGGATAATCAAGCTTTAATTGCGTACCGGTCGCTATGTACCCCTCGAGTACTTTCATGGTCATGGGATGTACGCCGACGGCAGCCATGCCGGTGTTGTATGAACGGCCATATCTCAGTCTAAATCCACCAAACGCATCTGGCAAGGAAAACACAGGCCTGCCTCCTATGACTTCGTTTAGATAGCTTTCTTCGGCTGAACTGGCTGAGTGGATCTTGCTGAACTCCTCAGCAACTTCCCGCAACCATTCCCATCCAGATAAACCAAGCATCTCAACGAGCTTGAGCGCTTTTCTTGCCCTTCCGATTATACCGTCGTTTACAACCCTCAGGGCACCGCCCCTTAAGTAGTTCGTCTCAACCCTAGGCAGGTTTCTATAAGACGGTGCCAAAATATTGTCCGTAGGAATGCCTGTAATCTCTACAGGTATGTTTCTCAATGCCTTTTCTACCAAATGATCCGGAACGTTATACTGAAATCTGCTAACCATTCGCACATAGGTTCTAAGTTCTTCCTTGAATCGCTTAATCTCTTCCTCCGTAGGCTTGTATCTGTCTAGGTTTAGCAGTCTTCTGATATAGTCCGCTAGTATGACTGTTGCTGTCAGCTCAGTTCCGCCAGCTGCCCTTATAGGGCCTGCAAAGTAAACCGCCAGATAGCTCGACCCGTCCGGGTTCTTTTTAATCTTTACATCCGCAATGCCCTCACTCGGCGCAGCGGTTATGCATGGCGGTGTCATGACGGCGAGCGCGGTACAGAGCGCCTGCTTAATAGCAACTTCTTCCTTCAACTTTCCTATCGAACTGTATATGATGTCCTCTGCTAGCTTAAACGCTAGACGTTCCCTCGAAAGCTTGTTCTTTAGAAACCTTATCTTCTCGGCGATACCTTTGGGACCAACAAGCAACTCGACCCTCTCAGCCATGTCTTCAGCGATTATTGTTTCAACCTCGTCAACAATGGTGCTTAATTTTTTCTTCGCTTCAGATGCTACCCTATATTCTTCCTTGAGCCTTTCTACTATCTGAGCATAATATTCAGCAAACTCAGCCGGTATCCTATACAAACCAAGAGCTTCTCTAGCTACGGCTAATTATATTTATTCAAAAGGTGTTGGGGTATATCCTGTCATGGAATTAGGGTAGCGTCTTCTTTGGCCATTGTCTTGAGGCCGCGCCCTCTCTTGCGGCTTGAATTATCCTCGATAACAATTCAGCGTTTTTGCTTCTTTCAACGATTGTTCCCGTGACTATTATATCAGCACCTGCCTTAGTTACTGCACGGGAGTCTTCGGGGGAGGTTATTCCGCCACCGACTACGATCGTTATCTCAACGACATCTCTAACCGCTCTTATAGTATCGGGTGGTATGGGGTTTTGCGCACCAGAACCTGCCTCAAGGTATACAAACCTCATCCCAAGGTACTGAGCAGCTAGAGCATACCCAGCAGCAACTTCTCCCTTATTGAATGGAAGCGGAAGCACCCTTCCTATGGCAGAGACTGCTGTATCCGAACCAAAAACTAAGTAGCCCATGGGTATGGCCTCGAGACCGTACTTCTTAATTAGGAATGACCCCTGCATCTGTGCACCAACAATGTAATACCAGTCAGTTGAATTTAACAGCGACATGAACCATATGGCATCAGCATGTCTACTGATCGCGTTTATGTTGTTGGGAAAAAGTATTACGGGTATGGAGACGTTTTCTTTTATCATCATAACGCATTCGTCTAAAGTCGTTTGCGATTGGAGTATGGAGCCGCCAACCATTATGGCGCCTGTACCTTGTTCTTCACACATCTTCGCACACTTCGCCATCTCTTGCGGAGAAAAGTTCTCTGGGTCAAGTAGGGTCATATGCATACAACCATTTTTTTCTATCTCGTTAAGTATGTAACGTTCAACCCTGCCCAGCTTCAACATTTCCAACCTCTTTAGTAACGATATCATACCATGCCGCATAAGCATCTACAATAGTGTAGGATGGGTACCAAGGCACCTCCCTGGACACTTTACAGAATCCACAGGTGACCCTAGCAACCTCTGAACCTTTCTCATGCACCACTGATACGGCTTCATGGTTACACAACGGACAGACGAAGATTGACGGTGGCGGTTTGACAACCTTACGTATTATTTTCCTCCTTTTCCTTCCCAACTCTCATCCACAATTTTCGGTACCTTTTTTCTATAAAACCCTTATTTTCGATTAGCATGAAGGCAAACCCTACTTTAACCTAGCGTCTTATTCGCATTAATGTATTGGGCTAATTATGTTTAAACGTCAACCAAAGACTAAATACGCGCAAGTAGAGGCTTATATGAATTGAAAAAGGGAAGGAAACTTAGGAAGCATAATGTGATTATTGGTCTCCTTTTATCCGACTTTAGGATAATCCATAATATAATATCTGAGGCCAGGAGGAGGGACATAGAAGTGTTATCCGTTAGTAGCCTTGCCGACCTGCCCCTCAACGCGAAGGTAATCATAACAAGCAAAAAAGATGACCCCAAGCTTCCCATTCCTGTTCTTTTTGTCGAGGACTTACCCTCATATAAGGCCCTCGTAGATAGGGCATACGAAATAGCTTTCGGAAAGGTTCGTCCAAAGTTCGTAACAGTCTCGATAGACCCCGGCGAGAAAAGGACCGGTTGTGCCTTCTTTGCCGAAGATGTATTGCTTAGAACCTCGACGTACTCTGACAGACAAAGCCTTCTTGACGACATTAGTGACTTCTTTAACGCACATCAAGATTGTAAGAAGTATGTGATAATCGGAAAAGGAGCTGGCGACTTCTCTCACGTTCTTGAAAAGGACATCTCCGAGAGGTTTCTGGGAACTGGTCAGGTCGAGATAATGACTGTATCAGAAAATAGCTCGAGTCGAAGGAATGTTTTTATTTCTACACATCCATCTGATGAAAGCGCGGCCCTCATGCTTTTCGTTAAAACTAGAGGAAAGTTGATACTATCCGGGAGGTGAGGGTTTTATGAACGTAGGGGCTGGCAAGACCCTGATCATAAAAGGCCCGGCATCCGTAAAGTTGTTGTCGGGCTCTGGAAAGGTCTTCGGATATACATTAACCCAGAAAAAACCGCTCTTCGTAAGGGACTCAAGGGCACTACCGATATTTACAGATGTAGGCATGGAGGTCGAGCTGAGCTTAGGAGAGGGTTCATCCGTTGAGATCGTGGATTATGATACTTTACCAGACGACTGGAAGGTGTTGGCATCCCAAACTGTTAAGAGTCATAAGAAGGTTGTAGTGATGGGCGGGACGGATTCAGGTAAGACGTCCTTGACCACTTTTCTCATAAACTCGTTATTGAGTGAGGGTAAAAAAGCATACTTAATAGACTTAGACTTAGGTCAATCGAATATATGCCCTCCTACCACCATTGGCTCTGTTTTAACGACAAAACAGGTCCCAGACATTTACCAACTCAAGGCGGATTTTATAGCACCGGTCGGTTTCACGTCACCTTCATTTGCGAAGGAATATCATCTTAAAAAAACTGGCGAGCTCTTTAGCTACATAGCCATTGAAGAAGGTTATGCTATTATCGATTGTGATGGTTGGATAGAAGGTGGGGACGCAGAGGAACATAAGATTAACCTCCTTAATGTCATTAAACCTTCCCTTGTAGTATTCATCGATAAACCACAAGAAAAGGTCGAAGGCTATTGTAGAGATATGGGCATAGAATGCGCTGTTGTAGATAAGTCGAAGTACGTATATAAGCGGGACCACGATGCACGCAAAAGGCTTAGGGAAAATTCATTCAGGAGATATCTAAAGGATGGTTCCATAAAGACTATACCTCTCTCTTGGCTTAAGCTCTCAACGATACCGATGGAAGCATACGACGCAAAAATCAATCCCTTACAATACGTAAAGTCCATAATAGATGTTTATAATGCACAAGCTACTGGTACGTCTTTGTTAGACGTTGAATCGCTTTCGAAGAATAAAGTTGGAGTTTTATCGTACCTGTTCGATGACGATGGGCGTTGCTTAGGTATAGGGTTAGTGAGCGATATAGATAGTAAGAGGAACACTATAAAATTGTACTCAAAGGTTGAAGCCGTTCCTAAGAAACTCATCATAGGTTGTATGTTGTTATCCTATCATGGTGATGAACTTTTTGTCTGGACGATGCCGCGTGCCTAAGTTAATTCTAAAAGTCTTACAACTTGCTTGGTTGCAAGCAGTATAGCACTTTCTGGTGGTAAAGCGGCAATATCGTATTGCCTAAACGGTCCATAGTTCTTCATGTCCTCGCATACGACCTTTGGGAACGTCTGCATGAAGCAAACAATCTTGTACTTTGCTGACCTGTCTTCGATTTTTGGAATTCTGAACTCATGCGTAATCGAATTTATTCGCTCCCTATACCAATAAATTAGTTTAGAAAATTCCTCAGCGAAATGTCTCTCTACGCTTAGAAGGTTCTCGGGCTGGACCCCTTTGAGTAGTGCATGAACAATCTTTCTAAACCTTATTTCAAAGAGCGAGGATAGTAACCTCTTGATAATATCAAACTCGGCGTATTTGATCGCTGTCGATGCTGCTTTTTTGTCAGATACCTTCAGTTGCTGTCTTGTCGAAGATGCATAAGCATACATTTTGGTCTCAAAATCTTGTGGTATAGACACAAGGCTTTCTTGCGTTCTCTCCTTAAGCCATATACCCATAAGTTCATCGTAGAAACTTTCCGAAGTTCCTTCCGACATCACGTTAACGTTGCGACATCCTGCTCTTAAACTATTGCCCCCATTATTTGAGACTCGCAACACCCTTGCAGAGTAGTAAGACGGCCAGACAGGCCGGTATCTTTACATCCTCGTTGTTATAAGGCCCGTACCATTCATCACGTATGCGGGTTTTTGGCATGTATATCACGTGTACTCTACATGGTTCGTCGGGCATTACAACGGCGTCTACGAATGGGTTGAACCGCTCTAAGGCATCAGGCTCGAGTTTTTTTGCCAGAAAACCAGTCTTTCCGTTCAACGTGTTAGCAAGCCTTAGAAGTCGATGAATATCTGTCGTAACGATAGTGTCTATCTCACTTCTTGCTTCTTCCACAGCCAACGTCGTAATGGCTTTTATGACGCTTGGTTTTAGAGCCTCCCATTTAGGCGAGTCCAGCCACGACATCAGTAACGAATCCTTAATCTGTAACAGTCTACCGTACTCTTTATTCCCAATCAACTTTATCATGTTTTCAGCAATGCGTGGTTTATGAAGATCCCTAATGACTTCGAAAGCCGCCCTCGCCAACCTGCCCCTCCATGAACCGTCCGTATACTCAAACGTAGCGGAAGGATACCGTCTCCTATCAGTTGGTATTCCGTAAAGGGTAGGGTCAAGCCCATTTCCAAGGATGTAATCAGTAATCTCCTTTCTTGACATTTGATCGAGTGTAAAAAGCTTCTCATCGTTTACTACTGTATGGAAACCTCTATTCCCCGAGAAGTTCACCGAAATCTTCGAATATGGAATACCGAAGTCCATCTCAAGGAAGTCCAAAAGTTTATGGGTTTCTTCTTTTGCCGCCTCTATGCAGCTTTCACAAACCCAATCAGTACGTCTAACATTCATGCTACCGCAATTGCTGCATCGTTCTGACGTAGGCGGTAACATACTCCTACAATCTTCGCATACCGAAAAGTCATGCTTTTCCTTACACGGAAGGTTTAGATGGTCAGCATCTATGTCGAATATAAGTTCTGCGCCTAACCACACCTTTTCCTCCATTGGTGCCTGAGGGTATTGGTAATGGGCGGCCGAGTAGTACATGTGCAAAGGTGTTACTTTTTTTATTAATTCAAACAGCTCCGATGGACTTCTTAATGATATGTGTCTTATCATGATCTTTTGTCCAAAGGTGAAGTAACCAAATTCCCTTCTTTCGATCATGTGGGGTATGTGTACACTCTCCGCATTTTTTGTATAGTATTCGTTAAACAACGTTCGGACGTATTCCGCATCCTTGCTCGTTAGGAAGCTCAGGTTTTCTCACCGCGAGTTTTCACGGTGTACGTTAGCACTAAAAACAACACGAATAAGATCAACCAGTAAATGTTTAGCCTCACTTGGTCAAAGAATGCCTCTAGCGACATGGTGTTACTGTAAAAATTATCCCAACGTAAAAAGCTTTTTCCAAAAACGGTGCGTTACTGGCTAGCCTGTGTCTCATATGCGGTCCAAAGATCGTATGCGTAATTCACTAGCGCATCCTCTAGGCAAGAGGTACAAACGTTCCCTCCATATATCCTTGAGATTGTTCTCTCGCTTTTGGAGGTCTTTGAAGGCTTTTCGACCCGGATACCGTGCAGTGGTTTACCGCACACACCACAACGGGGCATCCCGGGCCTTTCATCAAAGTAGTGGGTAACGAGCCTCCCGCCCGGTGTTCTAACCTGCTTTCTTTTCCTGCTTCTTGTCCTGAGGGCTCTTCTCGGCAAGACCACCACCCGTCATACTTAAGCCGAATGCCTTAGACAGAGGTAGACTTACTGCAAAGAACGCTAGGATATACCATCCATAAAAAGTTAACGCACCTTCTTGAGTTATAAAAGGTATAAAAAAGTCGCCAGGCAAGGGTACTTTAGTATCACCAAAAGACATTGCCATGGCCCAATATGCGCCCAGAAAAAGCGCCATGCTAATTATCATTACCGTAAAATTCTTCTTCATGACTTCGAACTCTACCTTCTTTATATAGTCCATCCGCTTTTCTAGTTTCTGAATTGTTTTCTGATCACCGCGCCTTTTGGCCTTCATAAGTTCTTGCCTGAATAAGTTGGCTTCCATCATCTTTTCCATGTCTTGTTTTTTGATTATGGATTTCCTGATGAAGTTTGTTAAGGATATGAGTAGTATTGCTGTGATTATTATGAGCAACATGGATAGGGTGTTCGAATCCATTAGGCCTCACCAAGCAGCCTACCTAGTGCTGGATACATCTCTGTAAGCCTCTCCCTAACCAAGAGCTGGTAGTACTGGTACACAATCCCTATCAAGAGGAGGATGCCGGTGCCTGTTCCGAAGGTATTGGTGTAGTCCGCGACACCTGCTATAAGTCCCACGAGTATCGCTCCCAATATCGTGACTGTCGAGATATATTTTCCTATTATTTTTTCTATAACCTCAGGCGTTCTCCTGAATCCAGGGACCTGCATGCCCGCACTGACCAGCTGCTCTGCTATCTTCGAAGGACTTAGCCCTCCTATGTTTACCCAAAATTTAGCGAATAGTAAACAAAACACGATGAGCAACCCAGCATATACTGCACCTCTGGTTGGGTCTTTCAATAAGCCTTCTATAGAACCAGGTGAGGTCATATAATAAGCTAGTCCGCCCGTCGGCACAATTTGGCCTGCCTCAGTCCTCTCGAATGTGCCTAAAAAGTTCAAAAAGACATTCTTCCCGTCTTGATTGTAGCTATTCCATAGCATCGATGCCAAATAGTAAACGTTGCCGAATATCATGCTAGCAAATATTACTGGTATAACCGAGACGTACAGCAACTTTACTGGGTAGTTTGCCCTGAATCCCGAGAATTTAGCGTATGATATCGGTATCTCGACTTCGACTGCGTTAAGATATATCAACGCCAAAATTAGAGCAATGGTTGTCAGGAGACCAATCAAGTCCGGCATGTTATGGCTGCGCACGAGTACTGGAGATAACCCTTGCCCCGAAAGTAGTGATTGGAACATCGCCAATATCACTCCCTGATAAAGTCCATCAGGAGATACGATCATGGGTGAAAATAACCTAATCATTATGTCTTGTGCGACACCGACGGCTATGAAGAGGCTTATGCCGCTACCGAGTCCCCAGCCTCTTTGTATTAACTCATCAAGCATCATTATGACGAACGTGGCTATCATCAGCTGGATAAATATTAAAGCCACTTGGACCGCCGTTAGTGTACCGAACATACCACTCATGCTGAATGCAAGCGCTTGAATTGCGGCAACCACAATCGATAAAACTTTACTTGCAGATGTGAAAAGTGCTCTATCCTCGGGCTTAGTTAAATCTAGTTTTATAATTTCTGCACCGACCAGCAACTGAAGGAGTATGCCTGCTGTAACTATCGGTCCGATGCCGAGCGTTGTCAGAGTTCCAGTTTTTTGAGCAAAAACAACATGGAGTATGAAAAAGTGTTCAGTAACTTGGGCCCTCGGTACGCCGTAAAGATACACCTCTCCCATTATGAGATATATGAGCATGACCAAGGCTGTCCATACAAGCTTCTCAGCTAAGCTGACCCTCCTCTTCGGTCTAGCCACTTCCGGCATAAGCCGGCTTATGTTTTCGACAAGCTTCCTCGCTGCAGACAATCGCTCCACGTCCGCCTTATCCTATTAAAGCGGTTAGCTCATCGGGTTTTATAATTTTGCCCCCGACATTGGATATTTTTTTACTTGCTTGCTCCGTCCACCTTTCCGCGACGACTAATAACGGCTTATAAACCTCGCCACCGCCCAAGACTTTTTCTATACCCATTGACTTGAGGTTGATGAGTAGCATGTTGTTTACCTTTTGCACGTTTTCACTTTTTTCAAGCACCTCAGCGAGTTCAGAGAGCTGTTTCAGGTTGATGGCCTTGTAAACCCTTCTATTCGGTCTGAAGAAGCCATGCTTGCCGAAATAGTCGGGTGCATACTTCAAAATCCAGGTCCATTTGTGTTTATGGCTTCCCGCCATGCCCCT
Source organism: Candidatus Terraquivivens tengchongensis (assembly GCA_023268355.1). Taxonomy (GTDB): domain Archaea; phylum Thermoproteota; class Nitrososphaeria_A; order Caldarchaeales; family Wolframiiraptoraceae; genus Terraquivivens; species Terraquivivens tengchongensis. The sequence goes on from JALNJK010000004.1 coordinate 106,410, forward strand.
CCCTCCTTTAGAGCCAGTCTTCCTGTGCTGTCCTATCTGACCCCAGCCGCACGTCCTCGAACCCCTGAGCTTTCTTATCTTTCTCAACCTCGTCGGCAAAGCTTTCACCCGTTTTTACTTATACGCATTCACGGTTTTTTCTGACCGGGAAGATATATAGTTATACCTTTCGATCACCGAAGACGGCATAACTAGGATAGGTATGACAGTCGGTACTCAGGATGCCTGTATCTTCCCCTTTATGTAGGGAAGAAGACCACCGGCCAGCAGTACTTCCTTTTGCCTCTCGATAAGGCTGTACGTCGTAACGAACTCCATACCCTTTGTCTTGTTTATGATTTTTATCGGCTCGCCTTTTCTTACGGCCTCCGCAAGCTTTGGAATTTCTAGCTCGTCACCAACGTCTATCTTATCGTAGTCTGATGGATCCTTGAACGTTAGCGGGATTATCCCAAAGTTGATTAAGTTTTCTTTATGTATTCTAGCCAGGGATTTTGCTATTACGGCTTTCACGCCTAAGTACATGGGTGCTATTGCCGCATGCTCCCTCGAAGAGCCCTGGCCGTAGTTCTCGCCGCCTACTATCACACCAGCCTTTGCAGCCCGTGCCCTTTCGTAAAACGTAGGGTCTATCCTGCTGAAAGTGTACTTCGATATTTCAGGTATGTTGGACCTGAGTGGTAGAATCTTTGCACCCGCTGGGAGTATGTCGTCGGTGCTTATGTTGTCGCCGACCTTTATCAAAACCTTGACGGTTAACGACTCTGCTAAAGGCTCCTTCACTGGTACCTCTTTTATGTTTGGCCCCTTTATCACCTCAACAACTTCGGGCGTCGGTGACGGAGGAATTATCATGTTGTCGTTTACTAAAAAGCGATCTGGTTCCTCAACATACGTGATATTGATGCCGGACTCCCTTGGGTCTGCAAATTCCCCTTTCAAAGCTATGTAGGTTGCGACGAGCGGGTTAGCCAAATAAACGTCCGCCTCAGGCGTTCCCGACCTGCCCTTGAAGTTCCTGTTGAACGATCTGACGGACACGCCCTTGTAAGGAGGTGCCTGGCCCATGCCTATACAAGGACCGCACGCCGACTCAAGAATCCTTGCACCTGCCGCTATTATATCGGCCAGCGTACCATCTCTTGCCAGCATCTCGTAAACCTGCCTGGACCCTGGTGAGACCGTCATGCTCACGTTCGGTGCGACTGTTCTTCCCTTAAGTATCTGGGCTACTGCCTTCATTATCTGGTACGACGAGTTCGTGCAGCTTCCGATACAAACTTGGTCAACTTTTATGCCCTTGAGCTCGCTTATCTTCGCGATGTTATCGGGTTGATGTGGCTTAGCGACATAAGGCTCCAACTCGCTCAAGTTCACGGTAATTGTATCTGCATATTCTGCATCGGGGTCGGGACTTAGCTCCCTCCATACATTTACTCTACCTTGAGCCTCAAGGTAGTGCCTTGTCCTCTCATCCGATGGGAATATCGATGTTGTTAAACCTAATTCTGCACCAAAATTGGTGATGGTCGCTCTCTCTGTTACTGTGAGTGTCTTAACACCAGGGCCAACGTATTCGAATATTTTTCCGACACCGCCCTTGACCGTAAACCTTCTTAACAACTCGAATACAACATCCATGGCAGTAACCCAGGGTCTCTTCAGCTCGCCTTCAAGGACGACTTTGACAATTTCAGGTACTTGGAATTCGTAAGGCTCTCCTGCCATCGCGGATGCAACCTCCAGACCGCCGACACCTATCGCCAGCATACCCATGCCACCAGCTGTAGGTGTATGGCTATCAGAACCGAGCAGTACCTGTCCAGGAGCCGCGAACCTCTCTAAATGCACTTGGTGGCAGATACCGTTTCCCGGCCTAGAGTAATATATGCCGTACTTCGCTGCCGCGGTCCTTAAGAATATATGGTCGTCAGCGTTTAGGTTATCGATCTGGAGCATGTTATGGTCAACATAGACTACTGCTAGTGGAACTCTTATACGCGGAATACCCATGGCCTCGAATTCTAGCATAGCCATCGTACCCGTCGCGTCCTGCATCAGAACTTGGTCAACTTTTATAGAAACAACCTCACCAGGCTCGGGCCTTCCGTCCACAAGGTGCTCTTTTATTATCTTTTGGGTCATTGTTAGACTCATGGAGATGACCTATATATTTTTGAAACTCGCACCTATTTATTTTTTAATACTTTCCCCTCATGGGCTCATGATACGATGGGTGTAGTTTACCACAGCAATTAGTTCAGCATCGGCGAAATTTTTTCTGATGGTGCTGAACTAATTCTTGGTGCACTACACAAGACTTAAAAGTGTACTCAGCTCTTACATGGCGGTTATATAAGGCCTACTATTAATTAATATATTATTAGGCTGAGCCAATCGTGTTAAACGAGTTGGGGATAAGATGAACATGAGAAGCATAGTTCTGAGAATAGTCGTGGATATCGTGATTTTAGGCTTCTTAGCTACGCTTATATGGTTCCTATGGATTGCGGGTATAATTCCATCCAACGTTCCACTTAACGTCGTTTACGCAATTCTAGCCGCTGTAGGTATCGTGTTGATAATTTACAGCATAAGCAGCCCAATCCTCAAGAGCCTCGTACCCAAGTATGGACATAAGGCTTACACTTTCACGAATGTACTCAAACTCTTCACTTACATAATAGCTGGTATCGTGATTCTGGCATCTTTAGGAATAAGCCCTGAGGTAGCCCTTGCGGGAGGAACTTTCTCCGGACTTATTGTCGGTCTGGCTTTACAGCCCGTACTTAGCAACTTCTTTGCAGGTCTTATAGTGCTGCTTACGGGTTACGTGAAGCCCGGAGATGACATCAGACTTGTGACATCCGAGATGCCTTACCAATGGGCGTTCTTACCCGGTTACAAATATTTCTCACCTGATTACGTTTTCGTCGGTTATAGAGGTAGAATCATAGAAGTCGGTCTGCTTTACTCCTTAATGATATCAGACAGCGGTGTAGAATTAAAAATACCGAACAGAATAATTTTTAATGCAGCAATCGTTAATTATACACCAAAACATCAGCTAGAAAGAGTATCACAGGTCCGTTACGAATTCAAGGTAGATTACGACCCAGACCTAGTCCTTGAACGGGTCAGGAATGCATTAAGTGATATAAAGGAGATAGAAGATATAGCAATCAATGAGCAGTGCGATAAGGAGTACTATATTGTTCAGATTCGATTCTCCGCACCTATGGATAAGGATTGGAGGGAAATAAAATCCGAAGTTTTGAAGAGGCTTATAAAGGTTCACAGAGAGCTAAAGATTGCCGAAAAACCCCTAAGCGGATAGGCTCGGTTTAAGGATAAAAGCATCGAACCTCGTAATGTTGGCTGGGAATAGGTATGCCCGTGCTTCCTATAGATTCAGGAAGATATGGCAGCAAGGAGATGAGGGAGGTATTCGAGGAGATTAGCCGGCTTAAGTACATACTCGCAGTTGAAGCGGCGGTCGCGGAGGCCCAAGCAGAAATTGGAATAATACCTGCAGAGGCGGGTAAGGAAATAGCCTCAAAGGCTAACCTCAACTACGTAACGCTAGAGAAGTGCAAAGAGGTGGAGAAAAAAATAGGCCATGAGCCCGCAAACGTCGTGGAGGTTTTGGTTGATGTATGCGAAGAACATGCAAAGCCATGGGTCCACTACGGGCTGACGAGCAACGACCTCTTGGATACGGCCACCTCCCTACAGATAAGGGATGCCATGAAAATAATCGAGGGTAGGATGCGCGAGCTTACGGTGCTGTTGGCTGAGATGGCACTGCGGTATGCTGACCTGCCCGCAGTCGGTAGAACCCATGGACAGCACGCAAGCATAATCTCATTCGGTTTGAAATTCGCTGTCTGGGCATCCGAGATGTTGAGACACTTCGACAGGCTTAAGCAACTGCTCGAAAGAGTATTGGTATGTAAAACGTTAGGCGTCGTCGGCACAGGCTCGCTTATGGGCGAGAGGGCACTCGAGGTCCAAAGGCTTGTAGCGGAAAAGCTTGCCCTGAAACCAATTGACGCTGCAACACAAGTCGTTCCTAGGGAACTTCATGCAGAGGTTGTCTTCTTCGCCGCAATCCTCGCATCAACTTTAGATAAAATAGCAACGGAGATAAGAAACTTACAAAGGACGGAAATAGGCGAGGTCGAGGAACCTTTCAGGCCGGGACAGGTTGGGAGCTCGGCAGTTCCCGTGAAAAGAAATCCCATAAAATCCGAAAAAGTCTCCTCGATAGCGCGCTTGCTTAGACCCTTTGTTCAAGTTGCCCTCGATAACATACCGCTGTGGCATGAAAGGGATTTAACTAACTCAGCGAACGAGCGCTTCATAATCCCCATGAGCCTCATTTTACTTGATGAAGCGCTCAGGACGATAACGGAAGTGATAAGGGGACTCAAGGTTAACGAGGAATCTATAACAGCCAACATCCAAAAGACCGGTGGAAGGATATTTTCCGAGTTTATACTTGACCTAATGTTGAAGAGGGGCTTTCCTAGGATTAGTGCCTACAGAATCGTTCAGAAAGCATCGGAAAGAACGGACGTATCCTTCGTTGATGCCCTGCTACAGATGCCGGAAGTTGCATGTAAGCTATCAAGAGAGGAGATAGAGAGGGTTATGAAACCAGATGCATGCTTAGGTGCTTCTAGGTTGATAATAAATCAGATCGTCGAAGAGGTGAAGAGAAGATTGTCTACTCCTGGAAGCTCTTTTCCTCCGTCGGCTTAGCCTCAAGCACCCTGAGCCTGTAGTTGTTCCTGTTCCTTACCCTTGGAACTGGGCTACGTCTCGGCTTAGCCTCTAGCTTCGGCGTTTGGGACCTTACCTTCCCGGCCTTAGTCACAGACCCGTGGCTTGGCATCTCAGATTCCCAAAATTATGCTTTCACCCATCCATTTATACCTTATGACAACAGCTATATCCTAATAGATGACGATTTATCTTGAATTAAAATGGCTACGGCTCGTATCTTAGCAAGCCCGCTGGGTATATTGGCCTTAGATGGCGATAAGGTTGTAAGCTTTCGCAGTTATGACAATGACTTGAACGAGGCTGCAAAAATTTACTTAAACATACAGAACGGAGTTCTCCCTTCTAATGTAAAGGAGCTACTCAAAGAGCTAGCGGATAAGGGCTACTCCCTATTGACCGTCGAAGACCCGAAGATCTTCGAGCAGTTGAATAAGCTGGCGGAAGGTATTGCGGTGAGCATACAGTATGCAGAGCCAGAACCCATAGACTTAGAATTTTTGTTCGTAAAGAATGGACTCGTCAATAGCCGGGAGGAGTATGGGCAGAAAGTAAAGATGGTTTGTGATGCTGCTTTAGCGCTCAGCCTCAAGGTCGCAATAAGTAGAAGGGATGTACTCATCATACCAGCGGTCCATGCCCACGAGAACGTCGAGAAGCAGATAAACACCGTTTATATGGGCTGCAGAGAGTGGTACGGAATTCACTTCCCTGAGCTAAACGATCTGATTGACGATCCAGAAGATTATCTGAAAATCATAACGAAAATAGGCTTAAGGGATAAGATGAACGAAGAGAATCTCTCAAAGACGATCCCAGGTCATAAAAGGCTGAAAGAAATACTCATGGCTAAGGAAAAATCCGTGGGCGCAAACCTTCTAGAGCAAGACGAGGAGTACATAAAAAGATTCGCCGAGGAGGGTCTAAGGTTAATACAGCTTAGAAAGGATTTAGAGAATTATATCAGGTCGCTCATGAGCCTCGAGGCGCCTAATTTGACCGCTATAGCAGGGCCAATACTCGGCTCCAAATTGTTGGCGCTGGCAGGAGGTTTGGAGAAGCTTGCCAAGATGCCTGCGAGCACGATACAGGTACTTGGTGCTGAAAAAGCACTCTTCCGCTTCCTTAAGACTGGTAGAGGCGCGCCTAAGCACGGGTTGATATTCCAACATCCATACGTGCATACGTCGCCTAAATGGCAGAGGGGCAAAATAGCCAGAGTGCTTGCGGCTAAAATATCCATAGCCGCGCGCATAGATTACTTCTCCCGCGAAGATAGGAGCGCTGAACTCAGGAAGGCCTTGGAGGATAGGATAAAGGAAATAAAAACAAAATACGCAGAACCTCCTAGGCGCGAGAAGAAGGTAAAAAAGACGAAAGGGCCTTGGAGGAGCTAGAGGTCTTTTGGGTGATTGGATTGCTAAGTGTTGAGAAGCATGATAAGTTTGAGGGCGTGTATTGGTTTTACTCGGGCGACGAGAAGATACTCGTGACCAGAAGCTTGGATAAGGGCTTCAGGGTCTACGGTGAAAGGTTATTCAGGGTAGGCGATGAAGAGTATCGAGAGTGGATTCCTTACAGGAGCAAGCTTGCGGCCGCGATACTTTCCGGCATCAAGGAGATAGGTATAACACCAGGATGTAGGGTGCTGTACCTAGGCGTCGCATCAGGGACGACGGCAAGTCACGTCTCTGACATAATCGGCGAGAAGGGTATGCTTTACGGCGTCGACTTCGCGCCGATGGTTTTGGCCCAGTTTAAACGTAACGTCGCCGATAGAAGGAAGAACGTCGTCGCAATATACGCGGATGCCAGGTTCCCCATAACCTACAAACCTATTGTAGGTCAGGTAGATTTCATCTACTGTGATATCGCCCAACCAGAACAGGCTAAGATACTTGCTGAGAATGCTAGGCTCATGCTAAAGGATGACGGTCTGGCCATGATAGCGATAAAGGCGAGGAGCATAGATAGCACCGAAGAGCCCAGCAAAGTCTACAGGCAGGAGATCGCGGTACTAGAAGGTAGCGGCTTCGTCGTGCTTGAGAAAGTTGACTTGGGAAAGTATGAGCAGGACCATATCATGGTCTTGGCAAGATATTCGCCAAGAAGGCAAAATAAAAAATGATCGTCTGCGGTATAGACGAGGCTGGTAGGGGCTCGGTAATCGGGCCTTTGGTTGTATTAGGCATTTCGATTCCTGAGAAAGACGTTTCCCTACTGAAGGATATCGGTGTTAGGGATTCAAAGAGCTTGAGTAGGAAAGCTAGGGAGAAGCTTTACCAAAAAATCTTGAGCTTGAACGTTAATGTTTACGAGGTTGTCTTGGACGCATCCGAGGTGGACAGATACCTAAGGAGGAGGTCTGGACCTAGTATAAACGCGCTGGAGGCAAATGCGACTGCAGAAATCATCAGAAACCTTAGGCCGGACGTGGCGTACATAGACTCTCCGGATGTAAAGCCTGCTAGGTATGCGGAAAGGATATTGGCGATGCTCGATTACTCTCCCCGTATCGTATGCGAGCACAAGGCAGACTCCCGCTACGAGGTTGTGGCGGCTGCCTCGATACTTGCGAAGGTAAGGAGGGACGGCATGCTGACCAAGCTCTCCGAGGTCTATGGGGATTTAGGTTCTGGGTATTCATCGGACAAGAGAACCATCGAGTTTCTGGTTAGGTGCTTAAGGGATAAGGGCGAAGTCCCTTCCTGCGTAAGGAGGGGGTGGAAAACCGTTGATAAGCTCCTTCAGGCGAAGCTATATGGTTTTGGGAAGGAATAGGTCATGAACGTCGAAAAGCTTTTCGTGCTTACTGGAGCTCCGGGAAGTGGAAAGACAACTGTGGTGCTAAGGCTCGTCGAGATTCTGAAACGTATGGGGTTCAGCGTAGGAGGGATGTACACGAGGGAGGTTAGGTCTTCTGGGAGCAGAGTTGGGTTCGAGATAGTGGACATAGCCACGGGCAAGACTGGTACGCTGGCTCAGGTGGGTTACGGCTCAGGACCGAGGGTCGGTAGATATTTGGTAAACTTGAGGGACTTAGAAGATGTCGGTGTCAGGGCTATAGAATCGGCCAACCAGTTCGACGTCGTTGTTGTGGACGAGGTCGGACCGATGGAGCTGAAAAGCCATAGGTTTAAGGAAGCTGTGAGGAAGCTTTTAGCGACGGATAAACCAGCCGTGCTTACGATACACTACAGGGCGAGCGACGAACTGCTCGATGAGATAAGGAAGCTCGTGGGTGGTAAGAGTATAGTGGTAACCTTCGAGAACCGGGATAGGTTGCCCATGGAGCTGGCAGAAAGGATTAAGGACGTGCTAAAAGGTGGCGCATAAGTTGGACGAGAAAACCTTGGAATTTCCGACAATGATTTACGAGGAAGGGAAGGTTAGGTTCCTAGCTCCAGCCCTTCCGGAAGGTTGGGAGAAAGCCGTTTCACCGAGCGGCATACCCGTCTTCTTTAACCCATACTCTAAGCTATCACGCGACATGGCGGTTCTGGCAGTCAAGGCGTATTTTGAGAGAAAGGGCATAAAGGTCTGCGAACCCTTAGCTGGTTGCGGCGTCAGAGGCATAAGGATCGCGGTCGAGACAGGAATCGTATCAAAGCTGGTTTTGAACGACATAAACAAGTTTGCTTATTCTCTGATAAGAAAGAATGTAGAAACGGCCGGCTTGGTCAACATAACCGAAGTTTATAACATCGATGCGAATGCGCTGCTTGCGGCGCACTCCTCCGGTGGCCTCAGGTTTGACTACGTGGACGTAGATCCTGCAGGCTCGCCTGCACCCTTCCTTGAGAATGCGATACGTTCGTGCCAGAGCGGTGGTTTGCTCGGTGTTACGGCGACGGATTTAGCGCCTCTTTGCGGAACGAACCCTCTCTCGTGCATTAGGAAGTATGATGCCGTGCCCTACACGTCGCCATACTCAAAGGAAACTGCCGTAAGGATCTTGGTGGGCTTCGTGGCACGGACTGCAGCGAGGGTTGGGATGGCCATCTCTCCAGTTCTGACGTTCTACAGGAGGCACTACATCAGGACATTCGTGAAACTAACATACAGCAAGACGCTGGCTAAGGAATCATTCAAAAACGTTGGATGGATATCAGAGTGCAGGTCGTGCGGCAACGTCCAATGGTCGAGCTATACCGAGCCCTTTAAGCTATGTGAGCTCTGCAAGTCCACACCGCAGGTTTTCGGCCCCTTATGGCTCGGAGAGCTAACCTCAAAGGACTTTGCCCTAAAGGTGTTAGGAATTGCGTACGAGGCCGACATGAAGGAGGCTTACACTTTGCTAAAAAAGATTTCAGAAGAACTCCAGACAGTACCTTTCTATTACAGGGTTGATGAAATCGGCAAAAGGCTCAGGTCAAGGGCACCAAAACCTGCTAGCATCGTGGATAGGCTCCGCCTTCTTGGTTTCAACGCATCGTTAACACACTTTGACGGGCAGGGCTTTAAAACAGATGCCCCACGTGAAGCCGTCGAGCAGGTGTTTTCTGAACTAGCATCCTCAGAAGCTTAACAAGCATGCTTTATTTCTTATCCAACGCCAACAGGAATACCTCAGAACTATGTTTTCTCGTGGCTGTTGGTACAATTCGTTTAACCCTCTGAAAGCTAAGGCGCAACCTATCCTCGATGCTTTTCACCTCGGGGCTTTCAAAAAGTTTTATATACAGACTGCCGCCCTTACGGACCAGCTCCTTTGCTATCCTTAGAGCAGCCTCTACGAGCCCTAGTTGCCTCGGCATATCTACCTCTCTAATACCCGTTAAGTTGGGTGCCAAATCTGATATCAGCTTATCGGCCAGCTCGCCCTTTAATGCTTCCCTTATCTTTCCCATCGCTTCAGGGTCAAAAACGTCCGCGATTATGCTTACGACGTTATCCGCGATCTTAAAATCTTGGGGCTTTACATCCACGGCGACAACAAGACCTCGTGGACCAACGTACCTGGCCGCCAGTTGCGCCATCCCTCCAGGTGCGGAGCCTAAGATTATTACCTTGTCGCCAGGTTTTAGGAAGCCATACCTCTTCTGTATATACTGAAGCTTAAAGGCAGCCCTTGAAAGGAGTCCCAGCTTTCTTGCCAGTGTTGTATAATAATCTTTAGAAGGGTGCTTTCTAAGCATACATTAAACCTGACCAGATGTGTCAGTCTGCCCCAATATCCATTCCTCTAACAGCACACACGTGCAAGGTGTCACCATCTTGTCTAAACCACACGTATTCTCATGTGTACACGATGGGCATGGAGCGCCTCTAATAGGCTCGACGCTCAGCTGCTTTATCAGCGGGACCAATCTTCTGGTCCATCTGTCGTTCGCAAACTCCTTAACCCGCTTTACTATTCCTTTCTTTTCCAACTTTATCGCTATCCTAGACCCTTCTCTGCTCGTAACGCCGAGCTTGTGCCAGAGCTCGGATTGAAGTATACCTCTGTCCTCATACTTCAGTAGAAGCTTTATCGCTCGCTCCTCAAGCTTCGTCATTTTCATTTGCATGCTCATTACACCGTAACTTCATATATTCTTAACGTAGGTTTTATCTTTAAGATTACCTTATTTACAAATATTTTTGTTGGCAATATTTAAACACTATTCAGTCTCCACTTCAACGTATATTTTAGTGTTCGCTAACAATTCTTTATATCTGTTCCTAATGGTTACTTCAGTTACCTTTGCAACCTCTGCAACCTCTCGTTGAGTTAACCTGTAACCCATAAGGGTTGCCGCCAAATACGTCGCAGCCGCCGCCAGACCTACGGGGCCTCTGCCATCTATTAGGCCGCACATCCTTGCATGTTCCAGTAACTCGATCGCCAGCCTCTCAACATCACCTCTTATCCTGAAGTTATTAACAAATCTTGAAACGTATAACTTGGTATCTGGTGAAGGTGGTGCCATGTTTAATTTGTTAATAAGAAACCTATAGCATTTCGTTATCTCTTTTTTATTCAAATTCAATGCCATGGCTATCTCGCTTAGCATCCTCGGGATGCCGCACTGTTTACAAGCTAAGTAAACAGCAGCAGCTGCAGTGTTTCTTATGGACCTGCCACGCATCGCACTCGTCTTTACTGCCTTTCTGTATATGAGGCTCGCCGTTTCCATAATGTTTGTAGGCAGACCTAATTTCAGGCATATCGCTGCAATCTCTGAGAGACCTCGCACCGAACTTCTTACGGTGCCATTCATGATTGTCATTTTATCGCATCGCTTGATGGTAGACAATACTTCGGCTTGTAAATCCGAAATATTCATGCCTTTCGTATCTTTCCATCCTATCTTTGTCGAAAGACCCATGTCATACATCACTAAGGTTATCGGAGCACCGACTCGTGTTCTTTTTCCATCCTTATCTTGGTCAAAACTCCTCCACTCGGGCCCTAAGTCAGCCGTAAGGTTAACTACAACAAAACCACAATCCACGCAAACTACTTCGCCACTGATCTTATCGAACAACAGGTTCGAACTACCACACTCAGGACATCTTGTTACCGTTTCGTCATGCACTATACGTGACAAAAAGTTTCACTCCATAACGTAAAATTTTGAACCCTGTAAATATTGCTTATCTGTTGTAAACTTTACGGCCACAAAATGTGAGCTGACTGGCCCAAAAACGTTTGAGACGTAACCAACATGGTTAAGTCCCTCATCGTAAACTTTGACTCCTAGCTTTGGGACAATGTTTCCTTTTAATATGGCTTCGTTACTTATGCTGTGAATAAGGATACCTAAAATTACGGGTCTACGCTTCAGCTTAGACATGTCTAATATCTAGAATTCGGTTACATTTAAGATTTTATAATTCCTTTGTTTCTTGTCTTAATAATTCCTGTGCTAAGATCTTAATAACGTGCTGTTTACTTAACGGTTTATCCGGCTTGACTATAAGTCTTCCGGTTTTTCTCCAATGTGTTTTAGGATGGGCGGCAACCTCAACTTTAACATACCATCCAAGCTTCTGAGCGGCCTTGTTCAATCTTTCAACTGTGGGCGACCTTGACGAAAGTCGTAACGGAACCCTTCTTCCCTCCCTCCAACTCAGTGCCCTATCAAAGTATGCGGGCCATATGATGAACCCCTCGCGCCTGATCATGTTAAACATCACTGCTTTTGTACATTATGCCAAGGTTAGCCAGCAGGGGCTATTAGAACTGCATTTATAACCCCGTCCTTACCAGGCCTTGATGTAACCTTCGCATCTCCGAGTGGTGTTTCAATAATAGCGCCCCTTGTAAGCACACCCCTTCTCTCGTAGTCTTTATTGGACGGATTGGATTTAACACGTATTATTGTTGTCTTCTCGACCTTTTTTGTGACTGGATTGTAAACGTTTACAATTTTGTCAGAAACCACAGCCACTTTAATCCCTCCGCCAAAAGTATCTTTGATCTTTACCTTTCTATCGCCAACTATGGTTAACGTCGGTTCTCCTCCGCGTTCATACCTCCTCTTCTTCCTATATGGGACTTTTTTGCCACCGGTCGGTTTCCGTTTATGTATGTCAGTGTGCCACTGTACCATGCCTATTCCTTTAAACGGGAGGAGCTTTTAACTTTTACCAGAGCTTTTTTCTAGTAACCCCTCTATGTATTTTCTTATCTCCTGGGGGTTGTTCTTGATGTTGAAATAGTCCGCAAACAGCTGGGTAGTCCTGAGTAGGAGGGTTCTGCCGGATTTTTCCGCCTCGACCAGTCCTTTCTCGATTAGCTGTCTAACGTGTTTATACGCCTCTTTTCCTCTGGCTGCCGCCAGAACCGCCTGGCTTACTGGCTGATGATATGCAATGAACGACAAAGTTTTGAGCAAAGCCGTACTCAAAAGCGGTTTCTTTACGTGCTTCCTAACTATCTCCGAATACTCTGGTGCTAGGCACAAAAAATATCTCTCGCCCTCTAGTTTTTTAATCCTAAATGGATGGTTGGAGTTTTCATACTCAGTAGATATCTCGTTTATGATCTCCCTAATGGTGCTTTTCGATGTGGTGCCTACAGCATTCATGAGTCTTTGTAGCTCAACAGGTTTGTCAGACGCATAAAGCAGCGACTCAATAACCGCCTTCATCCAAGCCTTTCTTTTTTCATCCATGTACCTCACCCAAAGATATCAAGACTTTTCCATCCTCATTTTCGGTTATCATGATCATGCCCTTCGACGCAATAAACAGGAGTAGTATAAAACGTCTTACTGCCTCTAACCTATCAACACCGCTCATGATCTCGTCTAGCGTTATAGTTCCCTTGACCTCTAACACTTCTTTTATAAAATTGTAGAACTCCTCCACCTTCTCCTCGATTTTTATTATGAAATCTTCAATGTTCAACTGCTGCGGTTCAATGATTTCTTGCTTCCGTTGTGGTGGTGGCTCAGACAGGACGCGCTTTAGAGCATCAATTAACTCGAGTATGGTGGTCGTCACGAACTCGCCTCTCAACGGTGGAAATATAGGAGGCGGTATGAAGTATTCTTGCTTTTGTTTTATGACGGGTACTTCGTCAGCGGCGAGTAACCTTTCCGTCTTCATCCTATGCAATGTTGCCGCGGAGTATACGGCGATTCCCGACGAAACGAAATCAAATAATTCTTTTCCTTTTAGTACGTTGGCTAAAGAGCTCAGCAACTCTCTTAAATTAATCTCCCAAACCCTTAACTTATCCCAGTTTGTAACGTCAAATAATACGCGCCATGGAGACTTGATCCATTGAATCTTTTCACCTTCTACGTCAGCCAGCCTCGACCCCCTCCAGCTTTGTCTTAATTATTCTGGATTCGCCTTTGTCCATATAAACGCCGATGAGCTGATCGGCCTTTTCGGCCAACACGTCTTTAAGGCTTACGATTATTATCTGCGTCTTCTTCGACATTTCTTTCAGCAACTCAGCCAACGCAACCGTGTAGGCTACGTCCATATGTGCGTCTATCTCATCAAAGATGTAAAAGTCGGCAGGTGTGAGGCCTTGTAGCGCCATCAGGAGCGAGACAGCCGCAACGGACCTTTCGCCTCCGCTAACGCTTCTCAAAGAGCGCTGGGGTTTTCCAGGAAACTGTACTACAACTTCAACACCCGACTCGCCCGGTTTTGTCTCGTCAACAAGCCTAAGCCAGGCCACACCCTTAGTAAGCCTGTTAAAATACGTCGCAAACTTTTCAGAAACTTTTTCCATAGTTGTGAAGAACGCTCTTAGTTTCTCACCTTCAACCATCTTTATGAAGTTGATTATCTCTTGCCTTTCCAACTCCAACTCGCTTATTCTGACGGACCTGAGTTTGTAGTTTCCGATTAAAGCCTCGTATTGCTCTGGAGCCAATTGGTTCACGAAGGAGAGCTCGTCCCTTTCAGCCTCTAATATTGTGAGTATCTGCTCTCTAAGCGTAGGCTCGAATGTTGACAACTCAGATGCGTCCACATCGCCTAGCTCAGATAATTTTTCCATTATCATTTGAAGTTGGGACTCTATCTTCACGCTTTCAAGCTTAGCTTCTTGCTGCTCTGACCATAACGTCCTTAATCTTTCAGATATCTTGCTTTCTTCCTCACTTTGTGCGGATATTGTTTGTCTTATTTCGTCCCTAATATTGATCAGCTCTTTATGTCTTGCTGATAGGTTCGCAATCTCATAGTCCAGCTTACTAAGTTCTGTTTCCGATAAAGTTAGCTTAGATTCGAACTCGGCTCTTAATTTTTTCTCCTCCTCCGCCCTTAGTTTGCTGGCCTCCAACGAACGTTTAAGCGATTCGACCTCCGACCTATACCTGGCTACTAAATTTAGTATTCTCCTTTTTGATTCCTCCAGACTTTTAAGAGTCGTAGACTTCTCTGCTAACTGTACCTTCAACTCCGTATACTTCGATTCAAGGAATTTTAGTTTTGATGAAGTCAACTCAAGATCTTTCTCTATATTTGGTCTTAGCTCATCCCCAGCCGGCTCGGTACTAACAATTTCAGATAACCTCTTTTTGACATTCTCTTCTTCTTTAGTGAGAATATCTATCCGTTCGTCTATCTTCTTCTCCCTAACCATCAATTGTGAAAGAGACTCTTCCAGCAATTTGCGTTCGGCATTGAGCGATTTAATGTCCGCATTCAGAGAAGAAAGTTTTGTCTGTTGTCCTTGAATTTCGCTTTTAATTGATTCCGCCTTTTTTGCAAGCTCATCGCGCCTTAACTTTATTTCCTTCAGCTTAAGTTTTACCGCCCCAAGATGGGATTCTAGATCCTCCAGCTCAACACGTAACGCGTTTATCTTGCTCTTCTCATTACCGACAATTTTAACGAAACCGCCGGGATAACAAACTATGCCCTTATCTAGGATAACTAGCTTGCCGTTTACCGTTTTTTTGTATGCCTCCTCGAAATCGTTAACGAATTCTACATGATTCCTAACCCATGCTTGAAATTTTTCTAAATTATCGCGGTTCGTTTCACTTGGATTGTCGTTTAATGTCAATAACTTGCACTTAAAATCTAAGGATGCGAACGTTTCAGATAGTAATCGGGTCACTGCATAATTGTCTGTCACGATGGCACTTGCCCACTCATTAAGAACTACGTCAAGCTTTTCGCTATCTGGCAAGGATTTGATGAAACTATCCAACGTCCCTACAACACCGTCCACGAATCTTTCGGCCAGCAACCTAGCAAAATCTTCAAACTTTTTCAACTCTTCATCTTCAGGTTGAGCCGCCAATCTTATCTTTAGCTCTGCTATAAGTGCCTCAGTCTTATTGATGACATCATCCGCACGCGCTAATATCTCAGAATAGCGTCCAACTAAGGATGCACATTCACTTAACTCTTGATTAAGCTTTAATATCTCGTCTTCTGTTATGCGCACCTCAGAAAACAACTTTTCAAGCTTTTCATCAATGTCAGCAATTTTATTCTTGATCGCTAATGCCTCTCTATGTATGTCCTCCTTTTCTCTCATTAGTTGCTCTTTACTGTTCTTGATGTTTTCAAGCCTTAAGTATGCCTCAGACCGTGTCCTTTCCTCCTTGATTTTTGAGAACTTGACCTCTTCTAGCTTCTTCTCAAGCTCCTTGACAGCACTCCTCAGTCTATCCACTTCTTCAGACATTTTTGCAGCCTCCTCCTCTAACTGTTTCTTGTCCTTTGAACATTCAGCAATCTTTAACTCAAGATCGTTAAGCTCTTGTTCAGAAAGCGATATCGCTGACTCAAGTTCGGCAATCTTTTGCTGTAGATGCGCAGACTCCTTCTCCAAAATCCCTATGCGATTTTCAGAATCCCTTATGTCGAGCCTCAGCTTAACGATCTTCTCAAACGTTTCCTGTCGTGCTTTTGTGAACTCTGCCAATCTTCGCTCTATTTCAGATATTTCACTTTCTGTCGTCTGTAGGTTAGACTTGAGCTCTGCAAGCTTCGCGGATACTTCTTGTTTTTCAACCTCTAGTGCATGAACCTGCTCGGTTATGTTGACGATCTTTGATTGTAGCACTTTAAGAGATTCGGAGATTTTTTCCATCTCCAATTTATACTGAAGCGTTTTGAGCTTGGCAATTTCTGCCTCTACAGCCTTCTTCCTAAGATACTGGTTCCTTTCTTTCTCGAGCTGCTTAACCCTTGTTCTAACCTCAGCTGTACTGGCCTTAGCAACCTCCAAGTTCTTATCGGCTTGCGCAAGCTGTTCTTCGGCCTCAGCCTTCTTCCTATTGTACTCCGCTATTCCTGCAACTTCTTCTATCAACTTACGCATATCATCGGGATTCATTTCAGCTAGGCTCAATATCGCACCTTGGGGCAGTATATTGAAGCCCGAAGGTCTTATGTTAGCGGCCGAGAGCAACGTGAGCAATTCTCCTCTTGATGCTGACCTTCCGTTTATGTAATATTCGCTTTCACCATTCTGGTAGATCTTCCTAGTAATCGTGACCTCGTCCGTTTCTATCGGTAATGCTTTTTCTGAGTTATCCAAAGTTATAGATACCCTGGCATATGCTGCTTTTCCTTTACCGCCTTCATGAACTAGTTCAGAGAGCCTGCCTACCCTTAAAGCATGCGGGCTCAGTTCACCCGTTACGAACCTGATCGCATCAAGCAAGTTAGACTTGCCGCCACCATTCGGACCCGTGATTACGACCAGGCCCTTGAGCAACTCGACCGTAGCCTTTTTTTGACCAAAAGACTTGAAAGCATGTAGCGATAGCTTTTTAATGTAAACCATCCCGCACGCCCTGCAGCTTCTTTAACCCTTTTTATTAGACGTGTAATATTTGTTTATACTGCTAGAAATGTGGCACGAATATCAACAACACTAACAATCACGTCTTACTGAAATAATATGCCGCCCTAGGTAGATTATGAACGTTTTTAAAGGTTATATTACCCGCTTTGCCTTTTTCCGCCTAGGTTAAAGGTAGCTGATGTATAAATGGAGAGGATAAAACGCCTCCTAGAACTAATGGAGGAGAGGGCTTTTAGCGCATATTTGCTGACGTTACCTGAAAATCTTTACTACTTCACAGGTTTTAAGGGTGAGGGCGCGGCTGTAATAATGTCCGACGGCACAGTCAAGCTTTATACATTGCCCCTTTACTACGAGTCAGCCGTTCAGCAGGCTATACAGGGTATTGATATAATTAAAACAAAGACCCATGATATGTTCAAAGACGAGCTCGCAGAAGAGTTGGGTAAGCTTGTTGGAGATATTGGGTTCGACTATATGGATGCTGAATCTTTCTGGAAAATGTCATCAAAATTGAGGTTTCTACATTTAATACCATCGTCCGAACTCGTTTGGAAGTTGAGGTCAATAAAAGACGAAAATGAGTTGGAGAATATAATGAAAGCAGCGGCAATATCTGATGTGGGTATGGAGGTTGCCCCGGACCTACTATCGCCTGGCGTTACTGAGCAAGATGTAAAGGCAGAGTTAACCGAAGAGTTGTTGAGATGTGGTGCAGATAGGGTCGCGTTTGATATAATAGTGGCATCCGGTGCGAAGTCATCTTTGCCCCACGGTGGTCCAGGCAATAGACAACTTCAAGCCGGTGACGTTGTCGTAATAGATTTGGGTGCATCGGTAAACGAGTATTCAGCAGATGTAACAAGAACATTTTTTGTAGGAGATAAAGTGGAGGATAAAATCGAGAAGGTTTACAAAGTGGTCGAGGAGGCCAAAAATTTAGCCGAGGAACATATGATGGCATGGGTCTCTACTTCCTTCGTCGATAGGGTTGCGAGACAGTTTATAGAAAATGCTGGACTCATTGAGTACTTCGTTCATAGCTTGGGACACGGCATAGGGTTAAGCGTTCATGAGCCGCCAAAAATATCGCCCAATAGCAAAGATCTGTTTGCTGAAAACATGGTTGTGACATGTGAGCCTGGTGTGTACATCCCAAAACAGTATGGCATAAGGCTCGAAGATACTTTGCTAATTAAGAAGGATGGTGCCGTACGACTATCTAAAGCACCGTTCCATCCCTATACACATTAAACTCCGAATCTACGATTACGTTGCTGATACGTTCTGATCGTTCGTAACAAATCTATCTTCCTGAATTCTGGCCAGAATATATCCAAAAAAACGAGCTCGCTGTATGCAGATTGCCACAAAAGAAAGTTACTTATCCTCTCCTCACCAGATGTCCTAATTATCAAATCGGGATCAGAGTTTGGTATGCCGGACGTGTACAAATTTGACTCGATAACTTTTTCATCTATGTCGTTAACAGAAAGCTTTCCTTCCTTTACCATAATGGCTATCTTCTTTGTAGCATCAACTATTTCTGCCCTTCCACCATAAGCCACCGCTATATTCAGAAAATAATTGTTGTAATCTTTAGTTACGCTCTCTAACTTTTCGAGCGCTCCCCTGACGTCGTCGGGTATTAGCTCTCTTCTACCGATTATCGTGACCTTTACACGATTGTTATGTATCCTCGGGTCATTTACAAACCTCTCAGCACGTTCCTTTATCAGCCTGAATATTTCTGACAGTTCTTCCTGATCTCTTTTCAGATTTTCCGTAGAAAGAACGTAAAGCGTTACGGTCTGAATTTTTAGCTCAATGCACCACTCAAGAACTTTCTCTGCAACGTCTGCTCCAATTTTATGCCCAAAAGTGTGGTCGAACCCTTTATTCTTAGCCCAGCGCCTATTTCCGTCCAATATTAACGCTACGTGCTTTGGCATGGGGCCGTTTTTAACACTATTTATCAACCAAGCTTCATATAACCGGTATGCGCCAAATAGCTTCAGCAATTTCTGAAACATATGCTCTCACTTTGTTTTCTTAAAGTATGAGGCGTATGCTTTTCTCATGTATCTTGTAACTATGAAAGTTATCGTTAGGGCCGGTATGCCTAAAAGCCCTATCGTGAGTAGCATTACCACATGAGGACCAAACACTGTGGCGGAAGATGTATCCGAAAGCACCATCCCAACTCTCTTCAAGAGTGCCCATAACCATATCAACGTAACGGTAGCTTGCACAGTTCTCCAGAATTTAATGTTCTTCAAGATTATGTAATAGATGCTGTATGTAAGCACCACGAGTAACAAGCTTACAAAAATTAGATCTATGCCCCCAAGTATGAACTGACCCGTAAGCATGGGTAACATTCCTAACCAATAATAAAAGTCTTCAGAGATTGATGGCAATTGTGCATTTTTTGGTAGTGTTGACGACGCGCTAATGTAACCCGAATAAATGCCTATGAATAGAATAATCAACGATGAAATTATGCTAAAGGTTCTCAGCTGTACCAATGGATGCGAGGATATAAACTTCGACAACATTCTGAATCTCGTTGCTATTGAGTTGTCAATTCCAAAACCTTTGATGAATAATGCTATGCCTATGATCAGCAAAAGTATTGGTATGTTCATCAAACCAAGAGTATAAAGAATACCTATGAAGGTTAGCAACAATCCCGGTATTCCAAGAAAAATTTTAGAATATCTGGTATCAAATATCGCCATCTTTATATATCTTCCGAGTAGGAGCCACGTGTGTTCGACACTCTCGCTTTGTTTAACTATAACTCTCTTAACAGAAACTATGGGTAATTTTGATGAAATTATTGGGGATACGAATTGGTCAGTGATGCCATCACTAACGAAGATGCAGGCGGATGATGGAAATGTTTTTAAAACCTCATCTAACTCGCGCCTTATCTTTTCGTCAGACCAGTAGCCACTTTCCTCACTACCGGCTATGGTTGCAACCTCGACATTCTCTTTTCCATACTTGCTAACTAACTCCTCGTATAGTTTAAGGGCACCAAACATAGCGTTTGCATCCGATTCTTCGGGGTCTGCCAAGGCAAGGCTCTTCGCCGCCTCCAGATTGTTCTCTTTTCCTATGATAGGCGTTTTTATACCTGTTTTTTTACCAATATCATTATCTCTATCAACCACTAGGATGAGGAGCTTCTCTTGTCTTTTTTCCAAATTTTCCATGCTATTTTTCCGTTACAAATCTCTCTAATTAGTCTAATATAACGTTAATCATTCTAAAAATATCAGAAGATGTCCGTCCTTCATGTTCTAAAGTTTAAACTCCTCATCATTCTCGAGCAGAAGTTTTAATTCTTGGAAAGTTACTCTTTTACCACTTAACAGCTTCTGCTTAGCCTCGGCAATGACGCGCTTTTTAAACTCCTCCTCTTTCCGTTTTGCCGCGTCATCCATAACCGCCTTGATCTGCTCCATCAATACCGTCAATTTGGATTGAAGTAATATCCGTTCAGCCTCCGCCCTGCTAAGCCTCTCCTTTATTTGCATGTAATCTTTGCGTCTCTCCTCATACTTTTTCTTTAAATTATCGTATTCCTCCTTTATTTTACTAATTCCCTCGTTAATGTCTTTCAACATGCTTTTGATTACATTCAACTCATCCCTTATCGACTTAATTTTATCGTTTTGAGCATTGATGTTTGCGATAAGGCCTTCCCGTTTTTCAATCAGTACCACGGCCTCCTCTAACCTTTTGGATTCAAGGAAAAGTTTCCTTTCTTCGCTAGGTTTTAGTATCGAAGTATGTATTGTCCATTCTATGTTCTTGATTCTATCCTTTATTTCATTTATGCTAATATCGCCCTTTGGATATCGCGTGTCATTTTCGATGATCTTTAGCTGTTTAATAAGATCTTTTCTTGAGGCGTAGCATGCGTTTAAGTCTGACTTCAGTTTTTTGTAATCTTCTAAAAGCTTCTTCTTTTCGTTTAACTTTTCTTGAAATTTCTGCCTTGCCTCTTTTTTCTGCTCGCGAATAGAGCCCAACTCTTTTGATACTTCGTCAAGCTCGACTTCGATTTGCTTTATTACACTGTTTAACTCCTTGAGCTTTTCCCTAAGCTGCTCAACTTCTGTGTTTTCGTACGTCATCGTTCTCTCCTCTCTGAAAGTTTTAGGATTATATAAGCCTCTAGTTTTGATGTTTATGTAAACGTTTTAAAACGGTCGTTGCGACTTGATGGACACAAAAACATCTTCTACCTAAGCTCCAGCTCGCCTTCGCTGAATATCCTCGTAAGAGCGCCATGAAGCTCGACGAGACCACTCATATTAAGCGCAGATACAGGTATTATGGGTACGAAGCTGCTCACGTCGAACACGGCCCTTGCAACATCTCTCGCGAGCATCATCTGGGCTCCTTTAAGCCTATTCTCTAGGTCTATTAGAAACGCCTCATCCGACTCAGCCCATCTGAGTATCCTGTTTATGTACTTCTTCGGTACCGCGTCAATTTTTGATAATGCCATAATGAGGGGTATGCCGAAGCTTAGGTATATTGAGACCGAGAGGAATATGCTTGCGGCAAAGTTTTTCGGGTTGACGCAGAACATTGGGTCCAAAAGGAATAGCATCGCCTTAGAGCCGTCAGTAAGGTTTTTGGCGATTATTTTACCTTCTTTTCTGAATGCGAAGAGTTCAAGCTGGCCTGGCGTATCGACAAGCACATAGTCAACGTTGAAGGAACTAACTTCTTCTCTTAGTTCCTCTATGTGTCTAGCAACCTCCCTTACGGATGCTATTAAAGCCGCATTTGGTCCAAGTCTACGTGTTACCATTATCCTTTCGTAATCGACAATTTCTCTTACGTCTACGTCGGGCTCATAAGGCAGAATAGTCGCTGCAGGATCAAGATTAACAGTTACGGTTGACTGCTCTTGGTCACGAAGCCACTCATTAAATGACCCGGTCAATGTTGATTTACCCGACCCTGCCGTTCCCGTTATGAACAACGTGTACATTATTTCCGCTCCAAACTATCTGTTTTACATCAACTTATATGCATAACTCCGTCCGGAGCTCTATTCGGCCCTGAGTGCTTGGACAGGGTCTAACCTTGCGGCTCTTAAAGCCGGATATATGCCGGAAAGGAGACCAACGACGACGGCGAATAAAAAGCTATTAACTAACACAGTCGGTGTTACGTTTGGCTGGTATATCACCGGATTGCCACTTACTCCAATTAGGAAAGACGAAAACACCCCTCCGAGCGACATGGCCAACAAGCTTCCTAAAACTATGCCAAGCAGACCTCCTATGATGCCTATCAATGTCGACTCTGTTAAGAAAATCTTTGCAACATCTCTTTGAGAAAAGCCCAAGGCCCTGAGGACACCTATTTCCCTCGTCCTCTCCATGATTGTCATGAACATCGTGTTCATTATGCCTACGCCAGCGACAACCAATGCTATGCTGGACACCACTAAGAGGAAAATCGTGAAGTTGTTGAGTATTATCTTAACCTGCTTTATTATCGTCAAAGGGCTGATAATGTCTGCATCTTTTCCATATATGTTGTTTAAAGCCTCAATTATTGAGTCAACGGCATCTGTAGATTCAGCAATCACAACTATGCTTGGGTAACTCGTGGATTTGAAAATGCTGCGTGCCTGCGGTATTGTTATCATGACGCTTTTGTCAACGTCAAGGTATGGTGTCGAGCCAAATTTTTTGTATATTGCTCCGACGATGTAAGACCTTGTGACACGTTGCCCATCAGCCATAAGCTCCAGCGTTACAGAGCTGTAGAGTGGTATGCTCTTTCCAGGCTCTCCAGGCGGGAACGCAACGTCATAACCTATGGCTATCATCGCCATGTCGTTCGGTGAGAGGTCCTCGCCTTGGTAAATTTCTAGGTCGGGTAGCACTTGATAGGTCAAAGTCGGGTCCAGGCCTATTATGGAAACAGTTTGCTCGAAGCCACCACCTATGAGCTTACCTCGAGAGAGGTAGAATGGACTGACGGCCTTTACCTCTGGCAAGTTTGCAAGTAGCATGACGTCAGCATCTGTCAGTTTTAGGGTCTCACTTGGACCAGCTCGGGCGGACACTGTTCCAGAAGGTGTTACAAATATGTTGTTGACACCTATCTTCGAGAGGGCGTTATCTATCAAGACGTTTAGGCCTTCAGTATTAGATATGAGAGATATTATTAGTGCAGTCCCTATCATTATGCCCACGATTGTTAGAACCGTCCTTACTTTACGTGTCCTTAAGCCGCCGAAGGCATACCAGACTGTATCGACGGCCCTCGTCTCCTTCTCCCCCTTATTCTAATTACTGCTACGACAGAAGCAACAACGGCTACACCGACTAATACAGCAGCCGTATACCTAGCAATCATATCGGGCAGACCGGTACTCGTTTTTTCTTGGGACTGAGGCCAGCTGCTTGTAATTATTATATCGTGCACAAACGTCTTTGAGAAGTTATTCCTTAGCGTATCTTTGTACTCAACTAAGATCTCTACTGGTATAACACCGGGTGTGAGATTCCCTACGACAGCTATCGGAAGATTAAACATCAGCGGAGCGTTGGGGTTCACATCTCCGAGATAAACGGATTTAACTGGACGTATAACGTCGTTAGAATCAACCAACAGAACCCTCGTAAAGAATGCAGGCTCATTCCCTTCATTCAACAACCTTCCAACGAGGTATGGTTGCTTATTTATGACCTCAAAGTTGAGGTCTTGGAGTTTTAAGTCTATTATGCCCTTAACATAGTATCCCAGCCTATAATTCTCTGTTTTTGTTACGCCTTGCCAATCTATGTATTCAACGTTCACGTTTATATATGTCGAGTATCCGACAGTGGATAGTTTTTCAAAGGTCTGTTCTGAAACAAAGGCTAAGACGTTCAGCACAACTTCCTCGTCTGGACGTATCTCTTTGAAATATTCTCTAGCACCTTCCAACAAAGTTAACCAACCGGCTGTAGGCTCCAACGTTATTGATATATCCTTTAGCGTGTATGGTTTCAAGTTCTTCACGAGTATTTCTAAGTTGTTTATGGAACCAGAAGTCAAGTAAGCTCCTGACGTGATCTTGAATGCCTTAGAAAGCGGCTGATCTGCAACTCTTACACCTATTGTCCTGACCACCTCGTATGAATTATTGTGAATATCGCGGTATGATAGTTTCAACGAAAGCAGGAAAGACTTACCAGAAGCCAGCTGACTAGCGAATAGCTCAAAATCTAGCTGACATTCTTCCCCGGCCTTCAGCTCATTTAGGCTCCACCTGCCTGATTTTCCAACAAATGTGAGAAATGCCGGCACGCTCTGCGGAGGTGTTAGTTCAACTTCTACAGAGTATGCAGGTTCTAACCCTTCGTTCCGAAGTGTTATTTTTAACTGGTTTACTGTTGTAGGTGATAGTAGGTCGTTGTCGAGCGTCGCCTCGATTCTTATCCTCTCACTTATTTGTGTGCCTATGCGGAACATGGCATTTTGCTGGAGCCTCTTTTGTTGCCCATAAGAATCTAAGTATGTGATGTCTATCGGTATGCGTAAGGCTTTGTTTACAGCATAATTTTCTACCTGTAAAGATATGGGTAGCACAATATCGGTATTGGGCGGGATTCTACTAAATTGCCAAGAGCGCTTTGTATTAATTATTGTCACACCAGTTATGTCAGGGTCTCCTAACGAGATCATTACGTTGTACATATCCGCAGTACCGTTGTTGGAGATTATGATCTTGGCTTCGTTCAGCATGCCCGGCGTTAAGGTACTGTGTTCTGTCTTGAGCAAAGCTAGGCTCTTTCCAGTAACTCTTATGTCAAAGTAAACATACGATGAGGAGCTAACCAGGTCTTTCTCACTCTCATCATAATAGTTATAGTATATGATTGCATATGCTTTGTAGAGGCCTGGTTTTAAATTTTCAGAGATGTCAAGAAGGTAGCGGAGCATAAAAGACCGTCCACTCGGTACAGGGTCGGCATAGGCAGCTTCGCGTGTGTATCTGGACTTCGTTAACGAATCTTCAAACCCTTCAGGAAGAACGAGATGGCCCCTTACGCCTATGATCTGCTCCTTCCTTGCATTAACCATCTGTAAAATCAGCGGTACGTTCTTGTCGCCCGCATCAACTTCGATCCTATTGCCTACATCACCCCAGAATGCTTCTACAGCTATTATGTTCTCCGAATGTGCACTCGCTAAACTTATAATCGTGAGTACAAACATTATTGAGAATACCATTAAAAGGATTCTATGCCTTATCATAAACCATCCCGTCCTTTAATCTGATTATCCGCTCGGCTGACTCAGCTATCTCCATGTTATGTGTTACCACAACGACCGTAGATCCATATCTTTTATTTATATCTTTTATAACGTTCATAACTCCCTCCGCAGACTTCGAGTCTAGATTACCAGTAGGCTCATCGCATAATAGGATCTTCGGATTGGTTACTATGGCTCTAGCTATAGCCACACGTTGTTGCTCACCTCCGCTTAGCTCTGTAGGCTTATTGTTAAGCTTTGATGCTAATCCAACCAACTCGAGTGCTTTGATTACTAGCTTCTCTCTTTCGTTTGGAGGGACGCCTCTTAACATCAATGGAAGTTCTACGTTTTGTTTGGCAGTTAGTCTGGGAATCAGGTTATATGCTTGGAATACAAACCCGATCGTTCTGTTCCTTAGCTCGCTTAGCTCAGTATCATTCAATACGGAGATGTCTACACCATCTATGAAAACCTTACCTTTTGTTGGTCTATCTAACGCACCAGCTATATGAAGTAGTGTAGATTTACCGCTACCGCTTGGCCCAACAACTGCAACAAATTCACCGCTTTCAATAGACAGCGTGATGCCCCGCAATGCTGGAAACTCAATGTTCCCCATGCGGTAAATCTTCCAGACGTTATCGAACCTAATGGCAGGAGCCTTTATACCCATGTTCTATGCAAGAACACCTAACGATAAACAATATAAAGATATTACTAACGTTAAGAAATTGATGAACATGGTCTCAATAGATGAAGATACAATAACTTCCGTCATAGAAAAGGTTATGGTTTCTGTGGTAAACGTCAGCACGATCCACCTTCTCCAAGTCTCTCCTTTTGAAATCGCACCGATAAGCGGTGTAGGTTCAGGGGTAATATTTGATCCAAACGGATACATTATGACTAATGCCCATGTGGTTGAGGCAGCTCAAAGAATAAACGTTACGCTATACAACGGAGAGGTTTTGAGCGGTGAGGTTATAGGCAAAGATATCGCGACAGACATTGCTGTCATAAAAGTTGATAGGAGAGGGTTACAAGCGGCTAAGTTAGGTGATTCTTCGAAGCTTAAAGTTGGACAATTCGTGATAGCTATAGGGAATCCGTTTGGTTTGGCAGGCGGTCCTACAGTAACCATGGGTGTAATCAGTGCACTAAACAGAAACATGCAAACACGCTTTGGCTTGATGGAAGGACTTGTTCAAACGGATGCTGCTATAAACCCGGGCAATAGCGGTGGGCCCTTGGTAAACTTAGCAGGTGAAGTTGTAGCAATTACAACGGCCATAATACCGTTTGCCCAAGGTATAGGGTTTGCAATACCAATAAACACTGCAAAGAGGGTTGTCGAAGATATCATGGAAGTGGGTTACGTTAGAAGACCGTGGCTTGGCATAGTGGGTGTGTCCCTTAACCCCACGATATCAACGTACTATAATTTTCCGGTTGATGAGGGTGTTCTGGTCTATAGGGTCGCACCAAATAGTCCAGCCTACTTAGCTGGTATAAGGGAAGGTGATATAATAGTTGCGATAGACGACAAAAGTGTGAACTCTATCGAGATGTTAAAGAAGATGATCGAGTCAAAAAGGGTTGGGGCCGAAGTAGATGTAAGTTTAGTCAGGGATGTTAGCTTAATCAGGATAAAGGTTAAGCTTTTAGCCTTTAGACCTCCAGAGTAAGCTAGGAAGTGTCCTACTGTGATTCATGAGCTCTACGAGCTTAGGACGCAAAAGTCGCGAGCTCTTTATAATGAAGCTATAAAGTTCTTACCCGGAGGCGTAACTTATGCGATAAAGTACTGGGAACCGTATCCGATCTACGTCTCCAAGGCTAAAGGTAGCAGGATATGGGATGTTGACGGGAATGAATACTTGGACTTCTGGATGGGGCATGCGGCAATTATAATGGGGCATGCTTACGAACCAGTCATCAGGGCTGCAAGAGAACAACTTGAGTTGGGTGCCCATCTTGGTTTCTGCCATGAATGGGAAGTAAAGTTGGCAGAAATTGTAACGAAGGCAGTCCCGAGTGTAAAGTTGTTCAGGGCTACAAATAGCGGTACCGAGGCCAACATGTATGCTATCAGGCTTGCTAGGGCATACACGGGGAAAAATAAGATAGCGAAGTTCGAAGGACATTGGCATGGTGGTTACGATGCGTTACATAAGGCCGTTAACCCTCCGTTAGACAAGCCCGCTTCGTTAGGTTTGACCGATGGTGTCATGAATGATACGATAGTTTTACCTTTCAACGACCTCGAAGGTGTGAGGCAGAGGGTGAAACGTGAAGATCTTGCATGTATAATCCTAGAACCCGTTATGGGCTCTAACGGTATGATACCTGCCGATAGGGAATTCTTGAAGGGGCTCAGAGAACTTTGCGATGAGCTCGGCATCCTCTTGATATTCGATGAAGTGATAACGGGCTTTAGGTTGGCCAGAGGTGGTGCGCAGGAGTACTACGGCGTATTGCCAGATATCACGACATTTGGAAAGATTCTCGGTGGTGGTATATTCCCTGCTGGTGGGTTTGGTGGTAGAGAGGACATCATGGAGTTATTAGACCAGAGGAAAAGGAAGCATTACGAGATGTCATTCCATGGCGGTACTTATGCCGGTAATCCGCTCACGGCCAGGGCAGGCTATACGTTGTTGAGTGAGTTGACGAAAGGCGAAGTGTATCCAAAGATAAATGCGCTTGGTGAGAGAGCTAGGAAAGGATTAGAAGATGTGTTCAGCAGGTATAAGGTGGCCATCCATGTTACCGGTGTTGGGTCCCTATTTGCGATCCATTTCACAAAAGAAAAACCAAAAGACGTCAGAAGTGCGGTAGGTGATACCAAACTTGCAAGGGACTACTTTCACTTTCTGCTCAATAACAACATTCTTTGCATGAAACCCAGCAAGCAGGTATTCGCACCCTCAGTAGCCCACTCTGAAGAAGACATAGAGCGTCTGCTTTCAGTTACGGAGGAGTTTTTAAGACAAGTACCGACTCAATAAACCAGCCAGCTTTCTGGTATAACATTGATTATATCTTTTATTTCACTTATGCCTACCTTTCTTACTATTGATAACCTTCTCATATATGAGACGTCAACTTCTTTCATACGTCCTGACAGGTTAGCGACTATCCTTCTAGCGATGCTTGCTCCCTCAGCATCCAAGTCTGTCAGCACTATTAACTTAGCTGTACTGTTGTTTTCAGCCCAGCTTAGCAAGGCTTTTATGGAATTATATCTGAGTATCGTGCCCTTTATGCCTAGCCTTTTAAGACATTCCTCGTCATACTTTCCCTCGACCAGTATGACTGCGCCTGACTCGCTTTCAGCCCTTAGGTCGCTCACAATCTTAAGCACTTCCTCGGTCAGTTCTTGCCTTCGTTGCATCTTAAACTTCCATAATGTCTTATCCTAAAAAATCTTTTTTTGAAAAGTCCGACGCATTTTTCCGATGGAGATTATCAGTTTATGAAATTTTACTTAGCAGAAATCGCTCACGGGTACCTCTTTTGAATATACGGCCGTATTAACAACGGATTTCTGATACTTTCACTTTTAGCTTGATCCAAGTAAAGGAGGTGGATAATAGGTGAAGGTTGTAACTGTTCACCTTCCAGAGGTTTACCTTGATGTGATAGACGAACTCGTAAGACGAAAGCTTTACCCCAATAGGGCTGAGGCGATAAGAACAGCAGTTAGAGATTTCATAATGGAGGAGATGCCGGCAAGTGAGTGAAGTTATGATCCCTGGTTCTAGCGATGTCGAGAAACTTGACAACATTCATATAAAGCTGGTCGGTATAGGTGGAGCTGGCTGCAACACGATCAGCCGGCTAGCTTCACAGGGGCTAAATGGTGTTATAACGATCGCAGCAAATACGGATGTGCAACATCTAGAGATGGTTAGGGCTCACCATAAAGTCATACTCGGGAAAAATACAACTAGATTCAGGGGCTCTGGCGGAGACCCGGAAAAAGGTAAGATAGCAACCGAAGAATGTGAGGATGAGTTTAGAAGCTTACTTGACGGTGCCGACATAGTTTTCATAATGGCAGGCTTAGGCGGTGGTACTGGTACTGGAGGCGCACCCGTAGTTGCCTCTGTGGCAAAAGAGTTAGGAGCTATAGTTATCAGTGTGGCGACTTTGCCTTTCAGGTTCGAAGGTAATGTTCGAAAAAAGATAGCGATACAAGGACTGCAAAAGCTAAAAGAGGTATGCAATACTGTGGTGCTTATAGATAACAATAAGCTGCTCGATTTCTATCCGCAATACGAGTTAAGGACGGCATTCTCGTTGGTTGATGACGTGATAAACAACATGATGCTCAGTATAACGGAATCAATAGTGAAACCAAGCTTGATAAACATAGACTACGCGGATTTTAAAGCTCTCGTAGAAAGGGGTAGTCTGGCATCTTTAGGTATAGGCAGGTCTTCGTCACCAAACAGGGCTGAAGAGGCCACCTTCAACGCGCTACAATCACCGCTACTCGACGTAACTTACGATAAGCTGTCGGGGGCAATAGTGCACGTTACAGGCGGTGAGGATATGAAGCTGAGCGAAGCAGCAAGACCAGCGGAGATAATATCGGAACTGATGGGCATGGATACTCTCGTAATATGGGGTGCAAGGATTGATAACTATTATACCTCAACGATGCAGGTATCGCTCATACTCACGGGTCTTAGTGATACGTTCAGCAACAGTGCTGAAATTGAGGCTGTAAGTTTGCCGAAATCGAATGAAGAATTTAAGATTCCACAACCTGCCGTTCCGGCCCAACCTGCTGTCGACAACGATCTAGAATATGAATTAGAAAGAATAGTAGCCGAACTAGGGATTAGAAGACTTTCGATAGAAAATGCGCATGCACATTAAACTTCCCTAATTTATTTTTGTGTTAAACTAAGCTTTGCCATATGCTTTGATACTTCATCATCGGTTACTTTTCTGAATAACGGCTCTGGTTTGTTGATTTTATGCTGTGGTTTAATGGGTATTCTAAACTCTTCAAATCTTACAGTCTCCGGCGTTAAGTTTAGATTCATCATGTTCATGAGTTTATGGGCCGAAAAAGGTAAATAGGGTACCATAAGAACACAAAGTGCTTTAACTACTTGCATTGCCGTGTATATTGTCCTAGGTGCGCTCTCCGTTACGGCCCATGGCTTCATATCGTTCAGGTACTTATTCCCTAGCTGAGCCAGCTCTAGGATGAGCTTTAAGCCTGACTTAAAACGACAACTCTCCAACCTATTCTTAAACATGGTAGCCAACTTCTCTACATCTTTCAGAAGATCTTTATCTTGCGGTTCAAGTTCGCCCGGCTCGGGCACTATGCCTCCAAATTTGGTATAGACGAATAGCAACACTCTATGAATGAAGTTGCCAAGCGTTGCTACGAGTTCGTTGTTTATTTTTGTCTGAAAGTCTTTCCACCTAAAGTCGGAGTCCTTAGTCTCAGGAGCTATTATCGCAGCGTAGTATCTAATAAGGTCTGGGTCATAGCTTTCAAGCATTTCATGAAGCCAAATGACCCAGCCCCTGCTCGTTGAGAGTTTTTGCCCTTCAAGGTTTACGAATTCGTTCACAACGACATTATAGGGCAAAATGTAGTCACCATGCGCTATAAGTATTGCTGGAAACAGGATTGTATGAAAGAAAAGGTTGTCCTTCCCTATAAAGCAGTAGAGCTTTGTCTCTGGGTCTAGCCAAAACTTCTTCCACGCATCAGGTTGACCAATCTGTATGCTCCAATCTTTAGTTGCTGATATATATCCTAGAAGATTTTCAACCCAGTTGTAAAGTACTTGCCCTTCTGCCCCAGGGAAGGGCGCAGGCGGTCCCCAATCATAATCTCTTGTTATGTCTTTGTCTCTCAGCCCCTCGTTTTCTAACC
This sequence comes from Candidatus Terraquivivens tengchongensis, assembly GCA_023268355.1. Lineage (GTDB taxonomy): Archaea > Thermoproteota > Nitrososphaeria_A > Caldarchaeales > Wolframiiraptoraceae > Terraquivivens > Terraquivivens tengchongensis. The sequence continues at coordinate 137,612 of JALNJK010000004.1, forward strand.
AAGATATTGTCTTATTGTAAGTCGATTTTCTCCAGAACTTCTTCGGTTTTACATAATTAAGCACTTCCTGCGTTAAAGCCGACAACCTCAAGAAGTAGTGATCTTTCTCTATGACTATTGGTTTGCCACCGCACAGAGTACAAATAGGGTCTATTAGTTCAATCGCCTCATACCAACTTGCACATACCTCACAAGCTTCACCATACTGGTCCGGTGCTCCGCAAACTGGACACGTGCCTTTTACGAATCTATCAGGCAATACTTTCTCATCTTTTGGACAATACCATTGCTTTATCCTCTTCTTGTATATGTAGCCCTTCTCCCACAACCTCGTATAAAATTCGTACACCGTATCATAGTGAATTTTCTTGGACGTTCTAGAGAATATGTCGAAACTTATTCCAAGCCTGGCAAAAGTATCTCTTTGAATTGGATAAAACATATCGCATAGCTGTTGTGGGGTCATGCCCTTTTTCATAGCTTCAAGTACGATGCTGGATGCGTTCTCATCGGTCCCACATACGAATAGGACCTCATGCCCAAGCATCCTCATGAATCGTGCAAATATGTCAGCTGGAAGATACGCCCCACTAAGGTGACCAAAGTGTCTTGGCGCGTAGGAGTACGGTAAAGCGGCAGTTATCAGAATTTTTAGGGCTTAACACCCTCTCGTTACATCAAACAAAAGGTTTATTTAAACAAATCGCTAAACAAAAGCTATATTATCAGCAAGAAATCCTTCATTTTTAACAAAACATGAGGTTGCTAATATTACATACCGACTTTGTCGAGTACGAGCCGGTGGGGAAGGAAGGTAGGGTATTCGAAGAGACAGAGATTGGTCGTAAGAGGTTTGAGGACATAGTCTTGGTTCTTACGACTGTGGAAGAAGGGGACGACGAAACAATGGTAGATAGGGCCGTGAGTGAGCTGAAGGAATATTCGTCAAGGGTTGGTAATAAGCGCATACTGATATATCCATATGCCCATCTCAGCAACAAACTTGCGACACAGGAAAAAGCTTTGGAAATCATTCGCATTTTTAGGAAAAAGTGCGAATTGGAAGGAATGGAGGTTTATAGCTCACCGTTCGGTTGGACTAAGGCCCTTTCCCTGTCAGTTAAGGGCCATCCATTGGCTGAACAGTTCAGGTCAATAACACCAGAAGCAGCTAGCACCACTTATGTTCCAAAAGCCTTAGTCATGGAAGAGAGAATAAGGTCATATTGGTACATACTGACACCGAACGGAGAATTGATTCCAGTAGAATCCTTCGACTTTTCAGGGTACGAAGATCTAAAAGCGCTCGCAACATATGAAATGGCAAAGTCGAGGGTAGTATCACAGACACCGCCTCATGTGGATTTGATGAAGAAGTTAGAGATTGCAGATTATGAACCAGGAAGTGACCTTGGCAATATGAGATGGCCAGCAAAAGGGAGGCTGATAAAATCCCTCATCGAGCAATATGTAACTGAAAAGGTCATTGAGTATGGCGGTATGGAGATCGAGACGCCCATAATGTATGATCTGAAACACCCGTGCCTAGAGAGTTACCTGAACAGGTTTCCCGCCAGACAATATATAGTAAAGTCCGACGAGAAGGAGTTTTTCCTAAGGTTCGCAGCATGTTTTGGTCAGTTCCTTATGGCGCACGACATGCAGATATCCTATAAACAGCTTCCTGTTAGGCTCTATGAGTTAACGAGATACAGCTTTAGGAGAGAGAAGAGCGGTGAGCTGGTCGGTTTAAAGAGGTTGAGAGCGTTTACTATGCCCGATGTCCATGCGTTATGCTCTGATATACAACAAGCCAAAGAGGAAATGCTACGCAGACTTGAATTATCAATAAACGTTCTAGAAGGCATCGGCTTAACCAAGGACGACTATGAGATGGCAATTAGGTTCACGAGAGATTTTTACGAATCCAACAAGGAATTTGTGACCGAATTGGTTAGGAGATTCGGAAAGCCAGCGTTGGTAGAAATGTGGGAAGAAAGGTTCTTCTACTTCGTTCTGAAATGGGAATTCAACTTTATTGATACCCTAAGAAAGGCATCGGCCCTTTCCACGGATCAGATAGACGTTGAGAATGCAGAACGCTATGACATAACCTACGTCGATCAATTTGGAAACAAGAAGCACCCGATAATTCTACACTGTTCACCAAGCGGTGCCATAGAGCGTGTTATCTACGCTCTATTAGAGAAAGCTTACAAGGTTTACAAGGAAGGTGGTAAGCCTATGCTACCGGTTTGGTTATCGCCAACGCAAGTTAGACTAATACCTGTGTCCGACATGTTCATAGAAGATTGTGTATCACTGAGCGAAAAGTTAGAAAGTGAACAAATAAGGGCCGATGTGGATGATAGGTTGGAGACAGTTGACAAGAAAGTTCGGGATGCTGAGACAGAATGGGTTCCCTACATAATAGTTTATGGAAAAAGAGAGAAAGAGTCCAACATCTTTTCCGTAAGAGACAGAGCGTCAGGTAGTATAAAACAGATGACGCTTGAAGAATTAATCAAAGAGATACACTCAAAGAATGTTGGGAGGCCGTATAAAAAGCTCAGCCTGCCGAGGATGTTATCCAAGAGGCCGAGCTTTAGATAAGCGCTCTTTACAACGTTGCTAACATCTATGACAAAATTTGTAACAAGCAAATTTTATATATTAGATTCTAGTATTTTGCACGTCCAGGTGTGGGGAGGGTCTTGGCCGAAGAGGTTGGTCAAGTTCATCTTGCCGTTTGAGTTCGTCCTTAGCATTATATCTAGGCTAAGACCCACTCTACGATACATAAATGTTGGTGGTGACATCATATGGTCAAGATAAAATTTGCTATACCAAAAGGTTCGCTTGAAAAGAATACGTTCGAATTGCTAGAAAAAGCCATGTATAGGCTACGTGGTCAAGAGAGAACGTACCGACCTGTGGTTGATGATCCAGAAATCGAACTCAAAATACTGAGACCCCAAGAGATTCCGATGTTTGTCGCTGAAGGTTCTCAGGATTTGGGCATAACTGGTATTGACTGGATACGTGAAACCGACGCGGACGTCGAGGTGCTGATGGATCTAGAGTACGGCAGGGTGAAGCTTGTCGTAGCGCTTCCTGAAAGCATAGGCTTTAATTCATTACCTGAGTTGTTTGAACGTTATTGGAAAGAGGGCAAGATCGTAAGGATATCCACTGAGTACTTGAACATAGCGGCGCGACACGTAAAGAGCTACGATGTATACAAGAAATGGTTTAAGGATGAGGAGCCTCTTGTCATAACGCCTTGGTGGAAGAGAGGAACAAACCGCTTTGTTAGCATCTTCTTATCTTTTGGTGCTACAGAGGCGAAGCCGCCCGAGGATGCGGATGCTATAATTGACGTAGTTGAGACCGGCAGAACCCTTGAACAAAACAACTTAAGGCCGGTAGAAGTCATACTTGAATCGTCGGCAGTTTTGATAGCGAACAAAAAGTCTTTAAACACACCAGATAAACGTGAGAAGATGCTTGACGTAATGACGATGCTGAAGGGCGTAATCGATGGCGGAAAGAAATTGCATATATTCGTTAACGTGAAAGAGGAGAACCTAGAGCAACTTCTTAACAACCTTCCTGCTTTGAAGAAACCCACAATAAGCCCGCTATCTGCGAAAGGTTGGTACTCCGTAAATACAATCGTTGATAAACAAGAATTCCTTAAGTTGCTACCAATCTTAAGAAGGTTGGCACAGGGATTGGTCGTCCACGAGCCTCAGTTGATACTCCCGCTAGAGGACATCCCTCGTTGACGTGATATGTACATGAGAGGAAAGAGTTCTAGAACTTGGTTAAGGAATGCGCTGAAGAGGTTAAGTACACTCGAGCCCTACACATTTCCCGAGATATGGAACAGTAGGATTGAGTTTTCTGAACCACTGATAAAACTTGATGCGAACGAAAATTACTTCATACCAAGGGAATTCCTCTCAAGAGCGTTGCAGGAGGTGGTCTCTGAAGTAGACCTTAGGTTTTATCCAGTAGTTGAATACAGGCAACTTACTGAGTCCCTCGCAGAAAGGTTGAATTTACCTGCTGAGTGTATCGTGCTTGGAAACGGTAGTAGTCAGCTCATTGATGCCATCATTTATTCTTTTGCGAAACTAAAAGGTAAAGTAATTTCGCTAAAACCGTCTTTTTCATTATATCGTATGAGGTCAAAGGTGCATGATGTAAAGTTTGTTGATGTACCTTTAAACGATGATCTGTCGATGGACAGCAAAAGCGTACTCAAGACCGCAGGTAATTCAGGTGTAATCTTCATATGCTCGCCAAATAATCCTACTGGTAACCAATTCTCACAAGAATCTGTGCTTAGCATAGTTGAATCTTTTCCAGGACTTGTTGTTCTTGATGAGGCCTATGTAGACTTTGCGGACTTTTCGCTTATAACAAAGGCTGTTGAATATCAAAACTTGGTAGTTCTTAGAAGTTTTTCAAAGAGTTATGGTCTTGCGGGTGGAAGGCTCGGCTACTTAGTGGCAAACTCCGAGCTAGCAGAACTCCTGAAGAGTAGGATACTTCGACCATACAGCGTTTCCAGCGTCACGCTCAAGGTTGCCCTAAAGCTTCTCGAGAATCACGATGCTTTCATACCTTATATTGAAATGTTAAAGGACGAAAGAAGAAGGTTTCAACAAAAATTGAATAATCTAAACGGCGTTAAGGCTTTTGATTCCAAAGCTAACTTCATACTTATCAACGTGTCAGAAGATGACGGCTCATTAGGAGATAAACTCGCATCGAGAAGAATCTACATACGAAAGGTTGGCAAAATTTTTACCAAAGGCTTCGCTTATAGAATAACCGTAGGATTGCCAGAAATGAACGATCGCTTAATCGAGGAGTTGAAGATCTTAATATGAGCACATTTGTTTATAATACGTTGGAAATCAACGGTCAACAACTTAAGATAAAAGAAGGGATTGAAAAATCTTTAGCAAATGTTGATGCAATAATCTTCGATTGTGACGGGGTTCTTATAGACATCAACAATTCGTACAACAAGGCCATACATAAAACAGTGGAGTACATCTTCTCAATAATGCCCGTGGACATTATTGGGCCGATAACGACGGATGCCCAGATTGAGATTCTTAGAATATGTGGCGGGTTTAATAACGATTGGGATACGGCATATGTGCTGAGTGAGTGGACGTTTTTAAATATGCCCAAAGAATGTGTTAAACGTTTTTCGGATGTGATGAGCGACTTGGAAGCAGGCACGTCGTTAACCGATGCAGTAAATATCCTATCAAGTAGTTTTAAGGGAACTAGGTATAAAGTATCGCTTCAAGAACATCAGGAGGAATTCGTGGAAATTCTTGGTAAAGTTATGAAGACTAAAGATTATCTTGACCGGTACGACATCGACACTATAATGGATATGATCGCGGCCGAAAAAGGTCTCGTAAACGAGCTCCGCCAATTTAGGAGGTTTCTAGGCTATCCTGGTAACTTCGGAGAAAGTCTCTTGGTAACCGTCTTTGATGAACTTTTCTACGGTGCTGAAGGTGTAGAAGCAGTATACAACACGAAGCCATCTTTCTTTAACGGCTCAGGCCTTTTCCAGAATGAGAAGCCATTGATTGAGGAGGAAGTTCTGATAAAGCTGCAGAAGATAGTCGGCCATTCCAACTTAACGATTGCCTCCGGTAGGGATAAATGGTCGGCGAATAGGGTCTTAGGAAAACTGTTCAAATACTTCAATCAAAAGGCGGCAGTATTCTTGGCCGATGAGGTCCGGCTTATAGGTCCGGAGGCTCATAAGGTGGGAAAACCGGACCCATATTCTTTATTCAAGGCAGTGTCCTACTTGCAGCCGAAGGGAAATGTTCTATACGTTGGCGACTCAGCAGAAGACTTGCTAATGGTGAAAAATGCTAAAAACGCAATGGATGTGTTCATATTCGCTGGTGTATATGCGAGTAGCAATGTACCAAAATTAAAGATCGAGTACTTTATGAAAAAAGGCGCAGACGTCATAATGCCTACTGTAAACGAGCTTCCATATCTCTTCACGCATGCTAAGGAGGGATAAGTACGGAAAGAAAGGCAACGATAGAAAGAAGGACGTTGGAGTCAAATATCTTCGTAGACGTGTTATTGGATGGGCAAGGTACTGCAAAATCCAGGACCGGTATAAAATTCCTCGACCATATGATAGCAACCTTGGCAATGCATAGCGCGATGAACTTAGTTGTGGAGGCGACAGGTGACCTCACGCACCATACAGTCGAAGATGTGGCCATAACACTTGGCTCTGCCATCTCAAAAGCATTAGGCAACAGAGAAGGCATCAAAAGATTCGGTTATGCCATCATACCTATGGATGATGCCCTAGCGATGGTGAGCATTGACTTAGTCAAAAGACCGTACGCCGTCTTGAAGCTCAAGCTAGAGGGCTCGCAAATAGAGGACATCAGAAAAGAGGATGCATACCACTTTTTTAGGTCGCTTGCGTTTTCACTCGAGGCTACGATGCATGTGCTGGTACTTTATGGCGAAAATGATCACCACAAAGTTGAGGCTGCCACAAAAGCGCTGGCTATATCCTTGAAACAAGCTTCTTCATTCGATGAAAGAAGAAGGCAGACTAGCGTGAAGGGAACACTTTGAGGATAGTTATATTAGATTACGGTGTAGGAAACCTCTACAGTATAAAGCATAGCCTAATTAGGGTGGGTGCTAACCCGGAGATAACGTCTGAAATAAGAACACCGTTAGATGCCTTAATATTGCCTGGTGTTGGCAACTTTGCTGCAGCATCTAAACTGCTCAAAGGGTTAAAACATACGCTTAAGGAATTGAAAGAATCCGGTCTGCCTATTCTAGGAATTTGCTTAGGCATGCAACTTTTCTTCGAATTCAGCGAAGAAGGAAATGCGGAAGGGCTCGGCTTCTTAGAAGGCAAGATCGTTAGGTTCCCAAAAAACATAAAGACACCGCAAATAGGTTGGAATATTGTGAAGATCAAATCTTACCACGAAATCGTTGACGGTTTACGTGAGGAATTTTGGGCATATTTCATACATTCATACTATCCTCAACCAAAAAATGAGTCAGTAATCGTAGCAGAGACGGAATATTGTGTAAGATTTCCTTCAATTGTGGCGAAGGGAAATGTTGTAGGAACGCAATTCCATCCGGAGAAATCTTCAGTTGATGGCTTTATTATATTGAAAAATTTCCTTAAAATGTGTAGGGCGTGAGAGCTATGGAGATATGGGCATCCGTTGACATAATTTCAGGTAAGGTGGTTCGACTTATCAGAGGTGATCCGAATCACGTCATAGTTTACAGCGATGATCCAGTCTCTACGGCACGAAAGTGGGAACGGCTAGGGTTTGATGGCATACATATAGTCGACCTTGATGCTGCATTTGACAGAGGCAACAACTTTGATCACATTAAAAAAATAGTTGAAAGTGTTAACTTACCAGTACAGGTTGGCGGTGGGATACGTAGCATTGAAGTGTTGCACAATTATGCAGGCATAGGTGTTAACAAGTTTGTGGTTGGAACAGTAGTTTTCAAAAAACCAGAAATCTTTGACAAGATGTTAGAAAAGTTTGGACCAGAAAGGTTCGTTGTCGCTTTAGATTTTAAGGACAATAACGTCGTCGTTGAGGGTTGGAGAAGCGATACGGGTACTAAAGCGATCGATGCGATACTTTTGTTGATGGATAAAGGTATTAGGTCGTTCCTATTGACGGACGTCGAAAGGGATGGAACGTTGTTAGGTCCGAGTGTAAAAACAATAATGGAGGCGGTGAATGTAAAAGGCGCTTTGGTCTATGCTGCCGGTGGTATCTCTTCCGTTGACGACGTAGTTACTCTCGGTAGGCTGGGCGTCAGGGGTGTAATACTCGGAAGGGCCATATATGAAGGAACGATTAACATAGAAGATTTACTTTCCGCAGTAAGGAGGCTTTAGCATGTTAGCAAAACGAATAATACCGTGCCTTGACATGGACCATGGAAGGGTGCTAAAGGGCAGGAGGTTCGTGGAGCTCAAGGACGTAGGGGACCCTGTAGAGCTCGCCCTTAAGTATAGGGATGAGGGAGCGGATGAGCTTGTCTTATTGGATATAACGGCGTCTGTTGAAAAAAGAAGGATATTGTTAGATGTGGTTAGAAGTGTTGCTAAAGTGCTTGATATACCGTTTACTGTAGGTGGTGGCATAAGGACGGTTGAAGACGCGCACGACATATTATCTAATGGCGGTGATAGGGTTGCCGTGAACACAGCTGCTGTAGAGAACCCGGAGTTTGTTAGGACGTTATCAGACATTTATGGTAGCCAATGCGTCGTTGTAGCTATAGATGCCAAAAGGGTTTATACTAAAGATGGTTTGCGTTTTGAGGTTTATACGTATGGTGGTAGAAAACCTACTGGTATTGATGCAATAGAATGGGCAAAAAGAGTAGAGGAGCTGGGGGCTGGCGAGATTTTGCTGACATCAATTGATATGGACGGCACAAAAGATGGTTACGACCTTGCGCTGATACGTGCAATATCGAGCAGCGTCTTAATACCAGTTATTGCAAGCGGCGGATGCGGTAAACTTGAACATTTTCTTGAAGCATTCGAGGCTGGTGCCGACGCCGCCCTCGCGGCCTCTATATTCCACTATGATGAATACCCGATTCCTGTTGTAAAGAGGTATCTTAAGGATAAGGGAGTGCATGTAAGGCTATGAAGTATGTAAGAATCGATGAGTTGGATTTTGACAAATCCGGAGGACTTATTCCCGTAGTAGCCTACGAGAGGAGGACGGGTGAGGTGTTGATGCTTGCTTATGCTAATAAGGAAGCGGTCGAGAAGACACTCGCATCTGGTTATGCGCATTACTTTAGCAGATCAAGAAATAAGATATGGATGAAGGGAGAAACGTCCGGCAACGTGCAAAGAGTTCTTGAAGTTCTGGTAGATTGTGATAACGACTCGTTAATTTACGTAGTTGAGCAGGAAGGTGTTGCATGCCACACTGGAAACAGGACCTGTTTCTTCAGGAAGCTCATCCTTTAAATACGCTTAAGCATTTTGGGTTAAGCAGTCTACATGATACTATCACAAAAGTTTTATCTTTCGTACATAACATAATCAACTGGATAAATTATGCGCAAACGTATGGAAGGTTTCCCGACACTTGTCAGCTTTAAAGAAAGCAGGCTAAAGTTGGCCGAGGTTATCAAATACCGCATACTCGAAACGATCGATGTTGCATTAGAGGATGCATTGAATATGGTATGTGCTGAGGATGTACTTGCGCCTATTGATCTGCCTGAGTTTGACAGAAGTGCCGTTGATGGTTATGCAGTTGTCGCAGAGGACACTTTTGGCTCATCCCCAAATAATCCTGTTGAGTTAAAGCTCATAGGTAGAGCTCATGCAGGAATGAATCCATCAGACATACCGAGGGTTAATAGAGGAGAGGCTGTCGAGATATACACGGGTGCATATTTACCAGAAGGTGCGAACGCCGTCGTTATGGTCGAACACGTCAATAAATCAGATGGCTCTATCGAGGTGTTGTATCCTGTCTCACCATACCAAAACGTGTCAAAGAAAGGCGAGGATTACAAAAAAGGCGACTTAGTGATTAAGAAGGGGACGAGAATAAGGCCATGGCACATCGGCGCACTTGCCGCGTTAAACATTCCAAAAGTAAAGGTATTGCGCAAACCAAGACTGGCTATCCTGTCTACTGGTAGCGAGCTAGTCGAAGTAGGCTCGGAGCTTAAGTTAGGTAATGTAGTGAACAGTTCAAAACCTATGCTCAAGAGTCTTCTAAAAGAAATTGGCTGTGAAGTCTTGGACTTAGGAACGGTCCCTGATGACTTGGAGATAATAAAGGAATCCATAAAGAAAGGGTTGAGTATGGCCGACGGTGTCATAATTACTGGTGGTACGAGCGTAGGCGAGCTAGACCTCGTTCCTGAGGCAATTAACTCTTTAGGCAAACCGGGCCTCGTGGTCCATGGTATAATGATGAGGCCAGCAAAACCTACTGGATTTGGCATAATCGACAATAAGCCGGTCTTCATACTTTCTGGTCTGCCTGTGGCTGCGCTAGTGGGCTTTCATAACTTCATAAAACCCGCAGTCTACATGATGCTCGGGTTACCTGAGGAGCCCAAAATTACAATAAGAGGGAGGCTGACCAGAAGGGTCGCTAACCCGCACGGTGTAAGGTCCTTTGTTAGGGTAAGAGTCATAAGAAATGGCGATAGTTATTATGTCGAGCCGTTTATGCTTACAGGCTCGGGGCTTATTTCAACGCTTACAAAGGCTAACGGTATGTTGGTCATACCAGAAGAGCTCGAGGGTTATGATGAAGGTGAAGAGGTCGAGGTCGAGCTATTCCAGCCGATAGATGCTGCCTCAGGGTGATTATGATGGCGTTAATATTTCATAAAATGGTTTCGATCAAGGACGCTTTAAACCTTGTCAGAGAAAGTCTTGGACATATAGGGCCTTTTGGCACGGAAGAGGTGGGTCTACTCGAAGCTTTCGGGCGTGTTCTTGCCGAAGATGTCTACGCAAAAATAGACTCGCCACCCTTTGATAGGTCTACTGTGGACGGTTATGCTGTTGACGCAAAAGATGTTTACGGTGCTAACGAGTCAGAGCCTGTATGTTTAACAGTATCTGGAAAGGCTGAGGTCGGTTCCGTACCTACGGCCGAAGCTGGCGGTGGGCGTTGTGTGGAGACAGCGACGGGTGCTCCCCTGGCCAGGGGTGCAAACGCCGTAGTCATGGTGGAGTATACAAAACGGGTAAATGACAAACTCTATGTGTATAAGTCTGTAGCTCCAGGCGAGAATGTATCCCAAACAGGCTCAGATATAACGGCAGGTGATATAGTAATAAGAAAGGGCAGGGTAATCTCACCGAGTGACATTGCTGTACTTGCGGCATTGGGTTACAAATCGGTCAAAGTTTATCGTAAACCAAAGATCGCGGTCTTGTCGACCGGCAACGAGCTTGTTGAGCCGGGCCAACCTTTGCCGCAAGGAAAAGTATACGACGTAAACGGCTACGCGATAACAGCCATGCTAAAAGAGATGGGCACGGAGGTCGATTTCCTCGGAATAGTGCCTGATGATTACCAAACGATAAAGCAAAGCATAGAACGGGCGCTTCAGCAATACGACGTCGTAGTCACATCTGGAAGCACTTCCGCTGGGTTTGGTGATGCGATATACAAAGCCTTCGCGGAGCACGGAGCTGTTATCATTCATGGTCTCAAATTGAGACCCGGCAAACCAACCGTTATGGCAGTTAGTCGCGGAAAGCTTCTTGTCGGCCTTCCAGGCTTTCCGTTATCTGCTATGATGGTGTTTATGAACGTAGTGAGACCGTTAATCTCAAAAATGTGTGGAATAGAAGATAGTGAAAGGTATACACTCGTAAAGGCTAGAATGGCCTATAGGATGGATGCCGGAAAGGGTGTCAAGGAGCTTATACCCGTCCAACTAGTCGAGACAGAAGAAGGTTTAGTTGCTTATCCGATAGTTTTAGGTTCAGGCTCTACATCTGCCATTGCGATTGCAGACGGGTTTGTTGAGATTCCTGAGGAGAAACAGTACATTGAAGAGTATGAGGTCGTTGACGTTAAACTGTTGAGCCCCTCATTCAGACCATCCCCGCTCAATATAATAGGTAGTCACTGTCCAGGAATAGAGGTGCTCTTGCAGACCTCAGGCCTGACGATGTCTAAGGTCATAAATGTCGGCTCACTCGGTGGTTGGAGAGCATTAAAAAAAGGTGAAGCAGACATCTGCGGTACACACTTACTCGATGAGGAGACTGGCAAGTATAACGTACATATGCCCAAGAAGATGGATTTGGAAGGAATTGTAGAAATATATAGAGGATACGCACGTAAAGTAGGGCTACTTGTTAAGAAAAACAATCCCAAAAACATACGCTCAGTAGCGGACTTGACGAAGAAGGATGTCGTGTTCGTTAACAGGTTAAAGGGGTCGGGCGCTAGGGCACTCATAGATAAGTTGCTCAGAGAAGTGGGTATAACTAAACCCGAGGATACCATAAAGGGCTACACCTACGAAGCGAAGACACACACGGCAGTGGCGTCAGCTATCGCACAGGGCAGGGCAGACGTAGGTGTTGCAATAGAATACGTCGCCGACATTTACGGGTTAGATTTCATACCGTTGGGTGAGGAAATCTTCGACTTTGCTGTAAGGAAGGATAGACTAAAAAAGGCAACGGTACAGAGGTTTCTAGAAACACTTTCTAGTGAGGCTTTTCGCTCAAATATTCTGTCTTTAAGAGGCTATGCTCCGCTTCCAGAAACAGGGCAGAAAGTGTATGGATGAATCACATAACGCTTAAAAATTACGCCTTCAAATAATACTATAGAGAGAAAAGATGAGAATAATTGTAAGGGCTTTTGCAACCATAAGGGAGTTATTAGGTACTGGTTATGTGGAAGTTTTACTCGAAGATGGAAGTGACGTCCGAACGTTGCTGAAAACTTTAACAAAAAAATTTGGGGAGGGTTTGCGAAATCAGATCTTAGTAAGTGAAGAGAAACTTGCACCTTATGTGAAGGTGCTAATTAATGGAAGGGACATAGAATATCTTAGTGGTATGGGAACGATACTGAAAGATGGTGACGAAGTCGCAATAATTCCACCTGTAGCTGGTGGTTAGTTTATACAAAAAAATATGGAAGTTGAGCTGGGTCTTTAAATTATGCCCAGCTCTCGCAGTTTCTTTTCTGGTACCTTTCCGTCCTTCGTCCAGCCTCTCTTCTCGTAATATTCGTCCAGAAGCTTGTTGAAGGTCTCCCAAGTAAGCCTCCAACCCTTAGCCGGTCCTGAGGTTGCAGGTTCGACGACAAGTCTCTTCGGTAGCATATCGTCCTTTCTGTCAAAGCCATTTAGCTGGTTATAATACCTCTCCAAGTTCCAGATTCTCTCTCCCGTTTTCATGACCTCCTCGGGCGTTACGTCCCAGCCAGTCATGCCGGCGGTTAGGGCTGCATAATCTTCTACGGTATAAGCGAAGGAGGAGAACTTGCAAATGTCCAATGAGTCTATAAAGGCGAATAGGTTCTGGAGCATTATAGTAAGGTCGACCTTACCCTCCAAGGCAAGCGGGTCAGTCTTATAGGGTATGCCGAGTATCTCAGATGCCGGCGTGTAACTCCTTAGATGGCAAGCACCTCTGTTAGAAGTTGCATAACCGAGTATGAATCCCCTTAGACCCCTTGGGTCATAAGCCGGTATGCCCTGCTTCTTTACTGTCATAGAAATGTCTACATCTCCTAATGCCTGGGCTGCTCTATATCCTCCTTCAGCAAATAGGTTGCCTATTCCCTCCCTGAGCGCTATCTTCCTTATGAACTCAGCCAACCTGTCGACATCGCCAAACCTGACGCCCTCAGCCTCAGGTATGTAGCCTTTTTCTGTAGCCTCACATGCAGTAGCTAGCGTTACACCCAAGCTGATTGTGTCGAGACCGTAGTAGTTTGCAAGATAGTTGAGGTATGCAACGCCCTCTATATGACCAACACCTACCATCGCACCAAGCGACCAGCATGTCTCATACTCGACACCTTCGCTCTTGAACTTATACTTACCATCAGTAACCTCTGTCAACCTCTTACAATGTACTGGACATCCGTGACAAGTCGGTGTCTCCTTTAGTATAGTGCCTCTTTGATTCTCACCGCTTATAAAGTAAGCAAACTCGAACTGGACTTGTTTTGCGTTCCTAGTCGGGAACGCTCCAAGCTCATTTACCGTATTAACCAGTACGCTTGTACCATAGACAGACAAGCCTCCCTTTCCTGGCGATGTTACAGGGCTTTCCATTATATGCTTTAACGCAGTCTTTCTAGCTTCCTCAAACTTCTCCGGGTTTGCAGGCTTTGGCATTTTCTTTTCATCGCCGATTATTACGAGGGCTTTAACTTTCTTCGAGCCCATGACAGCACCCGTTCCACCTCTCCCGCTAAACCTGCCGGCATCGTGGCCTATGCAGGCCTCCCTACATAGATTCTCACCAGCCGGACCTATTGCGTATACTTGAACACCTGTGGGTCCTAACTTTGTCAGCTCACGTGCATCTCCATACTTATCCCTTAACATGCGCGTCGTCGTAAATAGGTCCTTGCCCCATAACTGTGATGCGTCTTCAAATGTTATGCTTCCGTCTTTCGCTACGAGATAAACTGGTTTGTCGCTCTTGTTCTGGAGTATAACCGCATCAAAACCTGCCCACTTTAGAGCAGCCCCTGCCCAGCCGCCTGCATGACTATCTGTAACCCCATCCGTTAATGGTGACTTCGTAATAGAGCAAATCCTTCCACTCATTGGTGTTAGAGTGCCTGTTAAGGGTCCTACGGCTATGACTAATATGTTGTCAGGCGAGAAGGGGTCCGTGCCAGGCTTGACCTTGTCATAAACGAGCTTTACGCCCAGTCCCCTGCCGCCTATGTATTTCCTTGCTATATCCTCATCAAGCTCCTGATATTCGACTTTCTTGTTCTCTAAGTCAACCCAAGCGAGCCTGTTGGCATAGCCTCCTGCTTTTACCATGCTTACCTCATTTATGAAGTAAATCTTTAAAGTTTATGAATTTTTTGTGAAATATTCCTCATAATATTGTGCGTTTTGAAACAACCATCGTTTTGTAGTATATAGGGCTCAAGCTGTGTTGTTTAAAACTTAATAATTTGATTTAATGCAAAGGTTGAAAAGGAATGAAGATAACTGTGAAGGTTTTCGGACCAGTAAGGGAATTCATAGGTACGGGCCAAATAGAAGTCTTACTTGAAGATGGCTGCGACCTTAGCGCTTTACTGAAGGCACTAATAAAAAAATACGGAGACGGACTTAAGGATCGGATTTTGCTTAACGATGCAGAACTTCTCCCTTATGTGAAGGTGCTGGTCAACGGAAAGAACGTGCGCGACTTTAATGGACTAAAAACGGAGCTAAAAGATGGTGACGAAGTGGCTATAGTGCCTGCCATAGTAGGTGGCAAATATTAAAAATAAAAAAATATTTTCATTGAATTTTATTGCTTAGCTTTTATTGACTCCCTTATGACTTCTAGGTCGTTTATTAAGAAGTCTAGCCCCAACTCCCTAAGTTTGCTCTCGCTTGGTATGCCATTAGGCCAACCTTTGACCTTGTAGTACTCCTCTAGCATAACCTTCAAAGGCGGAACCTTGCCAGCAGCCCCTCCTTCCATGCGCGGCTCGAAGAACCTCTTTGGGAGCCAGTCATCCTTGCTTGGCACTAGGCCTTGTTTTAGGTTAAACATTCGTTGTACGTTTATGATACGTTCACCAATCTTTAGCAGGTCTTGTGGAGTTAATTCCCATCCAGTCGTAGCATTCAGCAATTTAGTCGTCCAAGTGAAATCTACACCTGAGAATTCGTAGAAGAAACACCACACAAGAGAGTTGTTTACGGCCTGCCTGTCTTGATACTTGGCCTGAGCTAGTCCTTTCTTATCTATCGCGAACCTGTCAAGTGGTTGGCTTAACTCTGGCCCAGCCTCTGGGAATGGAACGCCCAACTCTATAGCCTCTGGGAATCCGTGCAGATGACAGGCACCTCTCGTAGATGTTGCTGTTTCGACCGCCATGGAGAAGAACGCCCTAGGGTCATGAGCCGGAATTGCGGCACCGTTAACATGCATCGCTATCTCAGGGCAACCCAGTGCGTCTCCAGCAACTTTCAGTCCCTCTCCCAGTAGCCAAGCAACCCTTCCCTCCCTCTTAACTATCTTCTCAAGTAAGGCTAACATAGCGTCACCATCTCCCCATCTAAGTTCAAGCCCTCCAAGATCTTCTTTAGTTATCTTGCCTTTCTCGAAAGCCTCCATAGCAAAAGCGCAAACACCACCAAACTCTATTGTGTCTATACTCCACCTGTTGCAGAGCTCGTTAGCCTTGTTTATAGCTAGTAGGTTATCTATCAAGCAATCAGACCCTATCATGGCGAGAGTTTCATATTCCGGCCCGTAGCTATCCATAGCATACTTCTCTGGGGAAGTGACCGTCACCCTTCTATGACATCCCATCACACAGTATGAGCAGGGTTCAGGCTTGGGCTTCAGGACCTCGTTAAACTTTCCTGGCCCGCCAACTGGAGCTCCTATCTTTATAGCACCCTCCTTCCACCGACTTTGCGCAAAGTTCTTTATCGGCAAGAGACCATTTTCTTCCCGAGGAATTATCGCCATCGCTTGACCGTAATCTCTGTTCAATTTTGTGAATTCCGCTTTGTTTATTATCGGCAGTAGCTCCTTGAGGTATTCCCTTAAGAGGTCTGGATGTGCGACTTTTACCTCTTTGGTGCCGCGAAAGGCGATTGCCTTTAGCCTCTTAGAGCCCATGACGGCACCCATTCCCGTCCTGCCAGCACAACCGTGACCGTAGTTACAAATCAGCCCTGCGTAACGGACGAGGTTTTCAGCTCCAGGTCCTATTGGTGCTACTTGTATCTTTTCATCTCCCAGTTCCTTTTTGATGCGGGTCTCTGTTTCAAACGCATCTGCTTTGCCCCATAAATGCGACGCATCCAGCAACTCAGCCTTTCCATCATGAACCCAGAGATAGACAGGTCTCTCTGCTTTTCCGGTTACGACTATCGCATCGAAGCCTGCTCGCTTAAGCTCATGCGCATTATAACCTCCACCCGTCGATTCGCCCCATATGCCAGTTAGTGGAGATTTTGCACATACAGCAAACCTTCCACTTCCAGGTATGGTAGTGGCTTGATACGGACCGGTAGCGAATACGAAGACGTTTTCTGGACTGAAGGGGTCGACATTAGCAGGAACTTCATCGTAGATTATCTTGGCCGCCAAACCAACTCCGCCGATCCACATCTTAGCCATTTCAGGAGTCAGGTCTTGAACAGTTATTTTTTCTTCGCTCAGGTTTACGCGTAAAATTTTTCCGTTGTATCCAGGAAATTCGCCCAAAACACTTTTCACCTCTTAATAGGCTTTACACTATTCTGAGTAAATTTTAAATTTTTTCGTGATATTATTAATGTTGTTAACATGATTGCGTCTTGAGTGAAGCATACAATAGAGGTCACAATATTCAGAGCTCTTTGCAAAGTAAAGGGTGCTGAGTTTTATCTATGTTATTCCAGAGCCGTTTTTCATATAAACTAATGATATCGCAGGCCTTAGTAAGATGATAACCACAAACTTCGTAGAAACATTAATCGCGCTTTAAGTTCTAAAACGCCTCTTTTTCTTTGTTGGAGATGCTAGGATGCCAATATAGCGTCTTTTTCGTCCATTCAGAAATGGCATTTTCTAAGCCTTTTGGTATAACCATTTCTGTTATGAATTTTATGTGTTCTCTTACAAACTGCTTAACCTTATCTTCCGAGACCTTTCCTAAACACATCTCTCTTTTAAGGACCTCGAGCGGTGTAAAGTGATATGGCAGGCCGATGTACTTGACCCAGGTATCCATTTCTTGTTCTAAATACTTCTTTAATTCCTTCCCTTCAAAGCTGGCTATGCATATATTCTTATTGTAGTTGAACGATTCATCGAGTATGTAGTCAGCTTCACGGCGTACGATGTCAATCATGTTGACTTGAGAAGTTAATATTTTTAACCATCTATCCACACTCACCTTTCCAGTGATGGAATCCCTTAACACGAGCAAAGCAGCTTCTATGGCAACTTTCGTTTCAAGCTCAAATGCTTTCTCATCTTTGTAGCAAAAAGTACAAACTTCAATACCTTCTTCCCTCAAACTTCTGAGTAAGTACTCATATTCTTTCAACCAAGATTCTACAGGTTCCGGTAAAAGCTTACGTTTTCTAACCTCTTCCACAAAATCTTCGTATTCCATTCCCATGACATACTCGGCCACAAGTTCATCTAGACTTCTTGGCAAATTTAAAAAAAGCGATTCAAACTTCTGACTCTTAAGATAATTTACTACCTTTATCGACGAAGCCGCCACAGGCGATTTTATTATTAACCCTAACTCTCTGCCGGGAGACACGGCCATTAATTGATGTTAACAGAACCTAAATTAATTTTTTCACGTCTTATGTGTGCTACTCTCTCTGTTCTATTGGAATATATTTAAGGTCAAGCTGACCTATATAATGAGCCCTAGGCCTGATGAGTCTGTTGTCCTGAAGGTACTCTATCACATGAGCGGTCCATCCGGACGTTCGCGCCATTGCAAACATTGGTGTAAACAAGTATGACGGTATGCCCAACATATCATAAACTGCACCTGAGTAGAAGTCTATGTTTGGGAAAATTCCCTTCTTACCAAGTAAGTTGATCATTACTTCCTCAACCTTCTCAGCAGTCTGGTACATTGTCCACTCGTTCTTCTGCTCACATAGTTTCCTAAAATATTCCTTAAAGATTCTCGCTCTAGGGTCGTATGCCTTGTACACCCTATGACCGAAGCCCATTATCCTCTTCTTTTCTGCCAGTGCTTTCTTGATGTATTCTTCAGCTCTTTCTGGAGTTTTAATTTCTTTCAACATTTCTAGAGCTTTCTCATTCGCTCCACCATGCAGAGGACCCTTCAGTGCAGCTATGCCTGAAACTATAGCGGAGTATATGTCAGATAATGTGGATATTGTGGTTAATGCAGCCGTCGTTGAGGCAGGTAGTTCATGTTCAGCGTGAAGGATTAGTGCCACATCTATTATCCTACTACTTAACTTATCAGGCTCCTTCCCAAACATCATATAGAGGAAATTTTCTGCATAACCAAGCCTTCTGCTGGGCGGTATTATATCAAGCCCCTCTTTGATTCTGTATATGTATGCTGTTATGGTTCCGACTTTTGCTTGTAACCTGATAGCCTTTCTTATATTCGCCTCTTTAGAATTATCTTCAAGTTCAGGGTCATATGGACCGAGGGCCGAAACTGCTGTCTTCATAATGTCCATAGGATGCGCATTTTTAGGAGTTTTTTTCATAAAGTCAACTATTTCCCAAGGTATGTCTGCATTCTCGATTAGGTTTTTCTTTAGGTCATCCAATTCTTTTCTTTTCGGAAGCCTGTTGTACCAAAGAAGGAAACAAACCTCCTCAAACGTTGAATATTTTGCTAAATCTTCTATCGGGTAGCCTGCATAGTACAGTATTCCTTTTTCACCATCGATATAGGAAAGTGTTGTCTCTGTTATTATAATGTTTTCTAAACCTTTATGGATTACAACATCGGACCCGGACATCTTTTAATCACGTCTATTTAAAGATTACCATAAAGTATATAACAGTTTTTAATTTTTTTAAATTTTCTGTAAAAATTAATAAGGTTTTAAAAATTCCCCCAGAACCTTATTTTGGTTATGTTTGAGAAAATCGCTGTTGTTGGAGCAGGAACGATGGGACATGGAATTGCTGAAGTTGCCGCGCTTAATGGTTACGTGGTCTTTCTATGCGATATAAGCGAGGAGATACTCCGAGAAGCCATCAAAAAGATAGAATGGAGTCTACGAAAGATGGTGGAGAAGGGAAAGTTAGGTAATGAGGAGTTAACATTAACGCTTAACAGAATTAGGACAACAACAAGTTTGGAAGAAGCAGCTAAGGATTCTAAGTTAATAATAGAGGCCGTACCCGAAAACCTAGAATTGAAAAAAGGGATTTTTTCGAGGCTTGACGGGATGACGCACCCAGAAACAATTCTGGGTACAAATACAAGCTCTTTACCCATTTCTGAAATAGCATCGGTCACCTCACGACCGGACAAGGTTATTGGAATACATTTTTTTAACCCCCCAGTCATTATGCCGTTGGTTGAGATAGTGTGCGGTGATAAGACATCGAAGCAAACTGTAGATTCCGTTCTAACATTCATTAAAACCTTAGGCAAACAGTTTATAATTTGTAGGAAAGATGTGCCGGGTTTTGTTGTAAACAGGATACTAGAAGCCCTCATTCAGGAAGCCGCTTGGATTGTGCATAGGGGCGAAGCTTCGATGCTAGAAGTTGACTCGGCGGTTAAGTACAGGGCTAAACTTCCCATGGGCTTATTTGAGTTATCAGATTACGTTGGTATTGATGTACTTTATTCTGCAGGCAAGGCGATACAAGATAGAGATGGAGGTGTTATCGTGTCCCCGCTTTTCGAAGAATACTATAAGAACGGATGGTATGGAAAGAAAAGCGGTAAGGGGTTCTACACTTATACTGGAGATTTGTGGGAGAAACCAAAGATCCCTCCAGAGCTCGCGGATAAGGTTAATCTCGAGGAAATATTTGCGCCAGCAGTAAACGCTGCCGCTTGGTTATTGAGGAACAACGTTGTTGATAAAGAAGAGCTTGATAAAGCAGTCATACTGGGATTAAATTTTCCAGAAGGAATTTTACAGATGGCTGATAAATGGGGTATAGATACGCTCGTACAAGTTTTAAAGATAAAACGATCAAAATATGGTGAATATTATAAACCAGACCAGCTTCTAGAGGAAATGGTAGCCAATAACAGGCTTGGTGTAAAGACACGCAGAGGTTTTTACGAATATGTCTGAGAAAAACTTACAAGAAATAAAGGTCATTCGAGAACCGCCTCTTGCATGGGTTATACTTAGCAGACCGGAAAAACTAAACGCAATATCGTTAAGAATGCTGGACGAACTTTCTAGTGTGCTTGAAGAATTGTCAACGGATAAGGACATAAGAGTTGTTCTTCTAAAAGGGAATCCTGAAGGTAGGTCTTTCAGCGCAGGTGTTGATATTTCAACATTCATAAACCTAAAACCACTGGATGCATTATATGTGTCAACAAGATTACAGAGTGTCGTTAACATGCTAGAGACATTCCCAAAGCCTGTCATAGCTGTCATTGACGGTTATGCGTTAGGTGGTGGGTTCGAATTAGCTCTGGGTTGCGACTTTAGAATTGCAAGTAATAGAGCGGAACTCGGATTGCCTGAGATAAAATTAGGGCTAATTCCAGGAGGAGGCGGGACGCAAAGGCTCCCAAGAATTGTAGGCGAGGCTAAAGCAAAGGAACTTATAATGTTCGGTGAAAGGCTGAAGAGCGAAGATGCGTTGAGAATCGGGCTAGTAAATTGGATTACACAACCCGAAAAATTAGACGAGGAGGCAAGAAAAATAGCCCAAAGATTGGCTGAAGCGCCGCCGATCGCCCTCAGAACTATAAAGGATGTAATCAGGCTCACACGTCACGGTCCTATCGAAGAAGGGCTGGCTTTCGAGGCAACTTCTTTCGCATCGTTATTCACGACAAAAGATTCTGTCGAGGGTATATCGGCCTTTTTAAGTAAAAGAAAACCAAACTTTACAGGAGAATAAAACATTTATCTTTAGGGAATCATAAGAAGTTTCTGTTATGGTTGAAATAATATACAGGCCAATCCAACAGATTATAATATTGGAATGTATAAAGTACAAATCGCCATCAGAGTTATTGCAAAGTCTAGTACTGGCTCCCGGTCAACCTGTTGTTCTCTTCTGGGCTGAGGACGTACTTTTTTTACCCACTCCCTTATCACCATCTATGGAGTTCTTTGCAGAAGAACTAGCAAAGGGTAGGGTGTACTGGACGTCTGTATCGTTCACACTTATGCCCGTGTACCAGGATAAGATTATGATTGAGAAGGGTCCTGAAGCCAACGTCATAAACGTTTCAAGCAGTCCGACGCTTAGAGAAGTCGCAAAATGGCTCAAGGAAAACTATGAAAATCTTTAAATTACGTGCCTACCTGCCACTCAGTTAGGTATCTTTTTTGCTCCTCAGTAAGCTCTTCAATTGTGATATTCATCGTATCAAGCTTAAGTCGTGCGACATTTTTATCGATATCTTCTGGAACTGCTAAGACTTTTTTCTCCAACTTATCCTTATTTTTCACGATAAACTCTACACATAATGCCTGAAGTGAGAATGAGAGGTCCATGACCTCTGAAGGATGCCCTTCGGCACATACAAGGTTAACCAGCCTTCCATCACCTAGCAAGTATATTCTCCTACCATCATTCATTCTGAAGAGCGTTACGAGCTTACTAATCTCCACTTTTTCCTTCGCTAACATATCCAACTCTCTTTTTGAAATCTCCACATCCATGTGTCCAGCATTTGCAAGTATTGCCCCGTCCTTCATCTTTTCGAAATGTTCGCCTCTAATAACATTGATGTTTCCAGTAGCTGTTATAAATATATCACCATATTCCGCAGCTCTTGATAATGTGTCAACGTTGAAACCATGCATTACGGCCTTCAAAGCCTTTATAGGGTCAACCTCAACAACGGTGACTCTAGCTCCCAGACCTCTCGCCCTCTCGGCTATACCAGAGCCAACTTGACCATAACCAACAACGACCACATCTTTGCCAGCAAAAAGCACATTCGTAGCTCTCAGAATCCCATCGAGGGCTGACTGTCCCGTTCCAATAGGGTTGTCGAATAAGTTTTTCGATTTAGCGTCGTTTACAGCAATTATCGGATACTTTAGCATGCCCCTTTCTTCTAAAGCTCTTAACCTCATGACGCCCGTTGTAGTCTCTTCTGTACCACCAATAACACCATCTATCAACTCTTCGCCAAAATCTCCAAGAATTCCTTTTACGTACTCAATATCCGTCCCTTTGATACCATACGCTAACTTGTGCAGAGTTGATACTAAGTCAGCACCATCATCCATGGTTATTGTGGGCTTATGCAAAAGTGTATATCCTATGCATTCATAATACTCTTTTGCAGTTAAACCCCTAAAACCATAAACCTTTATTCCCTCCCCAACTAACGCTGCTGCAACATCATCTTGGGTGCTGAGCGGGTTAGATGGACATAAACTGACTTGAGCACCACCCTCCACCAATGTTTTTAGTAAGACGCCCGTTTCTTTTGTGATATGCAAACAAGCGCTTATTTTCTGGTTCTTAAGCGGCTTTTCCTTCTGGAACCTCTCTCTTATCTTCATCAACACCTTCATCTGCCCTTCTGCCCACTCCAACTTCTTCCTACCTTCGCTCGCATAACTTGCGTCTTTTATCCAGAATTCCCGCAAATGTTAAAACCTCCGCTTTTGTTCGTTTTTAAGCAACCGTCAATCTAAAAAGTTCACGGCACGGCTCTTATAAACTTTATGTAGTACCGTCAAGATTTGATCTAAACGTGAACAAGTTGCCAGAAATAGTTACGTTGCAAATAGGTCCTGCAGAAGTTATTGCATACTTCTTTGTCATAATACTCATCATCATAATTTTATCTGCCTCTATCAGAGTCGTTAGGGAATATGAACGTGGCATAATCTTCAGGTTAGGTCGTTTTATTGGAGCTAAAGGTCCTGGTCTGTTCTTCTTGGTACCTATAGTTGACAGGTTCGTTAAAGTGGACCTACGAACGGTCGTAGTTGATATTCCAAGACAGAAGGTCGTGACGAAAGATAACGTAAGCGTTGATGTAGATGCGGCCGTTTATTACCGTGTTATTGACCCAGCAAAGGCAATACTTCAGGTTGAGAATTATGCACAGGCGACTAACCTTTTAGCTCAAACAACTTTGAGGGATGTGCTTGGACAAGTCGAGCTTGATGAATTGCTTACCAGGAGGGAGGAGCTTGGAAAGAGAATCAGTAGTATAGTTGATGAGCTTACGGAACCATGGGGAATAAAGGTTAGCATGGTTGCGCTAAAAGATATCACGATGCCCGAAACGATGGTTAGGGCGATAGCCAAGCAAGCAGAGGCAGAAAGAGAGAAGCGTTCAAGAATCATCGTAGCAGAGGGTGAACTGCTAGCCTCGGAGAAGTTAGCGGCGGCAGCAAAACAATATAGCGAGCAGCCTATTTCATTACGCCTGAGGGAATTACAGACTCTAACGGAGATTGCTAGGGAGCGGAACCTCGTCGTAGTAACAACGACTACAGACACGTCTTCGTTGGCAAACATAGTTGGTTTAATAAAAGGGATGAGTAAGGAGGAGAAAGGACCCAAAGAATGATACGCCGTGTGGTTTTCATTTTACTAACGCTATCATTATTCGCTCTTTTTCTCTCTCAATTATGCGCAGCCAACCCCGAACAGCCCAAAGTGCTTGCTGTCAGAATAGAGGGAACAATAACGACCGCCACGTCAAGCTTAGCGAAAGAAGCTTTGGAATATGCAGCCGCAAACGGATATCATGTAATCCTAATAACTATAGATACAACGGGAGGTTTACTTTCAGCAACTTTTGAAATAGTGGATACAATAGAACGCTCCCAAATACCAGTCATCGTTTATGTTTATCCATCCGGGAGTAAAAGTTGGTCCGCGGGGACCTTTATACTTTTAGCATCGCACGTTGCGGCAATGGCACCTTACACCATCATCGGCTCGTGCCAACCCGTGAGCTACTCACCGTTTGGCAACTCTGAACCCATTCAGGATGAAAAGACGATAAACGCCCTCACGGCTTACATAGTAGAAAGAGCAAGAATGCATGGACGAAACGAGACTGCCGCGAAACTCTTCGTTACGCATAATTTGAACCTAAACGAGGAATTAGCGCTGAGGTACGGTGTGATAGACGTGGTAGCGTCGGAAGTAGATGAATTGTTAGCGAAAGTGGATGGTAGGAATATAGAGATATTCAGTAGAAGTGTTACGTTAAATACGAAAGGTGCTGTAGTACACTGGTATGAGCCGAGTCTAAGGACGATGCTGCTGAGCGTTATAAGCGACCCGATAATTGCATCGTTGGCTTTCCTCATAGGTCTTTATGCTTTGATATTCGGCATATCGGCCCCTGGTCACCTAGCGGAGATAATCGGTGCTTTCTTACTCATAATCGGCTTAATAGGGTTAGGATTCAATGTTAACATAGCAGCCCTTTTGTTCTTGATAATAGGTTCGATTCTTATGATAGCGGAAGCCTATACACCGGGATTTGGTGTTCTCGGCGGTTCCGGTTTCCTGTTCATGATCTTTGGAAGTCTGCTTTTAATACCACTAGGTAGTGCAGAGTGGTTAGCGAGTGAGAATCTTTATAGGGTCTTCTTTGCTACGATCGTTAGCTCAGCGCTGGTTATAGGTGGCTTCACATTATTCATGCTGTATAAGGTTGTGAAGGCGAAAAGAAGGAAGCCGTTGCTTAAGGATATGATCAACGAAATAGTTTACGTAGTAGATGAGTTAGGGCCCGATAAGCATGGTTTCGTTAAATACTCGGGCGAATACTGGATGGCGAAGTCGCAAGAAACGATAATGCCTGGGAGTAAGGCCATAGTTATAGGTAAAGAGGGACATATACTCATCGTAAAACGGTTAGAAGAAAAATGACTAAAAATCAAACAGTTAAATTCATCTTACGCTAAGCTTTTGGTGTGGGAAAATGGTGGACATCACTACGAAGGAAGCTTACTTGAAGTTACTGGAAAGGGTAATGGCCGAAGTTAAGAACGTGGTTAGCAAGTCTGGTGATAGAACGTTAGAGCTCAGACCGACCATAATGCAGACGACCAAACATACAATAATAATGAACTTTAGACACCTCGCTGAAACTTTAAACAGAGATCCGCAACATCTAGCAAGATTCATATTCAAAGAGTCTGGTAAACCCGGCGTCTTAGAGGGTGAAAGATTAACAATCCAAGGTAAGCTTTCGAATGAGGAAATCAAAAGATTACTCGAGATATACATGAAAGAGTTTGTTAAATGTCCTGTTTGTGGCGGCGTTGATACAAGAATCGAAGCAGAAAAAAGGTTTAGATTTTTACAATGCGACATTTGTGGAGCAAAAAGCAGCGTCAGAAAGATTTAGGCACTTTAGATTCCCAACATTCTCTTTATCTTTTCTAGACTCTTAACTAGCAAATCGACCTCTGATGGAATGTTATAGATGTAGAAGCTTATTCTGGCAGATGCAACCGTTCCAAGTTTGCTATGAAGCAGCATTGCGCAATGATGACCGGCCCTTATAGCTATGCCTTCATTATCCAAAAACATTGCAAGGTCATGTGGATGTATGCCTTTGAGGTTAAAGGATATCAATCCGCACCTTTGTTCTGGGGAACTCGGACCGTAATACGTAATTTCTCCTATACGCACAAGTACATCTAAAGCATATTCCGTTAGTTTAATTTCATGTCTCCTGATGACATCCATGCCTATATGTTGCAGGTAATCGATAGCTGCAGCTAAACCTATTGCACCTTCAACGTTTGGTGTACCTGCCTCAAACTTCCAAGGTACGTCGTTCCACTCTGAACTTTCGAAGCCCACGGTTTTAACCATCTCACCACCTACCATGAAGGGTTCCATCTCTTCAAGCAGTCTTTCCTTTCCATATAGTACTCCAATGCCCATAGGGCCGAGCATCTTATGTCCTGAAAATGCCATGAAATCGCAGTCTAATTGTTGCACGTCAACTGGCATGTGGGGTACGGCCTGAGCAGCATCAACAACAGTTACCGCTCCCATTTCCTTAGCATATTTTACGAGCTCACGTACTGGATTGATGGTTCCAAGAACGTTGGATGCGAACGTGAATGCAAACAGCTTTACGTCCTCATTTTTATACTTCTCAAGTTCATCAAGTCTCAAAAAACCTTCTTTGTCAAAACCAATAAGCTTAAGATTTGCTCTTTTTGATTTTGATAAGATATGCCATGGTAGCAAATTACTATGATGTTCCATTTCAGTAGCCAGCAACATGTCACCCTCCCTCACGTTATTCTGTCCCCAACTGTACATTACGAGATTTATCGCTTCGGTTGTGTTTCTAGTGAATACAATTTCACGAGGACTTCTGGCATTTATAAGACGTGCAACCTTCTCTCTGGCATTCTCGTAAGCAGCCGTCGCCTCCTCAGCTATGCTATAAATCCCCCTATGAACGTTGGCGTTAAACGTCTCATAGTAATTTTTTATAGCCTCGATCACCTGTATGGGTTTCTGAGTCGTCGCGGCAGAATCTAGATACACGAAGGGTTTTCCTTTCACTAACCTGTTTAATATCGGGAAGTCTTTTCTTACCCTATTACCGAGCTCAAAAGCTTCATCCATGTCTATCCGAAGGACGCTTTCTTTCTCTTACACTTTTAAGTTTTCGACCTATGAGGATGTTTATAAAACAGCTAAACACAATTAGTATTTAGGGAGCATATTTGCCAGAAGATTTCCCGAAACATATCCTCGACCATTATAGAAAGCCGAGGAACTACGGAGAAATAAAAGATGCAAACGTTATAGTAAAGGATTCAAATAAGCTATGCGGCGATTATGTGGAGATTTACCTAAAATTTGACGGGAACAGGATTTCCGCTATATCTTTTAAAGGTCAGGGGTGCATGATAAGCCAAGCTTCAGCGTCGATGCTAACAGAGCTTGTAAAGGATAAAGAGGTAGAAGAGGTGTTAAAGCTTACAAAGAATGACGTAATGAAGATGTTGGGTCTAGAACTCGGCCCTGTAAAAATGAAGTGTGCTATGTTGCCGCTTGTAGTGTTAAGGAAAGGCATCGAATCTTATCTAAAAAGTCAACAAGTCTAACACCTGGCGTAATAAGCCCCCGATAGAAATATATAAAAAGACGTTAGACCATAAATGTATGGTCTCATGGTCTACGGCTCTTAAGAAGGCATCAATATACGTTGGTTTTATAATAATATGGGCAATAATAGGCTTTGTGATCTTTAGCATTGGGTTTGTTGTCGGAGGGTTCAATGTGCAGCCTGGACCATTTGATGTCCCTATACCTATTATGGCTAATCCTTTAGCGTTTCTTGTATTTTTCATAATAGGTTACTTCATTATCCTCCTCGGAATGATGGCTACATTCTTTAAAATAATGGCGGAAATTACTGCCGAAGAAGTTGAAAGGAGACTCAGAACGAGTTCCAGCTAATTCCATTTTATTTACAAGTTAAACAAAAACCATGTGTTCTAGTAGTATTTCTATTCCGATGAGTATTAGGATAATTCCTCCCACAATTTGTGTCACTCTACCAAAAATATGTTTAAGTTCTTCTCCAATGAGTATGCCCAAAAATGAGAAAACAAACGTCACGAAACCGAATACGAGTATGGGCATTATGATTGAAGTTGTTAATAATCCAATAACTATCCCGACGGAAAATGCGTCAATGCTCGTAGCTATCGAAAGCATGAGTAAGTTTCGAAAGTTTAGGGTCATACTTTTGCACTCTTTCTGAAAAAATTCATATATCATCTTACAACCAACAAAGCTAAGGAGACCAAAAGCCAACCAGTGGTCAAAAGCCGAGACAACATCTATCAAGCTTTTACCTAAAAGCCAGCCCAGCAAAGGCATAAATGCCTGAAACGAGCCAAAAGATATGCCTACCTTGAAAGCCGTGCTTATGCGCGCACTCTCAGTCATCCCGCTTGCGATTGAAACGGAAAAGCAGTCCATAGCCAAGCCAACAGCTACGATGAATGCGGTTATGATGTCCATTTACTCATTCGACTTTTGTTCTGGTATTTTTACTTTCATGATGGGAATTGATGGGCCCGGCGGGACTTGAACCCGCGACCTCCGGCTCCGCAGGCATACGCGTGTTATTCGACGCCCTGTCCATTCTAGGCTACGGGCCCGAACGGGTCATTACATATCATGTTGACTGGCCAGACTTAACCTTTTTTACAACGTTCAAAACGCTAATGGTTGTAGTTCTACCATCCTATTAAGCATAAAAAGTTAAAATACACTGGATGGACAGTTTTGCAGGAAAGTATTCAGAGGGTTGATTAACCATTGTCGAAACCGGGTAATGGTTCTATAGATAGTCCGGTGGCGTATGAAGCAAAATGGGCTAAGCTATGGCGAGAGGCTAAGGTATTCGAGGCTGACCCTATTAAGGGTAAACCAAAGTTCTTTGTCTGCGTCCCTTACTCTTATCAAAACGGCCCACTGCACCTTGGACATGCCTTCACATTCACACGTGGTGACAGCTATGCAAGATTTAGACGAATGCAGGGCTTTAATGTGCTTTTTCCTTGGTCTTGGCACTGGACAGGAGAAGCAGTTGCTGGTACGAGTGAACGATTAAAACGTGGCGACCCAGCCATAGTGAGACTGTTGAGAGACATTGACAAAGTTCCAGAAGAGTTAATACCGCGTTTTACGGATCCTGCCTTCATCTGCAAATACTACACAACTGAGAATAAAAAAGTCGTTGACGCTATGGGTTTTTCCGTTGATTGGAGAAGGGAGTTCTACACGACGAATTTACATCCCTACTACAGTAAGTTCATCAATTGGCAGTACCTGAAGTTACGTGAAAAGGGTTTCGTTAGCAAAGGTGAGCACCCTGTAGTATGGTGTCCCAATTGCCAAAGCGCAACAGGCGACCACGATAGGCTAATTGGTGAGGGTATAGTCCCCGAAGAATATACGCTTGTATTCTTCAAGTGTGATGATTTTTATCTAGCAGCTGGTACATTAAGGCCTGAAACTATATTCGGTGCTACGAACGTTTGGCTCAACCCAGATGCAGAATATGTACTGATTGAATACGATGACAAAAAAGTTTTGGTAAGCAAAAGGGCAGCAGAAAAGTTGCTGGAGCAAAAGCATGCAATCAACATAATAAAATCGATCAACGCTAAGGATCTTATAGGAAAAAAATGCAAAGCTCCAATTACTGGTGTAGAGCTGCCTATACTCCCTGCAAACTTTGTCGACCCGGATGTTGTATCTGGCGTCGTATATAGTGTTCCTGCCCATGCACCCTATGATTACGTAGCACTCCTAGAGTTGCAAAGAAGTGCAAACATGAATGCTGAACTACTTAGGGTATTGAATCCAATATCAATAATAAGTGTGCCAGGATACGGTGACTTTCCTGCAATCGAGATAGTAAAAAGGATGGGAATATCGAGTCAAAATGATGAAAGGTTGGATGAGGCGACTAAGGAAATTTACACCAAAGAGTTCCATGAAGGTGTCATGAAAGATAATTGCGGTGAATATTCGGGTCTACCCGTAAGAGTAGCAAGGGATGCTATCAAAACAAGACTCATCTCGACAGGTTTGGGTGACGTGATGTACGATCTTTCTGCTAAAGTCATTTGTCGTTGTGGTACTGAATGTCTAGTAAAGATTGTGAAGGACCAATGGTTCCTTACGTACTCCAACCCCGAATGGAAGGAAAAAGTGAAGCTACACATAATGAGGATGGGTATATTCCCTGAAGAAGCGAGACAATGGTTCCTAAATGTCGTGGACTGGCTTCGCGATTGGGCTTGTACGAGGAAGACGGGATTGGGGACACCGCTACCATGGGACAGCTCGTGGATAGTCGAAACGTTAAGCGATTCGACAATATATCCTGCATTATACACGATCAGTAAGTACATGAACAATGGAACAGTCAAGCCTGAACAGCTTACATCAGAAGTTTTCGATTACGTTTTCTTAGGAGTCGGAGACTTGATAACCATTTCGAAAAAAACTAACATTCCAGAGAAAGTATTAAAAGATATGAGGGATGAATTCCTTTACTGGTATCCTGTTGATTGCAGGATATCCGCCAAGGAGCTTGTACCCAACCATCTGACATTTTACATTTTCCAACATGTTGCGCTTTTCGATGAAAACCTTTGGCCTAGATGCGTTAGCGTCAATGGTATGATAACCATCGAGGGCGAAAAGATGAGTAAGAGCAAGGGCAACATGATACCGATAAAGACGGCTCTGGCGAAGTATGGAGCTGACGCAACTAGGTGTACACTTCTACTTGCTGCAGAGGACATGGACGACCCTGATTGGAGAGATAAGAATGCCCAGGAGGTCAGAAGGATGTTGGACCTACTCCTCAAGATAGTTGACGAAGTTTCATCCTCAGAACTGGAAACCAACGAGAATAGGTTGGATAGGTGGCTCATCAGCAGGATGTTCAAGAGGGTGAAGAGTGTAACCGATGCCATGGAATCGCTAAAGACTAGGACGGCCTGCCACGAGGCTTTGTACGGTATGTACAACGATTGGAAGTGGTACGCGAGAAGGAGAAAGAAGTTATCGCGCTCAGCATTAAGGTTCTTGGATACGTGGATAAGGTTGCTGGCACCTTTTGCACCATTCACAGCCGAGGAAGCTTGGTCAAAGCTTGGTCGTGAAGGTTTCGCATCCTTAGCTAAGTGGCCCGATTACCGTGTCGAAGAGGTTGACGAGCTAGCCGAGGCGGCAGAGGACCTGCTAGCAAAGCTGTTAAGGGACATCAGGGAAATAGTAGAAGTTGTAGGAGGAAAACCAAGCAAAGTCCATGTATACGTCTCTTCTAAGTGGAAGCTGGATGTGTTGTCCATCATACTGAACTTTGACTTGAAAGAGATTATGAGGAACCCGAGTGCGGCAATCAAAGAATCTTTGAAGAATTTTCCAGAAAAGAAAAAAGAAATGCCGACATTCGTCAAGAAACTCATAGAACACGTTTCAACGTTCCCGTCAGAAACCCCGAAAAAGGTTTTGCTAGAATTGGCCTCACAGGAGAAGGGAATATACGAGGAAGCTAAAAGTTTCTTGGAATCTGAGATCGGATGTCCATTTTACATCTGGATCGAAGACGAGCAAGGCATATACGACCCATCAGGAAAATCTAAGCAAGCATTACCGCTAAGGCCTGGGATCTTCGTCGAAATGAACCGCTAAGGTAAATAGGCGGACCTTATGGACGATGTTCAATGGGTAAAAAATGTCTGGGATAAATTGGTTAAGGCAGTCGAAGATATGAGGTACCTGCTGGACAGGGGCTACAAAAGGGAAGCTGCTGCTAATTTCGTAGCAAGCAAATACGTCCTCGATAAGATGGGTAGAAGCATACTATACCGATGCGTGTATTCTTCAGAAGATGCTAAGAGAGTAAAGGAAAAGGCCGTGAGCCCGGAGATGTTGAAAGGTAGCGAGGTTGCAGTAGATGGTTTTAACGTATTGAACACTTTACACTCGTTCATGAACGGTAAGTTATTGGTGCTTTGCGACGACGGTGTTGTAAGGGATGTCTCAGAAGTTCACGGAGAATTTAGACCGACGGGCATTACTGAGGGGCTGATAAGGATGAGTGTCAGGACCCTAAAGGAGCTCGATGTTGCGGCCGCCTCCTTTTACTATGAAAGCCAGATAAGCAAGAGCGGCGAAATATCCGCCCTCACGAGACGTATTCTACAGGAAGAGCGTGTGGAAGGCTTAGTGGAGGCTGAGAAAAGCGTTGATTCCGCGCTTCTTAGATATAACCGTATAGTCATCACGAGCGACTCGGTCGTGATACATAGGGCGGATAGGTTCTTTGACTTAGCGGGTTACATCATTTTGAGAGAAAAGCCGCCAAACTTGATATCGTTAAGGAATGTTTGATGCTTGCCTGTATGCGGATGTATAGCAGGCATCGCTAATAGGACATCTCAAACAGTCGGGTTTTAAGGAGCGACATGCAACCTTCGTTATGACGAGTGAAGATGCATAGAATAGCTTATAACTGAAGAGATCCTTTGACAATTCTGATTCGATAAACTTCCTTAAAGCTTCGTAACTCTTGGGAACTTTAAAGCCTAAGCGTTCCAGAATTCTGGTGACTAGCCTTGAAGCTGGAAATATTAGATGGTTGCCTGCAAATAGTAGGATGGAGTCCGCCGTTTCATATCCTATACCATTCAGTCTTAAAAGTTCTGTCCTAACTTCTTTCGTGTCTCTGTTTATAAAATGCCTCCAACCGCCAGCTCTGATAACAGCATCGGCAAGTTCTTTCAGCTTTTTAGATTTTTCAGAATGCATGCCGACGGACCTTATGCATTTTCTTATGGAACTCAGGTCAGATTCCTTGATGGCAGCAAAGCTGTTTAGACGTGCTGCCCTTAAGTTCTTGTACGCCTCCTTTACGTTCTCCCATCTCGTCTGCTGGACGAGCACGGCCGTTATGGCAACTTCTTCTGGGTCTTCTAAGCCTCCCCACCATTTCGGCGAATGGGCATCGCATGGGTGCCAGTCGAAAGACGGTAAAAGTCCCATCAGTCTACTTTGATAAATATTAAGTAAGTAGTTTATGGAAAGCTCTGGATTTCGCATTATGCCTACTCTTCCTTCTGGGGATTGAATCTACTAAACAGGGTAAGAAGTACGCTTTGTTCCACGCCAGCCCTAAGAAGCCGTGCTTCAACCTCTTCAGCAAATTCTTTTGCAACACCCTTAGGTAAGCTTACAAGGCTGTCAACAATGTCGAGCGGAAACGGAAGACCTGTTGCGGGATCTCTTGATGCGTAGACGTACCATAAAGCCTTCTTAACCCACTCGGGATCGCTCCCTTTCCAAAACTCGACGCATACTGGTGGATAATCATCCATGGTCTTAATATAACAACGCTTCATATCCATGATGTACTGCAAGTAAGACTTGTCACCTAAGTCTGCTTTAATCTGAACCTCTAGCCTCCTTATAGTCTCATTTAAAATGGTTTCTGGGTCTTTGCCCTTTGATTCCTTTGACACGTTCCTATACCAGTTTAGTATATTGAAATTTACGCTAAAAGCCTCGTCATACGAAAAAAGCGTACGAGCTTCCATAATCATGTTTAAAAGCGTACGATCATTCAAATGTATCGGTTTACTTGTTGGGTCTTTGTAGGCAAACCAGCCGTCTATAGAAGCAGTATTCACTCTCTTTATTACACCCAAAGCTCTGCCAGATTCTATTAACTCAATAGTTAGCTTAGTTACCTCTTTCACTAGCTCTCTGCCTGTCTTGAACCCAGTATCTTTGCCGAATGGTATCCAGTCAATTTCCTCATCTAGAATCTCGCTACATCTTGTCCTGTAACCAAAAAAGCTACCGTCTAGTAACAATATGTCCGGTGAATATTTTTTCAACACTCGCTGAGCCATTAACCTTTCGTAATATGTCATGAAAAGTTCGACAATCTTGGAAAATTTATCGTGCGGTATGATCTGTCGATCGCTGTAGTAATCGCTAATAAATTCTTCTTCAAGCCCGTCTAAGCCTTTGAATAATTTATAAGCGCTTGCAAAGAGAGCATATCGTAAGCCTATGCGCTCGTTACAGACAGGTGTATCAGAACCATCGACGCAAGCAACTAGAAGCTCTTCCCAACCTTCGTAGCTTTCTAGCCTCCTTATCTTCAGCATACTCTTTAGCTTCTTAATGAGGTCTGCGTTGATTATGTTAGCCTGAATTAATTTTTGAGCCTCTGCCTCGGCCAATTCGAAAAACCTGGTTTGCAATACTTTGGGCATCCTGCTCCAATCAGGATATCCATCAAGCTCTGGTTGAGCGCCCAACCCTTTCCTCCTCCTTTATCTGGAAACTTAGAAGCAGTGGAACGGGTGACGGGTTCATCTTACCTACAAAATAGAAATACCCCTCCGGAAGTCTTAGGAGGCTTTCTGGATCGACCCCGGACATCGCAAACAACTTTGCCGCCTCTTCCAAGTCTAGAGGATGTATGCGACCTATGAATTGTGTGTTTAGATTTCTCCTCACGGCGGCGTTTATTCCTATCTCGCCAGCGATGCCCTGAGACAGAAGGATTATCGAAAGACCATAAGTCCTACCAAGGGCACATAAAGAGGTTATAGTCTCAGTCGTCTCCTCCTCTATGTCACGCGGTGAATAGGGACAATATTGCGGGGCCTCGTCTATGAGGAGGGCTATGTTCAATCGGTTCTTCTTCTCCATTAGGTCCTTAAGGTACCTTACAATCGAAAGAAAGACCGAAAGCTTCTGCTCTTTGCTACCGAGACTCATGTCTACAACAAGTATATGTTGCTGTCTCAGCTTTTCGAGTATCTGCTCAGGTCCCATCTTACCAAGGACAGTTGCGAAGTCTTCTATGCTAATTCGCTTGAACCCTTTCTCCAGCCGACGCAGATAAAGCCTGCCCCATTGTGTGATGTTACCTTGTTTATCCTTATTGTCATCCTCTATTATTCTCGCCATCTTCGAGTAAAGTAATTCTTTCGCCTCTTCAGGAGGATGCGACTTCCATTCACTGTCAACAAGAGCCTCTTCGAGATAAGCCCTCATATTATCTGCTATTCTACCAGAGCCGAAGTTTCCTGCTTTTGAGCATAAGAAGGATATTATCGCCTCGTCGTCCATCTCTATGTCTTGCATAGATATGCTCCCGTTAAAATAAGGAGCATAATCCGAGCCTTTCCAATCGAAAACTAATACATCATAGCCAGCCTTCCTGAGCAACGGAATCAACTCGTATCTACAAAAGAAGGATTTCCCCGAACCTGTCACACCAAAGACACCTATGTGGAACGGTATGTATTCTTCACGTACGGGCACTTGCCAGTTTACTACATCTTTATAGTGCCCTATTTTTAAGTTATGGGGACCAAAATAAGAGAATGGATCATCATGTTTCTCAAAGATCATTACGGGCGATGTTGGTGCTATTATACGCTTGTTCTGCTCAATCTTTCCCTTTGATACGTCGCCGATTATCACGAGATTGAAGCCAAAAAATTCTTTTGCAGTGCTCGGTTGCCTTCCGGTCCTCGCATAAGCAACACCAGGAGAATACATTGTCGCTCTCAGTACGTCGTTTATACCTATGCCACTTCTGCATACCGCGAGTATCTTGCCACCATTTCTGTTCTCTACTAAAACTAGGCTTTCGCTTTCTACCTCCTTTTCCATACCCTCGTTAAGTATCACGGTTACGTGGGATTCCGTTGCGTGACTCGCCACTATGCCTATAGTCTTCATGAGTGTTGCATAATTTTGTATACTAAAGGGTCTTTTATACCTTTGAAATATACTAAGCTACAAAAATAAAAGGTGGTTTTATAAATTCAGTGCTTCTTCATGAAGGCATCATACGGTACCCACTTAGCTTCGTATGGAACTCTCGGTACTTGCGATGCAATCCTCTTGCCCATCTCGTCCGCTGCCTTCATCGAGTAGAATATGTGCTCAACAGGATCTACTATGTTCTTGTATGGGCCTATCTCCTTAGCACCCATGTTCATGTAGAATTCGGTATGTATCGTCCTAACAGGTTCTACGGCCTTCTCAGCACACTTCCACAATAATTCATCATCAGGTTCTCCTGGCTTGAATCCCATCTCTTCGAACGTCAGCGGCAGTCCTACTTTGTGACCCCATGTAGCGTATTCTAGTATCTCGCACATTGGTGCATCCTCTGATATTAGCTGAACGAAACCTCCCCAGAAGACCATCTCACCGTGAACTGGCCTCTTCTCCTCCTCAACTAGATGCTCTGCCAGCGTCATACCGTCGTGGACAGCATGAGCTGCCGCAAGTCCTGCGCTCTCAAAGCCAAGCCCGCTGAACAGAACGTTCGTCTCTATTATCGCCTCAAGTTGAGGGGATACGACTTTTCTCCTTGCTGCATCCATCGCGGCCTCTCCATATGTCTTTAACCTTTCCCACTGGTTCTCGCAGATCAGGAATGCTAGGTCTGGACCTGCACCAAGCCACTCTGGCTTTATGGCCAAGTTCTTAGCACCAGTTCTATAACATGCTCTTCCTTCGAACTTCTTTGATGCGGCGT